>DAJPFV010000001.1:0-1200000 GCA_025993015.1 Coriobacteriaceae bacterium
AGCTTGAGTTTCTCGGCCACGGCCATGGCGATACCGCCCTTAGCCGTGCCGTCGAGCTTAGTCATGATAATACCGTCCAGGCCCAGCGCCTCGTTAAACTCGAGCGCCTGGTTCAGACCGTTCTGGCCGGTGGCGGCATCGATCACGAGCACGACTGAGACGGGCATGGCGCCGGCGGCCATATTGGCGGCGCGCTTACGCGTCACATTGACCACCTTGGCAAGCTCGCGCATGAGCTCGGGGCTCGTGTGCAGACGACCGGCAGTGTCGATAAGCACCAGGTCGCTGCCGCGCTTGTCGGCCTCGTCGAGCACGTCGTAGCAAACACTTGCCGGGTCGGAGCCGCGGTCGCGCTTGATGACGGGGACGCCAGCGCGCTGGCCCCACACATCGAGCTGTTCGATGGCGGCGGCGCGGAAGGTGTCGGCCGAACCGATCACCACGTTCTTGCCGCGGGCAGCCATGGCGCTCGCGATCTTACCGACCGTCGTGGTCTTGCCGGCACCGTTAATGCCCACAAACAGCACGCAGCTCGGCGTATCGGCGAACGGATCGCGCTCGATGGGCACAAAGTGCTGTTCGAGCTGCTCGGCTAGGGCACGACGGAGCTGCGGAGCGGTCTTGAGGTTTTTCTTGGCGGCCGTCTCGCGCAGGTCATCGGACACCTTGATCGCGACCTCGGCACCCATGTCACCCATAACGAGGGTGTCCTCTAGGTCCTCCCAAAAATCTTCGTCGACCTCGCCGCCAAAGTAAAAGACCTCGTTGAGGGCCTCGCGGCTGCGCTCAAGTCCGCGCGAGAGAGCATCGAAGAATCCCATTATGCATTCACGACCTTTCCGGTTTCGCGATCGAGTTTTTGCGAGACGACGCGACTGACGCCGTCGGCTTGCATCGAGACGCCGTAGAGGACGTCAGCATCCTCCATAGTACGGCGCTGATGCGAGATAACCAAGAGCTGCGTATCGGAACGCAACACATCGAGCGCGCCGATGAGCTTGGACAGGTTGGCGTCATCAAGCGCCGCCTCGACCTCGTCCAGCACATAGAACGGCACCGTGCGCGTGCGATACACGGCAAAGAGCAGGGCGAGCGCCGTCAGACTCTTCTCGCCGCCCGACATGAGCATCATCTTGGTGATGCGCTTGCCGCGCGGCTGCGCCACGACCTCGATACCCGTATCAGCCGGGTGCTCGGGGCCGGTCATCTCCAGATGCGCCTGTCCACCCGGGAACAGCATGGCGAAGATCTCGCGGAAGTTCGCGTCGACCTTCTCAAACGTCACCAGGAAGGCCTTCCGCATCTTGCGATCAATGGCCACCGTGATCTTGGTGAGCGCCTTGCGCGCGCTCTCCAGATCGGCCAGCTGCTCCTCGATGTAGTCGGCGCGGCGCTTGAGCTGCTCGTACTCCTCCATGGCAACTTGGTTAACGGAACCAAGGTTGTTGATCTGGCGCACAAGCTGGTTGAGCTCGCGCTCGGCGGCGTCGCGGTCGGTGGGCGCGGGAAGCATGAGCGCTTCCTCGAGTACCGTGGTGCCATCGGCGGTGATGGCCTTGATGGCCGCCTCCACCTGCACCTCGAGCTTGCCGCGTGCGACCTTGAACTCGTTTTGCGTGGCAGAGGCGGTATCGACTCGCTCCTTAGCGCGGGCAACCTCTGCCTTGGCATCCTCGATGGTCTTCTTGAGCGAAGCGGAGTCCGCCTCCTCCAGAGAGGCCTGGTCACGCAGGCGCGCTGCCCAATCCGACGCGCGTTCCAACAGGGCAGAATAGCGTTCGTGCATGGGATCGACGCGCAGGCGCAGCAGCTCGAGCGAGCGCGAGGCCTGGCGTGTTCCGCGGATACGACGGTCGATGCCCTCAAGACGATGCTCAAGGTCGGGCACGCGGCCCTTCAGCGAACGCAGGCGTTCGCTCGTCTGGGCTAGGCGAACCTTGGCGTCGGCGAGCTTGCCGGCAGCCTCGGAATCGTCACGGCGAACGCGGTCGAGTTCGTCGTTGGCCTCGGAAATCTGCAAGCCCAGATCGCTTGCCTGCGCGCGGGCCTCGTCACGCGAACGGGTGAGCTCGTCAACGCGCGGGCGCGCAGCGCGAACGGCTTCGGAGGCCTGCTCGCGGCGCTTGGAGATGCGCACGCGCTCGACCTCGGCATTGTTGGCGCTTTGCTCCAAGCGGCCGATCTCGGAAAGCAGCGAGCGGCGCTCGCCCTCAAGACGGGCGATCTCACCGGCGGCATCGCCCTCGGCGGCACGGGCCTCCTCGACGGCAACGTTGGCCTCGACGACTTGGTCCGAAGCATGCTCAAAGATGGCAGCCAGATCGGGTTCCAGGCCCTCGAGCTCACGGATGCGGCGCTTGCGCTCCAAGGCACCCAAAGCCTCGCCGGCATCAAGCCCCACACGCACCAGGCCGCCGCAGGCGACGCGGGCGCCATCGGGGGTCACGTAAGTCACGCCGTCAACGACCGGCGCCGAAAGCGCGGCAGAAAGATCGTCCACCACGTAATAGCCGCCGAGCAGCGCCTCGACGACGGGTCCGTAGCCTGCGCGCACGGACAGACGATCAACCAGGCGGGTACCGGCAGCGCCCTCAGCGGCGGTAGAGCCGCTCACGCCGCGCGCCACCAGCAATGCCTCGCCCGAGGCCTTCTTTTGGTCCAGAGCCGCACGACCGGCACGCTCAAGCGTGGCGGCGTCATCAAACAGCAGCGCATCGATATCGCCGGCGAGCAATTGCTCAACCAGGCCCTCAAGCTCGCGCGGGGCCTCCAGCACGTCGCCCAGACGACCCAAGACATCGTCGCCCAGCGCACCCACCAGACGGCTCACGAGCGGCGAGCTGTCGGCCATGCGGGCATCGAGTTTCTTTTGGCTGGCAAGCTCCGAGCGCACCTCGGACAGCTTGTTGCGCGCCTCACTCTCACGATTACGCAAGTCCTTCAGGGCTGCACGGGCGACCTCGGTGGCCTCACGCGCATCGGCCTGGGCCTGGCGCGCTTCCTCAAGAGCGCCTTCAAGCTCCTCGGCGCGGTCACGACGGCTCTCGAGCGAGGCCATGACCTCCTCGAGCTGCTCGTCAATCTGCTCCAGGCGCAAGGCATACATGTTGTCCTCGACCTCGGCATTGCTCAGCGAGTCCTTCACCTTGGCGAGCTCGAGCGCGGCGTTATCGGCTACGCGCTGAACATCGCGATGCTCACGCGTAAGCTGCGAAATCTGATTGTCGAGCGCCACGCGCCGCTCGTGGAGCTCAGCGGCGGCAGGACCAGCGGCGTCAACGTCCTCCTGGGCCTGCATATGCGCACCGGTCACTTCCTCAAGCTGCGCACGCGCGTCCTCAAGCTCCTCGACCACGCGACGACGCTGATGCTCGGAGCTCGAAATCTGCCCGCGCATATCAGACAGGCGCGACACCATGTTGTGACCCTTTTCCTCGAGCAGGCGCATGTCGGAGTTAATGCGGCCGACCACATCTTGCATATGGCGGCGCTGCTCGCCCAGGTCGCCCACAAACAAGCCTTTTTCCTCGAGCATAACCTGGAGCTTCTCGAGCTCGCGCTCCTTTTCGCCCATGCGGTACTGCGCAAGCTCCAGCTCGGCGGCACCTTCCTTGGAGCGGCTCTCCAGATCGTTCCACTGCGACTGCAGCGAACGCAGCTCGTCGACGGCCAGCATCTGCGTAAGCTCGTTCGCGCGAGAGGACAGCTCTTTGTACTTGCGTGCGCGATCGACCTGACGCTCCAGCGGTCGCAGCTGACGGGCGATTTCCTTATTGATGTCGCGGGCACGCGTCAGGTGCTCGTCCATCGACTTAATCTTTTTGAGCGCGCGCTCCTTGCGGCGCTTGTGCTTGGAGATGCCGGCGGCCTCCTCGATGAGGGCGCGACGCTCCTCGGGGCGGCTCTGCAAAATGGCGTCGAGCTTGCCCTGGCTGATGATGGAATGCGTATCCTTGCCCAGGCCCGAATCGTGCAGGATGTCCTGAATGTCCATCAGGCGGCACGGACTCGAGTTGATAAGGTACTCGCTTTCGCCCGAGCGATACATACGACGGGTGATGGCAACCTCGTCAAAATCGACGGGCAGCATATGGTCCGAGTTATCGAGCACCAGCGTGACCTCGGCGACACCCACCGGCTTGCGAGCCGACGAGCCCGAGAAGATGACATCCTCCATGGCCTGGCCGCGCAGCTGCTTGGCGCTCTGCTCGCCCAGAACCCACAGGATGGAGTCAGAGATGTTCGATTTTCCCGAGCCGTTGGGACCGACGATGACGGTCAGGCCCGGCTCAAACGTCATATGGGCGCGGTCGGCAAACGACTTGAACCCTTTGAGCGTGAGGGACTTGAGATACACGGTTCCTCGCTTACACGTGCTTCTTGTTCAGAATCACGCCGTTGGTGGTGTAACCCATGCGGTCGAGCGCTTCGAGCGCGGCGGCTCCCTCGGCTTCCTTCTTTGAGGAGCCGGAGCCGCGACCCTGACGAATACCATCGATCAACACCACGGCGGTAAAGGTGGGCGCATGCGCCGGGCCCTCGGAGCCAACGAGCTTATACGCTGGGGGCTCGTGACCGTCGGCCTGCACGCACTCCTGCAAAAACGACTTGGGGTTCGCAGGATGCTCGGCACGCTCGGAAGCCAAATGCGGCTTAAGCGTACGGTGAATGAACTCCGCCGCCGCATCCCAGCCGGCATCCAGGTACAGCGCACCCACGAGCGACTCATAGACGTTCTCGAGGGCCGAATGCAGGCCGCGCGCACCAGTACCGGTCTCAGAGGCACCAAAGATGATGATGTCGTCGATGCCCAGCTCGTGAGAAACCTCGGACAGCGTAGCGCCCGAGACAAGCGACACCTTCAGGCGCGTGAGCTTGCCCTCGTCAAACTCCGGATAGGACTCAAACAGGGAGCGTGCGACCACAGCGCCCAAAATGGAATCGCCCAAGAACTCAAGGCGCTCATAGCTGGCAGAAACCGGCTGTCCCTCGACTGCCGAGGGATGCGTAAGGGCCGCGCGCAGCAGCACCTTATTGTTGAACTCGTGGCCCAGGATTTCCTGGGCGCGCGTAAGTCGGTCGGATAAAGCCAAGACTTAGGCCTCCTTGGCAGCTTCGATAGCGTCGACGGCGTCGGCGACAGAGTTGAGCGAGAGCAGGGTCTCGTCATCGATCTCGAGGTTGAACTCGTCCTCGATAGCCGTAACCAGCTGCAGGCGCTCGAGCGAGTTGGCATCGAGGTCGTCAAAGGTGGTCTCCTCGCTAATTTCGGCAACATCGACGCCCAGAACGTCAGCAGCGACCTCGGCGATCTTGTCGAAGATTTCGGAGCGGTCCATAGCGCTTCCTCTCATAGTGCATGAATACCAAAAGAATGGTACCGCCCGGGCGGTACCAAGACACGGTTCTGATTCTACCCCACGGCGTGCACCGCGAAGCACATAACAGCGCTCTAACTCGCTCTTATAAAACGATACCATCCATAGAGTTGGCGACATTCTCGACCAGCCCGGCGCGCACGGCTTCGGCCGCCGCGAGCGTACCGTTTTTGACAGCCTCGACTGAGGTGGCACCATGGCCGATCAGGACCACGCCGCGCAGGCCCAGAAGAATCGCGCCGCCCTTGGCGTCGCCAGAGAGCTTGGCCTTAATCTCGCGCATCTGCTTTTTAATGAGCAGCGCGGCGATCTTGGTGCCGAGCGAGGCCATAAAGGCGCCCTTGAGCTCCTGCAGCAAAAACTTGGCAGCGCCCTCAGTGGCCTTGAGCGCAATATTGCCCGACATGCCATCGGCAACGATGACATCGAAGTTACCTGAGGTGAGGTCGGTGCCCTCGCAGTTACCAACAAAGCCGGGAACGGCGGCCTTCATAGCAGGGAAACAGGCCTTGGTAAAGTTGGAGCCCTTCTCGTCCTCGGTGCCGTTGGCGAGCAGGCCCACGCGAGGATGCTCGATGCCCAGGACGACGCGGGCATAGGCGCTGCCCATCTGGGCAAAACGCACCATATCGTCAACCTCGACATCGGGGTTGGCACCCATGTCGCACAGCACCGTCAGACCGCCGGCGCGATTGGGCAGTGCATTGGTCAGACAGGGGCGCACCGGCTGCTTCTTGCCTTCGGCCTGATACCTAAACGGCGTCACGTAGGCGGTGGCAGCGGCGGTCATGGCACCGGTCGAGCCGGCGGAGAAGAACGCATCCGCGTTGCCCTTCTTAATGGCGCGGCAAGAAAGCACGATCGACGACTTACGCTTGGTCATCACGGCGCGAATGGGATCGTCATCCATGGCGATAACGTCAGGTGCCTCAAGGGCCTCAACACGTGCATGGGAAGCTGCAAAGGGATTGACGATTTCGGCGGGGCCAGCTGCCAAGACCTCGATATCGGGATCGGCGGCAAGCGCAGCCTCGATACCATCGAGAACAACCTGAGGTTTCTCGTCTCCGCCCACAACGTCTACACAAACGCGAACGTTACTCATATACATGCTCCTTATACAAAAATGGCCGACTCACTGAGCCGGCCATTGTGGTTCCATTTGGAACGGCATCGCATCCAGAGTATACCGTTACTCGGTAACGATAACCTCGCGGTCCTTGTAGAAACCGCAGCTGGGGCACACGTGGTGCGGAAGCTTGACAGCGCCGCAACGGGGGCACGTGGACTGAGCCGCAGCCGAGATCTTCATGTTGGCGGAACGACGGGTGTGAGTGCGGATACGACCCTGCTTTTGTTTAGGTACGGGCATAGTGACCTTCCTTATGAACTATCCAGTGTGGCGATTACGCGCAAGTAGCGATACTACCACAGTTTTACTCATCGAGCTTGAGATTCTTCAATGCTGCAAATGGATTTTCCGTGGCAGCGGCCCATTCTGCCTCTGCCTGGGCGGCGCAATCGCATTGCTCGACGTTGAGATTGCAACCGCAGGTGGGGCACAGACCACGGCAATCGGGCTTGCAGAGCACCACAAACGGCGTGTCCATAACGACCGCGTCATTGATGGGCTCACCCAGATCGACGATGCGGTCCTCACCCAGGAGCTCGTAGCCGTCCTCGTAGGCCTCGGGATCCTCGGGCTCCTCAAAGAGGTAGAACTCCTCGATCTCTCCGGCGATATCAAACGAGGCGGGCTCCAGGCAACGGTCGCACTCACCGGTGGCGTGCGCGCGGACCATGCCCGTGAGCAAGACACCGGTACCGGCATTGGTAAAGACAACGTCGTAGTCGATGCCGTCCTGTAGCTGGTACTCCTTCTCGCCCACCGTGTAGGTGGCGACATCGACCTTACCGGTCAGCGGAAACGAATCTCCAGGAAACTCGAGCTGCTCGGAAAGATCGACGGTAACGCTCGGGAACTCAGCCATTACCACTGACCATTCTGCTGGGCGGCACCCTCGTTGAGCTGCTGACGGCAACGGGTAACGGTGCCGGTCAGGCTCTTGAGGTTCTCCTCCAGGTGCGTAAAGACCTGCTCTGCGTAGTCCTCGGCAGCATAACGCGTCTCGCGCTCGTACTGCTGGGCACGATCGCGGATGTCGTCGGCCTGCTGCTGCGCAAGGCGGACGATCTCCTGCTCACCGGCAATGGTGAGGGCCTGCTGCTGAGCATCGGCGATGATGGAATCGGCCTGAGCGGCGGCGGAAGCCATAAGCTCCTCGCGCTCCTTAAGGATACGGCGGGACTTCTGCCACTCCTCGGGATAGCTCATGCGGATCTCGTCGAGGATGTTGAAGAACACGTCGGCGTCGATGACCTTGAACTGAGCGTTCTTGCCGAAAGGCGGCTTGGCTTCCTCGATCAGCCCTTCGAGCTCATCGACCAAGCTGACGATCCTATCGCCAGGAAAATTCTCGCCCGGCATCCGGTCTCCTTTCATAGGTAACATATCATCGTGCTAGTTTACCACATGCCACCAGGCAATAAGAAACGTCACGAAAAGCGATGTTTGAGCGCTTCGACCACGTTGGACGGGACAAACGTCGATACATCGCTGCCGAGCGAGGCGATCTGGCGAACAACCGAGCTCGAGATATAGCCGTACTGCGGCGCACTCATGACAAAGATGGACTCCAGCTCGCTATCCAGGCGATAGTTAAGGTCGGCCTGCTGCAGCTCATATTCAAAGTCGGTCATGGCGCGCAGGCCCTTGACCACGGCCCCCGCCCCCTGCTCGCGAGCGAAGTCGACCAAGAGGCCGGTAAAGGGCAGGACCTCGACGCCGTCGATATCACCGAGCGCCTCGCGGGCCAGCGCCACGCGCTCATCGAGCATAAACGTGGTGCCCACGCCGTTTTTACCCTGCGACTCGGCAACAGCGACGATCACGCTGGGAAAGATGCGGCGGGCGCGGCGAATCACATCGATATGGCCAAACGTGATGGGATCGAAGGTGCCCGGGACGATCACGCGGTTGATGGTGTCATTCATGGGCGTCCTCCTGAAACGTCGTGGCATCGTTGTTGTCGGCATCTGCGCCGGCGCTGTCGCCCCCACCGTCGTCATCGCCGACCCAACGAAGCAGGTCGACCGAGGTAATGCCGTAGCGCTTCTTACGTACGGTCTCAAAGCCTACCGGATGCGCGCCCGCATCGGCGGCGGCATGCTCAAACAGGGCAAAAGCGCCAGGTGCAAGCAGACCCTGCTGAGCCAGGTTCTGCAGCAGTTCCTCGACCGGCTCGGCACCAAAAGCATAGGGCGGGTCAAGCAGGACCAGATCAAAGGGGGCGCCCGGTACACGACCGCGCGAGGCACTCGCCAGCATGTCGCCCGTGACCACGCGCCAACGCGCACGGTCACGGCAGAGCGACTCGATATTCTTGGTAATGAGCCGCGCGGCGTTGCGATCGATCTCAAACGTCGTGAGCAAGCGAGCCCCACGAGAGAGCATCTCTAACCCTAAGGCACCGGAGCCGCCAAAGGCGTCCAGCACACGGACCTCGTCCAGATCGAAGTCGAATGCCGACATGACCATAGATGCGCACGCCTCGCGTACGCGATCAGTCGTGGGGCGGGTGACATCGCGACCACGGGGCTCCTCGATCTTACGACCGCGCCATTCGCCGCCGATGATTCTCATCCTCCGCTGACCTCCTTAAAAATGTGTCGATATCGCATGGCGACCGCATCGCGCAGGGGGCGCGTCGCCACGGAGTCAAGGGTGCAAGCATACCGCAAGAGCTCGACCGCGTCCAAATGGGCCCACTCGATCAGTTCCTCGTCGGCATCCAGGTCGACAAAGCGCAGGGTCACACCACCATGCTGGCGATAACCCAGGATCTCGCCTTCATGGCGCAGGCGCAGGTCCATCTGGGCGAGCGTAAAGCCATCCGAGGTTTTTTCGAGCGATTGCAGACGATCTTGCGCCGCCGATGCGCCGCCGTTGCCCTTGGAGTGCGTCATGACCAGGCACGTGCCCGACACGCCGCCACGGCCCACGCGGCCGCGCAGCTGGTGCAGGGCAGCCAAACCAAAGCGCTCGCCGTTCTCGATGACCATGACGGTGGCGTTGGGCACGTCAACGCCCACCTCGACCACCGTAGTCGAGACGAGCACGTCAATCTCGCCACGCTTGAAGGCATCGATAACCTGGTCCTTCTCCCCCGCTGGCATGCGGCCGTGGAGGCGCTCGATAGTGAGACCCGGCAGCGCCAGACGCAGGCGGTCGAGCTCGGTCGCCGTATCATGCAGCGGCACGGGGACCGTCACGCGGCCCTCCTCGTCGCGGGCGATACCGGGCACGTCCTCCAACTCATCGGCCGAGTCACTCGGCTCCACGAGCGGGCAAATCACGTAGGCCTGCTGACCTTTTTCATGCGCTTCGCTGATGGCGCCATAGGCGAGGTCGCGGCTCGACTCGGTGAGCACGCGTGTCGACACGCCAGCGCCAGGGACGGGCCGATGGCGGATGATGCTCGTATCCAGATCGCCATAGACCGAAAGCGCCAGCGTACGCGGGATGGGCGTTGCCGTCATAACGAGCAGATCGGCACCGGGGCCCTTCGCGCGTAGGGCGTTGCGCTGGCCAACGCCAAAGCGGTGCTGCTCGTCGATGACAACAAGCGACAGATGCTTGAACGCAACGTTATCCGAAAGCACCGCATGGGTGCCAAAGAGCACGTCAAGCTCGCCCGATTCCAGCTGGGCATGGATGCGCTCGCGCTCTGCGGCCGGCGTGGCGCCCGTCAGAAGCGCCCAGGACATGCCGGCCTGCGAGAGCAGAGGGCCGGTCTTATCGGCATATTGGCGCGCCAGCACGCCCGTGGGCGCCATAACGCAGGCCTGCGTGCCGCTATCGGCAGCCACAGCCAGCGCGCAGGCGGCAACGGCGGTCTTACCGGTACCGACATCGCCCAGCAGCAGACGGTTCATCACGCGCCCGCCATCGCACATGTCATGCAGGATGTCTTGGAATGCGGCCTCCTGCTCGTCGCTCAGCGAAAACGGAAGGGCCTGTTTAAGCGCGCCCAGATGCTCGCCCGCAGTGTGGGCATAGGGCACCACATCGACCAGGCCGCCGTCGTTGCGCAGACGCAGCGCCAGCTGCAGGTAGAGGCACTCCTCGTAGGCAAGACGCCGGCGTGCGATGTCGCGCTCAGCCATGCTCGAGGGAAAGTGGATCGAACGCAACGCGCGGGCATTGCTCATGAGCTTCCGCTTTGCGCGCAGCGGCGCGGGAATCGGATCGAACGGATTGCCGACGACCTCGAGCGCGCCGCTTACGATGCGGCGCATCCACGCCTGGCTCACGCCATCGCTCACGTAATGGACCGGCAGAATGGTGCCTGCGGCGCGCCCGTCCTCGAGCTTTTCAAAGTGGGGCGAGGCCATCTGCTTAAAGCCGTAGGCAAACTCGACCTTGCCCATCACGGCCAGGCGGTCGCCCTGCTTAAGCTGCTGGGCAATCCAGGGCTGGCGGAAAAAGGCGACCTGCAACACGCCCGTCTCGTCCACCAGCGATACCTCGGTCACCTGCATGCGCGGACGCGGCTGCTTTTGGACGATGCGGTCGACCGTGGCGATGATGGTGCACACGGTACCGATGGGCGCCATCTCGATGGACCACGAACGGGTAAAGTCGAGGTATCGATGAGGGATATGGAGAAGGAGGTCCCCCACCGTCCGAATTCCCAGACGGCGAAGGGCCTCCTCACGTTTACCCGAAACATATTTGAGTCGCGCGATATCCTCGTCGAGCGCATTGCTCTGGGCAAAGCGCTCCGAGACGCGCGGCACGGAGCACAGCTCGGACATGGGCAGTTGCCTACTCGATCGAGAAGATCACGGGATAGAGCGGCTGCTCGCCACGATGGGCGTCAATCTCCAGATCGGGCTGAGCCTCCTCGATAGCGTCGACGATCTCCTGGAAGGCCTCATCGGACAGCTCCTCGCCGGCCAGAATCGTCAGCGCGTCGCCCTCCTCTTCCTCCTGCATGCGGTTGATGCAGTCGAGCGTGACCTGCTTCACGTCGGAGCCGACCACGTCGATGGAGCCGGCGATGATACCCATGACGTCACCGGAGTGAATCGGAGAACCGTCAGAGGCGCTGGAATCGCGCACGGCGCGGGTGACCTCGCCATCGCGGACCTCGCTGATGGCGTCGACCATGGCGGCGACGGCGTCCTCGAGCTCGGAATCGGGCAGGGCCGCGAACAGCGCGGAGAAGGCCTGCGGGACAGTCTTGGTGGGAACGACGGCGACCTTCTTGTCGGTGCAGGCAGAGGCGGCGGCCTCGGCAGCCATGCGGATGTTGCCGTTATTGGGCAGGATAATGACCGAGGTCGCGTTGACCTGGTCCACCGCGCCCAGCAGGTCGGCGGTCGAGGGGTTCATGGTCTGGCCACCCGAGACGATCACGTCAACGCCGAGGGACTTGAGGATGTCGGCCTCGCCCGAACCAGCGGCAACGGCGACAAAGCCCAACGCCTTGGCGGGCTCGGCGGCCTTCTCCTGGTCCTCATGAATCTTGGCGGTACGGTCGTGGGCCTCCATCTCCATGTTGTGAATAAAGACCTCGTAGATCTGACCGAGCTGCAGCATGTGCTCGAGCACCAGGTTGGGGGTGTTGGAGTGCACGTGGATCTTGTAGTCGGGGTAGGCACCCACGAGCAGCTCGCAGTCGCCCATGGAGCCCAGGAACTTAAGGCACTCGTCCTCGTCAAACGGGGCGTCGGCCTTAAAGAGAAACTCGTTGCAGTAGCGGAACTCCGAGCCCTCCCAGTCGTCGTTGGCCTCGATCTCAACGCGACCAAGGGCCGCGTCGCGGGCAGAGCCGGCAGAATCAAACGTGGCGGAGAAATCCTCGACAACGGTGCTGCGGCCAAGCGCGGCGGCAACAAAGTTCTCCAGGAAGATGGCAAAGCCAAAGGCGCCGGAGTCGACCACGCCGTTCTCCTTCAGAACGGGCAGCAGGTCGGGCGTGCGAGCGACGGACTGGTAGGCCTCGACGACGATGGCGTCGAGCGCGTCCTCGGCCGAGAACTTCTTCTTTTCGCACTCGTCGGCCTTGGTCGAGACATCGCGCAGCACCGTGAGGATCGTGCCCTCGATGGGCTTGCGGACGGCCTGGAAGGCGACCTTGACGGCGCGACGGAAGGCGAAGGCGATGTTGGCGGACGTGATAGGCTCATCGGCAGAAACGAGACCCTCGGCCACACCGCGCAGGATCTGCGAGGTGATGACGCCGGAGTTGCCGCGGGCACCCATCAGGGAGCCGTGGGTGATGGCGCCGGCAATGGCCTCCATATCGGCATCGGCGGGAAGGGCGGAAAGCTCCTTGGTCACCGAGGCGAGCGTGAGCGACATGTTGGTGCCGGTGTCGCCGTCGGGTACGGGGAAGACGTTGAGCTTGTTGATCTCCTCGGCCTTGTCGGAAACGGCAGCCGCAGCGATCGGAAAACAGGTGCGAATGGTCTTTGCAATCATGGGTATTTGAATCTCCGTTTTCGGATGCTAGTTCAGACGGCTCTTGAGCGCGTCGATGTGGATGCCGATCTTAAGGCTGGCGGGATCGATCTGGGCGATTTCCTGCAGGGTGAAGGCAACGGAGCTCGAAAGATTGTGGCAGACGGACTTCATGTTGACGCCGTTCTCGAGCACGACGTGAAGATCGACCGTAAGGCCGTTCTCGTCGGCGGAGACAAGCACGCCCTTGCGGAGGCGCTGACCGGCAAGCAGGCGCACGCTCTCGGCGCCCTGGAGCTGTTCGGCCATACCGACGACGCCATAGCACGTCATCGCGGCATAACCGGCAATATCGGCAATAACGTCGTTCGAGACGCTCAGGCTGCCGTTAATGGTCTCAGACACAAGAATCTCCTTATCTGGTGCTCACGGCACCATCTCGTGGGAGCAATCATTGCATTATTCTACAACGAGCGCGCCATGTTGAGGTGGTGGGTCACGGGATTACATCCTCGACACGAAATGTTGATACGGTAACGTTCGCGCCAGGCGATCGCGGCATGAAAAAACCCGCCGCATAAGCGACGGGTTTTACAACCTGGCTCCCCGGGTAGGACTCGAACCTACAACAGCGCGGTTAACAGCCGCGTGCTCTACCATTGAGCTACCGAGGAATTTAAAAGCCCAGCAGAATGGGCTGAGAAATTCTGGCTCCCCGGGTAGGACTCGAACCTACAACAGCGCGGTTAACAGCCGCGTGCTCTACCATTGAGCTACCGAGGAATAGGTGCGTGCTCTCAAGCAACGAAGATTATTATACGGACGAATCAGCTCAGGGCAAGAACTTTTTTGAGAATTTTTCCGACCTAGTCATTGGGGGCGTCCCCAACGACTACATGAAAGCGCCCTCAAGCGGATGTGCTTGAGGGCGCTTCTTGCTTGACTAGCTTTCGATATAGTCTTTGAGCTTGCTGGAGCGGCTGGGGTGGCGGAGCTTGGCAAGGGTCTTGGACTCGATCTGGCGGATACGCTCGCGCGTGACGCCAAACTCGCGGCCGACTTCCTCGAGCGTGCGGGGATGTCCGTCGACAAGGCCAAAGCGCAGCTCGATAACCTTGCGCTCACGATCGGCAAGCGAGTCGAGCACCTGGGTGAGCTGCTCCTGCAGCATGGAGAAGCTGGCGGCATCGGGCGGAACGATAGCCTGGGAGTCCTCGATGAAGTCTCCCAGCTGGGAATCCTCTTCCTCGCCGATAGGGGTCTCGAGAGACACGGGCTCCTGCGAGATCTTCTGGATCTCGCGGACGCGGTCGGCACTCATGTCCATCTCGGCACCGATCTCCTCGGGGGTCGGGTCGCGACCCAGGTCCTGGAGAAGCTGACGCTGCACGCGGACGAGCTTGTTGATGGTCTCGACCATGTGCACGGGAATACGGATGGTACGGGCCTGGTCGGCGATAGCACGCGTGATGGCCTGACGGATCCACCACGTGGCGTACGTGGAGAACTTAAAGCCCTTCTGGTAGTCGAACTTCTCGACGGCGCGGATCAAACCGAGGTTGCCCTCCTGGATCAGGTCCAGGAACAGCATGCCGCGACCGACATAGCGCTTGGCGATGGAGACGACCAGGCGCAGGTTGGCGCTGATGAGCGCCTGCTTGGCCTCGAGACCGACGTTCTCGATACGGGTCAGGCGACGCATCTCGGCGCGGGTGAGCTCGATCTCGCCCGCATCGGCGGCCTCGAGCTTCTCGGTGGCATCGAGACCGGCCTCGATCTTCATAGCCAGATCGACCTCTTCGGAGGCGGTCAGCAGGTCGACTTTACCGATCTCCTTAAGGTACATACGAACCGGGTCGCCGGTCAGCATCACCGTGGAGGCATCGATGCCACGCACGCGCGAACGCGAACGGGACGTGCGCACGGTGCGCTTCTTCTTGCTCTTGGAAGAACCCATCTCAGCGTCGGCCTGACGGGCCATCTTAAGCTCGTGATCGTCGAGCGAGCCGGAATCGTGCTCGTCGTCATCGAAATCGTCGGTATCGCTATCGTTATCGTCATCGTCGACGTCTATGGGGGCGTCGTCGTTTCCGCTCGCGGAGATAATCTGGATGCCGCTGTTGCGCAGCGCGGAATACACCGCGTTGAGCTGCTCGTCAGACACATCGATATCCTTCAGGGCGACCTGAATCTCGTCCTCGGTTACCGAAGTCCTGTTTGAGCCGTTGCCCATGAGCTTTGCAACGTAGGATTCCAGCCCAGTACCCGTGCTCTCACTCTTTTTTGGCACAGATTCTCCCTTCATAGTCCACAGGACTCAATACTTTAGCACACACATTGACGTCTATACCCAAAATTCAGACTGGATATAGGCGCGAATACGCTGGTTGACCACAACATCTAGGCCTGCTCGGCGTCCGCGGTCTCCAAACCGATCAAACGGAACGGGTCTGCCACGCCGCCGATCGACTTTTGGAGCTCGCGCTGGCGCTGAGAATCTTGCATCGCCTGCATCGTCAGCGCACGGCGTGCCTCATCGTCGAGCGACCGGTCCTGGCGAAGCTTGGCCTGTGCGGCGCGCATGCGGCGCTTGATGGTGTAGAGCTCAAGGGTATCAAGCATAAACACGATGTTCGTCTCGGTGGGGTGCTTGCTCGTCGACGAAATGCGCCCGGCGCTGACAAGCGACGCTGCCTCGGGACACACCGCGCGCGCCGCATCCATGCAAGCCGCAGGGTCGGTGCCCGGCGGCGTCGCGAGCACGGCCCACGCGATGGACTCGTGGCGCGGATCCACCCACTCGATCGAGCAGATGCGGTCGGCATACGTGCGGAACAGGTCGGGGTAGCTCGTGAGCATCGTCAGCAGCTCGCGCTCCCCTGCCAAGGACTTGCGCTCTAGATCGGTAAGAACCATAGGGGCCGAGGCGTCTGTCGGGGCACCGGCGGGCGCAGCGCCCATACCATCAGGCACATCGATCGGCGGAAGATCGTCGACGACCTCCACGGGCGCGGCCCCATAGGCATCAAGCGGAACGTAGTCGTACGGGTCCTCCTCGACCGGTGCGGACACCGGCGGCGTCGCACCCGCGGCCCAGGCACCGCGAGACGTCCCCTGCGAACCAGACGTCCGACCGCCCGCGATGCCCGCGCGCTCAGCTTGCGCGCGTTGACGCTCGTAGCTCTGCTCACGACGTCGCTCCGCATCCTCACGCTTGGCGACATCGCGAAACACACGGCCCGAACTCGCGCGCACGGTCTCCAGGTCCAAACCCAGCAGATCGGCAATCTGGATAAAGTACGTGTCGATCATATAGCTGTTGCGCAGCGGATAGATGAGCGTCAGCGCATCCTCGAGCGCTTTAGCGCGACCGCCCGGTGTGGTAATGTCGCTCGACTCCTGCAGCGAACGGTACACAAAGTCCATGAGGGGCTCGGCGGCATCGATGCGCGCCTGAAGTGCCTCGCCGCCATGTGCCGTGATGAACTCCATGGGGTCGTTGCCGTCGGGCAGCACCACGCAGCGCAAGTCCATCGAATCCTGTTCAATAAACTGAATCGCGCGGCGAGCGGCCTTTTGACCGGCGGCGTCGCCATCGAACATATACACAATGCGCTTGGCAAAGCGGGTTAGCGTCTTTACGTGATGCTCCGTGAGCGCCGTGCCCAGCGTGGCGACGACGTTTTTGATCCCCGCCTCCCAGCAGGCGATGCAGTCGGTATAGCCCTCCACCACGATGGCGGTATCCTGCGCGACGATAAACTCCTTGGCCCAGTTAAAGCCGTAGAGGTTTCGCTTTTTATGAAACACGCTCGTCTCGGCGGTGTTGAGGTACTTAGGCTGACCATCGCCCATGATGCGCCCGCCAAAAGCGATGTTATGACCCTGCTCGTCAAAAATGGGAAACATCACACGGTCGTAAAAACGGTCGGCGAGCTGTCCGCGCCCACGGCTCACGGCCACGTTGGCGTCAATCATCTCCTGCGGGGTAAAGCCCGCTTGAGACAGATGAGAAACCAGCGCGTTGCGACCCGGCGCAAAACCCAGGCAGTAGCGTCGACAGACATCGCCACCCATACCGCGGCTGGCAAAGTACTCGCGCGGACGGCTGTCCTTACCGCGCATAAGCATGGTGTGGTAGAACTGGGCCGTCTCGGCGCACAGGTCATAGATGCGGGCACGCTTGGTGCCGCGATCGCGCTGCGCACCGGTATCGTGCAGTTCAATGCCCGCACGATCAGCCAAATAGCGGATCGACTCGGGAAAACTCAGGTTCTCGCGCTTCATGATATAGGTGAAGACGTCGCCGCCCTCGCCGCAGCCAAAGCAGTGCCACACCTGCGTAGCAGGGATAATGTGAAACGATGGGGTCTTTTCGCCATGAAACGGACAGCAGCCCCAAAACTCATGGCCGCGGGGCTTGAGCTCAACCGTTTCCTGCACGATGGCAACCAAGTCTGACGCCGCGCGTACCTGATCTTTTTCCTCATCGCTAATCACGGATACTCACCCCCTGCTCACCCAAGTTATGACGGATATCGTCGATATTACCCTCGACGGTCGCGATCAACTCGTCCAGGGAATCGAACACGCGAGACGGACGCAGCCAGCGCGTAAACGCCAGCGACACCGAGGCGCCATACAGGTCGCCCGCATAGCCGATCAAGTTGGCCTCGAGATGCGCCGAGGCGGCATCATCGGCATAGGTCGGCGGCAGGCCGACGTTAACGGCAGCAGGCCATACGGTATCGTCGACCAGCACCAGACCCTCATAGACGCCATCGGCAGGCACTTGGATGCCGTCGGGCACCTGGATGTTTGCCGTGGGAAAGCCCATGTCGGAGCCCTCGTGACGGCCAGCCGCCACAACGCCGCGCAGCATATAGGGACGGCCGAGAAGCTCTGCGGCCAGCTCCACATGACCCTGACCCAGCTCATGGCGGATACGCGTGGCGCAGATGGTCTGCCCGTTAACGCAGAGCAGGTCGTGACCGTAAACGTCAACCCCACGCTCAGTGCCCCAGGCGCGCATCTCGGCAACGCCCGAAGCGCCGCCGCGGCCGAGCCTAAAGTCGCTGCCTACACGAATGGAGCGAATGTCGACAACGCGCGACAACAACGCCAGAAACCCGACATGGTCGAGTGCCGCCACGGCAGGCGTAAAGGGAACGGCCACCACCGCATCGACCCTGGTTTGAGCCAGAGCGTGCAGGCGGTCGGCCGTCGTCATCAATTTTTGGGCGGGCAACGGACTCACCACGACGTCCGGATCAGGATCGAAGGTGACCACGACCGCTTTGCTGCCGTGATCATGTGCATCGCGAATAACCGCTTCGATCAGCTCTTGGTGCCCACGATGCACGCCATCAAACACGCCAATAGCGATCGACGCGGAACCCAAGAACTCGCACCCATCAAAAGCATCGGCAGAAACGATACGGGCCTCATCCAACTCACCCGCGAAAAAGATACGCGCGAGCTCGTGGGGCGCCAGCATCATCGAACACCGCCGATCGCCTGCGGAAAGACGTGCTCCATCACAAAGCGGCCGCCCTCGATACGAGCAAGCGCCTTCAATCCCCCATCGAGCACGAGCGCGAACGGCGCCTTCGCCGTATCGAAGTCCGCAAGCGCGCGTTCAACGGGAATGCGGCGGCCACAAAGCAGGTCGTCTGCAAGATTACCCGGCAAATCGACACGCGTGGCACCTAGGGCGGCGATGGGATCCAGAGCGAAACCGGCAGCGGTCTCGGCAGAGAGCTCCTCTACCGCATGACAGGCGCCAATGGAAACCACGCCGGAGGCCGTACGGCGCAGCGCGGAAATATGCGCAGCGCTATCGCAGGCACGACCCAGATCGCGAGCGAGCGCGCGAATGTAGGTGCCTTTGCTTACCGAAAACGCCACGGTCCAGACGCACGTATCGCCCTCGCCGCCCACGGCGATCAGGTCGGCGGCATAGACCTCGACGGGGCGCGGGGGCAACTCAACCGCATTGCCCTCGCGAGCACTCTTATAGGCGCGAACGCCATTAACCGAGATGGCCGAAAACGCTGGCGGCACCTGCATCTGCGGGCCAAGCATAGCGGCCAGCTGCTCACGGGCGTAAGCGAGATCGCGCAGCTCGGGGGCAACGGACACCGTGCGGACGGCCTCGCCCTCCGCGTCATCGGTATTGGTCTCGACACCAAACGAAATGTCGGCAACATAACTTTTGGTATCGAGGGTTAGCATGCCCAGCAGACGGGTCGCCTGGCCCACGCCCACCACCATGACACCCGAGGCCATGGGGTCGAGCGTACCGGCATGGCCGACGCGTCGCTCATGGAGGGCGCGCCGGCACTGCGATACCACGTCGTGGGACGTGCAGCCCACCGGCTTATCGACGGCGAGCAGCATATTCAATTGAGAAGGCGTACGACGAGCCATGTACCATCCAAAAAGTTAGAGCTCGACGGTCACCGAAGCGGGATCCTCCCCCACCAGCTCGGCCAGCATGGGAAGTGCCACGGCGAGCGTCTCGCGAATCGTTCCGTTGTTGGAAAAGCCGGCGGCGGCATGATGCCCGCCACCGCCAAAGTTGGCAGCAATCTCGGACACATCGAGGTCACCCTTGGAGCGCAGGTTGCCGCGCACCTTGGTATCGCCCTCGATGCCCTTTAGGAACAGGCAGACCTCAACGCCCATCACCGAACGCACCACATCGACCAGACCGTCGCACTCATCCGAGGTGACACCGCAGGCCTCGAGGTCGCTCTGGTACGCATAACTATATGCCACGCGACCGTGCGCCACGGTCTTGATACGACCCATAACGATGGACTTGAGATGCAAGAACTCTACGCGCATGCTCTGGTAGACCTCGAGCGCGACGCGCGCCGGATCGGCACCGTGCGCGACCAGGCGCGAGGCGGCATGGAACGCAGCAGCATCGGCGTTTTGGTACTGAAAACGACCGGTATCGGTCACCAGGCCGCACAGCAGGCAGGTCGCGACACCGTTGCGAGCCACAATGCCGCAATTGTCCAAAAAGCGGTCGATGATCATGGCGCAGGCCGCGGCGCCGACGCACCTCAGGCTCAGCTCGGCAAATTCCTCGCGCGCCGGATGGTGATCGAAACACACCACATGCGACGAGCGGCGGAGCACCTCGGCGGAGTTGTTCAGACGCTCGACGACCGGCACGTCCACCGAGATGAACAGATCCGGATTGCCGGTATACGCAGATGCCGGCACCAGACGGTCGGCGCCCTCCATAAAGCGGTAGATGCGCGGAACCGGATCATCGTCTGCCAGCAGCAGGGCAATGTCCTTGTTGGGGAAAAACTTCATGAGCGATAAGCCCAGACCCAGCACGGAGCCCAGGGCGTCACCATCGGGAGACGTATGTCCCGAAATCGCAATGGAGGACGCACCCTCGATGAGCTCGAGGATGCGTCGCTGAATATCTGCAGACTCGCACGATGCGAGGTCGGCGGAATTACTCATCTAAAGCTGCCTCCTGGGCGGCATCCGCTATTGGATAGCCGTCCTCATCCTTTTCGATCGCAAGCGTGGCGGGAACGTTTTCCAGCGCACGCGTGATGCGCTCGGCCTCATCGGTCGAGCGATCGATGCGAAAATCGAGCTCGGGCGTGACGCGCCAATCGAGCGAGCGGGCCAACAGGCTACGGATGCGGCCCTTGGCGCTGGCAAGCGCCTCCATGACCTCGTCGTAGCGGCTCGCGTCGCACGACACGTACACGCGCGCGAACGAACGGTCCACCGCGACCTCGACCGCGGTCAGGGTGACCAGGTCGAGACGCGGATCGGAAACCTCAAAGAGCAGGATATAACCGAGCTTCTCGCGAAGCTGCTCGCCCAGACGGCGGGTTGCCTGCGTTTGCTTCATAGCGCTACCCCCTACTCGGTACGGGCAACCTGGTCGATGCGGTAGCCCTCAATGGTGTCGCCAGGCTTGATGTCCTGGAAGTTCTCCAGGCCAATACCGCCCTCGGAGCCGCTCTTGAGGCTCCTGGCCTCGTCCTTGTAGTGGCGCATCGAGGCGATTTTACCGTTGAAGACCACGATGCCGTCGCGCACCAGGCGCACAGAATCGGTTGCGGCGATCTCGCCCTCTTCGACGCGGACACCGGCGGCGATACCAACCTTGGGCACCTTGAAGGTATCCAGGACGGTCGCAGTACCCGTGGAGACCTCGACCTCGGTGGGCTTGAGCATACCGATGCGGGCAGCGTCGAGGTCCTCGAGGCACTTGTAGATGACGTCGTAGCAACGGATCTCGACGCCCTCGCGCTCGGCGGCGGAGCGGGCCTTGCCGTCGGGACGGACGCCAAAGCCGATGATGATGGCGTTGGAAGCGTCGGCCAGGACGACGTCGGTCTCGTTGATGGCACCGACCGCGGAGTGAATCGTGTTGATGCGCACCTCGGACTGATCCATCTTGTCGAGGGAGTCCTGAAGGGCCTCGATGGAACCCTGGACGTCGGCCTTGATGATCAGGTTGAGCTCCTTGACCTCGGCGTCGGCGATGGTCTCGAAGAGGTTCTCGAGCGTCACGTGCTTCACGCGGCTCTGCTCCTCGATACGGGCCTTGAGCGAACGCTCGTCGGCCAGCGCACGTGCCTCGCGCTCGTCCTCGAACACGCGGAACTCATCGCCGGCGTTGGGGACGGACTGCAGGCCCAAGATCTCGACGGCGTCGGAAGGACCGGCCTCGGTGACGGCGTTGCCCTTGGGGTCGAGCATGGCGCGGACGCGGCCGTAGGTGAGGCCGGCGACCAGCGTGTCGCCCACGTGCAGGGTACCGCGGGTCACGAGCACGGTGGCAACCGAGCCGCGGCCCTTGTCGAGCTTAGCCTCGAGGACGTTGCCCGAAGCAAAGGTATCAGGGTTGGCCTTGAGCTCGAGCACGTCGGCCTGGAGCAGCACGGTCTCGAGCAGGTCATCGATACCGATCTTCTGCTTGGCCGAGATGTTGACGAACATGTTCTGTCCGCCCCACTCCTCGGGGATGATGCCGTACTCGGTGAGCTCCTGGCGCACGCGGTCGGGGTTGGCACCCGGCTTATCGATCTTGTTGACGGCGACGACGATGGGAACGCCGGCAGCCTTGGCGTGGTTGATCGACTCGATGGTCTGGGGCATGACGCCGTCGTCGGCAGCCACGATCAGGATGACGATGTCGGTCACCTTGGCGCCGCGGGCACGCATGGCCGTAAAGGTGGCGTGACCGGGGGTATCGATGAAGGTGATCTTACGGTCGTTGATCATGACCTGCGAAGCGCCGATGGCCTGCGTAATGCCGCCCGCCTCGCCGGCAGCAACGCCGGTGTGACGGATGGCGTCGAGCAGCGACGTCTTGCCGTGGTCGACGTGGCCCATGACGGTGACGACCGGGGCACGCGGTTTAAGATCGGCGGGGTCGTCGTAGAACGAGAAGGTGTTCTCCTCCTCGGGGGTGATGATCTTGATCTGGCGACCCAGGTCGTCGGCAACGAGCTCGACGAGGTCATCGGACATGGACTGTGTCATGGTAAGCGGCGTGCCCAGCAGGAACAGGCGCTTGATGATGTCGTTGGCCGGAACGTCGAGCGCCTCGGCGAGCTCCTGGACGGTAACGCCCTGGGAGACCTTGATGGCGTCGAGGTCCTCGGGGTTCACGCCCTGGGCCAGCGCCTCCTCAATCTTGCGCTCTTCCTGAGCCTTTGCGGCCTCGCGCTCGCGCTTCTCCTTGCGCTTTTTGCGGCGACCAGTGGACTCGCGAGAGGCCTCCTCGACGGCGGCACGAGCCTCCTCGAGCACCTTCTCGCGGCTGTACTCCTCGGCCTCGCGAGCCATGCGGCTGTAGTGGTCCTCTTCGTTGTTGTGACCGCCCTTGCGCTTCTTGCCCTTGCCCTGCTTATCGGGGTTGGGGAAGTCCATACCGGCAGCGACGTTGTTGCTGGCGTTGGTGCGATGGCTGTGGGGACGGCTCTCGGATGCGTTGCGCTCGGAGTTGCTGTCGGAGGCGTTGCGATCGTTACGACGGCCGCCGCGACGGTCGTTGTTGCCGCCACGACGGTTGCCGCGCTCGGCAGCGCGCTCGGCCTTGGCCTTCTCCTCAGCGTCCTTCTTCTCCTTGAGCACGGTCTCCTGTGCGGCGATCTGGTCGAGCAGAGAGCGGAAACGCGAACCGGAGTCGGAAGCGGGAACGGCGCGGCGCTGGGCCTCGCGGGCAGCCTCCTCCTTCTCGCGGGCAAGGCGCTCCTGCTCGGCCTTCTTCTTAGCCTCGGCCTCGGCGCGGGCGGCCTCCTCGGCAGCCTGGGCAGCGGCGAACTGGCGGCGCTCCTCCTCGCGTGCCTTCTCGGCGGCGATGCGCTCGCGCTCTGCCTCGGCAGCGCGTGCTGCCTCCTCGGCGGCAGCGGCCTGCTCCTCGGCCAGCTTGGCGGCCTCGACTTCCTGGGCGCGGGCCTCGATCACCGAGGCGAGCTGCTTGCGGACCATGGCGACGTATGCGTCCTCCAGAGCGGAGGAAGCGGACTTAGCGGGAATCTTCATTTCGGCGAGATGACCCATCAGTTCCTTGGAGGTCATGCCGAACTCTTTGGCCAGGGTGGACACACGGACTTTTGCCATATGACTTCACCTACCCTTTCTGGCACCTTGGGTGCCTAGAGACTGAACGAGCGTGGGATATGCGCTGGGACCCGCCCGGCGCGACCGCGCGCTAGATCAGGTCCTCCGCATCATCGAAGGCGTCGGTATCGTGGACACCGCAGAAACGGGAGCCGGGACGGGCCTGGTTGCGGCACTGGATGCCGTCCTCGGACACGAACTCGCAGCGACGGACGTCCTCGTCCTCCTCGTCACCGATCAGGTCGGCGGCGGGCTCCTCGTGAACGGGAACATTCTTGAGGATGTCGGCGGCAAGGGTCTCGGACTTAATGTCGATGTGCCAGCCGGTCAGGCGCGCGGCGAGGCGGGCATTCTGGCCCTCCTTGCCGATGGCGAGGGACAGCTGGTCATCGGGCACGATGACGCCGGCGTAGGCCTTCTCCTCGTCGATAAGGACGCGGGTGACCTTGGCAGGCGACAGGGCGTTGGCGACGTAGACGGCCGGATCGGCATCCCACAGGATGACGTCGACGCGCTCGCCACGGAGCTCGCCCACGACGGCGCGAACACGGCTGCCCTTAGGGCCGACGCAGGCGCCCACGGGATCCAGGCGATCGTCGAGCGAGTGGACGGCGACCTTAGAGCGCTGACCGGGCTCGCGGGCGATCGACTTGATCTGGACGGTGCCCTCATAGATCTCGGGCACCTCCTGCTCAAACAGACGACGCATGAGCTCGGGGTGGGTACGGGAGATGACAATCGGCGGGCGGCTGTGCTCGCCACGGACCGGCTGCAAGTTGGAGTTGGGGTCGCGAACGTCGATGATCACGGCCTTGATATGCTGGTTGTGCAGGTAGCGCTCGCCCATCGGACGCTCGTTGCGCTCGTTCTCGTAACGGCGCTGGTCGAAGTGCGGAAGCTCGGCCTCGACGCCCTCGCGAATCTTGACGATCGTGAAGTCGGGCGTGGACTGCAGCACGGTACCGCTGATGAGGTCACCGATGCGGCCGGAGAACTCCTCGTAGATCTGCTCGCGGGCGGAGTTGCGTACGATTGCGTTGATCTCGGCCTTGGCGTGCTGGGCGGCGATACGGCTCGTGTTCTTAGGAGTGACGTCGATCTCCTCGAACTCGGTGAAGTTGCCCTCCTCGTCCATGGAATCGTCGATCGGCTCCAGACGGTAGACGTAGATCTTGCCGGTGGTGCGATCGATGGTCACCTTGGCGCCCCACTCAAGATGCAGGATCTCGGCATAGCTCTTGGCGAGCGACTGCTCCAGGCGGTCGATCAGGTAGAGCTGGTCGATGTGCTTCTCCTGGCAAAGCTCCATCAGGGCGGACATCATGTCGGATGCTGCCATCTTACTTTCCTTCCTTCGCGGGCTTGAAGTCATAGGTGGGCTTCAACTTGCACTTTTTAACATCAGAGAAATCGAGGGTGACGGACTCGCCGTCCTCGAGCTCGAGGGTCACGTTCGTCTCGGTGGCAGCGGCAATCTTGCCGGCGTACTTGCGACGGCCCTCGGTGGCGGTGGAGGTGAGCTCGCAGTTCTCGCCCACAAAGCGGGCAAAGTCGCACGGGCGGCGCAGCGGGCGCGCCATGCCCGGGCTCGACACCTCGAGCGTATAGCTCGAAGAGATGGGGTCGAGCTCCTCAATCACATCGCCGACCCACTTAGTGTTGGCCGTGACGTCGTTGAGCGACAGGCTCTGACCCTCGGCACCCTCGATACGCACGCGCACGCAGGGGGCCTTGGTGGCACCCACGAGCTCGACGTCGACGATGTCGACATCGTGCTGGGGAGCGACGGCCTCGAGCGCGTCGATGATCGCCTGCTCGGTCTTGGTCTTGACCATTGCGGCACCTCCATCCATACAAAAAAGAAGCGGGGCCGAAACCCCACTTCTTTCAATTACAACTTCATTTGCAAGCAAACTATACCAATAGCTGCAGAAACGTGCAAGCACAGTACGAATCTGCAGGTCAGCGTGCGCACAGCTTCTCCATAAGAATAGGACAATTGACCGAAGACATCAGGGCAGGTACATGCAAAACGAGGGACGACCCAACCGGATCGCCCCTCGTTTATTGCATGTCAGCTATGCGCACAGCGCTTACTTGACCACCAGGTTGACCAGCTTGCCGGGCACGCAGATGGCCTTGACGACCGTCTTGCCCTCGAGCCACTTGGCGACGGCGGCCTCGGCGGCAGCCTGCATATCCTCATTGGAGGCATCGCGGGCGACGTCAATGCGGCCACGGACCTTGCCGAGCACCTGTACGACGATCTGCACCGTGTCCTCGATGGACTCGGCCAGGTCGAACTCGGGCCAGGCGGCGGTGTAGGCGTTGCCCTCGCAACCGAGTGCCTCGTGCCACAGCTCGTCGGCCCAGAACGGGCAGATGGGGGCAAGGACGCTCACGATGTCCTTGGCCACGCCGTAGCACAGGGCCTTGTCGCGGTCAGCGCCCTCGGTGGCGTTGAGGTAGGCGCTCGCCGCGTTGACGAGCTCCATGACGGCCGAGATCGCGGTGTTGAACTGACCGCGGTCGAAGTCCTCGGTGCACTTGGCGATGGTGCGATGGCGCTCACGGTAGAGCTTCATCGCGACCTCGTCGAGCGCGGACTTGTCAAAGGCCACGTTGGCGTCACCCGACTGGACGAGCTGCCACACGATACGCCAGGCGCGCTTGATGAAGCGGTTAGCGCCCTCGACGGCCTTGGGATCCCAGTCGAAGTCCTTCTCGGGCGGGGCGATAAACAGGATCGCCAGACGCATGGTGTCGGCGCCGTAGGGCTCAATGACCGAGCTCGGGGGCACGACATTGCCCTTGGACTTGGACATGGTGTCGCCGTTCTCGTCCTTGACCATTCCCTGGCACAGCAGGTTGGTGAAGGGCTCGTCCACACTCAGCAGGCCCAGGTCGCGCAGTGCCTTGGTAAAGAAGCGGCTGTAGAGCAGGTGCAGAATGGCGTGCTCGATGCCGCCGATGTAGTTATCGACGGGCATCCAACGGTCGGCGGCCTCGCGGGAGAAAGGCAGCTCGGTGTTGTGCGGGTCGGTATAGCGCAGGTAATACCAGCTGGAGCAAGTGAAGGTGTCCATGGTATCGGTCTCGCGCTTGGCCGGGCGGCCGCAGACCGGGCAGGTGGTCTCGTAGAACTCCTTGCACTCGGCGAGGGTCTCGCCGGCGCCCAGGTCCAGGTTCTCGGGCAGCGTTACCGGCAGCTGGTCCTCGGGCACGGGCACGATGCCGCAGTGCTCGCAGTGGATGGCCGGGATGGGGTTGCCCCAATAGCGCTGGCGGGAAATGAGCCAGTCGCGCAGACGGAACTCGACCTTACGACGACCGCAGCCCATGGCCTCGAGGTCAGCAACGATTGCAGCCTCGCCCTCGGAGTGCTTGCCGCCGCGCATACCGGTGTACTTGCCGGACTGGACGAGCGTGCCCTCGGCAGCGTGGGCGCAATCCCAGTCGACGGTCTCGGCATGGAAGGTATCGATGGTCTCGCCGTTGGCCTCGACGGCAGCGCGGTCGTCATCGTCCAGGATGATCGGCACGATCGGCAGGTCGTACTTGCGGGCGAACTCAAAGTCGCGCTGGTCGCCGCAGGGAACGGCCATGACGGCACCGGTGCCATAGTCGGCAACGACATAATCGGCAACCCACACAGGGACCTTCTCGCCGTTGACGGGGTTTACCACATAGCGGCCCGTGAAGGCACCGTGCTTCTCGAGGGTGCCCTGGGCACGCTCGACGGCGGAGATATGCTTGGAGTCCTCGACGATCTTGGTCACGGCCTCCTCGTACTCCGTACCCTCGACGAGCTCGTGCAGACGAGCGTACTCGGGGGCCAGGACAAAGAAGGAGACACCGAAGAGCGTATCGGCACGCGTGGTGAAGACGGTGATCTTGCCCTCGTCGCCCTCGATGGGCTCGCCATCCTTGTCGCACAGGGTAAAGTCGACCTCGGCGCCCTCGGAGCGACCGATCCAGTTGGCCTGCATCTGCTTGACGCGCTCGGGCCAGCCGGGGAGCTTCTCCAGGTCGTCGAGCAGCTCCTGGGAGTAATCGGTAATCTTGAAGTACCACTGCTCAAGGTCGCGCTTCTCGGGCTCGGTGCCGCAGCGCCAGCACTTGCCCTCGGTGACCTGCTCGTTGGCCAGAACGGTCTTGCAGGTGGGGCACCAGTTGACCGGGTTCTTCTTGCGGTAGACCAGGCCCTTTTCCCACAACTTCTCAAAGATCCACTGACCCCAACGGTAATAATCGGAGCTGCAGGTCTTGACCATGCGATCCAGATCGTAGGAGAAGCCCATGCGCTTCATCGTGGCGAGCGCCTGGTCCATGTTCTTATACGTCCAGGCGGCAGCCTGCGTGTTGTGCTTGATGGCGGCGTTCTCGGCAGGCAGGCCAAAGGCGTCAAAGCCGATGGGGTGCAGCACATCGTAGCCGCGCATGCGGGCCTGACGGGCCATGGCATCGCCGATGGTATAGTTGCGCGCGTGGCCCATGTGCAGGTCGCCCGACGGATACGGGAACATCTCGAGCACGTACTTCTTGGGCTTGCTGGCGTCGGTGTCGACGGCAAAGAGGTTGGAGTCCTCCCAGGCCTTCATCCACCGGGACTCAATGGCCTGCGCGTCGTAGGCAGGGATCTCATCCTTATGATCTGTGCAATCGCACATATCAGCTCCTTTGTTAGCTGGGTTGGGGCGGGGCGTTCTTGCCTTTACTCGCTGCTGCGGACAGTCCTGCTCGCACGAAGAGCACATTAAGTGCTCTTCGGCTCGTGCGGAACTTGCAGCGAGCAAAGGTAAGAACGCCCCGCCACATCGTTAACTCGCATGATGATAGCAAATACGACAAGCGAGATGCCTGCGACTTGCAGGCATCTCGCTTTATCTAAATAACGTGGTTGATACTCAACCTTTATGTGCAACCCGTTCTAGAAACAACGGGTTTTCCAGGTGCCGCAGGTTGCCGTGAAAGAGGAGCGCCGCGTACTTAGGTACGCAAGCGACGGTTTGAACGGCAAGATGCGGTGCCTGGGAAAGCCGCTTATCGATAAGACACAGACTGCTGGGAGTCCTTGACGACAACGTCGTGGGCGCCGCCTTCGACGATGGAGGTGGAGCTGACCAGGGTCAGGCGTGCCTTTTCCTGGAGCTCGGGGATCGAGAGGGCACCGCAATTGCACATCGTGGACTTGACCTTGTAGAGCGTGCCGCCCACGCCGTCCTTGAGGGAACCTGCGTAGGGAACGTAGGAGTCAACGCCCTCGACGAAGCTGAGCTTCGCGGCGCCGCCCAGGTCGTAGCGCTGCCAGTTGCGGGCACGTGCAGAACCCTCGCCCCAGTACTCCTTCATGTACTGACCGTTCACGTTGACGCGCTCGGTCGGGCTCTCGTCGAAGCGGGCGAAGTAGCGACCCAGCATCATAAAGTCGGCACCCATGGCAAGGGCGAGCGTCATGTGGTAGTCGTAGACGATGCCGCCGTCGGAGCACACGGGCACGTAGACACCGGTCTCCTCGTAGTACTCGTCGCGAGCGCGGCAGACGTCGATCAGCGCGGTGGCCTGGCCGCGACCGATACCCTTGGTCTCGCGGGTAATGCAGATGGAACCGCCGCCGATACCGACCTTGATGAAGTCGGCACCGCAGTCGGCCAGAAAGCGGAAGCCCTCGGCGTCGACGACGTTACCGGCACCGACCTTGACGTCCTCGCCGTAGTTGGCGCGGATCCACTCGATGGTGCGCTTCTGCCACTCGCTGAAGCCCTCGGAAGAGTCGATGCACAGGACATCGGCGCCGGCCTCGATGAGCAGCGGCACGCGCTCGGCATAGTCGCGGGTGTTGATACCGGCGCCAACCATGTAGCGCTTGTCGCCATCGAGCAGCTCGTTGGGGTTGGTCTTGTGGCTGTCGTAGTCCTTGCGGAAGACGATGCCCATGAGGTGATCGTTGTCGTCGACGATAGGCAGAGCGTTGAGCTTGTTGTCCCAGATGACGTCGTTGGCAACCTTGAGGCTGATGTTCTTGTCGCCCACGATGAGCTGCTCACGCGGGGTCATGAACTCGGAGACCTTCGTCTGGTGGTCATCGCGACTGGGGCGATAGTCACGGCTGGTGACGATGCCCAGCAGCTTACCCTTGGGAGTGCCGTCGTCGGTAACCGGCATGGTGGAGTGACCGGTCTTCTCCTTGAGCTCAATGACCTGCTCCATGGTCATGTCGGGGGTCAGCGTGGAATCGGACTGAACGAAGCCGGCCTTGTGATCCTTGACGGCCTTGACCATAGCGGCCTCGGACTCGGCGCTCTGGGAACCGTAAATGAAGGACAGGCCACCCTCGGTAGCGAGCGCGACACCCATGTCGACGCCCGAGACGGACTGCATGATGGCGGAAACCATGGGGATGTTCAGGGTGATTGCCGGCTTCTCACCGCGCTTAAAGCGGGTTAGCGGCGTCTTAAGAGAGACGTTGTTGGGGATGCACTGCGAGGACGAGTAACCAGGGACCAGCAGATACTCCGAAAACGTGTGGGACTCACCGGGAAAGAACGTAGCCATGTTTCTCCTTTTTCCATGCGACCGGTCGGCTGCAGGCCTCGTAGGACCCAGCCCAACCTTGGGCGCCCAATACTGGGGAAGTATCTTAACGCACTTTGACTGCTACAATGCATGATTTAAGAAGAGCACACGAGGGTTTGACGCAGGCTTTGCGTTTGCCCAGCAAACACTTTAGCGGGGAGACGTGGAGCACATGGAGTACAAGACGACGGCAAAGTTGGTCATTCAAGCGTGCGACAAGGATCTGCCGGGCGTGTTCGGCCACGGCTGCGTCTTGCTGCTGCAGGGTATTGCCCGCGAGCACTCGCTCAACCGCGCCGCCAAGAGCATGGGCATGGCGTATTCCAAGGCCTGGCGCATTGTGAACGAGGCGGAAGGACAGCTGGGCTGCAAGCTCATCGAGCGCGACGGCGCCCGCGGGTCCAGCCTCACCCCCGCCGGCGAGCGAGCCATAGCGGTCTACGAGGAGCTGCAGGCCGACATCAACCAAGTAATTGCCGCAAAGGCCAACGACCTCATCGCCAGCATCACCAAAAAGTAGCTACTTACGGAGGGCGTTGTCCAGGGTGGCCGCAACTATCAAGGGATTGTCGGTGCCGGCGAAGAGGCGGACGGTGCTCCCCTGCTTGCCGCGTGGGGCCGAAAGGCGCGTCGTTGCGCCGCCGGCGGGCGATATGCGGAACTCGTCGGGCAAAGCGTCGAAGAGCTCGCCCGCGCTAAGCTCGATAAGGTCAAATTCAACTGCCGGACCAAAGCCATGCTCGAGGATTCCCGTCGCAATAGCATGATCGGGATGCGAGCTCAGCCCGGGATAGCGCACGTTGCGCACCATTTCGTTGGCGGCCAGGTACTCGGCCAGCGCACGGGCGCGGTCGAAATGCGCCTGCATGCGGGCGTCGTGCGAGGACAGCCCGCATTCCAGCACGTCGGCCTCATCGACAGACAGGTCGAGTGCCAACGCACCGCAACCAGCAAACAACGCATGCGCACACTCGGCAGCGGCATCCACACGATGGCGCTTGAGTTGCGAGCGCGCCACCGAAGCGGCAACGAGCTTGCGCGGAGCTTTGCCGGCGCACACGCGATCGAGCGCCTCGAGCGACAGGACGGCACCCAAACGCAGCGGATCGCACCCAAAGACGCTTGCCACGGTGTTATCCACCACAAGCAGCGCACGGGCCTCACGCGCCGCCCGACCCAGCGCACGCAGATCGGGCACGCGCAGACCAAACCCGCCGATGGAGTTGACGAACCACCACAGGTGCGGACCCTCGGCATCAAACGAAGCATCCAAGCCCTCGGACGCGGCGGTAAACGCCGCAACCGACGGCTCCCCCACGAGCACAACGTCGCAGGCATCAAAGCCGCGCGCAAACGCATCGGCAAAGTCGTCCGCAAAGGCCACCAGGCGGTCACCAGGACGCACAATCCCCAACAGAGACAGCGCCGCCGGCACATGCGAGGCCGCAACAAGACGCGCCTCACGCGCACCAGCCCTTATAGCCCAGGCCTCTTCTAGCTGTTGCACGTCCACGCGGCACCATCCCTTAATTAAAACCGAACCAAATAAGCTTTCCAGGTTGAGGATAGCTAGCGAGCGGGCAGCTGCCGTAGCGAGGTGCCGCGAAAGAGGAGCGACGCGTACTTTATGTACGCGAGCGACGGTTTGAGCGGCAGATCGCCCGGCAGATGTCCGCGCAGCGTCGAGCGGTCCGGCGTTCGTTAGAACGCCGGAACAAAATCACCCGTGATACTCGCCGTTGTATTGGATAAGCGTCAGGTCATCCACGCCATCGAGTGCGCGGATGGCATCGGCATAGGGCATATCCACACCGTCCGAGAACACCTCGACGGCCATCTCCACCTTGTCGCCGCGCATCGTCTTGGACTTGACGGAAAACTTAGTGCGCCCAAATGCGCGCACGATATCATCGCCGGTGGTCTGACCCGTGTAGTGAATGACCATCATGTACACGCGCGCCTTGTCCTGGTGGCTCGCAAAGCCAGCGATCATCACCACGATCACCACGGCCGTGAGCCCCACGAGCGCATACATGCCGGCGCCGGCCGTAATGCCCGTCGTAATGGCCCAAAACAGATACAGCAGGTCGAGCGGGTCCTTGACCGCCGTACGGTAACGAACGATGGACAGAGCACCGACCATACCGAGCGAGATGACCACGTTCGTCGAGATCGCGAGCGTGACCATGCAGGTGAGCACGCACATGCCCACGAGCGTCACGGCAAAACTGCGCGAATACACCACGCCGGTAAAAAAGCGCTTGTACACGTAATAGATCAGGATGCCCATGGCGAGCGCCACGAGCAGCGAAAGACCAATCTTGGCAGGGTCGACCTGGCCAAACGCCTCCAAAACGGAGTTCTTAAAAAAGTCCCTGGTGCTCATGGTCTAAATATCCCCTCGGTTCCCAAAATCCGATTCCCAGTAGTTAAATCCGCGAAGGTAGGCGGTCTTGTCGTAGCACAGGCAGTACTTGGAGACCGCCGTAAGCTCGGCTGCGCCCGGCGGCACCATATCGCGCACCAGCTGCGGGCAAAACTCCGTAAACTTGACCTCCATCACTAGCTTGCCGGGCTCCAGGACCGGCAGCGCGGGCAGCGTCGCGTCAAAGATATCGAAGCTTCCCACCGCGGCACGCACGTTCATGTCAAACGCAATGCGCACAGTGCCCTCATCCATCACCCACGGCTCGCGCTCGTAGTCCACGATGGTCCTCGGGCGCATCACGTTGCAGATGCACTCAATGTAGAACTCGCGACAGAGCGGATAGGGGCTCCTCAGCAAAAAGTCGTAGTCTCCGGCCAGAATCTGCTCAAACTCGCCACGTGTGAGCGGCGCGTCCTCCTTGTAAATCCAGCTACCGTACTTCTTTTTGCGCTCGAGCTTAATCACCTTGTCGCTGCCGTTATAGATGCGCACGCGATACTTTTTGCGCATGAGAATACCGGCGTCTTTTTCCTCGTAGGCCGAGTTGCAGTAGTCGTCAAAATACAGGCTGCGAATGGTGTAACCACCCGCCCGTGCATGCTTGTCCAGCTTAAACACCGACGCCATGCGACAGGCAAGCGCAGCGTGCTCGCCCTCGTTAATGAGATATTTGAGCTCGTGGCGGTAACGCTCCTGCGTGGCACGCACAGGCGGGGCCGCCCAGCGCTCAAGCAGCGCGCTAGCCCTCCTCATACGTGTCCTCCACGACCTTACCGCCATCTTGCACGTAAAAACACTTCATGCCGTAGTGCTTGCCGTCGTCGGTCACATAGTAGTCAAACGCATCTTGCGTATGGCCGTCGGAGTTGGCGGCACGCACGCGAACAAAATACTGGCCGGTATCGGGCGCATCGCAGGTCACCTCGGGAAGCAGCACGTCCTCGGCCTTAAAGACCACGTCGCTTATGGCATAGTCGCGCGCAAGCTCTACGGTGTAGCGAATGTCGCGCGCCTCAAAGTCGTAGGACGCATCCCAATTAATACGCAGCTTACCGTTATCGATCTGCGGCACGCCAATGTAGAACGGCATGGGCTTTTTAAAACTCTCGCGAAAGCTCTTGTAGTTCTCCTCGATCTCGGAGGGAATCGCCGCGGCGATCTGCTCGTATTGGTCCTTGGTGACAGGCAGATTATCGATATCGGGCGAAGCAAAGACCAGGGATTCAGTCACCTCGCGGTAGTGTTTGATCATCTTGGTCAAGCGAGTCTCGGTCAAATACGAGCGCAAGTCCTTGACGGCACGGTCGAGTTCGCTGCGGAACGACTTGCTTCGCAACGCGCGGTTAAACAGCACGTTGCCCCAGTAGTTGCTTGCACCGCGCTCCCAGCTCGCGTAGTCCGAAAACCCGGTAAGAGAAAGCTCCAGCTTACGCAGCATGCCGTCGTTATCCCAATCTAAAAAGTACCAGGTATTTGAGTTGAGCGGGCTGTACAGATAGCAGTTACGGTTCTGCGTATCGCAGTTGCCCGTCAGAATCTGAAACGCCAGCCAATAGACCAGGTTCTCGGTATCAAAGTAGGTGTCGAGCACGTCATCGATCTTTTGCGATTCGTCGTTGAGGGCGTCGAGCATCTCGATGAGCTTGGTGTGGCCCGAATCGCCCTTAATCTCGAGCATGCCCTCAAAGCTTGCCTGGTTGTAGTCGGGATCGTCGGCAAGCTTAATGGTGTCCTCGTAGCGATGGAAATCAAAGCTGTTCACCTTGTACAGGTGCCCGCTCTTATCCAGGCCATGTGCCTTAAGCGCCGTCTTGTTGAGCTGCTCCACCTGCGTAAACAGGCCGTAGTCCTCAAAAGTATCGTTGGACTTTTCGGTCTGGTCGCACACCCACAGATGCACAAACTGCGTGCGCAGGCCCATCATCTGGGGAATCCCGCGGATAAGGTCGTAGGCCATCTTGTTGCGAAAACGCATACCCTCGCCCATGTGCTTGTTGAGCGCAATCGCGCGCTGTTGGCGCCAGGTACCCTTGCCCTTTTTGAGCTCCACCTTGTAATTCTTTTGCGAGTTATTGCTCGATGTCTGGCCGCGCACCTGCACGGTGGCATTGGGCGCTTCCTCGCCATAGCCAACCTCGCCGGCCACCGGGCCGTCTTCGTCGCCCGGCTGCAGCAGACCCATAACCTGATAGCGCGTCACACCCATGTCGGCATAGTCATACACCGAGTACGTATTGATCTCGGCCCAGCTGTGGTCGGTGTTCTCGGACCTGTTACCGCGCGAGACGGTCAGGTACATGGTCACAATGCCCGAGTCATCGTAGACCTCGTAGAGCTCGTCCTTGTCGCGCAGGTGTTTGGCCTTATTCGAGGCCTCAGCCTTTTTAATCTTGTCCTGCTTTTTGACCTTTTTGGTCGAGGAGTCTTCCTGCACCGAGCAGCCCGAAAGCAACAGCGCGCCGGCAGCCGCCTCAAGCAGGCGACGGCGAGACATCATCCTAACGGTCATCAGAACCTCCCCAATGCTTGCGATATACGCGAACTACTGCGCGCTCGAACGCGCCGTGCGGCACGACCTTATGTCGGCCTTCCTCATAGCGTTGTTCGGCACGGTCGAGCAAGCGGCCCAGCTGTGTAAAGCGACCCGTTTTGTCGGTCGCCACAATGGGCTGCTGGCTCAGGATACGATAAGGCAAGTTGGCGGTATAGGTATCGAACCGCAGCAGCGCCACGATAAAAAACACCGCCGCACCCAACAAAAAGCCAAAGCCGTAAAACTGCTGCGGCAAAAGCAACGACACGGCAGTCGCCAGCCCGGCCACACCGGCAAACAGGCCCGAAGCCAGAACGGCCCCCTTGTAGTCGGTAAAGTACAGCAAGATGAGCATCACCGTATTGCCCACGGCATACAGGCCATAACCCACGCACAGCGTGCGAAAATACCCGTGCATAAGGTTGTTAAAGCCCAGCGGCAGAGCCGAGAGCACCGTGGTCTCGAGAGAAATGACCGCAGCGGTCACAAACAGCTGCTTGAGCGCGCAAAAGCGCAGTTCGCTGTTGAGCGTGGAGAGCATCTCCTCCTCGGCCACCACAATGTCGCCTACCACGCCGCCGTCGTTGAACAGGCTGTAGTAGTCGCGGTAGCGCGGATAGAAGTTGACCTCGACCGAGACCACAAAGTTGACGGTCGTGACCAGGATGGTCAAAAACGCGATGAGCGCCGGCACATCGTAGTAGGGCGCACCATAAAAGAAGCCCTTGACCTGCACGCCAATGGGACCGGCCCAAATAATCACCAGGTGCGCAAAGAGCCCCAGATTGGTTAACAGACCCGTGAGCGCCAGCGGCATAAACTGATCGAGCCACCGCAAAAAGGGCCAGGGGCTGCGGTCGCTCTGAGGAAAATACCGGTACAGCAGCACCACGTCCCAGGCGAGCATGACGCCGTAGCCCAGAGCAATTGACGCCAACAGGCCCTCGACCGGCGGCAGTCCCAGCGCCAGCGCGGCCAGGGCGCACAGGCACGCCACGCCAATGGCAGCCGCAAAGCTGCACAGGATGCCGCGGTAATCCTTGATGGCCGTGAGGTAACTCATGCCGTTCCAGTTGACGATCATAATGTTGAACAGCCACAGGCACAGCAGCCCCTGCAGCAGCGTGGCGCCCGAGAACAGCAAAAAGACGCCGTAGAGCACCGTGCCCGCAACGAGCATGATGGCGTTGGAGCCCCAAAACGAAGGCAGTATCTCATCCTCGCGCTCGGCAAACAACATATCAGCCAAAAAGCGCGTGACCGGCATGGAGAAAAAGCTCGTGAGCGTGAGCGACGCCAGCAGCGTATAGGTCACCATGCACACCAGCAGGTCTTGGTTGGCGCGGCCCACGCCCCACAGACCGCACAGCACCAAGATACCCACCTGGAGCAGCACGCCCAGCAGCATCGGGCCCGTGCACACAATGCCGGCGTAGCCATAGGCGCGCATCGTGGCAAACAGGCCCTTGCGCTTAAACAGGCGCTTGAGCTCAAAACCAATTCCGGCCACCGGCTACTCCCCCTCTCTGGGCAGGTCAAACGCTTGCGCCGTCACGTCGTACAGCGCGCGATAGTTGGCGAGCATCTGCTCGTGCAAAAAGTACGTGGCAACGCGACGCTGGCCTCGTTCCCCCATCTCAATGCGACGGGCGCGGCTTATGCACATGCGTTCCATGGAATCGGCCAAGCCCTTGCGATACATAGGCGGCGTCACAAAACCCGCCACGCCAAAGTCATCGCCCGGAGCGCCTTCGAGCAACTCACGGCAGCAGCCCACCTCGGTCGTCACGCAGGGACGACACGCGGCAAGCGACTCCAGCACGCTGAGCGGCTGGCCCTCGGAGATGCTCGTCAAAATGGTAAAGTCGAGCTTTTCCATGTACTCGACCACGTTGACGCGGCCGGTAAAGATCAGGTCGCGCACGCCCAGGGTTTCGACCAGCGCGTGGCACTCGGCGCCGTACTCCTCGTCGTCCACGCCGCCCATGATGTGCAGGCGCACCTTGGGCAGGCGCTCGTGCAACTCAAAGAAGGCATAGATCATGGTCTTGACGTCCTTGATGGGCGCCAGACGCACTACCGCGCCAATGTCCACCCAGCCGTCATCGGGCTTTAAGGGGATGTCCTTAAAGCGGTCGAACTGGATGCCGTTGGGGATGACCAGGCATTTGTCCGCATCGCAGCCCATATCGATCTGCGTCTTGCGGGCGTTATGGAACAAACTCGTCACACGGAAGGCGCGGCGATAGATCTCCTCCGAAAGCAGGTAGAAAAAGCGAATCCAGCGGTCCTTAAATGACGGCACCACCCAATCGGCGCGAATGATCTCTTCCTCGCGCTCGCGGGTATAGATGCCATGCTCGGTCAGCAGCACCGGCGCATGGTGAACGCTTGAGCCCAGGCAGGCGAGCAGGCCACCGTAGCCGGTCGAGATGGCATGGTACACATCGGCCACCGGCACCTCGCTGCCCAACAGGTAGAGCACGGGCAGCAACATGGAGCGCATGGTATGGAATGCATCGGCAAAGGGCATGTAGGGATACTCGGCCAGGCACACGTCGCGAAAGATATCCATAAACGTGCGGCTCTGCAAAAACGAGAGCGGATGCACGCGACGGCGGTGGAAGATATCGAATAACACGTCCCAGTCCGGATTGGAGAGCGACACCAGACGGCGTAGCGCCTCGCGCTCACGGTCGTTAAAACTGGCTTCATGTTGCTCGCCCGAAAGCCGCAGGGCATCGTCCAGGAACACCTCGTGCACCTCGACCACGTTGCCGGGCAGCTCGTAGACAAACTTGCCACGGTCGGCAGCATGCGCGCCGATCACCCACAGCACAAACTCGTGCTCGGGCATGGCCGTAATGTAGCCATGCATCCAGGTAGATACGCCGCCGTGCACATAGGGGTAGCAACCCTCGAGTACCAAGCAGATCCTCATTTATCGCCACCCTCCTTGCGCTCGATCGTCACGGTCTTATCATTTGCCTTGACCAGATACAGATTGCCCGTAAGGTGTGTCAGTTCGCCACCCGTCACCGCACCCGGCTCGCCATTATTGGCGCGGAACATGAGCCACGCCTCGTCGTGGAAATTGCCCAGGCTGAGCGTCCAGGCATCCGCGCTGGTATCCACGCTCACCGTCACGGACGAAAAACGCTGGATGGCACCGGAGCACTCCGACGCCGTCTGGTGCCGCAGGTCGGGAGCGGATTTGGTAAGCCACTCCAGGAAGTCGACCAGGCCGCCCTTGTAGACCTCCCAGCCCTCCTTGGCTCCGCGATCGGGGTCCAAAAGGTCGTCCGGGTGCATAAAGTGCGTACTCACGTAGTGCATGTTGAGCTCGGACACGGCGGCCAGGCGCATATAGGAATCGTCGACCATGCCGCCCGAGACAATGCGCGGCTGCTCCACAATGCCATCGCTCGCCACGCCAAACTCCTGCACGTAGGGCAGGTCGGTACCGTCCTCAAAGTACGTACTGGCAATAGTCTTAATGCGCGGAACGTCGGTGCCGATGAGCTTGCGCGCTCGGGCCGAAAGGATATTCGACGGCGGCACGTAAACCGAGCCGTGAGCGTTGGGCAGGACCTCGTCCTGAAACGCGATAAGTTCGTTGAGCGAAGCGACGAGCGTCTCTTTGTTCTTCCAGGTCTTGTAGACGTACAGCGTGCCGTAGTCGGTGTCCCAGAGTGCCAGAGGCTGATGGTTGTAGCCGTGAAAGCCCAGCTCTCCGCCCATCTGCAGCAGCATGCCGCCAAAATAGCGGAACTGCGTGGTATCGGCCTGGCGCGCGGGCTCGGTCTGGTTGACCGCGTCCTCGTAGTTTTCGATCATCACGCCGGTATAGCGAATGCCGTATTTTTGCGCGAGCTTTTGCAGATCGGGCCACCAGACCTTGGTGTAAAAATCGGCAATGGAAAGGCCGTAGTCACGCTTGATATAAGTACCATCGCCCGAGGGCACGGGGCTAGGAAAGTCGTCCAAATAGAACACGGCGCTGTTGATGACCGGATAGGCCGTGGCATCACCCAGCAGGCTGATCGCCGCGGCGTAAAAACCGCGCATGACCTTGTCATAGATACCGATATTGCACACCACGGTGCGCCCGCTACCGCAGTCATTGGACCAAATGAGCGGGGCGCCCGCATCGCCGGCCATAGCCCACACACGAGCCGTCTCGCGCAGCGATACCGAAAGCGACGAATCAAAGGGGTCCGAGAGCTCGTAGCGCTCTCTCCCGCCCAGCATAAAGTCCTCACTCGGCACAATGCTTTCGGCTTTTACATAGTCATATCCGGCCGATTCAATGCCAAGCTTGGAGGCAATCACTTGCAGATAGCTCGAGTTATCCGGCGGCATGGCGAGCATAAGCGAACCGCCGGCACTCACCCAACTCATAATGTCGCTCAGGTGCGTACTGAGCCCATCAAGCGACGGCATGAGCAAAATCACGCGATCGAAGGAGGTCAGCGAGGGAATGGCATCCGCGCCATCCAGGGCAAGGTCAACGTCGCGGTGCGCGATCTTCATGTCGAGCAGGATCTGGTCGAACTGCTCCTTTACGTCCTCGACGCCCGCTTGATCGGAATCGGTAATGACCAGGCACGTGGGCTTTTGGCCAAAGATTGCCGAGGAGGCCGGCACCGCATCGTTGGCGGCAAGCATCCCCAGCTTATGCTGACCCGCACTGTACTGCACGCCGGCACGTTCCACCAGCAGCACGGCGGCCATGGCAATAAAGACCGCCCACACCACGAGGAGTCCCATCCAACGAAAGCGGCCTGCACGGTCGCGGATATGTTGCGCCACGCTCATCCGACCTCCTCCCCGTCGCGCCAAAACGCCAACTTTTCGCGGTTGTCGGCGCTCAAATACACATGTTGCTTGTCAATCGCATCGATCACACGGTGAACCTCGTCACCGTCGCGGCGCATCACGGCCAGGCGCAGGCAAAGCATCCAAACCTCCTGCTCCTCGGGCACGTCGAGCACCAGCTGGTCGGTCACGGCCTGCGCTTCGTCGATCTGTCCGACATCGGCCAGCGCCGTCGCGTATCGAATGCGCAGCTCAAGGGTATCCTCGCGCTCGCAGCGACGCGCAAGCAGGCGCGCGTACTGTTGGCGCTGAATCTGAGCCACGCGCCCCTCAGCCAAGCCCGAGCACAAGTATTCACCAAGAAAATCGCAGTATTCGTTGAGGTTTTGCGCGCTCGGGTCCGTCTTAAAGGCACGCTCCAGCTGCTGCAGTTTAAGGTCGGACTCCTTGGAGATCTGCGCCACCGCCGTCGCGGCATAGTGCGCCACCTCAACGTCGTCGTTAAGCTTAGCCGCCTGCAACTGCGCCAGGTACGCGTCGGGCTCCTCGGTGAGCATGGAGAGCATTAGGCGGCGCCGGTATGCCGGGTCGTTGACGATGAGCGCCTCCTCGAGCGGCACTACGCCTGCATCGTCCTCACCACTCGGTACCGACATACTGCGATGCAGGTCATCGTTAAAGCGCAGCGACTCCAACGCAGACTCTTTCAGCCCCTCGCCAAACACCGCGCTGCGGACCGATAGCAGAACCACCAGCAACGGGCCCCACAGCGGCACCAGCACTATCACAGCCAGCATGTGTCCGCGCACCGGCAGCAGGCCCAGCTTCATGAGCGTCCACAGCATCAGGCAAACCAGCGCATGAATCAGCAGCAAGACGGCAGCAACGACAAGCGAGATCAAGCGGCACCCCCCTCACCGTCACCAGTGTAAGAGATGTGCTGCAGCAACGCCACGATGTCCTCGCCATCGACGGGCTCCACCGCAATCTGCTTTGCGCTCAGGCGCTCGCGGATAATGGGAAGATCGCACGCCTTTGCCTGGCGCATAAGCAGGTAGAGCACGTCGCCGTCGACCAAGCCCGCCGCGTCGCTCTCGCGGATTGTCGACCCAATTGCGCCCACCAGCTCGCCGACAGGCTCCATGCCCGGTACCACGCGCAGGAGCAAAAAACTCCCCATCTTGCTATCTGCCAGTGCCTGCTCCGCCGCGAGCTCTTGGCCAAAGGCCGCCTGCTTGAGCACGCAAGTGCCGTCAACGCAGCGTTTATCCTGCGCCACCGCCTCATAGTCAAAGGCACGGCCCAGCGCGCTTTCGACCAGCCCGCACAAGATGCGGAACAGGTTTTGATAATAGAGGGTCATTTGGTTTTCGGCCGCACTACGCACAAAGATCAGCACGGCGGGTGCCCCGTCGCGCTCGATCGTGTATCCAAACATGGGAAGCCCCGGCGTCAGCTCGCGGTTCACCCACAGGTTCGAACGACCCCCGTCGCCCAAAAGAGGTGCAAGCTGCTCAAGCGTGAGCGAGCGTGCGGCATCTTCGGCAATCGCGGGACTTGCTGCCACCAGGCGTGCAAATGCCCCGCCCGAAACATGGTAGATCGCCACCGAATCGTTCTCGAGGATTTCGCCCAGAAGCTCGCAGCACTTGCGATAGATGTCGCGTGGGTTGAGCACGTCGAGCTCCTGCGTCACGGCAAAGATCTTGCCAAAGCTGTCGTGGCGACCCACGATCTGGCGCCTGTACGCGCGCTTGCCCTCGATCGCGTCGTGGTAGAGCTGCGTAAGGAACGTATTGCGGTTGCGCACGAGCTCGTTTTGATCGCGCTCCGCCCTAATGGCTTCGCTGCTGCGCAGCTGCACATAGCCGCACAGGGCACCCACCACAAAGTACGCAATAAACGGCAGCCAGTTGGACGGCTCGTAGAACAGGCCCTGAAAGGTATAGCCGTACTGAGTAAAGTAACTCGCGGCCAAACCCACCGACGCCAGCAGCGCCGCAACCAGGCCAAAGTCCAAGCCATACAGCGTGCCGATCAACACCACGAAGAGCAGGCGATAATCGAGCACGTTGAGCTGGGCCGATTGGGAGAACAAATGCTCCAGCACCTCGAACAGAACCCAGGCAACGCCCGTCTCTAGGCATTTAATAGGCAGCGCGCGCATTTGGATGCGGTCGATGGCGGCGCGCAAGGGGTTGACCTTCTTTGCGCGGCCAGCACCCCAACGCGCTTGAATGGTCGAAAGATCGCGCAGCAAGTCGTAACGCTGAAACCAGCCATAACGTACGCGAGCGACGTCGCTGACGGGCAGGGCGTAGCCGGCAGAATCGCCATAGGCAACTGAAAGCCCTGGGAACAGCGCCTTGAGGGCGTCGCCCACCTCAGCCGCCGTGTGATGGAAGGTATCAGCTACGTCGAGCGTCTCAAAGGAGGCATCCCAGCTATCGAAGATGCGGCGCACCAGCACCGCAAGCTCCTCGGCACACAGCAAGGGAAACGCCGCATCCTGCGCGCCCTGTAGAGCGACCGATCCGGTTAAGCACGCGTCGAACAGCGGTGCCAAAAACGGGTCCTCCAGCGCGGCAGACGCGGTATACAGGAACGGCACGCGAAGGATCTTGGTCTGAACGCCCTCGCGAGCGGCGTAGTAGCGGCAAAGGTCGTTTGCCGCGCGGGCGATAATGCCCTTGCCCGTTCGCCCCGCAGCATCGGCGGCACCCTCGGCACCCGCGGGCCCCGCTACATACAGCAGTTGGACCCGGCGACCCGCGCACGCACGAAAGACCGACCGCAGCGTCTCGATATCGCCCACGGTATCGGTATGCGGGGTAAGGTAATTGGATAGGTAGACCACGCGGTCGAACTCGTAGGCCTGATCCAGGTGTTGCAGAAGCTCTTTCCACGAGGCATGGGGCGATGACTCGTCGCGGCGCGCTTCCGCGGCAGCGACGACCTGGACATGGTCCCCGGGGAACGCCTTGGCACAAAAGTCATCGTCAACATATGCGGTGTTGCCAACAACCAGCACCTCCATAGCGCACCCTTCCTCTAAAATCCACTTCTGTCATAGTCAAACATGCGTATTTTACGCTGTCAACGCGAGCTGGAGCGCCTTTAAGGCTGTTTTAAGAACTTTTTTAGAGGATGTGGGGACATCGAGAGCTAGATAGTGAATCCAATCTGTGGCAGATAAAGTGGCCCCCACACTCCACCAGCTGCGACATTTTCAATAAAGCCTCTTGCATAGGAATACAGGTCCTGCATACCGGTGCTAAGTGCTTCTCTGTCAAAAGCATCGTCATCTAAATTCGCAGGAGCGCGATATATGCCAGAAACGGATATTTCGGAACGGTAATAATGGCCCTCATCGCCAGGTAAAAGCTCAATAACTAAGTTGAGCTGACGAAACCTGACTCCGTTTTCGTCCGAGAATGCACTGGTAATAGCATTTCGGACGTTGCATTCAACGTCAGACTTATTGATGCCCTTTTTCGGAGTCACTCCGCCATCAAATGAAAAACTGTCCACTTTTCTGGTCACGCACGTAATCAGCGGAGATTCAATGCGTTGCTTCTGTAACGATTCCATCTACATCTCCAATCGAAAGGCATTCTCATCTGCCAAAGGAGTCGAGTCCCTATAAGCTGGAGCCTCTCCTCCTGGTATCACCGAAAACCGCGATGTGTTAAGTCCTGAGGTCGTCTCACCAGAAGAGAGACCCAGATATTTACGCGCCTCCGGGACATCTCGAATGAGCCTCATAAGATTATTTGCGGTAATAGATTGTTGCGATGCCCCGTTCTCCCAACGAGACGCCGTGGGTTTTGAAACCCCTAATAGCGACTCAAACTCATGCTGAGTCAAACCAAGATCAGAGCGCAAATCCTTTATATCCGAGGGAGATAAAAGTTCATGAGCCTTAGCATATTGGGAAGCCAGTGCATGGGCAAGCTTAGTCGCCTCTGTAGCAGTCATTTCATCGTTACCGCACTCGCAAACATAATGCTCAATTCCTTTTACGGTAATTTTCTCGCCACGGTAAATTTCAGTCATTGGCGCCGTGGTAAATTGCATTTCTTTGCCGCATTCCATGCAACGCATGACTCCTCCTTTAATGAATGTATCCATCGATGTTCGCAGACAAAACGTTTAAATGCGCATTGCCTTCGGAATCAATTGAAAACTTAACGTACCAATCCTCGCATTCAAAACCTCGGCACACGTAGACATCTGCGTAAACATCATGCAGAGGCCCATCCATATCGAGCGCGATGGATTTTCTAAAATCGTCAGGCTTCAGATAATCAAATAGGTCAGCAAGGAAATGATCGATGTCCAAATAACCAAACTGATTCATCAGGTGTCTGCGCACCCTACCATTTACAATCATCTTTCCCGAGCGAGCCAAAGACTTCGCTTCGTCAAGTGAATATGTCGGTCGGAGCTTGGTTCGATTCATAACCACCCCTTAGTTAGCATAATGCTAACTATATTCGTCTTGTTGCCAATTGGCAACTCTATATAACGGTCCACGCCAGGCGCATTAACGCCCCTATTTTGCGTCTATCCGGAAGTGCGGGGCAAGACGGAGATCTGGGGACCAGACCTCGGTCTTGCCCTTCCACGACCTGCGGTTTTGTCGTCACAATACGAGTTGTGCTCGGAGGTTTTCGATTTTTCCCAGCACATCCGAAATGCGAGGCCCTGCAAAGCATGTTCTAGCAACATTAGCGGCATCCGCGACAACATCCAGTTGTCGCGGAAACGTCAAAGGGCCGTTGTCGGAAACCGAACAACGGCCCTTCTTTGTCTCCGCCTCACGCAAAGTGCACGACGACTGTATCACTGAGGACATCCTCTTCAACCAGATCAAAAAACGCAATTCGTGCTTTGAGCTAACTGATAGGAACTTCAATTCTAGATCGTGCTATACAAACGCCGTTCCTAACCGCATAGCACTCGACATAATGTGGGCCAACAAAATCAGTCCTCTCGTCATGGAAGCCATCTTTATTGCCACGTTGAATTTCGCCTCGGATGCAGTTTCTCTGAAATGCCGCTTCACCGCGGTTGCGAACTTTCCAGTAAAAAGTGCAATCCCTAAAAGAAGCAGCATTGACAACAAAGAAATGAAGCGAGCGCTTTCGTAGTAAAGGACAATGTCTAGACAACATATCCCTAAGTAATGAGGGCCTAAAACCATGCTGTATAACTTGGCAATCGATTTCCATCGAACGACGAATATCAACCTTAAATTGATCCTCGACAAATCGCTCATCAATGGCCACGCCATACTTGGAAGCAAATTGGGCTTCTTCACTATCGGAAGAACCATCGACAACAGCTTCGGAAAACGACTTTCCAAATAAATCAATGAGAACTTGCTCTTTTTCATCAGAACTAGTGGCATCGATTAGTTTTCCATGAGCTTTCTTGGCTTTTGGTACAAACGCCCCATTGTCATCATTCGTAACCCGTTGGTTGCTGCCCAGAGCATGCCAAAAAGATTGTTCGCGATCTTGCTCGGACAAAAATTTAAAGAGGTCGGACAAGAGATCATACGGGTCGCTGGAACGGTCTTTCTGGTTATAAAAACTATTAACAAGAGTATCGATGAGCAGGCCCTTAAAATGAAATCCAAGAGTATTTTTCCATACCCTTAGAGCATTGCAGAGCCTTTTGCCATCTCCATCGGTCCTTTCAAATAGAACAGAACAGGCATCTTGCTCAGGAATAGGATCCGTCTTTTTCCAAGACCCACCATCATTTGAATCGGGATATTTAAACGATCCGTCGTCCTGCTCAAAAGCAGGAACCAAATCAATCGAATAAAACCTATCTGTGAAGTTAATCACTACAGCTTGTCCGTCACCTTTTATGTCAGTCTTGGGGTAACGGCTTTTAATTGTTTTTTTGACTTCTTGGAGAAGCGCCGACTGCCCATTAGAGTCATAGGCATTGAATCTCGTATAAACTTCCTGCGGCAGTACAAACAAAAGGTCAAGATCGCTAGTTTCGGAAACAGCAGTTTGCCGACCAACTGATCCGACCACAAGACAATGATCATCGACAGAATCCAAATCGTAGTATTTTTTGTTCAATAATTTCGTCAATGACTCAATCGACGATTGATGCTCACTCAATGAATCAAGCGAAATTGATTCGAAGAAATTCTCAAAAGATTGCTTTTCGTCCATGTTGGTCCCTTCAGTTATCTAACCAGATCCCTCAATCCAACAGGGAGAATCTGTTCTATCTCTACCGGAGAAAACCCACAGTTGCCCGCCTTAATGCTTTCACGGGCCCTTGAATAGGCTTTGGGATTTGTCATAGGGCTTTTTGCGTAAATTGAAGCAACTTCCTTTTGAAGAGAATCGCGACGAGATCTGATTTCCGCCAAATCAAATGAGCGGATGTCGGCAAGAAGTGATAGATACCCCTGAAGAATCACCCAAATTGCATCTGCGGTTGCGCCATGACAATTTGCCCTCTCGCTCAAGTTTGCCCCTTTAAGATAAATTGTTATTGCTAGACTGATGACAGATAGCCCGGCGGCAACCAGCGCCGCAATTTCCATTCCAGATAGCCAGATACTTACAAAGCCACAAGCGGAAACCGATGTCAAAACAGTCTGCATTACGGATAAACGGTTGTTGAGTCCGTTGGCGCTGTCTGCCGCAACGAGCTGCGTCTTATACGTATATAAAAGATTTGCATAAGCCTCAGCTATTTGTAGTAAGAGCCTGCGCCTTTCTTCAAACTCTTCAGCGGTTGTTTCCATTACTATCCTCCAAACAGTCAGTGTTTTTCTAAAAGGATAGGACGCCGCGAGGACAAAAAATATTGCACAATAAGGCAGACATTAACCCCGAGATTCGAGTACCAGAAGTGAGCCATATGCATAGCCCCATTGATAGCGAAAGCTACGTCAAGCCCATCCTTGGCAGGACCAAAATCGATATCTGGGAGTGTTATGCGAGACATGTTCTGCAATTTATCGATAGCAACAAATATGGCAATTTGGCTTACAGCGACAAACCGGATCTGATCGATCGGGCGCAGTCCCTAGGCATCGAGGTAACAGCTTCCCAATCGCAAGACAGCAGAAAGGCAGAATCCCTCTATTCCAAACTCCTATACGAGAATGATTCTTCTCAGGAAAAACGCCGAATCGAACTTATTGAGCAATGTGGAGCGCATTTCGAAAAAGGAGTCCTGTTTGGTCCAAATGGTACGGATTCATTCGAGCCGATTATTGAAGCTCTTCGCAAAAAGCTGGACAGACTCGACTCTGGTGACTACGAACTCTTTAGGAGAAACGAGTTGTTTGTCAGATCCAATATTCTTGCTGACGAGGAAATGCTTCGCGAAGCGCTCTCCAACATGAAAAAAGAATCCCGAGATCACTCATGGCACTTCGTATCCGTTATCGTCTCGGTCCCTGGATACAATTACATTTTCGACCTCGATGCATCGACATGCGTATCCCTTGAATTCGGATACGCAGACCAGTATCGAATTGCTCTTGAAGCAAACAAGGAAGTGAACATCGCAGAGTCAAGCTGAGCTGAGTTACTATAACCGCTCAACTAGCAGACCATTTCGCAGCAGGTCGGAATAAAGCCCCCAGAGTTCTTTGCTGTACAAGCCTCAGAGTCCCAATGAGCCAGCACACCCAAGCGTCGCAAATCCACGCCAATCCGGCACGAGGGTCCCACCAAGCGCCCTTACCTTGGTGGCAAGCAACCCGGACGCACAAAGCGGCCCGGGGCACCTCCACCCAAGAAAGGATCCGCTATGCTCAAAGACGGCATCGCATGCCTACTTAAGTTCGCACCCAGGGAAGCATACATCGACGACCTGATAAACGGTCACCTCTACATGAACGCGGCCGGCTACTACCATGGCCTGCCTGGCGAACAGGGCGATCCGCTCGAAGCTTCCATGGCTCCCGGGGCGTGCCTCTACAGATATACTTGCCTGCCTATCTACTGCATGTACACGGTCCGCGAGAACGATATCGTCAACAACACTGTGAATATCCCGAAACGCATGATCCAGGAGTTCGGATGCGAGGACGGATGGATCGGCATTGTGCAGTACGCCAGCTTCGCGCGCCTCGCCGACAGACACACCACCGACGACGGAAGCATCTACGCCCACGGTCCCATCTCCTATGGCGTACCCGGACCAAAACTGATCCACGAGATCTTTGAGGGCATCCCGCACAATCTCGTTATTGAAACGCCCAAGTACGCATATCAGCGTGAGTACCGAATCATCGGGACGCAGCCGGTCGAATGCCGTCTTATACCCGACGAGAAACACCCTGGCTGCAAAATTGAAGAATACGACCATGCAGAGCTTGACCTAGGCAGTGGCCTCACTGGCTTTTCCTGGAAGGTCTCGGTGGCGAGTCTCGAAGAGGCTCAAGGCGACCTCATGCTGGAGTTGTCGCATCAGGCATAGTCAACGAAGCACGAGCCCGAGCGCCACCGGGGACTAAAGTGGGGCCACCGCCTCCCCCCAACAATCCCCCAGAAAGTTCACTGATGTTGACTGTTATTCCCGTAAAATAAACCCCAACAAAATATGTGCGGAGTGCTGGCCTGGAGCTGCCTTCGGACCCTATTGGCTGCTCACCGAGAGGCTCCGCTATGAAACGACCCCTTTACTACCTGCTCTGCGCGATCGCGTGCACGTCCATGGTCAGCGCGACGATGCCTATGGCAGCCATCGCGGAAGTCATCCAGCCTCAAGCAGCCGCCGGGCAGCAGGCGCAAGCCGACGCCACGGCCAGCGACACGGGCAAGGCGGAAGACGGCTCCAACACAAACGTGCCCGCAGCAAACACTGCGACAAGCAACAGCACCGACACCCCCGCAAACACCACCCAAACCGCGCCCGTGGACGCCAACACCGCAGGCGCCGCGGCCACACCCAACACCGCCGCCGCAACCGGCACCACCACCCCCACCCCATCCCTCCTCGCCCAAACCAACCCCACGCCCGCGGCAATCTCCACCACGCCACAAACCAACTACACCCACTCCGCCACGGCAAGCCAAAACGGCGTCACCTTCACCGTCTCGTGGAACGACGCCCCGGCGGGCACCGCGACGACCTTCCACGTAACCCAAACCAACGGCTCGTCCCAGGCCAAGGCGCGCATGGACGTGCCCACCTACTGGGACGGCGGCAGCCATGAAAGCGTCTGCGACCCGTCGCGCCCGGCATGGGGCAGCTACTACAGCCTGGGCACCGCGGGCCACGACTTTACCTTTAACTTCACGGCATCGGGCACGTACCGCATCTACTTCTACTTTATGGACAACGACAGATACGACCCCCAAAACGACAAGGGGATCTACTACCTGCGCACCACGGCGGAGGTGACCGTAAACGACGCCGCCCGCCCAAGCGTCACACAGGTCGTCAACAACGCCGTGGCCCAGTGCAGGCAACTGACAAACGCTCGGAATACGACATGGCGCTTTGGCTCCACGACTGGACGCTCGACCAGCTGGAGTACGACCACAGCCTCAACTGGTGCTCGGCCGAAAGCGGCCTCACGCGCCACCAAGGCACCTGCGAGAGCTACCAGCGCATCTACTCCAAGCTCCTTGACGCCGCGGGCATCGCCAACGGCCGCATCACCGGCAACGGCCACACCTGGAACGCCGTAAAGATCGACAGCAAATGGTGCCAGATGGACCCAACCTGGGATGACACCAGCGACAACTGGTACGGGGACCTGGACCAGCGCCATCTGTACTTTGGCCTGGCCGACGAGCTCATGGCAATCGCCCACTCCGACCACATGGCTAACTACCAAAAAGACGGCTACGCCCACCACTCGACCGACCTGTCTAACAATTACTTTGTACGAACTGGCAAGGCCGATGAATGGGCAGAGAAGTATGCCGATCGCATTCAGCAGCACCTAGATGCCTTTCAAAGCAGATAGTTAATTGAATGCGCCAACGAATACACCATTACAGTTTGGAACGCCCGAACAGTCCTATGTTTAGAATCACCAAAGTGCGAACACTAGAGCTTTAACTAACATCCACCCGAAATCGTCGATACGAGACACAGGCAGTCCAATCAATTAAACAAGTGAATTGAAATTAAAGACCTTAGTTGACTCAACCGGGAAAAACGATCTGATATCGATTTCTCGTCTTCTGCAGCCACATTTGCAACCTCATAGAAACGTCTGGCCAAATCACGACGTCGTTTCTGATAAGCCCTGGCAGCCACCGTAGAACGATCGGGTAAACCATAGTCGAAAATATAAAGCCTGCATGCCGAATCTGACAACCTATCAGCCACTTGTCGCCAAATGTAACCATCGCTTTCTCCCAAGCTGCAGCCATATATACAAATGCTATCGGCTTTAGCTATCAGCTCACTCATCTCAGCGGTTTTCGTATTGCCATAAATTCCGTAGTTCTTTTTTTCTTTAACCCAAAGCTCTTGAAAATCCACCTTAGAGGAATAAACGGGAGATGTAATCTGATCAGAATCTGAAACGCCAAATATAATATTGGTAGCAGTGCCCCCATCATTGATTTCTCCATGAAGATGAAGAAGCGTGCCTTGATAAAAGAACTTAGGCGTAGTACCGACAATCAACTTACCAAAGGGCTGGTCTTTCCCAATCTCATCCCAAAAACGATTGACGGTATTCGTATAGTTTAAAACCAGAACGTGCACAGTCACGTCTTCAGAAGTCGACATCAAAGCGGGGAGCCCTTTTAATACGTCAACAGCAGTGAGTCTCGTATAGAAGCTGCTAATTGATGCTCGAAATTCCTGAACTGCCTCCTGAGGAAGCTCGACAGGCATACGGCTGGACTCTCTAAATACGTAATCTAAAAACTCATCTTGAATATTCTCAAACGTCTCATGAAATAATTCTTCGTCGTCTTCATAAAACGCTGATGCTCTGCCTAGAAGATTTTCCAAATCACACCAAAGTTCAGACGCTCGTTCTGGGCTGAATCCCTCAACTCTTTTTACAAGCTCATCCCTATATTTGTTCTGAACGCCATCTTTAAAATAGCGATTCTTCAAAAAAGAACGGTAATCAGTTGCGAGACCAAGGTTCCGATCAAATCCATTCCCAATGATCCAAAGAAGATTTAGCATTCAATACCGTCCGATTTAATAACAGAGATTAGTTTTACTGCGCAGTACACCATGCAATATAACGCATGAAGGGCTCTGCCATCAGCGAGCCCTTCATGCACCATCGGTTCATTCTGATCGTATAACTGGATGTTAAAGCATGGACATGTACCCCTTAAGCTCCTCCTCCCAGTCGGGCATGTGGAAGCCACTGGTCTCGAGCTTGGACAGGTCGAGCGCGGAGTGGGCCGGGCGCGGTGCGATGGGGCCCGCGGCGTTCGAATAGTAGTCGGCTGTGCTGACCGGAACGACCCTCTCCCCGTTGCCGTTGGCGGCCTCGAAGACGGCGCGGGCGATGTCCGCCCAGGACTTCACGGCGCCGGAGCCCGTGCAGTCGTAGGTTCCGTAGGGGGCGTGCGTGCCCAGCACGTGGAAGATGGCCTCGGCCATGTCGCGCGTGAAGGTCAGGCGGCCCAGCTGGTCGTCCACGACGGTAACCTGCGTGAGCCCGTCCTCGGGGTCGGCTACGCGGTCGGAGAGGCCCCTCATCGTCTTGACGAAGTTGTGCCCCTCGCCGATGACCCAGCTGGAGCGCATGATGTAGTGGCGCGGGCACCCTGCCACGGCGATGTCGCCGGCCGCCTTGGTCTGGCCGTAGACGGAAAGCGGGCTGAGGGGCTCCTCCTCGGTGTGCACCTCCTCGGTGCCATCGAAGACGTAGTCTGAGGACACGTGGACCAGGGTGATCCCGTGCTCGGCGCAGGTGCGGGCGAGCAGCGCCGGCCCGGTCGCGTTGGCCTTCCAGGCGATGGCGCGGCCCTCGGGGGTCTCGGCTTTATCCACGGCCGTGTAGGCGCCGCAGTTGATCACGGTGCCGTAGAGCGACCAGTCGTACTGCGTATAGGCCGCCGGGTCGGACATGTCGAAGGTGTCGATGTCGCAGAAGTCGAAGTCCTTGGCGACACTGCGCTCCTCGGCGAGCGCGCGGACCGCATGGCCCAGCTGGCCGTCGCAGCCGGTGACGAGGGTGCGCTTCGGCGCCATGGGGACGACGTCGGCGAGCATCGGGTGGTTGAGGTCGGCCTCGGAGACGGTGGCCTCCTCCAGCGGGATCGGCCACTCGATGGCGAGCTCGGGGTCGGCGAGGTTCACGAAGGTGTAGGTCTTCTTGAGCTCGAGGGACCAGTGGGCGTCCACCAGGTAGGTGTAGGCGGTGCCGTCCTCCAGGGCCTGGAAGGAGTTGCCCACGCCGCGCGGGACGTAGATGGCCTTGGACGGGTCGAGCGTGCAGGTGAACACCTTCCCGTAGGTCTCGCTGCCCTCGCGCAGGTCCACCCAGGCGCCGAAGACGCTGCCGCGCGCCACGGAGATGAACTTGTCCCAGGGCTCGGCGTGGATGCCGCGGGTGACGCCGCGGCTGTCGTTGTAGGAGATGTTGTTCTGGACGACCCTGAGGTCCGGGATGCCCAGGGCGGTCATCTTGGCGCGCTGCCAGTTCTCCTTGAACCAGCCGCGCGAGTCGCCGTGGACGGCGAGGTCGACGACCTTGAGGCCCTCGATGCCGGTCTCGGCGACGGAGAGGTCCTTCTCGAATGCGATGTCTGCCATGTGGGAAAAGCTCCTATCGAAGAGGTTGTATAACCGGGGGCGCCCGCGCGGGGCCGCAGGGTCATCCCCATGCCCTGCGGCCCCGCGCGGGCGCCCCGCGGTGCGGTTCGCCGGAATGCAGTCTTACTGGCCCTGTGCGCGGTAGCGGGCCTCGGTGGCCTCCTTGGCGGGGCGCCACCAGGACTCGTTGGCGACGTACCAGTCGATGGTCCGCTTGAGCCCCTCGGCGAAGTCGGTGTGGGCCGGCCTCCAGCCCAGCTCGCGCTGGAGCTTGGTGGAGTCGATGGCGTAGCGGCGGTCGTGGCCGGGGCGATCGGCGACCCAGTCGAAGTCCTCGGGGTCCTTTCCCATCGCCTCGAGGATCATGCGCAGGACGGTGATGTTGTTCTTCTCGCCATTTGCGCCGATGAGGTAGGTCTCCCCCATCCGGCCCTTGGTGAGGATGTCCCAGACGGCAGAGGAGTGGTCCTCGGTGTGGATCCAGTCGCGGACGTTCTCGCCGCGGCCGTAGAGCTTGGGGCGCACGCCGTCGATGATGTTGGTGATCTGCCTGGGGATGAACTTCTCCACGTGCTGGTAGGGGCCGTAGTTGTTGGAGCAGTTGGAGATCGTGGTGCGCAGGCCGTAGGTGCGGGTCCAGGCGCGCACGAGCATGTCGGAAGACGCCTTGGTGGAGCTGTACGGCGAAGAGGGCTTATACGGCGTCTCCTCGGTGAACTTGGCGGGGTCGTCGAGCGCCAGGTCGCCGTAGACCTCGTCGGTGGAGACGTGGTGGTAGCGGATACCGTATTTCCTCACGGCCTCCAGCAGGCGGAAGGTGCCCTCCGCGTTCGTGCGCAGGAAGGGCTCGGGGTCGGCGATGGAGTTGTCGTTGTGGGACTCCGCGGCGTAGTGCACGATCGCGTCGTGGCCTGGGACGATGCGGTCCAGCAGCTCCGCGTCGCAGATGTCGCCCACGACGAGCTCCACGCGGTCGGAGGGCAGCCCGGCGATGTTCTCGGGATTGCCGGCGTAGGTCAGCTTGTCCAGGACGGTAACGTGTACCTCGGGGTGGTTCTTCACCACGTAGTGCACGAAGTTGCTGCCGATGAAGCCGCAGCCGCCCGTGACGATGATGTTCTTAGGTTCAAAAATCTCAGACATGAGGGGTTCCTCCTAGTACTCGCGCGGGCTGTTGACGATCTCGCCGGCGGCGACCTTCTTCAGGTGCTGCCCGTAGACCGACTTCCCGTAGGCCTCGGCGGCCTCCTCCAGCCCGGCGGTCGTGATCCAACCGTTCTCCCAGGCGATCTCCTCGGGCACGGACACGGGAAGGTCCTGGGAGTGCTCCACGGCGCGGACGAACTCCGCGGCCTCGTGGAGTGACTCCATGGTGCCGGTGTCCAGCCACGCGTAGCCGCGGCCCAGGGTGACGACGGACAGCGTCCCCTCCTCCAGGTACATCTGGTTGAGCGTGGTGATCTCCAGCTCGCCGCGCGCGGACGGCTTGACCTCGTGGGCCTTGGCGGCCACGTCGCCCGGGTAGAAGTACAGGCCGGTGACGGCGTAGGAGCTCTTGGGCTCGGCGGGCTTCTCCTCGATGGAGACGGCCCTCCCCTCGCCGTCGAACTCGACGACGCCGAAGCGCTCGGGGTCGTCCACGTGGTAGCCGAAGACCGTGGCGCGGCCCGACTGCGCGTTCTCGACGGCCTTCTTCAGGTGGCGGCTGAGGCCGTTGCCGTAGAAGATGTTGTCGCCGAGCACCAGGGCGCACGGCTCGCCGTTAATGAACTCCTCGCCGATGGTGAAGGCCTGCGCCAGGCCGTCGGGGCTCGGCTGCTCGGCGTAGGAGAGGCTCACGCCGTAGCGCGAGCCGTCCCCGAGCAGGCGCTCGAAGTTGGGCAGGTCCGTCGGCGTGGAGATGACCAGGATGTCACGGATGCCCGCCAGCATGAGGGTGGACAGCGGGTAGTAGATCATGGGCTTGTCGTAGACCGGCAGCAGCTGCTTGGAGGTCACGAGCGTGAGCGGGTACAGGCGCGTGCCGGACCCGCCGGCGAGGATGATGCCTTTCATATCCTAATCCAATCTAGATGAATGACATTTACTAATGCTTAAGCCTGCTCAAACGCGAGGCAACGTTTTTCAATTCAGAATGATTAAGTAAAAGATAGCCAATATAAACTATCGAATACAGGAGTGCCGCCACTCCACCGGGCATGAGCTCGGTAAATAAGACGAAGGCAACTGTAAGCAAAATCTCCTGAAACGGCCTGGACGAACCCGGAGCACTTAACCTTTCATTTAAATATAGTTCGGACCACAGTGACCTTCCGATAATGCAGATTACAGCGCCACACAGGACAGCATCGAGTGAATCGAGAGCGAGAACACCGAATACCGAAAAGACGGTGCTGCAAATAACGGCAACGATATTCAACTTCAGGAGCAGCTGTTCTTTACGAAGAACCTTGAAATAGGTAGTACAGCAAAGGCTCATCTTCGTATTGAAGACGCATATCGGAAGTAAGAGCGCAAAATATCTAAGACTCTCGGCATATTGAGGAAGCCACGCCCCCAAAAACCAAACCATAGGGAAATAGAACAAAAAGATTGCAGGAAAAATGAGTTCGATGGCATTTCTTATGCCAATGTAAAAACGAACTCTCTCCTCATCAGAACCTGTCCTAAGAGCAGGAAATAAGACCATGCTCGCCTGCGAGACAAAAGTGATAAAGAAATTGACAAGAGAGAGGGAGAACGAAATTTTTGCAAAGGCGACGATACCCCAAAAATGATCGATAAGAAACCTAGATACCCCGAGGATCAGTGTGTCGGCGATGTTCGCAATCATCAGCTTTACGCCGACGATGATACTGCGGATACCGTCCTTAAGCGAGTTGCCAAAAGACACTGATTTAGCACATAGGATATCCCTGCCCATCCAAGAGCAATATATGAGCGCAATAATCTTCGAAACGAGATACGCGTAGACATAGGGATGGTAGTCCGAAACCTTAAATCCAATTAAAACAAGGAGCGGAGCCAGAAACACCAGCCTGTCTAGCATTGTAGAAAACGAAAATAGCTTAGTTTCGTTCATAGCCTGAAAGACAAAGCCCAAATAACTTGTCAGGTTATAGACGACGGTGTAAAGCGCAAAAGACGCGATAACAAATACTCGATTTGCGTCATCGACAAGAGGCAGCGAAACAAAAGTGATGCCGAGGCAAATCACTGCCTGGAAACAAGCACCGAAGATATACTGGGATTTTATTGAGCTCTTATCGATTTCATCACGAGAGAGACCCCCGTTAATCAAGTAGACACCATCATTCAGGCCAAGGTGAAAAAAGCCGGAATAGGTCGTATAAAACATGAACAGCTGCCAGTATCCATAATCAGCAACACCAACGATTTTCGGCACGAGCAGCGACATGACAACACTGACCGATAGAGAAATAAACTGTGCAGCAAACGCAATCATAGTGTTGCGTGCAATAGACGAATAATTCATTCAACCTCGTTTGTTTAAACTAACATCCTTGATTTATTCAGAAATCAAGGATGGGCCTGACTCGCACAAATCTGAATACCGAGCACTCGTTCTACCCAGAACGAGTCCACAGGAAGCAAACAAGATAACCGTTGGCACCCACCAACCAAGCTCACAATAAAATATGAGCTCCGCACAGCATATACAGGAGACGGTAAATAGTACTTGATCGAGTTCGCAACCCGACCTGAACGAACCGATGCCAGCGGAAATTATCAAGAATACAAAGCTACAAATTCCAAGAAAACCATATTCATACAGCATTGCAAGGAAACCATTATCCACCGTTGAAAAACCGCTAATTTCAACCGTCGTGCCCAGCATAGTCACGCGACTACTGCCAAAACCATTTCCAGTAAGCCAAAACAGCGGCCTGCTTAAAAAGCTATGAATAATATAGGCAATGGCTCCGGAACGCTGGCTATATGAAACATCAGTTTCAAGCTCACCAAATCGAGAAGCCACAAAGTTAAACAGTCCAAACTTGTAGAGAATAAAAACGAGTAGCAATACAGCTGGAATTAAAAGGGCAATTAAATTCCATTTAGAATACTCGGGGTTCTTTAGGCGAAAGACCAGGTACACCGATGCTAAAGCAATGAGAATAATCCACGCGCTACGACTCTTTGTCAGAAGCAGAGCGACCAAAAGAACTACAGAGCATAAGAGACGTTTCATCCTGCCCGTCTCCAATTTATAGTTAATTACCACAGCAATAACTATCATTTGGCCAAATACGATTGCATGACCGAAAAAACTACGCAGTCGATACAAGGATGGATTATCAATCGTTACAGTTTGCAGAAAAGAAAAGGAACCATTTGTAACTAGTCGTTGACCTAAAACAATTTCAAGGACAAAGCTAAATAGGCAGGCGAACACCATAACGTTGCGAAGCATAAGCAATGCAGACTCAACCCAGTCATCATTCTTAGCTTTACCGTAAATATAACCAAGAAGAATGCAAAAGAAATACGAGCAGACCGTAAGAAGGGATTCGTTAATGCTTCGGGACGTAAACGCAATAGCAGAAAAGAAAACTATCGCGCCCATAACGACAATGGGAATGGCGTTATTTAAAAACACTTTGTAGAGACGCCCAGAAAGAACTTCTTTGAAAACGAGCAATCCTAGAACAGAAAAAAATAGTCCTTTAACGGGAGAAATGACACTTAAGATTGCGGCGAAAATCAAAATAGTGAATTCATTAGTAAATAGCTCAAGCATTCTAAACACCTACTTACTGTCACAGGAACTGATTAAGGCCTTAAAGTCACCAAGCAGGGAACGATTTGACAGTTCATACTTACGGTATTTTAGAATGGTGCCTAAATCACTTATTTTTAGGCCACCTACGAGCAAGTGCAAACGGGCATTTAAAACAGAACCGTAATGCTCTATATGCGCAGAAGATATACGATAATCGCCAGGATTACTACTGCAGTATTCTTCTAAAACCTTAGAAAATCTCAAGCACATCCCTATCTCAGCAACACGAGATTTCCTGTCAATATGTCGCATCTCAGTTGCATTAGAGTCATGCCTACGGAACCGAATCAAGGGCTGATTTAGAAGTCTGAGGGTCCCCTTCAGTAATGAGAAGCGCCATAACATACCGTCATGAGCAAAATCATCCTGCCAATATGGCATGATTTCCCTTATAAAACTCGATTTTACGGCATACGAACATCCAGGGCGCCGTACCGACATAAACTTGCTATCGAAAACCGGGGCCTCCAAATCGTCCAGAGGTTTGGAATCATCGGCAGCACCATAGACTGTTACTTTTTTACCGCCGCTCTCATAAAACGGCTCGACGGCGCAGCTGAGAACGTCGATAGAGGGGTCCTTCTCGAGGATTGAGGACATCACAGCGATTTTATCGGGTTCCCAGATATCATCCTGGTCGCACGGGAAGACGATTCCATCGTCTATAGATGCAAGGTCGAGAAGCCGCTTAAAGCTCTTGCGCCAGCCGAAATTAGAGCGATTCTTGTTGATGGTCCAATTACCGAGTCCGTGTTCCTCGATATATTTGACAATGAGATCGAACGACCCGTCTGTCGAGCAATCATCCGCAATCAGCACTCGGTCCGGAGACACTGTCTGAAGTCTTAAGCTATCTAGCTGCTCAGTAAGATATCGCGTGCCGTTGTAAACTGACATCACAACCGTAACCATTAAAAACCTTCATCCAATTAAAGCTTAGCCATTAGCTGATCGTAAATACCGATAAGACGTTCTACATACGCGGTCTTTTCGAGGCAGCTGAAGTCCGCCTTCTCAACCGCCCCCCTGTAACGCGAGTAAACATCGGGATCGAGCATATTGACCATTGCGGCGGATAGCGACTCGGCATTGCCCGCGCTGAAGACCTCGCCGAGACCTTTCGACCTCACAAAGGAGGCAGCGTCGCCGACATCAGAGACGATGCACGGCAGACCGGCAGCGATCATGGCCTCATAGGCGACAAGCCCGAACGTCTCTCGACAAACCGAGGGCATAACGATTGCACGTGACCGCGTCATGACGGAAAGCACCTTGTCATGGGGCAGCGCGCCCATGAATTTGATATCCGGATAACTGTCCGACAGCCTCTTCAATTCGGTACCGTCACCGATGACGATAGCGTCCACACCGGCCCTACTGGCGGCTTCGCAAAATAAATCGCAGCCCTTTTCAGGGCTCAGGCGACCAACGAATAGGTAAGCCTCGCAATCTGCATCAAACCCATGCTGGAATTTGTCCGCATCGACGTAATTTAAACAGTCGAATCGCTCGGCATCCCATGTTAGATAGGGCTCAATCAACCGACGACTGGAATCTGAAACGAAGGCGACAGCCGGGCGCAGCGCTCTCAAAACATATCCCTGCACGGAAAAGCGAACGGATCGATACAGTTTTTGGATATATGAGCGCTTGTCACAGTTGTGCAGCAGGCACTTCGGAGAACCGGGGGCAATTCCGCAGTTGCAATGATTAACATAATCGTAGAGTCCACCGTTGGAACAAACGAGGAAGTACTCATGGGCTGTGATCAGGCACTTGAACCCCCGTCGCCCTATGGCCGTGAATATCGAGGGAGAAAGGGAGTGCGTCCAAGAGTGAACGTGGACGACCGTCGTCTTCGGATCGAGCTGCTTCAGTAGATCATCCAGCGCCGTTTCCGAGCGCCTGTTCCAGATACCCTGAGCAGCGCCGGAGACGCCCCCGTTCAGGACGTCGTTCTGCCCGCAATTGAAACAAACAACGCCCGATTCGATTAAGGAGGGATCGGGGTCACCCAACGCTGAAAAGAAATAGCTGTTGACACCTATCCTCGCCAGAGCAGCTGCTGTTTCGATTGCGATTTTTGAAGCTCCGCCCCCGATATGGGGACGGTCGCAAATCGTTATCACTGTGGTGAAGTTACTCATGCACGGTCCTAGGTTTAATAGATCGGACAAACCGCTTTACACGCAGGCGCATCGACGGGGGGAGCAGCATTTTCAGACGGTCGAAAAGAGTCGCATTCGGCGCCAGGACGGAATCAAAGACTTGTAATCCTGTAGCCTCGAACTGCTCGATAACGGCATCGCGCCTCTCCACAAGATCAGAGCGCTTATTAGGATCTTCATGCAGCAGCACATCATCCGGAGCAAGGCCGTTGTTAGAGTAGGCGACGTAATCGCCTATTTCATCGATCAATTTTGCCCCGCGCTCGGTCTTCACGATAACGGCCGAAACACCCTTCTCGGGATGTCCGCAGTCTTGGACAGACTCAGAACGCCAGGAATCACCGAGGATGATGTCGGCAGGACTGTCGCACCCTCTGAAAGGACAGCCGTAGCAAGACGATCTGCTGATCAGGCCTTTGATGTAGGAACCATAAAAGGGATCGAATGCAGCGGGCCTCTTTATAATCCTGCCGTCGGATAACTCGATTTTTATGTTATGGCCCCATCCGAATTTCGATTTATCTCTAAAAGTCAGTGCGGTGACATCGGACTTCTCCCGAAGCTCGAGCCAGCCAACATAGGAACGAAACATGGAAGAGCTTGGTACACCGTGGCAAACAACGCTGACGGTTGTCAGCCCATCCATCGGTTTACCCAAATAGAGACGCAGCGCGGAAACCTGACAAGGAGTACCGCTGAAGAGGACTCGCTTGCCGGATTTGAGATCGCTGAGCACTTCGGGATACGATTCGCTAGCATCGCTCTGGACATATTTGGACTTTTGCAGGAGCGCGATTTCGGCAACCTCGGATATACCGATATGCCTGACGTGATCGACGCCATCCCAGGCGGCGCCGTAAACGCGCCCGCCGTCCGATAGTATACGTTTCGCAAGAAGGGAGAAGACGCCGCCGGACGAACTTTGCGCGAGCTCGTCCGGGTCATCGCTCTGCAAGACAGCGGCGCGAATGGCCTCCGAGTCCGCGTCGACTTGGTTTTCCGCCGGACAGGTACGCAGGCAAAGACCGCAGGAGGTGCATCTCGCTGCGTCCACCACGGGATATTCGAAACCGTCGGGCGAGGTACGCATAGTAATAGCGGAAAAAGGGCATTTGGCCGCGCAAGCTCCGCAACCAAAGCAGGCCCGGTGAGAAACTGTGTCGATGTTCTTGCTCAAGCTAACTTTCCCCCTATTGCTCAAGAGCATCCAAGAGCCATTTTTTCGAAAACGTGATGAGCGACTCCACGTCGGACAGTCGCTTCTCATAGCCCTCGATTTCCGTAGCGTTCATGTGACTGTCATAGCCATCTAGCAGACGATCCTCGGTATTCGAAAGCCTCGAGAGGCTCTCGACTCGAGAGTTTTGAGAGCGCTTGTCGGTCTCCTCAAATCTCTTGAAGCAGTAATAGTCTTTGCGGAAAATTTGAGAAAACAGCGTACCGTGCAGCGAATCGGTTAACACGAACCGCGCGCTCGCCAGATAAGCGAGCCATTCATCGGGACCAAGCCCGTAACGCGGATTGAGCTGCTCGTCGACAGCATTTTTACCTGAACCGACAAGCGTCACGACCTCGCAGCCGAGCTCTTTTGAAATCGAATCGACAGCTTTCCTGTAAAACGGCCTATTCCCAAGGAAATAGCAGACGATTTTCCCGGGCTCAGGACATTTACCGTTGATGAGCGGGGCCCAGTCCTCTTTCGACAGGAGCAGGACAGGGTCCACAACCTGTGAAGGGCGCTCGAGACCGAGGGATTCGACAAAATCCGCGCCCGCATCTTCACGAACAGACACAGAGCTGAACGTTTTAATCAGATCGGTAATGATCTTTTTCTTCCTCTGCGTGGTGCTCGTGACACCGAAGCTGGGTGCATACGCGATTCTCTTATCGCTGTCGCTTAGAAAGGAGAGATAGAAATTCCTATTCAAAAGATAAGGGGACCAGATTTGATCAGATCCGCAGACGTATGCATCGTATTTTCCCCGTAAATCGACCAGTCCGTCTGTATCGACAATCCGATCAGTGGTCTCGATGTTCTGGCTCAAAAAGCGATTGAATACGTCAGCCGTCGAGGAACCGAAGTCATCATGTTCCTTCTTGCGATTGAATAGCTCGCGTGCTTTGCCAGCAAATAAATCGAAGGAGTTCCGGTTGATTGCCCAGTTCAGTAGCTTTTCTTTAACGCAGGGAAGATAGTCGGCGTCGACAACGTCATGCCCTTCTGCCTTCAAAAACTGCTGTAGGGCATAAGCCTGAAGCAACGTACCGAAATTTTGATTATGGAGCCACGTTAAAATACAAATTTTCATTAATTCACCGTTTCAAATAACTTCAGATAGTACTCTTCGAGCTTGGGCGCTGCCCTAAAGATGTCATAAGATTCAAGCCCCAGAGATGCTTGGGGATCGGAACGATTAACGACATCTGTGCGTGTGGTAAGGATCGCATTGGACCAGCCCTCAATGCCCGCACTCAACGGAACGAAGCTGCACCGACCGGATAGCGCGACCTCGTTGGGGACCCTCTCAGAGCAGATGCACGGGAGACCGGAGACCTGGGCCTCAATCGCGACCATTCCGAGGCCCTCGTACAGACTAGGGAGAACGAATAAATCAAGCGCCTGATAGACGTCCTGTACATTGGAAATCTGACCGAGAAAACGCACCGCTGACGCAATTCCCAGCGAGCGCGCCTTTTCCTCCGCCTGCGGTCTCAACTTCCCATCGCCGCAGATAACAAGGATGGAATCAGGATTCTGAGCATAAACCGCCTTGAAAACATCAAGCAAAAACAGCTGATTCTTCTGGGGGATGAACCTACCGATATTCCCCAATACCAGCGTATCGTCCTGCGCTCCAAGCCCAGCACGTTGCTCATCCCTAATCGATCGATTGAAAGAAAAACTGCTCAAATCGATAGCATTATTAAAGACGGTAAAATGGGATGAGCCGAACAGCCATTTACCGGCATACTCAGTACAGGCCGCCAAATCAGTTGGATACCTTGTCGAAAACAGTTTCAAAAAGCCTTTAAGGGCATTTTTTGCAAACTCGCCTTTGCCGCTCGTCGAGTGGCTGTGGGCGATACGCACGGGTACCCCTGCCTTCTTCGCGGCGCGAAGCGGAAAGACGGAAAGCGCGTTGATATGGCTGTGCACTATCTTCCAGCCCTCTTGCGTAAAGAGGCTTTGAAGCTCTCGCTGATATTCAATCGCATGCTGGTAGGGCGGAATCTCAAAGATTCGACCACCAAGCGATTCGATCTCTTCACGTGGCACGAGCGTCGAATCTGAATCGACAAGAAAATCGAACTGGACTTTACTTCGGTCAATATGGCGATAATAGTTCATGACAACGGCCTCGACGCCGCCGCCAACCATCTTGCCAACAATCTGGGCTACCCTAATCGGTTCAGTCATCTAGCAAGCACCGCCACCGGTAAAGACCTCAACGACTGTGAGGAGAACAATCTTTAAATCGGTGACCACGCCGCGTTTGGCGATGTACTCCAGGTCGCGGCGGACCATGCCGTCGAAGTCGGTATCGTTGCGGTCAGTCACCTGCCACCAGCCGGTAATACCTGGCTTCACTGCCAGGCGCTGCAGGTCGAATTCTGTGTACTCGGCCACCTCATTCGGCAACGGTGGGCGCGGGCCGACGACGGACATCTGGCCCAGGAACACGTTGAGGAACTGCGGGAACTCGTCGATAGAGTGTTTGCGGATGAACTTCCCGATCTTGGTAACGCGCGGATCGTTCTTCATCTTGAACATGGCGCCTGCGATCTCGTTCTGCTCCTTGAGCTCAGCGAGGCGCTCGTCGGCATCTCTGTACATGCTGCGGAACTTCCACATGCGAAAAGTGGTTAAACTACCGTCGGAACGGGTGCGGCCCACGCGGATCTGGCTATAGAAGGGGCTCCCCTCGCTCTCCAGGCGGATGGCAGCGGCGAGTACGAGGCCGGGGATCGCGATGAGGACGAGCGCGGCACCGCTGAACACGATGTCGAACGTGCGCTTCACAGCCCTATAGACAAGGCGCGAGCGATCCCAGTCCATGATGGATTGCATGGCCTTGTAGCGGCCGACGCCCTCACGCCGGTCCATCGCCTGAGCAATCAGCGCCGCCCCCACGGGCGCATTGCTCTCTGTTACTTCTTTATCAGTCACAGTCAAACTTACGTCCCCGTTCCCCAGGGATCCCCCAATCGATGAATTCAAAAAGCGGATGAATTGCCGGCGAAACGTCCCCTTACGTTTTGCTGGGCACGTCCAGCGGAAGCAGTTCCCTAATTGCGGAATCACCCTCGCCCACGTCTACCAGGCACCAGCGCTTATGACGGTCGATCTTCTTTACGCGGGCCTCTTGCCCCACCAAAGGCCCTTGTTCTATATGCAGCACGCCGTCTTCTATGCGCGCAACGCTGTTGCGCACCACGCCGTCGTCGTCCAGAACGCTGCGGTACCAATCCTGCGCATCGTCCGGCATGGGCGCATAGGCCCGCTCCCTGCTGCCGGCAATGCGGCAGCCAAAGCTCAACTGGGCCAAAGCCTTGTCGAGCTGGGCGGCATCGCGCGTGGCGACGAAGAAGTATTCCTTGTACATGGGTTTGGTTTGGAGCGACCAGGCGCCGTCCCGCTTAAACCAGAACTCCTTTTGCATCACAAAAGCGTCCTGCATCAGCTCGTGCGGGATAATGCGGCGGACCTTTTCGCAGGTCTCGCGCTCTTTACCGTTGGGGGTGTGGACCAGATACCAGCGGACTCGGCCGCGCTGGCTGTTAGTGATGGCGCCGTTAAAAGCACCGGGCAGCTGCTCTTGGCGCCGCATCGTCTGTTCCATCTCTCGCCCCCTTAAATTGAATCCGCGACGCACGCGGATGCAGGGGCGTTAAGAACAGGCTTCTCGCTCGCAGCTAGGCGCAGTCGCAAAAGTACAGGTTTTTGTCTCTTTCGTCGAAGCTCATTATACAAGCAAACTGTTCGCGTTTTCCCAGATTGCACAAAATGCGCCGCGAATGGGTGCATCTCCATACGCCTCTATAAAAACCTGTACCTTTTTGCACAACAAAAAAGCCGCTCTAACCAGCGGCTTTTCTTCTATAGACAACAAAAAAGGCGACCGCCCGCGAGGACGATCGCCTTTGTTAATTCTTGTATTGTTTGTGCTAGGCGCGAGTCTTAATCTCCTCGAGTACCTTGGCCACAAACTCGTCAACGGTCATCTGAACGGTCTCGTTGGAGCGATCGCGGACGGAGATGTTGCCGGCCTCGACCTCCTTCTCGCCCAGGATGAGCATGTAGGGCACGCGATCGATGCTGCGGGCCTCGCGGATCTTGTAGCCGATCTTCTCGTCGCGGTCGTCGCAGACCACGCGAATGCCGGCCTCCTCCAGCTTGGCGCACACCTCGTGAGCGTAGTCGCGGCTCTTCTCGGAGACGGGAAGCGCCTTGACCTGCACGGGAGCCAGCCAGGTGGGGAACTTGCCCGCAAAGTGCTCAATCAGAATACCGATGAAGCGCTCGATGGAGCCAAAGCATACGCGGTGCAGCATGATGGGGCGCTTCTTGGTGCCGTCGGCGTCCACGTACTCCAGATCAAAGTTGAGCGGCATCTGGAAGTCGAGCTGGACAGTGCCGCACTGCCAGGTACGGCCGAGCGAGTCCTCCAGGTGGAAGTCGATCTTGGGGCCGTAGAAGGCGCCGTCGCCCTCGTTGACCTCGTAGTCCATGCCCAGCTTCTCCAGAGCGGTGCGCAGGCCCTCCTCGGCGCGAGCCCAGTCCTCGTCCGAACCCATGGAGTCCTCGGGGCGGGTGGAAAGCTCAACGTGATACTTAAAGCCAAACTTTTGGTACACGGAGTCGATGAGGTTGACCACGCCCACGATCTCGTCGGTCAGCTGGTCGGGGCGCACAAACAGGTGGGCGTCGTCCTGGTTAAAGCAGCGCACGCGGAACAAGCCGTGCAGGGCGCCGCGCAGCTCGTGGCGGTGCACCAGGCCAATCTCGCCGGCGCGAATGGGCAGCTCGCGATAGGAGTGCGGCTTGGAGGCGTACACCAGCACGCCGCCCGGGCAGTTCATGGGCTTAATGCAGTACTCTTCGTCGTCAATGACGGTGGAGTACATGTTGTCCTTGTAGTGGTCCCAGTGGCCCGAGGTCTTCCACAGCTGCTTGTTCATGATGAGCGGCGTGGAGATCTCCACGTAGCCGGCCTTGCGGTGAATCTCGCGCCAATAGTCCAGCAGCGTGTTCTTAAGGATCATGCCGTTGGGCAGGAAGAACGGGAAACCGGGGGCCTCGTCACGCATCATAAAGAGGTCCATCTCGCGGCCGATCTTGCGGTGGTCGCGCTTCTTGGCCTCCTCCAGCATGTGCATGTGCTCGTCGAGCTCTTCCTTGGTGGCAAAGGCGACGCCGTTGATGCGGGTGAGCATCTTGTTGTCCTTGTCGCCCTTCCAGTAGGCGCCCGAGACGCCGGTGAGCTTAAAGGCCTTGAGGGCCTTGGTGTAGCAGATGTGGGGGCCGACGCACATGTCGATGTAGTCGCCCTGCTGGTAGAAGGTGATGCGGGCGTCGTCGTCCAGGTCGCCGATGTGCTCGACCTTGTACTTCTCGCCGCGCTCCTCCATAAGGGCGATGGCCTCGGCGCGGGGCTTCTCGTACACGGTGAACTTGAGGTTCTCTTTGACGATCTTTTTCATCTCGGCCTCGATCGCGGGGAAGTCGTCCTCGCTGATCTTGACGCCCTCGGGTAGGTCGACGTCGTAGTAAAAACCGTTGTCGGTCGCGGGGCCGTAGGCAAAATCGGCCTCGGGATAGAGACGCTTGATGGCCTGCGCCATGATGTGCGCAGCAGAGTGGCGGATGACGTGCGTGACCTCGTCCTGCGGGAGCTCGGCCACCGAACCGTCATTGTAGAGTGCCTTCATGGGTATGTTTTCTCCTCTCGGATGCCTGATGCAAGTGTGTGCGATGCGCTCGGCGTTTTTGACTTGCATCATTATAGGCAGGTTGCCTTGGTATACAAGCGCCCGCCGCACCTTAATGGCACGGCGGGCGATTTTCTACGCATGCTTCATCGTGTGGGGGCGGGGCTGCGGGGCGCGCGTGCGGCTTGCGCGGGACGCGCGGTGCCCGTGGCCTGCGGCCGGCCCGGCGATGGATGCGTTACTGGATGCGAGTTCGGCAGTAGGGGCAGACCTTCCAGTGCGCATCGAGCGGGCGATGGCAGCTGGGGCACACGTTGCGAACCTGGGTATCGCACACGGGGCAGACCACAAAGTCCCTCTCGATGGGCGCGCCGCACTGCGGGCAGGTGCCGTACTGGGCAAGCTGGCGCTCGCGCAGGGCCATGTCCAGCTCCTGCTCCTCGCGGTCGGCCGCGTAGGAATGCGGACGCAGGACCAGATAGGCGATGAGGCCCACAAACGGGATGAGGGCGATGATGCCCCATGCCACGTAGGCGCTGGCGCCGCGGCGGCGAGCGTCGATGAACACATAAACGACCGACAGCACGTACAGGGCGATGATAAAGCCAACAAAGGCATAGATGACGCCCATAAGCTGCGGCGACATGAGCTCGGAGATGTACTTGGACATTGGGGTGTACCTTTCGGAATATTTACAGTCCGGTCAAGTTTACCACGGGGTTTGTTTATATGGGACTACGGTTGGGTACGGGACTGGTGCAGACACAAACATCTCAATCTGTAACAGATACTCGGCAAATAAGGGTCTAGTTGTTACAGATCGAGACGAACGGAAGGGCCGCCGAGCAAACGTCTCGATCTATAACTAATGGGACCAAATTTCCCATCTTGCTGTTACAGATTGAGACACAGGGCCCCTCCCCGACTTAAATCTCGATCTGTAACATCTTGGGCCCCAAAACCCCTCTTACTGTTACAGAACGAGACATTCAAAATCCGTCGGAAGGTTTGTCTCGATCTGTAACATCTGCAACCCAAATCATCGGCTAACTGTTACAGATTGAGACAAAAGAAAACGTCCAGGCCGAATGTCTCAATCTGTAACAGTTACTCGGCAAAGACAGTCCCAGATGTTACAGATTTAGACAAACTATTCTTTCCCCAACTTAAATCTCGATCTGTAACAACAACTCGGCAAAAACAGGTCTAACCGTTACAGATTTAGACATTCGAAACCGACTGATAGGTTCATCTAAATCTGTAACATCTAGACCCCAAAATGGTCCCTAGATGTTACAGATCAAGACAGAAGAATCTTTCCCTGACTTTACATCTCAATCTGTAACACATAGGACCGATTTCCCCCTCTTACTGTTACAAATCAAGACAAACGGAGGGTCTGTCTGGCAAACGTCTCGATCTGTAACATCTGGAACCCAGTTCTTCTGCTTGCTGTTGCAGAACGAGACAAACCTCTGACACCAGGGGCGGCAGACGAGGTCACCGATGGTCCCGAGTCTCCCCCCGCCTGCCGTTGGCGGATGCAGCGGGGCTGTTCGCCGCATTGCCGCTGCACTGGGGGTGTGCAGACCGTAGGATAGTCCTATTGACAGCCTGTCAACTTGTCTGGGAGGCACCGTGGCAGAAACGTTTGATATCGCAATTGTGGGCGCGGGCATTACCGGGTGCGCCATCGCGCGGCAACTCGCGCGTTTTGACATATCCATTTGTGTGGTCGAGGCGGCCAACGATATCGCGCTGGGCGCGTCGAAGGCCAACGGCGGCCTGGTGCACGCAGGCTACGATCCGGCTCCAGGCACGGTAAAGGCGCAGGTCAACGCCCGCGGTTGCGAGCTATATGGCACGTGGGCCCAGGAGCTGGGATTTTTGTTTTGCCGCACCGGTTCGATGGTGCTGGGTTTCAACGACGAAGACCGCACGCACCTGGAGAAGCTGCGCCAGAATGGCCTGGCCAACGGCGTGCCCGAGCTGTCGATTATCGGCCCCGAGCGCCTCCACGAGCTGGAGCCGCGTGCCAGCGCCGACGCAACGAGCGCGCTGTGGTGCCCTTCGACCGGTTACGTCGACCCGTTTGAAGTGGCCATCGCCGCGCTGGAGAACGCGGTCGCCAACGGCGTGACGTTTATGCACTCCGCACCGGTGGAGGCGATTGAGGTTGCTAGCTCGGGCGACGATGCGCGCTTTACGCTGGTGACGCCTGCCGGCGATGTGCGCTGCCGCTATCTGATCAACGCCGCGGGCAACGGTGCCGCGGACATCTCGCATATGGCCGGCGCCGAAGAGTTTCAGATGGTCTGGCGCCAGGGAAACATCGTGGTGCTGGACAAGGAGCCGCGCGCGCTCATGCCGCTCTACCCCGTGCCCACGCCGGTGTCCAAGGGCGTTATCGTCACAGGTACAGTGCACGGCAACACCGTGATCACCGCGACCGCTGCCGTGCGCGAGCCGGGCGACACGCAGACCTATGCAGGCGATGTGAACGCGCTGCTGACGGGAGCGCGTAAGCTGGTTCCCGATCTGGACACGCGCCGCGTGGTGCGCGCGTTTGCCGGCGGACGTCCGGTCATCAAGGGAACAAACGACTTCTTTATTGGGCAGTCGGCCGTGGTGCCGGGGCTGTTTCAGGCGGCGGGCATTCAGTCGCCAGGCGTGGCGAGCGCACCGGCCATTGCTGAGCGCATGGAGCACGTGATGCGCGAAGCGGGCGTTGCTTTGCGCGAGCGGGCCGACTGGGATCAGATTCGCCGCGCACCGGACGACTTTGACCTCGCACCGCTTGCGCGCAAGGAGGAGCTCATTGAGTCCGACCCTGCATGGAGGCAGATCGTCTGCCGCTGTGAGACAGTGCCCGAGGCCGAGATTGTTGCCGCGATCCGACGCCGCCCGGGTGCGGTTTCGGTCGAGGGCGTCAAACGCCGCTGCCGCGCGGGTATGGGCCGCTGCCAAAGTGGCTTTTGCCAGAGCCGCGTGGTGGCGATTCTGGCCCGTGAGCTGGGGTGTTACCCCAGCGAGGTGCTGCTGGAGGACACTGGCTCGTGGCTCGTTGAGGGACCTTTGAAGGTGGTGCGCTAAGATGGCGAGCTTTGAAGTGAATGCCACAATCGCGGCGGACGGCGCCGACGAGGCAGTGCCAACGCAGGCGTTCGACGTGGTCGTTATCGGCGGTGGACCCGCTGGCATGGCTGCCGCGCTTGCCGCGCATAAGGCCGGCACGCGCGTGGCCATCGTGGAGCGCGAACAGCACCTGGGCGGCATCCTCCGCCAGTGCATCCACCCCGGTTTTGGCCTTTCGCACTTTAAGCAGGAGCTCACCGGACCCGAGTACGCGCAGCGCTTTATCGACCAGGTACACGCAACCGACATTGCGCTGTTCCTGAACAGCATGGTGATTGGGATTGATTCGAGCGAGGGCGAGGCTGTGGGCACGCTGGATACGGACAAGACCGCAGGAGCCGCCGCGGTCCATACCGTCACGCTCATGAGCCCTGCCGGCATGCTGCAGCTCACCGGGCGCGCGATCGTCCTTGCCATGGGCTGCCGCGAGCGCACGCGCAGCGAGATCAAGATTCCCGGCAGTCGTCCCGCCGGCGTGTTTACGGCGGGCCTGGCGCAGCGATACATCAATATCGAGAACCTCAAACCCGGCTCGTGCGCCGTCATTTTGGGTTCGGGCGATATCGGGCTGATCATGGCACGTCGCTGCACGCTCGAGGGGATTTCGGTCGAGGGCGTGTACGAGCTCATGCCGTACGCCAACGGCCTGCGCCGCAACGTCAAGAACTGCCTGGAAGATTTTGGAATTCCGCTGCACCTGTCCACCACCGTCACACGTGTGATTGGGCGCGACCGAGTTGAGGCCGTCGAGGTAAGCCAGGTCGACGAGCACCTGGCGCCCATTCCGGGGACCGAGCGCATTGTTCCGTGCGACACGCTGCTGCTTTCGGTGGGCTTGATTCCCGAGAACGAGCTTTCGGTTGCCGCAGGCGTTGAGCTTGACCCGCGCACGCGCGGCGCCGTGGTGGACCAGAGCCTGCAAACGGGCGTACCGGGCATCTTTGCCTGCGGCAACGTGCTGCACGTACACGACCTGGCCGACAACGTGACGACCGAGTCCGAGAGGGCTGGCACAGCTGCAGCGGCGTGGGCGCTGGGGAACGGCGCGGGCACCGTTCCGGACTGCGAGCTCACCGTCTCCCCTGCCGGCATTGCGGGATACGCGCTGCCGGGACGCATTACGGCTGCGGCGCTCACCAAGCTGAACTTCCGCGTGCGCCGGCCAGTCAATGCCGCCCGCGTGAGGATCTTGGCCGACGGCGAGGAACTGTTCGCTGGCAAGGTCCGTGCATTTAAGCCGAGCGTCATGGAAAGCTTCCCGCTGCCGGCGAAAATCATCCAACAAGCGCTCGATATGGACGCCAGCGAGCTCGTCCTGTCCGTCGACCCCGTTGAGGAGGCATAGAGCCATGAGCACGAACGCGATCGAAACGCTGCAGTTCAACTGCACCACCTGCCCCTCCGAGTGCCTCCTGACCGTGGAGGTGAAGCGCGATGCCAACGGCACCATGGCAGAGGTGCACTCCGTAACCGGCAACAACTGCCCACGCGGCGACAAGTTCGCACACCAGGAACTCACCTGCCCCATGCGCGTACTCACGACGACCGTGGCCGTCTCCGGCGGCGGCGAAGCCCTGCTCCCCGTGCGCACCGCCGAAGCCATCCCGCTAGAACTCCACGCCCAAGCCATGGCCCTCATCCGCGGACTAGTGGTCAAAGCCCCCATCCGCATGGGCGACGTCGTGCTAGAGAACCTCCTAGACACCAACATCAACCTAATCGCCAGCATGGACATCGACCCCGCCTAAGCAGCCAATTTGGGACGAGCCTCTTTTAGCTACCCCGCCATCCACCCCGCCCTCCTCAATTGCGGTGAAATAGTTCCTGATTTCCGCCAAAACCCCGGCATCCAGGAACTATTCCACCGCAACTATCCTTGGAGTTGGTATTTAGCTTGTGCCTACTTTAGTGCCATTTCAAAACTATGCCGGATTACGGGACTGATTCGGAGACCCCCATCCATACCGGCAATTTTCGATTTTTGATAAGCCGTCTACCTGCACTGATAATTGTCCTTGGGGGAAGCGGGCACTGCGGGGGCGCGTCAACAGCGCGCGATTTCCGCGTCGCAGCGCTACCCTGATGCTGAACGCCGGGACGATGACCCACTGACCTGCTGACGCCTCTTCGGCCGTCCTCAAATCCGACCTGTCTCGCCCCGGCATCCGCGTCCCGGAGTCCTGCCATGACCTAATAGGAGCATGAGCGCGGACAATCGGACAAGCCAATTGGATTGTAGCGCTCCCGTCAGTGCAATGTCTGGGAGACCCGGGCGCGGGGCAGGCGGCAGACCGAGGGGAGCGAAAATGGAAGGCGAAACGGTCATCGCGGGCGTCGACACGCACAAGGACGTGCATGTCCTGTGCCTGCTCGACGGCCTCGGGAGGAAGATCTGGAGCGGGAGCTTCGGGGCCGACCCCGAGGGCTACGACAGGCTGGCGGAGGCGATAGGCGACCCGGGGAGCTGCATGGTCGTCGGCGTCGAGGGCACGGCATCGTACGGGGCCGGGCTGACGAGGAGGCTCGTGGAGCTCGGGTACAACGTCGTCGAGGTGCTCAGGCCCAAGAGGGACAAGGCGAGGCCCGGCGAGGGGAAGAGCGACCCGCTGGACGCCGAGCGCGCGGCGCGCAAGGCGGCGTCCGGGAGGGGCTGCTCCGTGCCGAAGTCGCAGGACGGCTGGGTCGAGGCGGTGCGCCAGCTCTACGTCGCGCGCAGGCTGGCCGTCGCGACGTCCACGTCCTGCGTGGCCTGCGCGAAGTCGATGCTCACGACGGCCCCGGGCGCCCTGAGGGAGCGGTTCAGGGGCCGCGAGCGGCCGAAGGACCTCATGCCGCTGCTCGCGCGCGGGAGGAAGGCGGGCGACGCGCTCGAGGAGAGCGTGCTGGCCTCGCTGCGGTCCGTCGCGGCGGTCTGGAAGGAGGCCCGCAGCCAGGTCGAGTCCCTCAACGAGCGCATCCGCGCGCTGCTGGAGGCGAACGCGCCCGCGCTGCTCGGCATCGAGGGCTGCGGCACGACGACCGCCGCCGCCCTGGTCGTGGCCGCCGGCGACAACCCCGGCAGGCTGAAGGGCGAGGCGGCGTTCTCGATGCTGTGCGGCGTCTCCCCGATCCCCGCGTCGAGCGGGAAGACGGAGCGGCACAGGCTCAACCGCGGCGGCAACCGGCAGGCGAACTGGGCGCTCTACGAGATCGCGATCAAGCGCATGACGTACGACGAGAGGACGAGGAGGTACGTGGCGAGGCGGACCTCCGAGGGGAAGTCCCGGCGGGAGGCGGTCCGCTGCCTGAAGCGCTACATAGCGCGGGAGGTGTACCGCGTGCTCATGGACCCGAATCCCGACGGCGCCGCGCCGGAGGGCCCCGAGCTCGCGAAGATGCGCAAGGCGATGCGGGTGACTCAGAAGAAAGCCGCCGCGGAGCTCGGCCTGTCCGCAGCCACACTCGGGCACTTGGAACGGGGGAAACGGCGGTCGACGAAACTGGAGAGGAGGTATTACGAGCTCCTGTGCGAATTGAAGGGAGCGCTCCCGCAAACTGTCTATTGACAACTTATAGGAGCGTCGGTTTTAATTTCGCGATTTTTCCCATGGTCAAGTAATACCGGTCCAGCCCCGTAATCCGCCATACTTTTGAAACCAGCCCATTTGGGACGGGCCTCTTATGACTCCTTTTTTCCCGCACGCTTGCCAGGGTGGCCATGCTAAGGAGTGTCCCGAAGTGCCGGCATAGACGATATGAGCAGGACATAAAAACATTGAGAGCCCCTGCTGCATGAAAGACCGCGGATTAGGCCGACAATGGTGAGTGTCTAATTCAGCCGCGGCGGCCACGCCGCATTCATGGAAGGGGCTCCCATGCTCGATACTACCACCTTCGTCGGCCTCGACGTCCACGCCCGCTCGATAAAGGCAGTCTCCCTCGACGTCATGACCGGGGAGGTGCGCTGCGCGACCTTCGGCTACGACGCCGGGGCAGTCGCGGGGTGGGTGCGGTCCGCGGACCCAAAGGCCAGGTGCGTGTACGAGTCCGGGGTCACGGGGTTCGACCTGCAGAAGAGGCTCTCCGGCCTCGGGGTCGACTGCGTGGTCGGCGCCGTCTCGAAGATGATCAAGCCCAGCGCGGACAGGCGCAGGAAGAACGACCGCAACGACGCCGAGTTCCTCGCCCGCATGCTGTCGGTCGGCAACGTCGTCGAGGTGTGGGTCCCCGACGACGAGTGCGAGGCCGCCCGCGACCTGACCAGGGCGCTCGAGGACGCGAGGGACGACCTCTCGCGCGCGAAGCAGCGGCTCTCCAAGTTCCTGCTCAGGCACGGGCTCGCCTTCGACGAGAGGACGCCCACCGGCCGCAGGAAGGGCAACTGGACCCGGGCGCACTGGTCCTGGATCGAGTCGATTAGGTTCGCGGAGGGGGCCGACAACGACGTGCTCGCCTACTACGTCGACGCGGTCAGGCGGGCGGCGGAGGAGAAGGCGAGGCTCGAGGGGCTCGTCGAGGCCGAGGCCCGCAAGCCCAGGTGGAGGAGGAGGGTCGACTCCCTGCGCTGCCTCAAGGGCGTCGACACCGCGACGGCCGCCGACCTCGTGTTCGAGGCCGGCGAGTTCTCGAGGTTCAGGAACGCCCGGTCGTTCGCCGCATGGGTCGGCCTGACGCCCTCCGAGCACTCCAGCGGGGAGAGCGACCGCAGGGGCGCGATCACCAAGGCGGGCAACAAGCACCTGAGGAAGGCGCTGGTCGAGGCCGCGTGGCACTACCTGACGTGCTCGGGGCGGCCGAAGGACCTCGCCAAGGGCCAGGCCCCGGACCGGGTCGCCCGCAGGCATGCCGCCAAGGGCGTGCGGAGGCTGGCCGAGAGGCGGGAGGCGCTGCTCGCGCGCGGGGTCCACGGCAACAAGGCGAACGTGGCCACGGCGCGCGAGCTCGCCTGCTGGGTGTGGGCGGTCGGCCTCATGGCCGAGGAGGCGTAGGGGGGGGCGGTCCCCCGCACATAAGCCAGTCACCCCGGAAGCGGTTCGATCCGAAGCCGTTGAGGCGAACCTCAGGTCCCTTTTCTGCGAGCGCCCAGGGCGCCACACGCGTGCACAGACTGTCGGTTCGACGAAGAAGCCTCAGCCGTAGCAACGGATTGCCCAGCGAGAGATCGCCACGGGCGGATATTAAACTGCAAAGACGAGCGTCGGGAAGACACGCCGAGGTCGCCGCGGACGGGTTGATATAGGGAGAGGGCCTGACCCCATATCGTTGGGGCCAGGCCCGATTTTGCCTCTTGACAATGTCCTGCTCATATTAAAAGGAACATCCCTATCTTTCAGGCATGGGATACCATGATGGCAACCTAGCGAAAGGATATTTCATGGCACATGTCGATGACCAGCGTGTGACGCGCGTGCTCGATGCGCTCGAGGCTCAGCACCCCGGCGCGCAGCTGCTCGTAAACGACCCGTGGTCGATCTACTACCTGACCGGCTTTTATGCCGACATGTTCGAGCGTTTTTGCGGCGTGCTGCTCGCGCGCGACGCCGAGCCGGTGATCCTGGTCAACGCGCTGCACCAACTACCCGAGCACGACAACGCGCGCGTTGCCTACCACACCGATACTGACATCGTGGCCGATGCCATCGCGCGCGAGATCGATCCGACCAAGCCCCTTGGCATCGACACCGTCATGCGCTCGGGCTTTTTGATGCCCCTTCTGGAGCGCCATGCCGCGAGCGAGTTCTTCCTGGGCGACTTCGCCGTGACAGCTGCCCGCACGTACAAGGACGCTGCCGAGCAGGAGCTCATGCGCGTGTCCTCGGCCGCCAACGACGCCGTGATGGCCGACGCGATCAAGCTCGTCCACGGGGGCGTGACGGAGCGCGAGATTGCCGACCAGATGCTCGGCCTGTATCGCAAGCACGGCTGCGAGGGCTTTAGCTTCCCGCCCATCGTGAGCTTTGGTGCCAACGCCGGCGACCCGCATCACGAGCCAGACGACACCGTGCTCAAGCGCGGCGATGCAGTGCTGTTCGACATTGGCGGGCGCCATCGCAACTACTGCTCGGACATGACGCGCACGTTCTTTTGGGGCGAACCGGATAAGGAGACGGCACGCATCTACGACATCGTGCGTCGCGCCAACGAGGCTGCCGAGGCGCTCATCGCGCCGGGCGTGCGCATGTGCGATCTGGACCGCGCCGCACGCGACGTGATTGAGGACGCTGGCTACGGCAAGTTCTTTACGCACCGCCTGGGCCACTCAATCGGCCTGCAGGACCACGAGCCAGGCGATGTTTCGCTCGCCAACGAGCAGGTTATCGAGCCGGGTATGACGTTCTCCATCGAGCCGGGTATCTACCTCCCCGGCCGCACCGGCGTCCGCATCGAGGACCTGGCCCTAGTCACCGAGACGGGCGTCGAGATCCTCAACAACTACCCCCACGATCCAGTCCGCCTGGACTAGCCAATGTGACAAAGGGACTGCCCCTTTGTCACATCCCACTAACGCCGCGCCACAAAAACGGCCTATCTACTACATTTAACCCGCATGGGTCGACCATGCGGGTCTTTTTTGAAAATCGGCAAGCTCTCTACCTGCGGTTTTGATTTCACAATTTCCCGTGTGGTCGAGGGTAGTCGGCAAAACGTAGTAGATAAGCCCATTTCGTGGCAAGCGAGTCAACTCGGGGCACAGGGCAGCTAAAAAAGCCTCATCCCAAATTGACTGCTTTTGAGTTGCGGTGAGATACGGACTATTTAAGGCTTCTAGCCAAGAAAACAGTCCGTATTTCACCGCAACTGATGAGGGGATAGGTTAGCGCAGCAGGCCGGCTACTTCGCCGGCTAGGGTGATGGTGCCGGCTGCTACGAAGGACTCGCCCGCGGCATCGAAGGCAGCGAGGGCCTCGGACACACTCGGATATACGCCCGTGAGCTTATCGGCGTCCACAAGGGCGGCGAGCTCCTCTGCCGGCAGGGCGCGATCGGAATCGGTCTGGCTCACGACCACCCGGGGGAACGCCGGAACCAGAACGTCGACGATACCCGCCACGTCCTTATCGGCCAGCGCGGCACACAGCAGCGTGGGGCGGTTCTCCACGCACGGATCGATCTCGTCCAGTGCGCTCACAAAGTTCTCGCAGCTCTGGGGGTTATGGCAGGCGTCGATCAGCTTGAGCGGATCGGTTCCCAGCACATCAAAGCGACCCGGCGTGGGACAGCCCATAAGCGACGCATCGAGCTTGTCATGGTCGAGTTCGCGACCCAGATACCCCTCGCACAGCATAATCGCGCACGCGGCATTCTGCGGCTGATAGGCCGGCTTGACCATGCTCGAGGTATAGATCGCGCGCGGCGTGGTGCAGCTAAACTCCACCGTATCGCCCACATGCGCCGACAACTTGGTCGTGGCATGGTTCACCACGAGCGGCACAACGCCGCACTCGCGACAACGCGTATCCATCACACACTGAACACTCGCCTCATGCGTACCCTCGCCCAAAACAACCAGGCGCCCAGGCTTAATAACCGCAGCCTTCTCCCCCGCAATAGCCTCGAGCGTATCGCCCAGGATGCGCGTGTGGTCGAGCCCGATGCCGGTGATGGCAACGGCGACGGGATCGGTCGCACTCGTGGCGTCCCAACGGCCGCCCATACCGACCTCGAGCACGGCAACGTCCACCGCAGCCTCGGCAAACACCACCAGTGCGGCAGCCGTCAGCAGGTCAAACGGTGTGATGGTATAGGCGCGCTCCCCCGCCGCCACACGACGAGCATTCACGAGATGCCCCGCCTCGACGGCGGCAGAAACGCCACGGGCAAACGCCTCATCGCTCACGACGCGCCCATCGACCTCCATGCGCTCGGGATAGCGCACCAACTGCGGCGACGTATACAGTGCGGTCTTTAACCCCTCACCACGAAGGATGGCAGCCGAAAAACGCGAGGTCGAAGTCTTGCCATTGGTACCGGCAACCTGAATGCAATCGAAATACTCGTCCGGACGTCCCAGCTCATCAAGCATATCGACAACCGTCTCAAGCAGAGGCCCAGCATCCCCAGAAATCCGCCCCGTATCAGCAGCAAGCCCCACAGCCTCATCAAACGAAAGCAAATCAAACGAGAACGGCACAGAATACGACCCAGAACGCTTAGCCATAACCCAAAGTCTCCAATTACAGAAAAAGAGGCCCATCAAATAGAATGATCCCCTCGCGTTGACAATATCAGCCTTTACCCGCTTGCAGCAAGATCAAGGCCACAACCCAGTGGCCCTTTCACGCCAGATGCAAACAACAACGTAACCGCACTAGGAGCGGCCCGATGCTTTGCTCGCCGCAAGTTCCGCACGCAAAGGACAGCACTTAATGTGCTGTCCGTCTTGCGCAGGACTGTCCGCAGCGGAGAGCAAAGCATCGGGACGCGCCCCCAAGTAAACCTTACGAGAAGTCAGCAACCTGAGCAGTCAGCGCCGCCAGGATCTCCTTGAGCTCAGCTGCACGGTCCCTCTTCTTCTGGACCACCGCGGGAGCGGCCTTAGCCACAAAGCCCTCGTTGGCCAGTGTCTTCTCGCAGCCGGCGAGCTCCTTCTGAGCCGCGGCAATCTCCTTCTCCAGGCGTGCCTTCTCGGCCGAAAGGTCGACCTTGCCCTCGAGCACCACAAAGACCTCGACGCCGCTGTCGACCACGGCGATGCTCGCAGCCGGCTTCTCAACGTCGGTGCCCATGACCAGCGAGGCAGTGTTCGCCAGCGGCTCGATGGTCGAGCGCAGGCTCTCGAGCTTCTCGATGTCCTCGGCACCGGCGCGCACGACCACGTCGAGCTCGGCCTTGGGGCTCAAGCGATAACGCGAACGCGTGGCGCGGGCGGCGGACACGACGGCGCGGCACAGCTCAAACGCGCGCTCGGCGTCCTCGTCAACATATTTGGCGTAGTCGGCGGGCTCGGGCCACTTGGCGATCATGAGCGCCTCAGCGCGGTTCACGTTGCCCTCGGCATCCAGGTCGAGCACACTCGCCGGCATGTTGTCCCAGATCTCCTCGGTGACAAACGGCATGAGCGGGTGCATCAGGCGAATGGAGGTGTCGAGCACAAAGATCAGGTTGCGCTGCGCCTGCAGACGGCCCTCGCCCTTCAGGCGGGCCTTGGTGACCTCGACGTACCAGTCGCAGACCTCGTTCCAGAAGAACTGCTGCACGCCGCGAGCCATATCGCCAAAGGTGTAGTTCTCGATACCCTCGGTGACCATCTTGACGGCCTTGGCCAGGCGGCTGAACATCCAGGCGTCGGCCGGCGTCTCCACGACGGGCTCGCCGGGCGTGTAGCCTTCCATGTTCATAAGCAGGAAGCGACTGGCGTTCCAGATCTTGGTCACAAACGACTTGGCCTGCTCGGTGCGCGGGCTGTCGATGAGCTTCTTGGTCTTCTTGTCGATGTTCGCGTCGAACTTGACGTCCTGGTTGTTGGTGCAGAGCGTCAGCAGGTTGAAGCGCATGGCGTCGGCGCCGTACATGCCAATAAGGTCCATGGGGTCAACGCCGTTGCCCTTGGACTTGGACATGCGGCTGCCGTCCTTGGCAAGAATCGTCGGGTAGATGACGACGTCCTTAAACGGCACCTCGTCCAGGAAGTACAGCGAGCTCATGACCATGCGGGCAACCCACAGCGCGATGATGTCGCGTGCGGTGACGAGCGCCGTCGTGGGGTGATGCCCCTCGAGCAGTTCCGGCTTTTGCGGCCAGCCCTGCGTGGCAAAGGTCCACAGCTGCGAGCTGAACCAGGTGTCAAGCACATTCTCGTCCTGATGCACGTGATGGCCGCCGCACTTGGGGCACACGTCGGTGTCCTCGGTAAGGGCGTCCTCCCAGCCGCAGTCCTCGCAGTAGAACACGGGGATGCGGTGGCCCCACCACAGCTGGCGCGAAATGCACCAGTCCTTGAGGTTCTCCATCCAGGTGGTGTAGGTCTGCGTCCAGCGCGCGGGGTGGAAGGTGACCTTGCCGGAGTTGACGGCGTCGAGCGCCGGCCCCTTGAGCTTGTCGACTGCCACGAACCACTGCTCGGAAAGCCACGGCTCCAGCGCGGAGTCGCAACGGTAGCAGTGCATGACGGAGTGATCGAGTTCGTCGACGTGATCGAGCAGGTCGTGCTCCTCGAACCACTTGATGACGGCCTCGCGGCACTCGTCGCGGTTCATGCCGGTAAACTCGCCGTAACCCTCGACGACCACCGCATGCTCATCGAAGATATTGATCTGCGGCAGGTCGTGGGCCTGACCCATGGCGTAGTCGTTGGGATCGTGGGCCGGGGTGACCTTAACGAAGCCGGAGCCAAAGTTGGCGTCGACATGCCAATCCTCAAAGATGGGGATCTCGCGGTCGACGATGGGGAGCTTGACGGTCTTACCCACAAAGGCGGCCTTCTCGGGGTCCTTCGGGGAGACGGCGACGCCCGTGTCGCCGAGCATGGTCTCGGGGCGCGTGGTGGCGACGACGATGTAGTCCTGGCCGTTGACCGGCTCGGTCAGCGGGTAGCGCAGGTGCCACAGATGGCCCTTCTCGTCCTTGTACTCGGCCTCGTCGTCCGAGATGGCGGTAGTGCAGTTGGGACACCAGTTGACGATGCGCTTGCCGCGATAGATCAGGCCGTCGTGGTACCAGTCGCAGAACACCTTGCGCACGGCCTGGGCGTAGTCCTCGTCCATGGTGAAGCGCTCGTTATCAAAGTCGACGGAGCAGCCCATACGCTTGATCTGCTCGACGATGATGCCGCCGTACTCGTGGGTCCAATCCCAGCAGGCGTCGACAAACTTGTCGCGACCGATCTCCAGGCGGCTAATGCCCTCGCTCTTGAGCTTCTTGTCGACCTTGGTCTGCGTAGCGATACCAGCATGATCGGTACCGAGCACCCAGCGCGTAGACTTGCCGCGCATGCGGGCCATACGGATGATGGCGTCCTGGATGGAGTCGTCGGTGGCGTGACCCATGTGGAGCTTGCCGGTCACGTTGGGAGGCGGAATGGTTACGGTGCAGTCGCCCACGCCCTCGCGGCGCTTGTAGTAGCCGCCGTCGAGCCACTTCTGCAGGATCGCCGGCTCGTTGGTCGACGGATCGTAGTTCTTGGGCATTTCTTCCATATATCTCTCCCTTGCCCGTCGGGGAGGAATGTAGGCCCGCTAGGGTCTGCATTCCTCCCTTTAGGTATCGATTACTTCAGTCTGATATGACTTCGCTGAGGCTTAAACAAACACACAGAATAACACAGGTAGTTGGGGTTATTGCGTATCTATAAAATAGCCTCCGACCGCGGGTGGTCGGAGGCTATTTGCAAACACGTTTTAGGCTGGTTTAACCGTAGATGCGCTGGGGTTGTTCTTCGCCCTTTACGGAGGCTTCGGTTACGATGACCTTGGCTACGCCTTCCTCGCTGGGGAGGTCGAACATCGTCTGCTGCAGTACGTCCTCGCAGATGGCGCGCAGGCCGCGGGCGCCGGTCTTGCGGGCGAGCGCCATGCGGGCGATCTCGTGCAGGGCTGCGTCCTCAAACTCAAGCTCAACATCCTCGAGCTGGAACATCTTGCGGTACTGGCGCACCACGGCGTTCTTGGGCTCGGTCAGGATCGACACCAAGTCGTCCTCGTCGAGTGCCTGCGTCTGGGTGACGACGGGCGTACGGCCAACGAACTCGGGAATCATGCCAAAGGCGTTGAGGTCCTGCGGGAGCACCTGGCGCAGCAGATCGTTCTCGTCGACCGAGGTGGGGCCGGCGATCTCGGAGTTAAAGCCCACGCCCTTGTTGCCCACGCGGTCGGCGATGATCTTGTCCAGGCCCACAAAGGCACCGCCACAGATGAACAGGATATTGGTCGTGTCGATCTGCAGCAGCTCCTGCTGGGGATGCTTGCGGCCGCCGGTGGGCGGAACGCTTGCCACCGTGCCCTCAAGAATCTTAAGCAGCGCCTGCTGAACGCCCTCGCCCGAAACATCGCGGGTAATGGAGAGGTTCTCGGCCTTGCGGGCGATCTTGTCGATCTCGTCCACGTAGATGATGCCCACCTGCGCGCGCTCAATATCGCCATCGGCGGCGTTGATGAGCTTGAGCAGGATGTTCTCCACGTCCTCGCCAACGTATCCGGCCTCGGTAAGCGCGGTGGCATCGGCAATAGCAAACGGCACCTCGAGGATGCGTGCGAGCGTCTGGGCCAGCAGCGTCTTACCAGTACCGGTGGGGCCGAGCAGCAAGATGTTGGACTTGGCGAGCTCCACCTCATCCATATCGTCATCAAACTGGGCGCCCATGCCCGATGCCTCGTCAAAGGCGGACACCGCGGCGCCGCCCTCGATCACGCGACGGTAGTGGTTGTACACGGCCACCGACATGGCGCGCTTGGCGTCCTCCTGGCCCATAACATAGGCCGAAAGCTCGTCATAGATCTCGTGCGGCGTCGGCACGTGCGTGATGACCTGACGGTCGTCCTCGAGCTCAAAGCCCTCGGCCTCGGGGTCAACGGCGGGCTGGGATGCAGCCTGGCCGTGGTCGTTGAGGAAACCCGGGAGATTGCCGTTGCGGGCGGCGTCCATAAAGTCCGAAGCCAGCGACTCCTCAAGGATCTCGGAGCAGGCGGCGACGCACTCGTCACAGATAAAGATGTTGGTCGGGCCCTTTACGAGACGACGGACCTGTCCCTGCTCTTTTCCGCAGAAGGAGCAGCGGATCGGGTTGCCGTTCTCGTCAAAGTTGTCCTGCATGTTACCTGCCATCCTAGGCGTCCTTCGCGGCGAGATCGCGCGAGGTGACGATACGGTCGATCAAACCGTAGTCGAGGGCCTCGGCAGCGGTCAGGTAGTTGTCGCGCTCGGTGTCGGCCTGGACCTTCTCGATGGGCTGGCCCGAGGCGTCGGACAGGATCTGGTTGAGCTCGCGACGAGTCTTCTTGATCTCCTCGGCAACGATCTCAATCTCGGTCTGCTGACCCTGGGCACCGCCGCTGGGCTGGTGAATCATAACCTTGGAGTGCGGCAGGCAGAAGCGCTTGCCCTTGGCGCCGGCCGAAAGCAGCACGGCGGCCATAGACGCGGCCATACCGACGCAGATGGTGGAGACCTGCGGCTTAATGAAGTTCATGGTGTCCAGAATAGCCAGGCCGGAGTAGACCTCGCCACCGGGCGAATTGATGTAGAGCGAGATATCCTTCTCGGCATCCTGGCTCTCAAGATGCAGCAGCTGGGCAACGACCAGGTTGGCACTGACGGAGTTGATCTCCTCGCCCAAAAAGATGATGCGGTCGTTGAGCAGGCGCGAATAGATATCGTAGCTGCGCTCGCCGCGCGGCGTCTGCTCGATAACGTATGGCACGAGGGCGGAATCGAACTTGGCGATCATACGCATCTCCATTTCTCTCTTGCGGACCAAATTGGTTCTAGATAAACGTACGGTGCCCGCATGCTATGCATTGGCTGGCACCGTACGAAGCAACCGGATAACCGGTGTATAACTTTACCCCATCACGGGCGCACGCATGCGCTCGCGGGCAAGGTGGCGAGAATTACTCGGCGTCCTTGGCGGTCTCGTCGACCTCGGTCACCTTGGCGTTCTCGACCAGGTGGTCGACGGCCTTGGAGCGACGGATGGACTCGCGGACGGCAGGCATGCGGCCATCGGCGATGAACTCGGCCTTGGAAGCCTCGACGTCCTTGACGCCGGCCTTCTCGAACTCGGCGTTGATGTCATCCTCGGTGACCTCGATCTTGAGCTCGCGGGCGAGGGCGTCCAGAGCCAGGGACTCACGGGCAACGTCGTTGGCCTGCTTGTGCAGGTCGCCGATGAACTGCTCCATGGTCAGACCGGAAGCGGGCAGCCAGGTGTCCAGCGTCATGCCACGAGCAGCGAGGTTGGACAGGAAGTTCTGGCCGAGCTCCTCAAAGACGGACTGCTCGTAGTCGGCGTCCATCTCGTCGAGCTGCAGACGCTCGGCGAGAGCGGAGACGCAACGGTTCTCCTTCTCGGCCGGCAGGCGGGAAGCCTTGTCCTGCTCGATCTCGATCTTGATGGCGTCGCGCATAGCGTCGATGCTGTCAAAGCCAAAGTCGGACTTGACGAGCTCGTCGGTGAGCTCGGGGGTGTTGCGAACCTTGATGCCCTTGACGGTGACCTCGACGGTGTGGGTCTCGGCCTCCTCGCCCTCCTCGACCTCGTCGGTCCAGGTGACGGTCTTGACGTCGTCAACGTTAGAGCCGATCAGGGCCTCGTTGAACTCCTTAGGGTTGCTGTCGCTACCGGCGATGAGCATGCGACCCTCGGCGGCAAAGTTGTCGGCGTTCTCGACGGCCTTGAGGTCGACGGTGACGTAGTCCTCGGCCTCGACGGCGCGACCCTCGACGTCCTCGAAGGTGGCACGGTAGTTGAGAAGCATCTCGACCTGGTTGTTGATCTCGGACTCGGTGACCTCCGCAGGGGGCATCTCGATCTCGACGGCGTCGAAGGAGGAGAGCTCAGCGGCGGGACGCAGGGAGAACTCGACGGTGTAGGTGTAGTCCTCGTGATCCTTGGCGAGGTCGAGCTCCTTGTAGTCACCGCTCTTGGTGGGGACGATGTCCAGCTCGTTGAGGACGGCGGGCTCGTTGGCGGCGATCAGGTCGTTGGTAGCCTGAGCAAGGGTAGCCTCGGCGCCAAGAGCGGAGTCGATGACCGGACGGGGAGCCTTGCCAGCGCGGAAGCCCGGGAAGCGATACTTCTTGGCGGTGTCCTTGTAGGCCTTCTTGATCGCGGCGTCGACGTCGGCGGCCGGGATGGTGACCGTAGCGGTGAGCTTGGCGTCCTTGACGTCAGAAGCGGTGATGTTCAACACGTTCCTCCTCATACTGCCCAGCTTATCTGAGGTGCTGGTACCTTTATGCAACAAAGTGTCGCGACGGCCAGGGCCGACGCAAGTGCGATGGTGCGGGCGAAAGGACTCGAACCTTCACGGGAATCCCACCAGAACCTAAATCTGGCGCGTCTACCAATTCCGCCACGCCCGCATGAGCGCACAGACTAGGAATGATAGCAGATACGAACGGCAAGCGCACGCACACCTTTTACAGGCTCACGACCTCACCACGAGTGCAAAAGGCGGGACGAGTTGCCCCGCCCCGCCCATTACGACTTGTTTGCTGACCCGCTACTCCCCCAGCAGCGCCTTCTCGGGCGTGATGGGCAGCGAGCGAACCTGATGTCCGGTGGCGTGCGCCACGGCCGAGGCAACGGCGGCGAGCGGCGTGTTGATGACGACCTCGCCGATCGACTTGGCGCCAAACGGGCCCGTCGGCTCGTAGCTCGGCTCAAAGGCCACGCGAATGCTGCCGATATCCAGACGCGTGGGCAGCTTGTAGCTCATAAAGTTGCCGGTGCGCAGGCGACCGCGGTCGTCATGCTCGACAATCTCGTAGAGCGCGTGACCGATACCCTGGGCAATGCCGCCCTCGGCCTGGACGCGCGCGAGCGCCTCGTTGATCACGGTGCCGCAGTCCACAGCCGCCGCGTAGTCCACCACGGTCACCTTGCCGGTGGCCTTGTCGACCTCGACCTCGGCAATGCCGGCCATAAACGGCGGAGGCGAAACGGGCAGGCAGGCAGAGGCATGTGAGGTCAGCGCGTCGCCGCCCGCGATGTTCTTGACGCACAGGTTGGCAAAGTCACGCAGCGTGAGGTAGCGGTTCTGCTCGCGAGCGGCACGCTCGTCGGACAGACGCACGTACTGGCCATCGAAGACCACGTCGGCGGCGTCCACGTCCCACATCTGGGCTGCCTTGGCGCAAATCTTCTCACGCAGCTCGGTCGCGGCGTTCTTGGCGGCAAGGCCCGTCACGTACGTACCCGAGCTCGCATACGAGCCAGCGTCAAACGGCGACACATCGGTGTCCACGCCGCGCACCACAATGAGCGAGCTCTCCACGCCCAGCTCCTCGGCGGCAATCTGCGCCAGGATCGTGTCGACGCCCATGCCGTTATCGGTGGCGCCGGTGCCGATGGTAATGAAGCCGTCCTCTTCCAGGCGCATGTCGATGCCGGCGATATCCACATTGGAGATACCCGAGCCCTGCATAGTGAGCGCGCAGCCCAGGGCGCGCACGCGGTCGCCCAGGTCCACGGCCAGCGGCTTGTCGCGCCAACCGATCATGTCCATCGCGCGCAGCAGGCAGCGGTCGAGCGCGCAGGCATTGAGCTTCTCGTTGTAGTACTGCGGCATGATCTCGCCCTCGCGCACGATGTTCTTAAGGCGCAGCTCGGCGGGGTCCATGTGCAGCATGTCGGCGAGCTCGTTGACGGCGCTCTCCACGGCAAACTGGCCCTGGGTGGCACCGTAGCCGCGATACGCGCCGCCGCGGTTGGTGTTGGTGTAGACGGCGTCCCAGCTAAAGCGGCTCGCCTTCACATGGTTGTAGATCGGCAGGCTCTTGTGGCCCGAAAGGCCAATCGTCGTGGTGGCGTGCTCGCCGTACGCACCGGCGTTGGACAGCGTGTGCAGGTCGATGGCCGTGATGGTGCCGTCGTTCATGGCGCCCAGCTTGACGGTCATCTGCATCTGGTGGCGCGAGTTGCCCGCAGTGATGGTCTCCTCGCGGGTGTAGCAGCAATAGCTCGGACGGCCGGTCTGCTGGGTAACAAATGCCACGAAGATCTCGCAGCAGCCCGTCTGCTTGGAGCCAAAGCCGCCGCCGATGCGCGGCTTAATAACCTGCACCTGCGACTGCGGAATGTCGAGCGACTGCGCGACCATGCGGCGCACGTGGAAGGGCACCTGCGTAGAGGTGGTCACCGAGATGCGGCCGAACGCGTCGGTCGTCGCGAAAGCACGGAAGGTCTCCATGGGCGCGGTCTGGGTGGCCTGGCTGGTGTAGGTGCGGGTGAAGACGATGTCGCTCTGGGCGAATGCCTCGTCCAAATCGCCAAAGTCGCTCGTGCCGCTGCATACCAAGTTGCGCGAGACATCCCCGCCCTGCGGGAACATAAAGGTCACGTCGCCCTCGGGGTGAACCACGATGTCATTATCGAGCGCCTTGGTAAAGTCAAGCAGCGGCTCGAGCACCTCATAGTCGACCTTAATGAGCTTGAGTGCCTTGTCGGCGGCCTCCTCGGTCTCGGCGGCGACGATCGCCACCTCTTCGTTTTGGTAACGGACGAGGTTCTCGAGAATCAGGCGGTCGTAGGGACTCGGCTGCGGATAGCTCTGGCCGGCGATGGTAAAGCGGCGCTGGGGCACGTCCTCGTAGGTGTAGACGCCCACGACGCCGGGCACCTTCAGGGCGCGCGACGTATCGATGGAGCGGATCTTGGCGCGGGCATACGGGCTGCGCTTGAGTTTGACGATGAGCGCGCCGGCGGGCACCATATCGCCCGTGTAGACGGGACGGCCCTCGAGCAGAGCCTTCGAGTCCTTCTTGGGCTGCTTGTGGGTGATTTGCTTGTACGAGACGCCATCGCAGCTGGTGTCGTTGACCGGTAGCTCGGGCATCTCAAAGCCAACCTGCACGCCAGACTCGTTGAGGAAGCGCACGATGGCGCGCAGCTGGCTCTCGTAGCCGCTGCAACGGCAGAGGTTGCCGGCAAGCTGGCGCGAGAGCTCCTCGCGCGTGGCGACGAGGCTCGGGTCCTCCTTGGCGGCGCGGGCGAGCGCCAGCACGTTCATGATGAGGCCGGGGGCGCAAAAACCGCACTGCTCGGCACCTTCGGCAGCCATAGCGCGGGCAAGCGCCTCGGACTCGGCCTTAAGGCCCTCAAGTGTGGTGATGGAGCGGCCCTCAACACGGGCGGCGGGAACCGAGCAGCTCAGCACCGGGTCGCCGTCGAGCCACACCGTGCACAGGCCGCAGTTGGTGGTTTCGCAGGCACAGCGCACCGACGCGCAACCCTGCTCGCGCAGCAGCGCGAAGAGCATGGTGTCGGGGGCAATCTGAACCTTGACCTTGCGGCCGTTGAGCGTAAAGGAAAGATCGATGAGTTTGGCAGCCATTAGCGCACCTCGCTAGAATCGACGCCGGGCACGCGGCGGCAGGAATACTCGTCCGTGGCGAACTTGGGGATCTGCACGGTCTCGAGCTCGCGGGCAAGCGCGGCCGAAAGCTCGATGCCGGCGGCGCGGCGAACGGCCTGCACGGCAAGCGGCGCCGAGATGCGGCGGCGGTAGTCGGCCGAGCCCCACATATTGGTGCCGTAGCTCAGCGCGCACACGGATGCTGCCAGGGCGCGAAGCTCGTCCTCGGAAGGCTGCTCGCCCATAAGGCCGCACGCCTCGCCCTGCAGCAGGGTCGCGCGCAGCGGGCGGGCGCCCACGGTGACATGCCAGCTGTTGTCCCACCAGGCGGCGGTGACGTTTAAGGAGGGGAAGTCGGTCGCGGCCTTGCGCACGGCCTCATAGCTCGCGCGGTAATCGTGCTTGACGACCACGACATGCTCGATCACGTCGCGCACGTAGCCCATGTCCACGAACTCGGCGAGCGGCACGCGGCCGGCGCTCGTCAGCTCAACATAGGAATCGAGCGCCAGGAAAGCCGAGAGCACGTCCGAGAAGCCAAAGCGGCCGTAGATGCTGCCGCCCACCGTGGCGGTATTGCGCAGCTGCACACCCACGATATCGTGAACGGCGAACTCGAAGACATTGTTGACAAGCGCGTTGAGCTCGGCATGGCGCTCGAGCTGGCGCAGGGTGCACATGGCACCGATGCGAAACTCGGTCTCGGTCTCCTCGATCTGATCGAGTCCGCAGGCCGAAAGGTCAATCGCCGTCGCCACACGACGCGAACCCAGGCGCATCCAGATGCCGCCGCCCACAATCTTGTTGTTGCGGTTCTTCTGCAAGAGCTCATAGGCTTCGGCCGCGTTTCCAACACGGACGTAGGTACCGAACTTGAGCACGTTCTCCCCCATCTCTTCACTTGTCCAGTACTTTTAAGTGTACCAAACGAGGGGCCGCAACCTTCCACAGCACAAAAACCTCCCTCCCATCCATAACTTGCGGTGAAATACGGACTGTTTGTCGGGCTTAGGGCGCCCAACAGTCCGTATTTCACCGCAACTTAAGGGGCGGCCGGCAGAGGGCCGAGGGAAATGATCCGTTTTCCTCCGTCGCATGCGGATCAAAAAAGGCTCCCGGCGTTGAGCTGAGAGCCTCATTACATGCTATGTCAGGCAGGGTTTAGCAGACGCCCTGGGCGAGCATGGCGTCGGCAACCTTCAGGAAGCCGGCGATGTTGGCGCCCATGACGAAGTTGCCCTCCTCGCCGTACTCCTTGGCGGTGTCGTCCACGTTGTGGAACATGCCGCGCATGAGCTGCTCGAGCTTGCCGTCGACCTCCTCGAAGGTCCAGGACAGGTGCTCGGCGTTCTGGCTCATCTCCAGGCCGGACACGAGCACGCCGCCGGCGTTCGCAGCCTTGCCGGGCATAAAGGCGACGCCGTTCTCCTGGAAGTAGGTCGTGGCCTCGATGGTTGTGGGCATGTTCGCGCCCTCGCCGACCACCTTGCAGCCGTTGGCGACGAGCGCCTGGGCGTCCTCGAGCAGCAGCGTGTTCTCGCGAGCGCAGGGCAGCGCGATGTCGCAGGGCAGCTGCCACACGCCACGGCCGTCGCCCTCGTGCCACACGGCGTTGGGCTTCTCGTCGACGTACATAGCGAGCGTGACGCCCTTGTCGTGGCCGGAGCGCTTCTTGTTGTAGACATGCTCGAGCACGGTGTAGTCGATGCCGTCGGGATCCTCGACCCAGCCGTGGGTGTCGGAGCAGGCCAGGACTTTGCCGCCGAGCTGGGCGACCTTCTGGACCGCGTAGATGGCGACGTTACCGGAGCCGTGAACGACGACGTTCTTGCCCTCGAAGGACTCGCCGCGGCTCTTGAGGTACTCGTCCACAAAGTAGACCAGACCGTAGCCGGTGGCCTCGGTACGGGCGAGCGAGCCGCCAAAGGAGAGGCCCTTGCCGGTAAGGACGCCGGTCCACTCGTTGGTCAGGCGCTTGTACTGACCGAACAGGTAGGCAACCTCGCGGCCGCCAACGCCCAGGTCGCCGGCAGGAACGTCGGTGTTGGGGCCGATGTGGCGATAGAGCTCGGTCATGAAGGACTGGCAGAAGTGCATGATCTCGTTGTTGGACTTGCCCTTGGGGTCAAAGTCGGAACCGCCCTTGCCGCCGCCCATGGGAAGGGTGGTCAGGCTGTTCTTGAGGATCTGCTCCAGGCCCAGGAACTTGAGCATGCCCAGGGTGACCGTCGGGTTAAAGCGTAGGCCGCCCTTGTAGGGCCCAATGGCAGAGTTGAACTCGACGCGGTAGCCGCGGTTGACCTGGACCTTGCCCTGGTCGTCGACCCAGGGGACACGGAACATAACGATGCGCTCGGGCTCGACGAGGCGCTCAAGCAGGGCGGCCTCCTCGTACTCGGGGTGGGCGTCGAGCGCCGGCTGGATGGTACCGAGGATCTCGGTCGCGGCCTGGATGAACTCAGGCTGCTCGGGATAGCGGGCCTTGAGCTCGTCGAGAACTTTCTGCGTGTAGCTCATGCTTCCTCCAATGATGGGAAACGAAAAGTGTCGGTCGCGGCACCCTGTGCGCCGCGAACTTTATCGTGTATGGATAATATCGCACTGTTGCGGGAAAGTTTCGCATAAGCAGACGAGCAGATGTTTCGTTTTGATTACGATGCAGGTAGAGGCGTTTTTGAGTGCCTGACGTGCAAAACCCGTGTTTCAAACCTGTTTCGTCCACGTGTTCCAAACCACCACATTGAGGACAGGCGCCTTTGTGGTGGTGTTGACGACTAGAGGATGAGCTGATGATAGTCGGCGGGGGTTATGCGGCCTTCGGTGGCAGCACGGAAGGCGGCGAGCGCATCGCCCGAGAACGGCATGGCCCAGCACAGGCCGCAGCCGGCGGTGATGGAGCCGGGCAGCGGCATGATGCGCCCGGGCACACCGGCATCCAGGCACAGCTGCTCGCATTCCATCACATCGAAGGTGCTGTCAAACGACACGATAATCTTGCGCTCATGGTCGAGGGCATCACCGGACGGGCCGCCGCGGTGTGCCTCACGATACGCCGCGGCGGCCGCTTCCTCTTCCGCGGTATGCCCGCAGCCTCCGCAGCCGCAGGTACAGGGTTCGGACCCGTCGCAAGTGCAAGGCTCTCCCGTGTCGGGGCAAATATCGTGAGACATGGCATCTCCCATCGTCTAGGCGAGCAGCTCGGCTGCCGCAAACTCTTCGGGTGTATTGACGTTTTCGAAGCAGAGCGTGGAGCCCGCGGCCTTAACGATCTGCGACTCATCCATATAACCGGCCTGAACGCGATTGATCAGGCAGCGAATGCGCTGGCGGTCGCAGGCGAGCAGCTCTTGGGCAACCGGCGCGCACGCGTCACGGCGCCAGACGGCGCAAAGCGGCTCAATTCCCCGCTCCTCGCGCGGCACGCACACGTCAAGCGCCTCGGCATCAACATGATCGGCAAGCGCGTCGATGAGTTCCGACGAGACAAACGGCATGTCGCAGGCGACGATAGCCACGAGCGGCAATCGGGCCGCGGCCAACGAGCTCGCGATGCCGCGCATGGCGCCGGCGGGACCGTCGACGTCCATGACTACGCGAGGGAACAGGCCATCAAACGTGCATCTCTCAAGGTAGACCAGCTCGCTGGGGCGCGAAGTCGTCACGACCAACTCGCCGGCAACTGGCGCCAGCCGGCCCAGCACGCGCTCGATGAGCGGCTCACCGCAAAACGCCATGCGCGCCTTATCGCAGCCCATGCGCGAGGACAGCCCACCCGCCTGGACGACACAAGAAAGATCGGCACGTCTTACGGTAGTCATACGGCAAAACACCTCCATCGGCACGTTCAAAACCCGGCGCACGAAGCTAAATACCGCCGCCGAAATAGCGGCGCTACGAAAAGCTCGTGCAAAAACAAAACAGCGCCTTTGCGGCACGCAGCAAGACCGCGAGCACAAAAGCGCTGGTAGCGTATGGCGGGAACGTATGTGAATCGAACACATCCAAGACGTTTTGCACGCCTCGCAACGGTTTTGAGGACCGCGGAGCCCACCGGAGCCCATCCGTTCCCAAGTGCGGCGGTATTTTACCAAACCGAGCGGGCTAGCTAGCGTAGGGACCTCAGGCCGCCGGCTTCCTTGTCGAGCACTGTAAAGCGCACGGCATCCAGGTGCTCCAAGATGCTGATAGCACGTTTGCGGGACACACCGAGGGCCTCGCGCAGGGCGCTCGTGGTGGCAGCGCCCCCGGCAGCCTCGATAGCAGCGGCGACAAGCTCGCGTGCATTCGACTCCACGGTGGCGGACAAGGCAACGTCGCGCTCGACCTTAACGATGGAACGGTTGAGCGAAAGCTCGCGCAGGGCACGCGTCATGGTGTCGCGATCGAGCTGCAGTTGCTCGCCCACCTCGGGCAACGTCGGTGCATCGAGTCCGGCCTCGTCAAGCAGCGCGACGATCCGCTCGCAAGCCTCTCGCACCACGCGTGCCGCCGCGGCGGCCGAATGCGGATCGAACACCTCGGCGCCCTCGGCGGCGCACACGCCACGCGAGCAGCCCTCGGCAATCAGAGCCGCGGCAACGCCTTCATCAGCGGCAGACCACGCAGCATGGGCAACGGCGCCGGGCGTAAAGCCTGTCTCCTTGGGAGCCGCCGCGTGCATGGCTGACAGGGTCGCCGCCAGTGCATCCATCGCGGCGTCGAGCACCACGGCGTCCGCCAAGAGGCCCGCATCACCCACGGCAAGCTTGCGAACGGAGCCCTGCGCCACCAACCCGCGCAGTGCGGCATCGACCTCGCCGACACCAAGATCCAAAGCCTCAGCAACATCAACCGCCGTAACCGGCAGCATCTGCAGCGCCAGCCAAGCGCCCACACCGCCCGCGATATCGCCGGACTCGAGCGCCGCGTACAGCACGCGTTCCCCCTCAGTAAGTTCGCGCGAACGGCGGCATCGCGACAACAGCACGCGCCCTCCACCAATAAGCATGACCGGCGAATAGGACAGCACCACGGCATGGTCGCCGGCGCGCAGCGGAAGCGGTTCCTCCAAGCGTACCTGTACGGTACGGGTCTCGCCCACCGCCATGGGGGCCTCGCCCTCCATGAACATGATGCGACCGACAACCTCGGCCGTACCCGCCATCACGTGCACACGCGCACCCGACTCGAGCACACGCGGCTTGGCTCCCTCGCGGCCCAAATACGTAAACGTCATCATAAAGCGCATCGTCTGGCCAAAGCGGCCCGCCACGCCCAGCATCTCGCCACGGTCAAGCGCCGCGACACCGTCACCAACCAGGTTGAGCGCCACACGCTGACCAGGCAGCGCGCGCGGCGTATCGTCATGCACCTGAATCCCGCGCACACGACAGACCGTACGCGACGGTAACGCCATCAGCTCGTCACCCACCGCAACCGGCGCATCGTGCAGCGTTCCCGTCACGACGGTGCCGACGCCCTTGATCGTAAAGCAGCGGTCGATAGGCAGACGCGGTGCGGCATCGGTGAGCTCGGCACGGGCACGGCAAGCATCCCAGCAAGTGGCTACCTGCTCGTCAAGCGCAGCCAGTAGGCCATCGATCCCCTCGCCTGTCTTGGACGACACAGGCACGATCGGCGCGCCCGCAAACACGGTACCCGACAAAAAGTCATCGACATCGAGCTCAGCAAGCTCGGTCATCTCGACATCGGCCAGGTCACACATCGTCAGCGCGACCACCATATGCGTAACGCCCAGCAGCTCCAGCACATGCACGTGCTCGCGGGTCTGCGGCATCACGCCCTCGACGGCAGAGACCACCAACACGGCAACATCAATGCCCGTGGCACCCTGCACCATGGCGCGCAAGTAATGCGCGTGGCCCGGCACGTCGACCAGGCCGACGATCTTGCCGCTCGGCAGCGCCAGCTCGCCAAAGCCCAGCTCCACGGTCATACCGCGACGGCGCTCAACTTCCAGACGGTCGGGATTCTTGCCGGTCAGCGCCTCGATCAGTGCCGACTTACCGTGGTCGACGTGACCCGCCGTGCCAACGATAACGGGACACTCTAGCAGCGCCTGAACCTCACTCATCGAACAATCGCCTTCTTAACGCACGCGACGAGCGTCGATGCCGCCGTCTCGATATCGCGGTCACCCACGAGCGTGCGCACGTCGAACAGGACGCGATCGTGCGAGGCGCGCGTGACGACCGGCGTGTCGAAATCCTGGACAAGCGAGCGCTTGAGCGCGTCGACGGACAGGCGCCCGTCGACCGGGCAGACGGCAACGCACATGGTGGGCAGTTCGACGGTAGGCAGCGAACCGCCACCGGGGGTCGACGATTCCTCGACGATCTCCACCTGCACGGCGCACGGGCAACCAGCCTTATCGAGCCCGGCGACCATACGATCGCGCAGCTTGCGGGCACGTCGCTCCAAATGAGCCTGCGGCAGCGTAAGCATGCTGAGCACCGGAATATCGCGATGGGCCACATCGGCGCCGTCCATGTAGATGCGAAGCGTAGCCTCGAGCGCCGTGAGCGCCAACTTGCCCGGGCGCAGGGCGCGCATAAGCGGATGCGACCCACAGGCCTGGACCAGGTCGCGACGGCCCATGATAATGCCTGCCTGCGCGGCACCGAGCAGCTTATCGCCCGAGCACGACACCAGATCGAGCCCTGCAGCGACCGAAGCCGGCGTGGTTTCCTCGCCGCCGCGCGCCAAGATGTCGTCGGGTAACAGCGCCCCCGAACCCTGGTCTTCATAGAACAGCAGGCCGTGCTTATGGGCCAGCGCGGCGAGCTCCCTTGAGCTCACTTCCTCGTGAAAACCCTCGATGCGATAGTTGGAAGGATGGACCTTAAGGATCATCGCCGTATCGGACGTGACGGCGCGCTCGTAGTCGCCCAAATGCGTGCGGTTGGTGGCGCCGACCTCGACGAGCTTGGCGCCCGAAGCCTCCATTACATCGGGGATGCGGAAGCTGCCGCCGATCTCGACAAGCTCGCCGCGGCTGACGATGACCTCCTTGCCTGCGGCATGGGTCGCCAGCACCAGCAGCACGGCGGCGGCGTTATTGTTAACGACCAGTGCGTCCTCGGCACCAGTAAGCGAGCGGATGAGCTGCGCGGCGTGCTCCTTGCGCGACCCGCGCGAGCAGGTGTCCACACTGTACTCGAGCGTGCTGTAGCCGCGCGCGACCTCGTCCACGGCCTTTGCCGCCGACTCCGCGAGCGGGGCGCGGCCCAAGTTGGTATGGATGACCACACCCGTGGCGTTGACGGCAGGGCGCAGGCTCGGCAGTGCGGAGCGATGCGCACGCCACTCGATGGCCGAAGCCAGCTCGCGCTTGGAGCGCGGATCGGCGCCGGCACGAATCGCGGCGCGCTCCTCGTCGAGCTCAGCCGTCACGGCGGCATGTACCACCGCGTCGCAGGTCTCCCCCGCCGCCTTCACCACCGGCCACTCGGCAAGCAGCTCGTTGACGGAGGGAATGGCGCGCAGGCGGGCGCGCACCTCATCGGATATATTCTGGCTATCGCTCATGTGCGGCCTTTCAAAACCAAAGGTGAATCAATCGTTCGAACGTCAAACTATCAGCCAATTCGATCGGCTGAGTCAATCAATCGCTATTATCCTCGCGCGCCGCGATCTTTTCCACGCGAACGGCGTTTTCCTGGGTGAGCGCGGCGCCCGTCAACGGGTCCCAACGCAACGGTGTATGGTCGAGTGGGCCGACGCCCAAGGCTTGAACGCCGCCGGCATCAGCGCCAAACGAACGCCCACCGGGGGCGGCCGACGTAAAGATGCACGCCGGATGCAGATACGGCGTCGTCTCCACGCGCACGCGGTCGCGGCCCATATCGCTCACGAGTTCGACGATCTCGCCGTCGGCAATACCCATGCGCGCAGCGGCATCGGCATTCATCTGCACGGCATCCAGGTCCGATCCAGCCTCGGCGGCACCTTGGGCCGCAAGCCTTCGCGAAGTGTGCGACTCAAAGGGACGGTTGCCGCTAATGAGACGAAACATCCCCGGGCCGGGCTCCACCATGGGTGCGATCCAGTTGGGCACACGACCCAGGCCGGCTCGTTCCCATACGTCGCTTGCCAGCGCAATTTTGCCGCCATCCAAGGGAATCGCCGGCTCGCCCGTACGCGACGGCAACGCAACACCCGTGTCGGCCCAGCCGCGCTCCTTGAGCTCGTCCAGATTGATTCCAAAAGGCGCCACCTGGGCAGCCGCCAGATCGTCAGACGTAAACTGGAAGTACTCGCCCACACCACACGCCTGTGCCAGACCGGCAAAAATCTCCCGACCGGGACGCGTGTCGTCATGCTGCACGGGCAGCACGGCGTTGCGGTAGAACACCCGCGAATCGTTGACGCCCACGACCGTGCCCACGCCGCGGTCGGCCTCGAGATACGTCACGTCGGGCAGCACGAAGTCAGAAGCACGCGCCGTCTCGGACCAGCGAATATCAATCGTCACGAGCAAGTCGAGCTTCTGCAAAATACCCAGCCAAGCCTGTGCATTGCCATAGCCCGCACCGGGGTTACTGGCATAGACGATGAGCCCGCGCAAATCGCCGGCAAGAATCGACTGGCCGATGGTCGTGCACAGGCCGCGCACCGGATCGACCAGTGGATAGCGCTCGGACCCCAGCTTGGGCCCGCGAGGCACCGGCGGCGTCGCAAAGCGTGCGGGATCGAGATCGCCCAACACAAGCGGCGTGGATGGGTTGAGCGCGCCGCCCGCATGTCCAATACAGCCCAGCAGCAAATCAACCATGCAGATAGCTCGCGCCGTCTGCGTACTGTTGGCATACGCGATACCGATACCACCATGAAAGCCAGCGTCAACCACCGCAGCAGGCGCCGCGGCAGCCAAATCACGCGCAGTCGCACGGATATCGTCCGCCGGCACGTCGCACATCGACTCGGCCCACTCAGGCGTCCAAACAGCGGCCGCCTGCGCCAGCTCGTCAAAACCCGTGGTATAGCGGGTCACGAACTCGTGGTCATACAGATCCTCGGCAATCAAGACATGGGCAATACCCAACAGCAGCGCCAAGTCGCAGCCCGGGCGCACGCGCAACCAGCGGTCGGCAAGCGCGGCGGAGCCGCTGCGCCGGGGGTCGACCACGATAATCTTCGCCCCGCGCCGGCGCGCATCGTTGAGCGCATCGACGGCCCCCATCGTCGATGAATCGACGATGGAACGCCCCAGGTACATGATGCAGTCGGTATGTGCCAGGTCGGAGGCGGGGCTATAGCCCAGGCTGTGCTCCCAACCGGTAAGTCGGCTTACCTCGCAGGCGCCATCGGCACCGTACACGTTGGGCGAGCCCAACGCATGCATAAAGCGATACGCCCAGTAGCGGTCGAACGAGGGAACGCCGAGCGTCATGCCCAGCGCGCGCGGACCATGCCCGTCAACAATCCCCAAAAGGCGCTCGGCAATCTGAGCAAACGCCTCGTCCCAGGTAATCGCATCGAACCCCGAGCCATCCCGGCGGCGTCGCATGGGGTGCACAATGCGGTCGCGCTCGTCAAACGGCATTGCCAGGCGATGGCGCCCGCGGGCGCACAGGGCACGCGCCGCGCACGGATGCCCCACAACCGGCAACTCAGCCACCACACGACCGTCCTCAACGCGTGCCGCAAAGGCGCAATCGGCATAGCATCCCCCGCATGTGGTCACCACGGCGCGACCGTCACGCTTCACAGCAGATGCCATCTCGATTACCCCTTTCATCAGCCAAACACAACAGGCCAACAGCCCGACAACGAGCCCCAGACCCAAATAGCCTCCCGCACGGCAACGCCCCGCGGGAGGCCCAACGTCAAACAGACGGTACCTTACGCCTCGGACTTCTTAGCGTAGATAAACCAGTAGCCGAGCGCGATCAGAACCGCGCCGCCCACGATGTTGCCCAGCGTGGCGGCGGACAAGTTAAACGCAATGCCCGCAGCGTTGAGTGCATCGGCGCCGGCGACGTCGGCACCATAGCCGAACGCGTGCATCACGGCACCCATGGGCAAAAAGTACATGTTGGCGACGCAGTGCTCAAAACCGCAGGCCACAAAAGCGGCGATGGGCAGCAGAATGCCCACAACCTTATCGACCACGGTCTTGCCGGCGGTACCGATCCACACGGCCAGGCACACAAAGATGTTGCACAGGATGCCACGGAAGAAGATCGTCACCCAGTCGATCGTCACCTTGCCGGCGGCGACGCTCACCATGGAATTGGCGACCGCCTCGCCGTTGAGCTTGTAAATGCCGGCCATATACACCAAAAAGACGATGAACAGGGCACCGACAAAATTGCCGACCCACACGACGACCCATGCCTTGAGCATCTGAGCCAGGGTGATCTTTTTGCTCTTGAGCGCGCAGACCATAAGCGAATTACCGGTAAACAGCTCGGCGCCGCACACCAGTACCAGCACCAGGCCCAGGCAAAAGCACAGACCGCCCACGACGCGCTGGGCACCCCAGCCCAGCGTGCTGTCGCTCAAGAACACGGTAAAGAACAGGCCACCGAAGGCAATAAACGCACCGGCGAACATTGCCAACAGAAAGGCCTTTGCGACCGGCAGGTTGGCCTTGGTCACGCCGGCGACCTCGGTCTTGGCCTCGATCGCGGCGGGCGCCAGGCAATCGGGAGCGGGATATTCTGCCTTGGAATCTGCCATGTCAATCACTTCTTTCCTAATCAGCAGGGACAAGCGCACCTATTGCTCTTGTCCCAAGCGGACAAAGTGGGAAAAGTCGTTGGCGGCCACGGCGTCGTACACGGCGTCGACGGCGTCAAAGACTTCCGGGGACATGGGGTTGTAGAACTCCGTGTCGCCCGGCTGAATCCCTATGAAGACGATATCTTCGCACGATTGCTCAATCTCTTCGATCAGAATCGACAAGGGAAGCGAATGCGTGGTGAACATCGACTTGCGCGCGACGTCGGTCTTATCGAGCAGGCGGATGGCACCGACGGGCAGCGCCATGTCGGCGGCATCGACCAACACTAGGCGCGGCGGACGCTCGCGCTTGACCTCGATGATGTCGTCCTCGGGCGTCTGACCACCGTCGATGGTGTACCAACCGGCGATGGGCGTGTCCTCCATCTTTTTGGAGAGCACGGGGCCAGCGGCATCGTCGGCGCGCAGCACGCTTCCCGCCGTGAGCACAATGCCCGCAAACGGGGCGTCGTTCACACGGCCATCCACAACGCGACCCATTACTGCAACCTCCCCGTCAGATACACGCCCGACACATCGCGCACGCGCTCAACCAGATCGCGAAACTTCATTAAGAACGCAACCTGCTGGGCATGCAGGCCAAAGTCGTCATCGAACACCGAGATGCCGGCCTTGGCCGAACCGCGAAAACCGCGATCGTCGAGCAGCGTGTCACAGGCCTCGAGCAGCGACGGCACCGCCGCCTTGTCGAGCTGGCACTCGCCAAAGGAGCGGATGGCCTCGAACTTGGTCTTGGCCTCCCCCTCCGGCAGCGCGTCGATAAGCGTATAGAACACGTTCACCGGCACCGACAGGCGCGGCTCAAAGCAGTCGAGCACGCCGGTGTGGTGGCCCACGGCGAGCGTGTAGTACAGCACGTCGCAGGCCTCCTGGGGAACGTCTTCCTCGGTCTCCACAAACTTACGCGTGAGCTCATAGAAGACCACCTGGTCGGGCGTATGGCCCAGGCAGGGGTCGGCGACGCCCTCGGCGGCCTCGTCGCTTGCGCGCGAGGCATCGCCAAAAGAGCCGCCGAGCATGCCGGGGCCCGCAAAGTAACCAGAGCGGTCCGTGAGCTCCATCTAGCGACCTCCGGCCAGTACCAGATCCTGTAACGCCGAGTACACCTCAACGCGGCGAGGATCATCCTGCTTGTCGATGAGCAGCGCCATGGCACCGCGGATATCGCCCTTGGGCGCGCCCTCGAGCGTATCCATAAACTCGTTGGCCAAGTCGCGGCCGTAACGGTAGCCGCTCATGGCGCGAGCCTCGCGCTCGATGGCAACGCGCAGCTTGTACGGCACGCCGGGGTGCAGGATATCGGCCTGCTCGCCGGCGGCCTCCACCGTGGTCTCGGCATGGAGCTTTTGGTCCAGCAGGCCAAGTGCCATGGCAAAGCCGTAGATGGTCTGCGCGGGGCTGGGCGGGCAGCCGGGGATATAGACATCGACCGGCAAGATCTTGTCCGTGCCACCCCAGACGCAGTAGTTGTCGTAGAAGATGCCGCCGGTGCAGCCGCACGCGCCATAGGACACCACGATCTTGGGATCGGGTGCGGCCTCAAAGGCGCGCAGGGCCGGCATGCGCATGGCACGCGTTACGGCGCCGGTGTACAGCAGCACATCGGCGTGACGGGGCGAGGGCACGACCTTGATGCCAAAGCGCTCGACGTCGAAGACGGGCGTGATGGAACCGAAGATCTCGATCTCGCAGCCGTTGCAGCCGCCGCAGTCAACACGGTAGACGTACACCGAGCGCTTGATCTTCTTAAGAAGGGTCGCCTTGGCCTTCTCGATGCTCTCGTCGAGCTCGATCTTGGTCGGGCGGTACTGGAGCCGCTCGGGCAAAAGCGTGGGTTCGGCCATGGTTACTCCTCCTTCGTTTCAAAATCCATGATGATGCCCTCGACCGGCGCCGGACCGGCGGGAATCTCGGGCGCATCGGGGTTGAGCTCGCGGTCGATATACTCCGGGTTCACGCCGTGGCCGCCCAGATACTCCATGCCGGGGCCCTGGGGCTCACCGGACGCAAGCGTCTCGTTGGCAGCCATGCCGGCAGCGTTGCCGGTCTTTACGGCCGAGGCGGCGCGCAGGGCGTCGAGCTCGCGCTTGCACTCCTGGCACATACCGACGGTACGGGCAGCCTGCTCGGCCTCCATGCCGCCGGCCTTTTGCAGCAGGCGCTTTGCGTAGTCGATCTCCTTGTGCGGGGCAAACGGCTTGCCGCAGCGCGAGCAGTGCTCGAGCGTATAGACGCTCTTGCTGGTGAGGTCGTCCTTGCTCATGACGGCAAGCTCAAACTCCTCGGTGAGCTTGATGGCCTCCATGGGGCAGGCTTCCTCGCAGCGGCCGCAAAAGATGCAGCGGCCGTAGTCGATCGACCAGGTAATGGTATCGGCCGCAAGGTCGGTGTCCATGCGAATGGCATCGGCCGGGCACGCCACGCCGCAGGCACCGCAGGCGATGCAGAGCTCGGCATTGTGCTCGGGCTTGCCGCGCATGTCCTTATTGGTGGGGAACGGCGCAAACGGGTACTTGACCGTCGCGTCGCCGGCCTTGGCGTTAACCTTCCAAAGCTTCAGCATATTAGAGCGCCTCCTCATCGAGCGGAGCGGCCAAGGTGCCCTCGCCCGCAAGCGGCGACTTGTCGCGCCAGACGTTCTCGAACTGCTCCTTGTCGAGCACGTGGTCGCGCTTGGCGGCGACATCGGTCACCGTCACGCGATCGGTGCAGGAGTAGCACGGGTCGAGCGAGCCGACGATCAGCGCCGCGTCGCCCACGGTGTTGCCGCGGAACATGTAGCGCAGGACCGGCCAGTTGCTGTACGTGGCGGCCTTGGCGCGCCAGCGGTAGCACTTCTGGTTATTGCCGAGCATGGCCCAGTGCACGTCCTCGCCGCGCGGCGCCTCGGTGGCGCCGATGGCGTACTTGTGCGGGGTGTACTCCCAATCCGTGGTGAGGATGGGGCCCGACGGGCAGTTCTCGAGCATGGTCTCGATCATGTCGATCGAATCGTAGACCTCCTGGATGCGGACGGCGGTACGGCCGAAGGCGTCGCAGGTGTCGGCCGTGGCGGCGTGCATCTTTTGGACGTCCGGATCGGCGTAGCCGTCGAAGGGATGGTCAAAGCGCACGTCGCGGGCATAGCCCGAGCCACGCATGAGCGGGCCGACCGGCGAGAAGTCGCGTGCAATCTTGCGGTCCAAGATGCCGATACCGCTCGTACGCTCAATAAAGTTGGGCGTGGAGAGCAGCACGTCGACGAGCTCCTGAACCTCGGAGCGCAGCTGGTGGATGGTCGTGAGCGTGGAGAGCTTCTGCTCAGCCAAAATGTCGCGACGCACGCCGCCAATCACGTTGAGGCCGTAGGTCTTGCGGTGACCGGAGAGCTTCTCGGCCAGGTCCATGGACTTCTCGCGGACGCGGAAGAACTGCTGGAAGCCGGAGTCGAAGCCCGTGTAGTGCGACGCCAGGCCAATGTTGAGCAGATGCGAGTGCAGGCGCTCAACCTCGAGCATGATGGCGCGGATGTACTGGGCGCGCGGCGGGACATGAATGCCCTGGGCGCGCTCGACGGCCTCGGCATAGGCCGCCGAGTGGGCGCAGCCGCAGATGCCGCAGATGCGGTCGGCGAGGAACGTGACGGCGTCATAGTTCAGGCGCGTCTCGGCGACCTTCTCCATGCCGCGGTGCACGTAGAACAGACGGTAGTCGGCATCGACGATCGTCTCGCCCTCGACAAACAGGCGGAAGTGGCCGGGCTCGTCGGAGGTAATGTGCAGCGGGCCCATGGGGACGAGCGTGGTCTCCTTGCCCTTGGTGTCGGCCAAGAACTCATAGTTTTCCATGTCGCTCGCGGGAGCGGGACGGAAGCGGTAGTCCATGGAGTCCTTGCGCAGCGGGTACAGGCCACTGGGCCAGTCATCGGGAAGCACCAGGCGGCGACGGTCGGGCAAACCCTCGGGAATCAGGCCGAACATATCGCGCAGCTCGCGCTCGCCCCACACGCAGGCGGGGACGAACGGCGTCACGGACGGGAACGTCATCTTAGCGGGGTCGACCTCGGCACGCACGGTAACCCAGCCGGGGTCCTCCCCCTCCATGGAGATGACGTAGTACACGGCGTAACGGCCGCACAGGGAGCGCTCGTCGTTGCCGACAATCACGGGAATCCAGCCGTAGCGCTCGTAGTACAGGTAGTGGACGGCCTCGGGCAGCTTGTCCTGCTTGACGGTGATCGTCAGCTGGTCCTCGCACTGCCACTCAACCTTCTCGATGCAGCCCGGAACGGCGCGGCGCAGGGCCTCGACATGGCTCTCGCAGCGACGGGCATACACCTTGTTCTCAGTTTCAATCATTCGTTACTCCACCTCGCTCTGAGCGGTCTCGGTACCGAACACAGCGCGGTACATCGGCGTCGCGTGAAGTTCCTCGGTGCTCTGCTCGAGCACGATGCCGGTAGCGGTCTCCACACCGTGCACGAGGGGCAGCGGGGTGGCAATGCCAAACCACAAGATCATGACAGCCAGGATGATTTCGGGGATAAGCATGAGCGCCGGGGCCTCATGCTTGCCCATGCCCTGGGGCGCATGGCCGAATACCGACTTGAGTGCGATACGGGTGAGCGCGGAGATGGCCACGGTAAGACCGAGGGCGACCACGACGACCAGCCACATGGGACCGGCGGTAACACCGGCGACAAAAGTCAGGAACTCAGAGATGAACATGCCAAAGGGCGGGAAGGCGGCAAGGCCGAGCAGCGCCAGGATGGCGAGCGCGGCGGTTGCGGGCGCAACCTCGACGACGCCCTGGATCTTGGCCAGGCTACGCGTGCCAAAGGCGTGCTGGATGTTGCCGGACACGCAGAAGGCAAGCGTCTTGGTAAAGCCGTGGAACACGCAGTGCAGCAGGGCCGCGGCGATACCCAGCGGGCCACCGATACCCAGGCACAGGGCGATAACGCCCACGTTCTCCACAGACGAGTACGCAAAGCGGCGCTTGAGGTCGTCCTGGCGAAACATCGAGAGTGCCGCCACCAAAATGGACAGCGTGCCGACGATCAACAGCAGAAGTTGCGGATACTCGGCACCCACGGCCTGGATGGTAAAGCCGTAGAAGCGCATGATCACAAGCATGGCACACTTAAGCAGAACACCCGAGAGCAGGGCCGAGACAGGACTCGGAGCCTGAGAGTGGGCATCGGGCAGCCAAGTGTGCATGGGGAACAGGCCAGCCTTGGTGCCAAAGCCGATCACGATAAACGCAAAGGCGAGGCGCATGAGCGTCGGGTCGAACTGGTCGGCATACGGCAGCACGCACGACAGGAATGCGGCCTCGTGGGCGTTGGGAATCACGTCGGCGGCGTTGGCGTAGATCAGCAGCGTACCGAACAGGCCAAATGCCACGCCGGCGGTACAGACCATCGCATACTTCCAAGAAGCCTCGAGGGCCGTCTTGTTCTTGTAGATACCCACCAGGAACACAGTGGAAAGCGTGGTTGCCTCCACGGCGGCCCACGTGAGGATCATGTTGTTGGACAGGCACGCGAGCAGCATGGTGAACACAAACAGGCTAAACAGCGCAAAATACTGCTTGGCGCGCTCGGCGGGCATGGAGCCCTCCTCGATATCGGCCTTTACATAGGGCAGCGAGAACAGCCCCGTAAGAAAACCGATAAAGCCGATGAGCAGCACAAAGATGGCGCCCAGCGAATCGAGGTGGAACCACAGGCCAAGAGCGCTCGCGGTTTCGCCGCTCATAAGGACGTCGCCGGCCGTCATAATCGACAGCACCAGGACGGCTGCGACGGAGACCAGGTTGAGACCGGCAAACACGTTATAGGACGTGTTCTTGGGCAAAAACGCCATGACCAGCGAGAACACCAAAGGAGTCGCGAGCAGGGCGAGAATCAACGTTTCCATGGACTACCCCCTCAGCTCGGACAGGTCGCGCGCATCGAGCGAGTGGGAGTCGTCCCAAATGCGACGCACGACGATGGACATGATGATGACGGCAAAGATGGCGTCGGTGGCGATACCGATCTCGATGATCTCGGGAGCGGTGGGGGCCAAAAGCGCGAGCGTCACGTGGCTGCCGTTTTCCATAAGGCAGTATCCAAAGATCTGCTTCATGATGTTGCGCTGCGAGATGATGCAGGTGAGGCCCACGAAGAAGTGAGCGAAGCTAATAGCGAGCGCAGGCGTTGCGACCTCGGCCGTGGGCAGGCTGATCTGCGTCACAACGGCAAAGCAGATCGCGACCTCGACGGCGATGATGCAGATGGCCCACGCGGGCTTAAGGCCGGCCTTGAGCGATGCGTCGCTCGGCTCGCCCATCTTCTTGTATGCGCGGTTGAGGATGTAAGGGACCAGGACGACCTTAGTGATAAAGGCAGATCCGGCCCACATAAGCAGCTCCTGCGCACCGGTAGTAGCACCGAGCGTAGCGAGCAGTCCCACGAGCACCAGCGACTGCACCGCATACCAGCGAATGGCGTGCTTGATGTTCTTGGAGACGACCACCATGGTGGACGTGACGATCAGAAGGCCGCCAAGGATGTTGACGATCGAATAACCCATGTCGTTCTACCTCCTAACCGATCCAGCTGGCCGAAAGCGGGCCGCTGACGATGACCATGATGATGAGCACGATGAACACGAACGCCATCGCGCGGGGAAGCGGGGCTCCCGCAGCGACCTCGTCGCTCGGCTCGCCGGGCAGGCAATAGCCCATCCACTTGAGGAACCAGGCGAAGGTGGCGACGGTCTCGGCGACCATGATGCACACGAGCACCAGGATCGCGACGTTGCCGGCACCCACAGAGAAGCCGCCGGCGATAATCTGGAACTTCGAGAAGAACGTGTTCATGGGCGGCACGCCGGCAATAGCGAGCGCGGCGACACCGAAGCCCACGCCCGAGATCGGGTACTTCTTTACGATGCCGCGAAGCTTGGGCAGCATACGCGTGCCGAGCGTAAAGGAGAACGAACCGGCGATCAGGAAGAACAGCGTCTTGGCGAAAGCGTGGTTAAAGATGTGGCAGACGGCGCCATCGAAGGCCAGCTGGCTGCCAAAGACCGAAAGGCCCAGACCAAAGAACACATAGGAGAGCTGGGCGATCGTGGAAAAGGCCAGCAGACGCTTCATGTCCTTTTGCGGCAGGTACATAAGGAAGCCAAAGAGCATGGTGACCATGGCGTCGATAATGGCGACCCAACCCACGATCTCGGGGATCTCGCCGGCAGAGACGAGTGCACGCGCGAACACGCACACGCCGACCTTAACCATCGAGGCGCCATGCAGGTAGGCCGAAACAGGCGTCGGCGCCTCCATGGCCGAAGGCAGCCACATGTACATGGGAACCTGTGCGGACTTGGCCCAGGCCGCAAACAGCACGAGCAAAAGAACGATAGCCTTGAGCTTGGCGTCGAGGCCGGCAATCGCGGTAATGGCGAAGGTACCGGTATGGGCAAACACGATGGCGGCGCCCAGATACAGGCCAAGCGCACCGATATGCGTAATGATCAGAGCCTTCATGCCGGCCTTCTTGGCCGTAGGCGTCATGTAGTAGCTAATGAGGCCCCAAGAGCACGCACCCGTGATCTCAAAGAACACGAGCTGGCCCAAAAGGGTCGAGCTGTACACAAGACCGGCCATGGCGCCGATGAAGGTCGCGAGGTACGCGTAGAAGCGACGACGCGGTGCGTCGGGATGCTCACGGTTATTCTCGCTCATATAGGGAATCGAATAGATCACGACAAGCAGGCCGATACCCACAAAGGCGGGCGCGAGCAGCGTGCTCATGCGATCGAAGGTGAATCCCATGACGAGGGTCTGCCCAAACGAGATCAGGGGGACCTGCGTGTCGGGCATGCCGGCGCCAGCGAAATTCGCGGCGAGGGCGATGGTGCAGACCGTCGAGACGGCGGCACCCAAAACGCTGAACCACTTGGCGTACGGACGGGGGAACAGGGCGACGAGCACCGAGGCCACCATCGGGGCCGCGATAGCGACCAAGCCGAGAAGGGACAGACTGACTGCAAATGACATTGTTTCTCCCTTCTCCTACACGCCGACGACCACGAAGACAAACGCCAGAACGGCGATGCCCACGACGGCCCAGGTCTGATTGCCAAGCACCTTAAAACGCGAGCGCGAGCAGGAGTTCTCGATCACGCCGCATACGACAAAGTCGATCAGGCACTTAACAAGGAAGATGACCGCGCCCAGAACGGCCGCGATACCCACGGCCGCGGGCTCGCCCCAGGGGACGAAGATCGCGCAGAACCAGGCGACGACCAGGACCTGCTTCATGGACATGGCGAGCTTGGCCATCGCAAGCGACGGGCCGGAAAGCTCAGCGAGCGGACCTTCCTGGAGCTCCTGCTCGGCCTCGGCCTGATCAAACGGCAGCTTGCCGAGTTCCATGTAGCAGGCAATCGCAAAGGCGATGCCGGCGAGGATCACAGCGACCGGCGCGTCGATGGCGCCCGTCATGATGTGCTGGCCCATGGTGGCGATGTCGGTGGAGCCGCACACCAGGGCGGCGGCAAACAGCGCCAGCAGCATGGACGGCTCGATGAGCACGCTCATGAGCAGCTCGCGGACGCCGCCGATACCGGCGTAGGCGTTGGACGAATCCACACCGCAGAGGGCGAAGAAGAAGCGGGCGAGCGCCAGGCTATACATGATGGTGATGGCGTCACCAAAGACCGGGATGGGGCTTTGTGCCGTAAAGAGCGGCAGACCCATCGCGAGCATAAAGGCGACGGCGAAGAACAGCGGCGGCATGATGCGCAGCGCAAAGCTCGCATCCTCGCTCTGGGACTCGGGGCGCGCAAAGAGCTTGGCCAGGTCGCGGTAGTCCTGCATGATGCTGGGGCCGCGACGGTTGTGCATCTTGGCGCGGATCACGCGGCCGAGACCGGAGAAGAACGGCGCGACGGCCATAACGACCACGCCCTGCAGAACGGCAAGTACGATGTTGTTCATGCTCTCCCCTCCTTAACCCATTTGCACGGCGAGCACGAGGAACACCACGAGTGCCGCGACGATGTAGCAGATATAGATGCTGTAGTTGCCGCCCTCGAGCTTAGTCGCGAGGTCGGCGAGCTTCTCGACACCCTTATGCGGGGCATCGACGAGAACCTTGTCGGGTACGGGCTCCACAGCCTCGGCCACACCGGTGAGCTTCTGGAAGAAGTGCGCGATGGACCAGCAGACGGCCGTGCAGCGGTCGCGCAGCGTGTAGAGCGGCTGCATAAACCAGGACACCTCGGAGGCAAAGGTCGTGGCCACGACGGGCATATGCTCGTTGGGAGCATAGCCGCATGCCCACGGCTGGGACTTCTGCACCTTGCCGACGGTCTTGAGCTTGCGATAACCGCAGGCAAGGCCGACGAGCACCACGAGCGCAATAGCGATCGCGGGCGTGGAGGTGGCAGCGCCGGAGTACTGGTTCATGAGCTCCATGCCCTCGGCGGCAAACACGCCACCGTACGGATGCAGCACGGACGCAGCGACATCGACCAGCACGGGCGCGATCACGGGAGCGCCAATGCCCAGCACGACGCAGATGGCCGCGAGCAGGCCCTGCGCAAACACCATGGGGGCGGGAACCTCCTTGGCATTGGCCGCGGCCTCGGAGCGGGGCGCGGAGGCAAAGGAGACGCCATAGGCCTTGACGAAGCATGTGACAGCCAGCGCGCCGGTAATGGCAAGCGCGACGGCAGCGAACACGGCCACGATCATGACGGCCTTGTCGCCCTGCATGGCAGCGTTAAAGAGCGACTGGTAGGTAAACCACTCGGACACAAAGCCGTTGAAGGGCGGGATGGCCGAGATGGCAAGCGCGCCAATAAGGAAGCAGATGGCCGTAGCCGGCATACGACGGAACAGACCGCCCATCTTCTCCATATTGCGCGTACCCGTGGAGTACAGCAGCGCACCGGCGCCCAAGAACAGCTCGCCCTTAAACATCGCGTGGTTAAACGTGTGGTAGAGGGCGGCCATCAGAGCCAGGACGGCGATGCCGACCGAGTTGAGCGCCATAGCGGCCATGGAGGCGCCGACGCCGAGCAGAATGATGCCGATGTTCTCGACGGAGTGATAGGCCAGCAGGCGCTTGATGTCATGCTCCTGCAGGGCGAAGGCCACGCCGAGGATCGACGAGATCGCACCGAAGACCATGACCATAAGGCCCCACCAGACCTGAACGCCCGAGGCGGAGAGCAGGTCGAGGCCCACCTTGAGGATGCCGAAGATACCGATCTTGATCATGCCGCCGGACATGAGGGCCGACACGTTGGACGGCGCCTCGGGATGCGCCTTGGGCAGCCAGCCGTGCAGCGGGATGATACCGGCCTTGGCGCCAAAGCCAAAGAAGGCGAGCACAAAGCACACGGATGCGACCGCGGGGCTAAACTGCGTAGCGCGGAAATCCGCAAAGGCAAACGAGCCGCCGGCGAAGTTGGTCATGGTGAGGAAGCTCGCCATGATGAGCACAAAGCCCACGTGCGCGATCACAAAGTAGAGCCAACCGCCATGGATGGAGTTCTCGTTCTCCTCGATCACGACCAGGAAGTACGAGGTCAGCGACATGAGCTCAAAGGCGACCAGGAACCAAAACACGTTGTCGGCGGTGATGACGAGCATCATGGACGCCACAAAGGTGTTAAAGAAGAAGCCGGCGCGGCCCTTTTTGCCCGGGTACTCATCAAAGTAGTTGAGACCGTAGATCGAGCCGGCAAACGCGAGCACCGAGATGAGCGCCACGAACAGGCCGGACAGCTGGTTGAGCAGCAGCTGGAAATGGGCAAACGGGAAGAACACGATGGTGTCGACCGACGTGACATCGCCCAGCACGGCCTGGATACCGGCCACAAACGAAAGCACCGCGGCGACGGCGCCGATTAGGCAGCCGGCGGTCTTGGCGACGTTATCGGCCTTGATCAGCAGAACCGAGGCGAGCGCACCGATGCACGAGACGGCAAGCGATGCGATAAACAGCGTCATGCTATCCATTGTTTACGCTCCCTTCTGCTTTCTCGGACAGGCCCTGGGCCACAGCGGTAACGTCGACGACCGGACCGTTTTCGATCGAGCGCAGGCGCTTGGCCTCGTCGAGCTCGCGATCGGCCGCGCCACCCATGACGGTCAGCGCCTTGGTAGGGCACGCCGCCACACAATGCGGGCCGTCCGGATCGAATGCGCACAGGTCGCACTTGACAGCGCAGGTGTACTGACCAGGAGCCCACGTAAGCAGGCTGCTCAGGGACTTAGGATACGAAGGCGTCGGGTCGCACATGCCTGCGACACCGGCGATAGACGTGCCATCGGGATGGATGGCTCCGAAGGGGCACGCGATGGCGCACAGCCTGCACCCGATGCACTCCTGCTCCTTGACGTGGATGCGATCGCCATCGTGCTCGATGGCATTCACCGGGCAAACCTCGGCGCAGGGGGCACCCTCGCAATGGTGGCAGGCAAGGGCGGCCGAAATACCGCCGGTCTTCACGAGCGCCAAGCGCGGCGTATCCTGAAGACCCTGCATCCGGTGGGCGTCGGCACAGGCGGACTGGCATGTTCCGCAGCGATGCACCTCTCCGGGTTGATGTCGATGAAGCGGTTCATCCCCACTTCCTTTCAAAATAACGGGCCGGGCTCCCGAACGTACGGGACGCCCGGCCCAAAAAGCCAACGAGAACGGGACTACACGATTTGGTTCACGTGCGTCTCGTCATCGAACTTGGCGGCGCCGGGCTCAACGTCCTGGGGAGCGGCGGCGTCCACCAGAGCCTGCTTGAGCTCGGTGTACTGACGCTCCACCTCGCCCTCAGCCCAGACCTGGTCGGCGATAGCGTCGACCTGGCAGGCGGAGAACTTGTCCTCGGGCGTATGCGAGACCGGGTCGACCTTGTGAATGGTCAGCTCGTTGCACTTGCCGATCCACCACTGGTAGGTCATATAGACCGTGCCCTTGTTGATGCGGTCGCTCACGTCGGCGCGGCTGTATACCTGGCCACGGCGGCTGTGAATCGAGACGATGTCGCCGTTCTTGATGCCGCGCGCCTGGGCGTCCGCGGGATTCATGCGGACAAAGCCGGGCTCGTCGGCGAGCAGCGCCAGCGTCTTGCAGTTGCCAGTCATCGAGCGGCAGCTGTAGTGACCGACCTCGCGAACGGTGCACAGAATGAGCGGGTACTCATCGTCGGGAAGCTCGGAGGGCGCCTCCCAGTCGTGCGCCATCAGGTTGGCGCGGCCGTCCTTGGTGGTGAACTTGCCACCAGCGAACATGTCGGGCGTACCGTGGTCGTTCACATCGGTGCTCTTGACCGGCCACTGGGCGTAACCGCCCTCGGGAGCCATCTTCTCGTAGGTTGCGCCCACAAAGTTGGGGCACAGGCTGATGCACTCGTTCCAGATCTGCTCGGTGTTGTCGTAGTGCATGGGGTAACCCATACGCGTAGACAGGTCCGCGAAGATCTCCCAGTCGTGACGGCACTCGCCCTTGGGCGGAACGGCCGCGTCAAAGTGCTGGAAGCTACGGTCGGATGCGGTAAAGACACCCTCGTGCTCGCCCCAAGAGGTGGCAGGCAGGATGACGTCGGCGAGCATGGTCGTCTGCGTCATAAAGATGTCCTGGCAAATGAACAGATCCAGCTCGGAGAGCGTCTTGCGCATACCGGCCGAATCGGGCTCGGTCTGCACCGGGTCCTCGCCGTAGTTGTAGAAGCAGTGCACCTTGCCCTCGTCGACCAGGTGGCCCAGGTCGGTGAGCTTGTAGCCCTCCTCGAGCGGGAGCTTTTCCTCGGGCACGCCCCAAGCCTTGGCAAACTTGGCACGCACAGCCGGGTCGGTGACCTTCTGGTAGCCAGGGTACAGGTTGGGCAGCATGCCCATATCGCAGGAGCCCTGGACGTTGTTCTGACCACGCACGGGCGCGAGGCCGGAATTGGGTTTGCCGATCTGGCCGGCAACGCAGGCGATGGAGGCGATGGTGTGCACCGTCTTCAGGTTCTGCTTCTGCTGGCATACGCCCATGCCCCAGCCAATGATGGCAGAGGGCTTCGCCGTGGCGTACATCTCGGCAGCTTGGTGGATCAACGCGGGCTCGACACCCGTGATGTCCTGTACGGATTCGGGAGTGTAGTTCTTGATGGTCTCCCACCACTCGTCAAAGCCGTTCGTATGCTCGGCGACGAATTCCTTGTCGTAGAGGCCATCGTTGACCAAGCAGTTGGCAAAGGCGTTGAGGAACGCAACGTTGCAACCGTTCTTGATCGGAAGGTAGAGATCGGCGATACGCGCGGTTTCGATATGGCGCGGATCGGCGACGATGATCTTGCAACCCTTTTCTTTGGCTCGCACGATACGCCTTGCGACGATGGGGTGCGAATCGGCAGGGTTATAGCCGAAGAGGAAAATGCAGCCCGCATCCTCCATACCGGGGATGGAGCATGACATGCAACCTGAACCAACCGTGTCCATCAGACCGAGGACAGTAGGGCCGTGTCAAGTACGGGCGCAGTTGTCCACGCTGTGGGTGCCGATGCACGCACGCGTAAACTTCTGCATGACGTAGTTCGCCTCATTGCCGCCGCCTCGCGAAGAGCCGGTGGTCATGACAGCGTTAGGACCATATTCGTCAATTATGGCCTGCATCTTAGATGCGGTGAAATCCAGTGCCTCGTCCCAGCTTACGCGCTCAAGATCCGCGCCCTTAGTGCGGCGGATCATCGGGTGCAGTACGCGAGGAGTCAAGATCTTGGTGTCGTTGATGAAGTCGTAGCCGCTCATGCCCTTAAGGCACAGCTCGCTCTGGTTGGTGATGCCGTTGAGCGGTTCGGTGCCCACGACCTGGCCGTTTTGGACCAGGAGGTTAAACTGGCAACCGGCGCCGCAGTACGGGCAGATCACTTTATGCTTCTCCATGACACCCTCCTTCCTTTCTCTGCTACCGATTAATCGGTACGTATTTGACAATCGTTGGGCCTGTATGGCCGCCCGGCTACGCCTCGTTTTCGATGGTGGCGCGGGCACGCTCGGCAGTCAGTTCTGCCAGGCGCTCCTCGTCTACCAAGGTGAGGCCCTTGGTCGGGCACGCCTCGGCACACGCCGGACCGCCGGGACGGTCCACGCACAGGTCGCACTTGAGCACGAAGCTCTTGGTCTGCGAACCCACGCGCACGTCGCCCATCAAGACGGGGACCTGCGTGGTCGCCACACTCACGGCGCCAAAGGGGCAGGCCATGACGCAGCTCTTGCAGCCGATGCAGTTGTCCTCGTTGACGCCGATGCGATGGTTCTTTGGATCAAAGAACAAGGCACCCGTGGGGCAGGCCTTGGCGCACGGAGCGTCCTCGCAGTGGTGACATGCCACCGGCGCGGAAATCTCGTAGGTGCGCGTTACGCGCAAGCGAGGTGCGGCGATGTTGCCGGGAATATCGTGTGCCTCGATGCACGCCGCCATACAGGTTTGGCACCCAATGCAGCGTGAAGAATCAGCCACGACTCGTTTATTGCCCATGTTGTTCACTCCCTCCTGAATCCCATGCCGGAGAGACCCTGCCGACGTTGCCCCGGACCGCCCGTGGTCCGGCATCGGCGTATCGAGTGCATGCGGCGAAACAGGCACTTCGATAGAATTCCTCCAACGATATACAGGTTAAATATACGCAGTTGCAGGGGGCAAACTTGAGCATAGGCCCTGCAATACGGGTGTATTGCAGGGGTTTTGGCAGGTTGGAATTATTCTCTAGAAGCTATAAAGGTGAGTGTATTACATGCGTACGCCTCAGAGATTTTTACGCGCTCTCATTTTAGATGTACTACGCTTGTATTCAAGTTAATGGTTATTTACTTGAGCGAAATAAAGTAATCGTTATAAGATGCTCAAGTATCGGCACATGCCGCATTTGACCGACTATATTGCACGCTCATTAAGGGGGCCAGTGATGTCATCGACTCAAAAACGAGCCATCCTGCAGGTGCGCATTCGCGAGGAAGACAAGCAGCATGCCGAACATCTCTACGACGCCATGGGCACATCGCTCGCCAAGGCCGTCCGTCTATTTGTCGCGCAGAGCATTTTGATGCGCAAGCTCCCCTTTCAGCCGGTCGCCGTGCGCTCAAAGGACGGCACCGCCGCCTATGGATCGCTCAAAGCATACGGTGACCCCAATCGCCGCTCCGAGGAGCGCAATGCCTGGATTGAATACCTTGCCACAGAAAGCGACGATTCGATTTTGGGTCCCGAGGAAGTAGATATCCATGAGTAGCACCATCATCGACGAGACCGTCATCCTACGCTACCTGCTTGACGACGACGAAGTCCTGTCACCGCGCGCCGCCAAGGTCATCGCCACGCGCACCGCTCGTGTCTATCCCGAAATCATCACGCGCGTCGTGGTCACGCTGCGCGACGTCTATAAGGTTCCCCGCGTTGAGATTGCTGCGGCCATGAAAAGGCTGCTCGATGACGTCATGGTCGACGAGCCCACCGTTGTCGCCCTTGCCGTCAAGCTCTTTGGCAAGACCCATATGGACTTTACCGACTGCCTCCTCGCAGCCCGAACCGCCATCTACAACGATGATGTCGTGAGCTTTGGCAAGCCGGTTATCCAAGGCATGATCGACTACCGCAATCAGCGCCAAAAAGTCGCCGACGCCCGCAATCACGCCACCGACAGAACCATCGACAAACTCCGCCACCGCCCCCGCAGCTAATCGACAAACAGCGGCACCGCCCCGCCCCTCAACCCCATCCCCTCCTAAGTTGCGGTGAAATAGTTCCTATTTTTTGCCCTTCTGACGGCCATTTAGGAACTATTTCACCGCAACTTTTTGTAAGGGCAGATTTCAACACCGCTGAAAGGCCCCTGACAACCGTTTACCGATATCTTTTGGTCGGGTCTAACCTTCTGAGCTGCGGCGTCAAGCTTTTGGTCAGCTCATGGCAAGGTTCAGCGAAATCAATATGCGATAGCGTGGTATCGTTCGCTCATCCTCGAGACATGGGGTCGCTAATGGGTAAGGCCGATCACTGTTCCAAATCTCAGACAAGGCTTTTCTTCTCGGTATTCGGGGCCCATCATGACGGACGCTTGTTTATTGCCACCGAAAAATGGGACGAACGTTGTGCCTACTCGCTCATGCAAAAGCAAATGATCGTTCGACTCTATAACCACGTCTATGCCGACCCTGCATACTGGAATGACCTTGGTATAGAAGACCGCATTTTTCAGCTGGCATCCGCCATTGCGGTCGTTGAACCCGAAGCGGTATTTTGTGGGGCGACCGCGGCTCTGCTCTATGGTATCGGTTCGGCACACACACTTCTCGATAAGGTACAAGTTCTGTTGCCGCGAGCCACCAGGCGCGATACGTACGAATTCGTTGAGTATCGTCGCTGGCGGGCGGGCGAAGTGTGGCAGCTCGGTCCGTTTACGTTGACAGATCCGTACCGCACGGTGGTCGACATCGCCCGAACGAGCGCTTTCCGATATGCACTAGGCTATGTCGACGGGTTGGCTCGTGAGTACGGTGTCGAGCGTGAAGAATTGCGTGCATATGCACAAGCGAACTGCCGCGGACTGCATGGCATCGCACGCGCATTTGACGTTTTTGAACATATGGATGGCAGATCGGATAACGGTGGAGAATCCGAAGCACGGGCGGCAATGATTCTGGCGGGAGTTGCCACACCCGAACTTCAGGTTGAAATCACTCGACCGGGAAACGCCGGCTATTATTTGGCAGATTACGGCTGGCAGATGCCAAACGGCTCTTGGATGCTGGCTGAGCTGCATGGACTAGGCAAGTTCGAGGACGAGTCCCAAAATGATCCGGAACATACTGCGGCAAAAACCTATCGAGCTGCCCTCATGCGCGACGCGAACCTGCGCGCCATGGGCCACAACGTCATTCATTTCAAGCTCTCAGACACCTACGATGTCAAAGCATTCGGCTCCATGATGCGCGGCTACGGTATACCAACCACAAAACCCTACGCAGACTCCTGACCGGCTGTCCTCATCTTCTCGATAACAGAACCCATCATCGACCCACCCCGCTCGGCCTCAATAAGTTGCGGTGAAATAGTTCCTGGATAACAGCTTTTGCGGCTAATCCAGGAACTATTTCACCGCAACTTAGGAGGGGATGTGGGGTCCCCGGCATGTATATGAAAACGGCTCTGGCACCAAATGGAGCCAGAGCCGTTAAAACTATCCTATGGAGCGGGCGACGGGAATCGAACCCGCGTCATCAGCTTGGAAGGCTGGGGTTCTACCATTGAACTACGCCCGCAAGATATGGTCGGGACGACAGGATTTGAACCTGCGACATCCTGCTCCCAAAGCAGGCGCGCTACCAAACTGCGCCACGTCCCGAAGGTGTTGAGCAGCTAAGGTCTAAACCTTGCGTGTCCCAAAGCGAAGGAAATTATAGGGGAGACTCCCCGCCTGTGCAAGCGGCGATGTTCTAGCTCCTCGAATGTGCGACAAACCGGCTGTGGAGCAGACCAATCACAAACGCCACCACGGCGAACGGCGCCCACGCGGCTCCAATGTCTGCCAGCGGCAACGCATCGAACGGCAGCCACGCGCCAGCAAAGAACGCATCGCGGACCGAAGTGATTACGCTCTGCACCGCGACAACGCCGCCGACCCAAACCCACACCTGCGGATGCGCATCGCAAAAACCATGCACCAGGCCCATAAGCACCAGCACGATGGCGACGGGATACAGAGCGTTGAGCATGGGCACCGAGAACATGAGGATCATGTCGAGGCCCACGTTGGAGAGCACGCACGAAAACGCCGCGAACACAAAGGCGAGAACCGCAAAGGGACGGCGCATGGCCTCCTCGGAAGCCTCCGCTCCCCCTTTAACCACATACGTCTCGCAGAAGTAACGCGAGCAGCAGCTGATGAGGCCGATGCACACGTTCATGCAGGCGAGGAAAAAGATTGCAAAGACCACGACCGTGCCGACAAGGCCAAAGTGCATGGAGGCAGAGCGGGCGAGGATGGCGGCGCCGTTAGTGGCATCGGGCATGACCGTGCCGAGCTGCATGCCGGCAAGCGCCAGGCCGCAGTAGATGACGGCCATGAGCACACCGGCGATCACACCGGAGCGTGAAATCTCGAAGGCCACGCGCTTGTCATCGGTAACACCCAACTCGTGGATGGTCTCGGCAATGATGATGCCGAAGGCGAGCGACGCGAGCAGGTCCATGGTCTGATAGCCGGTCAGGAAGCCCTGCACGGCGGCGCCCGCATCGTAGGGAGCCTGAGGCGCGGCAGCCGGTCCCAGAGGCGAGATCGCGGCAGCACCCACGACCAGCACGATGAGCGCAATGAGCGCGGGGCCCGTAATGCGACCGAGTACGCGTGTGATGACACCCGGGCGCAGCGTGAGCGCAAACGCGACCACGAAGAACCCGATGGCAAAGACCAGGCGAGCCGTGCCGAGCGAGACGCCCTCGGGCAGCAGCGGCACCAGCATCTCGAAGGCCGTGGAGCTCGTGCGCGGAATGGCCAGGCACGGGCCGATGGCCAGATACACCGCCGCGACAAAGAACTCACCAAACTTGGGGTGCACGCGGCCGGCAAGCTCGCGCGCCGTTCCAGCAAGCGCCACGGCGATAAAACCCATGACGGGCAGGCCGATGGCGGCAATCAGAAAGCCGAGCATGGCGACCGGCGTGGCAGAACCTGCCTGCAGCGCCAGCAGCGGCGGAATAATGAGGTTGCCGGCGCCAAAGAGCATCGAGAACAGGGCGATGCCGACGGTGACGACATGGTCGGAGCGCAGACCGCGCGGGGCGGATGAAGCCATGGGACCACCTTTCGGGTCGAAACAAAAACGGGACGGGCAAAAACACCCGTCCCGCAAGTATATACGCTCTAGCAGGCTAAATCGCGCAAAGCGTCAATCGCGGTGTCGACTTCCTCGTCCGTGTTGAAATACCCAAACGAGAAGCGGACGACGCCCTGGCGCTCGGTCCCCAGCGCACGGTGCATGAGCGGGGCGCAATGGGCGCCGGGGCGCGTCGCAATCCCCCACCCTTGCATGAGCGCATCCGAGATCTCGGCAGAGTCGATATCGCCTACGTTGAGTGAGACGATCGCCGAGCGCACGGGCCGGTCAAACGCACCGTAGAGCGCAATGCCGGGGATTTCGCGCACACCGGCAAGAAAGCGATCAGCGAGCGCACGCTCGCGGGAAGCAATCGCCTCGACCCCGCCTTGCGCCTCGATATAGTCAAGGCCGGCAGAAAGGCCCGCGATGCCGTGGCCGTTGAGCGTGCCCGCCTCAAGGCGCGTGGGCCACTCAAGCGGCTGCAACGCATCGAAACTGTGCACGCCCGTGCCGCCCATGGCCCACGGCGCCACGTCAATGCCCTCTGCCACGGCCAGGCCGCCGGTCCCCTGCGGACCCATGAGCCCCTTGTGGCCGGTAAAGCACACCACGTCGAGCCCCATGGCCTGCATATCGATATGCGCCGTGCCGGCAGACTGCGAGGCATCGACGATCACGAGCGCGCCGGCCGCATGGGCCATGACAGCCACGCGCGCAATGTCGACCTCATTGCCGGTCACATTGGAGGCGTGCGTCACCACCACAGCACGCGTGGCCGGCGTGACCAACCGCTCGAGCTCGTCATAGTCGAGCACGCCGTTCGCGTCGCAGCCCGTATGCTCAACGGTAACACCCTGCTCTGCCGCCAAGCGGTTGAGCGGACGTAGCACCGAGTTGTGCTCAAGCACCGTCGTGACCACGCGGTCGCCGGGGCGCACCACGCCATTGATAACGGTGTTGAGCGCCGCGGTGGAGTTGGGCGTAAAACACACATGGTCCGCCCTCGGGCAACCCAAAAGGCGCGCGAGCTTGGCACGGCAAGCGTGAATCGTACGAGCGGCATCGAGGGGACCCGACGTGGCGCCGCGCCCGGCATTGCCGAGCGAGCACATCGCCTGCGTCACGGCATCGATGACCGTCTGCGGCTTGTGCATGGTCGTCGCCGCGTTATCCAGATAGATCATCGCACGACCTCCCACATATCAATCACGGTATAGCCCTCGGTGGGAACACCCGCCTCGGCGAGTTCGCCGCGCAGCAGTTCCTCATCGACAGGCAACGCCTTCCACGCCAAACCGCAGCCGGCAGCGACCTCCCCGGGCACGGGAATCGTCCGCCCGGGAAGACCGCGCTCGATGCACAGGGACTCGCAACCCATGGCGGCCGCCGTGGTGGGAAACGTGATGACAAGCGCCGGGCGCTTCTCCCTCATGGCAACTCCAACCAATACGCTACGGGCGCACGACGCGCACGGCCTGCTCCATCTTCTCCACGATCACGTACATGTTGGTGACCTCGCCCACCGCAAGCTGGTCCTTAATGCCAAAGTGGTCCAGGCAGGTACCGCAGGTGAGAATCTCGACACCCTGCTCCGCCAAGCCCTTCAGGTCATCGAGCACCGGCGAGCCCTCGACGGTGAGCTTGGCACCGCCGTTGTAAAACAGCATAGTCGCGGGCAGCTCCTCCTGCTGCGTCACGGCAAAGATGAAGGCCTTCATGAGCTTGTGGCCCAGCTCATCGTCGCCGCGGCCCATGCAGTCGGTGTAGACGGAAATGACGAGCTTGCCCTTGCCGGCGCTGGCATTACAGAAGACAGCGCCATCCTGCTCGGGATCGGCCACGGCAACGGCGCCAGAGGTCGCCACGGTCACGTGCCACTCGGCGTCAGAAACCTTCTCGACCGAGGCCGTGCAGCCTTTCTCCTGCGCCATCTTGGAAATGTTCTTGACGGCGGTCTCGTTGTCGACCGAGGTCACCACGGCACCCTCGCCATCAAGCTGTTTGAGCGCCTTAAGCGTCTTGACGACGGGCAGCGGGCAGGCATCGCCCATGGCATTGACTTCAATTTTGGTAGACATAGTTTTTCCTTTCGAATAAATCGTTTTAGAGCGGTACATAGCTCAATAAACGTGTCGTTAACGGACAACGTGGACGGCAGGACCGCCTGGCACCGGCTCACACACGCGACCGACGGCGGCGGCAATACGTCCTTCGGCATGCAGACGGCGCGCAAGCTCATCCACATCGGCGGCAGGCGCCGCGATGAGCAAACCGCCCGAGGTCTGCGGATCGTACAGCGCGTCGAGCATGCCCGGCTCCAGGTCTTCGTCGGCCGTCACGCGCGGGCCAAAGAAGTCCTGGTTACGGTAGGAGCCCGCGGGGATAATGCCCAGACGCGCCATGTCGAGCACCTGGTCAAAGAGCGGCACCGCCCCCGACGCAAGCTCAATCTGCACGCCAGAGCCCTCGGCCATCTCGCACGCATGCCCGATCAGGCCAAAGCCCGTAATGTCGGTGCAGCCGTGAAGTTCGAGCCCCTCGGCCAAACGGATCGGGGCCTCGTTGAGGGTGCGCATAGAATCAAACATCCGGCTGGCCTCGTCCTGCTCGATAAGCTCGCCCTTAATGGCCGTGGTGATGATGCCCGAGCCGATCGCCTTGGTCAGCAGCAGGACATCGCCCACGTGCGCGCCGCTGTTGGCGAGCATGCGGTCGAGCGCGACAAAGCCGCTCACAGACAAGCCGTACTTGGGCTCGTCGTCGTTGATGGTGTGACCGCCCGCGATGGAGCAACCCGCCTCGACGCACTTGTCGGCGCCGCCCGCCAGAATCTGGCCGGCAACCTCAACGCCCAGGCAACTGGGTATGCAGAGCAGGTTCATGGCATGGCTCGGTCGTCCACCCATGGCGTAGATGTCCGACAGCGAGTTGGCCGCGGCAATCTGGCCAAACAGGAACGGGTCGTCGACCATCGGTGGAAAGAAGTCGATGGACTGCACGAGCCCCAGGTTCTCCCCTACGCGAAAGACGCTCGCATCGTCGGAGGTATCGAACCCCACGAGCAAGTTGTCGTTATGCACATTGGGTAAATCGCCCAGGACCTGGGCGAGGGCTCCGGGAGCCAACTTAGCGGCTCAACCGCTCGCGGCCGTCATAGACGTGAGCCTAATCTGATCGTCAGCCATCGATACCTCCTCTCATCGGGCAATCATTTTCTCCCAGTATACGCATGAATGCGAGCCTGCGACGGATGCATTAATTGAGCGCCCGTGCGCGAATCGCCGCGCCGATGGCGCCAGCAAAGCGGGCCTGGGGCGACGTAGTCACTGGTGACCCCAGCAGCGCGGCCAACCGCTCCACAACGTAGGTGTTCTCGCACAGACCTCCCGTCAGGTAGTACGGAGCACCCTCCGCCTGCCCGGCCATAGTCGCCACACGCGACACGACGCTTTCGATCACGCCACGCGCAATGTTCTCGCGCGGCTCACCGCGACCGATCAGGCTGATGACCTCGCTTTCGGCAAACACGGTGCACATGCTGGATATCTTGGTGGGCTCGCCGGAACGCGCAAGGTCGGCCATCTGCTGCTGGGTAATGCCCAGGCGGTCGGCCATGATCTCCAGAAAGCGCCCCGTGCCGGCGGCGCACTTGTCGTTCATGGCGAACTTGGCCACGCGGCCGCCCTTGATCGTAATGACCTTAGTGTCCTGACCACCCACATCGATCACGGTACCGTGATCGCCAAACAGGCGCACGGCACCGGTACCGTGGCAGGTGATCTCGGTCACGACCTTGTGCGCATAGGGCACGGCGACACGGCCGTAGCCAGTCGCGACCACGCGAACATCGTCACCCGTCAGGTCATAACCCGCCGCTGCCAGTGCCTCGCGCAACCGCTCGGAAGCATCGACCGAGGAGAACCCGGTTGGCTGCACGCACGTCCACGCCACCGAACCCTCCCCGTCGACCACAGCAGCCTTAGCCGCCGTAGACCCGATATCGATCCCGATCCCTATCATGGCTCTCTCCCAATCTAAACATCAAAGGTAACGGCGCGTTCAGGCGCCTTAGCTCTAGGTTTCTCAGGTGCCGGAGATTGCCCCGAAAGAGGAGCGCAGCGTACTTTGGGTACGCAAGCGACGGTTTGAGGGGCAAAATCCGGTGCCTGAGAAACCTAGAGGGTTTCGATGAAGGCGGCGATGCGGGTCTCGATCTGACCCATGTCGCCGTTGCTGTAGTCGGTCTCGATCTTCATATACGGAATACCCGCGCCCTCGACAGCCTCCTGCATGCGAGCACTCTCCACGTTAAAGGTGTGGCAGGCCTGGAGCACGTTTTCGACCACGCCATCAACGTGATACTTCTCGCACATGGCCAGCGTATTTTCCATACGACCGTCGTTGGGCGTCATGACCGAGCAGTTGATGTCCAGGTAACGGTCGGCGATGGCGCGCAGAATGTCGGGCGCGTCCGGGTCGATCATCATGGCCGCCGTGCGCTCGCCCGAGCAATCGTCCATGCACACGACCACGCCGCCGTTGGACTCGATGGTGCGACCGATCTTGTTGATCACGCCGCCCACCGGGCAACCGGTGATCAGGATGCGCTTGGCATCCGCCGCAACCGGGCGCTCGCCCGCGTCGTAGGCCTCGCGCAGCTTGACGACCTTTTGCTCCAGCTGCTGCGTATAAGCCTCGATATCAAAGCTGAACGTACCGGCAAACATAGTGCTCATCAGGTCGACGCCACTCATGGCCGCCGGCTGGTTGGCCTGCAGCGCAAACATCTCGAGCTGGGCAGCACGCAGGCGATTGCGACGACGGACGGCGGCGCGCAGGTCGTCATCAGTAATCGTAATACCGTAGAAGTTCTCGAGCTCCTCCTTGAGCAGGCGGCACTCCTCGTACCAGCCTTCGCGCTCGTAGGCGCGATCGCGACCCTGCGGCAAGTGCAGAATGTGCGTGCGCTTGAGCTCGTTGAGTAGCTCGTACATCTTCTTCTTGCCGTCGCAGGTGGTCTCGCCGATGATCATGTCGCTAAAGTACGTGAACGGGCACTTTTGCGAATAGGCGAAACCGTACGTCGATTTGATGAGCGGGCAGAGGTTTGCCGGCAGTACCTTCTCGGCCTCGGGAATCACCTCATCGGACGTACCGCACAGAGCGACACTTGCGGCCCCCGCGGCATCAATAATCTCGAGCGGCGTATAGCTGCACAAAAAGCCGACCAGGCGATTACCCGCCTGCTTATAATCCTTGACGCGAATAAACGCCGCCTTGCGCTGCTCGTTGAACTCCTCAAACGTGCGCGGCAACGGCTGCTCAATATTTTCCGACATATAACTCCTTAACAAACCTTTTAACCAACCAAGGAGACGGCTTTCCCAGGTGCCCGAGGTTGCCGTGAAAGAGGAGTCGCCGCGTACTTTGGTACGCAAGCGACGGTTTGAACGGCAAGATCGGATGCCTGGGGAAGCCGCCGGGACGGATATAGCCCTAAATGGTTTCCAAGAAAGCCTCAATCCTGGTTTGCAGTTGGCCTGCATCCTCGCCGGCGTAGTCGGTCGTGATGTGCATAAACGGGATGCCCGCCTCCTCGGCGGCCTTCTCCACGGCAAACGACTCCATCTCGTAGAGCGTGCAGAACTGCAGGGCCACGTCGACGATACCGTCAGCATGCAGGTCCTTGGCCATCTGGACAATGTCCTTCATACGCTGGTCGTTGGGCGTAAAGACGGCGCAGTTGATTTTAAAGTAGCGCTCGGCGATGGCGTCGAGCATCTCGTCGACCGTCTCACCGGACTCGTCGACCAGGTCCTTGTAGTAGCGCGAGCCCGTGCAGGACTCCTCGCCTACCACAACGCCGCCGGCCTTCTCGATAAGGTTGAACAGTTTCCAGTTGGGCACGGCCATGGGCGTACCGGTGTACAGGATGCGCTTGGTGCCCTTGGGCGCCACGCCCTCGCCAGCCTCAACGCGCTGCTCGCACTCAGCCGCCATATCGTTAATGGCGCCGGTCAGACGCGGCGTGTCATCCATAAAGGCGGCCTGAACGGTCAGCAGGCTGTCGAGACCGCTGATGGGCGCCGGATCGGCAGCGCGGGTCGCAGCCAGACGCTGCAGGGCGCGACGCTTCTCGTTGACGGCGTGGGTGGCAGCCTTCAGGCGCTCGGGCGTAATCTTGACGCCGCACTCGTCCTCGATCTTGGCCGCGAGCTTCTTGACCTCGGCCTTCCAGGTCACGAGCGTCGACTCGTCGTGCACGTTGGGGATATCCATGACGTACATGTTCTTTTGCGTGGCAAAGAACTCGTAGGCCTTCTTCTTGCCATCGCAGGTGTTCTCGCCCACCACCAGGTCGCTCGACTCAATGTAGGGGCAGACCTCGCCCAGCTTAAAGCCGGCAAAGCTCTTAATGAGCGGACAGGTGTTGCGCGGCAGATGCTCCTCGACCTTGTCGGTCGCCCAGTCGGCACCCGAGCACAGGCCCACAGGAATGCCGTCACAGGCAAGTACGATCTCCTCGGGCACGTAGACGCAGAACGAACCGACGATCTTGGTGGCCTCGCCGGCCTCCTTCTTGTCGAGCATCTCCTTAATACGGCCACTGTGGATGTTGGTGGCGACAAAATCCAGGTAGGACGTGGACTTGGGGCGATTATTCTGCGTCAGGAACATATCGCCGTACATCTGGCCCACGGCGCCCAGCAGCATGTCGTGGTCGGCAAGATTCATGCCGAGGCTCTCCCACATCGGATGGAAATCAAATTCTTCAGCCATGACGGTTCCCCTCTCGAACCAAAAACGGATAACAGCGGTATCGATGCACGACGGACGGCGATTGCCCGGCCGTGCTCAAACCCGGAATTTTGGGGAACCTGCTTTGCAGCTGATTATTTAGTTGTGCGTCGTCTCGCCCGGAGCCGTGAACATACCTGCTCATATGCGACTCCGAGCCATATATAGGGCGCGCGCGGCAACGCGGCGAATGTATGTCGTCTGCGGCATATGCGCACCCTCCTTTACAAGTTAAGGTCAACTATATCAACGGTCGTCGACCATGCGAACACCGTTGACATTCGTACGACAGCGTCGTGTGCCGTCGTTTAATAAATAATTATCTGCGTTGATAAGAGTTTGTCATCCATCATTCGGCGAACGGCAAGACAAAGCCGCCGAGGCTTATATCCCCGACGGCATTACCCGGCGCTATCGACAAACCAAATGGATCTTACTCGCATCGAAGTGCATGCGCAGCGTCTCGCCTGCTTGCGGCAGCTCGTCGACAGGCACGCCCACCTTGTTGACCTTCCACTGCAGACGTGTGGGCGCATCGACGCGCGGCACGTCCAGCAGCACCAGCCGCTCAAAGCGCGAATCGCTCACACGGGCCACGTGCAAATCATAGCTGTTGCGGCCCCGCTCCGCGCGATTGTCAACATGGAAGTAGCTTGCGCGAATGCCCAGGTACGCCACATCATCGGGAACCTCGCGACCCACGTTAAAGGTCATGCCCCAGTCGAGGGCCTCAACTTCTTCGTCGCCGATCTTGCGCGCCCGGCTTGTGTTCTTGCAGCCCGTCAGGCGCAGTGCCGCCAGCGTCTGCGGACGACGGACCACGTCCTCGATGGAGCCAATCTCCTCAACATGCCCGTCGTGCATCACGCAGATGCGCTGACACAGGCGGCACGCTTCGTCGATGTCGTGGCTCACATAGAGCACGGTACGGTTGCAGACGTCGAACAGGTCGAGCATGTTTTGCTCAAGCGCGCTCTTGAGATACGCATCGAGTGCGCTCATGGGCTCGTCGAACATAAAAATGCCCGGGTGCGCCGCCACCATACGGGCAAGCGCCACGCGTTGCTGCTGCCCGCCCGAGAGTCGCGCGGGGTAGCGATCGACAAAATCGGCCAGACCGAAAATGCCCAGATAGCGCTCGGCGAGCTTTTTGCGCGCGGCGGCGTCGCCAGCATCCTTTACACCGGCGCATACGTTATCGGCCACCGTCATGTTGGGAAACAGCTGATAGTTTTGGAACAACAGGGCGCATTTTCGCTCCTGGGGTGACAGGTTGATGCCAGCCGCCGAGTCAAAAAAGGTCACGCCGTTGACGACGATCTTGCCCTCGTCGGGCGTCTCCACGCCGGCAATGCAGCGCAGTGTGCAGCTCTTGCCACATCCGGAGGCACCGAGCAAGGCCACGCGCTCCTCGCCGGCCTCAAGCTGCATGTCGAGCACAAACCCGGGATAACGTTTCTTAATATCCAGAACGAGCGACATGGCCTATCGACCTCCCTGTAATGCGGCATCATCGCGCATGAGCTCGGCCAGTGCCTCGCGATCGATACGCAAGGCATCACCGCCCGCCGGGTCGAGCGAATCACCCTGTCCGGCGAGATCTTTGGCCTGCTTACGCTCCGCACGGGAAAGGCCCCGCTCGCGGTACTTTTGCGAATGCGCCGTGTACATATTGATGAACAGAATGACCAGGAAACTGAACGCGATTACGACAACGACCCAAAAGAGGGCCACCGACGTATTGCCGCCCATCCACTCAAAATAGATGGCGATGGGAATGGTCTGCGTAATGCCGGCGTAGTTGCCCGCAAAAAACAGGGTGCAGCCAAACTCGCCCATCGCACGGGCAAAGGCGAGCACCGTGCCAGCGGCAATCGAGGGCCAGCCGAGCGGCATCATAAGCCTGGTAAAGATGCGGCGCTCGGACCATCCCAGGGTTCGCGCCGCATCGAGCATCTGCGTGTCGAGGCTCTCGAAGGCTCCGAGCGCCGTGCGGTAGACGAGCGGGAACGACACCACCACGGCAGAGATCACCGCCGCCGGCCAGGTAAAGACAACCGAGATACCGTGCGCGATGAGCCACTGGCCCACCCCGGTCGAGCGGCCAAACAGCATAAGGAGCAGAAAGCCGCAGACCGTGGGCGGCAGCACCATAGGAATCGTAAAGACCGAATCGAGCAGGCCCTTGATGCGACTCGTCGTACCCATGGTCTTCCATGCGGCAAACAGGCCCAGCGCAAAGGAGATCAGCAGGGCAAGGCCGCTCGTTTTAATGGACACCCAAAGCGGGCGATAGTCGATGTCGCCCAAAAAGGAGGCCAGAGAGGTCAAGGGCCCCTGCTCATCCCGCAACACGACGGACGATGCTTCTACCATTTGAGCGCTATCAAGCCAACGCGCGCCGCCCTTGGCATCACCCGAGGCTGATGCAATCACCACATAGCGGTCCCCATCCGCACCGCGCTCGTCAAAGCCATAGGTATACCCGCCGGCATCAAACGTTGTTTCCGCCGTGACATACCAAGGAAGATCCACGTCCCCTAGCTGCGCACCTCCCATGCAGTTTGCGCTGTCGAGCTTACAAACGAGGGCCTTGAGACCCGATACGCACTCGTTATCCTGCGGATCAAATCCATACTTCTCGACCGCCTTGGGCGATATCCACACCACAACGCGATCGGCAGCAGGTGCCACTACAAGGTCCACGTCCTCGTCAACGGGAAACCGGTAGCCCTCAGGCTGGCCCTCCATGGCACGAGCGGTCCCCCTGGCCAACCGCTCAAAACCCTCGATCCCATAGGAAAGCCCATGAGCGGTCGCAGCAACCTGGGCCCCGTCCTCAGTGTCCCCAGCAAACGCAAATCCTGGCACCCAGCAAAGCGCGAAGGTCAAAGCACAGGCGACAAGCATGCGGAATCTATTAAGCACGAAAAGCTCCAAGCGAATACAAGGACGGAGTGAAACACAAAACGATGGAATTATCGCGCCAAGCCGCACTACGCGGAAAGCTCAAAGCCGTACTTGGCCCAAATCTTCTGAGCCTTCTTGTTGGTCAGACAGAAGTCGATGAACGCCTTGGCTTCGTCGGCGTGCTCGGAGCTCTCGGCAACGGCACCCGGATACACGATGGGCTTGTGCGAATCCTCGGGGCACACGAAGGCCTCCTCGATGCCGTCGTAGCGGTAGATGTCAGAACTGTAGACAAAACCGGCCACGCAGTCGCCTGTGGACACATAAGCGGCGGCGGTGCCCACCTTATCGGCCAGCGCGACCTTGTCGGCGATTTCGGGAGCATACTCGCCATCGTCGCCCTCGGTGCCGGTATAAAGGCCCACGGAAGCCAGCGCCTGGTTGGCATACTTGCCAGCGGGAACAGTCTTAGCGTCGCCAATGGCGATCTTGCCGTCCAGATTCGCGACGTCGGCGATGGCCTCGACCTTGGTGTCGGAGCCCTCGGCGCGAATGATCACGAGGTCGTTGACGAACATGTCCTCACGCGTATCGACGTCGACGAGCTCGGCGGTCTCAGCGTCATCCATGGTGCCCTTGGAAGCGGTGATGAGCACGTCGACGGCGGCACCGGCGCGCATCTGCTCGACAAGGTCGCCGGAGGCCTTAAACTGCGTGTCGGCAAAGGTGGTGCCGGTCTGCTCGGTATAGAGTTCCTGGACCTCGGGGAGCGCCTTCTCGAGCGAGTTGGCGGCAAAGACCTGCAGCTCGACAGCTTTCTTGGAAGATGCCTTAGCAGAACCAGCATCGGATCCGGCCGGCTCGGACGTCTTGCCGCCCGAGCAGCCGGCAAGACCAAGGCCGGCAGCGACGGCAGCAGAGAGCGAGACGAATCCGCGGCGAGAAACCATATCGAACATGTTCAACCCTTTCGAACGCTATGCCCGGGCACCCCGCCGCAGGCTTTAATCTGCAATCAGATTATACTTCCGTGCGAATAATGGTAGTGAGAAATTATTCTCGCTAGAGAATATAGTTTCGAGGTACCGTACCCCTCGGCGTCGCTTCGGCGGAAAACAAAGGCGGAGCGACCGATAAGGTCGCTCCGCCGCAGGTAGTGCGCTTATTTGGCGTGTCCGCCGCCCGCCGTCATCTGGGCCGCATGTTCCAGCTGGTCCGCTATGGCCTCCCAGCTTTCGCGGGCGGCCTTCGTGGAACCGGGAAAGTTTACGACAAGTGTATGACCTCGTTGCATGCAAATAGCGCGCGAGAGCATGGCGCGGCGTGTCTTGGTCATCGAGTACGCACGGATTGCCTCTGCAATACCCGGCACATCGCGGTCGCAGACGGCACGCGTCGCCTCGGGCGTCACATCGCGCATCGAAAGCCCCGTACCGCCGCAGGTGAGCACGACGTTGGCGTGGCACCCATCGGCGGCTTCCACAACGGCATCACCAATCTCGCTGACGTCGTCGCGCACGACCACATGTGAGGCGACCGTCCAGCCCTGTGCCTCGATAAGTTCCTCGAGTGCAGCACCCGCCTCGTCCTGGGCTAGATCGCGCGTATCCGAGCACGTCACGATCGATATCTTCAGCTCCATAGCATTCCTCCTACAACACGGCGCCCTCGGGCAGGTCGACGCGAACAACGTCCACGACATCTCCCGCCTTGAGCTCGCACGGTCCTTCGTCAATACGCAGCAGGCAGTTGGCCCGCTGCATCGTGCCGAGCAGCGCCGAATTCTGCGTCTTGGCCTCGGTCACCAACAGCTCACCGGTCTCGGGGTCGCGCAAAACCGTGGCGCGATCGAAGAAGCGGCGGTCCTGGCGCTTTTTCACACCGTGGGTAAGAGCCGCTCGCTGTACGGGACGCGCCCCCTCGGCAAAACCACGCATCTTGCGGATCGCCGGACGGGCAAGCATCTCAAAGCCCACATACGCCGCGGCCGGATTGCCTGAAAGCCCCAGGTAGGGCTTACCCCCGAGCAAGCCAAACGTGATGGCCTTGCCCGGACGCATCGAGATGCGGTCAAACAGCACCTCGCCCTCGCGCCGGACGAGCGCCGTCACATAGTCGTAATCGCCCGCCGAGGCGCCACCGCTCGTAATGACAAAATCGCACTCTCGCGTGGCGCGATGTACCAGCTCGGCAATCGCCTGCTCATCATCGGGCGCGATGCCGTAGAACACGGGCTCGGCGCCGGCATCGAGTGCCTCGGCCATCAGCGCCGAGGAGTTGGAATCGCGAATCTGACCACGCGCCGGTACCTTACTCGGTGCGACCAGCTCCGTGCCCAGCGAGATGATGCCCACACGCGGGGCAGCGTGCACCTTCACGCTCGCGTATCCGGCGCTCGCCAGCAGACCCGCGCCCGCCGGAGCCACGACCTCGCCGGCGTGCATCACAACATCGCCGGCATGGGCCTCCTCGGCAGCAGAGCGAACGTTCTCCCCTACCTTGGCCGGCGCCGAAAAGCGAACGTGCGAGCCCTCGTTGCCGTCACCGTCGAGCACATCGACGATCTCGTACTTCACCACGGCATCGGAACCTTCGGGTACTGGCGCGCCCGTCATGATGCGGACCGTCTCGCCCGCGCCGATTGCGCCCTCAAACACATGGCCCGCGGCCTCGTGTCCGATAACGTCGAGCGTCACCGGCGCCTCGCCAGATGCCTGCGCCAAGTCCGCCGAGCGCACGGCATATCCGTCCATAGCGCTGTTGGCAAACGGCGAGATGTCGATATCGGCCACCGCGTCCTCGGCCAAGGGAAAACCAGCCGCCTGCCACACGGGAATCTCGATGAGATCCGTCGGAGCAACGTGCGACAAAACAATCGACTGCGCATCCTCCAACGGTATGAGTTTCTCTGCCATATGCACCTCTTAATGCCACGGCGCACAACAGGGGCGCCAATTCTTTATGCTTGTCTCAGTATAATCCCCCGACGCACGACCGCGACTCGGCCTGTACCCGCAAATACACCTGTCGGTTGCAGGCCGCGAAACAGAATGGAAACCAACCCACCGGCTCGTCGCGTTTACCGCGTTTTATAATTGCTTGCGTTGCAACCTAAAAGAGGAACGTATGGCTCATAACGACAAACCCGAAAGCGCAAACAAAGCGCAGGATCATTTCCAGCCGCTCGACGACGGCGGTTTTTTCTCCCTTAATGACGTCATCACGGCAGGCAGGCATCAACTTACCCGCTCCGAGCATCTCTTGGCTGCCGACACGCGCCGCAACGCCCGCAACCTACTAGCGAGCACTAAGTTGCTCGTACTCGTCGTCACCGTCTCGCTCGCCATGGGCGTTGCCGCTTGGGCGTTTTTGGCCTCATTAAATATCGCGACCGACTATCGCGAGCACCATGCGTGGATTTACGCGCTGCTTCCCGTTGTGGGCGTTGCCACCGCATGGGTGTACAAAAACCACGGTCTCGCCGCCAAGCGTGGCAACAACCTGGTCATCGACTCCGCTCTGGGCACACGCCTCATCCATATGCGCATGGCCATCCTCACCTTCGTCTGCTCCACGCTCACGCACCTCACCGGCGGCTCGGCCGGTCGCGAGGGAGCTGCGGTGCAGATTGGCGGCACCATCGCCAGCAACATCTCGAGCCTCGCCCACCTCAAAAAGCATGACCACCACGACCTCATGCTCGCCGGCATCTCGTCGGCCTTTGGCGCCGTGTTCGGCTCGCCCCTTGCCGGGGCTTTCTTTGGCATGGAGATGTGCTTTATCGGCAAGATCGACTACACCGCGGGCATCTACTGCCTGGTCGCCTCGTTTACCGGCTACTTTACATCACTCGCCCTGGGTACCGAGTACGAGGCGAATGTCATCACCAGCGTTCCCAACATGACACCACGGACGGTTGTCATCGTTGTTATCAGCGCCATTATCTTCGGTTTGACGGCACGCCTCTTTGCCTGGTCGGTTCGAACCGTCAAGAGCCTGTACGGTCGTTTTATCACCAACTACCTTACTCGCGCACTCGTGGGCGCGCTCGTGGTTTTGGCCGCCTATGCCCTTCTCGACGCCTGGGACTATGCCGGCCTTGCCACCTGGCTCTCGGGCGCCGGGTTCGCCGGTACCACGACCCTGGCGGACGCAGCCATCAAGCTCGTGGTGACGGCGCTCACTCTGGGCGCCGGCTTCCAAGGCGGCGAGGTCACGCCCCTGTTTGGCATCGGTGCGGCGCTCGGCGGCTGGATCGGTTGCCTCGTCGGAATCGACCCCAGCTTTCTGGCGGCTCTCGGCATGCTCGGCGTGTTCTGCGCCGGCCTCAACGTGCCCATCACCACCTGCATGATGGCCATCGACCTGTTCCACGGCACGGCAGCCGGCTTCTTCGTGATCGTGGCGTTTATCAGCTATCTCGTCGGCGGCCACCGCGGCGTATATCCCGCGCAGCGCATTGTCTCGCCTAAACGCCGTTCGCTTATTGTGGATGAGGGCGGTACGGTAGCGGATGCTATCGAGCGCCACAACGACCTGATAGAGTAGACGTTAGTATTCGCCGTGCAGCCACAATCGGGGGCAATTCGACCTGAGCGCGACCGCACCGTCACGTCATACGCCAGGAGTCGCTCCATGCACGCAACTGATTTTGGTCGCACGCTCATAATCGCCAACCCTGCCGCCCAGTCGGGTGCGGCGCGCGAGGTCGCTGAGCGCCTGCAGCGCTTTTTGGACATGACCGCGCGCTCATCCCAGTTTGACCTGGTGCTGACTGAGCGCATGGGACATGCCAAGGAGCTTGCCGCGCAGGCTCAGGGCTATCGCACCGTTATCGCCCTTGGCGGCGACGGCGTGATCCACGAGGTCGCCAATGGACTCATGAAGCAGGATGAGGCGGTCCGTCCCGCCCTTGCCGTCCTACCCGTAGGCTCCGGCAACGATTTTGCCCAGACCCTCGGTATCGACGATTTCTCCGGCAAGGATTTTGGCGCGCTGCTCACCTGCGAGCTGCAGCGCCAGGATATCGGACGCATTCGCTCATGGAACCCCGCAAACGGCAGCGGCGAGGCTACCGTTGAGTACTACGACCAAACGCTTTCGGTCGGCATCGATGCCGCCATCGGCCTGGGCACCACCGAGCTGCGCAAAAAGACGGGCCTCGCTGGCGCTCCGCTCTACACCCTCTCGGGTCTGGAGCAGTTTGGTCTGCGCTACCGCAACTACCCCATGACAGTCAGCTTTGACGGGGCGCCCGCCGAGCGCGTAAGGGCGATCATCATGGCGATTCAGCTGGGCCCCACGTATGGCTCGGGCTATCGCATCTGCCCCGATGCCGACCCCTGCGACGGCATGCTCGACGTCTGCTACGCATGCGGCCCCGTCCCTCGCGCGATTGCCCTGCCTATGTTTCTTTCGGCCAAGGACGGCCACCATACCAAGCTGCCGCCGGTTCGCATGCGCCGCTGCCGCCATGCCGAGTTCACGTTCGAGGAGCCCGACTACCCCATCCAAGCCGACGGCGAGCCCGTTGTCGCCTCGCGCATCGAGGTCGACGTCCTCGGCGGCGCCCTCCACGTCTGGCACCCCACCCACTAGCTATCCCTAAGTTGCGGTGAAATAGGGACTGTTTATGCAGGTAAAGCCGGAAAACAATCCCTATTTCACCGCAACTTACGAGGAGGCTATTCGTCGCTGCCCGGCTTGCGTCGGTTGGCCTTTTTAATGGCGTTGAAGTGTTTGTCGTTGAGCCTGCGCTGGCGAGAGCGCTGAGGCACCTTGGTCTTGACGCGGCGGCGCGGCGGACGTCCACGACGCTCAAGCTCAGCGCGCAGCTTACGCAGGCAGCTGCTACGGTTTTGGAACTGACTGCGGCTCTCGCGCGCCGTCACGGTAATCCCCGAAGGGATATGCTTCATGCGCACCGCTGAGTCCGTCGTGTTCACGCCCTGCCCACCCGGGCCCGTCGCGCGAAATACCTGCACCTCGCAATCGCGCGCCAAATCCTCGACCGACATCTCGGCATAGCGCGCATACTCGCGCCATCCCATCTTGTTCTCATCCATATCAACACCTCCCCTCATACAAAAAAATGTGACAAAGGGAAAGCCCCTTTGTCACATCGCATACCAATCGCTTATGTCGCGCGCTTAGGCGAAGGTGATCTCGCCGGTCTCGCAGTCCATATCGGCGATACGGGCCAGGCTCTCAACGCGGAAGCCACGCTCGCGGAGCTTATCGCCACCGCCCTGGAAGCCCTTCTCCACCGCAATGCCAATACCGGACACCTCGGCACCCGCAGCCTCGCAGATCTTGATAAGACCCTCGAGCGCGCAGCCGTTGGCCAGGAAGTCGTCGATGATCAGGACCTTGTCGCCCTCGGACAGGAAGCGCTTGCCAACGATGACCGGGTACTCCTTCTGCTTGGTAAAGGAGTAGATGGTCGTGGCATACTGCTCGCCGTCAAGGTTGATGGACTGTGCCTTCTTGGCAAAGACTACCGGCACGCCGCCAAAATGCTGAGCTGCGATGCAAGCCATGCCAATGCCCGAAGCCTCGATGGTCAGGATCTTGTTGATCTCGACACCCTCGAACAGACGGGCCCACTCGGCACCCATGTGGTCGAACAGCTCAACGTCGCACTGGTGGTTGAGGAAGGCATCAACCTTAAGGACGTTACCGGCCTTTACGATGCCGTCACGGCGAATACGATCCTCAAGCTCCTGCATGGCGCAACCCTTTCTCGCGGCAATGATTCCGCGCGATGAACAAACGTTGCACGATAGTCTACCACGGACCGACCCCCACCCGCCCCACAAGCCGCATCGCACTATAAAGCTGCAAGACCAGTAGATAGGCCCGATTCGTGGCAGACAGCCTCCCAACACGCTAATGCCGGGTGCGCGTCCTCACCAAACGTACCAATGTGAGCGCAAAGCCCACGGTAGCAACGGCCATCAGCACGTAGAATACCAAACGAAAGCCAAAGAGGAACACGTCCGGACGACCCGCCACATAGCTCGTGACCGTCTTGCCCATCGCCGCGCTCGTCTGTCCATACAGGATGCGCGACGCCGCCGTAATACCCAGCGCTATGCCCGCATAGCGCGCCAAGCTGCTCAAGCTGCCCGCAAAGCCAAGCGCCTCACGCGGAGCCGAACCCATATACAGCGAATTATTGGGACTCTGGAAGATCGACGTGCCGCACGACATAAACGCGACGCAGCACACAATCATCAAGATGGAAGAGTGCTCGTCAAGCGTGCTCACCGCAAAGAGACCGCACACGTACACGCCCAGGCCAACGGCCGTGGGCGCTTCACAACCAACACGGTCGGACACCGAGCCCGAAAGCGGGCCCACAAAGGCGTTCACGACCGGCATCGCCAAAAACAACAGGCCGGAGATATCGGAGCTAAAGCCGTGGGCATCCTGAAAGTAGAACGGCAGCACAAACTCGGAGGCACCGATACCCACGAACACGATAAGCATGCAAGCCAGGTTAATCGTGAAAGCCGAGCTCGCAAAGCAGCGACGCGCCGCCTCTGTCAACGGCATAGGGCGTTCGCCAGCCTCCGGCTTCACATGCGGTAGCGTATAGAGTCCCACGATAAACGAGATTACGCCAATGGGCAGATTGATAAGGAAGATGCTCTCCCAGGGAAAGCTCGCCACCAGCACGCCGCCGAGCACGGGGCCGCACATCATGCCAAGAGCCACAAAGGTCGCCAGAATGCCCATGGCACGGCCGCGCTCACGCGCCGGAAACGACTCGGTGATGATGCCCATATTGTTGGCCATCGCGGCGGCACAGCCAATGCCCTGCACGAAACGCGCCAAGATAAGCACCTCGAGCGAAGCCGAAAGCCCGCAAAGCAACGAGCCACCCGTAAAGACGATTACACCAAGCTGGAACACATTCACCTTGCCGCGCACATCGCCCAAGCGGCCAAACGGCAGCATGGCGACGCACGTCGCGAGCAGATACACCGAGCTCACGAGCTGAATGCGGTCGAGACCCACCCCCAGCTCCTTTTGCATCACGGGCAGCGCCACCGTCACGATGCTCGCATCCAGACACGCCATAAAAGTCATGACGAGCACGGTGAACAGAATCGCCCATTTATTCTTACCGTGGGTGTCGCCCTCTAGGGCAATGTGTTCGCGGCGCAGCTGCTCGGCAGTTTTCTCCATGTATATCCTTTCTATCGTGCAACGCAAAAACGGGACCCCAATCGCCTACAAACGGACACGATCGGGGTCCCGCCTACGGAATCGGAACTATGAGGACGTCGTCAGCCGAAAAGCCGTTCCACGCCTCGCACGCACGCTAGCCTAGCACTGCTCGAGCGCCTGCTCAAGGTCGGCAATCAGATCGGCCGTGTCCTCAAGGCCGCACGACAGGCGCACCATGTCGGCGGAGATGCCGCAGGCGATGAGCTCCTCGTCGTTCATCTGGCGATGGGTGGCGTTTGCCGGGTGCAGGCAGCAGGTGCGGGCATCGGCCACGTGCGTGGCAATCTGGGCGAGCTTAAGACTCTTCATAAAGGTCTCGGCCGCCGCGCGACCACCGTTAAAGCCAAAGCTCACGACGCCGCAAGTACCGTTGGGCATGTACTTCTGAGCGATGTCATAGTACTTGTCGCCCTCCAGGCCCGGATAGCTCACGAAGCGTACCTTGGGGTGGCTCTGCAGGAACTTGGCGACCGCCAGACCATTCTCACAATGGCGCGGCATGCGCACGTGCAGGCTCTCGAGCGAGCTGTTCAGGAAGAACGCCGCCTGCGGGTTCTGCATGGGGCCGAGGTCGCGCATAAGCTGCGCAGTGGCCTTGGTAATAAAGGCGCCCTCGCGACCGAACTTCTCGGCATAGGTCACGCCGTGGTAGCTCTCGTCGGGCGTGGTGAGACCCGGGAACTTGTCCGCATGGGCCATCCAGTCAAACTGGCCGTGGTCGACGATCACGCCACCCAGGTAGGCCGCATGGCCATCCATGTACTTAGTGGTGGAGTGCGTGACGATGTCGGCGCCCCATTCAAAGGGACGGCACATCACGGGCGTCGGGAAGGTGTTGTCGACCATCAGCGGTACGCCGTGGTCGTGCGCGGCCTTGGCAAAGCGCTCGATATCGAGTACGGCAAGGGCGGGGTTAGCAATCGTCTCGCCAAAGACAAGCTTGGTGTTGGGCTGGAAGGCTGCCTCGAGCTCCTCGTCGGTGCAGTCGGGGGCAACGAACGTGCAGGTCAAGCCCATACGACCCATGGTGTGAGCCAGCAGGTTGTAGGTACCGCCGTAGATGGCGGAGCTCGCGACCACGTGATCGCCGGCACCGGCAACGTTAAAGATCGCGAGGAAGTTCGCAGCCATGCCCGAGCTCGTGAGCATCGCGGCAGTGCCGCCCTCCATCTCGCAGATCTTGGCGGCAACCAAATCGCACGTGGGGTTCTGCAGACGGCTGTAGAAATAGCCCGACTCCTCCAGGTCAAACAGCTTGCCCATGTGCTCGGACGTGTCGTACTTCCACGTGGTGGACTGGTAGATGGGCACCTGGCGCGGCTCCGCGTCACCCGGGCGGTAGCCGCCCTGTACACATGTAGTACCGATGGTCTGCTCGCTCATATCTAGCTCCCTTGCCTGGGTTTTAGTTTTATTCGGTTCACGATACCGCTACCCCGCACCCCTCTCAACCCATCACCAAGGTGGGTTATTGGACAAATTGATCAGAGTATTTATCTCAAGCCTTAGGCATTTATTCGATAGATAAAAATGAGGCATACATGATGCTCTCGATGATTACATGCACCGTCACGGGTACCATAGGCGGGTACACCGTGACAAAGGAGACAACGATGAAGCAAATCGATACGGCCCAGCTCGACATCACTGCCTGTCAGGCTCAGGCTGCCGAATACCATGCCCGTGGCTTTAACTGCGCACAAGCCGTCGCCTGCACGCTCGCGCCCACCGTCGGGCTCGACCCCCAGGTCGCCTTTACCCTCACCGAGGGCTTTGGCGCCGGCATGGGCGGCATGACCGAAACTTGCGGCGCCATCTCGGGCGCTGTGGCCATCATGGGCTTTGTAATGAGCGACGGCATGGAAAACCCCAAGACTAAGGGCCAGACCTACAAGCTGTCGCGCGAAATCACCAAGCGTTTTGGCGAGAAGAACACGACGACCGTCTGCGGCACGCTCAAGGGCATCGGATCGGATAAGGGTCCGCTCCGCAGCTGCCCCGGTTGCATCGACGATGCCGTCGAGATCGCCTGCGATGTGCTAAAGCAGCTCGCCGAGTAAACGGCAGCAACAGAAAAACGACGGCCGGCGCGCTTGGAATCCATCCAAAAGCACGCCGGCCGTCGCCGTCAGAACTCGGCAAATTCGGGAGCGCCGACCTCGATCTCCTCGCGTCCCGCCATAAGCTCGCGCATCTTGGCGCAAAACGACTCCTGCTCCCCTGCCTTAAACACCAAGTGAAGTGTCACGGTATCCGCGTAATCGGTATCCGAAACCTTGGCACCCGAATCCTGGGCCAAGCGAAGCACCTGCTCATACTGCGGATAGGCCACATGCACGTCAACCGGCACGACACTCGTCATCTCGACGATCTGCCCGGACTCCTGAGCCGAGGCCACCGCCGCCTGCGTCGCCGCGGTATAGGCGCGCACCAAGCCACCAGGACCCAACAGCGTGCCGCCAAAATAGCGCGTCACCACGCAGCAAACATTTTTGAGCCCCGCGCCACGCAGCACCTCGAGCGTCGGCATACCGCTCGTGCGGCTCGGCTCACCATCATCGCTCTGGCGCTCGCGTCCATCGACCAAAATCCACGCGGGAACATTATGCCGAGCGTCATAATGACGCTTGCGAACCATCTCGATAAAGGCATTCGCCTCATCCTCGGACTCAATATGGACCAGCTGGGCAATAAACCGGCTCTTTCGGTCCACAAACTCGCCCGAAGCCTCAATATTCGATTGCAAAGTAAAATAGCTGTCCAACAAAGCCCCTCAAGCACAAGCAAAGCAACAAACAGCCTCAATAATACGGCAAAGACCGTATCGATTGTTAGGGTAACAAAAATGCCAAGTGGGCCTATAAGCCGGGTTCTGTCGTGAACGGTCATTTATCTTGTCTGCACGTTACCGTGCAGCTCCACGCACGCTACCCGAACGCGGACCGGGCCGGCCCATGGCGTTCCTATTCGCGCTTGCTCCGGATGGGGCTTGCCAAGCCGCCGTGTTACCACGACGCTGGTGGTCTCTTACACCACCGTTTCAGCTTTTCCCTTTACGCCTTGCGGCGCAGGTGGGAGTCTTCTTTTCTGCGGCGCTTTCCGTCGGATCACTCCGCCCGGCCGTTAGCCGGCATCCCGCCCTCTGGAGCCCGGACTTTCCTCACGCGTGCTGCAAGCAGCACATCGCGCAACCGTCTGGCCCACTCAGCAGTGCAAGAGTGTAGCACACCGTTGACGCAGGCAATGGCACAACACAAGCGTTCGACACGATAAACCAAGAACCACGCTATGCAGTACAATAGGGTCGTCGATGGGCAACGTCGTCAGTCGAGACGCGACCGCGCTCCGCACCCCTCCGTCTACTCGGTGCGTTCCCGCCTCCTCCCCGAGGCGGGATGTCGGCATTTTTTCATGCGCCGACAACCCAATAGCCCGTAGACAGCCCGGGCAGTATCGCGTACCTCAGCAACAAATGCAAAAAGGGACCCGTCCATTGCGGACGGATCCCTTAAAACAAGTGATCGTCAAACCGATTTACTCGGCGTCGGTCTCCTCGTCCTTCTTCTCGGAAGGTAGCGGGGTAACCTCGATCTCGACGCCCAGAGTCTCAGCAGCAGACTTCATGGACAGGGAGATACGACGACGGTCGAGGTCGATCTCCATGACCTTGACCTGAACCTTGTCGCCCACATGGGTGACCTGAGAAGGCTGATCGACGTGCTTGTTGGCCATCTCGGAGATGTGCACCAGGCCCTCGATGCCCTCGCCCAGGTCGACGAAAGCGCCGAACGGGACAAGCTTGGTCACAGTGCCCTCGACGATAGCGCCGACGGGGTACTTCTTGACCAGTGCGCGCCACGGATCCTCGGTGGTCTGCTTGAGACCCAGGGAGATGCGCTCGCGGTTGAGATCGACGTCGAGAACCTCGACCTCGACCTCCTGGCCGACCTTGACAACCTCGGAAGGATGGTTGACGTGGTTCCAGGAGAGCTCGGAGATGTGGATGAGGCCGTCGATACCGCCGAGGTCGACGAAGGCGCCGAAGTCGACGATGGAGGAAACGGTGCCCTGGAGACGCATACCAGACTTGAGCTTGGACAGGATCTCGGAGCGCTCGGCCTTACGGGACTCCTCGAGCACGACGCGACGGGAGAGGACGACGTTGTTGCGGTTGCGGTCCATCTCGATAACGCGGGCCTCGATGCGGGTGCCCATGTAGGAGGTGAGGTCCTTGACGCGACGGAGGTCGACGAGGGAGGCGGGCAGGAAGCCACGCAGGCCGATGTCGAGGATCAGGCCGCCCTTGACAACCTCGATAACCTCGCCCTCGACGTTCTCGCCGGAGTTGAACTTCTCCTCGATGCGGTTCCAAGCACGCTCGTACTCGGCACGCTTCTTGGACAGGACCAGACGACCGTCCTTGTCCTCCTTCTGGAGTACCAGAGCCTCGATGGGATCACCGAGTGCAACGATGTCTGCAGGGTTAGCGTCCTTGCGGATGGACAGCTCGCGGACCGGGATAACGCCCTCGGACTTGAATCCGATGTCAACGAGCACCTCGTCATGCTCGATCTTAACGACAGTGCCGTTAACGAGATCGCCCTCATCAAAGTCGGTAATCGTACCGTCGATGAGGTTGTTCATCTCCTCCTCGTTGACATCGTCAAGAGAGAAAATGGACGAGTTCTGAATCTCACTCAAAGGTGGACCCCTTTCGAACTACGGGGCCCCGATTGCTAGGACCTACAGAAGGGTGCGACAAGCACACAACGTTTAGGAACACTCGGGAGCCGACAGATACTAATGTGACGCTTATGCAATCACGTTCGTATAGGTTACGGGGAAATGAGTTCGATTTCAAGCGTGAACTGCGATTTTTTACTCGTGTGGAGACTTTTTCGTAATCTTATGAACACACGTCTCCGCAACTTGACGATAACCAGCCAGGCATTCGGCTTTGGGGTAAAGTATCCGGAGCCAACGATTCTAGATCGATTTTTCGAGAAAGGTGCCCGCGTGCTCAAAGCAGTCGTTTTCGATATGGACGAAACGCTTCTCAGCATCAACCTCAACGCGTTCATCCTTCGCTATTTTAAGGATGTCTCTTCGATGCTCGCGGATATCGGGCGCCGCAGCCGCGGTGGCACGATGGCGCGCCTCGGCACCATCCTGGTCGACCTCAACGCCAATCGCCGCAGCGGCACGGACAACCGCACCAATCTTGAGTTTTACCAAGAAGAGGTCGAGCGCCGATGCGGGATCTGCCTCTCCGATCCCCTCATCTACGAGGCGTTTACCTACTATGACCGCGAAGTTCTTCCGTACAAGAACGACGATATCATTAACGCCCACGCCATGCCGGGCGCACACGCCGCGCTCCAGGCCGTACAGGACGCAGGGCTGCGCTGCGCGCTCTTTACCAACCCCAGCTTTCCCCAGGGGGCCATTGAGTGCCGCATGGGTTGGGGCGACCTGGCCGACGCCCCCTTTGAACTCGTGACGCACATGGGAAACGCCACCCGCTGCAAGCCCGATGCCACCTACTATCTAGAGCAGCTTCAGGTGATGGGGCTCGAGCCACACGAGGTCCTTATGGTGGGCAACGATCCCAAGCGCGACTTCCCCAGTCCCGCCTGCGGCATTCAAACTGCCTATGTTGGCCAGGGAAAACCCGGCCGAGCCACCTGGCGCGGAACCATGGAAGACTTCGCCCGCGACTTTAACGCCGTAATCGAAGCCTTCTACGAACACCAAGTAGCCGACGAACTGTCGTAGGACCCCTCGCTCCAAACCAAATATCGCCGCAGGTTGAGCACAAGTCAGCGAAAATGCCCCTAAGCGAGCAATGTGCCTTGAAAGAGGAGGGCATAGGCCTTCTGGCCATGCCCGACGATTGAAAGGCAGATTGCCGCTTAGGGGCATTTGCAGCGTCGACTGGTTACGCGGTTTGGTAAAACCGCGTAACTAGCACACCTGGGTTTTGCCGATCATGATGTTGAGGATCTCGATGTCGGTGTCCTTCATGCCCACGCGGCCTACGTAGCCCATACTGGCGATTGTTTGCTCAACGGTATCTTGGATCAGGCCCTCGCCGGCGCGGAAGCCGCGACCCTGCATGGCCATATCATGGCCCAGAATCGCCGCATCGACGGCAGCCGAGATCTTGGCGGCACAGCTCGCCTTGGCGCCGTCGCACACGATGCCGCCCACGTTACCGAGCGTGTTCGAGACGGTCGCGCCAATCTGTTCGCGCGTGCCACCGCACAGCCAGGTAATCGCAGCGCCGGCGCCGCACGCAGCGCAAATAGCACCGCAAAACGCCGAAAGCGCACCAATATAGCTCTTGATATGCACGGCGATAAGATCGGACAGCATCACGGCGCGCACCAGGCGCTCGTGGTCGCAACGCAGGTACTCGGCATACTCCATGACGGGCAATGCGCAGGTAATGCCCTGATTGCCCGAGCCGCACACAATGGCGACCGGCAGCGCGCAACCGTTCATGCGGGCGTCGGACCCGGCGGCCGCACGGGCACGGGCGCGGCAGGCGACGTCATCGGCACGAGCACCCAGCAGCGTACGGCCCACCTCGGCGCCCCAAGCGTGCGCGAGACCCTCGGCACTGATCGCGCCATTCAGCTCAATCTGACGCTCAACGGCAGCGCGGGCGTCCTCAATGTCACCATCCTCGATAAAGTCGATGATGGTCTCGATCGACATGGGCGTGTCGGCGTTATCTGCCGCACGCTCGGCCACCACGCGCTCGGCGCAGGCGGCGCACTCCCCCGCCGACTTACCGCATACCGGAATACCGTCGAGCGTATGGCACGTGACATTAGTGTGGTGATCGGTAATCTCGACGACCGCGGTATGGCCCCCGGCCGTCGCAGTCACCTTGATGTAGAGGTTGGGCACACCCTCGACAAGCGACACATCGCAGTAGTCCGCATCGGCAAGCAGCTCGGCCACGCGGGCGCGGTCCGCGTCATCGACGCTCTCGAGCACCTCGAGCGCGCTCTTGGCGTCGCCGCCCACGGCACCCAGCACGGCCGCGGCCTCAATACCGTGCATACCGCCCGAGTTGGGCACGGTCACGCTCTTGACGTTCTTGATGATGTTGCCCGAGCAGGCAACATCCATATGATCGGGTTCGCAACCGAGCGTCTGGCTCGCCAGCGCCGCTGCATAAGCAACGGCAATGGGCTCGGTGCAGCCGAGTGCACAAACAAGTTCGCGGTTCAAAACATCGCAAAACGCGGCATCACGAAGGGAATCGGCAGGCATAGGTATCTCCTACTTGTATAACGGGCTGGGCTCTCAATAATAATTAGCTCTTTTATTTGATAACAATGCATCAAAAACCGCAACCCAGGTTCCGGTAGACGGCATTCAGGCGCAAACTGACGGCATTCATTCATGAGAAACCGGTCTTGTTGCATGCTAAAGCGTTTGACCAAAAAACGCCCAAGCGTTTACACAAAAGTCGCGCTATCATGCAGTCGAACGCGGTAAAACCTTTAGCAATCTCGCCGCACAGACCAGAGAGGAACTATCCATGAAGATCGGTATCGGTAACGACCACGCCGCCGTCGAGCTCAAGAACATCATCTCCGAGCACCTGAAGGAGCGCGGCTGCGAGGTCGTGAACTTTGGCACCGACACCTCCGAGAGCTTTGACTACCCCATCGCCGGCTACAAGGTGGGTAAGGCCGTTGCCAACGGCGACGTCGATCTAGGCATCCTGATCTGTGGCACCGGCGTCGGTATCAGCCTGGCTGCCAACAAGGTCGAGGGCGTACGCGCCGTCGTGTGCTCCGAGCCCTTCAGCGCCAAGCTCTCCCGCATGCACAACAATACCAACGTGCTCGCTTTTGGCGCCCGCGTCGTGGGCTCCGAGCTCGCCAAGATGATCGTCGACGAGTGGCTCGACGCCGAGTTTGAGGGCGGTCGTCACGAGCGTCGCGTTAACCTCCTCAACGAGATCGATCACACGCGCGCCCTTAAGATCGTCGACGAAGCCTAAACTATTCAGTGCCACAAGCTAACAGCAGGGGCCCGCTCGGAACACATGTCCGAGCGGGCCCCTGCATAGATTTTGGAATAAAAGGGCGCCGCGGATGGAGTTCCGCGGCGCCCAAGCCACACGCTAACAGCTTTAAGGAGTCAAAGCTGGTTTAGCCAAAGAAGCGCTTGATCTCAATCTCGGCGTTCTCCAGGCAGTCGGAGCCGTGGATCACGTTGGCGTTGACATCGACGGCAAAGTCGCCGCGGATGGTACCAGGAGCAGCCTCAAGCGGGTTGGTAGCGCCCATGAGGGTGCGCATCTTAGCAACAGCGGAGAGACCGGAAACGACCATCTTGACGACCGGACCGCTCGTCATAAAGTCGCAGAGACCGCCAAAGAAGGGCTTGTCGGCCAGATGGGCGTAGTGCTCCTCGACGGTAGCGCGCTCGAGCGTGGTCATCTCCATGCGCTCGATGACAAGGCCGCTGCGCTCAATGCGAGCAACGATCTCGCCGATCTTGCGGTCGCGCACGGCGTCGGGCTTAATCATGATGAAGGTCTTCTCGATAGCCATAAAAGTAGCCTTTCAAGTAGGTTCGCGCGTGCCCAAGTCCCATTCCGGCACCCGCCTGGACTGCATCGTAACAGAGTTTTAGCTGCAGTTAAACAAAAAGCTGTTTATTGAAACGTTGCAATTTATTAAAGCGCTCCATATGTGTCACTTCTGTTTCGAAGCCCGATTAGAGTACCATCCGACCGCCCATCAACTGCGCCGAACAGAGCAGGCGGTCGGTTGCCGCCCGCGAACGTATCCCCTTCACAACCTGCCCAAAGGTCCTACAGAAGTTCTCGACAAGCCCCTCCCCCATAGCAACAAAATACGGGCTCCCACATCAGCAGGCGCCCGTAAAGCGAAAACGATTTATCAATACATGGCCAAAACGGCTTCAGCCAAACCTCTACTTTGCCCCGTGACCCATCTCGACGACCTTGGTCAGCGATCCAAACACGCCCTCGTCAGCCACGAGCTGTGCCTCGGCACGCTGCAACTGCACGGCAACGGCGGCAGGAGCGGTGCCGCCCTCGGTCGTGCGCGCGGCGACAATCGACGGGATATCGAGCGCCTCGGTAATGTCGCGCTCAAAGAGCGGGCTTGCCTCCTGGAACACCTCAAACGGCAGGTCCTCAAGATTGCAGCCGCGCTTCTCGCACATCAGGACCAGATGGCCCACCACGGCATGTGCCTCGCGGAACGGCAGGCCACGCTTGGCCAGGTAATCGGCAACATCGGTGGCGGCAAGGTGCCCCACGCCGCACTCGCGCGCCATGGCATCCTCGTTGACGGTCCAAGTCGAAATCATTCCGGCCATAACGGACAGGCACTGCATGAGCGTATGGGCGGTATCGAGCGCGCCCTCCTTGTCCTCCTGCAAGTCCTTGTTATAAGCAAGCGGCAGGCCCTTCATGGTTACCAGCAGCTGCACCAGGTTGCCGTACACGCGACCGCTCTTGCCGCGGATAAGCTCGGCAAAGTCGGGGTTCTTCTTCTGCGGCATGATGGACGAGCCAGTGGAGTACGAGTCGGAAAGCGTGATAAAGCCAAATTCGGAGCTCGACCACAGTACGATCTCCTCGGAAAGACGCGCCAGGTGCATCGCCATGACGGATCCGGCGTAATGCAGATCGAGCAGAAAATCACGGTCGGAAACGGCATCGAGCGAGTTGGGGATCACGCCCGCAAAGCCAAGTTCGGCAGCCGTCATCTGGCGATCGAGCGGATAGCTCGTACCGGCAAGCGCAGCGGCACCCAGCGGGCAGTTGTCGGCAGCATCAAAGGCGGCCTTCAAACGCGTAAAGTCGCGCGCGAACATCCAGGAATACGCCAGCAGGTGATGCGACAGCAGCACGGGCTGAGCATGTTGCATGTGCGTGTAGCCCGGCAGAATCACCTTGTCGTACTTCTTGGCCGCATCCACCAGCACATGGCGCAGCTCAAGATTGGCCTCCATGAGCTCCTTGGCCAGCGCCTTGACGCCCAAGCGCGTATCGGTCGCCACCTGGTCGTTGCGCGAACGCCCAGTATGCAAGCGCTTGCCAGCCTCGCCGATGCGACGCGTCAGCTCGCTCTCGATGGACATATGAATGTCCTCATCGTTGATGTCGAAGGTAAAGTTGCCGGCATCGATATCCTGTTCGATTCCGGTCAGGCCCTTGGCAATCGCCTGCTCGTCCTCGGCACTGATGATGCCCTGGGCGGCCAACATCTTGGCATGCGCCTTAGAGCCGGCGATATCCTGCTTATAGAGATGTTTGTCGACCGGCAGCGACGCGCCAAACTCCTGCGTGACCTCGGCCACGCCCGCCTCAAAACGACCGCCCCAAAGAGCCATGGAACCGTCTCCTTTCTCCAAATACCAAAACAAGCGTCCAAAGCAATGTGCCCTGTCGCTAAAGCGATTTATCAACCGCTAGTTTTACACACTCCCTGCCGCGCGCGGGGCCATGTGGCTAATTTGCAAAGAAGTGACGCACCATGCACTTGGCGCCCAACGTCTCCCTCCGGATGTTGCCCTGCGAACCATCGATCCAGGCCTTCAGGCTCATAGAAACGTCCTCGACCCTTACAGCATCGAACTCGGGCGCGAGGGCAAGCAAAGCATGCGCGATAGCATTGAACATAATGGATACTCCTCATATATATAGGCACAGAGCCGCCAAATTGATAGAAGGAGCCCCGCCGGACAACCCCGGCGGGGCTCGGACTCAGCCGCAGACGCGGCATCATATATGCGGGCGGAACGTAGGGGCCACCGATGTTAAGAAGTGTCAGCAAGCATAACGAAAGGTAGGGACCCCGTGCGCCCGTTATGTATCACGCGGATGGGCCGCGCGGATACCAAGGGAAGGAGGCGCTAGGCCTGGGCAGCAGCAGAGCTGGGGCCCTGGACCTTTGCCCACGTCTTGAGCGACAGCGTATCGATCTCGATAAAGCCGGCGCTGGCCTTCTCGTCAAACGTGGTGTCGCGGTCGTAGGTAGCCAGGCCGTAGTCGTAGAGGCTGAAGGGACTCTTGCGGCCGACGACATGGCAGTTGCCCTTAAAGAACTTCAGACGGACAGTGCCGGTCACGAACTTCTGGGTATCGGCCATAAAGGCGTCGAGCGCGTTCTTGAGCGGGCTGTACCACTGGCCGTTGTACACGGCGGTGGCCCAATCCTGCTCGAGCTTGATCTTGGTCTTGAGCAGGTCGCCCTCGACGCAGATGTCCTCGAGCGCCTTGTGGGCGGTGATGAGCGTCAGGGCGCCGGGAACCTCATAGCACTCGCGGCTCTTGAGGCCCACCAGACGATCCTCGACCAGGTCAAGACGGCCAAAGCCGTTGTCGCCCGAAATCTTGTTGAGGGCGATGACGATCTCGGAGAGCTTCATCTTCTTGCCGTCGACGGCGACAGGCTTGCCGGCCTCAAACTCGATCTCGGTATAGGTCGGGGTGTCAGGCGTGTCCTCGGGGTTCTTGGTCATAACCCAAGCGTCATCGAGCGGCTCATTCCAAGGGTCCTCCAGGTGACCGCACTCGATGGCGCGACCCCACAGGTTGTCGTCGATGGAGTAGGGGTTGTCGTTGGCACCCTCGGGAACCGGCACGTTGTGGGCGTGGGCATAGGCGACCTCGTCGGGACGGCACTTCAGGTCCCACTCGCGAACCGGGGCGATAACCTTGAGCTCGGGGTCGAGGGCCTTGACGGCGGCCTCAAAACGGACCTGATCGTTACCTTTGCCAGTGCAGCCGTGGGCGACGTAGGTCGCGCCAAACTCGTGGGCGACCTCAACAAGCTTCTTGGCAAGCAGCGGGCGAGACAGGGCGGAGAGCAGCGGATACTTATTCTCGTACATGGAGTTTGCGGCGATGGCTTTGGTCAGGAACTCATCGGAGAACTCGTCGCGCAGGTCGAGCACCTGGCAATCGAGAACGCCCAGGTCGAGCGCCTTCTGCTTCTTGGCATCCAGTCCGGTCTCTTCCTGGCCCACGTTGCCGCAGACGCAAACGACATCGAGATTCTTCTCGTCCTGGAGCCACTTGACACATACGGATGTATCAAGACCACCGGAATATGCGAGAACGACTTTTTCCTTGCTCATGGCTGTTTCCTTTCGCCCTTGGTAGCTAGTTAGAACATCGGTCAGTTGCAAGTCATTTCAAGGTCATATACCGTGCAATATCAGGTTAAATAGCAAAAATCAGCACATACATGCCCTAGAAACATGCAGCAATGTCGTGCTAAAACCCAACGACCTCAAAATGACTCTGTTGAGGCAATTCGCCCCATGCGGACAGAGACGATTGTTATCGTCGTCGGGAAATTGCGCGCTGGCGTCGGATGGCATTGTCTGCAGTGGTGATGATCTTTACGAACTGCATCTGCCTCTCCTTTCACGTATCGCCGGGCGCAATTCAAATATCGTAAACGGTACCTTTTACTCGGTAAGCGGTTGTTTTTCCGTCTCCGTTTTCGATGGTCGCTATATTACGCTAAAGTGCCCGCAGCACAAGCGACAAATTCAAATTTCTGAAAAGTTTTTTCATTACTTTGTGAAGCGTGGTGCAAATACGCACCATTCCTGCGAAAATACGCTCGACTACTAGTTGATGGTTATAACGTCTGAAACAATCTCGAAACGAAAGGCGCATTTTTATGCAAACTTACGAATCGGACGCCAACATCGGCAACATTAAGATTCTCGCCGTCGATATGGACAAGACGCTGCTGACCGACGAGCGTGTGCTGCCCCAGGGTCTTGATGAGCGCCTGGACAAGCTCGCCGACGCCGGCATCGTATTCTGCCCCGCCAGCGGACGTCCCGCCCCCAAGCTCGAGGAGATGTTCGAGGGCATCAAGAACCGCCTCGCCTTTTGTCCCGACAACGGAGCGTGCGTGATCTATCGCGGCAGCTATATCTATAAAAGCAATATTGACGTGGAGCTGTATCAGCAGGTCTTGAACCGTGCCTCGGAGGATCCTCGCGCTGTCCCCGTCCTGTGCTGCTTCGACGAGTTCTACGTGCTTGCCCGCGACCATCAATACCACGACGAGATCAGCGTCTACTACAACACAATCAACTACGTAGACAGCTTTGAGGGCATTGATTTCGAGTCCAACAAGATTTCGGTCTTCTTCCCCGGCTACGACGCCGAGCCCGCTTTCCGCGAGACCTATAGCCCCGAGTTCTCGGACAAACTCTACGTCACCAACGCTGGGCGCGAGTGGATCGACTTTATGAACCTGGGCGTCGACAAGGGCGCCGGCGTCGCTCACCTGTGCGAGCACCTGGGCATCGATATTGCCGATGCTGCCGCCGTGGGCGACACCTACAACGACATCCCCATGCTGGAGCGCGTCGGTCACAGCTTTATCGTGGACAATGCCGAGGAGCACATGAACGCGCATGCCAAATGGCGCATTCCGAGCAACAACGACGGGGGCGTACTGACGCTCATCGACGCCATCTTGGCGGCTCGTTAACGTGGCTCGTCGGACCTGGCCGGGCGAGACGGGTAAGTTTTTCGTTCGGTCAGGTCCTGGGCTCGCTCGGAAAGCACATTAAGTGCTTTCCGGCTCGTGCGGAATCTACGAAAAACTTACCCGCCTCGCCCGGCCAGGTCCTAGGGTGACTTGCTTGCCGCCTAGATGGCGTCTTGGCGTCTAGATACTTGGCTGAATAATTATGGATGAAGGGAGTTCCTTGCTGAAAGGGACTCCCTTCTGGTTTGGCTGCTTTGGACCTGTGGCTGTTTTTCTATTTCGCGTCGGCCCAGGTTATGCCGGTGCTGGCTTCGGCGATTAGGGGGACGCGGAGGTCTACTACGTGCTCCATGACGTCGCGGACCATGGTGGTTAGGCGCTCGACTTCGTCGATGGGGCACTCAAAGTCCAGTTCGTCGTGCACTTGCAGGATCATGTGGGCGGCAAAGCCTTCCTCTTCCAGGCGGCGGCTTACGCGGGCCATCGCGATCTTGATGATGTCGGCGGCGGTTCCCTGCATGGGATGGTTCATGGCCGTGCGCTCGCCAAAGCCGCGGAGTTGCGGGTTTTTGGCCTTGAGCTCCGGAATATGACGACGGCGGCCGTACATGGTCTCGGCGTAGCCCGTCTGCTTGGCGCGTGCCACCACGTTGTCGAGGAACGTGCGCACGCCCGGGTAGGCCTCGTAGTAGCGGTCGATCATGTCGCGTGCCTCGGCCATCGAGATATGCAGCGACTGCGACAGGCCGTAGGCCTGCTGGCCATACACGATGCCAAAGTTCACGGCCTTGGCGCGACTGCGCAGGTCGGGCGTTACCTCGGACACCGGCACACCGAACACGCGCGCCGCCGTCTCGGCATGGAAGTCCTCGCCCTCGTTAAAGGCGCGCACCAAGTGCTCGTCACCTGAGAGATGCGCCAGCAGACGCAGCTCGATCTGCGAGTAGTCCACCGCCAAAAAGACGCTTCCCTCGCCTGCCGAAAACGCCGTCTTGACGGTACGACCCAGCTCCGAGCGCGTCGGGATGTTCTGCAGGTTCGGGTCGCTCGAGGACAGACGCCCCGTTGCCGTGATGGTCTGGTTGTACGTAGTGTGTACGCGACCGTCACCACGGCGTAGCGGGCCCAGCGTGTCCAGATAGGTGGACTTGATCTTAGACTTCTCACGCCAGTCCAAGATCAGACGCACGATTTCGTGGTCACGCGCAAGGTCGCTCAGCACCTTGGCGTTGGTCGAATAATAGCCGCGCTTAGTCTTCTTGAGGCCCTTGGTCGGAAGCCCCATCACATCAAAGAGCACGTGCGACAGCTGCATGGGGCTGCCAATATTAAAGGTCTCGTCACCCGCCAGGTCGCGAATACTGCGCTCAACCTCGGTAATCTGGGTCGCCAGACCCTCGGACAGACTGTGCAGACGGTCGGGGTCCACGAGCATGCCCGCGCGCTCCATCTTGGCAAGTACCGGAACGAGCGGCATCTCGATGCCATCGAACACGTTGGCGGCATTCTCACGGGCCATGCACTCGCGCAACGGTGCCACGAGCGCCAGCGTCAGAGCCGCAGTACGGGCGGCAGGCGCCGGAGCGTCCTCACCGGCACCCTCTGCGCCGCGCGCCGCAGGCAGCGCCATCTGCAGATACGTATCGGCAAGATATGCCTCATCGAACTCGGAGCGATCGGAATCCAGCAGATAGGCAGCGACCACGGTATCGAAGATACGCGTGGAATCGGCAGCGAGCGGATCCATGAGCTCGGGCTCAGAAGAATCGATGGGCGAAAGCTCATGCAGCAGCGCCTTCGTATCCGGGCTCGCCACGCGGCCCTCCATAAACAGGCGCGCGAGTACGCCAGCGATCACGCCGTGGGCAACGTTGAAACCCTCAACCTCGACCGCCGCGCCGCCGTCGCCCTCCTCGAGCGCAAATAGCCCCTGGGATGTCGCCAGCCACAGCGTGCGCGTCAAACCAAAGAGCGCACCCTCCTCCTTGTCATCGTCCACCACGGCGGCAACCCACTCGCCCGCATCAATCGCGCGGGCGACCTCGGACGCCACGGCACCAAGCGCGTCAGTATCGCCGGCGGCTGCGCGAACCATCGCAGGTATCTCAAACACACTGGAGGCAGCAGCAACCCCGCCCTCGCCGCCAATCAGCGCCAAGAAACGGTTCTGCATGGCCGTAATGCCGAGCGTGCCGAGCGCCGCTGAGACCTCGTCGGCAGAAAACGCCGGGAAGGACGTCGCCTCAAAGTCGAGCTCGACGGGCGCATCGGTGCGAATGGTCGCAACCTTGCGGCTCAGCAGTGCGTCGTCGATGTGCGCACGCAGGTTCTCGCCCATCTTGCCCTTGACCTCATCGGCATGCGCGATGACTTCGTCCAGGCTACCGTACTGCGCGATGAGCGCACTCGCCTTTTTGGGGCCGATGCCCGGTACGCCAGGAATGTTGTCCGACGTATCGCCCTTCAGACCGTAAAAATCGGGTACGAGGGCCGGCGTAATGCCGTGATACAGGTCGTCCACGCTCTCGGGCGTCATGATCGCCACGTCGGATAGGCCCTTACGAGTCGAGACCACGTTGACGTGCTCAGTCACAAGTTGATACATGTCGCGGTCGCCGGTCACCAGCAGCATGTCGCAGCCGGCCTCCTCGCCCAGGCGAGCCATGGTTCCCAGGATATCGTCACCTTCCCAGCCCTCGGACTGCAGAATCGGCACGTTGAGCGCGGTGAGCAGCTCCTTGATCATCGGAAACTGCGCGTGCAGATCGGGGTCCATGGGCGGGCGCTGCGCCTTATACTGCGGTAGCATCTCCATGCGCACGCGCGGCTTGCCCTTATCAAACGCCACAACCACGCTGTCGGGGTTAAAGGCATCGATCATCTTGAGAAACATGTTCAGAAAGCCAAAGATTGCGTTGGTGGGGCGACCGTCCGGCGCGTTCATGGTCGGCGGCACGGCGTGGAAGGCACGGTGCATGAGCGAGTTGCCGTCGATAACGGCAAAGGTGCGGCGCTTGTCAGACATATTGAATACCTCGCTTTGGGCTGGGCACGGTTTGCTCACTCCAGTTTACACGCTCCCCGCCCCGCGGCCACCGCACATCAAGCTCCCCCGCCACCGCACGCTCCCGAGTGATACGATGGCTCACGGTACATCAACCAGCACGATCGATCCGAAAGGAGCCTGCGTCATGGAGCGTCCCTGCGCATGGAAAAAGTACACACCACAGCAAATCGAGGAGCTCGAGGAGCTTTGCCGCGGCTATAAGCAGTTTTTGAGCGAGAACAAGACCGAGCGCCTGTGCGTCAAGACCGGCATCAAGATGGCCGAGAAGGCGGGCTACGTCGACCTGGAGACCGTGATCGCCGAAGGCCGCGAGCTCAAGGCAGGAGACAAGGTGTACGCCGCCAACCACGGCAAGGACCTTATGCTCGTCAACCTGGGCACCGCCCCGCTCGAGCAGGGCTTTAACATCCTGGGCGCCCACGTGGACTCGCCGCGCCTGGACCTCAAGCAGAACCCCGCCTTCGAAGCCGGCGACATGGCCTACCTCGACACGCACTACTACGGCGGCGTCAAGAGCTACCACTGGGTGGCCTCCCCGCTTGCACTCGTGGGCGTCATCTGCAAAAAGGACGGCACCACCGTCGACATCAACATCGGCGACAAGGCCGACGATCCGGTCTTTACCATCTCCGACCTGCTAATCCACCTCTCGAGCGAGCAGATGGCCAAGCCCGCCAAGGACGCCGTCGACGCCGAGATCCTCGACGTGATCGTGGGCGGCCGCCCCGTCAAGTTCGATGAGGACGACAGGGACGCCCCCAAGGAGCCCGTCAAGCAGATGTTCCTGGACATCCTCAAGGAGCAGTATGACGTCGAGGAGGAGGACTTCCTCTCCGCCGAGATCGAGGTCGTGCCCGCCGGTCCCGCCCGCGACATGGGCCTCGACCGCTCCATGATTCTGGGCTATGGCCACGACGACCGTGTCTGCGCCTATCCGTCCATGCTCGCCCAGATCAACGTCGCCAACGTGGAGCGCACGAGCATCACGCTCATCGTCGACAAGGAGGAGATCGGTTCCGTGGGTGCCACCGGCATGACGAGCCGCTTCTTCGAGAACACCGTCGCCGAGATCATGACGCTCGCCGGCGAGGACAGCCCGCTGGCCCTGCGCCGTGCACTCGCCCACAGCCGCATGCTCTCCTCTGACGTGTCCGCCGGCTTCGACCCGGGCTACGCCGGCAAGTTCGAAACCAAGAACGCAGCCTTTATGGGTCGTGGCCTGTGCTTTAACAAGTACACGGGCAGCCGCGGCAAGAGCGGCTCTAACGACGCCGACGCCGAGTATGTGGCCCTCATCCGCGACATCATGGACGAGGCGGGCGTTGACTTCCAGACCTGCGAGCTCGGCCGCGTCAACGCAGGTGGCGGTGGCACCATCGCCTACATCATGGCCAAGTACGGCATGAACGTCATCGACTCCGGTGTTGCCGTCCTGTCCATGCACGCCCTGTGGGAGATCGCCAGCAAGGCCGATATCTACGAGGCCTATCGCGGCTACAAGGCCTTCATCGAGCGCGCGTAACCTCACGCCCCAGCTCAATCACCCCTTTGCATGGCGGTGTCGACATGTTTGGTCGACACCGCCATTTTTGTTTTCGAGCCGCCCTAGGACGATAGACGCGTCACAGACCTGAAACAAACGCATCTTCTTCTTGACTATACCTAGTAATCTACTAGTCTTGTAGGGAATTAATTGGCGCCTACAGCGAAGGGGTTGACACATGAAAAAGAAGCATCTCTACGAGACCCTCCTTTGTATGGGCCTTTTCATGTGTAAGCCCGAGTTCTGCTGCGAATAAGCGTATAAGCGAAGCCTGTTCGCAGCAGGCCCTCGGGCGCCCCGCCTTTAGCACCCCAACAACTCGATAACCGTAAAACGCACGATGTCTCTTGCACATCGAGCTCCCAACGTCAGGAGAAAACCATGTCTGTAATCAACCAAAACCTCAGCAGACGCAACTTCGTTCGCGGCATTGGCACGGCTGCCGCACTCGGCCTTTTCGCTCTTACCGGTTGCACCGGAGGCAGCAAGTCGGCAGGCTCCGCAGCTGCGGGATCGGCGTCCGCGTCGGCCAAAACGCCCGACACGCTCACCTTGGGCTCCGGCTCGGCCGTAAGCACGCTGAGCGTCAACCAGGAAGCCGGATCTGCAAACTATCAGCTGGCAGCACTTTTCCAGGAGGGCCTGACGGGACTCGACGCCGAGGGCAAAACCATCCCGGCGCTTGCCGAGAAGTGGCACAGCGAAGACAACAAGACCTGGGTATTCGACCTACGCCAAAACGTCACCTTCCATGACGGCAGCGCACTCACCGCAGACGACGTGGTCTTCTCCATCGAAACCGCTCGCGATGCCACTCTCTCCCCTGGCCTTTCCACTTACTGGCCGGCCTACGTCACCGGATCATCGAAAACAGGCGAGAATCAGGTGACAATCACGCTCGATTCCCCCCATGCCGACTTCCCAGACCAGGTTTCCAATGCAGCTGGCCTCTTTGTCACCTCAAAGGCGTTCTGGGATGAGGCGGGCAACGACTACGGCTCGTCCAAGGGGCTCATCCTGGGAACCGGCCCCTATCAGGTCACAGAGTTCGACTCTTCCAGCCACGTGACGCTGGAGCGCTACGATGGCTGGTGGGGCTCGATCACGGCTCCCAGGACGGTGCGCATCGATTTCATCCCCGAAGACTCAACGCGCCTCCTCGCGTTCCAGGATGGGTCCATCGATGTTTCTCTCACCGTTCCGGTGACAAGCGTCGACGAGTGGGCTCAAGACGGGTCGACGGTCTCCAAGTACTCGGACCGCTCGTATTACGGACTGACCTTCGATCAAAGCGTCGCGCCGTTCGACGATATCCACGTTCGCCGCGCCGTCGCCCATGCGCTCGACAAAGAGAAGATTGTCTCGGGCATCCTCAAAGGCTACGGCGAGGTGGCCACCGGCATCGATTCCCCCGAGCAGCTCGCCGGCTGGGCAGGCAGCGCCAAGGAGGCGCGCAAGCTCGTTGCCGATCTGGGCGCCGTCGAGTTCAGCATTAAGAAAGCCAAAGCAGAGCTCAAGCAGTCGGCACACGCTGACGGCTTCAAGACGACCCTCACCTACCCCACGGGCTACCCAGCCGTCGGCAAAGCCTCAATCGCCCTGGCCGAGCAGCTCAAGAGCATCGGCATCGACGTCGACGTCCAAGAGCAGACGCTCGACCAATGGCTGAGCGAGGTTGGCAACGGCGAGCAGGGCGTGGCCTGGATGATCTACAACCCCACCACCTCCACCCCCAACGAGGTGACATCCTGGCTGCTTGCCGCCGGCGGAGCGGGCACGAACCCAGCCAACTGGACCGACGAGGACGTTGCGGCCAAGACTGACTCCATCGGCCAGCTCACCGATGCAAAAGAACAGCTCGACATCGTGCTGGAGACCACGAAAGCAGCTCTTGAGCAGGCTATCTACGCCCCCGCATGGTGGGGGCAGGCCGTCGTGGCAAGCAAGCAGGGCATAACGTTCAAGGATTCCGGAACGTTCTGGCTCGCAACGCCCTGGGCATCTGAATTCAGCGCCGAATAGGCACTCGGCACAAACCTTTAAGGCGGGATGAATATGCAAGCGTTGAAGATGATAGTCAAGCGCGTGACAGGACTTCTTGTGCTGCTAGCCGCGCTTTCGATCGTGACCTTCGGGTTGCTCTATCTGACAGGGAGCGACCCCGCACGCTCCCTTGTTGGGGCCAAACAGGTAAGCGAATCGCAGCTCGAGGCAATTCGGTCGCGTTATCACCTCGATCAGCCCGTATGGACCCAGTATCTCTATTGGGTCCAAGGGGTCCTGAGCGGCAGCCTTGGCACCTCGACCCGCACGCAGCTGCCCGTCACAGATATGATTTCGCAGCGCATGGGCATCACCCTCGCGCTTGCGCTCATGGCACTTGTCCTCGCCCTTGCCGTAGGTCTTCCTTTGGGCATCATTGCAGCGAAGCATGCGGGTTCATGGCAAGATCGTCTCATCACGACTATCTCGATAGCAGGCCTCAGCGCCCCGAGCTACGCCATCGGTTTGCTTTTGCTCTATGTGCTCTCCGCACGGCTTAAAATCTTCCCTATCTATGGCCAGGGAGATGGAAGCCCTCTCGACACGTTTAGACATCTCATCTTGCCGGCAGTAACCCTCGCCATCGGCATCATCGCCAGCGTCGTCAAGATTTCGCGCGCATCCCTCATCGACGAGATCGGCTCGGACTATACGCTATTCGCACGCTCGCGCGGGGTCTCCGCCCTGTCCGTCACGCTTGGTCAGCTGCAAAACGCCGCACTGCCCGTCCTTACCTCTTCCGGCCTGCTCATCGCCTCTCTTATCTCGGGAACCGTCATTGTCGAGACCATGTTTTCGCTTGGCGGAATCGGAACGCTGCTTCAGCAATCGGTAACGTTTGGCGACATTCCCTGTGTGCAGGCCATCACGCTCCTCCTGGCGAGCGTGATCTGCATCTCCACCGCAATCGTCGACACCTTGGCGCAGCTCGCGGACCCACGCCTGAGAAAGCGCGCGAAGAAGCCGCGAGCAGCCGCGACGATCCTGTCGTTCAGCCCGATACCGCAAAAGGAGGCCGAGTAACATGGCCCATCGCATACGCCGGACCTTTCCGCTTCTGCTCGCAGTCCTCTGGCTGCTCATCGTAGTCGCACTCACCGTCTTTCCCGAGCTCAGAGACGGTGCACTCACACAAGACCTCGCTCTAACCGAGGCCGCCCCAGGAACCGCGGGGCATCTGCTGGGAACCGACGCGCTCGGTCGCGACGTGGTCAGGCTCACCCTCGCCGGCTCGCGTACCGCGCTGGTAGGCCCTGTGGTCATTGCCCTTGGCGCCATGACGGTCGGCGTTGTCCTTGGCCTTTCGTGCGCCTACTTTGGCGGCCCGCTCGATTGGGCCGTATCGCGTATCGTCGAGCTCATGCTCTCGCTGCCCACGCTGTTGCTCGCCATCGTCATCGCAGGCATCCTCGGCGGATCTTACGCCACCGATGTACTGGTATTCGTGATTCTCTACACCCCCTACGAAATCAGGCTTGTCCGCGCTGCCGCGCTGCGACACATCCACGACTCGTTTCTCGATGCGTGCAAGCTCCTCGAGCTGAGCCCGGCACGCATCATGTTCCGGCATCTGCTCCCCATCATCCAACCTGTCGTGGTGTCCGCAGTGTTCCTCGATATGTCCAACGCATTGGTCTCGCTCTCCTCGTTGTCGTTCTTGGGAATCGGCATCTCTCCACAGCAGGCAGACTGGGGAAGGCAGCTCTCCGACGCCCGCTCGCTGATCTACAGCAATCCCGCCGCGGCTATCGCGCCCGCAGTCGTCATCATCGTCACATCGATCGCCTTAAACGTCATCGGTGACAACATCGCAGCAGGCAATCGAGAGGAGGCCCACGCATGACGCCCATTGAGCTGCAAGACCTTCACGTATCCATCAACGGAACCGAGCTGATCCAGGGCGCGAGCCTCTCGATACCCGCAAACGCAACGGTGGGTATCGTCGGCGAGTCCGGGTCGGGAAAATCCCTGACCGCAAAGGCCATCTCTGGGCTCTTGCCGCGCGGCGCCCACGCCTCGGGATCACTCAAGATCATGGACACCCCCATCGACCTCACGGCCCCCGAGCGCACCTGGGAGGCCCAGCGCGGATCGGCGATCGTCTGGCTTCCGCAAGACCCCTTCTCTTCGCTCAATCCGCTGCGCACCTGCGGAAGCCAAATTGCCGCAGGCTCCCGTCTGCCCAAGGCAAAGCGACGTGGGCAAGCCGAGCGACTTCTCGCCGACGTGGGACTCAGCCCCACCCTGTACGATTCCTACCCACATGAGCTTTCGGGAGGTATGCGTCAACGCGTGGCCATCGCCGCCGCGCTCGCGCCGCAGCCGCAGGTGTTCATCGCCGACGAACCCACCACGGCACTCGACGCCAGCACTCAAAAAGATGTGCTCGACCTTCTTCAAAGCACCTGCTTCAAGCGCGGCATGACCCTTATCATCATCACGCATGACCTTCCCCTGGCCGCAGACCGTGCAGACTACCTCGTTATCTTCGACAAGGGCCGTGTCGTCGAAGAGGGCCCAAGCGAGAAAATCACCACCTCGCCCCAGTCGAGCTACACTAAAGAGCTACTCGAGGCGCATCGCCGTCTGCAAAACGGCGATAACCCCGAAATCGGAGACACGGTACTTTGCGTGGAGCACCTGACCCGTCAGTTCGAAGGGAATCCCAAGCCCTCGGTAGACGATGTTTCCCTCGACATCCATACGGGAGAGATTTTGGGACTGGTCGGAGAATCCGGGTCTGGCAAATCAACCGTCGCCCGTTGCGTGGCAGGACTCGAAAAACCCGATAAGGGAACCGTGGCCTTTTACGATAAGGATTCCCGGCAGCCCCTTCCCTGGTCCCGGGAACAGGCGCAGCTCGTTTTCCAGAACCCCTTTGGCTCCCTCAATCCCGTCATGACCGTCGCTCAAACCCTCAAGGAAGCGCTACGGGCATCCGGCCGCGCAGACGATGCACAAGCCGTCAGAAACCTGATGGAATCGGTGGGGCTTTCGGCCGACCTGGCCGATCGAAAGCCCCTCACCCTCTCGGGCGGGCAGTGCCAGCGCGTAGCCATCGCGCGCGCCATCGCTCCCCAACCGCGCCTGCTCATCGCGGACGAAGCGGTCACCGCGCTCGATGCCAACATACAGGCACACGTTCTCCAGACCCTCCTTGGCCTGCGAAGTAGCCTGAATCTCGCCATCCTCTTCATCAGCCATGACCTGGACACCGTTCGCCGCATATCCGATCGCATCGCAGTTATGCAAAACGGAAAGGTCATCGAATCCGGAACGACTGACGCCGTTTTGAACCATCCCCAGCACGCATACGTGCGCAAGCTGATCGCAGCCATGCCCCCAGCGCTCGATTGAGGTGATCCACATGCCACCAACTTATCAAATCGTCGATTTGACGCCAGGGGCAGACCCGCGCGATTCCCTACCCTCCGGCCTTGCGTTGCCTGCCGGCACCCTCGCCGCCGCCCAAAAAGCTGAAGGCGCCCTACTGCGCACGCTCTTTATCGCCGCGGGCCCCGAAGGCACGGCAGCGCTGCTGGGCTACAGAAGGCCGCACACCGCGCAGCTTAAGCTGTGCGCGCTTGACGGCGACAGCTCGCTTTTCGACCAGCTCCTCCACCACGCATCGCAGGAGACCCAAAAGCTCGGCCTCGACGTCAAGACCGAGCTCGGCGATGCGTCCCAGCACCCTATAGTGGCCCCGCACGCCGTGCATCCTGCCAACTATCACCAGACGACCGAATTCACCTGCGGGCCGGTAGCGGTCCTCGACGCCCTGTTGCGCAAGGGCGTCGTTGAGCGCATTACGCGCGATGAAGAGATCGCACTTTGGCGCGAAGCCACCATGGCGGTCGCATGCGATCCCTATGGGCTTGCCCTCGCCTGCAAGCGTCGCGGCTTTACCCCTTCCGTATATGTCTCACGCACCGGATGCATTCTCGACCCTGCGAGCGACATAGGGATTCTCAACAAGGCGCTCGCCCGCGACACACAGTTGTCTTTCGAGCAACAGGCACACGAAGAAGGGATTCCCATCCGTGTGGGCGACTTCGATTCCTCGGATATCGCGCGATTCCTTGACGAGGGACGCATTGTGGCTCTGCTTATCGACGAATGGCATTGGCATGCAGAGCACTGCCCGCATTGGATTACCGTGACCGGGCAACGGAATATGCGTTTTTACCTCGATGACCCATGGCATGATCGCGAATACGGCGAGAGCGTCATCGACACCGGCGACCTTGCCATCGACAAGAACGATCTTGACTTGGTTAGTTCCTACGACGGCACCAAGGCGATGCTCGTCTTTTAAGATACGAATCCCCAAGCTCCTTCAAGCCAGAGAGAAGACGATATACATGGAAACGCAAGAGCAGCGTATACGACGCGAATTCACCCAGCTCGTAAGCATGGACTCAGTATCGCTTAACGAAAGGGAGTGCGCAGACTGGCTCCGCGAGCGACTGGAAGAGCTCGGCTTTGAGGTCAAGGAAGACGACGCGGGTTCAAAGCTTGGCGGCAACGCAGGAAACCTGCACGCCTGGCTTGAGGGCACGACGGGCGAGGACCCCATCCTTTTATGCGGACACATGGACATCGTCGAGCCGGGACGCGGAAAGAAAGCCATCTTCCATGAAGATGGTACCATCACCTCGGATGGAACGACCGTGCTCGGCGCCGATGACATCGCAGCTATTGTAGAAATCCTCGAGGGGGTCCGCGCGGTCCTTGCCTCAGACCGTCCTCATCGAGGAATCGAGATCGTATTCTGCGTCGACGAGGAAGCCTATGACGGAGGCAGCAGGTCCTTGGACTTTAGCACGATAAAAAGCCGCGAGGCATATGTGCTCGATTTGGCGGGCACGCCAGGCACGGCAGCCATCGCAGCCCCGACGCTCATCTCGTTTGCCGCCACGCTCTTGGGCAGGGCCGCGCACGCCGGTTTTGAACCCGAATCCGGCATCAACGCCATCGCGGCTGCAGCACGGGCAATATCAAGTCTTAAACAGGGACGCGTCAACGACCACACGACCCTGAACATCGGGACGATCGAAGGTGGAGCCCAGGCAAATGTCGTGCCGGAAAGCTGCCGGTGCACAGGAGAAATCCGCAGCAGCAATCACGCCGAGGCGCTTGCGCTCATGGACAGCGTCGACCGAATCATCTCCAAGGCCGCAGAAGATCTCGGAGCACAGGTCTCGATGGCATCAGAGGTCCGCATCAAGGCATACCGCACGCGCAAGAACGCGCCCGCGGTCACCCGCTTCTTGAATGTCTGCGGCAAACTCGGCCTTGCAGGCAACCTCGTGGAGACCTTTGGCGGAAGCGACAACAACAGTTTCGCCGAGCACGGCATCGAGGGCATTGTGCTCTCATGCGGTATGATGCGCCCCCATTCCACCGCCGAATACGTTCGCATGGAAGACCTCATCGTCGGAGCGAAACTGGTCGAAGAGCTCATCGGCTAGCGGCGTTACGTCAACACGTCCGCGCGCAACATGTCTCTATCGTGCATAGGGCATGAAGCCATGGGGCAGGGTATACTGGATGCCGACCCTGCCGTCCTTTGACAGGGTGACCATATACGGGGAGCTTGCTGGGAGGTCGCCAACAAGGCCGACATCTACAAGGCCCACCGCGGCTACAAGGCCTTCCTCGAGCGCGCCTAACCAGCCCTTCATCAGTTGCGGTGAAATACGGACTAAACTGGCCTATAAACGGCCAAAACAGACCGTATTCCACCGCAACTTCCTTTTTGGCAGAGGAGAGTCCATGCTGCAGGTCATCATTTCGCCCGCCAAGCAGATGCGCGCGGCCCAAGATGCTTTTGAAGTCCTGGGCATTCCACCTTTTGCGCACGAGACGGCTCGCCTCCACCGTGCACTGCTAGATATCGAGCGGAATGAAGGCAGCGGCGGTCTGCAGGCGCTATGGAACGTGAGTGACAAACTGCTGGGGCCTTGCCTCAACACCCTGCATGAGTTCGGGCCCATCCTGATAAACGGCGATCTCGACAATCCCGCACTCGCCCGTCACCTCTCCCCCGCCATCATGTCCTATCACGGCATTCAGTACCAGAGCATGGCACCCGAGGTGATGGATTCAGTGCAGCTCGCATGGCTGCAAGACCATCTGTGGATCCTCTCCGGCCTCTACGGGTGCGTTCGTCCCTTCCATGCCGTCGAACCGTATCGACTGGAGATGGGCGCGAAGCTCGCCGTTGACGATGCCCAAGACCTCTACGCGTTTTGGAGCGACAAGCTCGCGCGGGCTATCGCCCCGGCAGGCTCAAACACCACGATCGTCAATCTCGCCAGCGTAGAGTATGCCAAAACCGTTCTGCCCCACCTCGCGGACGACGCCACAACCGTCACTTGTCTCTTTGGCGAAGGTGTCCGCAACGGCAAGCCCATCCAGCGCTCGACCGCCAGCAAAAAGGCGCGCGGCTCCATGGTGCGCTGGATGGCAGAAAACAAGCTCGAGGACGCCGCCGGTCTTACCGAGTTCAACATCGGCTATCGCCACGCCCCCGAGATCTCATACCCAGGCACCCTCGTGTTCATCAACGAACAGATGCTCTAGACCCGCCACCCAAAACTGACCCGCTCAGCCTTCTCTATATAACTTGCGGTGGAATAGTTCCTATTTGAGCCTTTTATCGCACAATCAGGAACTATTCCACCGCAACTTTTATGAATTGGCTGGCTAGGCTCGACACCTATTCTGCTAGACCGTCGGCCTTTGCAATCCCGTTTGTCGAACCGTCCTGATAGATAATCTTGACGTGCTCAACCTCGGAAACCGCAACACCCGTCGGAGGCTCCAGACGCCATTCCGTCAGGGCGATATCCATGGTCGTGGGCACATCTCCTTGATCTTTGAGCTTCACCGTCAGCGTTTTGAGCGCCGCATCAAACGTCACGCGTTCGATTTCTTCGCCCGGAATGGACCCACCACTCAGCTGCAACTGCACAAACTCATCGCGCGGGTACCAATAATCGCCCGGAATGGCGAGCGTATTGGCATTACCGCCAGTACTCCTCACCGTCATAATCGGTAGGCTATCATCAGCCTCGAACTCCCATGCAGCGCAGCCGCGACCACCAAACGTCCAGATACAACAGGCAATCACCATCACGACAAGGATCGCAAAACCAATCGCGACAAGGCCATGGTGCGCACGGCCCTCCTCGGCCGATACGTCCCATTGCATCTCTCGATATAGATGCTTGTCTTCCATGTTCGCCTCCCCACGGGCATGCTCATCGCGTCAATCGTACCCATTCGAGCTATACTTGAGCCCACCACATAAACGGGGAGCTTGCAGGACAAGACGGCAGGCTGAGACTGGGCGCGCCCGCCCTGACCCGCAAACCTGATATGGGTAATGCCAACGAAGGGAGCCGTGCCAATGAGCACACAGACCGAGCCCAAGCTCGTCACGCAAATCGACTTCGCCCGCGCTGGGCAGATCACACCTCAGATGAAAGAGGTCGCCGAGCGCGAGCATCGCGACCCCGAGTACATCCGCGAGCGCGTGGCAGACGGCCGCATCGCCATTCCCGCCAACATCGTGCATATCAAAAAGGGCATGCGCGCCTTTGGTGTCGGCGAGGGCCTGTCCACCAAGGTCAACGTGAACTTGGGCATCTCGGGCGACAAGGCCGATGCCGCCGAGGAATGGAAGAAGGTCAAGATTGCCGAGGACTTTGGCGCCGACGCCATCATGGACCTCTCCAACTCGGGCAAGACGCGCCAGTTCCGCCAGCAGCTCATCGACGAGACGCCGCTTATGGTGGGCACCGTCCCCATGTACGACGCCATCGGCTACATGGAAAAGCCGCTGGTCAAGCTCACCAAGGACGACCTGCTCGAGGTCGTTCGCGCGCACGCCGAGGACGGCGTGGACTTCATGACCATCCACTGCGGCATCAACAAGTCGGTCATCAAGACCTTTAAGGAGACCGGCCGCCTCATGAACATCGTCAGCCGCGGCGGCTCGCTGCTGTTTGGCTGGATGGAAGTCACCGGCAACGAAAACCCCTTCTACGAGTTCTACGACGAGGTGCTCGAGATCTGCCACGAGTACGACGTGACGATCTCGCTCGGCGATTCCTGCCGCCCGGGCTGTCTCTACGACTCAAACGATGCCACCGAGACCGCCGAGATGATCGAGCTGGGCAAGCTGTGCAAGCGCGCTTGGGCCGCCGGCGTCCAGGTTATGGTCGAGGGACCGGGTCACATGGCGCTCGACGAGATCGCCGCCAACATGAAGCTGCAGAAGCGCCTGTGCCATAATGCGCCGTTCTATGTGCTGGGGCCGCTGGTGACCGATATCGGCGTGGGCTACGACCACATCACCGCCGCCATCGGTGGCGCCATCTCGGCGAGCTCCGGCGCCGACTTCCTGTGCTACGTGACACCCGCTGAGCACCTGTGCCTGCCCAACGCCCAGGACGTGCTCGATGGCCTCATGGCCACCAAGATCGCCGCACACGCCGCCGATATCGCCAAGAAGGTGCCGCACGCCCGCGATCTGGACGACAAGATGGGCCAGGCACGCCGCAAGCTCGACTGGGACGCCATGTGGAAGTGCGCCCTCGATCCCGTCACCGGCAAGAAGCGCTACGAGGAGTCCCCTGCCGCCACCGAGGGCACCTGTACCATGTGCGGCAAGATGTGCGCCGTCCGCACCGTCAACAAGGTATTCGAGGGCACGACGATCGACCTTGGCATGGAGGACTAGACTCCTCGCTGCGATCGCTTCTAGCGGCGAGCCGGCGCCCCTCAATTGTTGACGTGTGAACATTTGCTTACATTTGCGTAAAGATTGCATCGCCCGCCCGGGTTCGACATAGAGTCGGCCCGGGCATCTTTATAATGCTGGCTTAAAGACCCATTTGCATCCGACCGAACAAGGGAGCGAACATGGATCGCAGTAAGGTACCCGCCGTCCTGTCCATCGCAGGATCAGATTCCAGCGGTGGTGCCGGCATTCAGGCCGACATCAAGACCATCACGGCGCACCGCCTGTATGCCGAGACGGCCATCACCGCCATCACAGCGCAAAACACCCTGGGCGTTACCGCCGTGCAGGATATCTCGCCAGATATCGTAGCCGCGCAAATTGACGCCGTTTTTGACGATATCCGCCCCAGCGCCGTCAAGATCGGCATGGTTTCTTCTGTCGAGATTATCGAAGTCATCGCCGACCGCTTGAGCGCCTGGAACGCAACGAACGTGGTCGTCGACCCCGTCATGGTCGCCACCTCGGGCGCGCGGCTGATTGCCGAAGATGCCGCCGAGGCGCTCACCCGCCGCCTGTTCCCGCTAGCGACGGTTATCACGCCCAATATTCCCGAGGCCATGGCACTGCTCGACTATGAGGTCGACTCCGAGCGCACGCAGCAAAATGCTGCCATGCTCCTCACCCGCCGCTTTGGTTGCGCATCCCTCGTTAAGGGTGGGCATCTTGTCAACGAGGCCAACGATGTACTGGCCGAACCCGCGCCACTCGATGACGAGGGCAACCATCTGGGAGATCCACTCACCACGTGGTTCCGCCACAAGCGCATCGAGACCGACAACACGCACGGCACCGGATGCACGCTCTCGTCCGCCATCGCCTGCGCGCTGGCTCAGGGCATGGATCTTGCCGACGCCGTCAACGCCGGCAAGGCATACCTGACAGGCGCTCTGGCCGCCGGCTTTGACATGGGCAAAGGCTCCGGCCCCGTCAACCACATGTGGCAGTATTAAGATTCGCAGTCCAAAGCCACCGCAAAGGCGCCCGTCCCCTTTGCGGTGGCTTGGGGTCGCGCTACTCTCCGAGCATCTCTTGGAGCTTGGCCGCCACGGCGTGACCCAGGATCTCATGGCTTTCGGGCATCATATGCAGATAGTCGATATCGCCCGGCTCGGCAAACTCCGCTGCATTCAAAAAGTCGCAGCCAAACTGCTCGGCTACGTGCGCATAGTATTCAGCAAAATGCTCCGAGGCCTCGACGGAACGCTCGTCAAAATCGGTCATATATACATCGGCGATTTGCGGCTTGATCTTGATAGGTGCCATCAGCAGAATACGCGGGCAGGGTGCAGCATTGGTCCAGGGAAATGCACGCACCGCGCGAATCAGCGCCATGGTGCCACGGGCAATATCGGAGGCCGTCACACCAAAGACCGTCTTGCAATCGTTGGTTCCCAGCATAATAACGATCGCATCCAGCGGCTTATGGGCCTCGAGCAGCATCGGCAGTGCGCGGATGCCGTTAAGATTGGTGTTCAGATGGCACATGTCGTCGCGTACCGTCGTGCGGCCGTTGAGGCCTTCTTCAATTACATGCCAGCCCTCGCCTAAGTCACGTTGGGCCACGCCGCACCAGCGCACATCCTGCGCATAGCGCACCGCGGTGCCGTCGCGCATGCCCGCCGGATCGTAACCATAGGTGTTGCTGTCGCCAAAGCATAGAACGTTTTTCATCGTAAGCCCCTCGCTCAGTAAAAAACCGACGGAAGCAGCCTCTCCCGCCGGCTCGACCCATCTGTCAGCACGTACCGATTACAGGTACTTGCGCCAGTCGTCCTCGTCCTCATCATCCTCGGTAGCAGCTTGGATCTGCTCGGCGGCGCGAGCTGCCGCAGCGCGAGCGGCAACCTGGGCATAGGACTCCTCGTTGCGCTCGGGGAAGTTTGCCAGCACGTGCTCGAACTTGGCAAAATCCTCATCCCAGCGCGTAGAAGGCACGGCAAAGAAGACTTGCTTGACCTTAAAGTCGCCCGACGCGAGCTCCTTGCGGAAGAGCTCGGCCACGGCCTCTGCGTCAAAGCCGTTGTTGTCGCAGCCCCAAGCGCCCAGCACGAGCTTCTCGCGACCTAGCTCGTCGCAGATGGCAAGCACAAAGCGAATGCGGTCGCGCAGGGCATCCAGCAGAGCATCGTCGCTCACGCGATACTCCTGGCGGGCGCGCTTAACGTTGGGCGCGGCGGCCACGATCACGTCGGCGTATGCATGCACGTGGTTGCGGTCGAAGCGCACCGCAGGCACCACCAGCGCACGGTTTCGGTAAAGCTCGCAGTTGATGTTGCGGCGACGGTTCTCGCCGTACCATTTGCGCTGCTTATCGAGAACGTTGTACAGATACGAATCGGCGCACAGCGTGGCCTCCTGGCCCAGATAACCCTGAATATAGCCACCGCCCGGATTGGTGAACGAGGCAAAGGCGAGCACGGCCATGTCGCAGAACTGCGCATAGCCGCGGCCGTTATCGAGGATTGCCTGCGTGGCGGAGGCATCAAGCACAGTGACCTCGGGCAGGACCGGAGCAGCCTCCTCCGCGGGCGCGGACTCGGCTTCGTCGGCCGACTCGTTGGGCTCGAGTGCCACCTCGGGCTCGACCGCAGTCTCCACCTCAGCGGCCTCAACCTCGGCAGCCTCAGCAGCCTCGACGTCCTCGGCAGCCTGCTCCTCGGCAGCCGCTGCCTTCTGGGCCTTGGCCTTCATCGCCGAGACAAAGCCGGCAGGCATACCGTCAAACTCGCGAACACCGGCAAGCGAACGCTCGATATCCTTGGCGCACGCTTCGGACACAGTTGCCACGTGACGCTCGGCGGCCTTGGCACGGGCCTCGCGCTTGGGATTGGGCTGACCCGCTCGGTTGGACCTGCGGTTACGGTTCCTGTTGTCGACGTCTGCCATAAGTGGTCACCTTTCTCGGTCTCTGCCGCTATCGGCTTTTCCCATCCATGATACCCCGCCGCGTACAAAAAAGACGGCCCCGAAGGACCGCCTTTCGCATCGATTTGCACGCACGGCAAGCACCGCCGCAATTCGCCACTAGTCGCGACGGCCGAGGATGTTCAGAATGCGCAGGAACACGTTGATAATATCCACGAACAGGTTAGAGGCCATGAGCACGGCGTTGGGCAGCGTAGGCGGCACCGTCGTGGCAACATAGGTGTCGTAGCCAATAAAGCCAGCGAACACCACAATCACGATCAGGTCGGTGATGGACTGCGAAACGCCCATGAACATCAGCACGATCTCAACCAGAATAGTGGCGAGCAGAATACCAAAACCGATGCCATACACACGCTGGAAAAACTTGGGGAAGGTCACGCCAAGCGCGCCAAAGACAAAGGTGATGGCGGCCGTGGCGATAAAAGCGGTGTTGATGGTGGGCAGGTCATAGTTGGCAAGGCCAAACGACGCGGTCAGGCCAAAGGTACTCGCAAAGATTACGTAGCCCACAAGGGACAGGCCCACGGACTGCTTGCTGGCGGCGGCCGACATCATGACCATGCCGACGATGGTCAAAATAAACGAGCCAAAGACCAGCGGCAAGGCGGCGCCGCTCATCATCATGCGCGCAAACGACATGGTGCTCGTAAAGTAGGCGCCGGCGCCCATGGCGCAAAAGCCCAAGAAGATCAGGGCAGACATGGCAAGATTATACGCACGCGGCGACATCTCCTTGGCACGGCTTGCGCCGGTTTCGATGGGGCCGTTCTGATAGCCCTGAATATCGTTCATAATTTCGTCCTTTCAAAAGCGCCGCGACAGCGCAGTAGCTGACAAGATTCCTGTCATTGTACCCGAATGCCGTACGTCCTTACCTACGGCGCTCGCCCTCGAGCGTGCGATCAAAGGCCCAGACCCACCAACGCATCACGTGTGCCTGCGAGCCGTCCGCCCGCTCGCGCGTCTGGTCCTCCAGATACAACTCGGTCGCGTGCCCGCCAAAACGCACCTTATAGGTTGCCGTACGGATGCCGTGGACCATCAGGCCAAACCCGGTGGTCGAGATAATTTCGTCAATCGTAAAGCAGCGACCGTCAACCCAGCAGACGGTAACCGGCACAACCTGTCCGCCCGCGAGGATGCGAGCCACGACGTCCACATACTGCTTGTGTACGCGCCGAGTTTTGCCGTCTGTCTGTCGATATTCCATGCCTCCTATTATCGAACGCATGTTTGTATGTTGTAAAGCGAACAGACTGTGGTTTTGGAGTGTCGTAGTAATCGCACGTGTCCGCATGGCGTGTTAGCAAAAAGAACACCCGCGGTCAACAGGGCAAATATTCAATTTTAGTGCCAAAAAGTTCACTTCTCCCATCAGAACTCGGTAAAGAGACCCGCAGGAGGTGATACGATTTATCATGTTTTTGTAACGTGCCTGCAAACTTCGAGAAAGCCCATATATGGACGTAACGTTCTCAACCTTCCTCGGCCAAATTGTGTCGAACCCAGTCCTTGCCGTCACCGTGATCCTCGCATTGGGCGCCATCTTCGTCAATGGATGGACCGACGCGCCCAACGCCATCGCGACCTGCGTCACTACGCGTTGCATGCCCGCCCGTGCCGCCATTCTCATGAGCGCCGCATTCAACTTCCTCGGCGTACTCATCATGACGCACTTTAACGCGAGCGTCGCCAACACCATCTCACATATCGTCGACTTTGGCGGAAATAGCACCATGGCGCTCGCCTGCCTATGCGCGGCGCTGTTCTCCATCGTCGTCTACGGCGCCACAGCGTCGCGTTTTGGCATCCCCACTTCGCAAAGCCACAGCCTCATCGCCGGCCTGACCGGTGCCGCTATCGCCCTCGGCGGCGCGAGCAGCGTCAACGTCCACGAGTGGATGAAGGTTATCTACGGTCTGGCGCTCTCCATCGGCTTGGGCTTTGTCATGGGTTGGGTCCTGTGCAAGCTCGTCTCGATTCTTTTCGCCGCCGCCAACAGGCGACGTGCCAATGTCTTCTTTAAATACGCTCAGATCGCGAGCGCTGCGGCCATGAGCTTTATGCACGGCGCGCAGGATGGACAGAAGTTCATCGGCGTGCTCTTTTTAGGCGTGGCCTTTGCCAGCGGCCAGACGAGCGTCGGCGATGCAGGCATCCCCATCTGGATTATGCTGCTGTGCTCGGCCACTATGGGTATCGGCACCAGCGTGGGCGGCGAGCGCATCATCAAGTCCGTCGGCCAGAGCATGGTCAAGCTCGAAAAGTACCAGGGCTTCTCCGCCGACCTCGCAGGCGCCGCAAACCTGCTGCTTGCCACCCTTACCGGCATCCCCGTGTCCTCCACCCATATCAAGACCTGCGCCATCATGGGCGTCGGTGCCGTCAAGCGCCTTTCGGCCATCAACTTTGGCGTGGTCAAGGACATGATGTTCACCTGGTTCTTTACCTTCCCCGCCTGCGGACTCATCAGCTTTGTCATGGCCAAGCTGTTCATGATGTTCATCTAGTCAAACCGAGCGTCCATCCGGACCGTAATACTTCGCCCACCCGTCTTCGCCTCGAAAGGACCCGCTCATGGCAAAGAAACCCGATTCGTTCTACTTCGACAACTACGTCGCCTGCGCCGACCTTGCCGTCCAGGCCGCCGAGCTGCTCACCAAGATTTTCGAGAACTTCGACCCCGCGCAGATTCACGACATGCTCAATAAGATGCATGCGATTGAGCATGCGGCAGACAAGAAGCACCACGAGCTCGAAGACGCCCTGCTCACCGCCTTTATCACCCCGCTCGAGCGCGAGGATCTGGATCTGATGAGCTGCGCGCTCGACACCGTGCTCGACCGTATTGAGGGCGTCGTGCAGCGCGTCTACTTCACCAACATTCAGAGCATCCATCCCGACGCCATCGTCATCGCCCACAAGGTGACTGACGCCTGCCGCGCCATGAAAGACCTGATGGTCGAGCTTCCCAACTACCGCAAGTCCAAAACGCTGCGCGAGCTGGTCATCCAGATCAACACCATCGAGTCCGAGGCCGACGAGCTCTACATCAACGCCATGCGCAACCTGCACGTTAACGGCAAGGATCCGCTCGAGGTCATCGCTTGGCGTGACGTCTACGCCTTCCTGGAGTACTGCGCCGACTGCTGCGAGAATGTGGCCGATGTTGTGGATTCGATTGTCATGAAGAACAGTTAATTGGGGGTACGTGTCCCGGCGGCGAAGGGCCGGCCACGGTTTGCTTTCTCACTCCGGCTGCTTTGCAGAGTCGTTCGAAAGCAAACCGTGGCCGGCCCTTCGCCTTACGTACCACCATTGGGAACTTTGGCTGATACTTTGAAAGCAATGAGGCTTTTGTTGACAGGGCCTTTGAGCCCGATTGGGAACTTTGGGACCGCCTTAAACGTTTGGCTGGATCGGGCTTTGGGTACCCTTTGTTTTGCTTTGGGTTGATACACTGAATTTGGAGGGCTTGGTTGTGAGTTATTTGGATCTGGCTCGGGGTCGGTATTCTTGTCGTGAGTTTGAAGATCGGGCTGTGGAGCAGGCTGTGGTGGATGCCATTGTTGAGGCTGGGCGGATTGCTCCTTCTGCTTGTAATAATCATCCTTCTCGTGTGATGGTGCTGGATACGCCTGAGCTTCTGGAGAAGGCTGCTGCTTGTCAGCCTCGGTTTGCTCGTGATGGATCTATCTTTGGCGCTCCGCTCATCTTCCTTATTTGTAGCGTTACCGAAGACGCTTGGGTGCGCCCGTATGACCAGATGAATTCCAGTGAAATCGATACGTCCATAGTGTGCGATCAGATGATGATGGAGGCCACCGAGCAGGGCCTGGGAACGTGTTGGGTATGCCATTTTAAGCCCGAGGTGGCACAGGAGCAGTTCAACCTGCCCGAGGGCGTCTATCCCTATCACATGCTCGTCTGCGGATATCCTGCCGACCACATCGCCGATTCCGAGCATCGCGAGGCCCGTACCATTCCCCTCTCCGACTTCCTCCTCAAGTAGATTTTGGGACATGCCCTAAAACCTATCCTTGACCGCTCACCGGTTCGCCGAGTTCTGCGCCACTATGTGCAGGGCTCGGTTTTTTATGTTGCGCGCCCCGGTACAGTCATAAAAAAGGACCCGCAAGCTGCGGGTCCTTTCTAGGCACTAAATTGTAGGCCGAATGTTAGTCCAGGTCGTCGGCAGCGAAGTTGTCGATCGGGGCGAAGGGATCGGCCACGGGGACAACCGGGTCAGCGACGGGCAGCGGCTCGGCGGGAACAGTCACCGCAGGAGAAGCGGCAGAACCGACCGGCGTGGAGGCCATGAGGTCGGCCGGGAAGGAGTTCTGGGCATCGTCCATGAAGTGCTGGATGAGCTTGAGATACTCGGCCTTGAACTCCTCACGAGAAGCCTTGAGACGATCGATCTCCTCGAGCTCAGCCTGCTTTTCGGTCAGAGCCTGGCGGATAACCTCGCGGGCCTTGGCGTCAGCCTCGTTGCGAATACGCTCAGCGTTCTCATTGGCATCGTTGACGATGGTCTCAGCGGTCTGCTGGGCAGCGATCAGGGCAGCGGAAATCTGGCGCTCCTGAGCGGAGAAGTCAGGGGCGGGAGCAGCCACGGGGGCGGCAGGAACGGCCTGGGCGGGGGCATCCTGAGCCTGGGCAAGCTGAGCCTGCGCATCGGCAAGCTGCTGCTCGGTAGCAGTCAGACGACCCTTAAGGTCGACGATCTTAGCGAGCATAGCGTCAACCTCAGAGGACAGCGTCTCCAAGAAGACGTCGACCTCAGCAGGATCGTAGCCACGCTTGGCCTCAGAGAAAGTCTGAGCCTGGATGTCTGCAGGGGTAATAGCCATAACAAGTCTCCTTTTTCATCGCCTCGGCGCTACACGCCCGACGTAAGTTACTAAGACAGTTCTACACGAGTATACCTATAAGAAGCTGCAGAACCAGCCTCTGCACCAACTGCAACGCAATAATCGCAACGACCGGCGAAAAATCGATACCGCCCATCGGCGGGATGAAACGACGGAACAGGTTGAGCCACGGACCGCACACGCTATCAAGCACCGCGGCAATATCCTGAAGCAAACCACCCTGCTTCATGGGAATCCACGTCATAAAGCAGTAGACGACAATGAGCGTGGAATAGAAGTTGAACAGCGTATTGACCAGCTGGACGATAGTGTAGATGTTGATGGGAATCTCCTCGTCTTGTCTTTACTTAAGGTAGCCGTCGGCACGAAGCTTCTTGAGATCGGAATCTTTGACCTCGCAACCGGCGGGCAGCACCATGAACACGCGGTCGCCCACCTCCTTGACCGTGGCACCCAGACCGCAGGCAAAGCCGTAAGAGAAGTCCAAGACGCGCTTGGCAACTTCGGTGCGTACGCCCACAAAAATCAGTGCGACAGGCTGCTTGGTGCGAACGCGGCGCACCACGGTCTCCACGTCGTCATAGCTCTCGGGGCGCAGGACATAGGCCGGCAGCTGCGGTGTGGCGTTGATGATATTGCTCGCATAGGCCGAGGCATCGCTCGGTGCAGGCGCAGGCGCAGCGGCGGCACGGGCGCGGGTGTTCTCGGCGTAGCTCGACGGCGTGTCATAGGCACCAGGACGATAACCGCTCGCAACACTGTCCTGCGAGCGCGAAGGCGGGTTATACGTCGTGGCATGGCGGGAGTCATCGCCGACCAGCTGCCCGGAGCGTGTATACACGGCAACCGACTCAGCTTCACCACGGCGCGTCTGACCAAGCAGGCCGTTGCTCGGCTCGTCTTGGGTGTAGAAGCCCTCGCCCGAAGCACCGCTGTAGCCGTTGCCCTGATAGCCATCGTCATAGCCATCATTGTAGCCGTAGTCGTCGTCCTGGCCATAACCCTGGTCGTAACCCTGCTGGCCGCCCAGGTGCATCTTATTTTTAATCTCGTCAAGGAAGCCCATGGTTGTGTCCTCTCGCGGTTTAGTGCAGGCGCCCCGATAATCAGTGCGCACTTCAGAGCCTTATTTTACTGCAAACTCCGGGCTAAATACTACCCTGCCCAGGCGAACGAGCGTAGAGCCCTCCTCAAGGGCAGGCTCAAAGTCTTCGCTCATGCCGCAGGAAAGCTCAGGCAGGTTCAAATCGGGATGCGCCGCCTCCAGCTCATCCCTCAGCTCACGAAGCCCCGCAAAGGTGCGGCGTGCCACATCCTTATTCCCCCGGGGCGCCATAGTCATAAGCCCCTGTACGCAAATTCCCTCAAGTTCCGCAAGCTCACCCGCGGCGGCGCGAATCTCATCGGGCGAAAAGCCTCCCTTCGACTCCTCACCACTCACATTGACCTCAATGAGCACACGCTGGGGGCCGGCGAGTTCGCCTGCCTCAATCTTGCGGGCAGCACGGCTCGAGATCGCCTGCGCCAGATGCAGCGAACCCACCGAGTGAATCAGCTCGGCTGAGCCCAGCACCGCATTGATCTTATTGGTCTGCAGGTTGCCGATCATATCGAAGCGCACCTCGGGCAGCTCCGGATGCTCCGCCAAACCTGTGAGCTTGCGAACCAGCTCCTGCGGGCGATTCTCGGCAAAATGGCGATACCCCGCCTGGATGGCGGCAACGGTCTCATCGACACCAACGGTCTTGGACACGGCAATGAGGCGCGCGGCGTCGTGGGGACGGCCCGCGCGATCGAGCGCCGCATAAAAACGTTCCAGAATCTGCTCGCGGCGAGCGCGCATCAAGTCCAAATAGTTATCCATTGCCAATCGCCTCCGCTGACAGCCAAACAAGTAGTCCCATGCTAACGCAAGAGCGCGGCCCCGCATGTGCAAGGCCGCGCTCACTTAGGTATTTACAATCTTTCGACGAACGGGGTTACTTACTCCTCGTCGTCCTCGCCATCGTCCTCATCCTCAAGATGATCGAGCAGGTAGCGAAGACCCTCGCTGACCTCGTTAACGGGCACCTTGGCAACGTAGCGTGCATCGACGGCGGGCCTCATGATAACACCCTCGCCCGAAGGCACGCGCATGCTCTCGAGCTCATCCTCATCAGTGCAGGCGATATCACCGGCAGTCATACGCTGTCCGGTCAACAGGAAGGTCAGACGGCAGGCGGCATCGATGGAAATCGAGGCGATGCGATCGAGATAGCGCGATACCATGATGGCGCGGCGCAGGTCGTCATAGTTGCTGTCGTCGTCCATAAAATCGCCCGTGTCCATGCGGTTAAAGGTGCGGAAGAACTTCTCGTAGGCGGCGTGCACTGGCTCGTCCTCGACGGCCAAGTTGCAGATGATGGACATGTCGTTGGTGACGAGCGCAGAAAGCGAAGAGCCCAGCACCTGGTAGACGGCCTCAGCCTCGGCCTCGACCGTGCCGACAAGCTCCTTGGGCAGCGAGATGTCGGCCTTGATCATATGACGCGTGGCGCGGCAAATCTGGCGAACCTTATCGGTCATGCGCTGCAGGTTAAAGTCGACGTAGATGATCGTCTGCAGCAAGCGGAAGTCGGAGGCGACCGCTGACTGCGTGGCAATCAGGTTGTAGCAGACGGCCTCCAGGTTGGCGCAGCGTGCGTCAATCGAAAGCGTACGCTTCTTGGTCTTGGTGGCGAGCTTGCGGTCGTCGGTCACATAGGCCTTCACGGCATCGTGGAGGGCCAGATCGACGGCCTCGTAGATGCTCAGCATCTCGTGACGGGCCTCGATGAGCTGACGGGAAAACAGTTTGCGCATGGTTCACTCCAATCAGTTGGGTGCGGTCATGCCGCCCGCACAGTGAATACGCACCGGACCAGATCCGATCGGCTTGGGACTAGTCGCACCGATCAGCCAAAGCGGCCGGTGATATAGTCTTCCGTCCGCGAGTCCACCGGGCTGATGAAGATCGCGTCGGTTTGACCATACTCGATGAGCGTAGCGGGCTCGCCGGCAACTTCCTGCAAGAAGAACGCGGTGTAGTCACTGATACGAGCTGCCTGCTGCATTGAATGCGTGACGATGATAATCGTCATCTCGGGCGCCAGCTCGGCCATCAGATCCTCGACCTTAGAGACGGAAGTGGGGTCGATGGCGGAGCAGGGCTCGTCCATCAGGAGGACATCGGGTTGCACCGCAAGCACGCGCGCGATGCACAGACGCTGCTGCTGACCGCCCGAGAGCGCCAAACCATCCTTGTTGAGCTGATTGGATACCTCTTTCCAGAGGTTGGCGCGCTTGAGCGATTCTTCCACGATGTCATCGAGGTCGCTTTTGCTAGTCACGCCCTGCAGACGAGGGCCAAAGGCGACATTCTCGTAGATGGATTTGGGAAACGGGTTGGGCTGCTGAAAGATCATGCCCACGCGACGACGGAGATCGACCGGATCGACACCCTCGGCATAGATATCGTTGCCGTCGAGCGTCATGGTGCCCTCGACGCGCGTGCCCTCAATCAGGTCATTCATGCGGTTGATGCAGCGCAAAAACGTCGACTTGCCGCAGCCCGAAGGGCCAATGAAGGAGGTGATGGCGTTTTTGGCGATGTTGAGGTCAAGCCCCGTCAGCGCATGAAAGTCACCGTACCAAAAGTTGAAATCCTTGGCCGTAATGGCCGCTTGCTCCAACGCGGGAGCGGACTGATAAACGGACATGGGACTCCTTAACTAGCGACGCTTGCGCGACAGGAAGCGCGCAAACAGGTTGAAGGCCAAAATGATCACCATCAGCAAGAGCGCGGTGCCGTAGGCTGCGTTCATGTTGATGCCGTCGTTGGCAAGCAGGTACAGGTGAACGGTCATGGGACGACCGGAATCGAGCGGCGAAATAGGTAGATTGATGGCCTGGCCCATGGTGTAGAGCACCACGGCGGTCTCGCCGATGGCACGGCCGATGGCAAGGACGATGCCCGTGGCAATGCGGCCAAAGGCCGAAGGAAGCACGATCTTGGAGACGACCTGCCACTTGGTAGCGCCCAGGCCGTACGCGCCCCAACGGATATAGCGCGGAACGGCGCGAATGGCTTCTTCGGTGGTGCGCATGACGATGGGAAGCATCAAGAGCGCGAGCGCCAGAGCGGCCGAGACCATCGAAAGGCCCAGGCCCATAGCCTCGACAAACAAGGCGTAGCCAAACAGGCCCATAACGATGGAGGGCACCGAGGCCAAAGCGTCAGCAGCGTAGCGAATGAGCTCGACGACCTTGCCCTGCTTGGCGTACTCGGCCAGATAGACGGCTGCCAGCACAGCGATCGGCGTGCAGATAAGCATGGCGAGCGCCGTCACGTAGACGGTCGAGACGATCGTGGGCCAAATTCCGCCCTCGGCGTTGACGCCCTGGGGCCAACCGAAGATAAAGTCGAGCGAGATGTGTGGCAGGCCGTTGATGACCACGTAGGCGATGATAGCGACCAGCACCAGCGTGGTGATGTAGGCAGCGGCACGAAACACGCCAAGCATGATCTTGTTGGACAGGTCCTTGTTGATGCGGCCCTTCTTGCCGTGGGAAAGGGCACGCTTGATGCGCTCGCGCGACGAGGTCGTATCGACCGTCGTGTCAACGGAATCGGACATAGCCTACCCCCTCTTCTTCTTGGAAATCAGACGAACGATACCCACCAGCGTGGCGGAGATGATAAACAGGACCACACCCATGCCGAACAGCGCCGAGCGGTGCAGACCCGAGGAATAGCTCATGTCGAGCGCAATCTGGCTCGTGAGCGTCGAGATGGGGCTCGCAATGCTGTCGGGAATAACCGGGGCGTTACCTACGACCATGAGCACGGCCATGGTCTCGCCGATGGCACGGCCCATACCCAGCACGATGGCATCAACGATACCCAGCTTCGCGGCAGGTAGCACGACCTTATAGATGGTCTGCCACTTTGTGGCGCCCATGGCATACGATGCCTCGCGAATGCCCATGGGAATGGAATTGAGAGCATCGATGGTGAGCGTGGTGATGGTAGGGACGATCATGATGGCGAGCACAAACCACGCCGTCAGCGCACCAAAACCAAGGCCGCCGGTCAGTTGTGCGATAAACGGGCGGATGATGATCATGCCAAAGAAGCCGAAGATGATGGAGGGTATGCCCGCCAGCAGGTCAACGGCGGGGCTGATGAGCTTGCGCACGCGCTTGCTGGCAATCTCGACCAGGTAAACGGCCGTACCCACGCCCAGCGGCACGCCCATGGCGAGCGCACCGACGGTCACCAGACCCGAGCCAGCAAGCAGCGACAAGATGCCGTAGTGGCCCTCGGAAGGCGCCCACGTAAAGCTAAAGAAGTCAGCCAGACCGATGTCAGTAAAGACGGGCAGCGCCGAGTACGTGGTAAAGACAAAAATCAGGATGACGGTAACGACCGCCAAGAACGCGCAGGCAAAGAAGATCCACTGCAGCGCCTTCTCCTTGATATAGGTACTGCGCGATACGAGCGCCAGCTCGCGCTTCTTGGGCGTCTGAACATTCTGCTCAGTCTGGGAGTTTTCCTGTGCTTCCATGCTACTCACTCCCCTTCTCGTCGTTGGTGACGGGAATAAAGCCCGCCTCGCGAATCTGCTTGTCCATCTTTTCGGACGTCACATAGTCGATGTAATCCTGCGCCTGCTGCGAAGGCACACCCTTCACAAAGAAGTAAAGGTCGCGCGAGATGGGATAGCCGCCACTCGCGACCGTCTTCTCGGACGCCTCAACATGATTGACCGAGACGGCCTTGACCGAGGTCTTGGCGTTGAGGCTATCGACGAAGCCCAGCGAAATGTAGCCGATGGCCCCACGCGAACGAGATACCACGTCGCGCACCTGGCCCGTACCCGAAAGAACGGCCGAGCGGCGATCGAACGGCGTGCCATCCATCACGATGGTACGGAAGGCCTCGCGCGTACCGGACGCCTCGTCTCGGTTGATGACCTGAATCCTCAGGTCCTCGCCACCGACCTCTTTCCAATTGGTAATCTTGCCGGCGTAGATATCGCGGAGCTGCTCGGTCGAGAGGTTATCGACGGGGTTGTCGTCGTTCACGATGACCGCAATACCGTCGTGGGCAATGACAATGGGAGTCAGGCCCAGATCCTGTTCGTCGGCATTGAGTCCACGGGAGGAGCTGGCGATATCGGCCGTGCCGGCGCTGACGGCCTCGATCCCAGCGGAAGAACCCAAACCGGAAACGAGCACGTCGATGCCGGTCTCCTCCTTAAAGCCCTCGGCCGCAATCTCGGCGATAGGAAGGCAGGTCGTGGAGCCGGCCACGGTAATGGAAGAGCTAGAAGATCCCGAAGAACAGGCGCACAGCGTAAGCGTAAGCACAGCGGCGCTCAGGACCGATACGATCTTTCTCATAGCATCACGCCGATAGCAGCATGGCGCCCACAGGTGCCGTCCTCGTTACGGTAGGAATAAAAGCGGTCGTTCTGACGCACGGTCGAAAGCTGGGTATCCACGATATTATCCGCGTCGACACCGACATCTACCAGCGCCTCGCGAATGGCAGCGGAAAGATCGAGCATGCGAGAGGTATTCGCATCGATGCAAGAGAACTCGGCGGCAAAGCGATCCATGAGTTCCTGGGATACCTCATATTCGTCACCCAAGATATGGGGGCCGATATAGGCGGAAACGTCGCTCGCATCGCAACCGGCAGCATCGCAAAGCGCCTGGCACGCCTTGGCGGAAATACGTGCAATCGTGCCCTTCCAACCGGAGTGCACCACGGCAAATCCGCCGGGGGCCACCAGCACCACGGGAACGCAGTCGGCAAAGCAGAGCAGCACGGGTACGTTATGCGCCGTACAGACGATGGCATCGCAGCCCTCGGCAATCTGCTCGCGGACGTCCTCAAGGTCATCGGCGCCGTTCGAGGTCACCGCAACGATATGGTCACCATGGACCTGATTGGGAACGAGCAAGTTGTGCTCGCACTCGGCGGCACCCATAGCCTCGAGCACGCGACGACGATTTTCTTGAACAGCAAAGGGGTCATCGCCAACATGCGAGCCCAAATTGAGTGAGGAGTACGCATCTTCGGAAACACCACCGGCGCGCTCGGTGAAGGCAAAGCGAACATCGGATGTCGCGCCTTCCACCAACGTAACTCCATCATGGTCGACACGCGAAACGTTGTCCGCACGTGCTGCCATACTAAAGCCTCCTAATAACACAAGTACCGCGGCATCGCCGCTACAGCCCGCGTTTATACGGCTGTCATACTTCTCTAAAAGGATACCTGCTGCACTGGAGGCAATCGTAAAGGGAACGTAAAGAGATTGGAGGTTCTAGTTTACAAAGTCGAAATAAAAAGGGCGCGTCCATACGGACACGCCCCCGTGAGCAACAATGCAAAGAACGACTTAGAAGCTACCGCGCTTCAGGAAGTCGGGAAGCTCGAACTGATCGTTGCCGAAGTTAGGAAGCTCGGTGCCACCGACGTTGCGGGTCGGAGCGGCCTGAGCCGGGCTGGTGGCCGGAGCGGTGCGCTGCGGCTCAGCGGAGGCAGCGGCCTTGCTCTGAGACTGCTGAGCAGCAAAGAGCTCGTCCTGACGGTTGACGTTGGAGTCGGAGAAGCCCGTAGCGATGACGGTGATACGCACCTGATCGCCCAGGGACTCGTCGACAACGGTACCGAAGATGATGTTGGCCTCGGGGTCGACGGCGTTGGCGACAACGTCGGCGGCGTCGCTGATCTCCTGGATGCCCAGGTCCTTGGAACCGGCGATGGAGAGCAGCACGCGTGTGGCACCATCGATGGAGCTCTCGAGCAGCGGGCTGGAGATGGCCTGCTGGGCAGCGTCGACGGCACGGGTATCCCCAGAAGAGGTACCGATACCCATCATGGCGGTACCGGCCTGCTTCATGATGGTCTTAACATCGGCGAAGTCCAGGTTGATGATACCGGGGACGGTGATGAGGTCGGTGATGCCCTGGGTGCCCTGGGAAAGGACGCCATCGGCAATCGCGAAGGCCTCGAGCATGGTAGTCTTCTTCTCGGCGATGTCGAGCAGCTTATCGTTGGGGATGACGATCATGGTATCGACGCAATCGGAGAGGGTCTTAATGCCCTCCTCGGCGCTCTTCTTGCGCTTGCGGCCCTCGAAGGTGAAGGGCTTGGTCACGACGGCGACGGTCAGTGCGCCGACCTCGTTCATCGCGATATCGGCAACGATGGGAGCAGCGCCGGTACCGGTGCCACCGCCCTCGCCGCAGGTGATGAACACCATGTCGGCGCCAGCGAGCGCCTCGGCAATGTCGTCGCGGGACTCATCGGCAGCCTTGCGGCCAACCTCGGGGTTGGCGCCGGCGCCCAGGCCGCGGGTAAGGTCGGTGCCGATGTGCACCTTGATATCGGCATCAGAGATCGCGAGTGCCTGAGCATCGGTGTTGATGGCAACAAACTCGACGCCGCGGATGCCCTCTTCGATCATTCGATTGACCGCGTTGGTACCGCCGCCGCCGACGCCGACCACCTTAATGACGGCAAGGTAGTTGTTGATCTCTGTCTCGTGCATGTCGGTCCTCCGAACAAAGGTTATAGCCATAGCATGGGTCGACCCCTGCGCACATTAACCTTCAGGTTGAAAGTAAATGCAAAGGTAAACCGTATTATGGTTGCACATTATGAACGTATCAGTCAAATAATTGACCGTGAAAACCAAACAAACCAGATAAACGGCGTGGTATGGCCACTCAACAAAGCATCAACCAGCGCTATGAGGTCGGAGCATTCCTAAATGTGTAGTTGCCCGGAGAGCGCACATTGATATACGTTACGCCCTCTACCTGCGAAAGCAACTTGGTGACTACGCGTTCCTTCTTGGCGATATCGTCCGAATCGCCCAGCGACACCTCAATGCCGTTATTGAGGTTTGCCGAGATGGCTTCGACCGAAGGCGTGGAAATATCCTTGACTTGTCCCAAGAACTCGCTCGAAAAACCACGCACATAATCCAAGCCAGCCTTAACGGCCTTGGAGCTCACTGCCTGGCCGGAAACCGGAGCGACATCCGCCGAGACATCAGTCAACAACACCGCGCCATAGTGCTTAGCGAGCGCCAGCGCGGCATCAATGCCGGTCAGGGTATTTGAGCCCTGCCCCGTCGTGATGACGTTGCCCTGGTCATCCACTTCGACCGACGTCGACAGCGGGGCGATCCAGGTGTCATCATCCCCGATGGCCCAGGCAAGGTCATCGGAGCTGATATAGGCAATTGCAATGACCTTGCGCTCCATCGGCGTAATGATGAGCGTATGCGGGAACTGACGCTGGACATCCACGCCCGAGACCCACGGGTTCTGCTTGAGATCCTCGGTAATCTGGTCGGGATCGACGTTAAAAAGCGACGTTCCCTCGGGCAAATCGATCAGCTGGATAGCATCGTGCTTCGTCACATGCTCGCTGCCTTGAATCTGAATATCAGTGGCAGTAAACAATCCAGAGTTAATCACCACGATGGCAACGACGACGAGCACGGCCAAGGCGGCCAGAACCCCGCCCACGATTTTGCCTTTGCCTGCAACGACAGAAGCGGCGTCTGATGTTTTATTTGCCATCGCCCCAAGTGAAGACAACGGGTTTACGCCTTTTTTACCCGAAGGCTTCTTGGCGGTAGCCGGCACCGATGTCAGCGAGCGCGGTTTCGATGCGCCCAGTGTGCGACCTGGACGCGCCGCTTTAGTTCCCGTCGAGGGCTTAGGAGTTGCCATGGGGCGGGCAGGCTTGGCGCCCATAACAGACTTTGACGTCACCGAGGGACGCGAGGACTTTTTTGCAGCCGGACGATTACCGAGCTGCGAGCCGACGACCGGACGACTGGTCTGTCGAGCATGCCCGACAGGCTTAGAGTGCGCGACGGTATTGCGTTGAGGTTTGGCAGGCGCGCCGGAACGCCCTCCGGCGCGGCGGAAGGTGGGTTTCGATGCTCTAGAAGCCGAGGAATTTAACTTCCGGTCTGAGCTCGATGCCATACGCCTCCCTCACCTTTCCGTGCACATGTCTGATAACCGCGGCAACGTCATCGGCCGAGGCAGTTCCGTTATTAACGATAAAATTAGCGTGAACGGGCGAAACTTCCGCGCCGCCAATCGAAAAACCCTTTAATCCACAATCCTCGATAAGCTTGCCCACACTCGCATCGGGCGGGTTGCGAAAGACCGACCCGCAGGATGCGCGACCCATGGGCTGTGTACGCTTGCGCCTCGTCAGGCACCGCTCCATGCGCTCGCGAATGTCGGCCTTGGGCGCCGGTTTAAGTTTGAGCACGCACTCGAGGATGATCTCATTGCGGGGAAGGCTACATTCGCGGTAGCCCCAAGTGATCTCGGACCCCGCATAATGCTTGATACCGGATACCGGGTCAAACGTTACGACATCCTCAACCAGCGAGCCAATCCATTCGGTCCGTGTGCCGGCATTCATAGATATCGCACCGCCGACCGACCCGGGGATGCCAACGGCAAACTCAAGGCCCGAGAGGCTACGCGACAGGGCATCGTTGACCAGGCGCGCAAACATCACGCCCGCACCGACCGTCAGCGTACAACCGTCATCGGCAACAACCGTGCGCTGAAACTCACGTCCGAGCGAAATGACGGCACCGCGATAACCGCCATCGGCAACCAGCAGATTGGAGCCCTTGCCGACGATGACCCACGGCACCTGCTCGCGATCGAGCACCGCCACGGCGCGGCGGAGGGCATGATAGCTATGGCACGTCACAAAGAGGTCGGCCTTGCCGCCGATACGATAGCTCGTATGACGCGCAAGGCGCTCGTCCTCGATCACATCCGTGTCGATCATGCCCGAGAGCGCCATGACGGCGTTAAACAGACCCATTAGACTTAAGCGTCTTTCTTGGCAGTCAGATACTCGATAAACTCGGGACCGACGGTCGTAACGTCACCGGCACCCATTGTGAGCAGCAGGTCGCCCTCGCCCACCATCTGCTCGAGCTCCTGATTAAGCTCAAGACGGCTGGAGCAATACACGACCTCCTTACCAGGATGCTTGGCGCGCACGGTATCGGCGAGCATCTTAGAGGTGACACCCGGAATGGGCATCTCGCCAGCCGAGAACACATCAATCAGCAGCAGTTTATCGGCATTGGCAAATGCATCGGCAAAGTCGTCGCACAGGGCCTGCAGGCGCGAATAGCGGTGCGGCTGGAACACGACGTCGACGTGCTTGTAGCCCAGCGACGAAGCGGCAGCAAGCGTCGCCTTGATCTCGGTGGGGTGATGGCCGTAATCATCGACCACGGTGATGCCATCGATATCGCCCACGTGGGTAAAGCGACGACGGACGCCCTCAAAGCTCGAAAGCGCCTTGGCGGCGGCGTCGATGTCAAGGCCCAGGACATGGGCGACGGTGAGTACCGCCGTGGCGTTGAGCATGTTGTGGCGACCGGGATTGCTCTTGATCTCCACGGCATGCTCAGTGCCGTCCTCAAAGCGAACGATAAAGTCGCTCTGGATGCCCTTGACATCCGGGTGCATGCAGACGATGTCGTTGCCCTCGGCAAAGCCGTAGGAAAGCACGTGACGACCCGTCGACTTGGCGAGCTCGACCAGATGCGGGTCCTCACCGCAGACGATGACGGTGCCGTCCTCGCCCACCAGGCTCATGAATTTGGCGAAAGTTGCCTCGATCTCCTCGATACCCGAGTAGTGATCGAGGTGGTCGGCCTCGACGTTGGTCACAATGACCACGTTGGGGTTCAGGAACAGGAAGGAGCTGTCGGACTCGTCGGCCTCGGCGACAAAGTAGTCGCCCGAGCCGTTCTTGCCGTTCGTGTCATAGCCCTCGACGATGCCACCGATCAAGAAGCTCGGATCCAGACCCATGCGGTCGAGCATGGTGGCGCACATCGAAGACGTGGTGGTCTTGCCATGCGTGCCGGCAACAGCGACGGTGGTGTAGCCGTGGCCCAAAGCAGAGAGCATCTTAGCACGGGGCCACACGGGAATACCAAGCTCGCGAGCGCGCACGAGTTCAGGGTTGGACTCCGGAATAGCGGTGGAGACAACAACCACGTCGGGCTTGACCTCGTCGATCGTGGCGGCCTCATGGCCCACATGCACCTTCACACCAGCGCGGGTAAGCTGGCGGATATAACGTGACGTCTTAAGGTCGGAGCCGGTAACGGCATAACCGCGCTCGTGCAGAACGAGGGCGATGCCGCTCATGCCGGCGCCGCCGATACCGATAAAGTGGGCGCTCTTAAACTCGGGCGCGGAGGTTGCAGTCTGGGAATCAGCCATGTGCTCGTGTACTCCTTGCGTAAACACTGCCTGTAACCCGTTAACTGTACCGCACCTACCGCATCAGCGCGAGGGCGACCGACGATATCCCGTCTAACTAACGCAAACCCTCTACCGCATCCGCCAGAAGAGCGGCGGCCCTATCCTGGGCCAGACCACGCGCCGCCTGACGCATGGCGTCGCGCGCCGCCGCGTCATCGACCAGGTGCAGCAGTTCATCGGCAAAGGCAGAACCGTCGATATCGGCATCGGCGCAGAGCACGCCGGCCCCAGCGTCGACCAGATAACGGGCATTGGTGGTTTGGTGGTCGGCCGTCGCATGCGGGTACGGCACGAGCACCGAAGGCACGGCGAGTGCAGCGATCTCGGCCACGCTCGATGCGCCCGAACGCGAGAGCACCAAATCGGCAGCAGCCAGCATATCGCCCATGTTGTCGATGTAAGGCTGGACGCGGTAACGCTTCGCCTCCTCGGGCGTCAGCGCCAAAGCGCGCTCGGTCTCCTCAAAGCCGTCGGCACCCGTCGAATGCAACACATAGAGGTTCTTGCGCGAAAGCAGCTCGTTTTTGAGCGAAGCCACACGCTCGTTGAGGTGCTGGGCGCCAAGTGAACCGCCAAAGACGAGCAGCAGCGTAGCGTCCTCGGGAACGCCAAGTGCCTTGCGGCCGCGAGCGCGATCGCCCTCGATCACCGAGCGACGTACGGGGTTGCCGGTCATGAGCACGTGGTCAGGGTCACCTTCGCGCTCAAAGACCGAACGCGCTGCCGGCACCGAGATGCACACGCGGGCGGCGTGGGAGTTCATCATCTTGTTGGCCAGGCCCGGAACAGAGTTCTGCTCATGCAGCAGATACGGAACGCCCGCGCCCTTGCACCACCCCAGCAGCGGAACCTCGACATAGGCACCAAAACCAATGGCGGCATCGGGCTTGCCGACCTTTGAGAAATGACTGGCGAGCGCACGCTTGGCTTTGTTGACACGCCACAGCGAGGTCAGCGCCGTCCAAGGACGGGAGCGGTCGAAGCCCGTGACCGTAATGGGCACAAAATCAAACCCAGCCTCGGGGACCAGACGACCCTCGAGCTTGCGCGACTGGCCCACGAACACAACGTGGTGGCCACGGTCACGCAGCTCTTCGGCCAAGGCGAGCGCGGGGTTGATGTGCCCGGCCGTGCCGCCGGCTGCAATAGCAACGGTCATTTTATCGGTCATGGTAGTCCCTTCGTACACGCGGTCCCTAGTCGTCGGTACGCAGACGCGCCGACGGGTCCGAGTTCAAATCGATTCGATTATATCCGCCGCCCGCGTTGCGAGGGCTGGGGCGCTGAGGACGACCTTGCGGCGCCGTTCGCTGACGCGGGCGGGCTGCCGGCTCGGTCGCAGAGCCATCCAGGACGGTAAAACCGTTACGCGAAGATCGCTCGCCGCGCACGTGGGGCACGCCGGCGGTACTCTCATCCATAACGGCAAAGCTCTCGCGGCGACGGTCGTACTCATCGCGACGGGCGCTCTCGTACGAAACGCGCAGGATCAACCCGGCAAGCATAAGCGACACAATAATCGACGAACCGCCGTAGCTAATAAACGGCAACGGTTTGCCCGTCATGGGAAACACGTTGAGGATGCCAAGCGCATTAATCAAAAACTGCACCGCGAGAATGACCGCGGAGCCAGACGCCATAAGCGCGCCCCGACGATCGGTCGCCTGCTCGGCAATGCGAAACGCCGAGTAGACCAGCATCGCAAACACCAAGAAGAACAGCACGGTTCCGACAAAACCGACTTCCTCGCCAATGATGGCCAGGATGTAGTCATTGTGCGCCTCGGGCAGATACGAGTACTTCATGGTTGAGTTGCCGATGCCACGGCCGAACAGACCGCCCGAGGCAAAGGCCATGATGGCAAGCGTGGCCTGATAGCCGTCACCATACTCGTCGGCCCAAGGGTTCAAGGCAACCTGAATACGCACCATACGGTACGGCTCTGCAACAAGCGCAATCACGATCACGAGAATGCCGAAGATTAGCACGCCGATGATAAATCTGGGGTCGAGACCCGCAAACAACGCCATGCACATGAGGGTCAACAGGATGATCAGGACAGTACCGAAATCGGGCTGGATAAAGATCAGAAAGAGCGAAATGCCCAAGTAGATGCCCATCTTGCGAAGGAATTCGTTGATGTTGCCACCGGGCGAAAAGAAACGATCAAGCATGATGGCCGAATACGCAATGGCAAATGGCTTTAAAAACTCGGAAGGCTGGAACTGAATACCGGCGATGTTGAGCCAGCGCGTGGCGCCACGGCTGCCGCTGCCCACCAAGAACACCAGAAGCAGTAGCCCCATCATGCCGATGAGGAAGATCCTGAGCACGTCTTCCCCAAACCAACTGTCCGGCAAGATGCGCACGATGGCAACCATAGCCAGCACGCCAACTCCGGCAAACGCGGCTTGTCGAAACAGAAAAAACGTCGCCGAGCCATTCTCGTGCAGCGCCTCGACCGAAGACGCCGAGTACACCATCAGCAGGCCAAAGCACACCAAGGTAAACAGGCAGGCCATGAATATCAAACGGGGGCGCATGATACGGGCGGGAACGCCGGCAATATAGCGTTCGCTAAACGTCTGCCCGCCGCGACCGGAACGCGGTGTGCTGCGCCGCGAGGAAGCACGGTCCGAGTCGGGCCTCCTCATACCTTGTCGGGGGCTCTCCTCTCTCACCGGCAACCCCTATTCCATTTGCGATTTCGCCGCAGCGGCAAGCTGGGCCACATAGTCCTTAAACACGCGGCCGCGCTCCTCATAGCCCGAGAACTCATCGAACGAAGAACAGGCAGGAGAAAGTAAGATCACGTCACCACGGCTCGACAGCGAACGGGCGACGTCCACGGCATCGCGCAGGTCATCCGCCTGGGCGATATCCACATCGCCATCGACATCGGCCTCGTCCATAGCGGCGGTGAAGCGCTCGCGCGCATCGCCAAAGCAGACGACCGAGCGTACGTTATCCATAACAACGCGTGCGAAGTCCGTGAGCGGCGTGCCCTTATCGTGGCCGCCGAGCAGCAAGATCACGTCGTCATCGGGAAATGCCGTCAGTGCCTTCTCGACCGCATCGGTGTTGGTCGCCTTGGAATCGTTGACGTAGCGCACGCCGTCAATCTCGCCACACGGCTCCACGCGGTGCTCGAGCGGCTGGAACGAGGCCAGACCGCGGCAGACGCCATCGACATCGGCACCGACTGCCAGGGCAGCCGTGGCAGCGCACAGGGCATTGATAACATTGTGATGGCCCGAGATCTTGAGCTCGGATGTAGCGATGAGCGGGGTCTCGACGCCCTTCAGGCGCACGATCATCTTGCCATCGCGCACAAAGGCGGCATCCTCGCCCTCAGGCTCGTCAAAGGCAACCTTGCAGATGCGACGACCCGGCGTGTAGATGTACTCATCGAACTCGTGAATGCCGGCGTCTTCGACGTCGACAACCACCAGATCGTCATCGACCATATTGGCAAACAGTTTAATCTTGGCAAGCGCGTAGTTCTTATGGCTCTTATGCCAGCCCAAGTGGTCGGGAGTGATGTTGAGCAGCACCGCCACGCGGGGGTGGAGCTCGGTGGTCGTAGCAATCTGATAGCTCGAGAGCTCGGCCACAAACCACTCGTTATGGGCTCGGCCGTCAATCTCGTTGACCGGCGGCTCGCCGATGTTGCCGACAGCTACACTGGCCTCGCCGGCAGCCTTGAGCAGATAATCAGTCAGCGACGTGGTGGTCGTCTTGCCGTTGGTGCCCGTGATGGCAATCCAGTTATCGGGTGACAGGCGATAGGCAAACTCGGGCTCACCCATAATCTGGGCGGCATGCTCGCGCCCGGCCTTAAAGAAGCCCGAGAACTCCGAGATGCCCGGGCACGTCACGCATACGTCATAGACGCCCTCGACCTGTTCGGTCCCATAGACAAACGCCGCACCAGCAGCCTCGAGCGCACGCGTGGCGTCATTGGGCTCAGAGGTGCCGCCGCCATACACGGTAACGGCGCTCACGCGCTCGGGATGCGCCAGCGCCCAGCGGGCGACATCGAGACCGGATTTGCCCTGACCCAAAACGAGCAGGCTAAAGACATCAGCAAGAGGCATGAAAGACCACTATCCCAACTGGAAGAACAGAGCAAGGCCAACGGCACCAAAGGCCGCAGCGATAATCCAAAAACGGATGACGACCTTGGTCTCGGCCCAGCCCTTCTTTTCGAAATGATGATGGATGGGCGCCATAAGGAAGACGCGCTTGTGCGTAAAGTGGAAATAGACAACCTGAATCATGACCGACAGGGTCTCAACGATAAACAGGCCGCCGATGATGAGGGAAACGACTTCGGTGTTGGTCATGATGGACGTGCAGGCAAACGCGGCGCCCAGGGCAAGCGAGCCGGTATCGCCCATAAAGATGCTCGCCGGATAGCAGTTGAACCACAGAAAGCCCAAGCAGGCACCGGCACATGCGGTGCAGAAGATGGACAGGTTCACGTCTCCGTGCAAAAACGCCATGGCAGCCATGGCGAGCATGGCAATCATGGAGGTGCCACCAGCAAGACCGTCAAGGCCATCGGTCAGGTTCACGGCATTAGAAAGACCGGCGATCATCAGCCAGCAAAAGACAATGTAGAGCCACGGGAACGAAAGGCCGCAGATGGTGGTCGAAAGAACACCGAGGTCAATCGTCAGGCCGCCGGGAAAACGAATCTCGGGGGCGACGCCGCACCAGTTGACGGCAAGTACCGTAAAGGTGACACAGATAATGGTTAGGCCGATCATCTTGGCATGAGGCGTCAGACCGAGCGAGCGCCCATGCGTAACGGAAGTCAGGTCGTCGATCAGGCCCAGCACGCCGGTCGCCAGCGTGGCGAGCAGCACGAGCACGAGCTCGGTGGTGAGCTTGCCCATCAGCAGGCAGGTCAGCGAGATCGCGACGAGAATGACAACACCACCCATGGTGGGCGTTCCCTGCTTAACCAAATGACGCTTGGGGCCGTCGGCACGAACCTGCTGGCCGATACCCTCGACCTTGAGCAGCTTGATCCACCACGGCATGAGCAGCAGCGCAATGGCAGCGGCGATGCCAAGCCCCAAAAAAGCCTGATACGTTGGATACGAGGGATTGCCGAACATGGGCTAGCACACACCTTCCACAAAGCGGTCGAGCTCAACAAAGCGGGAACCCTTGACCAGTACAACATCATGTTTTTCAAGCGCGCCGCCCATGCGGTCGAGCACCTGCTGATAATCGGAGAACACCTGGATGCGGTCCTCGTCCATGCCCATCATGCGCGCGGCATCGGCCATAAGCTGGGCCAGCTCACCACCCACGCACGCCAGCATGTCGAGCTTCTTGGCGGCGGCATAGGCGCCCACGAGCTCATGCATGCGAGGAGCCTCATCGCCCATCTCGCCCATCTCGCCCAGGATCGCCATACGAGACCCCGTGCACGAAAGCGAGCACAGTAGATCGAGACCAGCAGCCATGGATTCGGCACTGGCGTTATAGGAATCGTCGATGACGCGGGCACCGCTCTTGGCGCGCTTGATCTCCTGGCGGTGACCGGTGATCGTGAGGCCTCTAAAGGCAGCATCGATCTGCTCGGGCGTCACGCCCAGGCGATAGGCAACCGCGGCGGCCTTAACGGCATTAGGAACGGACTGCACGCCGGGGATGGCAAGCATGGTATCGATCGTCTCACCCTGGCCAAAATCGAGCGTAAAGACCGGACGGCCCTCGTCATCAACACGAATGTCGCGGGCACGGACCTCATCATCGTCCGAGACGCCGGCCAGCATCACGTCGATACCAGCAGGCTGGGCGAACGTATCGCGAATGAACGGCGTAAAGTCGTCCTCGCCGCCCAAAACCAGCAGCGGCAAGAAGTCGCCAGCGGCGCACATACCCTGGACAATCTCGGCCTTAGCGCGGGCGATGTTCTCGCGGCTACCCAAAATGCCGATATGAGAGGTACCAATCTTGCTCACGACGGCAAGGTTGGGATTGGCGGACTGGGACAGGCGCTCGATCTCGTGGAAATGGTTCATGCCCATCTCGAGCACCAGGACCTCGGTATCGGCCGGAGCGGAAAGCACCGTGAGCGGCATGCCGATCAGGTTATTGAAATTGCCCTTGGTGGCCCAGACACGATAGCGCTTGGCGAGCACGGCGGCGAGCACGTCCTTGGTCGTCGTCTTGCCGATGGAACCGGTAATACCAACGACCAGGCAGCCGAGCTCCAGACGGTACGTGTGCGCCAAACGCAGCAGAAAGTCCTCGGGATCATCGGTCAGCAGGATGGCACAGCCCTTGTCCTGCGCCAGCGAGACCAGCTCAGCCTCGGGCTCACGCGTCATTACGACGGCGCCGGCACCCGACTGGACGGCACGGGAAGCAAAATCATTGCCGTCGACGTTTTCACCGGGAAAGGCGACGAAAATCGTCCCTTCCTCGACCTGGCGCGAGTCGATAACGCACCCGCGGCATACCCGATCGGCTTCTCCCGTCACGGTTCGGGCCCCTGTTGCGGCCGCGAGGTTGTTGACGGCGATCTCTATCATTGCAGCTCCCCTGTAAACCTAATAATGCTATCGGCGTATTGTATCCCAGCGCCGCGCATGCGTGGTGCAGGGCATGTGAACACCCCTCATATGGGACAACAAACCACGCCCCAAAGATTGTAACCCCCTACTTCGTGTGCGGGATACCCAGCACGTCGAGCGCGTTGGCCATAATGGACTGGAACGGCACCGCAGCGGCATCTGAGCCGCTCGGCGTTCCGTCGAGCGTGATATAGCACAGCACCTTGGGCGATTGTGCCGGTGCAAAGCCCATAAAGGACGACATGTAGTTCTCCTTGAGGTAGCCGCCGTTCTCGTCGGCACGTTCGGCCGTACCGGTCTTACCCGCCACGTCATAGCCGTCAACCGCGCCGCCAACGCCCGTTCCCTCGGACACGACCGTCTGCATGCACGATGTCACCTGGGATGCGGCGTCCTCAGAAATCGCGCGTTCGCCTTCGCCCCAGTCCTTCTCGTCGCCTTTGCTGGACTTATAGAAGTGCGGGGTCATCATCACGCCGCCGTTGGCGATGCCGCCCACGGCACGTGCGATCTCAATCGGCGAGACGGACAGCGCCTGTCCAAAGCTCATCGAACCCAGCGTGGCGCCGTCATACTGGTCACGCTCCTTGACGATGCCCAGGCTCTCGCCCGGAAAATCGACACCGGAGCTGTGACCTATGCCCCACTTGTCCACATAGGCGGCAAAGTCATCCGCACCGATCTTGCGCCCCACCAGGACAAAGCCCACGTTGGACGAACGGCGCATCATCTCGCGCACATCCATGGTCATGGCATAGTCGCGCTTGTCGGCATCGGTGACGGTATCGTCACCCACCTTGATGCTCGCCGGCACCTCAAACGACGTACTCGATCGCACGACGCCCAAGTCGAAGCCGGCGCCCGCCACGAGCGTCTTAAAGACCGAGCCGGGCTCGTAGGCGTCGGTGACCAGGCGCAAGTTCATATCCTCGGTCTTGGCGTTTTCCAGATCGGTCTGGTCGTAGGTCGGGTACGAGCAGGCGGCGAGAATTTCACCAGTCGTGGGGTCGGTGACCAAAGCCGAGCCGTTCTTGGCCTTTGTCTTCTCGACAGCCTCCGCCAAAGCATCCTCAGCCGCTCGCTGCATATTGACGTCGAGCGTCGTCACGATGTCAACGCCGTCGACCGCAGCCACCTTTTTATAGGCACCGCCCGCGATATAGCTGCCGTCCCTCGCGCGCTCGCGCACGAGGGTACCATTCGTGCCGGTCAGAAGCTTGTTGTATTGCTTTTCGAGACCCGTCAAGCCGTCGTTGTCTACATTCACTACACCCAGCACCTGCGATGCCAGATTGCCGTATGGATATACGCGCTTCATGGCCTGCTCAAAAAGCACGCCGGGCAGGTTCTTCTTCTCCAGCGCCGCAGCATCGTCTTCGTCCACCTGGCGCTTGATATACACCCAGGTGCCATCGGACTCGACGAGCTTGCGGCAGGTCTTTTTATCGATTCCAGTTGCCTTGACCAGCGCCGACACCGTCTTGTCAACATCCTCGACAAGCTGCGGGTTCACGGCGATGTTGCGACATTCGACCGACGACGCCAGCACGTTACCGTTGCGGTCGTAGATGGTGCCGCGCTTGGCATAGAGGGTCTGTGCAAGCAGGCGGCGCGCATCGGCACGCTCGCGCAGTTTATCGGCTTCGACAATTTGATAGTCGGCAAGGCGAAAGACGCCCAAGCTCAAACCAAGCCCGATGAAGCCCATGATGGCTTTGCGGCGAGGCAGAGGCGTGCCTGTGAGCCATTCGGTCGACGAACTCTTGCGCGACCTGGTGTTATGCATTTGAGGGCCGTCCGAGCCGCGAAGTCGCGACGCCGGGTCGTTGCCACGGGACTGCCCGGCGTTGTAAGATTGCCGACCCGTTCCTTGATAACCAGAACGTCCCCGCGACGAGGGACGTCCAGAACCGCGGCCCCCATCGGAACCGCGGCGATAGTCATTTGTCATACTCAGCTACCGTCTTGCTACTGAGCGGTCGCGGTCGCGTTGGCGCCCGCGGCTGCATCCTGCGAAAAGTCAAGTGTAACGCTCTCGCTGGGCTCCACCATGCCATAAGCGCCCGCAAGGTCGCGAATGCGCGTGTCGGCGCCATAGACCGAATGCATGACCTCCAGGTCGGAGCTCTCATCGGTCGCCTTTTCGAGCGTGCTGGTAAGCTCGGCGTTGCTGTTGAGCACCTGGGCCGTAACGCCGGCGAGCGCCACGCGGGCGACGCCGATCGTCATGAAGATAGCCGCAATGATGCAAAACGTTTTAAGAACGCTCATGAAAACCGGGCTTACCGCCTGGTTTGCCTGACGGCCCGCGCCCGTGTAGACATCAAAGCGCGGCGCGCGCTGCTCACGGGGAGCAACGGGGGCCTGCGGCGTCTCACGATAGGCGGGCATGGCGTTCATATCATAGGCGAGTGCTGCGCTTGAAGTGTTGTAGCCCATGATATGCCGCCTCCCATCCCGAGTACGTTGGTAGTGTGTTTAAGCTTCGTTTATGGTGCGAGCGGGAGGTCCAATATCGCGCGGTCGCGCCTACAGACGCTGCGCCACGCGGATTTTGGCTGATCTCGCCCGAGGGTTGCGCTCAACCTCATCAGGCTGGGCAACCAAGGGTTTGCGGGTGATGACCTTGAGTATCGGCACGTTGCCGCACACGCACACCGGAATCTCCGGCGGACACGTGCACCCCTGGCTCATCTCCTTAAAGTGGTTCTTTACGATACGGTCCTCGAGCGAGTGATACGAGATGACGCAGATACATCCGCCCGGGTTGAGCCACCTGGTGGCGGCATCAAGCCCTCGTTCGAGCACATCGAGCTCGTGATTGACCTCGATGCGAATGGCCTGGAAACTTTTCTTGGCCGGGTGTCCGCCATGCCGACGAGCGGCAGCCGGGATACCCGCCTTGATGATCTCGACAAATTGGCCGGTGGTTTCGATCGGTTCTTGCTCGCGGCGGCGCACGATCTCGCGCGCAATCTGCGAGGCGAACTTCTCTTCTCCGTAGACGCGTAGAATCCGGGCGAGGTCGTGTTCGTTATAGGTGTTGATGACCTCAGCTGCGTTTAAGGTGTTATTACCCGGATCCATCCGCATGTCCAATGGGGCGTCCTCGTTATACGAAAAGCCCCTGCCAGGGATATCGAGTTGCGGTGACGAAACGCCCAAATCGAACAGGAAGCCATCGACCCCGGGCACCTCGGCCGAGCAAAGCAGCTCGTCCAAGTCGCCGAAGTTGCCCTTCAGCAGCTGGTGCGGAACGCCGGGAACCTCGCGGTCCAGACGGGCACCAGCGGCCTCGAGGGCCATGTCGTCCTGATCGACGCCGAGCAAAAGGCCCGTCTCCCCCACCTGCGCGGCCATCTTTACCGAATGGCCGGCACCGCCAAGGGTGCAATCGCAGACAACGGAGCCGCTCTTTAGCCGCAGCGACTCAAGCACTTCGCCGAGCATGACAGGTTCATGCCGATATTCTTGTGTCAAGATCCCACGCTCCATCCGTTACCCGTGCCTTGCCCTTACGAGAAGAAGAGGTCCAGCAGGGCCTCATCGTCATCGTCCTCATCGGCCGCGGCGCGATCCCAAACCTCAAGGTGGTCGTAGTTGCCCACAACCGTGACCTCGCGGTCGAGGTTCGCCTGCTTGCGGAGAGACTCGGAAAGACCGATACGACCGGCGCTGTCCACGTCCATCGACGTGGTGCGCTTGTTGATCGCCCTCATGAGCTTCTGGTCGTTGATGTCACGCGGGTTAAAACCCTCGTGGCCCTCACGACCCGCGAAGAGTCCTTCGACCCACTTATCGAAGGCCTCGGCAGAGAACACGTACAGAGCATCGACATCCAGGGCTTTGAACACGCGAACGTGCTCTCCAAGCTCCTCGCGAAGGGGTGCAGGCAGGGATAGACGACCTTTTGCATCGAGATTGCGCTCGTATGCACCCGTCATTCCCATGTGCGCCCTCCCCTCGGTTACTCAGATGGCACGTACGCGGGGAACCACCCCGCCTGTCGACGTCATCAATAATATGGGGAACCGCCCCATTTTTCAACACCTTTCCCCACCCCTTCCCCCACCCCGCCCCACCACTCCACCCTCAATATGTTGTAAAACACCCCCGAGCATATGTTCGAAAACACAATATGTTGTGTTTGCAGCAAAGGCGTGATGCCACCTGTAGAACCACGCCCGCGAACCTCAACCTTCAAGTTGACCTTGAGGCGATTTTTACGTCCCTTTACACGCCGTTCACATCGCCCCCAAACTCCCCCACCCACGACACACACGGCCCACCACCGCGTCGGTGTCTGGCGAAAAATGGGACGGGCCCCAGATTGCCCATGCGCGCAAAAGTGCGTCTCGGCAATCTGGGGCCCGTCCCCTTTAATATTTATAAATATGCAGGTCAGCGAGGTGCTAGCGATGTGCCAGCGGGTGCGCCGCCAGATAGACCTCGGTCAGTTGCGTACGATCGACATGCGTGTAGATCTGCGTGGTCGATATATCGGCATGCCCCAAGATCTCCTGTAGCACACGGAGGTCTGCGCCGCCCGCAAGCATATGGGTGGCAAAGGAGTGACGCAGCGTATGGGGATGGAGCCCCACCAGTCCCACCTGGCGCCCGTAGCGCTCACAGATGGCATGGATGCCCTGGCGCGACAGACGGCGGCCGTTCTTATTTAAAAAGACCGCCGAGGTCTCGGTTCCGCGGGCATGGACCGCCAAGCGAGAACGCCCCTCAGTTACATAGAGCGTCAGAGCTCGCGCCGCGCTTCCCACCAGCGGTGACAGGCGTTCCTTTGAGCCCTTACCGCGAACGAGCACAAAGCCATCGTCGATATGGATATCGCCCACATCGAGCCCCACCAACTCGCTCACACGTAAGCCGCATCCGTAGAGCACTTCCAAGATGGCATGGTCGCGCAAGCCCATCTCGCCCTCGGGGAAGTCTTGATCGAGCAGCGCCGAGACATCCTCCACCGATAGATACTCCGGCAAACGCTCAGCCTTTTTAGGCAGGCGCAACGCCGCCGTTGGATTTTGGGCCACAGCCCCATCGCGCACCAAAAAGGCATGCAGGCCCTTCACGGCCGCAAGCGCACGCTCCACCGAGGCATCGGAATAGCCCCCATCGCGACGGTCGGCGACAAAGCCCTCCACGACCTGACGGGTCACCTCTTCAAAAGACACAATACCCGCCCGCTCCAGATAGGCGCAGTACGTCGTCAGGTCACGACGGTAGGCCGCAATCGTGTTGCGCGCCAAACCCCGCTCGACCGCGAGGTAATCGAGATACTCCCCCGCCGCCACGGCGAGCGACGAGGGAGTAGCTTCGGTATGTTCCTTATTCGCCGGCACCCTTAGTCCGTAGCGAGGTTCATGGGCGTCACCTGCAGACGGTCGACACCCTCGTGCTGGCCGATCGAAGCGCGCACGAACTCGCGGAACAGCGGCTGCGGGTTGGTCGGGCGGCTCTTGAACTCGGGATGAGCCTGGGTTGCCACATACCACGGATGCACGTCGCGCGGCAGCTCGACCATCTCGACCAGGCGCTCGTCGGGCGACAGACCCGAGATAACCAAGCCGGCGTCCTCGAGCTGGTCACGGAAGGCGTTGTTGAACTCAAAGCGATGACGGTGACGCTCGTAGACGAGCTCCTCGCCATATGCCTCGCGAGCAAGGGTATCGGCGGCGAGCTTGCACGGATAGGCGCCCAGGCGCATGGTGCCGCCCTTCTCGGTCACGTCCTCCTGCGAGCTCATCAGATCGATGACGCTAAACGGGCCGTCCGGATCGAACTCGGAGGAGCTGGCGCCGGCAAGGCCGACGACGTTGCGGGCGAACTCGCACACGGCCACCTGCATACCCAGGCAAATGCCCAGATACGGAATCTTGTGCTCACGGGCAAACTCGGCCGCGAGGATCTTGCCCTCCAGGGCGCGCTTGCCAAAGCCGCCGGGGACCAGGATGCCCGAGGCGTCGCCCAAAACCTCGGAGACATTCTGCTCGTCGAGGCTCTCGCCGTCGACCAGCTGGACGTCCACATGGCGATCGTAGAAGACGCCCGCATGGTGCAGGGCCTCGATAACCGACAGGTACGCATCGGGCAGCTGCGTGTACTTGCCCACGACGGCGATCTTCACCTTGTCGGCGTGATGGTTGGCGTGATTCTGTTTGCGCAGGAACTCATTCCACTCGCTCATGTCGCGCTCACGCGGGTCCAGACCCAAGCGCTCGCAAATGCGCAGGTCAAAGTCCTGCTCGGCAAGCAGCTGCGGAACATCGTAAATGCTCGCGCAGTCCTCGTTGGTAAAGACACAATCGGTGTCGACGTCGCAGAAGCTTGCGATCTTTCCGCGGATAGCGTCATCGATATGGTGGTCGGAGCGCAGCACGATGATATCGGGCTGGATGCCAAAGCTGCGGAGCTCCTTGACGGAATGCTGCGTGGGCTTGGTCTTGACCTCGTGGGCGGCGGCGATATAGGGAACGAGCGACACGTGGATGTAGCAGACGTTCTCGGGGCCGGCCTCCTTGCGGTACTGACGGATGGCCTCGACAAACGGTTGGGACTCGATGTCGCCGATCGTGCCGCCCAGCTCGGTGATGACTACATCGGAGCCGGTCTGCTCCTCGATGCGGCGGAACTTGTCCTTAATGGCATTGGTGACGTGAGGAATCACCTGCACGGTACCGCCCAAAAAGTCGCCGCGACGCTCGCGGGCGATCAAGCTCTTATAGATGGCGCCGGTCGTAAAGTTGGAATCGCGGGTCAGGTTCTCATCAATAAAGCGCTCGTAATGACCCAGGTCCAGGTCGGACTCGTAACCATCCTCGGTAACGAAGACCTCACCATGCTGGAAGGGGCTCATGGTACCGGGGTCGACGTTCAGATACGGATCGGCCTTCTGCATCATTACTTTGTAGCCACGCGACTTGAGCAGACGGCCCAGCGAGGCCGCGGTGATACCCTTGCCCAGGGACGAAACCACGCCACCGGTTACGAACACATGCTTGGTCATATTGAGTTACCTGCGCTTCCCGTAGAAGTTGTTTATCCACATCTTACGGGTCTTCATTGTAATACTCGCGCCGCGGACCGTTCGCAATTTTTCTCGCGTGCGATTGCATTTCTCAATCTTGAAACAAAACGCCGCCCGGTTTCCCAGGCGGCGTCGCTATGGCAAGGGTTACATGCTGCTATCGATCAGCAACCTCGTCCTCAAGCATTTCTTGAACGAGCATGCCGGTACGGACGCCCTCAAGATACCACTCGCCACGTTCGGTGAGGCAAATGCCATTTGCAAGCTGACCGCCGTCGTCGCTATAACGCGAGACGACATCAATCATGCCTTCGGAATCCAAGCGATCGATTGCGGCGCGGGCACGATACGGCGAAACCCCCACGCGCTCGGCAAGCGTTTTGCGCGAGAAACCATACGGCCCGCCATTGTCTTCGGTTTGCTGGTCGATCTCCATCAACACCAGCACCTCGACACGCTTCATATCGTTGACACTCGCACGACCCTTGCCCGCCATAGCAGCCTCCTCAAACCGAGCACGAGCATCTAACGCGCCGTGCGCGACCGACACACCTCACGATGGCAGGTAATATCCATCATGCGGCATCCCGCTAAGGATGAAACAGTTACGGTTATTGTATACCGCTCAAATTGTTTCTAGGCAGGTAAACAGCTATTTTTCGCCGAAATAGGCGCTTTATTGATCAAAAAGCCGTACCGGGCGCTAACCCGATACGGCCAAAATGCAATGCAATTACCGCGGTGCTTCAAACTTAGCGATGGAAGAAACCGCGGCGCTCAAACTTGGGCTCGCAGCACACGTTGATACCCAGTTTGCGCAGTACCGTCTCGTCCGTCGGCGAGATAATCACGCTAAAGAAGGCATCGCAACCGCGCAGCTGCTCCAGGCCCGAAAGGACGCGAGCGGCCGTCTCACTCGTGGCCGAGGTGATCGACAGCGCCATAAGCGTCTCGTCGGTGTGGAGGCGCGGGTTTTTGCTGCCCAGGAAATGCGTCTTGAGCTTGCTGATGGGCTCGATCGCTTCATCGCTAATGACCTCGAGCTCAAGGTCGACGCCCGAGACATGCTTAAGTGCATTCATGATGAGCGAGCTCGCAGCGCCCAGGCGCGTGGAAGTCTTGCCGGTCACCACGGAGCCATCGGGCATAACCATGGCACCCACGGGACCACCCGTCAGCTGCTCCCTGGTGAGGGCCGCCGAGCGCGCCGGTGAGTAGTTCTTATCGATGCCGGCTTTCTTCATAATGATCTTGAGACGGTCGACTTGCTCATCGCCCACGCCGGTACGGCGCACATTTTCGACCGCGGTAAAGTAGCGGCGGACGATCTCCATCTTGGAAGCGTCGCGGCAGGCATCGTCATCGGTGATGGCAAAGCCGACCATATTGACGCCCATGTCCGTAGGACTCTGGTAGGGGCTCTTGCCCAGGATCTTTTCCATCAGAGCACGGACCACCGGGAAGGCCTCGACGTCGCGGTTGTAGTTGACCGTGGTCTTGTTATAGGCCTCAAGGTGGAAGGAGTCGATGATATTGGCATCGTCGAGGTCCGCCGTGGCCGCCTCGTAGGCGATGTTGACCGGATGCGTGAGGGGAAGGTTCCAGACCGGGAAGGTCTCGAACTTGGCATAGCCGGCGGCCGTGCCATGCTTGTGCTCGTGATAGAGCTGAGACAGGCAGGTGGCAAGCTTGCCCGAGCCAGGACCGGGGGCAGTGACCACGACGAGCGGTCGGGTGGTCTCGACAAACTCATTCTTGCCGTAGCCATCGTCGGACACGATCAGATCGACATCGTGCGGATACCCCTCGATGGGATAGTGCAGCTTGGCGGGAATACCGAGCGCGTTCAGGCGGTTGCGGAACACATCGGCAGCAGGCTGGCCGGCGTACTGGGTGATGACCACAGCCGCGACAGCAAAGCCGTTGCCGCGGAACAGGTCAACCAGGCGCAGCACATCCTCGTCATAGGTAATGCCGAGGTCACCACGAGCCTTGTTTTTCTCGATGTGGTTTGCGTTGATCGCGATGATAACCTCGACATCGTCGGCGATGCTCTTGAGCATGCGGAACTTGCTGTCCGGTTCAAAACCCGGCAGCACGCGGCTCGCATGATAGTCATCGAACAGCTTACCGCCAAACTCCAAATAGAGCTTGCCACCAAACTGCGAGATGCGCTCCTTAATGTGAGCAGCCTGCAGCTCGATATACTTCGCGTTGTCGAAACCCTGGCGCATATATGGCTCCCGTCCCGTTTCCATTTAATGTTCTAGGCGATTATAACGGAGCCCGCCCTCCCCGATACCCAGACCATCAACAGGCACCAACCAAACACGCCATCGATAAGTTGCGGTGAAATAGTTCCCGTTTAACCCCTCAAGACGGCCAAACAGGAACTATTCCACCGCAACTTCCCCTTTTTGGTTCAAACAAACCTGGCCTTTGTATCAATAATGGAAACGTCGCAGGTTGAGCATAAGCCAGCGAAAGCCCGCCAGAGTAGGCAAAGCGCCCTCTGCACCAACAATGGAAAGCGCCGCAGGCAGAGGACGGACAGCGAGCGCCGTCCAGAACGTACAAGTTGGCATGAAAAAGGCGAGGCATAGACCTTTTGGTCATGCCTTGCCTTTTGAATGACAAATTGTCGTCCTGGGCGGCGCGCAGCGTCGACTGGTTGCGCGGTTCGTAGAACCGCGCAACATAAGTGCGCCCCCTCCCGCGCACGGAACGGGAGGGGGCTAAAGGTAGGAGTCTACCGGTGGGTTGACCCCACCGGACAGACGATGACCAGATGATCCTTTACAGGATCGTCAAGGTTTCCGTGGGGTACCCGTTGGGTACTTAGAGCAACACGCAGGCGACGGTCAGGATGATGGCGCAGACGACGGAGAGCGCGACGATGAGCTTAAGGGCAAACTTGAGCCAGGTCGTCCACTCGATCTTGGCCAGGGCGAGACCGCCCATGATGGCACCGGAGGTCGGGGTGAACAGGTTCACGACACCGATAGCAGCGGAGAAGATCATGACCATGACCTCGGGCGAGAAGCCGAGCTTAACAGCCAGCGGTCCCATGATGGGCATGGAGACGGTAGCCATACCAGAGGTCGAGGGGATCAGGAAGGACAGGCCGAAGTAGACCAGGAAGCTCATGGGAGCGAAGATCACGCCGGACAGGCCAGCCAGGGCATTGGCGGCAGCGTCGAGGACGAAGACGTCGAGGCCGGTGTTAGCCATGAGGACGGAGATACCACGGGCGAGGGCGATGACGAGAACAACGGACATCATGTCGGCAGCGCCGGTGATGAAGGTGTTAACGATCTGCTTCTCGGACAGGCCACCGATGATACCGATCAGGACGGCCATGAGGAAGAACCAGGTGGAAGCCTCGTCGAAGTACCACTGGCCAATGGGCAGGCCGGTGATCAGGGCAGACCAGCCCTGGACGACGGCGTTACCGTCGGCGTCGTAGACAGCGCCAGCGTCGAAGAAGTTGGCGACGCCCTCGTTGAGGTCGGCCAGCGGAATGAAGCCGACGATCATGACGACGAAGGTGAAGGCGAAGGCGATCAGAACACCCTTCTGACGACCGGTGAGCTTGACCTCCTTGTGGACCTCGGAAGCAGCCTTGCCGTGAGCCTCTTCGGCGTCCTTGAGCTCCTGCATCGACAGGATGGTGGAACCCTTGTCAGCCTTGACCTTCTTGGCATAGTTCATCACGAAGACGATGGACATAGCGGTGGTGACAATCCACAGGACGGCACCGAGGCCGATGATGATGGACTGGTTGACCTCAATGCCAACGCCGGTCAGAGCGTCGACGGCAGCACCGACGGCGAACGGGTTAACCGTGGAGCCCAAGCAGCCGCAGCCAGCGCCGAGCAGGACGGTAGCGGCGCCGACCATGGGGTCGAAGCCGGCGGCCATCATGGTAGCGGCGAGCAGGGCGTAGAAGGGAACGGTCTCCTCGCACATACCATAGGTGGTACCACCGAGGGAGAAGATGAGCATAAGGACAGGAACGAGCATGATCTCGTTGCCCTTAAGCTTCTGCACCAGAACGGCGATGCCGTTGTCCAGGGCGCCGGTCTCGGTCATCATACCGAGGAAGCCGCCCAGGATCATAACGAAGAGGCAGACGGGCAGAGCGTCAGCGAAGCCCAGGATCGGGGCGGTGCAGAAATCGCTCAGGCGGGCTGCGGTAACCGCGCCGCCGGACGTGCCGGAGACGATAACGGTAATCACTGCAACAATTGCCAGCAGAGCTAGAAGAATGGTGAACGATGAAGGCATACCGCGCTTTTTCTTAGCGGTCTCAGTCATGGTTCTCATCCCCCCTTCATGAATCATTTAACTTTCTCGCGCGAAGCGGATCTTCCGTGCCGTGCCCACCGCCCGACGCGAGATATTTACCAGACAAAGCCGCTCGGGGTGTGCAGCAATACACCCCGAGCGAGATGCTAGATGCTCTTACTTGAGCGTGGCGTACATGACAGCCTTGATGGTGTGCATGCGGTTCTCGGCCTCGTCGAAGACCTTGGAAGCGGGGCTCTCGAAGACCTCGTCGGTGACCTCCTGCTCGGTGATGCCGAACTGCTCGCACTTCTCGGCGCCAATCGTGGTGTTGGTGTCGTGGAAGCTAGGCAGGCAGTGCAGGAAGATGGCACCCGGGTTGGCCATAGCCATGACCTCGGAGGTAACGCGATACGGGGTGAGCTGAGCGATGCGCTCGGCCCAGACCTCGTCGGGCTCGCCCATGGAGACCCACACGTCGGTGTAGATAACGTCGGCACCGGTGACGCCGTCCTTGACGTCGGTGGTCAGCTTGATGGTGCAGCCATTGGCCTCGGCGATGGGCTTGCAGGCCTCGATGACGTCGTCAGCGGGCATGCACTCCTCGGGGCCGCAGGCCACGAAGTTCATACCGAGCTTGGAGCAGACAACCATGAGGGAGCGAGCAACGTTGTTCTTGCAGTCACCCATGAAGACGAGGGTCTTGCCCTTGATGTCGTAGTTGAAGTTCTCCTGGACGGTCAGGATGTCGGCAAGCATCTGGGTGGGGTGCCACTCGGTGGTCAGGCCGTTCCACACGGGCACGCCGGACTTGGCAGCGAGCTCCTCGACATCGTCCTGGGCAAAGCCACGGAACTCGATGCCGTCATACATGCGGCCGAGAACGCGGGCGGTGTCCTCGATGGACTCCTTCTTGCCCATCTGCGACGAACCGGGATCGAGGTAGGTGACGCCCATGCCCAGATCCATGCCGCCGACCTCGAAGGCGCAGCGGGTACGAGTGGAGGTCTTCTGGAAGAGCAGAACGATGTTCTTGCCCTCGAGATAGCGGTGCGGAACGCCAGCGCGCTTCATGTCCTTGAAGTTCTTGGAAAGCTTGAGCAGGTACTCGATCTCCTCGGTGGTGAGGTCGAGAAGCTTGAGGAAGCTACGGCCGGAGAGGTTAACACCCATGGTTCATTTCCTTTCGAAAAAATGAATTACGTAAGTATTAGTGTTGCCCGTTTGACGGGCGAAACCGGTGCGGTTGTAGGGGGACCGCACCGGAAACGGAAAGACTTAGAGGTCCTCGCGCCAGAAGGGCATGCTCATGCAGCGCGGGCCGCCGCGGCCGCGGGAGAGCTCGGCGGAGGGCACGACGAGAAGGTCCAGGCCCTCCTTGTACAGCACGTCGTTGGTGACGGTGTTGCGGGCGTAGACGCAGATCTTGCCGGGCTCGACGCACAGGGTGTTGGAGCCGTCGTTCCACTGCTCGCGGGAGGCCGCGATCGGGTCGCCGCCGCCGCAGGGGATCAGCTTGACCTGGTCGACGCCGGTGGCGTCCTCCAGGACGTGCTCGAGGGTGTCCTCGATCAGGCGGATGTTCACGTCGCCCGGGTTCTTGCCGGCGGTCAGCTCGTAGACGCGCAGGGTGCCCATGATGGCGGGGTGGATCGTGAACTTATCGACGTCGATCTGGGTGAAGACCGTGTCGAGGTGCATGAAGGCGCGCGAGACCGGGATGTCGAAGGCCAGGATGCGCTCGACCTTGGAGTCGGAGTTCCAGAAGATGTTCTGGGCCATGACGTCGATGGCCGCGGCCTGGGTGCGCTGGGAGATGCCGACGGCGAGGGTCTTCTCGTTGATGTTCAGCACGTCGCCGCCCTCGGTGTGGAACTGGCAGTCGCGGCGGAAGTACAGGGAGACGTCCTTGTAGTCGGGGTGGTACTTGAAGACGTACTTGCCGTACAGGGTCTCGCGGTTGCGGGTGACCGAGTACATGCGGTTGAGGTTGACGCCCTCGCCGACGACCGCGAACGGGTCGCGGGTGAAGTAGAGGTTGGGCATCGGGTCGATGATCAGGTCGGACTCGGACTCGGAGTTGACCAGGGAGTCGAGGGTCGTGGACGCCGTGAGGGGCATGTCGATCTCGGCCTTGGTCATGCCGGCCATGGTCTTCTTGACGAACTCGAGGTTGTCCTCGATGGAGTCCAGCTTCTCGCGGACGATCTGCGGCATGTGCTGGCCGCGGATGCCGGCCTCGGCGATGTACTGGTCGGTGAACTCGGCGCGGGCGCCGGGGACCTGGTCGAACACCTCGGCGACGAGGTTCTCGAGGTAGAGGACCTCCACGCCCTGGTCCCTCAGGATCTGGGCGAAGGTGTCGTGCTCCTGCTGTGCGACCTCCAGGAACGGGACGTCGTCGAACAGGAGTCGCTCGAGCTCGTCGGGCGGCAGGTTGAGGAGCTCGTCGCCGGGACGGTGCAGGCAGACCTTCCTGAGCTTGCCGATCTCGGAAGGCACGTGCAGACCTTTCGTCATGGCCTCCTACCTTTCTTTCGGGCCCCTGTCAGGGCCGATTCGTTAGCGCCCCTCCGTGTGAGGCGTTATTGCTGACGACATATTTATATCCAAAATCAGTCCATACTTCCACCTCGCCCCCGAACGGTTTTATATGGGGGGTGAACGGCATACACATATACTTCACGCATGGCACACTTTGATTTAATAAAGTTTATTTACGTGCTTAAACGCGTTTTCAATCAAGATAGCAAATGGAACTAAACTTTATTAAACCACCCTCAAATTGCATATTTCTAATAAAGCTATGAATAGAATTAGCGATTCATACCACGTCTCAACCATTTTCATTTTTATTCAAAATAAAGTTTGTCCTATTCATTTCTGGTAAGCATATTACCGTTTACCAGACGCTTTGTACCGTTCACCGGAAGCTCAGTATAAGGCCCAGCGAATACCGGCTCGCCTTACGGCCTCATTTGTAACAACTTGACTTCTCGGTATAGAAAAACAGTCCCGCTCCCCTCATGGGAAACGGGACTGTTATCGATAATCGTAGGCAGATTTGAGCGGCCTTGAGAGCCGTCGGAATCCTAGCGATCGAACTCCGCCAGCGCCTCGCCCAAAAGCCTCAGGCCCTCGCGCAGAACGTCCTCGCTCGCGCAGTAGCCCAGGCGTGCGCCACAGGGAAGCTCAAAGCGGCAGCCAGGTACCAGCAGCACTCCCCTCTCGGACAGCAGGCGCTTGCAGAACTCCTCGTCATCCTCGGGAATGTCCAGCTGGATAAACGAGGTGGACACACCCTGCGGGGCCGTCCAGGAGACACGATGCTGCGTGTCGATCCAAGCTTGCGCGATATCGCGGTTTCCAAACACGATCTTGCGGTTGCGCTCGAGGATCTTGTCCTTGTGCTTGAGCACATAGGTCGCCAGGGCGTCGTTGAACACGCCGCCGCAAATCATGGTGTAGTCGCGGTACGTGCGAATGCGATTAGATACCTCTTCGTCTGCCACAACCCAGCCCACGCGGGCAGCAGGCGTCGAATAGGTCTTGGACACCGAGTTGGTGACGATGGCTTTCTCGTACACATCGGCCATCGACAAAAAGTCCTCGGTGTTCTCAAGCGGCAGGTACACCTCGTCGCACAGCACATAGGCGCCCACCGAGCGGGCGATCTCGGCAATCTGGCCGAGCGTATCGGCATCGAGCACCGTTCCGATGGGGTTCGAAGCGTTATTGATGCAGATGAGCTTGGTGTTGGGGCGCACCAAGCGCTTGAGCTGTTCGATATCGGGTTTCCACCCGAGCTCCTCGCGAAGCTCCCAATACTCGACCTCGGCACCCAGCGTGCGCGGAATCTCGTAGAGCGGCGCATAGGTAGGCCACTCGGCGATAACGTGGTCGCCGGGCTCGACTACAGCCATGATGGCGTTGAGATTGGCGCCCGTGCAGCCATTGGTCTGCAGAATGAGATGGGGATTGACCTCGCGACGATACAGTTTGGCGACCTCGGCCTTAAAGTCGGGCGAACCCTCGATCCAGCCGTAGTTCATCTTCTCGCGGTCCAGGCGCTCGTAGAACGTGGCACCATCTTGATCGTCGAGCGCGCGCAGCTCGCCCATGGTAAGCGACGAAATCGTCGACTGGGCGATATCCCACGTAGCGCTCTTCTCCCAAACGTTAAGCCATTCCTCAACGCCGATCGTCTTGATATCCATGGCCAAGCTCCTTACAAAAGCAGTCATCCAATCGTGTTGACGCTCCTCAAACAAGATTGGGGCGGTGCGAATACCCGCACCGCCCCATTGGGAGACATCTAATGGCAGCTAGATGTATGTATTATGACCTGTACGGGTCCTTGAAGACCTTAGAGGTCCTCGCGCCAGAAGGGCATGCTCATGCAGCGCGGGCCGCCGCGGCCGCGGGAGAGCTCGGCGGAGGGCACGACGAGAAGGTCCAGGCCCTCCTTGTACAGCACGTCGTTGGTGACGGTGTTGCGGGCGTAGACGCAGATCTTGCCGGGCTCGACGCACAGGGTGTTGGAGCCGTCGTTCCACTGCTCGCGGGAGGCCGCGATCGGGTCGCCGCCGCCGCAGGGGATCAGCTTGACCTGGTCGACGCCGGTGGCGTCCTCCAGGACGTGCTCGAGGGTGTCCTCGATCAGGCGGATGTTCACGTCGCCCGGGTTCTTGCCGGCGGTCAGCTCGTAGACGCGCAGGGTGCCCATGATGGCGGGGTGGATCGTGAACTTATCGACGTCGATCTGGGTGAAGACCGTGTCGAGGTGCATGAAGGCGCGCGAGACCGGGATGTCGAAGGCCAGGATGCGCTCGACCTTGGAGTCGGAGTTCCAGAAGATGTTCTGGGCCATGACGTCGATGGCCGCGGCCTGGGTGCGCTGGGAGATGCCGACGGCGAGGGTCTTCTCGTTGATGTTCAGCACGTCGCCGCCCTCGGTGTGGAACTGGCAGTCGCGGCGGAAGTACAGGGAGACGTCCTTGTAGTCGGGGTGGTACTTGAAGACGTACTTGCCGTACAGGGTCTCGCGGTTGCGGGTGACCGAGTACATGCGGTTGAGGTTGACGCCCTCGCCGACGACCGCGAACGGGTCGCGGGTGAAGTAGAGGTTGGGCATCGGGTCGATGATCAGGTCGGACTCGGACTCGGAGTTGACCAGGGAGTCGAGGGTCGTGGACGCCGTGAGGGGCATGTCGATCTCGGACTTGGTCATGCCGGCCATGGTCTTCTTGACGAACTCGAGGTTGTCCTCGATGGAGTCCAGCTTCTCGCGGACGATCTGCGGCATGTGCTGGCCGCGGATGCCGGCCTCGGCGATGTACTGGTCGGTGAACTCGGCGCGGGCGCCGGGGACCTGGTCGAACACCTCGGCGACGAGGTTCTCGAGGTAGAGGACCTCCACGCCCTGGTCCCTCAGGATCTGGGCGAAGGTGTCGTGCTCCTGCTGCGCGACCTCCAGGAACGGGACGTCGTCGAACAGGAGTCGCTCGAGCTCGTCGGGCGGCAGGTTGAGGAGCTCGTCGCCGGGACGGTGCAGGCAGACCTTCCTGAGCTTGCCGATCTCGGAAGGCACGTGCAGACCTTTCGTCATGGCCTCCTACCTTTCTTTCGGGCCTTACTGGCCGAATGTATCAGCGCCCCTCCGTATGGGACGCTGCTTGCTGACAGCTCTAGTTATATCCAAAAACCACCTGCAATTCCACCTCGCCCCCGAACGGTCAGCAAAGTGCGATGAACGGTATATCTCATATGATTCCCCCATGATGCACTTCGGTTCTCTAAAGCAGGTTTTCAAAGGTAAATGTTCTTTTTTCTAAGGAATTAAGCTAGATTGCACAAATATTTTCATGTTTAGGAATTGCATAGCTAAAACGGTTTTCTGCATATATATGTCGTTTGTTCATGATTCAATTTGGATTCGATTATATTCAGCTCGCAATCATTCTTATTCATACATCCTCACCAATTGAGTATGGATATAGATTGTTTCTAAACGAGTTGGGCAGTTAGTTGCATGCCTTGGCAGCGTAAGAAGTAGGTAAAGATACCGTTCACGCAATACGTCCGTGCCACAGGTCGACTAAATTGAGACAATAGTGAATAGTGTTAGGCTACCGTCCCCTGTGGGGACTGAACGGACAGATGCATATGCCGAGCAAAATCGAAAAGAAGCAAGCCGCCGCAAAGCTGCGCAAACCGCCGCGCGACTTCTCATACACGCAAAACCGAGAGCTCAGCTGGCTACGCTTTGACAACCGCGTGCTCGACGAAGCCTTCGACGAAACCGTTCCGTTATTCGAGCGACTAAAGTTCGTCTCGATCTTCGAGTCCAACCTCGATGAGTTCCTCATGGTGCGCGTGGGCGGCCTGTCCGATCTGGCGGAGCTCAAAAAACAACCTGTCGACAACAAGAGCAATATGACCGCCTCCGAACAGGTCGATGCTGTCATGGCCGAAATGCCCGGGCTCCTTACCCGTTGGGAGTCCATCTTTAAGAGCATCGAGGGCAAGCTCGACACCTTGGGCGTTCACCGCGCCCACATCGATTCGCTTACGCCCGAGGAGCGTACCTTTGTAACCCGCTACTTCCAGGCCTACGTGTCGCCGGTCATCTCGCCGCTGGTCATCGATCCTCGCCACCCCTTCCCCAACCTGCGCAACGGCGCGCTCTATCTGGCCTGTGGTCTGGACGGCGCCACCGACGAGGAGAGCCTACTGGGCCTTATCGAGATTCCCGCCTCGATGAACCGCGTGGTCGAGATCCCCTCGCCCACCGGCACCTACTCCTACATCTTGCTCGAGGACGTCATCCTCGCCTGCCTGGACAGCTGCTTTGGCTCCTATAAGCCGCTGGATCGTGCGCTGATCCGCGTCACCCGCAACGCCGACATCGATCCGGACGGCGAGGGCGTCGAAGAGGAAGAGGACTACCGCCAGCACATGAAGCGCATTCTCAAGAAGCGCCTGCGCCTGCAGCCGGTAGTGCTCGCGGTCTCGGGGTCGCTCGAGAAGGCGACGCTCAAGACTATCCGCAAGGCGCTCGAGCTTTCGCGCCGCTCTGTCTTTACCTGCGATATCCCGCTCAACCTGGGCTACGTCTTTGGCATTGAGGGCAAGATTCCCGAGCACCTGCGCAACGAGCTCCTCTTTACGCCGTTTAAGCCACAGCCCAACCCCACCATCGACATGACCCGCTCCATCCGCGAGCAGGTGCTGCAGCACGACAAGCTGCTCTTCTACCCTTACGAGGCCATGAATCCGTTCCTGGATCTGGTACACGAGGCAGCCTACGATCCCGAGTGCATCTCGTTGCGCATCACGCTCTACCGCGTGGCCAAGCAGAGCCGCCTATGCGAGTCGCTGATCGATGCCGCCGAGAACGGCAAAGAGGTCACGGTGCTCATGGAGCTCCGCGCCCGCTTTGACGAGCAGAACAACATCGAGTGGGCCGAGCGTCTGGAAGAGGCAGGCTGCACCGTCATCTACGGCTCCGAAGGCTTTAAGTGCCACTCCAAGATCTGCCAGCTCACCTATCGCGAGGGCATGGCGCTCACCCGCCTCACGCTCTTGGGCACCGGCAACTTTAACGAGAAGACGGCCAAACTCTACAGCGACTTTATGCTCATGACAGCCCATCCCGGCATCGGTGAAGACGCCAACCTGTTCTTCCGCAATCTGTCGCTGGGCAACCTGCGCGGCGACTACCGCTTCCTGGGTGTGGCGCCCGTCGGACTGAAACCGCTCATCATGCGCGGGCTTGACCGCGAGATCCAGCGCGCCCTTGCCGGCGAGCCCGCCCGCGTGTTCTTTAAGCTCAACTCACTGACCGACCGCGAGGTTATCGACAAGATCGCCGAGGCATCGTGTGCCGGCGTGCGCGTAGACATGATCATCCGCGGCATCTCGTGCCTCAAGCCCGGTGTTCCGGGCAAGACCGAGAACGTGCATGTCCGCTCCATCGTCGGACGCTTTTTGGAGCACGCGCGCGTCTATGCTTTCGGCGTGGACTCGGACATGATTTACCTGAGCTCGGCAGACATGATGACGCGCAACACCGAGCACCGCGTGGAGATTGCCTTCCCCGTGCTCGACCCCACCTGTCGCGCTCTGGTGCACGAGTACATGGGCATGCAGCTGCGCGACAACGTGAAGGCCCGCAGCCTCACGAGCGACGGCACCTGGGTCCCCGTGGAGCGTGCAGAGGGTGAGAAACCCTTCAACTCACAGGAAGCCCTGCTGGAGCGCGCCTATCGCAACGCCGAGGCCGCGCCCGAGCCCGTCATTGAGGCGGAACCTGCCTCCGAGGCCGAGCCGCAGCCAGTAGCACCCAAGGTCCAAGAGGTCCAGGCGACCGTCATTGAGCCCGAGCCTGCACCTGCACCTCAGCCCGATCCGCAGGTCACCAAGCCCGCACCCGAGACGAGCGCCCGTCGCGATAAGCCCGCTGGCAAGACCAAGGCCATCGAGCGCCATCGCCCCGGCCGCGTGCGCATGGGCCTGGGTCTGATCGGCCTGGGTCTTAAGACGCTCATTACCGGCAAGACGAAATAGTCGTTTGTAGAAGCAGTTTGTAGAAGCGCCCCGCATTTGAGGAAAGCCTCGGATACGGGGCGCTTTTCCCTGCTACCATGGTGCGAACAACAACGCGAATGACAGGCAGGAATATGAAGCTCACTATAGAATCGATGACCTACGGCGCCGACGGGCTGGCGCACGCCGACAACGGCAAGGCCGTCTTTGTGCAGGGTGCCGTGGCAGGCGACACCGTCGAGGCCGAGGTCGTACAGGACGGCAAGTCATTCATGCGCGCCCGCACCACCGAGATTCTGGAGCCAAGCCCCAATCGCATTCAGCCTCCCTGCCCCTTCGTGGGCATCTGCGGCGGCTGCTCGTGGGGCAATCTCTCACGCACGGCACAGCTCGCCGCCAAGGAGCAAAACCTGCGCTCCACGCTCGAGCGCATCGGCAAGTTCGCTCCTGAGCTGGCAGATGAGTTGGTACAGCCCATCTGCCACACCAAGGACGACTGGGGCTACCGCAATAAAATCGAGCTCGAACCGACCGTCGTCAACGGTCGCGTGCGCCTTGGCATGCACGGTGTCGACCCCAGCAAAATCGTGACCGTCGATATGTGTCCGCTGTTCGATAAGCGCTTCCCGAAGGCACTCAAATCGGTCGTCGGCGCACTCAACTATCTAAGCGGCAGCCATGACTTGGGGCTCGAACGCGTGGGCATTCGCGCATCGCGCCGCACCAAGGCACTCGAGGTCGCACTCTGGACGCCCACAGGCTCTTTTCCGCGCTCGCAGGTCTCCCGCGTGCTGGCGGACGCCGCTCATCCTACGAGCATCGTACGCGTGATGAGCAAGGGCGAAAAGAAGGCCCGCCGTGTCTCCAAGGTCGAAATGCTCGCCGGAGAGGGCTCATGGACCGAGAATATCGCCGAGGATCAGATGCGCTTGTCTGCCCCGTCTTTTTTCCAGGTCAACACCAAGGGTGCCGAGATTTTGATCGATCTTGTCATGGAAGCGCTCGACCCGCAGGAAGACGAGCTTGCCGTGGACCTGTACTGCGGTGCCGGCACCTTTACCCTGCCGCTCGCCCGCCGCTGCGACTTTGTCGCTGCCGTCGAGGCCTACGGCCCCGCCGTGCGCGATCTACGCCGTAACCTGGAAATCAACAAGCTTGATAACGTCGACGTCATTGGCGGAGACGCGGTGCGCGAGTTCCCCGACCAGGATGCCGACATCTTGGTGGTCGACCCGCCGCGCGCAGGCCTCGCCCCCGAGGCGATCGGCCTTATCGCCAGCACGAGTGCCCGCGATGTCGCCTACGTGAGCTGCGACCCGGCCACCCTGGCGCGCGATCTCAAACGCTTTGTCGAAGAAGGCACCTTCTCCCCCGTAAAGATCACGCCAGTCGACCTGTTCCCACAAACCTTCCACTGCGAGACCGTCGTCCACCTTAGGCGCAACTAGCCGCTTAATCATTGCTCAGAAAATCATTGGGAAATCGAGCGTGGCAAGCGGAGGTCTTCGGGGTATAAGACGGCTAATTGTATGCCGCCTATGAAAGGAACCCTCATGCCCAGCGTTGCCGTTCTCGCCGCCGATGGCTTTGAAACTATTGAATGCTTGACCATGGTCGATGTCATGCGTCGCGGCGGCGTGCGTGCCACGCTCGTCTCGATCATGCCCACGCGCGAGGTCGTAAGCTCGCTGCAGATCCCCGTGACCTGCGATGCGCTCTTTGATGAGATCAACTTTGACGAGTACGACTGCGTCGTGCTGCCCGGCGGCCTGCCCGGTGCCACCAACCTGCGCGCAGATCAGCGCGTCTGCGACGTGGTCTGCGAGTTCGCCGCAACCAAGCACGTCGCCGCCATCTGCGCCGCCCCGTTTATCCTGGGCGAGCTCGACCTGCTCGAGGGGCGCCATGCCACGTGCTTCCCTGGCTTTGAGAAAAGCTTCCCCGAAGGCGCCTATACCGGCGAGAAGGTCACGCAAGACGGCAACATCATCACTGCCAGCGGCATGGCACAGTCCCTCCCCTTTGCATTGGAGCTGCTGCGCACGCTCGCCGGCGACAAGGCCGTCGAGAAGGTCGCCGAGGGCATCCAACTATGATTTTGGCTTCGCAATCGCCGCGCCGCATAGAGCTGATGCGCGAGGCAGGCTACAACATTCGCGTGATTCCCGCGGATATCGACGAAACGCCCTTTGATGGCGAGGCCCCGCTCACGCTTGTCGAGCGCTTGGCACGCGCCAAGGCGGCTGCCGTTGCTGCCGAGCATGCCGAGCCCAATGAGCTAACGGTCGCGGCCGACACCATCGTCACCTTTGACGGCAAGATTCTGGGCAAGCCGGCAACCGAGGACGAGGCGCGCACTATGCTCCGTGAGCTTTCGGGCCGCACGCACCAGGTCGCAACCGGCGTCTGCATCGTTAAGGCAGGCGATACGGCCGCCCCGCATGCCGCCGAAAGCCTGTCCTTTGTCGATGTGACCGACGTGACGTTCTACGAGCTCACCGACGAGCAGATCGAGCACTACGTCGCCTCGGGTGAGCCCATGGACAAGGCCGGCGCCTACGGCATTCAGGGCACAGGAGGACGCATGCTCGTGCACGATATTTCGGGCGACTTCTATAACGTGGTGGGCCTACCCATCGCCCGCGTCGCGCGCGCGATTCAAAAACTCTCGTAATTGCATCTGGCGCTGGGTATCCCCCGGGCCTACAATTTTGGCGTACCGTACGGATCCCGACCGGGCACAAGGCGCGGCGGAAAACCGATAGGAGTTAAACATGGATACACTGCTCGAGGCCATTGACGTCTGCGATGTCGATGGCTTTTGCTATGGCAACTATACGGACGAGGAGGCCGGCACCGGTTGCACCGTAATCGTGGCACCCGAGGGCGCCACCGGCGGCGTTGACGTTCGCGGCGGTGCTCCAGCATCGCGCGAAACCGACCTGCTGCGACCCGAGAACACCGTCGACAAGGTCCACGCCGTCTGCCTTTCGGGTGGATCGGCCTTTGGCCTCGAGGCTGCAAGCGGCGTCGCTCGCGAGCTTGAGAGCCGCGGCATCGGCCTTCCCGTCGGCCCCACGCAGGTGCCTATCGTGTGCTCCAGCTGTATCTTCGACCTCGCCTTTGGTAACCCCACCGTGCGCCCCGACATTGAGGCCGGCATCGCCGCCGTGCGCGAAGCACTCGACCACACCCCCACCAAGCTCGAACAGGGCAACGTAGGCGCCGGCACGGGCGCTACCGTGGGTAAGCTCATGGGGCCTGCCACCTGCATGAAGGCCGGCCTTGGAGCTGCCGCCGTGGCACTCGGCCCCATCAAGGTGGGCGCCGTGGTCTCGGTCAACGCCTGCGGCAACGTTGTCGACCCCTTCACCGGCGAGTGGGTCGCCGGCATGCGCGCCGCAGCCGATAGCGACCAGATCGTCGACATGGAACTCGCAGCCTTTGCCGCCGCCGGATCCATGCAGATGCCGCTCGACCGCACCAACACCACCATCAGCTGCATCGTCACCAACGTGGAACTCACTAAGGCACAAGCCACCAAGGTCTCCCAGATGGCCGCAGACGCCTACGCACACGCCATCCGCCCCACACACACCACCAACGACGGCGACACCATCTACACCCTCGCCAGCGGCAAACTGGGCGCCCAGGCAAGCGCCGCCGTTCCCCTAGACCTACTGGGCATGCTCGCCGTAAGGGCCCTACAGACCGCCATCGTAAACGGAGCCAAAACCGCCAAAACCTCCCACGGCATCCCCGGCGCCGCGAAGTAGCCTAACCTGACCGGTTGCCCGGTGGGGCTTGGCTATGTTTGCTGCTCTACAGTCCTGGCTCGCACGAAGAGCACATTAAGTGCTCTTCGGCTCGTGCGGAACTCGCGACAAACATAACCAAGCCCCACCGGGCAACCTACCAACCAGATTCTTTTCAGCCCAGGCCCCTGTGTACCGCGCGTCGAAGATCTTCAAATTCAAATAAACTGACAATCGATTCTTATAGCAGAGGCCCCTTGGCCTTTAGTTTGATACAAGTTCCGCACGAGCCGGAAAGCACTTAATGTGCTTTCCGTGCGAGCAGGACTGTTCGCAGTAGCAAACTAAAGGCCAAGGGGCCCAGTCAACCTATCAACAGCGATTACTCAGCAGCTAGTTGAATTTGAAGATCTTTGAGGCAAGACGGTATAGGCCGAGTGTGGTTTTGTCTCCGGCCCGTCCGCGCAGATTGGTGAAGAACCCGACCACGCCGTAGCGGGCACGACGATACATGCGCTCGTCGTAGGCCTTCAAATCATTCCACAGCATCTTTAGGCGCTCGTCGGCGCAATCTTCCTCGGAAAGCTTGGTGAGCACCGAGCAGATCGCCATCATCATGGTGAAATAGCCCATCATGTACGAGCGCAGACGCGACGACTCAACATCGCTGTACAGGTGGTACGACTCCATCATGATGCGCGTCACACGGAACTGCTGGTCCAGACGCTTGACCATCGTGGCCTCGTTGACACTCTGGCCCTCGCGACCGATAAAGTAGCGATAGAGGTCGATGTCGGCGTAGTACATGGTCTTGCAACGCGGCAGCGGCACGTAGGCGTAGATGTTGTCCACATAGAACGTGTGCGGCGGCATGGGAAGGTTGGACTCGCGCAGCACATCCGTGCGATAGCACAGGCTGTGCATGAGTAGGTTCTGGTCCAGGCGGAAATGACCGATCTGATCCCAGGAAAAGATCTTTTTGCGCGGCAGGGCAAATTTGTAGCCAATAGCGGTATGCGTGCCCTCGTAAACCTTCTCGTACACGTAGTTCGAGATAAACAGGTCAACGCGCTGGTCACGCTCTTCAAAGCCACGCAGAATCGACAGCATAGTCGAAAGAGCCGCAGCATCGAGCCAGTCATCCGAGTCGACGACCTTGTAGTAGGTGCCCTGTGCCTCGCGCAGACCCGAAAGGACGGCAATACCGTGGCCGCCGTTCTCCTGGTGCACCGCGCGAATGATACCGGGATAACGTGCCTCCCACTCGTCGGCCTTATCGGCCGTCTCGTCCTTGGAGCCGTCGTCCACTACGATAATCTCGATATCGGTGGCGTAATTGCTCCCCTCCAAGATGGAGGTGATGCAATGGTCCATGTCCTTGGCGGCGTTATACGAGGGAATACCGAATGTTATGACTTTATGCATGGCAGGCGATAATCTCATCCGAAAGATCGAGGGCGGAATTGGTCACAGCGTCCATATCGTAGTAACGATACTCGGCCAGACGACCCACCGGGTGGAAGTTCGTCAGGTTCTGGACGCGCTCAAGATAGCGCTCATAGAGCTCACGGTTCTCGGGCTCAAGAATGGCGTAGTACGGCGTCTCGCCCGAGCCGGGCGTATAGGCCTTGGAATACTCCTTCATGATGGTGGTCTTGCCGGGCAGGATCTGACCGGTCATGTTCTTGAACTCGGTAATGCGCGTGTAGTCCTCGCTCGTGGTGTAGTTGACGGTGCCCACGGGCTGGAACTGGTCCATATCGAGCGTCTCGAACTTCATGTCGAGCGTGCGGTACGGTAGCGCGCCCAGATCGAGATTGAACAGCTCATCGAGCGGACCGGTGTAGACGATCTCGCCACCATAGACCTTGCCGTCGATCTTGACGGTAGTCTCGTCGATTTCAAAGAGGTCACGGGCGTCCACGTCGCAGAACACGTCGATCAGGTCGTGGTCGAGCATGTGCTCAAAGAGCGCCGTGTAGCCCTCCTGCGGCATGCCCTGGAAGGGAGCTTGCGGGAAGTAGCGGTCATCATCGCCCACAAAGACGGGAACGCGGCCGGTGATCGAGGGATCGATCTGATCGGGCGTCTGGCCCCACTGCTTCATGGTGTAATGCAAAAAGACGTTCTCGTAGACGTAATCGGCGACCTCGGCAAGATCCGGGTCGTTCTTCTTACGCAGCTCCATAATGGGCACCTTGACATCCTTGCCAAAAGTCTCCACGAGCTTCTGATACAGCTCCTCGCCGCGCTCGTCACCAAAGGCGAGCTTGAGACTCGCATGGTTGAAGGGCACGGGCATAAGGGTACCGTTGATGTTGGCGAGCACCTTGTGCTGATAATCCGTCCACTTGGTAAAGCGCGACAGGAAATTGTGCACGCGCTCGTTAAAAGTGTGATAGATATGCGGACCGTACTCGTGGATCAGGATTCCGGCCTCGTCAGTGCAGTCATAGGCATTGCCCGCAATGTGGCTACGGCGCTCCAAAACGGCAACACGATAGCCGATGGTCTCGGCAAGACGGCGGGCGCAAACGGCACCGGCATATCCAGCACCGACGACAATCATGTCGTACGCGCCGGCGTTAAAGCCTTCAGGCAGGCCTGAGGTAATCTGCATCGATACTCCTTGTCAAAAGCCACGGGCTCGTTAGCTGGGCTTTTCTCGAACATTCTTCGAGACATATTTATCAGAGCGATTATAGCGCTAATGCGTCCTATAATGAGCTTGCCACACAAGGAAAGCTCAAGCACCGCGGCGTACATAATTGAAAGGTAAACCCGCTAGCAGCGGGTTTATTCGTGAACAGCCGGGTGCCTGGAGCTTAGCGAAACGCTTGTAAGGAGTAACATGAGCGATTTCCTAAACCGTATGAAGTCTGCCGCCAAGGCCGACCTTAAGACGATCGTCCTGCCCGAGGGCGAGGATCCGCGCACTATCGTCGCGGCCACCAAAATCATCGAGGAGGGCCTGGCAAAGATCGTCATCCTGGGCAACCCCGACGAGATCAACGTTCCCGGCGCTACCGTCATCGACCCGCGCAATGCCGAGAAGCACAAGGAGTACGCGCAGAAGTTTGCCGAGCTCCGCGCCAAGAAGGGCGTTACCATCGAGCAGGCTCGCGCCCAGGTGATGGACGCCACCTACTTTGGCACCATGATGGTCAAGATGGGCGATGCCGACGGCCTGGTCTCCGGCGCCTGCCACTCCACCGCCGACACCCTGCGCCCCGCGCTTCAGATCCTCAAGACCGCCCCGGGCACCAAGCTGGTCTCGGCCTTCTTCGTGATGTGCACCGACACCCCGCAGTTCGGCACTGACGGCACGCTGATCTTCGCCGACTGCGGCCTCAACATCAACCCGTCCTCCGACGAGCTCTCCGAGATCGCCATCGCCTCCGCTCACTCCTGGTCCACCTTCATGGGCAACGTTGAGCCGCACGTGGCCATGCTCTCCTACTCCACCATGGGCTCCGCTGGCGGCGAGGTCGCCAAGAAGGTCCAGGAGGCTGTGAAGTTCTGCAAGGAGAAGGCTCCCGAGCTCGCCATCGACGGCGACCTGCAGCTCGATGCCGCTATTGTCCCCACCGTCGCCCAGCTCAAGGCTCCCGGCTCCTCCGTTGCCGGCAAGGCCAACGTACTCGTGTTCCCCGACCTCGAGGCCGGCAACATCGGCTACAAGCTGGTCCAGCGCTTCGCCGGTGCTGACGCCTACGGCCCCATCCTGCAGGGCATCGCCAAGCCGGTTAACGACCTTTCGCGCGGCTGCACTGCCGACGACATCGTGGGTGTCGTGGCCATCACCGCCGTCCAGGCTCAGATGGCTGAGTAGCGGACATATCCCCTCGGGACCCTACAGGGTAAAGCTCTGAAAACGTCCTCGGACATGCATGAAACCCCCGCTGCGCACTTCGTGCGGCGGGGGTTTCATGCGTCCTGCGGAATATTATCAGAGCTTTACCCTGTAGGGTCCCTGCCGCCACGTAGCAATCAGGGAATCCGGGGTGGACGGCGGCTTGGCTACGAGCTGGAGCTGAAAATCTGAATGGATGGGTGCCGTTGCTGGGAGCGAAGGCGTTGCTGATGATGATCACTTTGGAGATTGAAAGGCCGGTGGGCTTCGGCGGTTGTTGTGCCGGAAACTACATCCCAGTTTGGAGGCGGATTGTGGGATGTGGCTTCCGCTTGGGGCCTGTTTGGGAAACTTTGGGACGGAATTTTGCTTTATTGTGGGTCGCACTTTCCGCAACGTGCCTCAACCGGAAAGCGTGTCCCAGTATTTGCGCTCGAAATGGGATGGGGTTTCCGCCGTCCACCTGCTAGTAAAAAGGCCTCCGGAGCCGTTGCTCTGGAGGCCTTTCGTTTACTTGCAAATGCGCGCGTTAGTTGTTCTTGGTCAGGCGCTCGACGTCGTGGGCGATCATGTATTCCTCGTCGGTGGGGATGACCATAACCGTGACGGAAGAGCCGGCGGCGCTGATGACCTGTGGGCCGTTGCCCACGGCCTCGCGGTTCTTGTTGTTGTCGATGCGCACGCCCAGCCACTCAAAGCAGTCGCAGAAGGCCTTGCGGATCGACCAGTCGTTCTCGCCGATGCCGGCGGTAAAGGTAATGGTGTCCACGCCCGCCATGGAAGCGATCATGGAACCGGCCTGCTGCATGGCCTTATAGGCGAACATATCGAAGGCGAGCAGGCAGCGCTCGTCGCCCTCGGAGGCGCGCGTGCGGATGTCGCGGGCGTCGTTGGAAATGCCCGAGATGGCAAGCAGACCAGACTGCTTGTTCATCATGTCATCGACTTCCTGGTAGCTGTAGCCGCCCTCGCGCTGCAGGTAGCACACGGTGGCCGGGTCGATGGAACCACAACGGGTGCCCATCATCAGGCCATCGAGCGGCGTGAGACCCATCGTGGTGTCGCGGCACACGCCGTCCTCGATAGCAGCGAGCGAAGCACCGTTGCCCAGATGGCACGAAAGCAGGCGGTGGCAGCGCGAACCCAGGATCTCCTTGGCCATCATCCACTCATAGCGGTGGCTCGTGCCGTGGGCGCCGTACTTGCGCACGTGGTACTTGTCGCAAACGTCCTTGGGCAGCGCGTAGGTGTAGGCAACCTCGGGCATGGTCATGTGGAACGAGGTGTCGAAGACCGCCACGTTGGGCAGCTCCGGATACTTCTCACGGCAATACTCAATCGCTGCGGCCTCGCCGTAGTTGTGCAGCGGAGCAAGCGGTGCCACCTCAAGAATCTTGGCCATAACCTCGTCGTCGACAACCGCGGAATCATCGAAGTGCCAGCCGCCCTGAACGATACGATGCCCAATGCCATCAATCGTAAAGTCGGTCTTCTCGAGCTCCTCGAGCACGCGAGCGATAGCAGAGCGATGATCGGGGAAAGGGACCTCCTCGGTCTGCTTAGCGCCACCGTTCTCGGAGTGGCCAAAGATGCCCATGTCCGATCCGATACGCTCGCAGTTGCCCTTGGCGAAAACCTTGCGGGTATCGGTATCCAAAAGCTGATATTTAAGGCTTGAGCTGCCGGCGTTGACAACAAGTACGTTCATGAGACTCCTTCGCAGTGCAATACGGTCGACGCAGGCCCCTTAAGGCGGCCGCATTTTAATAAGAAGTTATCATATCTTGATAAATAGATATCAGCATATCGCCCAACGAGCGCAAAAGAGGGGCCGAACGGCGCTCGGTCGTCCAGCCCCTCCCCTCTTGCAATTACTTGCCGTTGACGATGCGCTCGACGTCGGAAGCGATCATGAACTCCTCGTCCGTAGGGATGACGAAAATCTTGACCTTGGAATCCTTGGCGGACAGGCACCAAGCGCCGTCGCCACGCAGGGCATTACGGGCGTGATCCATCTTGACGCCCATAAAGGCCAGACGATCGGCCACGCCAGCGCGAACGGCCGGAGCGTGCTCGCCGATGCCGGCGGTAAAGACCAGGGTGTCCATGCCGCACATGGAGGTGGCCATCTCGGCGGCCTTAGCGGCAATCTTGTAGACGAACATATCGAAGGCGAGCTGAGCCTCGGGGTCACCAGCAGCGGCGAGCTCCTCAACGTTGCGGCAGTCGTTGGTCTTGCCACCGGTCACAGCCAAAAGGCCAGACTTCTTGTTCATCATCTCGTCGACCTCGTCGAAGGTGTAGCCACCCTCGCGCTGCAGGTAGCACACGGTAGCCGGGTCGATGGAGCCGCAGCGGGTGCCCATCATGACGCCGTCGAGCGGCGTCAAGCCCATGGTGGTGTCCATGCACTTGCCGTCCTCGATGGCGCACAGGGAAGCGCCGGAGCCGATATGGCACACGACGACCTTGCGGGCCTCGCCGTTGGTCATCTCGGCGACCTTCTTGGAGATGTAGCGATAGCTGGTGCCGTGGGCGCCGTACTTACGGATGTGCAGCTTGTCGCAAACATCCTTGGGAAGGGCGTAGGTCTTGGCGACCTCGGGCATGTTGAAGTGGAAAGCGGTGTCGTAGACCGTGACGTTGGGCAGATCGGGATACTGCTCCAGGCAGTACTCGATAACGTTGGCCTCGGGGTTGTTGTGCAGCGGCGCCAGCGGGGCGACCTCGCGAATCTTGGCGAGGACGTCCTCGTCGACGAGGGAGGAATCACCAAAGTACCAACCGCCCTGAACGATACGGTGGCCGATGCCCTCGATCTTGACGCCGTTGGCCTCAAGGTCCTTCAGGACGACCTCGATGGCGACCTTGTGGTCGGGGAACTCGATGTTCTCGGTCACCTTCTTGGAGCCATTGGCAGCATGGGTGAAGGTACCACCGGTAAAGCAGACGCGCTCGCAGGAGCCCTTTGCGGACACCTTATGGGACTTGGTGTCGATGACCTGATACTTAAGGGTCGAAGATCCCGCGTTGACGACCAGAACGTTCATGTGTCTCCCTACTAACAGGCGGTGTGGCGCCGCCAGGTTACATACGCTTCAATAATAAACCCAAACGCCCTCGCGCTCGGGTTTATTGCGTTGATATATAAGTTATCGGTGCCTAAATACTCATGGCCTTTGACTTGTAAGACGAAATAGCGCGGGGATATACACCAGGGAAGAAATCCCGAGCGCAACAAGCAATACGACTCGAATGCCCGCGATGCTGCTCAACGCAGCATTGAACAGATAGAAAAGGATGGCACCCACCGCCACCATCTGGCTTTGGACCGAAATCAGTGAACAGCGCATCGAAGAATCGACAGCATTTTGAAAAATTGAGTATTTAATTGGAGCAAATAACGAGTACGCGACCGTCTGCAGTACATAGAACACGGGCAGCAAATAGACCGGAGTAAAGGGAATCAAAAACAGAGCAGCCAGGGAAAGGCGCACGATGCCGCAAATACGCGCAAAACGGCCCTTGTCGACATGAGCAATCACACTGGGCACAATAAGCCCCATGGAGGCCGAGGCAAGAAGCTGGACCGCAATGATCACACCCGAAGCGACGGCATTCATTCCGCGACCCGCAAGCAACAGTGAGAAAAAGTCTTCCAGGGCGACAAAAGCAAATGCCTGAGAGCAGTCCATGATGAACGCTGAACGAAGAATGCCGTTACGCGCAATAGCGGCACCGATCATCTTCGGGCTAATTCCACGCTTAGGTGTCGCTGTAGTGTCCCCTCTTCGCATCTCAGGAATGCAGACAACGACAACCAACGTCAACACCATTGCGATGATATCTGCCAAAAGACCAATGAGATACGCGCCAGCGGACGAAATGAAACCGCCCACACAAGCGGAGAGGGCATAAGAGGCATAGAAAACAAATCGCTCAACGACATTAAGTCTTACGAGCTGGTCCTGAGAGACGCTGTCAATGTAAATCGCTTCGATGGATCCGCTCACACATGCAACGGCAAAACCTTTAAGAGCAAACGCACCGATTAAAAGCAGAGGAGAACGGACGAGAAGCAGGGCGGCGTAGTATCCAAGCATTCCCACGACGCCAACGAGGCCGCTTGTCTTTCGTCCAAACCTATCAGCAATATAGCCAGTGGGAACTTCAAGGATGAACTTGCTCACTTGATATGCAATCATCATGCTAGAAATCGCCACCATCGAGAATCCGACGAATTCAAGGTAAACCGTCAGAAAAAACAAGATGGTGCTGAAGTTCGACAGAAAAACGAACGTCATATAAAGCAAAACCGTACGGTTTTTCATACTCCGCCCTCCAAGAGTCAGCAATCTAAAATCGGAATCTTGGAAAAGCATGAGGGCAGAGCCGTCAGTCATGTGTTACAAGGCGTCAACATTCACTTGACGCCACGAGGCCAAATGGCCTCACGAAGCAAGGTGACGCAATAGGTGAAGAAATACCGTCTGGTGTCGATCGGTCCAGGCATTTTGTCGATAGCAAAAGTAGATGGGCAAGGCTACGTCATGCGAGCCTTCAATGGAACACTCGCTCACTTCCAGTCCATCTGATGCGAGAGAAGAGCCAGAAAAGCTCAATATCAATCCCCCGGCTTGAAGAAACTCAGTCTGCGCCCTGTTTCCGTATTCGACATCGCGAAAGCGGAAATTAACCAGCTGGGCTTCGGGGCATTGATTGATTGCATTGAGACAGGGTGACAAATTAATGGGAACAGCGAGCCTGCCGCCCAGTAACTCACGAATGGTCATAGCGTCAACAGATTGATGACCCGCTGTGCACGAAAGAACCTTGAGCTCCTTTTCACCCAAGTATTTCGAAGAAAGGACGCTGTCCCTTGGTTCCTCAAATGAGATGGCCGCATCCGAAATGCCAAGCACAAGTGATTCAAAGCATGTGGCCGTTGGCTGATGCCAAACATCAAGGTGAATCTGAGGGTGCGAGCTTTCAAACGAGTCGTACCAGTTTTCGGAAAAAAGACGCCCCCGTCCGTGAAGACAGGGGACGTAAAGACGAAAGTGGCCGTCGGGCGAAACGCCACCGTTCCCCGATTGGGTGTACTTTTTGAGATCGTCGACTTGTGCCAGGATCACGCGTGCACGACGCGCAAATTCTCTGCCCGCCGGAGACAAAACAGCCTCCCCCGCCGATCGATTGAGCAAAACGATCTGATACTCAGACTCCAGTTTCTTAATTGCCGACGAGACAGCCTGTGGGCTCACGTGAACGGCGCGAGCCGCTTTGCGCACGCCGCCGTAGTTCGCTACCGCTTGAAGGTATTCGAGTTGAGAAAACTGCATAGGTTACTCCAAAGGCAGCCAAGGCGACGGGCCGTGCGTCCTCAGATGAGGTTCTCGCCCAGGTTCTTGCCGCCGAGGACGTGCATGTGGAAGTGCATGACGGTCTGACCGGCGTTGACGCCCTTGTTGGAGATGACGCGGAAACCGTCCTCCAGACCCTTGGCCTTGGCGACCTCCTGGATGGCGTGGGCCATGGCGCCCATGGTCTCGGCGGGCACGTTATCGGCGATGTCACTGTAGTGCTTCTTGGGGATCACGAGCGTGTGGACCGGTGCCTGGGGATTGAGGTCGTCGAACGCGATGACCTGGTCATCCTCGTAGACGACGGTCGAGGGGATCTCGTGGTTGGCAATTTTGCAGAAGATGCAATCACACATGGTTGGTTCCTTTCTCACAGACCAAGGTAATTATATTTGGTCGGGATGGTTAGAACGAAAGGTTGTCGTCGGTGTTGGCGGCTTCGCCGTCGGCGAGCACGTCGTTGCCGTCGACGTCCTTCAGGAGCACCGAGACCTTCTGCTCGGCATCGGACAAGCGGGTACGCAGGCTCTTGAGGAGCTCGACGCCGCGGGTATAGCTCTCAAGCGACTCCTCGAGCTCCATATCACCCGACTCCAAGCTGCGGATGATGAGCTCCAACTCCTGTGAAGCCTGCTTGTACGTAAGCTGCTCGACCGGGGTCTTCTCTGCCATATCTGTTTCCTTTCCTAAAGGTTTATCGCTATGAAACGCGGCCTACTCGACCGTATCGACCGTTGCCGCCACGTTGCCGTCTGCCATGCGCACGCGAATGGCGTCACCGGGCTTAAAGGTCTTGGCGCTCGTGGCCACCCCATCATCGCTGTACGCGATGGAATAACCACGGGCAAGCACCTTGAGCGGCGACAGGGCATCGAGCGAGGCTGCCGCACGGCCCAGGTCGGATGCTGGCTTGTTGAGCATCGTGCGCCCCTGATGCTCCAGGCGGGAGCTTGCGAGCGTGAGCGCATGGCGCTTGCCATCGAGTCCTGAGGTGCTTGCGATCAAGCGCTCGGGCAGACGCTCAAAGTTGGAGCGGAATGCCCCAACCGAACGCGTTATGGCGCCGGACAAACGATCGGCCGTCAGGGCAAGCTCAGACTCGCGACGCTCAACCATAAACGTTGGGTCGTTGAGGCACGGGCGGCATGCGGCCGCATCGAGCGCATCGCCCAAGCGAGCCGTATAGGTATCCCAGGCACGGCGACCGCGCTGATCGAGCATCTCCAGGTCGACCTGGGCCGACCCAATCATCGATGCCATCGCAGCACCCAGACGTTGATAGCGCGCCTCGAGCACATCGGCCAACTCCGTCATAGCCGGCGCCACCGATTCGGCCGCCGCCGTAGGCGTGGAGGCGCGACGGTCGCTCACCATGTCGCAAATCGAGGTATCGGGCTCATGGCCAATGCCGGTCACCACGGGCACGGGACAAGCCGCCACCGCGCGGGCAAGCTCCTCGTCATTAAAGGTCATGAGGTCCTCAAAGGAGCCGCCGCCGCGCACCAACAAAATACAGTCGGGCGCCGGCGTAATGGAAGCGGCGCGGCGCAGGCCCTCAATGAGCTCTGTCGGCGCACCCTCGCCTTGTACCTTGGCACCCACGCAGACGAGCTCGACGAGCGGGTTGCGACGACGCAATGTGCGCTTGACGTCGTCGATTACGGCACCCGAAAGCGAGGTGACGACCGCCACGCGGGAGCAGAACACCGGGATGCGGCGTTTGCGCGCTTCGTCCATCAGACCCTCACGGCGTAGCTTTTCGGCCAGTTGCGCCACTTGTTGACGCAGCAGACCCTCCCCCGCCAGCGAAAACGAGCGAGCGACAAAGCTCATGCGGCCCGTAGCCTTATAGAGATTGAAGCTGCCCTTAAAGCTCACCTGCATACCGTCGCGCAGATCGAACGTGCGCTTGAGATAGGCACCCTTCCAAATGATGCAGTCAACGGCGGCCGAATCGTCCTTGATCTGGAAATAGCAGTGGCCGCTTCGGGCGTTAGGACCACGAAAACCCGTGACCTCGCCCAAGACGCTCAGCTGCGGAATGGCATCGAGCGCACCGGCGGCGATCTCCACCGCCTGGCTCACGCTGAGCTCCTTGCGCTCTTGCTCGTCCGAACCGTCGAACTCGGCGGAAACGGCATTACCGGTTAGGTTCCAGCCTGCCACGCAGCCTCCTTTCGTTATCGAGCACAGAGGCTCCGGCCCCGTGCGAAATTAAGTCCAACACATAGTACAGCGCCGCGAGGACACGAATCCCCACGGCGCCTGCCTGTCCCATTTGTTATCGGTTGGAGTTTCTGTTGTAGCGAGCCATAAGGTAGAGCAACTGAATGATCGAAGTGAGCGCTGCAGCCACATAGGTAAGCGCGGCTGCCGTCAGTACCTTCTTGGCGCCGTTGACCTGCTTGGAGCTCATGCCCGACTGCTCGATGTACGCCACAGCACGTCGGCTGGCGTCAATCTCGACAGGCAACGTAACGAGTTGGAACAGCACACTAAACGAAAAGAAGATCAACGCGAGGGTCGTGAGCCCGGCAATGTTCATAAACAGGCCCAAGAGTAACACGATGGTCCAGGTGTTCTGGGTAAAGTTGACGACCGGCACGAGGGCGGTACGCACTTTCATCATGGCATAGCCGCTTTGACGCTGGGCGGCATGGCCCGCCTCGTGGCAGGCGACGGCAACGCTTGCGACCGAACCGCCCGAACGGTTGGCATCCGACAGATACAGGTTGTTGTCCTGCGGGTTGTAATGGTCGGTGAGCTCGCCAGCGACACCCTTGATACCCACGGCGCTACAACCGTTGGCATCGAGCATGCGGCGAGCGACTGTGGCACCCGTATCGCCGTCCGAGCGAACCTTGGACCAGGTTTTGTACGTCGAGTTGATATAGTTCTGTGCGGCAAGGCCAAGCACCGTGCAGACAAGAACAACCAGCAGGTACAGCGGGTCGATGCCAAAGCCGTATCCATAGTAATAAGGCATGCGAATTCCTCCGAGTCGAGTTACACGTTGGAGGCATTTTACCCACTCAACCGGCTAGGCTTCCCTACAGGAGCTCGATTTTGCCGTCCTTCACCGTCAACCCCATATTGCCGGAAAGCAGATCGTCCAGGCGCGAGCCCACAAGCTCAAAGCGCCAACCTTCGCGCAGGCGGCTCTGCTCGGGATGCTCAATGTAGTCGGCCAGGTCATCGCGCGAGGCAATGACCGAGGTCGCAACGCCTGAGCGCTCGGCAACCAGGCGGATAAGCGCATACATAAGGTCAGTCACGCTCTCCAGCTCCGGCGAAATCTGACGATGTCCGCGCACCAAGAGCGGCAGGCGATCGTGCGGACAGCTCGCACCGCGCTTGATGGCCATGAGCGCACCGTCCACGTCGCGCTCCCCCAATTGATCGGTACCGCGAATGCTACGGAACTCCTCAACGCGCACGGGATTGCGCTTAACGAGCGCTAGCAGCGTGTCGTCGGACATGACCCACTTGCGTGGGATGTTGCGCCGCTCGGCGCGGTCCTCGCGCCAGGCGGCGAGCTCGCGCGCGATACCCAGCTGATGACGGCTGCACGAATTGATGCGCTTGACCTTGCGGAACGCCTCGTGGCGATCGGCGCGATAGTGTGACTCGTCAGCCAGCGGGCGCAGCTCGTCGAGCACCCAGTCCACACGGCCCAGCTCGCGCAGGCGGCTCATCATCTCGGTATAGGCGACGATCAGGTACTTGACGTCATCGATCGCATACTCAATCTGCTTATCGGTCAGCGGGCGGCGCGACCAGTCGGTCAGTGACTCGGTCTTGGGCAGCGATACGCCGCAGAACGTCTGAACAAGCGCGCCATACGAAATCTGCTGGCGCTCGCCCAAAAAGGCGGCGGCGACCTGCGTATCGAAAATCGGTCGTGGCAGCACGCCCACGGTATGGAGCATGACCTCCATATCCTGCGAGCACGCGTGGAAGACCTTGGTCACGCTCTCGTCGGCCATAAGCTCGGCCAACGGCGATAGGTCGTCGATTACCAGGGGATCGACCGCGACGCTCTCAGCAGGGGTGGCAATCTGAACCAAACATAGACGCGGATGGAACGTGCGCTCGCGCAAAAACTCGGTATCGACGGCAATCGCGTCGAACTCACGGGCGCGCTGGCAAAAGTCGAGTAGAGCCTGATGTGTGGAAATGTACATATCAACCCATCGAATAAGGTTAGGCCCGAAAAACACGGGTAGGATATCGGCATTGCCTTACAACTATACTCGGTTAGTCACAGAACGGGAACGTAAGTATGCGCTGCCTTATCATCCACAACCCGGCATCGGGCCCCAGCTCAGATGAAATCTTCGCATTCACGCACGCCCTTGCACAGGGCGGCGACGAGGTCGTGATGCGCTTTATCGGCGATGGCATGGAACCCGAGGACGCCGTGGCAGACGTGCGCGAGTTTGACCGCGTGGTCGTTTCGGGCGGCGACGGCACTGTCTCCAACGTGCTCGACCAGATGCGCGGATGCGGTGTCCCCACGCTCGTCTTCCCCTCCGGTACGGCCTGCCTGTTCTTCAACAACATCGGCAATGCCCCCGAGGCGGCGGCGCTCGCCAAGGCCTGCCGTGCCGGTCGCACGGTCAAAGTCGACATGGGCGAGCTCTTTTGGCTCGACGAGAACGGCAACGAGAAGCGCCACGGCTTCATCATCATCGCCGGCTCGGGCTTCGACGCCGAGATCATGATGAAGGCCGCCCCCACCAAAAACGACATCGGCGAGATCGCCTACTTCCTCTCTGCGCTCGCCACGCCCAACCCTACGGTAGCGCACTTTACGATTGAGCATGACGGCATTGTCGAGGAGCTCGACGGCATCTGCTGCATGGCCGGCAACACCTCGGTCATCCAAAACGACATCAACCTGTTCCCCGACTGCCGTATGAACGATGGCATGGTCGACATTGCGGTCATCGAACCCGTGCGCACCGTGCAGCTGCTGCCTACCGTGATCACCGCCGCACTCGACCCCGCCGGCAAGGTACTCGGGCGCCCGCAGTTCAAGATCATCCAGACCAAGGAAGCCAAGATCACCTGCACCCCGTCGCTGGGCATGCAGTTCGATGGCGAGATTATCTCCAGCAACTCGGGCGTCTTTGGAGCCCGCGCGCTTCCACAATGCCTCGACCTCATCGTCGACGAATTCTCCCCGCTCGGAAAATAGGAGGACCCTATGAACGACAATCCCCTGCTCGGCTTCATCATCATCGTTTTGGCCATGCTCGTCGGCTATGCGATCAACGTGATCCACCGCCGGAAGAAGTAATTCCACATTGGTATGATATTCATCCAATTATCGTCTCCCCTGCTGTTTATGCATTTGCCAAACAGCAGGGGGATTTTCATTTCGGGCATTCCCAGCTACTTTATTCGGCTACAGTAATCACAGGGCGCCTTTATTAAAGTAAAGCTACAAACTGAGTATAATTAACCGCTCATCGCATATTTCATTACGCTTATCGAGTAAGTTTCTTTCATAGATGAATATTGTTTCCAGTTCGTTACGCTAATGGGGTGTCTTTATTGGCTGAAGCCCTCTGGCAACGGAGGGCTTTCGCACGCTGGGAGGGAAAATGAGGAAAACTCACCCCGTCAACGCGCTCAAGAAGCTAGGCATAGGCCTCGCCTTTGGAGCTGCAACCATCATGTCCATGCCGACATCTGCGCTCGCCTGCACGCAGATATACATGGGCAAAAACCTTACGGCCGACGGCAACACGTACTACGGCCGCGCCGAGGACTTTGGCAAGCGCTATCTTGTTAGCGCCGGGCGATTTTAGCCGCTAATAGTCAAACTATTTTGACCAATCCCGGTCACCGAATAATGGCCACCGTGCCTCCCCGCCGCCACTACGCTGGTGGTGCCAACACGCCGGCGTTAGGAGGACCATTGAGGTGAACGAGAGACACGATGACCTACAGGAGATTATAGACGCGGCGCTCCGGGAGATGGCCGCGGAGGAGGGCGACGGGTTCGACCCGCAGGCATGCAACCTCGCGGAGTTCTGCAGGAGGACGGGGCTCACCCGCTCCCGCGCGAGGACGGTCAGGGCACACGGGTTCAGGGCCCTGCCCCACGGGAACAGCGGGAGGAGGGCCGCGCCGGGCGTGCTCGCCGGCCACACCGGCCTGGTGGACGACCTCCTGCGGAAGGGCGTCACCAACTCGCAGGTGATATTCGAGCGGCTGCTCGGCCAGGGCTACGCCGGCGGCCTCACCACGGTGAAGACCTATATCGCCGCGCACCGGGACCTCGTGCCCGCGAAGAGGCGGCAGGCGGCCCCGCAGGGCTGCCGCGGCCAGCGCTTCAGGACGGCGCCCGGAGAGGCCTACCAGATGGACTGGGGCTTCGTCGCGGTCGAGCGCCCTGGCGGGGAGCGGGCGCGGATCGCCTGCTTCGCCATGGTCTGCCACCATTGCGGGGGCGCCCACGTCGAGTTCTTCCCGAACGCGCGCCAGGAGAACCTCCTCATCGGGATGCTGCACGCGTTCTCGGCGCTGGGCGTGCCCGCGACCGTGCTCACCGACAACATGAAGAGCGTGGTCGTCCGCCGCGATGCCGACGGCCGGCCCGTCTGGCAGGCCGACTACGCCGAGTTCATGGGCGTCGTCGGCTTCCGCACCAGGTTGTGCAGGCCGCGCCACCCCTATACGAAGGGCAAGGTGGAGAGGCTCGTCCGCTTCGTGAAGGGGAACTTCCTCGCGGGAAGGTCCTTTACCGACCTTGACGCCCTCAACCGGGAGGCCGCCCTCTGGTGCGCCGAGCAGGGAGGCCGCTGGCGGCGCGCGGCGGCATGCGTCCCGATGCGCGAGCACGAGGCGGCGTGCTCGGCGAACACCAGGCCGCTCGAGGTCACGGCCGAGGTCGAGCGGTACCTGTGCCCGCGCCGGAAGATCTCCTTCGACGGCTTCGTGAGCTTCGAGGGGCACCGCTACGGCGTGCCCTACTGGTACGTCCGCCGCGAGTGCAGGGTGAACCGGGAGGGGCGCGTGGTGCACATATACAGCGACGACCTCTCCCGCGAGCTCGTCGCCCACGCCGTCGGCACCGGCGCCGACAGCTGGTGCGAGGGGCAGTGGGAGACATCGCCGGCGCAGCCCGAGGAGCTGCCGACCCAGCCGGTGGGGACCGTGGTCGAGCAAATCGCCCCGCCCAGGACGAAACCCGGTTTCGAGAGGTTCGACTTCGGGAGGGCCGAATGATGGCGGGCGCGGGGGCGAGCCCCTACGAGCTCGCGAGCGACGCCGCGTCGAGGCTCGGGATCGCCGTCGGGGCGGAGGAGCTCGCGACCCTCGCCTCGGACCTCGACCTCGGCGACGGGGAGATGGCCGCCGTGGCAGCCACCTTCTCCTACCTTGCGGAGAAGAGGAGGCTCGCCTCCATCGAGACGCTGCTGAGGCTGAGCAGGCTGCCCAGGCGCGAGCCCAAGACCTTCGAGGGCTTCGACTTCTCCAGGATCCAGGGCCGGGACGCGGCCGCGCTGGGCAAGCTCCCGTCGCTGGCCGACCTCTACGCGCACCGCAACGTCGCCTTCGTCGGGCCCGGCGGCATAGGGAAGACGCACCTCGCGCAGGCCTACGGGCGCGAGTGCTGCATGCGGGGGCTCAAGACCTACTACATAAAGGCGACCGAGCTCAGGGACAGGTTCCAGAAGGCCGTCCAGCGGGGAAACACCTCGCGGGTCGTCTCCTCGCTCGTCAAGCCGTCGTGCCTCATCGTTGACGAGGTGGGGAGATGCGTCTACGACAGGCCGTGCACCGACCTGTTCTTCGATGTCGTCGACAGGCGCTACGAGAAGGAGGGGCCGAACGCGATGGTCCTCACGAGCAACATCGCCCCGAGCGGGTGGGATGAGTTCTTCACGGGCGACGACACGCTCCTCTGCGCCCTCGACAGGCTGTTCGACAAGGCGTCGGTGTTCGTGATGCGGGGCCCGAGCTACCGCGGCAGGGAGCTTGACACCTACTCGGTGGAGGCCGTCCCCCAGGCGGTGAAGGTGAGGGGGATCCAGCCCGAGGGGATGTAGGAATGCGATAGGAAAGTCATAGATGCGGGCGTGTTGGCTAAAATGGGTCGGCCGGGATTGGTCAATCTCGGCCGACTATATTTGGCTAAATTATTCCGGCGCTAACACTATCTTAAGCACTACGGCATCGAACCTGCCCACGAACCTGGCTTTAAGTACAGCTCGATTGAATCTGCTTTTGAATACACTTCGAACAAGCCTACCTATCGCTACAGCTATGTACGCGACCACCCCTCCAACTGGATGGGTCGCACCGACGCCTACTCCGAGGCCGGCATCAACGAGAAGGGCGTCTCCTGCTCCGCCACGCTAAGCACCTCCTATAACGAGGAGGCCGCTGCAGCAGACCCCATCGATGAGGAAGTGGGTCTGGGCGAGTACAGTTACGGCAGCATCATCCTGGGCGAGAGCGCCACGGCCCGCGAGGGCGTCGAGCTTCTCGGCAGCCTGATCGATGATCAAGGCGTCTGCACCAACGACCAGATCATCATCGCCGACAACAACGAGACCTGGCTGTTCGCCACACTTTCCGCCCATCAGTGGATCGCCATGAAGCTCGCTGACGACGTCGCGTCGCTCAACCCTAATATCGGGAGCCTCAACTACGATGTCGACCTCAATGACACCGAGAATTGCCTCCACTCTGAAAAGATCCAATCCATGCCCGAAGAAAAGGGTTTCGCCAAATACTCCGCTGACGGCAAATTCGATGTCGCCCAAACGTATGGCGAAAGCCTCGCCGATTCCGGCGTAAACCAGTGGTCCCGTTATGTGCAAGGCCGCAATTATTTTGGTAGTCAGCTGACCGAAGGCACAGATTACGACATTATCACAGTAAAGGAGAAAGGAAAACCTGACCAAAAGGGAGCCATGGTCAGCGAAATCCAGCCCCTGTTCTTCAAGCCTGGCAAGTCTGGTTGGAGCACTTTCGAGTTGATTCGCGCCTTCGGCAACCGCGGCGAGAACGTCCCTGGCCTCAACGCGAACACTGATGGTGTTTATTGCATCGGCAGCGAGCGCAACACCGAGATCAACCTCTTCCAGATTCGTCGCGGGTATGACCCCGAAGTCGCTACCATCCAGTGGGAAATGCTCTCCCGCGCCGCGTACTCCGTCGCCATCCCGTTGTACTCCGCTCTGATAACTGAGGTCAGCCCGTACTTCAGCGATCAGACCGTCTCCTACGATCACTGCAAACAGACTGACGTCGTGTACAACGAGGAGCCCGAGAACTCAATCAACTACGTCCTCATGGACATCAGCTCGCTCTGCTTTGAGAACCCTGACACCCTTGGTATCAGCGTCCGTGCCTACCTCGATGCGCTCCAGAACGAGCTCATCGAGCAGAACAAGGAAGTTGACGCCGCCATGCTAGCCGAGACGACCACCGAGGGCCGCACTGCCCTGGCTAACAAGGCCGGCAAGGCTGCTACCGAGAACACCTACAAGAAGTGCAAGGCACTGCTCCAGGAGATGCGCGCCTATCAGAAGGCCGAAAACTTCGACCAGCCCTTCACCCCGAGCGACCTGAACACCGAGATCAACGGCCTCAAGGTGTCCATCACCTACGCCAAGGACGCTCTTGCCACCGACCCGGTAACCCCGGATCAGCCTGGTACTCCTGAGCAGCCCGGTACTCCTGAGCAGCCCGGTACCCCCGAGCAGCCCGCTAAGCCCGAGCAGCCCACCACCAAGCCCGAGAAGCCTGGCAAGTCGGACACCACGACCACGGTAACCACCAACAAGACGAACACCAAGGGCGGCCTGCCCACCACCGGTGATCGTTTTGATGGCCGCATGGTGGCCGCATTCGCCATCGCTGGCGTTGCCGTCATCTCCGCGGGCGGTTACTTCCTCTACCGTCGCAATAAGGAGTAACGTCTTAGCTGAGCGGACAAGGCAGCAATGGCAGCCTCGCCCGCTCAGCCCGCTCTTTTGACCGGCGGGAAACCCGCCTGAAATCTTTTTAAAAAAGATTTCCCCGCACACACTTCGCTGTGCTATAGTGCAGCGCAACAGCAACTAGGTGCGACCGCGCCACGGCATCACGAAAGGAGCCACCAACATGAAGAACACGATGAAGTCTCTCAACAACTGGTGGTGGCGTGATGCGAATACGATCGGTCGACAGTGAGTCCCTCACGCCTGTTTTTGCGCTCTAGGTGATTGGAAGGCCTCCGGTTTCGACCGGGGGCCTTTTTCTATCTCGAGCCCGATCGCATTCGCATCACGCGCCTCCGCTTTTCTCTTGCACCCCCATTCCGAAAGGATTTTCACCATGTCTCAGAACACCACCGCCGCCCAGCCCCGCACCGTCCAGACCGCCGACCGCGGCAAACTCGACGTCCGCGCCCTCGTCCTGCTCGCCATCCTGCTCGCTGCCGGCTTCATCCTCAACTTCACCGTCGGCAAGGCCATCTCGGGCATCTCGGGCGGCATGATCAGCCCCGAGTTCATCATCTCGGCCTTCTGCCTCACCATCCTGGTCGTTCGTCCCAACATCGGCCAGGCGCTCGTCATTGGCCTCATCTCGGCTGCCGTGATCCAGATCACCACCACTTCGCCGTTCGTCGATTTTGCCGCCGAGGGCATCGCCGCCATGCTCATGGCCGGCATCGTCAACGCCGCCGGCAAGAACGGTCAGGTCAAGCCAGCCATCGCCATTGTCGCAACCTTCCTGACCACCTTTGTCTCCGGCGTCATCTTCATGATCATCAAGATGGCCATGCTCGGCGTGGTCGGCGAGCTCGCCGCCGCCATGCTGCCCGTCGTTGCCATGACCGCCGTCTTTAACGCCATTCTGGTCGGCGCCCTCTACCTGCCCATCCAGAAGGCTCTTAGACTCAACTAACCCGCTCGGCTTTACGAGCCACCCCATCTTGGCGTTCATTCGTCGCTCGCGTACCCAAGTACGCTTCGCTCCTCTTTCTCGCGCCAACCTGGGGCCCCTCGTAAAGCCGTCTCCGTGCTTCACCACCAAAAACTGTCCCAAACGACTAGCTTTTGGGGACGTTCTTAAACGACTAGTCATTAAAGAACGTCCCCAATGACTATGAAAGGTATCCATGGAAACGATCATCAACGTCGACGATGTCTCGTTCTCCTATGGCACGCAGACCGAGCAAGCGCTCAGCCACATCTCGCTCAGCGTGAACAAGGGAGATTTCATCGGCATCATCGGACCCTCGGGCGCCGGCAAGTCCACGCTTGCCGCCTGTCTGTCGGGCGCCGTGCCCCACCACTACACCGGCACGTTCTTTGGGTCCGTCATGGTCGACGGCCACGACACCTGCGAAGTCTCGCTCACCGACGTGTCGCAAATCGTCGGCAGTGTGCTGCAGGATATCGACACGCAGATGGTCGCTTCGGTCGTCGAGGACGAGATGCTCTTTGGCCTCGAGAACTTTGGCGTTCCCCACGACCAGATCAAGCAGCGCGTGAGCGAAACTCTCGAGACCGTCGGCATCAGCGACCTGCGCGACCGCGAGATCGCCACCCTCTCGGGCGGACAGAAGCAAAAGGTAGCCATCGCCGCCATCCTCGCCATGCGTCCGCGCGTCTTGGTTCTCGACGAGCCCACCGCGGCACTCGACCCCGCCAGCTCCACGTTGGTCTTCGAGACGCTGCGTGAGGCAAACCGCGCACTTGGAATCACCATCGTCGTCGTCGAGCAAAAGGTCGCCCTGCTCTCGGAGTACTGCAACCGCGTGCTCGTGCTCAACCATGGCGAAATCGCGCTGCAGGGCGAGCCACACGAGGTCTTCGCGCATACCGACGAGCTCCGTGCCATCGGCGTCGACTGCCCTCGCGTCACGCGTATCTTCAATAGCCTCGAGGCCGATGGCCTGGTAAGCGGTACCCCCTGCTTGGATGTCGATGAGGTCGAGCGCATGATTTCGGGCATCGTCGACCCCGCACGCGCGGCTATCGAAGCCCAGGCGCCCGCCGGTTCCCCGCATGCACCGTCGTTGCGCCCTCATGCCAAGGACGCCGAACCCGTACTCACCTTCAACCATGTTGAGTTTGCCTATCCCAATGGCGGCGCCGCCGTACACGACCTTAGCCTGACGCTCTATCCCGGCGAGCTCGTGGGCATCGTCGGCCAAAACGGCGCCGGCAAGACCACGCTCACCAAACTGCTCACAGGCCTGCTTAAGCCTGCCTCGGGCAGCGTGCGCGTTACGGGCCTGGACACCGCTGCGGTCCCCACGAGCCGCATCGCCCGCGAGGTCGCAACGCTCTTCCAAAACCCCGACCGCCAGATCTGCAAGGATACCGTGCTCGACGAGGTCGCTTTTGGCCTGGAGCTTGCCGGCATCGACCGCGCCGAGGCCCTGCGTCGTGCCCAGCTCGTCATCGACCGCTTTGGCCTGCCCGCCGACGAGGCGCCTTTCTCCCTTTCGCGCGGCCAGCGACAAATGGTGGCGCTCGCCTCCGTCGTAGTGGTTGAGCCCAAGATCGTAGTGCTCGACGAGCCCACGAGCGGCCTTGACTACCGCGAGTGCATGACCGTCATGGAAACGGTGCGCACCATGGCAGAGCGCGGCTGCGCCGTGATCATGGTCTGCCACGATATGGAAGTCGTTTCCGACTTTGCCGAGCGCATCGTTGTGATGGCCGACGGCCGTATCCTCGACCGCGGACGCACACACGAGCTGTTCTCGAATATTAAGCTCATGCAGCGTGCCTACGTGGAGCCGCCCCAGGTCATTGAACTCTCGCGCCGCTTGGCATCCTCCGTCTCCCCCGCTTTTGCGCAGGTGAGCGAGGTTACCGATATCGTTCGCATTACCAAGGAGATGGTCCGTCGTGGTTAACGTCATCGACTATATGCCGGGCGACACGCTGTTGCATCGCCTGAACCCCGTCGTCAAGCTGGGCTTCGCCGCCGCCATCATCATCGGCATCTTTTTGTCCGACACCTATGTGGCGCTGTTAGGCTTTTTGGCACTCACCCTTGCGCTGGGCGCCTACGCCGGCGTCGTCAATCGCCTGTTCTCGCTGCTCAAGCTGCTGATTCCGCTCGCGCTCATCATGCTGGTGCTGCAGTTGGCATTTATGCGCGACGGCAATGTGGTGTGGGGCTTTATCACCGACACGGGCCTTATCACTGGATCGAAGGCCTGCCTCCGCCTGCTGGGCGTAGCGTTGCCACTCATCCTCATGCTCATGGTGACCAAGCTCAACGACCTTGCCAACGCCTGCGTCGAGGTACTGCACGTACCGTATCGCTACGCCTTCACCTTTACCACGGCACTGCGTTTTGTGCCGGTGTTTGGCCAAGAGATGAATGCCATCATGGAGGCGCAGACCGCGCGCGGCGTCGAGTACGACACCAAGAACCCCATCAAGAAGCTCAAACTCATGCTGCCGTTGTGCGTGCCGCTGCTTATCTCGAGCGTGGGCAAGACCGACGCCACCGCGCTTGCCGCCGAGCAGCGCGGCTTTTATCTGCGCACGCGCGCCAGCTCGTACAAGCGCTATCCCATCAAGGGTCTGGATGTCGCCGTGCTCGCCATCAGCGCCGCCCTCATTGTCCTCGGTTTCCTGTTCTAGCTCATCGTCAGCACCAACCGCCTAATGCAAAAGGCCTCGGCTCGCACCAAACGAGCCGAGGCCTTTACTGTTTCCCCAGATAAAACCTACCAAAATAAACCTGTCCCTTTTTGGTAGGCATGGGGCTAGAGGCGGTAGGGAGCGCCGCTGCGAATGATGGATTCACGCACCAAGACGTCCATGGCGTCGAGGGTAATCTCGGGCATCTCGCGGTACTTCTGCAACACTGAGAGCTCCGTGCAAGCCAAAATGACGCGATCGCAGCCGCTGCGGGCGAACTCCCACATCACGCGGTCGAACTTGTCCATATCGGGCTCGCGTCCGGCTTTGACGTCGTCGTAGATGAGCGACATCACGTCGGCCTGACGCTTCTCGCTGGGATAGACGACCTCGACGCCCGCAGCCTCGCATTCGCGCCCATAGACGCCCGCGCCCACGGTGCCGTCGGTGCCCATGATGCCGATCTTGCGCACCGGCTCTGCCGGCATGCTCAGGTTGGGATCGAACTCGCACTCCCCCATCACCGCACCGGCCAGAGCATAGCGCACCGACTCGCGCGGCATGTGGATAATCGACACCTTCGTAAACGACTGGATCTGGTCGTAGAAGTAATGTGACGTGTTGCAGGGAATGGCGATGTGCGCACAGCCCAGCGATTCGAGCGCCTGGGCGCACTCCTTCATGGTCGCCAGCAGCTCGGCATGCTCACCGGTCTTGATGGCCAGCGTGCGGTCGGGCATGGTCGACTTGGAAAGCACCACCATGTCGATATGCTCCTGGTCGCACGTAGCCGCCGTATGGCGCACCACCTGGTCGTAGTAATACGACGTGGCCTCGGCGCCCATGCCGCCGATAACTCCCAGCTTTTCCATCGCCGCCTCCTTGGTGACGCTTGCGCAATTGCGCGTATCATACCCGCGCCCGCCCGATGTAAACCGGACGGGCGCCTCACTCATCTACTTGTAATACGTCTTGAACAGCTTAAAGTGACGCAGCTTGGTGTGCCACATGCGCAGCCAGCGGTTAAAGACAAAGTCGCCCTTCATAAACGAAGGGTCGGCGCCCTTGCCTTCCCTATCTAGGCGATGCACCTTAGCGCGCAGCTCGGGATCCTTGACATACTTGTCGACGACACCCATGGGGACGACCATCCACAGCGCCTCGTCCTGCGCCGTCACAAACTCCGGCTCAAACGGGCGGTTGAACACATACTCGTCTACCACGTACTTGGCAACGTTAAAGCCGCTGTTGGTGACATAGTAGTTGCTGCGGCCCTGGCGGGTGTTGAAGTCGAAGAACTTAAACGAGCCATCGCGCTCGTCATACTTCACGTCAAAGTTGGAATAGCCCACAAAGTGAAGGTCCTCGAGCAGCTTGCGCACGCCATCCATAAGCTCGTCATTGGGCTCGGTGATGATACAGGCGTGGTTGCCAACGCCATGGGGCTGATGCTCCTCGAGCAGCACGTGGCCCAGGCACATCATGCGCACCTTACCGTTGCGGTCGGAATAGCTGGTGAGCACGCGCATGTACTCGTCGTTGCCGGGCACGCGGTCCTGCAAGATCAGGTCGTCGGTGTAGCCGCTGGCATAGGAGTCACGGATAACCTGCTCCAGCTCGGTTCGATCGGCAATCTCATAAGCCTTCTTCTGGCCCTCGAACTCATGCTGCCACCACATGATGCCGTCGGACGGCTTCAGGATCATCGGGAACGGGAAGTCGATCTGGTCGAGCACTTCGGCCGGTGCCTCGCCTTGCGCATTGAGCATCTGCGCAGTAAAGGTAAAGGTGTGCGGATACGGCACGCCATGCTTCTCGCACAGCTCGTAGAAGATCTCCTTCTTCTGGCACTGCTCGAGCATGCTGTAGGGTGCATAGGGCGCAACGATGTTATCCGCCAGCTCATCGGCATCCTTTGCCTGGGCCACCAGGGCAACATAGTTATCGCCGCAGCCCATCAGGACGATCGTCTTATCGGCATGTGCCCGAGCGATATCGTTGACGGTCTTGAGCATCACGGGCATGGTATCGATGTCGACATTGGGCGTGTAGTCGATAATCTGGCTGCGATACGCAGGGCCCGTCTGATACTTGCCAAAGACCAGGCTCTTGACCTGATACTCTTCGTAGAAGGCGCGCGCCACCGAATAGGCGTTGATGTCGCCACCGAGCAGCACGGGAATGAACTCGCGCTCTGTAAATTGCAATGCCATGGAAACTTCCTATCATGAACTGCCCGCACAACGGGCGGTCTTAGTGCAACCGATTCATTCTAGCGTGCCAAACCGCCAGCACCCAAAGTTCCACCGTATCTATGGCAATCGGAGGATCAAACTCGGCGCAAAGACAGCGCTCACCGCTGTACGACAACGGGCAATGAACCTACCGTTGTTGTAGGATTCAGTGTATTGACATCCTCGAGCGAAAGGCGCGCACGTGCCCCAAGACCATCCGACCGATAATCCCATTCTCAATGCCGCGAGGCGCGAGCTGGCGGAACGCACACAAACGGCAGCTCCCCTACGCACCGCAAACGATGCTTACAATGGGCCTGCCCGTATCGTCTCAATCAACACGTCGGAGCACAAAGGCACGCGTAAGTCACCCGTCGCCGACGGGCACGACACCGTCATCGAGCAATTTGGCCTCGCTACCGATGCGCACGCCGGACATTGGCACCGCCAGGTCTCTTTTTTAGCCGCGGAGTCCATCCAGACGGCGCAGGCACTCGGGCTCGACGTACACGAGGGTGACTTTGGAGAGAACTTCACCACGCAAGGCATCAATCTACTCTCGCTCCCCCTGGGAACGCAGCTCAAGATTGGCAACGATGTCCTGGTCGAAATCAGCCAAATCGGCAAGGTCTGCCACACCCGTTGCGCCATCTACTATCTCGCTGGCGACTGCATCTTTCCCCACGAGGGCGTTTTCGGCGTGGTACTAAAGGGCGGAGAGGTCCATACCGGCGACGAAATCCAGGTAGTCAAACTCGGCGACGGCACCTGTTCGTTCACCCCCGCCGAGGCCCTCGAAGAGATTGAGCAGGCTCGCCAGAAGGGCACACTGTAGTTGTAAAACCCCACGTTGAGATAGCTTTTACAGCCCAAAACTCCTCTCAAACAGGCCCCGTAACGTTAAAGTTGAACTCTATGGTTTCTCAACAATTCATCATAACTGCAGGTCAAAGCCAAAGCCTCAAGTTCAACTTGACCCTTTGGAACCTTTAAGGTTCAAGTTGAGGTCGAAAGCAGTAGTAGAATACCGTTCGAACCATAACCTACGATTGATTGCAGAGGGACTGGATGCAGCATTCGAATCATCGCGCCGCAGCGCTCATTGCGTCGAAGCCGGCTCGTATCATCACGAGCGCCGCGCTCGCCGTTGCGCTGACGGCCACGCCGATGCTCTCCCCCGTTGCGGCGTATGCCGCCTCGCAGGCAACGCAGGACCAGCTTTCCGCAGCCCAGCAGAAGATCGAAGCCGCCACGAGCGCCTACAACGATGCCCGCACCAAACTCGACGATTTGCAAAAGCAGATTGACTCCAATGAGGCAAGCATCGAGGAAATCGAGGCTAAGCTTCCCGAGCAGCAGGCCAAGGCAAGCTCCGCCATGCGCGATCTGTACAAGTATCAGAAGGGCACCAATCCCATCGTGAGCTTCCTGGTCAACGCGCAGAGCCTGGGTGAGTTCATCACGACCTGTAAATACACCAACCAGATCACGAGCTCGAGCGTCGACGAGATCGAACAGCTCAATAACATGCAAACCGAACTCGAGCAGAACAAGGCCGAGCTCCAGCAGGCCAAGTCTCAGCTTGAGGCAGAGCAGAAAAACGCCGAGGATGCGCTGGCGCAGGCCCAGCAGCTCCGCAGCGAGGCGCAGGCAAAAGCCGAGCAGGAAAATGCCGCCGAGCTTGCCAAGCTTGAGGCCGATAAGGCCGCTGCCGCCGAGAAGCTCTCGGGCGAGGGCGTAAGCGGCAGCAATTCCAGCAGCCAGGCCAACAACGCCAACACCACCATCGACACCACGCCGAACAACTCGAACAGCGGCAACTCCGATTACGACTCGTTCATTAATGAGTGGACGAGCCGCATCGACAACTACCTTGCCGGCTCCCCCATGGCAGGTCAGGGCTATAACTTTGCCGTTGCCGCCTGGAACACCGGTGTCGACCCCCGTTGGTCCCCCGCCATCGCCTGCATCGAGAGCACCAAGGGTGCTTATTGCGCCAATTCTTACAACGCCTGGGGCTGGAGTGCCCGTGGCGGCGGTTGGCGCAGCTTTGGCAGCTGGAGCGAGGGCATCTCCGCTCACGTTGCCTATCTGGGCGCCAACTACGGCTCCACCCTTACCCCGGCAGCGGCCAAAAAGTACTGCCCGCCCACGTGGCAGGACTGGTACAACAAAGTCGCCGCTCAGATGAACCGCATCTAGGTGCAACTGCAAAGGGCCCCAATGGGGCCCTTTTCTTTTAGGTAGCGGAGGTATCGACGACGCCGGTCGCATTGGCAACCGCGACTATGACGATCATGCATAGGAGCAGCACACCCAATGCCTTGAACCAGAGTTTCGCGAGTTTCTTGCCGCGATAGCTGTCGAGCAGTGCGGATCGCCGACGAAGACGGCGCTTATCGAGCAGCGCAAAATGCATAAGCACCATAAGGCCATCGACAAAGAAAAAATACTCGATTATGAGAAGCCACGTCGGGTAGCTTTGGTTTGCTCCCGTGGGGTGAAAGACAGCAAAGTGACTTCCGGCAAAGAACACAAGCAGCGAGAAGCAGACGAGCGTATTCCAAATGCGCCCCAGAGACTCCGGAACGCGAGAGAGCAGACCACATGCAGCGGAGGCGGCGGGACTAGGAAGCCCTGCGGGGTTTTGGGGCCCTTGGGGCGTCAACACCGTCTCCGAGGCCGGAGTACGGACAGGCGCAGGCGCAGAAGGCCGCACGGGGTGAATCAGGTCGTATGCCACGCGCGTCGCCCGTCCCAACGCTTCCGCACTCGCAAAACGTTTGGCCGGGTCGAGCGCCATCGACATGCAGATGACATCGGCAAGTGGAGTGGGAATGCCACGCGCCTCGCATTGCTCGCGCATGTCGAGCCCTGGTTTAGGGTCGACTCCCGTCAAGCAGAAGAACAACAGGGCGCCAAGTGCGTAGACGTCGCTGCGCACACTCGTCTGCCCAAACCCATACTGCTCGGGCGGCGCATAGGGTCGTGTGCCAAACTTGACGGTGTCGGCATCGGCGCCATCGCGCCATACGCGCGCGATCCCTAGGTCGATAATCACCAGCGATGAAAATGTCAGGCCGTCATCAGGCGTATAGTTGGCACCTGTCACGATGATATTCGACGGCTTGAGGTCGCGATGGATCACCGGCGCCGACGTCTCCCCCGCCATTGCAAAACCGGCATGGAGCTCGCCCACGGCGTCGCAAAGGACAGGATACAATTCACGCGCATAATCGGGGGTGGCTCCCAGACGGTCCACCAGAGCCCCGAGTGTCTCCCCTTCGATGTATTCCATAACCACGTTGAGCTCGTCGCCCACACGACGACAATCGACGATTCTGGGCAGGTGCTCAAAACGCCTACCTGCCCGTTGCGCGGCAAACAGACGCTCGTATGCCCCGCCGATTTGAGCCGAAGCATCGATGCGTTTACGGACAAAGGGGCCGAGCGAACCACCGCCGGTTCCTTCAAAGTACACGAGCTCGGTTGTTTCAACGGACGAGCGCTTAAGTACACGCTCCACGCGATAGCTGTCGTCGCGATCGAGCGACGCCAGGTGCTCGGCAAGCGCTGCGGTCAGCTCGTCATCGGAATATGTTGGGGTCTGAGTATCCATAGCCTCCATCATAGCGCAGGGCGCAGACACCCCATGGCATCCGCGCCCCGTTCGTTTGCGTCGTTGTTCGGCAGCTCCGCCAGCTCAGATATCAACCGCTAACTCACCGTCTCCTCGCCAAAGCGATACAGCTCCTCGTTGACCTTTTGGAGGCTGCATCCGCGATCGATACAAAAGATGATAATCGCATCGCGGCGGTCCTTGCAGTTAAGGACGCTTACTCCGGCAGCCGTCAGCGCACGGTTGGTTTCTTTGAGCGTCAGCGCCATCGCAAAGGCAATCTGCAGCACCTTATTGCGACTCGGATGACGCGCACCGGTAAAGATCTGATAGCCAAAGGTCTCATTGAGATCGGCCATACGAACCACGCGCGAGCGCTCCAAGCCCTTTTCCTGCAGTAGCTGCTTCAGGTAGTTCGAAAGCGACGGGGCGGCAAAGTCGTGCTCCCTGATATAGCCATCGATGTTCGGCGCATCGAGAAGTTCATTGAGCAACTCCTCGGTCAGCTTTTTATCGGGCATACGACTTCACCTCCCATACGGCGCAACGGTAGCGACATGCTAGGCCAGCACCCAGCTTGCAGTGGCAGACTTATCAAACATGTTGGCAAAATACAGTGCCTTCTTGATATCGCCATCAAAGTAGATATTGCCCGCCACGGAGCCACCGGCGGAAAGGGTACCAGACTGCAGCTCATCGGAGCCCTCGCTGTAGTAACCCTGATTCTGCTGAGCGCCGTTGGCGTCCTCGCCCTTCCAGTCGTAGATGTTGTAATCTGCGCCCTCATCGCCATTGTTGACGTACGTGACGTGAATGCCCGTCATGGTCGAACCGTCATAATTTGTGAGGCCGGGCTGGACGGAATCGACAACGACGGAAAGACCGGAAGCCGTGGTGACCGTCGCACCAACCGCCAGGTCAGTCGTAGACTGCTCTTCCTTCTTCGCCTCTTCCTTCTTGTCGTCATCGCCAGCGTCCTCGGTGACGGTCGCCTTATCGCTATCACAACCGGCAAGAAGACCGGCAGTCCCCAAGGCGACGGTGGCGAATGCGCCAAGTGCAGTGCGACGGCTCAGCAGCACTTCGTTTTCGAGCTTTTTCATTATGCATCCTTTCTACGATCCGGCTACCGTGCCGGCACACAGCACATCGTAGGAAGGATTAAACTTGAATTCATTAGCTGAGAGCTAAGGTTGCGGTAAACGGCCAATGCAGTTATCCAAACGCCGAGCAAACGCACTTTGCGCGACCGTCTGCTGGCAGCGCATCAAACCACCGCGACGGATTCCCCGGTAAAAGCACTGATCATCAACAGGACAAAGAAAACAAGGTAGCTGGCACTCAGCAGGTACGCAATGATCAGAAAGACGACCCAGCCGACATTGGTTTTACCGTCGGCACGGCGTTGCTCGCGATTGCGGCAGAGCCAAATCGTCACGCCGATGGCAGTGATAAACAGCACGAGCGCCGCCGCGGCAAGCCCGGCAAGCGCAAACATCACGCCAATGCTCACAGCAATAACCGGGAGCAGCAGCAAACCGCACCCGCATCCACCCGGACTATATACGGCAGGCTGTCGGCGTCGCCTCATCGTCACGCCACCCCCATCATCTCTGAGCACTACAGCGCAATGGCCTGCTGAACAGGAACGATCTTATCGAGTTCCGGTTCGATCCGCCTTTTCTCGGCCTCAAGGTCAAACGCCACCTGAGCGCGCAGCCAATAACCATCCGTCAGGCCAAAATAACGGCAAAGACGGAGGTCGGTGTCGGCCGTCACGCGACGTTTTCCCAAGACAATCTGCCCGATACGCTGAGCCGGAATCCCGGTCTCTTTCGCAAGGCGATATTGAGAAATGCCCATGGGAACAAGAAACTCCTCTTTGAGAAGCTCACCAGGAGTCACTGGCGACAGCAAATCGGACGAGGTCTCATCACTTGTGATAATCGACGATTTCGACATTCCAAGCCATCTCCTGTCTCCACTCAAAACAGACCCGATAGCGCTCGTTAACACGGATGCTATATTGACCGGCACGATCGCCCTTCAAAGCTTCCAGGCGATTGCCCGGCGGAACGCGAAGATCATCAAGCGAAGCACAAACCTGCAGTTGGCGAATCTTCCTCAACGCAACACGCTCAAAGGGCACGAACCTCCTGACCCGCACACCCATGGCAAAGCGTTCGGTATCCTCATCTTCATACGATGCAATCATAGTATCGCCTTACGTTAGTAACGTCAAACGTTTCTATAGACTTACATCTCTATTATATCGTACGTTTGTTCGTGTTTTCTAGAACAAATAGTCCTTCACACCTTAGTCAAGCAAAAGCAATCGTTTATAGACATCGAGGCCTGTGAGTAGGATTTCCTCGTCGAAGAGCATGCTATCGGTATGCAGAGCGCTTGTGGCATAGGCGGGGCAGCCATCCGAATCACTCGGGTTGTCTTGGCCCTCTGGCATACCCGTGCCCAGCAGGAAAAACACGCCCGGCAAATGGCGCTGATAGAACGCGAAATCCTCGGCAATTAACAGCGGCTCCTCCATAAGCTGCAGCCCGGGCAAGGCAGGCGCGACGCTGGCAAATAGCTCGGGGTCGTTGTCGACCGGCGGATAGCCCTCGGCAAAGTCGAGATCGTACGTGCAGCCCGTTGCAGCGCAGGCATCGTCCAGCACGCGGCGCACGCCCTCGCGTGCCCGGTCGAACATGTCGTCTGTAAACACACGCAGGCTGCCGGCAACATGGGCCTCCCCCGCCACCGCATTGCAGACGGTGCCTGCCTGCAGCAGGCCGAACTTGCCAATGCAGGGCTCATCGGCACCCAGCTCATCCATCAGTTCGCGCTCGGCAACCAAGAACTTGGCAGCCGCCAGCGCCGCATCGTGCGACTCCTCGACCGGAACGCCATAGGTCTTAGCAATATGGATGCTCGTCCCGTGAATATGAATGTGTGTCTCACTCGAACGCGCCAGCAACGGACCGGAGCAGCTCGCCAACGTGCCGGCGGGCAGATCGGGCCACACATGGAAGCCAAAAATGCGGTCGGCCCCATAGCGCTCGAACACACCGCTCTCGCATACCGTCTTGGCACCACCGGTCGTTTCCTCGGCCGGCTGGAACACAAAGAGAACATTGCGCCTAATGGCGCCCGGATGCTCGCGAATCGTACGGTCGACATACGTCGCGGCGGCAAGCGCCATGGCCATGTGTCCGTCATGTCCGCAAGCGTGCATCTTGCCGGGATGGGTTGAGGCAAAGGCCGCTCCCGTCGCTTCCGCGATGGGCAGCGCATCCATATCGGCGCGAATCGCCGTGGCATGCGCGGCATCAACGCCGGCGTCGAAGAAAGCACAGACGCAGCTGGGGCACGGATGGGTCACTTCGCAGGTGAGCGGTGCCAGCACGCCCTCGATATAGGCAATGGTTTGCGGAAGATCGAAATCGAGCTCCGGAATGCGATGGAGATCGCGGCGATAGCGACGGAGTTCTTGGAGCTCGGTCATAGAGGATCCCTTCGTGAGGCACATCTGTTGCAACTTATTGTGATACAGGATTGTGGCGCACATGTTTCCAGCATATCCCTGCATTTTTTAAACGTTATATACGAATACTCTTGTTTGGTAAAGTGCAACGTGGTAGGGTCGTTACCACTTGATAGAGGCGCGGGCACGAAGAACCGCGGGCGAGCCGGCAGGCTTTGACCCCGTGGGGAGGCGAAACCCGCCGAACTGGGCTTTTCGGGCACGAACAACCTGGTGGGCCTGTGGGAAACACCCACAGGACTGTCTGCAGCAATGCGGGAGCGCTATCCGGACATTGGGTCCACGCTATGCGGATTCGATGCGCAGATGGCGCCGTCTGGATAGCGAGGTTTACGGGACATGGCATTGACCCCCAACGAGGCATATGCGGCCAAGCAGCCGTTTGTGGACAAGGAGACACTCGAGCATATCGTCGAGCAGTTCCCCACGCCGTTTCATCTATACGACGAGGCGGGCATCCGCCGCAACATGCAAGAAGTGCGCGACGCCTTTGCATGGAACCCGGGCTTTAAGGAATACTTTGCCGTCAAGGCCAACCCCAACCCGGCGCTCATCTCCATTCTCAACGAATACGGCTGCGGCTGCGATTGCTCGAGCTATACCGAGCTCATGATCGCCCGCTCACTGGGTATCACGGGACACGACATCATGTTCTCGTCCAACGACACACCGGCTGCCGACTTTGAGCTCGCCGACAAGCTGGGTGCCATCGTCAACTTTGACGACATCAGCCACATCGGGTTCTTTGAGCGCGTTGCGGGGCCCATCCCCAAGACGGTCAGCTGCCGCTTTAATCCAGGCGGCCTGTTCCAGCTCTCCAACGGCATCATGGACAACCCGGGCGACTCCAAATATGGCATGACCACCGAGCAGCTCTTCGAGGCCTTCCGCATGCTCAAGGCCAAGGGCGCCGAGGACTTTGGCATCCACGCATTCCTTGCCAGCAACACTGTCACCAACGACTACTACCCCAAGCTCGCGCGCATCCTCTTTGAGCTTGCCGTACGCCTGGAGCGCGAGACCGGCGCACACGTCGCCTTCATCAATCTGTCCGGCGGCGTCGGCATCCCCTACCTGCCCGAGCAGCAGACCAACGACATTCGCGCCATCGGCGAGGGAGTACACGCGGCATACGACGAGATCCTGGTTCCCGCCGGCATGGGCGATGTGGCGATCTGCACCGAGATGGGCCGCTTTATGATGGGCCCCTACGGCTGCCTGGTCACCAAGGCCATCCACGAGAAGCAGATCTACAAGGACTATATCGGTGTCGATGCAAGCGCCGTCGATTTGATTCGCCCTGCCATGTATGGCGCCTACCACCACATTACGGTAATGGGTCAGCCGGGCGGCGCCGACAAGGCCACAGCGTCCGTCACGAACACCTATGACATCACGGGCAACCTATGCGAGAACAACGACAAGTTCGCTATCGATCGCGAGCTGCCGCATATCGACATGGGTGACCTGCTTGTAATCCACGATACCGGTGCGCATGGCTACTCCATGGGCTACAACTACAACGGACGGCTGCGCTCGGCCGAGGTCCTGCTGCGCCCCGATGGCGCGGCCGACCTCATCCGCCGCGCCGAGCGCCCGGGCGATTACTTTGCCACGCTCGACGTGCTGCCGTGCGGCCGAGAGCTGCTGGCCAAGTCGCGCGCCGAAAGTGCACGCCGTCGCGCCAAAGACGAGCGCTTGGCAGTCGCAGCTCAATGGAACAAACGCATCCAGATCGCAGAGGCGAAGGGGAAGAACATGGACATCCGCAATCTCGAGGGCTCAACCGTCGCCCTAGTTACGCCGTTTAAAAAGGACGGCAGTGTCGACTTTGACGCGCTTGGGCGCCTTATCGATTTCCACCTGCAAAACGGCACCGACGCCATCCTCACCCTAGGCACCACCGGCGAGAGCGCCACGATGACCGACGACGAGGACAACTCCGTTGTCGCCGCGGTGGTCAAGCAAGTTGCAGGACGCGTCCCCGTCATCGCCGGCTCGGGCTCCAACTCCACGCAGACCATGCTCACCAAGTCGCTTACTTACCAGGGCTTGGGAGCCGACGGCCTGCTGCTCATTACCCCCTACTACAACAAGTCTAACGAAGAGGGTATCTATCAGCACTTTAAGACCGTAGCCGATGCCGTGGACATTCCCTGCATCCTGTACAACATCCCCGGTCGTTGCGGCTGCGGTATCAGCGAGCACAACGTAGAGCGCCTGGCCGCACATCCCAACATCATGGGTATTAAGGAAGCCTCGGGCGACGTCGCCTACGCGGCCAAGATCGCTCACCTGCTGTCAGACGACTTCCGCATGTACTCGGGCGAGGACGCGCTTACCGTGCCGCTCATGAGCCTGGGCGCCTCGGGCACCATCAGCGTGTGGGCCGATGTTCAGCCGCAGCTCGTGCACGACATGTGCCACGCCTATTTGGACGGCGACGTGGAGCGCGCCCGCGATATCCAGATTGCCGGTCAGCCGCTCATCAATGCCCTCTTTAGCGAGGTCAACCCCATCCCCGTTAAGGAAGCGCTCGCCCAGATGGGCATGATCGAGGCAAACTACCGTATGCCGCTGTGCCCCATGGCAGACGACACGCGATCCGCACTTACCGATGCTCTGAAGGGAGCTGGTCTGCTTGATTAAGACCGTCATTATGGGAACGGGCCGCATGGGCTCGCTCATCCGCACCACCGCCGAAAGCATTGTCGATGCCGCCGGGCAGCCCGTTTTTGATATCGTGGCCCAGATTGGCTTCGATTTGAGCGAGCTCGAGAACGCACCGGCTGCCGATGTGATTATCGACTTCTCGAACGTCGCGACCTTCGACGCTGTCGTCGCCTATGTCGAGCGCACGGGCGCGGCGTTGGTCTCAGGCACCACAGGCTACACCCCCGAGCAGATGGACCGCCTGCGTGAGCTGGGCCAGAACACCCGCGTTATGCACTCGGGCAATTACTCCATCGGTATCGCAGCCCTGCGCCATCTGGTAGCGCAGGCTACACGCGAGCTGCCCGGCTTTGACTGCGAAATCGTCGAGACGCACCATAACCAAAAGGTCGACGCCCCCAGCGGCACTGCCAAGTTGTTGCTCGACGCCGTCGTCGAAGCCGAGCCCGAGGCAGGCTACCACCCCGTCTATGGCCGCGAGGGCATGTGCGGAGCACGCGATCCCAAGGAGATCGGCATGCACTCGCTGCGCGGTGGCACTGTCGCCGGCGTCCACGAAGTGAGTTTCTTTGGCCAGGACGAGGAGGTCACGCTCACCCACCGCGCCACGAGCCGTCAGATCTTTGTCAACGGCGCCCTGGCAGCCGCGCAGAAGCTCGTCGCCCGCGAACCCGGCTTCTATACGTTCGACCAGGTCATGTTTGCCTAACCAGGTATCAACCGAATCCACCCAAAGGAGAGATAGCGAATGAGCAACGCAGCCGAGATGGATGCCCAGGAGATTATCAATTACATCGCCACCGCGCCTAAAAAGACGCCTGTCAAGCTGTATGTGCGCGAGAAACCCGGCATGAAGGTTGCTTGGGGCGACGCACATGTCTACGGCGGCCGTCGCGGCAAGACCGTCTTTGGCGACTGGGACGAGCTCAAAGCCATCCTGGACGCCAACGCCGATTCCATCGATTACTACGACGTCGAGAATGACTGCCGCAACTCCGCCGTCCCCATGCTCGACCTTAAGGGCATCAACGCCCGCATCGAGCCGGGCGCGATCATTCGCGACCGCGTCGAGATTGGCGACCGTGCCGTCATCATGATGGGCGCCATCATCAACATCGGCTCCGTTATCGGCGAGGGTTCCATGATCGATATGGGCGCCGTGCTGGGCGGTCGCGCCACCGTGGGCAAGAACTGCCACATCGGCGCCGGCACCGTGCTGGCAGGCGTTGTGGAGCCCGCCAGCGCCACGCCCGTCATCATCGAGGACGATGTCATGATCGGCGCAAACGCCGTGGTCCTGGAAGGCGTGCACGTGGGCAAGGGTGCTGTAGTTGCCGCCGGCGCCGTGTGCGTCGAGGACGTCCCCGCCGGCGCCGTCGTGGCCGGTGTCCCCGCCCGCGTCATCAAGATGCGTGACGAGAAGACCGACAGCAAGACCGGTCTCGAGGAAGGCCTGCGCCAGCTGTAGGGTTACGCGGTTTTACCAAACCGCGTAACTAGTCGACGCTACAAACGACCCAGAGCGGCAATCTGACGTTCAATCGTCGGTCGCGTACCGAAGTACGCTTCCCTCCTCTTTCACGTCACCTTGCTCGCTTAGGGGCGTTTTCGCTGACGTATGCTCAACCTACGGCGCAATTCAGCTCCAAGCAAAAAGGCCGAAGCCCTCATCCGAGGCTTCGGCCTTTGTTTTTTTGCAGTGTCCAAGCACAGTTTATCGATTCTCGATGCTGCCGATATTCTTGAGCTCGATGGAGATGAGGCCGTTGGGTTCGTTGACAAACTCGATGTACTCGGAGTTCGAGCCCATCTCGGCCGGGAAGCTGATCTCGATACCCGTGTCGGTACGGATCTTATGATTGCGCACCGCCGCGCGTTCGACCTGCTTGCGCTCCACGGGCACACGCTCAGGCACTTTCTCCTCGGTCAGTGCCGCGCGCACACTCTCCTTGATAACCGGTTCGTCCTCAAAGACCTCGTCGACGATATCCCAAGGCGGCAGCTCCTCGTCATCCTCGACCTTCTCGGCAACGGCAGCCTTAACCTTAGCGAGCGCTATAGCCGTGTTGGCACCGTGCTCCTCGGCGACTTCCTCGACCACACGCGTCACGGTGTCGATGACCTCCTTGCCCGATACGCCCGTGTCGCACTGCAGCAGGCCATCGGGGATAAGCATACAGTCCTCGCCGGCAATCTTGCGCTTCTTGTCCACGTAGCCGATCTCCATGGTACTCGCGCGCACGATGGCATAGCTCGGCACCTTTTGCGAGGGGTTTGGCAGAATGGCGTAGTGGCGCGCGATGTCGTTGCGCACCTCCCCCTCCTCGCGGCCCACTTCGTGCATAAAAGCCTGCTTGGAGCCCAGCAGCATCACGGCAAACCAGCGGGCATCCTCATCGTCGTCAAAATCGGCCACGAGCACGTCGGTGGACTCGGCTTTCTCGGCTTTGGTGAGCTCGGAGGAAATAAACTCCGCAATCTGCTGCGACAGGTCCACGAACTCGCGCTCGCCAAAGAAATAGCCCTTGAGCTCGCCACCAAACGCAGAGCTCTCGGCAAACGTGGCGCGTTTATTGTCGGCCGAGGTGCGTGCGCGGCGCAGATGCGTGGTCACGAAGTTGCGCACGGTACGACTCTCGATATCGAGCTCGCGCTGGCTCATGACGTTGACGGCAGAGTCAAAGTCCAGGATATGCAGAATCGCGTGATTGATTTTCATATACGGCATTCCGTTCTAGATCGATTTCGGCACGAACCAGTATAGCGGTCGAGCCCGCCCCAGGCGCATCGAAGATTGGTGCATCGGGGACAGGTTGCTTTGCACCAATGGCTAGCGCAGGAGCTCGGACTGCCAAGTCTCGAGCTGTTCTGCCAAACTCTTGCCGGCAGCGGGCATGTCGATCTGGGGTCGTTTGGGCAGCAGTGCGCATTTAAGGATTGCCGCGATGGTCTGCGAGACAAAGCGTCGCGTATCCTTGTCAAAGCCTTGCGTAGCCTGGAGCATCACGGGCAGGCTCTCGCGCAGATTCCCAGCGATATCCGCAAACCGCTCAGCACCCGTAGCCTCAAACACGGAGAACAACGCATCTACAAAACGCTCGCGCTCGCTAGGCGACACTGCAAGCAGCATCTCGCGAATAGAGCCATCAACGTATCGAGCACCGGCGGACAGGCGCTCGCAGTACACGAAGTCGCGACCATCAACCACCCAGCTAAAGGGATTGTGTTGCAGCAGGCTGAACTCGGTGCTCTCAACGATGGCATAGTCCTCCTGTGTCTCGAACATCATGCCAAAGATCGACGACCGAGGTAGCGTCTTGTCGATTCGACCGGAAAGATCGGCAAAGGCGTCGCCGTTCAGGAACTCCTCGACGAAACCCGGACCATCATGGGAATATGCCCGTTCGATTCGCTCACGGGCGACATCGGAGCACATTGCCGCACCGTACACCGCAAGGTTTCCACCCTTGGAATGACCTCCGCACAAAAGCGGCCCGTCAATCGCATCCGCCGCCTCGTCCACATAACGTGCCGCGGATTCCTGGGCCGGCACAGGACACCGGAACGCCATGTTAAAGTCCTCTTTCCAACCCACAATCGTGCTGTCGGTCCCCCGGAAGGAAAGGTAACTAAACCCCGCCGGAAACCGGAACGCCATGGCTGCAAACTGCTCCGTCGCCACCACATCGCTCACAGCACGATAGCCGCAAACGTGCACGCCACGGTAGCGAGGACTTGCTGCCACGGCCTCCAACAAGGCCCTGCTCCCCTCCGGGTCCCACAAGTCGTCAATCATGTCCCGATAGCACTCGGCACGCAGCAGCTCGCGTACGTCCAGGCCCTGCCAGTTCGTCAGCTCCGCCATATCACCCGGCAAACGCAAATAGGACAACCACGCAAAGACCAGGCTATCCACCGCGCAGAACGGCCGCTCCTCAAACGGATCAAACGCCGTCTGGGCATAGGTCAAAAAATTAGGCGAATCCGACATGGCCCTCCCATCGACTATAGTGCATTGGGGTCAGGTTACTTTGCACCAAAAAAGCGCCCGGGCCGCGTGGACTCGGACGCCTTCATTGTAGCTTTTCGCTCTAGCGAGCTTGATTTAGCAGGAGAAATCGACGCTGTCGATGATGTCCTTGAGGGCCTTGGCGGAGACGGTGAGCTCATGCTGCTCGTCATCGTTCAGCGGCACGGGGACGCGGCAGACAACGCCGTCGCGGCCAACGACGGTCGGCATGGAGATGGCAAGATCGGACAGGCCATACTCGCCCACCATGAGCGAGGAGACAGGCAGAACGGTCTGCTCATCGCGCATAACGGCGGTGCAGATGCGCTTGACGGCCATGGCGACGCCATAGTAGGTGGCGTGCTTCTTCTCGATGATGGTGTAGGCGGAGTTCTTGACGTCCTCGGCGATGCGCTTCTCGGCGGCCTCATGCTCCAGATGGCCGTGAAGCTCGCAGAAGGTGTTCAGCGGCACGCCGGCAACCTGGGCGCTGGACCAAGCGACGAACTCGGAGTCGCCGTGCTCACCCATGACATAGGCCTGAACGTCGCGCGGGTCAACCTCGACGTGGGCACCAAGCATCTGCTGCAGACGGCCGGTGTCGAGCACGGTACCGGAACCGATGACGTGGCCCTCGGGCAGGCCGGACATCTTGATGGCGGCGTAGGTCAGAACATCGACCGGGTTGGAGACGATGAGCAGAATGCCGTCGAAGCCGGACTTCTTAATCTCGGGGATAATGGACTTAAAGATGTTGACGTTCTTGTTGACCAGGTCCAGGCGGGTCTCACCGGGCTTCTGGGCAGCGCCAGCGGTAACGACAATCATGGCGGCGTCGGCGACATCGGAATAATCGCCGGCGTAGATCTTCATCGGCTCGGCAAACGTCATGCCGTGCGCGATATCCAGGGCCTCACCCTCGGCGCGGTTCTTGTCCACGTCGATGAGGACCATCTCGGAGAACAGACCACTCTGCATCAGCGCGAACGCCGAAGACGAACCGACGAAACCGCAGCCGACAATAGCGACCTTCTTCTCGTTAACCATTAGAAACTCCCATCTCTCTCCACAAACAAGCCGCCCGGGAACGACCCGAGCGGCTTGTCGTAATCCCAATACATCCAATCGGGACTTTGATTATGCTCCTATTCGCAGCCAAAAATCGACCGTTTACCGAAATTGTTTGCAGGATTCGTAAAATAACTGCACGAAATCGGTTTCGATATATTGACGAGGCGAAATAGCTTTCTAATACAGGCCCGCCTCGCGAATGGCCTCGACAGCCAAAGCAATCTGATCGGGCGGCAGGACCAGCGCCATGCGCACGTGCCCCTCGCCCGAAGGACCAAAGCTCGCGCCCGGCGTCACCACAACGCCGGCCTTCTCCATGAGCTCCTCGCAAAACGCCATGGAATCGGTGCGACCACCGGGAAGCTTGGCCCACACAAACATGGAGCCATGCGCGTTGGGACGCTCCCAACCCAGGTCCTCAAGACCGTCGCACAGGGCATCGCGGCGCTCCTGGTACTTCAGACGCTGCGCCTCGACCTCATCGCGCGGACCGTTCAGGCAGGCGATAGCAGCCTTCTGGATCGGGAAGAACATGCCAAAGTCGATCTGGCCGCGCAGCTTGGCAAAGGCAGAGACCACGTCCTCGCGGCCGACCAAAAAGCCAATGCGGGCACCGGTGACGTTAAACGACTTGGAAAGCGAGAAGAACTCCACGCCCACCTCGAGCGCACCGGGATACTGCAAAAAGCTGCCACCCGGCTCGCCGTCGAACACGATGTCGGAGTACGCGTTGTCATGGACGATGAGCAGGTCGTGCTCGCGGGCGAAAGCGATGATCTCCTCGTAGATCTCGGGCGTGCCCACCGAGCCCACCGGGTTCGCGGGCAGCGACACGATCATATACTTGGCACGATCGGCCACCTCGGGATCGATACCCGCCACATAGGGCAGGTAATTGTGCTCGGCAACCAGCGGATAGTACTCGAGCTTGGCATCGGCGATCTTGGCACCCGCCTCAAAGACCGGGTAGCACGGATCGGGAACCAAAATAGTGTCACCCGGATCGAGCAGGGCCAGGCCCAAATGACCCACGCCCTCCTGCGTGCCGTTGCACGACTGCACCATGGACGGTGTAATGCCCGAAACGCCAAAGCGGCGCTCATAGTAATCGCACACGGACTGCTTGAGTTCGGGCAGGTCGCGCAGGGCATACTTCCACATCTCGGGATCTTGCGCCGCTTGAGTGAGCGCCTCGACCACGTGGTCGTACGGCTTAAAGTCGGGCGTGCCCACGCTCATGTTATAAATGGTCTTGCCCTGAGCCTTCAGCGCAAGCAGTTTGTTGTTGAGCGAGGCGAAGACCTCCGCGCCAAAGCGGTCGAGACGCTGCGATGCCTGCATGGTGCCACCTTTCGATATAAAAAAACGCGGCGCTCCGACAAGAGCGCCGCGCGATACGGGCCATCAGATTGCAAAAGTGTAACGCTTGCAACCCCCGTATTGGTTCAATTTAGCCAACCTTAGTCAACCGGATTGAGCGCATCGATCTGCGCAAGCCACAGACGCGAGCTGGCGTCACTCGGCATACGCCAATCGCCGCGCGGGCTGAGCGTCACCGAGCCCACCTTGGGACCATCGGGCAGGCAGCTGCGCTTAAACTGCTGGGCAAAGAAGCGACGGTAGAACGTACGTAGCCACGTGTGGACGGTCTTGGCGTCGTAGGCGCCCTCGAAGCTCTTGAGCGCCATGCGGTAGATCTTGCCCGGCTCAAAGCCAAAACGCAGCAGGTAGTAGAGGAAGTAGTCGTGCAACTCGTACGGGCCCACCAAATCCTCGGTCTTCTGCGCAATCTCGCCGTCGCCCGTGGGCGGCAGAAGCTCGGGGGACACCGGCGTATCGAGGATATCGAGCAAGACCTCGGCAATGCGCCCGCCAAAGACATCGGCGGCATAGCGTACCAGATGGCGCACAAGCGTCTTGGGCACGCTCGCGTTGACGGCGTACATGCTCATGTGGTCGCCGTTATAGGTAGCCCAGCCGAGCGCCAGCTCCGACAGGTCGCCCGTGCCAATGACAAAACCGCCAGCCTGGTTGGCCAGATCCATCAGAATCTGCGTACGCTCGCGCGCCTGGCTGTTCTCGTAGGTCACGTCTTGGACGGCCGGATCGTGCTCAATGTCCTTGAAGTGCTGCTCCACAGCCGCGTGGATCGAAACCTCGCGGAAGCTCACACCCAGGTCGCGAGCGAGCGACTCGGCATTCGACTTGGTGCGATGCGTCGTGCCGAAGCCGGGCATGGACATGGCTGTGATACCAGTGCGCGGCAGCCCCAGTGCATCGAAGGCACGCACGGTCACAAGCAGCGCTAGCGTGGAGTCCAAGCCGCCCGAAAGGCCGATAACCGCAGCCTTGGTACCCGTGTGGGCAAGGCGGGTCTTGAGGCCCGCAGTCTGCAGATCGAGGATCGTCTCGCAGCGCTCGGCCAAGTCGCCGTGGTCGGCCGGCACAAAGGGCGCGCGCGGGAAAACGCGGTCGATATCGCAGGCATCGCGCAGGACAGGTTCTTCGGCCAGCACGCCCTCAAACGAAAATTCAACGGTCGTGGCCTCCGGCGCATCGTCCGCGCGCGTCCACGTCGTCGAGCGACGGCGCTCGGCAACCAGACGGTCAAGATCGACATCGGCGACGGCCATATCGCAGGTAAGCAGTTTGGTCGCGGCGAGCTTCGAACCGTTTTCGTAGACAAGGTTCTCGCCTGCAAAGACCATGTCGGTCGTGGACTCGCCCTCGCTCGCGTCCGCATAGGCATAGGCGCAGTACAGGCGTGCGCTCTGGTTAGAGATGAGGCTGCGGCGATAGTCTGCCTTACCGATGATTTCGTCCGAAGCCGACGGGTTGAGAATCACCGTCGCACCGGCAAGCGCCATCTCGGTCGAAGGGGGCGCCGGCACCCACAGGTCCTCGCAGACCTCAACGCCCAGCACCATATCCTCGGCACCCTCGTCACAGCAGCGGTAGACAAGCTCCGAACCCAGCGGAACCGGACCCTGACCGGCAAACTCGACCCACACAGGATCTGCGGGCGCCGGAGCAAACCAGCGGCGCTCGTAGAACTCGCCATAGTTGGGCAGATGCTTCTTGGCCGTGAGGCCCAAAAGCTCGCCCGCGCAGCACACGGCGGCGCAGTTGTAGATATTCTCGGCAACCGCAACGGGAAGACCGATGGTAAAGACAATCGGCAGCTCACGAGTCTCATCGAGGATATGCATCAAAGCAGCCTCGCAGGCATGCAGCAGCGTGCGATTATGGAACAGGTCGGCCGCGGTATAGCCGCACAAGTTGAGCTCGGGCAGCACCAGCGCGCGAACGCCGCGCTCGGCAGCCTCGCGAACAGCCGCCAATGCAACCTCGACATTGTCCTCGACATCGGCAACGCGAATCTGCGGCGACGCCGCCGCCACACGCAAAAAGCCATCGTTCTTATTAGCCGAAACGCAGCATTGCCTTGTTGATCTGGACACTGGAGGCCCCTTCTACCCTGAGATTCAGTCTAACGGACGTTCACATATCTCTAACTAGCCAAAGCAACCTCCCAGTTTACTGAGAGGCCAACCTGTGCTAAGAGCATGTATTTCAATAATATCTTTAATTAAAAAGGAGAAATCGATAATCGACTTCTCCTTTAAGCGAGGCGAGTAAATTTCGAAACTAATGGCAGAATTTATCCATGTAGTCCTCAAAGTCGAACACTTCTACCACGACGCCCTCTTCCTGAAACTCTTTCAGTTGCTCCAAGAGATCTTTGTTAATAACGTCCATGCAGAAACCTCCTCTATCTAATCAATTGTAGTATATCTGCTTTCATGCAATTATCAACCAACTTGTTTAGTTGCTCCTCGTTTGCCGATAGTCCCTTGAATATCAACTTCATCCGAACACCTCCCATATTCATCCGTACATGTACGGATGAATATGGGAACCCGATACCCTGAGGGCCGGATCGGCCGGCCCCGGGAGATCGGAGGACGTCATGTCCGGAAAGAGCGGAAAGAGCGGGAAGGGCGCCGCGAGGGCGGTCCCGAGGGCCTACGGCAGGCTCACGAGGCACGAGCGGGACACGGTCCAGAGGATGCTGGAGCGCGGGGCCTCGTGCAGGGAGATCGCGAGGGAGCTGGGCAGGTCGCCCTCGACGGTGAGCGCCGAGGTGGCGTCGCACAGGTTCGTGACGGCGCCGAAGCCCAGGCGCGGCGAGCGCGTGGACGCCTCCGCCGACCTGTCGGCGGCCTGCCCGCGCCTGGCCGCGTGGCCGCGATGCTGCAACGGCTGCGGCCGGTACCGCGCGATCGGCTGCAAGCGCCGCCCCCACGTCTTCTACGAGGCCCGGGCCGCGCAGCTGTGCGCGGACTCGGTGCTCGTCTCGTCCAGGCGCGGGATCGACGCCGACGAGCCGGCCGCGGCGGCCAGGCTGGAGGCCATCAGGGACTGCCTGCGCCGGGGGCTCTCGCCCGAGCAGATGGCCGCATGCAACGGAGGGCCGGTGGACCTGTCGCCGTCGACCATCTACCGCTGGGTCGCGGCGGGCTACGACGGCATGACCAACATGGAGCTCAGGCGCAAGGTCGGCTACAGGCCGAGGAGGCGCGCCGCCGGGCGGGCGGCCACGCGCCACTCCGCCCGCAGGTCGCATGCCGCGTTCCTCGCCCTCGGGGAGGACGCGTGCGCCGCGGCCTGGGAGATGGACACCGTCGAGGGCGCCCGGGAGGACTCGGCCTGCCTGCTCACGCTGCTCCACCGCCCCAGCAGGCTCCAGCTGGCGCTCCTGCTCGGGGAGAAGACCTCCGGGTGCGTCGCGGCCGCCCTGGAGGGCGTCCGGGCGGTCCTCGGCGCAGACGGGACGCGCCGCGTGTTCCGCGCCGTGCTCACCGACAACGGCGCCGAGTTCTCCGACGAGGGCGCGATCGCCGCGCTCCTCGGCGAGGGGCCCGGCGAGACGAGGCTGTTCTACTGCGACCCGCGCCGCAGCGACCAGAAGGGCGCCTGCGAGCGCAACCACGTCGAGATCAGGAAGCTGCTGCCCAAGGGCGCCGGGCTCAGGTTCGACCGGCTATCCCCGGCCGACATGGCGCTCGCCATGTCGCACGTGAACTCCGAGCCCCGCGGCGCGCTCGGCTTCTCGACGCCCGCGCGCGCCTTCAGGGCGATGCTCGGGGACGACGCGGCGGCGCTGCTTGACGCCTACGGCGTGGAGGATGTGCCTCTGGCCGAGCTCGACCTGACGCCGGGACTCATCGAGAGGGCGCGCGCAGAGAGGGGCGATGCCCCGCTGTCCTAGCCTGAAGGGAAAAAAGGAATAGGCGGACCGACCGTCCGGCTGAGTCTGGGAAGAGGCGCCGGACGGAGGGCGGAGCATGGCCACCGGACCCATCGAAACACATCTCCACCGTTCCTTCAACTGGGAAAATGCCGCCCCCGGGGCCCGCGAGGGGCCTCGGGGGCGTTCGGGTAGCTGCGGGAACGGCCTGTCCGCCTAATGTGTTCGGCTGAGATCGGAAATCAACCTTTGCCGATAGTCCCTCTTTTTTCAAAATGTCGCGCACCTCGTTCTTAGTAATCGGCTTTTCAAACAACGAAAGCAAAGCGAACGAAAAATCATTAACCGCACACATTCTATGGGTGGCACAACTCAGCAGTACTCTTAACCCCTCTTTTGAGCGTCCGACTTCTTTCACAAACGAACTTTTAACCAATTGAAAACCATTATCGTGCATTACATAATCGGCATCGATATTTGTATTCAGCAATCCATAATGCAACAGTTCTTCTATCGCCCTTGTCAGCTCGAGGTCGCCCTGATCAAGGATAAGAGAAATGCTACAATCGGCCTCCAATAAACGGGCCAACTTAAGGTATACCAACTGGGAAACAGCATAGACATGATGGTATTCAGAATTATAGAAGTAGGCAAATGGCTCAACGAGCACGACAGAGGTCTTGGAATCCAGCCAGATTCGATCAGCTGGATTTAGACTAGTTAGCCGTCGCTTTACTTTGGTCAAATGTCCCTTATACCTGACAGCGTGAATAGAATCTAGGATCCAGGTCACCTCTGAAATATGAAGCCGCTGGGGCAAGTCAATTGTGTCGCTACCGTTTATGACCTCTTGCATATAAAAATCAATATGATGCTCATCAGATAAGGATTTTGCTTCATTTAAAGTTAAACCAGTGCCTGAAACATAATCCACTTCGAGGCGCAAATCCTCATATTGGGACTTCGGCATTACAGAGACACCATACTTATCGGGATGATTCCAAACATCCGACCCCATAACGAGACCAAAATTCGTAAATCCTCTCGTGGAATATGGAACACCACATACCTGTTTTGAATAATTCAAAACATTCTCTGTATAAGCTAAGGTGTTCAGAGCCTCTTCTTTAGTTTCGGTCGGAAAGCCAATCATAAAGAATAGATGAACAGGAATACCCGCATTGAGACAATCATGGATATTGCGATCAATCCAATCAACTCTCGTGTTCTTCTTCATTAGATCAAGAACTCTTTGGTTGTATGACTCGAGGCCAAACTGAATCTGCCTACATCCACTTTGGTATATCTTGTTGAAAACGTCTGTACTTAGGGTTGGAGAGAACCTCGTTTCTCCATGCCAGAAAAACGTTTTTCCCGATGCGTTTATTTCATCCGCGAGTTGCTCCATTCTTTTGCCTTCGAATGTTTCATCCACAAAAGAGAAAACTCTCGTGCCGTATTTTTCATTTAACCGACACATTATTTCAAATACTCTCGATATAGGCATCTTTCGGTAACAACCACCGGTAGCACCGGGAATGGTGCAGAAGGCGCAATGATTAAAACACTGCCTAGAGGAATAAACCGGCAATATTAACTCAGGCATGAAGTATTTAGAAAGGGCGAAGCCATCGAAATCGGGAACTGTATCGTTGATAAATGTTTGCTCAATCCGATGGTTTTTATATATCTTTCCACCTTTAGCATGGCAAAGGTTTGGAACACAGTCGAGATTGTCATCACCAGAGTCAAGAGCCTCAAGAAGACGTGCAAGCGGCTCTTCGCCGTCATACATCATTATCGAATCAATGTATTCAAAAAAGGGATGCCATTCTTTCATGCAGTCATCTGCTAAACGAGTAATGTAATTGCCGCCCAATGAGACGTGTTTAACAGATGGACATTCTTCTTTAATCAGTTTCGCTAACGTAACTGCAGAAATCAATTGGAAACAGCCGCTCACCGAAATCCCAATAAACTCGATTTTTTCCCTCTGAATACGCTTAAGAAAGGCAGTTTCATAGAAGGAAATAAACGGATTATGCAAGGTATCCGCAAGCGATTTCATTATTTCTGGTGTCGAATAATAATCATAGGGCAGATCTATGGAGTTGAACGTGTATTTAACTCCATATGAGACGTGATTTATGATATAGAGTGCATTTCTAAAAATGTTTTCAGCATATTGTCTTTCTTTTAGATTAAAGTATCTCTTCGATCTGAAAATATCTTTTGCCTCGTCAACATTAAGTGCTGACTTTTGTATCAACTCGATTGTTAATTGAACATTCGAACTAAACGAATCCTTTGATTCCCGATACCTTTTACAGCACTCTTCGACATGTCTAAAAGATAGGAGGTCATCGTAAAATTCCACGTTTAAGTCAACAATGTCAACTTTGTATTGTTCAACCTCTTGAAGATATGACTTCAAAACAGGCAAGGCAAGATACGGCCCCACTGGACTCCATCCTGGGGGAAATACTAAAAGCGTTTTAGGCATATCAACGTCACATCTTTCGCAAATAATTCAATTGAAACACAACTACCATCATAATTGAAAATACACCAAGTCCTGTAACGAGAATTGAGAACATCGCGATGCTCGTGAACAGCGAAACAAGGAGTGTTGAAATAACAACAGCAACCGATTGCAAAGACTCCCTAATTGAAAACAGGCTCATCGATTCAGATCCGTCTCTCGCCAAATCCTGCAGCGATGTTATGAGAAGCACATCTTGAATGGCGTTTCCGGCACCGACGATAAAAAGGAAAATAAACGATATCCCAGACGCATAGCGATAGCCAAACGCCAGATACGCACCGAGCGCAAGATACGTCACAAAACAATATGATTTAACGCAATCGGAACCACTGATTAAACGACCGTATATTGTATTTCCGAACAACAGTCCGATTGTAAGACTACTCTGAAGGAATCCGTATTGTATCGATGACGAGTCAAATTGCAATTGCGCTATAGCTGGCAAAAGAGAATTCAGAGAGCCGAATGCCACGCCACTAGAAATATCGATTAATAGGAAACCAATTGCCAAGTGCTTCGCGTTAAGATCACTAAATGCAGTCCAGTTTTTTTCATTTTTGCTTATCCCCTCTTTATCATTAACCTCGATAACCGACGGAACATCTCGCAGCAACCAGAACGACGCGGCAAAAGAAAGCGCGTCTAATGCAAGAACAGCCTCCGCCCCAAATTGAGCGACAACAAAACCGCCGGCAACTGGCCCCAGAACCATCATCAAATTCTGCAGAAACCCAAACGAATTATTAATTACGTCGCGATTGATACTATTCGTATTGGCTCTTAACAACGAGTAAAAGCAGGGCATTTCAACCGTTCGGCAAAGCGATACCGCGCACGTAATAGCAAACATACTCCATTTACTATCAACAAAAATATAGCAAACGGATAATCCCGCGCGAATTAAGTCTGCCAATCTCATGGCCTGCAGTGTCCCGATACCCATCTTCTGAGGCAGCTGCGCGAGCGCAACTGAAAACAGAGCGGGGGCAAATCTGCAGCAGACCATCAAAGCAGTTGCAGAAACATCGTGAGTTACCTCGTAAATCAGCATTGGCAAAGCAATATTCGCACACCAATTGCCTATTTCGCTTATCCCTCTAGCAATATATAGGACCCGAACCGGACGGCTAGCTCTCAATACCGTGAACATCAGGATTAACCTCGTATTTCAGGCCTCGCTCATCCCTTAATAGGAATCCATAATCAACCAAGTACCGCCTCAACACGGCATAATCAGGATAGAGCTGTGACAGCACACGATTAACCTGAAGCTCCGTATAACTTGTATTTAATTCAAAGAAAGAGACGGCCCATAGCAGCATGATTCTTTTATAGCTTTCCTTTTTTGGAATTGAAACCAGCTCGCCATTCTTGAGAAATCGTTTTTTAAAGTCTATTAGCTCATCCATTCACATCCTCCATTTCATACGCATCTAATACTAAAAATGCATACGCTTTAGGTCATCGTATTCGGCTTCTTTATTCGAACTAAACTCGAACTAATCTAAATTATTTGCTCAAACACTCTTCGAAAGCTCGTTTTTCACTCTGAGTAAAATGCCCTTCCCAGTCAGTCCACGAACAGGAAGGCAACTCACAGCGAGCGGAGTCGAAGCCCTCTACCGTCGGTCGTTCAAAATGCACGATAACCTTTTCGATATCCCCATCTGTTATCAGGTCAGAATGAACGACCTCGGTACCGTCTTCGAATGTCATATACGGGTACATCACGTAAACCACCTCGCAATCGTTAATCCAGTTTAGCATCAAGCTATTGCACCAAAGACAGCAAGCCCCCTTGATGAGTTGATGGTATCTGTTAAATGTCACGTACGATTCACATCTGGTGGGTACCCTGATGGCTACACGAAACGAAGCAGATTTACACCGGGAGGACCCCGTATGACAACCAAGTACACCGACGCGCCGCGCACACGTGTCATGACGCCGGCATCGCTCAACAACGGCGTTCACGAAAACCATTCCATCGGCCAGACCATGGCCATCGCGCCCAAAAAGGGCCTGTTTGACGACATTTCCATTCCCCAGATCATCGCCGGCGCCGCAGCTGCCGCTACGAGCGTCGCGCTTGCCTCCAAGATCGGTATCGCCGGATCGGTGATCGGTGCCGCTGTGAGCTCGGTCATCACCGTTGTGTCCTCGCAGGTCTACCGCCACTTTATCTCTGCCAGCGCCGAAGCCATCAAAGGTACGCACGCCACCGTCGACTACCCCGCCGGCGCCTATGAACCCGTTGAATTAAATGCCGAGGAGCACTTAGGCGGCGCCGCGACTACCCAGGAGATGCGCCAGATTGCAGGGCGCGCGACCACGGCGCGCGTCGCCCCCGACAGCCTGCGCGCCAAGGCGGCGGCAGAGCGCAGCCAGACGCAAAAGAAGGTCATCATCTTCTCGATCGCCATCGCCATCGTCGCGGTCATCGCCTGCGCCGGCGCCATCCTTATCACCACCGCCGGTGACGGTCTGGGCGAGCGTCCCGAGCCGATTCTGTCGTCACGCACGACCGAGCACGACGCGGACAGCACTGGTCAATCGCAAAGCCAGCAGGACGACTCGCAGGGCACCTCCGCATCCACCGACTCGTCCTCGAACACCCCCGATCAGTCGCAGGGCGCCGATTCTTCTGTGAACAACAACGGTACGCAATCCGGCACAACCGACTCAAGCCAAACGACTGACGGCTCTCAACCGAGCACGGGCGACCAGACGAGCGACACCACGTCGGGAACGGGCTCAGCAGACAGCAGCAACACCAGCAACTCGAACAGCTCGAGTGGAACCGCGTCCGGCACGGCATCTGACAGCTCGAGCCAAGGCACGGCATCGGGCAACTAAGCACGTTTGCCCCTCATAGATAATCGACCTGTATAACGGGCGCGAACCGGCAACGGTCGCGCCCGTTTGCCTTGGGCGCCGAGGTAGCAAGCCCCGCGCGATGGTAAGATGCTTTGGTGTGTAAAGAGGAGATTTGCCATGAGCAAGACAATAGTTAAGCCCACGCTATCGCTGGGCAACCACATCTATCTGTATCGTCTGCTGCGTGATGCGATTGGGTGCGGCAAGCAAACGTTTATGACGCAGGTCGAGGAGGCGCTCGCTGCTGGTGACATGGCCGCTTATGACCTGGGCTTCGAGTCCACGCGCGAGCTGCTCGAGGAGCTCGACGACTGCATAAGGCTGACCGTCTTTAAGGGCGGTCGCCTGTATGCCACGCTCATCGCCAACGAGGCCTGGGATGCCGCCCTTGCCAAGGGCGAGGACAAGCCCAAGGCTGCCAAGGGTGCCAAGCAGTCCTACAAAAAGAAAAAGCGCGGCGAGAAGGACCTCAAGGCCGTGCGCCCCAAGCACGTTAAGCGCGCCGGGCCCGAGCCCGTGGCCGAAGTCGCTCCGGAGCCCGAGCCCGAGGCAGAGATCGAAGTCGCTATTGAGGTAACGGCAGAAGCCGACACCGAAATCACCGCCACGACCGATCCCGAAGTCATATCCGAGCAGGAAGCCACTGCGGAGCTCAACGAAGCTCCCAAGTCGACAACCGAAGAAGCCGCTGACCAGCCCGAAACGCCTGCGTTCCAAAACAGCGATGTCTTTGGCGACGAGACCGAGGACGATCAGCCCGACGAGCCCGACGATCAAGGCGCTACCGAGTCGGCGCCGGAGCCCGAGACGCCGCAGCCCGCCATCTCGCTCACGGTCGTCTATGACCCCGAGAACGCAAACGCCGGCATCACCACCATGGCATCCACGCCCATCGAGGCAAAGTCGAGCGTCGAGAATCAGAGCGCTCCGCAAGTCGAGTTCGACACCGCGACCGCAGACGCACCTGCCATCGTCGAACCCGCAGATTCCGCGGCGATGCCGAAAGCGGACACCGAATCAGTACTCGGCGCCGAACCCGCGCCCGTCATCGAGGTGACGCCCGTCAATGAGCAGGCCTTCGCACCGACGATGGTACCGGCCCCCGCACCCGTAGCGCCCGCCATCCCCGAGGACTTCCCCGTCGATTTCGCAACCGAGGTCTTCTGCCCCGGCCCGCTTCTGCACCAGCTGTCAACCTATCTCCCCTACGGCGCCGACACGCTCGGCATCGTCGGCGAGTACTACTGGATCGCCCGCGAGCGCGGTACCATCGAGGCCGCGCGAAACCGCGCAAGCTTCCCTCTGCGCTACACGCAAGCCGGCGAGCGCCACGAAGTCACCGTGCGCATCCGCCGCAACACCACCGGCGGTCTCGGCGCCACCTGGACCATCGACAAGGTCGAAGAATCCGCCGAATAGTAAAAGGGACGATAACCCTCAAGGTTATCGTCCCTTTTTCGTTAGGTCACCTGAACTCGACTAATCTCGCGTCAGCTTGCGGTGAATACGATGCGGCTGGGCTGCGTCCTCGCCCAGGCGCTCGATACGGTTGGCCTGATAGGCCTCGAAGTTGCCCTCGAACCAATACCAGTTGCCCGGGTTCTCGTCGGTGCCCTCCCACGCCAGAATGTGCGTGGCGACGCGGTCCAAGAACATACGGTCGTGGCTAATGACCACCGAGCAGCCCGGGAACTCGAGTAGCGCCGCTTCGAGCGAGGACAGCGTCTCGACATCGAGGTCGTTCGTGGGCTCGTCGAGGAGCAGCAGATTGCCGCCCTGCTTGAGCGTGAGCGCCAGGTTCAGACGGTTGCGCTCGCCACCGGAGAGTACACCAGCGCGCTTCTGCTGGTCCTGGCCCTTAAAGCCAAAGCTCGCCACATAAGCACGGCTCGGAACCTCGGTCTCGCCGACCATCATGTGGTCCAGGCCGTCCGAGACGACCTCCCACAGGTTCTTATCGGGGTCGATGCCGGAACGGTTCTGATCGACATAGGAGATCTTGACGGTCTCGCCCACCTCGAGCTCGCCCGAAGTCAGCGGCTCCAGGCCCACGATAGTCTTGAACAGCGTGGTCTTGCCCACACCGTTGGGGCCGATGACGCCCACGATGCCGTTGCGCGGCAGGGTGAACGAAAGGTCGTCAATGAGCACGCGGCCATCGAACTCCTTGTGCAGATGATGGGCCTCGAGCACCTTGTTGCCCAGACGCGGGCCCACGGGGATGCGGATGTCAGTCCAGTCGAGCTTCTGGCTTGCGCGCGCCTCAGCCTCCATCTCCTCGTAGCGGGCCAGACGGGCCTTGTTCTTGGCCTGACGGGCCTTGGGCGAGCTGCGCACCCACTCGAGCTCGGCCTCCATGCGCTTGGCGAGCTTGGCGTCGCGGTTGCCCTGTGCCTCGATACGGGCGGCCTTGGTCTCCAGATACGTGGAGTAGTTGCCCTTGTAGGGATAAAGGTGACCGCGGTCGACCTCGCAGATCCACTCGGCAACGTTATCCAGGAAGTAGCGATCGTGTGTGACGGCAAGCACCGCGCCCTGGTAGTTGTGCAGGAAGTGCTCGAGCCACAGGATCGACTCGGCGTCCAGGTGGTTCGTGGGCTCGTCGAGCAGCAGCAGGTCGGGAGCCTCGAGCAGCAGCTTGCACAGGGCCACGCGACGACGCTCGCCGCCGGAAAGCACGTTGACCGGCATGTCGGAATCGGGCAGCTGCAGCGCGTCCATGGCCTGGCCGAGCTTGGAATCGATATCCCAGCCGTCGGCGGCGTCGATCTCGTCCTGGAGCTTGCCCATCTCGGCCATGAGTGCGTCCATGTCGCAATCCGGGTCGCACATCTCCTCGCCGATCTTGTTGAAGCGATCGACCTTGGCGATCATGTCGCCAAACGCCATGCGCACGTTCTCGATGACGGTCTTGTCGTCGTCGAGCGGCGGCTCCTGCTGCAGGATGCCCACGGTGTAGCCGGGGGTGAGCCTGGCATCGCCATTGGAGACCTCCTCGATACCGGCCATGATCTTGAGCAGGGTCGACTTACCCATGCCGTTGGGGCCCACGACGCCGATCTTGGCACCGGGGTAGAAGCTCAGGGTCACGTCGTCAAGGATTACCTTGTCGCCATGGGCCTTGCGAGCCTGATACATGCTATAGATAAACTCCGCCACAGTCATTTCTCCTTATCTAGCTGCGGAACGTCATCTGACCTGTCCTTCTGGAAAAGGCAGAGAAATAGGTCCGCGCGTTCTAATAAAAAGGGGCATGGTTGCCCACACCCCTAATACTACCTGGGAAAAGTCCCCCGGAACATACTATGAACTGCGTACGCTAGTTTTCCGCAACCTTAGCGAACGGCTCGCTGCGATTTACGCCACAGCAGATACGAGTAGACGTAGACGGCTCCGACCGAACCAAACGCCAGAACCGCAATCACCGCGGCGACGACTTCATTCGAAAGCACCGCACCTGCCACGCCCATCACAATCAGGCCAACACCCAGCACCATAAAGCAGGCACCGCCAAAGCGCTGCGTACGGCGCCAGTTCTCGGAATCGGCAAGTGCCCAGGGCGTCTTGATACCGAGCGTATAGTTCTGCTTCACACGCGGCAAGTAGTTGCCTACGCCGATGAACAGCAAACCGACAACACCGGAAATCAGCACGTTAACCGAACCGACCGCCGGCACCACGCCCCAGACCGTAAGCTCTCCCAGCCAGCTTATGGCGCACATGAACAAGGTGAAGGCGATTACGAAGCCCTGATAGAACTTGCCCGAGGTTCGATATGCCTCACCTTTGGGATCGATGCGCGGCACCACGCAGAACATTGCGAGAAGCGCCAGCGGCAACGCGCCGAGCGCCGATGCCATCCAGCTAGGACCCCAACCGTCGACGGCGCCGCTCGCTCCCCAGTGCGTGGGAATCTGCGCAGGCAAGCTCGGCATCACCATGAGGTGCGCTACGACATTGGCGACGCACAGAGCGATCAGCGCAATCCACACACGCCGCGATACCCCCGTGGCGTGAATACCCTTGTTTTCGTTATTCATCCTTATCACCTTCCGTGTTTGTAAAGCCCATAAACCAACCGATCAAGTCCTGCATGACGGTGGTGTTTAAGCTGTATACGATGTTTTGGCCATGGCGCTCGTCGGTCACCAACCCGGCGTTTTTGAGCGTCGCCAAGTGATGGCTCAATGACGGCTTGCTAATGTCAAAATGCCCGGCAAGCTCCCCGGCCGTACAATTGCCCTCGCGCAGCAGTTCCAAAATGCGCCGCCGCGTAGGATCGGCCAGCGCTTTAAAACCCTCTCCCGGCATAGGACCTCCTCTCAGTATTTCGCTCGACGCGCACACTATACTCGATATTTAGATGTTTGTCTAACTATCTAATTCAGCAATAGCCATAGAACACTCGTTCGCTTTTAGTTACAATACCGTTAGAAGCAGATGGGCCAGCTCCCCTCTACCAGAGAAGGAGATGGACTATGAGTATTGACGATGTCCTGACGTTGTTATTGCTTGTAATCGCGGCTGTGGAGCTCGGCATCCACATTGGAGGTCGAATGAAATAGCCGCCCCCGCGTAATGCGAAGACGGCCACTTCTCACGCCATAAACGTGTTTCGGAGTTGGCCAACCCGCGGCCACGGGTGCCATCTGCTTCAATCTTATGCGAATCCCCGCTTCATTTCAACATGCCCCAAGGCCTCAAATGGAGGCAGAATAATACCTATAATGGCGATAGCCAATTACGTTAATTACTTCCCCATCGGAGGATATCTATGACCGAAACCGCAGCCGCCGCTCCCGTCGAGACGCGCGACACCAAGCTCGAGATCATCATGGGGCGCGAGGCGCTCGACAAGCTCGCCGACGCCACGGTGTTGGTGCTCGGCTGCGGCGGCGTGGGCTCTAACTGCTGCGAAGCGCTCGCCCGCGGCGGCATCGGCCATTTCGTAATTCTGGATAAAGACATCATTGCGCCCAGCAATATCAACCGTCAGGCCATCGCGTTTCACAGCACCATCGGCAAGCGTAAAGTCGACGTCATGGAGGCCATGATCCATGACATCAACCCTGCCGCCACCGTCATCAAGCGCACCGAATACCTGCTGAGCGACAACATCGACGAATTCTTCGCGAGCGTTCTGGAGCAGACAGGTGGCACGCTCGACTACGTTATCGACGCCATCGATACCATCTCGGCCAAGCTCACCGTCGCCAAGTATGCTCAGGACCACGACATTCGCCTGGTGAGCTCCATGGGCGGCGGCAACAAGCTGCATCCCGAATGCCTGCGCTTCGCCGATATCTTTGACACGGTGCGCGACCCCATGAGCCGTATCATGCGCAAAGAGTGCAAAAAACGTGGCATCAAGAGCCTGCACGTTCTATTTAGCTGCGAGGAGTCGGTCAAGACTCAGCGCCGTGACCCCTCCAACATCCACGAGCGCACCGAGCTCGGAACCGCCAGCTTTATGCCGCCCATCATGGGCCAGATGATTGCCGGCGAGGTTATTCGCAAGATCAGTGGACGCGGTACCGAGCGCGTTCGCGCCGACGGCCAGCGCCTGGACTAGCAAGGCACACCGCGATGAAGCTGCAGTCCTTTGATGCTCACTGTCACCTCGACCTGATGGCCAGCCCGAACACCGTTGCCCACGAAGCCGCAGCGATGGGACTGGAGCTCTTTGATTGCGGCGTCGATCCACGCGATTTCGCGTCAGCATCCGAACGCGCCAGCAGTAGTCCCAACGTTATTGCAGGGGTGGGCCTCCACCCCTGGTGGATTGCCGACGGCCGATGCGGAACCGCCGAGGTCGGCCTGCTTTGTGAACTCGCCATCCGGGAACGGTTTATCGGCGAGGTCGGGCTCGATTTCTCGCCACGCTTTGCAGGCACCGAGGGAAACCAGACGCAGGCATTTGAACGGCTATGCCGAACGTTATCGCAGTCCCCGCTACCTGGACGCGTTCTATCCATTCACGCCGTTCGCGCGGCGGGAGCAACTTTGGACACTTTGGAGTCGAACGACCTTCTTAAGGACGTCCCCAACTCCCCCACCATTATCTTCCACTGGTTTAGCGGCACCTCAGATGAGTTTGTCCGCGCACGCATTGCGGGCTGCTACTTTTCCGTGAATGAACGCATGCTTGCGACCAAACGTGGGCGCGAATACGCGCGACAGATTCCACTTGATCGCTTGCTACTCGAAACCGACGCGCCGGCCGAACCAGACGCGGAAACATCCGCGCGACAGCTCGTCGATTCACTCATAAGAGTATCCGAGGTCATTGCTGCGCTTAAAAACTGCCCCGAGGAGAGCATCAAGTCGGTCGTCCTGGAAAATTCCCACTCCATTTTCGACTTCCGCTGACCTCGGTGGGCAAAAAATGCCAAATATGAGTACTGTTGTAAAACTGGTCACATTATTTTGCACCAAAACAACGACCTGATAATGTACAACTGTTCATTATCAGGTCGTTTTAGCATACCCAGGGACATATTAGACGGCTTTAAGTTGTCCGCAGACACTCAACTTGGACCTCAAGAGCCAAATTTTGCTGCTACTAAATTTGTGACAGTACTCATATTTGGCATTTTTTGCCCACGACCCTCAAGGGACATGCGAATCGCACAACGCAGCCCCCATAAGAGCGTGGGGCAATTCGGCGGCGCTATACTAGCTCGTGCATAAGGTCGCAATTTCGCGCATATAGCTCATCAAAGATACGGCGGCGCGATGCGTACAGCTCATGAGCGTCCATATCAGGCTCGATCGTTTGCGCGACCCCAAGAACCCGGGCAAGCTCACCCCATGATGAATAGGCGCCGCCAGCAAGTGCCGCCATAAGAGCATCGCCAAAACATGCGCCCACCGTAACCTTCGCAACCGAGACCTCACGACCGCAGACATCGGCAATCGCCTGCATCCATACCGGATTCTTAGTTCCGCCGCCCACGAGCATGATGCGCTCGATGGGAAGCCCGTGCTCGCGCTCGATGATGTCGACATGAGCCGCAACAGTGTAGGCGATCCCTTCCAAAGCCGCGCGGACCATATGGCCCCGGGTATGCCTTTCGGTCAGACCGAAGAACACGCCACGCGCCTCGGGATCGTTGAGCGGGGTGCGCTCGCCCGCAAAGTATGGAAGACACAGCAGGCCATCTGCTCCAGGACCTACCTGCCCGGCATCGTGCGCCATGACCTCATAGGCATCGGGGCCGCCGGAGTGTTCGGCATCCATGACATCGCGGTACAACTCGCGTCGCAACCACGCCGTCAACGCACCTGCTGTATTGGTCCCGGCGCAGATGCCGTAGGTTCCGGGGATGATGAATGTCCCTGGCCATAGACGAGCGTCATCGACCATATGGTCCGCCAAATAGATAAAGTAGGCCGTGCTCCCGAGTTGCACCATCATGTCCCCGGGGCAGAACACTCCAGTAGAAATCGCCTCGGCGCCCGAATCGCCTGTTCCGACAAGCACCGGCGTATCCCTCGCAAGACCGGTTTCAACCGCCGCCCGATCCGTGATTACGCCGGCGATATCGGTCGCCGCCATGACTTCGGCCATCTGGTCGGGACGGCAGAACCGCGCGCACCCGCGCTCATTAACCTGCTACGTCTCACGATCGTATAAGGGAAGGAAATCCTCGGCAAGGTAACGGTCGATCGTAAACCTGCCGGTAAGCTTGGCGCATAGATAGGACGAAGCCGTAAGAAACTTCGCCGCCCGCTCATGGACCTCGGGCATATTCTCCTTAAACCAAAGGACCTTAGGGGCGATATCCGACGAACACGGATCGTGTCCAAAGAGCTGGCGAGCGCGATCGGGACCATATTCGGAAAGAAGCTCGTCAATCTGCGGCTTCGAGCGAGCATCGACCCCGTAGAGAATTGCCGGAGCCAAGGCGTGGCAATCTTCATCGACCGGCACGCAATCACAGCCCAAAGCCGACAACCCTACGCAGCGGATCTGGTTCGCCTCGATGCCCGCGCGCTCGATAAGCTCGCGAGACAGCCGGCAAAAATCACCCCACCAAATCGCTTCTGCATCGTGCTGATACCAACCATCCTGAGGGTTCTCGGTCTCATGTTGACAAGATGCCTGCGCCACAATTTGACACTCCGCATCTATTAACACACCCTTGGACGCACTCGTTCCAATGTCGATGCCAAGATAGTACGGTATGCCGCTCACTCCCCTCTCGCGGCACGGGCGGCAGCCATGAACCGCGCGACCCGTTCGGCTTCGGCAGGGGCGTCGAGCTTGCCGTCTCGCTTGAGGCAGGTACCGACAAACGCGCCATCATAATGCGAAAACACGTCTGCAACGGTATTCTCGCGACATCCCGTTCCACATACCACCGGCACATCGCCAACACGGACGCGCACCTCGTCGGCAAGCTCGCCCGAAGCGCCGCGCCCGGCAGCAGACCCGCCAATAACAAGGGCGTCGGGTAGGCAGTTGAATACCAGCGAATCGGCAATATCGGGAGTCGATCGGTCGTTAAGGTACACCTCGCCCTCGCTTGTGATGAAATGGAACATCTTTAGGTCATCCAGACGCAGGGCGGCACGGCGGCGCATGGTGTGCGCAAAGTCACGATTGATCAGGCCAAGATCGCCAGCCCAGGCACCGCAGAAATTGCAGCGTGTAAACTGCGCCTCAACGGCGGCGCACAGCTCGATCGTGGCATCGCCGTCATAAATAGCCTCTGCACCCCAAGGGGTCGAGAAATCTGCGGCAAGAGCTCCGATGACATGCCCCATAGCGGCAAGGGTCACTGCCGACACATGCTGCTCGTAGGGCATCGATAGCTCATTGGTGATCAGAATGCCGTCCACGCCACCCGACTGCAGCGCTTCGAGATCGCGCTTGGCGGCATCGATCACGCGCGAAACGCTGCCGCCCGGATAATACAGAGGATCGCCAGGCAGCGGCTGCAGATGCAGCATGCCAATTACCGGTTTCTCGGTCCCAAACATCGAAGCCATAACCGACATGGTCAATCTCCTTTAGCTCGCCGACTCACAGACATCAACTGCTACTCGCCCAGCACCTCAACGAACACTTTTCGCTTCTGAGGTCCATCGAACTCCGCAAGGTAGATGTTCTGGGCCCCGCCACATACAATGTGGCCGTCTTGAACGGGGAAGAAGCAGCTATTGCCGCAAATCATGCTCTTGATATGACCACAGGAGTTATTGCCCGTGGCACCATAGCTCGGCAAGAAATGAGAATGCGCATAGGGGGCATTGGGCGGGGCAATGCGATCGAGCGTCTCCATGAGATCGGTCTCCACGCACGGAAGCCCCTCGTTCACCACGATGCCGCAAGTCGTATGCGACAAAATAATCGCTGCCAGTCCATCGGTCACCGCACTACGCTCGATGGCGGCATGCACATCTTCTGTGATATCGATGAACTGGTCGGGCGCCGTCGATAGATAGCTCAATGTCTCGAGTGTCACCATGTCACTCATCACCTTTCAGAAAACGCAGCGCCGTACCGGAATACAGATTCTCCCGCGCCTCATCGCGCATGGGCACAGTATCAAGCGCCCGCTTGAGCTTGAAGGCGCGGAAGCGTGGCGTATTGCTGGCAAACATCACCTGATGAGACAGGGCACGCTCATACCACAGCGGTCCCATATCGACGGTGAAGAGCCGCTGCATCATTTCTTCGGGCGAATCGATATAGGTAATAGAGGCATCCGTATAGCAATTGGGATACTTGAGCAGCATCGCCACGGTCTCGCGCACCCAGGGCCAGCCAAAGTGCGTCAGGTTAAAGCGCACATCCGGATGCGTTGCGATGGTGTGCTCAAACGCAAGCGGGTGGCTTCGCGAAAGCTCCGCACCCGGCTCCCAGGACATACCGGCATGGAAAACCACCGGCTTGTTGTAGCGCTCACAGAGCTTGTAGAGCGGCTCGGCCACGGCATCATCGGGCGCAAAACCTTGCTTTGCCGGATGCAGGCAGAGCCCCTTGGCCCCCAGCTCGGTAAAGGCACGCTCCAGCTCATCGGCGGCGCCACTCACTTGCGGGTCCACGCTCGCGAATCCCCATAGGCGATCGGGGTGCGCGGCAACAAGCGCGGCAACCTGGTCGTTGGTGCCAAAGTGCCCGCCGCACGCCGTGGTCACATCGAGCGGCATGAGCACGCTTTTCCGCACATCGCAGACATCCATTTCGGCCACGAGCTCATCCCAGTCCATGGGGCCCATGTGCCCCATGCCAAACTCACGCTCCCAAAAACCAAAGCCGTCTGGCTCGTCGCCTGGCGTATAGATCTCGCCGTAGAGCATGGGCTGGACCAGCATATCGATTACCATCTTGCACTCCTTTCCAGGCTTTTATTCCTAGTACGGTTCGAACGACCCAATGACTCGGGACGAAAGCTCGGCACCGGCATGCATGCACGCCGGCACGTCAAGCCCATCCAGTACACCCTTGGTGAATCCGGCGATATACGAGTCGCCGGCGCCCACGGTATTGACAACCTTCTCGGCCGGCACGATCCCACATTCATAGAAGCGCTCACCGTCATAGGCGATGCTTCCCTTCTCGCCAAGTGTGGCGACTGCCACGCGCGGGCCCAGCTCCTGCACATGGCGCACCCAGTCGCGCAGCTCCGCGCTATCCTCCTCAAACGACATAAAGGCATAGTCAACGTAAGGAAAATGGTTCTCACAGGCGTATTCGGGATCTTGACTGAACACCGAAAAGTCCATGACGACGGTCTTGCCTGCCTCGTGCCATTCGGGCAGCAGGTCTAAGCAGTTTCCAAACAGGTCGGTATGGATGACATCGTGCTCCAGGATAAATGCCCGGTCATCATCGTTTGGTCGGTACGTTTCCATGACACCGTCAATCGCTTCGAGATGCACGCGGTCGACGCCGTCCTTCAACGCCATGAGCATCACCGAGGTATCGCCGTCCTCCACGCGAAGATGCGAGATGTCGAACCCCTCGGCAGCCAGCGCCTCGCGCATTTTGTCTCCGTACTCGTCCTTTCCGACGACCGACACCGCAGATACCGATATGCCCATTCGCGCCAGGTGGATACCCCAGTCGATGCCATTGCCAGTCGGATAGAACACGCCGATGTTTTGGTACACGTCCGCACAGCAAAAGCCAGCTGCACATGCTTTGATATTCATAGTCTTCTCCAGCAATCAAAAAGGGGCCCACCCAAGGCGAGCCCCTATCCGAATTCCGATGTAATCTAGCGTCAGTCAGCCAAGGCTTCAGCCCCAAGCCTCCCGGCGCTTTCTCAGGCTACTCGGCGATCGGAGCTCCGTGGCCCCAAGAGCCCTCCATGCCGCACACGGTCGAGGCAAAACCTGCCGCAAAATCGAGCGCACGCTCAATGGCCTCAGGTCCGTCCTCGCCGCGCTTGGCGGAATCGAGATAGCACATCATGAATGAAGTCAGGAACGAGTCACCGGCTCCCATGGTGTCCTTCATGTCCGTTACAGGCTTTGCCAGCTGGCGATAGTAGCGCTCGCCGTCATAGGCGATGCAGCCCTCGGCGCCCGCCGTTGCGGACACAAAGCGCGGGCCCAAATTCTTAACCCAAGCGAGGCGCTCACGAATCTCATCCTCACTTGCAGCGTCGGCAGCGCTAAAGAAGGCGAAGTCGACAAACGGGGCAATCTGCTCATAGTATTCATCGGTGGAATCGTCCGAGAAGTCAAACGATACGGTGATGCCCGCAGCCTTCAGCTTGGGAAGCTCGCGCTCGGTAAAGCAGTAGTTGCCCGAGTGGACTACGTCGAACTGCTTCATGTATGCCAGGTCAAAGCGATCGAGCACATAGCGCGCATCGCCACGGATACCGCCCTCGTTGGAGCCGAGGAAAACACGGTCGCCCTCGATAACCGTCACACGCGCCGCGCCGTTCTCGCCAATGAGCTGCTCGCACTTAGCGAGCTCGATACCCTCGTCCTCGAGACTTGCAATCACATGCTCGGCAGCGGCGTCGTTACCAAAGATGCCCATGTACGCGGAGCGCGCGGCACCGCACTTCTTGGCGTAAACGGCAAAATTCACCGCATTGCCGCCGGGATACATGGTATGGATATGCTCATAGCGATCGACGACGTTGTCACCGAACCCGAGCGCGTTAACGTTAAAAGACATGGTATCTATCCTTCCTAGTACTCAACAACGCCCATGTAGCGGCGGAAGTCGGGGTCGTGATCGAACACCTTGCCGCGCGCTGCACGCAGCTCGCAGTTCATAGCGTAGAACAGCACCGGATCCAGATAGGCACGAACGCTCGCCGGCACGGCCTCCATACCGTACTCCTTGGCATCAAGCACCATCAGCGTGTCGGTATGGGTCTCGAGGAACGCCAGGGCGCGCTCGTCCATAGGACGGCACTCGCTCGAGCCCATCTGCAAGAAGTAGAAGACGCCATCCTGGGTAGCCTCAAAGGGGCCATGGAAGTACTCGGCGGAGTGGATATAGCTGCAGTGCTGCCACTGCATCTCCATCAGCGAGCAGATAGCGAAGCCGTACGTCTGGCTAAAGTTGGGACCGCTGCCCAGGATATAGAAGAACTCATGCTCCTGGCAAAGCTTGGCGAAGCGATCGCCCAGCTCGGCATTTACCTTTTCGCGTGCGGGAGGCAGAATCTTATCCATTTCGGCAATACCGGCATACATGTCGGCGAGATCGGCGTAGCCCTCCTGCTGGTCGAGCAGCTCGGCCGCGAGCGACAGCGAGATACCGGCAGGAACTTCGGCCTGCGGAACGCCCTCGCCCCACGGGTACACCCAGGTGACCCACTTGCCATTATCGATCTTGGAACCGGCGTTATCGGTCTGCGCGATCACCGTCGCGCCCGCGGCAAGGGCAATCTCGCAGCCCTCGACGACCTCGGGGGTATTGCCGCTGTGACTGCAGGCAATGACCAGAGACTTCTCGCCCAGGCGACGGGGACGCATGATGTCGAACTCACGGGCCGTATAGATATACGAGGTGAACGTCGTCGCCTCGCGCTGCAAGAGCTCATGGGCCGGAATCAGATCGATCATGGAGCCACCGCAGGCGATCCAGTAGGCGCTGTCGAACTTGCCCTTCTCGGCAATTGCTTCCTTAATCAGATCATGTGCGTTCATGTTTAGTTCCTTTCCAGCTTGGCCGGCCATGCAGGACGTGTCTTGCATGGCCGAGCAAAATCTTATCTAGTCAATCAGATACTTCTCGAAGGCGGCCATGTTCTTGGCATCTGCCGCCGCCGGATCATCGAAGTAGCGACCGTCCGTGATTTCCTGGCCCAACATGCCATCGAAACCATGGGCGTTGAGCGTGGCGACGAAGGCATCCATATCGTGCTTGCCGTCACCCCAGACCAGATGGCCATAGGGATCGCCGTCGATAAAGTGCATCTCGTGGATCGCACCGTCGCCAAATGCGGCAAACCAGTCCTCGAGCGACTCACCCGCAACGCCCATTGCGGTCGTATCGACCATAGGCTGCAGGTACGGACTCGCGACCTCATCAATCATGCGCTTAGCATCGGCGACGGTCGTCACAAGGTTGCTCTCCTCGGGACGCAGGCTCTCCATCGTTAGCACCAGACCGTGCTCGCCGGCATACTCCGCCAAGATGGATAGGTGCTCGCGACTGCGCTTCCACGCCTCTTCGCGATCCTCGTCCCAGTCACCCCAACCCGAGTTTACGGACATGCGGTCGCATCCCAGCACCTCGGCAAGCTCGATGCCATGCTTGAAGTACGCCAGGCTCCGCTGCTCATGGAGCGGCTTACGAGCGCAATACTGCCATGGGTAGACCACGTTCTCGGGACAGAGCGTCCGATAGCGCAGACCACGGTCGGCGGCCTTTTTCGCCAGAACCTCGGCCTCAAAATACCCAGTGTGATCGAGCGTCACATGGGGCTCGGCGCACCACAGCTCGATGGACTCAAAGCCCAGGCGCTGTTGCGTATCCAAAAAATAGTCGAGCGACCACATGATGTAGTGGATGTTCATGCCCGCGATCTGCTCGCGACGCAGCGTCGGTTTGGTTTCAGACATGCTAAACCTCCTTATTTCGGTCGAACACGATACGTCCGTCCGACATGGTCATATCAACAGCAAGGTCACAAGCATCATGGTAGTCAAGGCCAAACACATCGCGATCGAGCACACAGATGTCGGCAAGCTTACCGGCCTCGAGCGTCCCCAGCTCATCCTCGCGCATGAGGTCATATGCGCCCCCTGCCGTCCACGCACGAAGGAGCTCGGCAATCGTCAGCGTATTGCCCTCATTCACGGACAAACCGTCGGCAAAGAAACCGCCGCATGCGCTAAATACTGATTCGCCCAAGCTCGGAATCAAGAGCGGGAGGTCGGTGCCACAGCACACCGTGCACCCCGCGTCTTCCATACCGCGACGGTTCCAGCTGTGCAGCAGTCGGACCTCGCCGATCTGCCGACGCATCATCGACAGGCAGTCCTCGCGTTTATCGAGCGTGAGGATCTGGGGGTAGACCTCGCAGATTCCGCCCAGCTTGCCAAACAGGGCAAGGTCTTCCGGATCAGAGTTCTCGAGGTCGGTAATCGCATGGCGTCGAAGCATGACTCCGTGTTCATCTCGCGGCAGCGAAGCATACAGCGCAACGGTGTGGCGAACGGCGCCGTCACCCTGACAATGAAGCGAGTAACGGAAGCCCTCGGCATCAATCGCGCGCAGCTCGTCCTCAATCAAACCCCACTCGGGCTCCTCGACAACCGTCTTGCCGGCAGCCCCTGCATCGGCCGTCTCCTCATAAGGATCGATCATCTCGGCAAGTCCTGCCCACACGCCACGATCGGTCATACGGTTGAAGCCCGAGAAACGAACAAACGGTCCCTGGAAGCGATCGCGCGCCGCACGAGCATAGGACAGATTCGCCCCGGCGCCCACCGGCTGCGACATCATGGAGACGCGAACCGTCAGCTCGCCAGATTCCTCACGACGCGCCATCTCGTCGGCAAATCCGTAATAGTCGTCGAAGGCCATCTCTTTGATAGCCGTGACACCGCGAGCGTTCAGCATCGCCATGTAATCAGAATACCCGGCGCGTACCTCGGGAAGCGCCAGGAAGTCCCGCATCATACGCCAGGTCTTCTCGGCGTAGCAGGCCTCGGGCGTAAAACCATAGCGCTCGCTGGCGGCGGCGTTGAGAACGCACGTCTCGGCACCCGGAGTAAAGCAAACAACAGGAACGTCTCCGAAGGCGTCGTCGAGCGCTGCCGCCGTTTTTTCATTCTCGGCGCCTTCGGCGAGCGATGCGGGAAGGTCGTGCCCAAAGGCGGCGGCACAATCGAGATGGGCATCCTTCCACAAACGCAGAAGCGCTACCACTTCGTCGACGTCAGAGGCTTCGGATAAGTCGGCTCCCAAGCTCCGCAACGCCCAGCCCGTATAGAACGTATGCACATCGACCAAGCCAGGCATGACCGTTCTGTCGCCACAATCGATCACCTCATCTGCCTGGGCGAGAAACGAGTCTGCCTCGCCAGCGCTACCGACGGCTTCAATCCGATTGCCGCGTACCGCGACAAAACCTTCAAACGGCTGGTCTTCCGTACCGGTGAAGACGCTCTTGGACGTCAGCACCGTCAAACGATCGGACATCGCGACCTCCTTACGCCGGAAGCATGCCGGAGATGGCGGTAATGACCAAGCCAAACACGACCATGAAGATGAAGAACTTCCAGATGGTCTTCCACCATTGGCCAAACGAGATCTTTGCCACGGCAAGGCCCGCCACCGTCATACCTGCCACGGGGCTAATGGTGTTAATGGTCTGGTTGGCAAACTGCAGCGCCGTTACGGCGGCTTCGGGGTTGAGGCCCATAAGCTCGGTCAAAGGACCCATGACAGGCATGGTAAGCGCGGCCAGGCCGGAGCTCGAAGGAACCAGGAAGGACAGGAGACCAAGGACAACGTACATGAACGTGGTGTACACGGCGGCAGGGGCTCCAGCAAGCAGAGTGGCAAGTGCCTGAAGGATGGTGTCGATAATCATGCCGCCCTCGGCGATGACCAGAATGCCGCGAGCGATACCGATAACGACGGCTGCGTAGGCAAAGTCGGCAAGACCCTTAACGAACTCATCGGCAATGGTCTGCTGGTCAAGACCGCCCAGGATACCGGCGAGCAGCCCCATGCCAAGGAACACGGCAGAGATCTCGTTCATATACCAGCCCTGCGTAACAAGACCCCACACGATAAGCGCCATACCACCGGCAAAATCAATCAGCACGAGCTTCTGGCGAGTGGTGAACTCTTCCTCGATGGAAGCATCGGTCACGGAGAACTCAATGCGCTTGAGTTTGTCGTCCTCGAACGTAACGGACGACTTGGGGTTCTTCTTGACGCGCATGGCATAACGCATGGCCCATGCGATGCCGGCGGCGGTGAAAATAACCCATGCAACGGCACGCAACCACAGCTGCGGGTTGCCCTCGATGCCAATGATGCCCTGCGCGATCAAAACGTTGAACGGGTCAATCGTCGAGGCGCAGTAGCCCAAGTTGGGACCGAGGAAGCAGATGATAAATGCCGTCATGGAGTCATATCCGATGCCCATCATGATGGGGATGAAGATGGCATAGAACGGCAGGGCTTCCTCAGACATGCCAAACGTGGTGCCGCAAATGGACAACAGCGTCATGGTAATAGGAATGATGAGGATGTCTTTGTTTTTGAGCTTTTTAATCACGCGGCTCATACCGGCGTTAAGCGCGTTGGTCTTGGTGATGATCGCGAACGAGCCGCCGATCAGCAAGACGAACGCAACGACGTCGGCGGCCTCTTGAATACCCTTAGTAGGCGCCTGCAGGACCGCAAAGATATCTTGGCCCAGGTTAACGGTCTCGCCGGCCTCGGAATCGGTATAGTTCTTATCGACCTGTTCATAGGTTCCGGCAACGGCGACTTCGCGCTCGCCTGCCGCAGTCGAGATCGTCTTGCGCTGGTATTGGCCAGAAGGAACGACCCAGGTTAAAACTGCAAAAACCACGATCAGCAAGAACATGATCGTATAGACGTGCGGTAATTTGAATTTGAAACGTCTGTTTGTCTTCTTCGCCTTCGTATCTGACATAGATACCTCCAAAGAACCCGAGGCCTTATCGTGTCTCGCTTTAACGTTCGCGCAATGCAAACGTCCTATGACGTTCTATAGATTATCAGCGTGTTTTTAGCACTTCAAGGATATTTCGGACAGATTACGAGGACTCGGGTGAACGGTCGTTCAACGGCGGCGAACGGCAAAAACGCCCGGCAGGCAATTTAGCCTGCCGGGCGTTCTCTTGATCAACGTCCTAAATATCAAAAACGTAGCGCGATCCTACAATCCGCTGTCGGCCGATGATAAACGGCCGCTGCTGCTCGTCATAGAAATATGCCTCCATATAAAACAGAGGCTCTCCCGTGGGAACGGACAGCAGCCGGGCGACTTCGGGTGACGCACACGCGATCTCAAGCGTGCACGGCTCGGTGCGAGCAGGCCCGCGACCCGTCTGTTCGCGCACGACCTCGAAAATTGATTGATCGGTAAGGTCCGCCTTCGCCAAAAAGGCGTTGTCTTCATAAACGTACGTGTTGTTCTCGAGCATCACGGGGATGCCATCGGCGGTGCGCACGCGTTCGATGCAGATCAGCTCCGACCCAGCGGGAACGCCAAAAAACTGCGCTTCGGTAGCATCGGCCGGCAACACTTTTCTTGAGACAATACGCGCCCCGGGCTCCATCTCGTTGACGCGGCAGGCGTCCGAAAAACTCTGAACGTCGTCCTTCTGGCGGATTTTACGCTTGAGCTTGGGGGCGTTTACAAACGTGCCCCTCCCCTGCTGCTTGGTTAGGTAGCCCTGCTGCACGAGCTCCTCAATGGCCCGCCGAACGGTAACGCGACCAACTTTGTAGCTTTCGGCCAATTCGAATTCATTCGGTATCCGAGCGCCCGCCTTATAGGTACCAGAATTGATGTCATTTTTGATGATATCGATAACCTGTTGATATAGCGGGATTGCCGCTTTTCCGTCGGTCAACCCTTCAGTCGATGGCATTTGCCCTCCCCTAGCAAATATGGAATCAATAATCGGTGCGGATTACGCATCGCCAGTCCTACGCAAGCTCCAGCAGCTCCGGCAGCTGGTCGATGATCTTGTCAGCGGCATCCTGGCTAAAGCCGAAGCGCTCCTCGCGCTTGGCGATCACCGTCAGACCCGCTCGCTTGCCGGCAGTGATGCCAGGGACGGAGTCCTCGACGCAGCAGCAACGGTCCGCAGGCAATCCCAGCAGATCCAGCGCATGCAGGTAAATATCGGGTTCGGGCTTGCTCTCCTTAAACTGCTCGCCGCTCACCACGTACTCAAAGGCATCCGACAGGCCGCACGCATCGAGCACTTCCTCGATGCTGTCCATGGGAGACGAACTGGCCAGCGCCACGCGAACGCCGCGACGCGGGAGCTCGCGAATCGTCTCCACGGCGCCCGGATTGATCAAGGTCTGATAATCGCGCGGGCGTTTATGCGCCCACTCATCCCAGCGGGCCAGCGCCTCCTCGCCGGTAAAGTGTCCCTTTCCGGCGCGCTCAAACCAATCGACCAGCATATGCAAGAAGAACTGGTGCGAGGTACCAACCTGCCCGTTCAACTCCTCTTGGGTCAGGTTCAGCCCAAGCTCTTTGGCAAACGCAGCGGTCTCCCCCAGGTAATAATACTCGGTATCGACGATGACACCGTCCATGTCAAAGATAACGGCGTCGAACGGAAATGCGGACACGGCACCCTCCCTAACAAAAAGGCGCCCGCAAGCGGACGCCCGAACCATGCACTATCGGCGATTCTAACCCAGCAGCCTATCGAGTGCCACCGCGATGCCGTCTTCGTTGTTATCGGCGGTCACCATCTGGGCCACGGCCTTGACCTCATCGACGGCGTTGCCCATGGCGACACCGGTGCCGGCCCACTCGATCATGGACTTATCGTTCTGACCGTCGCCAAACGAAACGACCTCACTGGCATCGATACCCAGCTTGGGCAGAGCGCCCTGCAGCGCGCGGGCCTTATCGATACCGGGCGCCGTAAACTCAAAGTACCAATCGGCCGTGAACATGCCCGAAAGCGTCTCGGTAAAGGGCGCGTACATCTCCTCGTGATGCGCCTGCAGATAGGCCGGATCGCCCGCGGTGAGCAGTTTGTCTACGGGGTAAGCATCCGCGACTTCATGAAGGCTCTCGACCTCGCGAATCTTAAGATCGCACGCGTCGCGCTCATACTTGACGATATTCTTCTGCGAGCCGTCAGGCAGCGTGATCATGCAAAGGTACGAGTCCACGACATGCAGGTCGCGACCGAGCGAGATCATGGGAATCACGTCAAAGTTGCGCAGGTGGTCGAGCAGACGGTGCAGCTCGTCGACCGGCATAGCCTGGTCAAACAGCACCTCGTCGGTCTGAGCATCGACCACGTGCGCACCATTAAAAGCCACCAGCAGGCCATCGTGGTTCTGAAGATCGAGCTCCTGCGCCAGAGCATGAAGCCCCCATGCGGGACGGCCCGAAGCCAAGATGAGCTTGATGCCCGACTCCTGCGCCGCGAGCAGCTTCTCGCGCGTGCGCGGGCTGATCACCTTCTGGTCGTTGGTGAGCGTACCGTCGATATCCATTGCAATGGCCTTGATTGCCATATATGCCTCCCTGCGTTGAGTTTGTCGCGCACCATCATATCCGAGCCGAGCATCCCCCGAAGAACATTTTTGAAAAAGATACTTGCCAAATCGCTGGAGCCTGATTAAGTTAAAGACGACCGCTCCGGTGGTCACGAATTGATCGAGCATATTCAGTTTCAGTTTTCAGCGTGTAAGAGAAAGAAGATCGGCATATGAACATTAAGCATCTTTTATCGACAACTAAATAGCGGAGCAAGACCGCCCGAGGCGCTCGTTAACGCCAGTTGTTCCGTCTAAGCACGGAGCACGCCCATCAGCCGGCAAACGTTCCTCGAGCATATTGACCCCATAGCGCCCAATCCAGCACATCAAACTCGGCAAGCACATCACCAACGACACCCAGCACATTACTCGCAAGCAAGCACATCACAGATTGGAAACACCATGAACACCACCCATCTCCAAACTGCCGGCACCGTTCTCCAGGCTCGCATCGACCGCGCCCTGCACGGCGGCTACGACGCCAACTTCGCCGCCGCAACGATCGCGAACTTCGCCCTGCTGCCCATCGACGAAGCCCTGAGTAACCACGAGTTTTCGGCAAATCGATGCGCCGAGATCATGAACAATCCAGCCATCCACAAACTTACCGACCCTTACCTCGGGCCCCACGGCAAGACCAACGGCCCGTATACCATGGGCCATCTGGCGCACATGGTTACCGCACTCGACACTAAGCTTCGGCTCGAGATGGACGACGAGACGCGGATGACATTAATGGATCATCGATACGACCTACAAAACGCGCTGACGCTCCCCATTCACGACCTCGCCATGGGTCTCAACGCCTTGGAGGCACGGCACCAGCAGGCAAACTGCGGGCAAGATGACATGCAGGGCCCGCCCGGCATCATGGTGCTCGACCGCGAACGTTACAACCGCGCAACCGCCGGGTTTCAGGCCGGTCCTACCACGGTTCGCGCCCTTATCGACATGCTCCGCACACTCAGCCTCAACCGGCTCTTCGACGGCTATCGGGCACTGGCGCCTGTCGGCCTTCGCGCCCAAACGACCCGGATCATCGATATCCAGCAGCGACAGTTCAAGCGCTACCGCGACGATTGGGAGATGAGCCAAAGCATCGTTCACTTCTACCAGAAGTGCTACGACCCCAACAAGTTTCCCGACGACCTCGAACGCCGGTTGCACCTTGTCTATACCGCGCCCATTGCCACACTGCTACGGCTTGGCGCGTTCGACGAGGCGCTAGCTAAAGCCGGGAGCCATAAGGCAGCAACCGAGCTTGAACGCCGGCTCGAGTGTGCCTTTGAGCCCTAACGATAGGCACACGCAACGCTACCCCAACCTACCATCTTCCAGAAAGGAGTCCCCATGGACACCATCCAGCCCCCTATCATCAGCCCGCTCACGATGCGCGAATCGGCCCGCGGCATCACGCTCAGCTCCGTCTACGACGAGATGCTCGCACGCCGCGAGCTCTCCGTCGTGGGCGACATCAACAGCTCGATGGCCCACGACCTGTGCCAGCAGATCCGTCTGCTCGCGGCCACCGACCCCGCAGCCCCCATCACGATCTTTATCGCCAGCCCCGGCGGCAACGTACGAGCCGGCCTTGCCATCTACGACACCATGCGCCTCTCGCCCTGCCCCATCCACACCGTCTGCCTGGAGCTCGCCGCCTCCATGGGAGCAATCATCTTTATGGGCGGTGACGAGCGCCGTATGGCGCCCCATGCCGAGCTCATGATTCACGACCCGCTGATCCCCCAGGGAGCAGGCGGCTCGGCACTTGCGCTGCAGGAAACCAGCCGGCGTCTCATGCAGACCCGCAAGGCCCTGACGCAAATCCTGTCTGATCGCAGCGGCCTTTCGGCCAAGCGTATCCAAACACTCACGGCAAAGGATACGTACCTTTCGGCCGAGCGCGCCGTCGAGCTCGGCTTTGCCCACGAAATCCTCTCGACCACCAAGGAGGTCGCCCATGTCTAACCTCGCCAGCCGCCTCGCCGCATCTGAGTCCGCATTGTCCACCATCCTCGCCAAGGATCGAACGCTTTCCTGCGACACCCGCCAAACGGGACTCAACAACAATGCACTTGTGATCGGCCCCTCGGGAGCCGGCAAGACCCGAAACGTCCTCAAGCCCAACCTACTGCAAATGAACGCAAGCTACATCGTGCTCGACACCAAAGGCACGCTCTGTCGCGAAGTGGGACCCGTGCTGGCAGCCCACGGTTACCGCGTGCAATGTCTCAACTTCGCCGACCTCAACACCGTCCCGGCCCTTGCGCCCGGCATCGAGCGCTGCGGCTACAACCCCCTGAGGCACATTCGCCGCAAGGCGGACGGCAGGCCCAACCAGCAGGACATCCTCTCGGTGGCAAAGGCCATCTGCCCCATCGAGGACAACAACCAGCCTTTTTGGGATCATGCGGCGGCAAACCTGCTGTCGTGTCTTATCGCCTACGTCACCGAACAGCTACCCGCCGACGAGCAGACGATCAGCTCGGTCATCAAGCTGATCGAGCACCTGCAGGACGGTGCCACGGGTCGATTGTTTGACGACCTGATCACGACCGACCCCCAAAGCTATGCCCTCTCGCTATGGCGGCGCTACGCCATTACGCAAAATGCCGAGCGCATGCACGCGAGCATCGTCGGCATCCTTGCCGAAAAGGTCATGTGTCTGGGATTCGACGGTGCGGCACAGCTCTATCGTGAGTGCCATCAGGTGGACTTCGCTTCCATGGGACACACCCCCTGCGCCCTGTTTGTAACCGTGAGCGATATTGACCGCAATCTCGATCCGCTGACCGGCCTCTTTATTTCGCAGGCGTTTATGGGCCTCATTCGTGAGGCCGATAGGCAGCCCGACGGCAGCCTGCCCGTGCCCGTGCGCTTTATGCTCGATGACTTCGCAAATCTGCAGATCCCCCAGATCGACAACGTGCTCTCGATTATCCGAAGCCGCAACATCTGGGCAACGCTGCTATTGCAGTCGACCAATCAGCTCGATGCGCTCTATGGCGAGGCACGCGCACGCTCCATCATGGGCAACTGCGACACGCATCTGGTGCTGGCGTTCCAGGATCCCGAGAGCGCCCGGGTGTTTTCCGACCGCGCCGACGCACTGCCCAGCACGCTCATGGCGACGCCGATCGATCGCTCGTGGCTCTTTGTGCGCGGCCACACTCCCGAACAGGTCGAGCGCTTTAGGCTCGAAGACCATCCGCTCTACGGGGAGCTGCCCGAGGCGCAGCGAGGCCATGCGGAGACCGAGATCTAGGCGCAGGGTTCTCGCAGCGCGCGGCGCCCCGGCGATGTTTCACAAAGGCCGTGCGCCCCGGGACCACGGCAAAGCAAAGGGGCCCGCATCCGATAGGATACGGGCCCCTGACTATAAGGCGCGATGCGTTAACAGCAGCGACTACTTGCGGTGAGCGCGGTAGAACTCGATGAGCGCCTGGGTCGAAGCGTCCTGCTCGGCCTTGGCAGCGTCGTCGTGGAAGGCCGGAGTAATCTGCTTGGCAAGCTGCTTGCCCAGCTCAACGCCCCACTGGTCATAGGAGTCGATGCCCCAGACCGTGCCCTCGACAAACGTGATGTGCTCGTACAGGGCGATGAGCTCGCCGAGTGCAAATGGGGTCAGTGTGTCGCCGAAGATCGAGGTCGTCGGACGGTTGCCCTCAAAGCAGCGGGCCGGGACGATCTGCTCGGGCGTACCCTCGGCACGAACCTCGTCGGCTGTCTTGCCAAAGGCGAGTGCCTTGGTCTGGGCAAGGAAGTTGCCCAGGAACAGCTCGTGCACGTCCTGACCGCTATCGGTCGCAGGGTTGGCGGTATTGGCGAAGGCGATGAAGTCGGCCGGAACCACCACAGTGCCCTGGTGCAGCAGCTGGTAGAAGGCATGCTGGCCGTTGGTGCCGGGCTCGCCCCAGAAGATCTCGCCGGTATCGGAGGTCACAGCGCTGCCGTCCCAGCGGACGTGCTTGCCGTTGGACTCCATGGTGAGCTGCTGCAGGTAGGCCGGGAAGCGGTGCAGATACTGGCAGTACGGAAGCACGGCGTGGCTCTTGGAGCCGAAGAAGTTGACGTACCAGACGTTGAGCAGGCCCATCAGCGCGACGGCGTTGCTCTCGAGCGGCGTGTTGCAGAAGTACTCGTCGATGGCATGGAAGCCCTCGAGGAACTGCTGGAAGCGCTCGGGGCCGAGCACGACGATCAGCGACAGGCCCACGGCGGAGTCGACAGAATAGCGGCCGCCAACCCAGTTCCAGAAGCCGAAGGCGTTGGCGGGGTCGATACCGAAGGCCTCAACCTTCTCGAGTGCGGTGGAAACGGCGACGAAGTGCTTTGCCACAGCCTCGGCGTTCTGCTCCTCGGAGCCGTCGATGGCACCCTGAGCCTTGAGCTGCTCGAGCATCCAGGTCTTGACCTCGCGAGCGTTGGTGAGGGTCTCGAGCGTGGTGAAGGTCTTGGAGACGATAATCACGAGCGTGGTCTCGGGATCGAGGCCCTTGAGCTTCTCTGCCTGATCGTTGGGGTCGATGTTGGAGATATAGCGGCAGTCGATACCGGCGTCGGCGTAGGGACGCAGAGCCTCGTAGGCCATGACCGGGCCCAGATCGGAGCCACCGATGCCGATGGACACCAGGTGCTCGATCCTCTTGCCGGTTACGCCCTTCCACTCACCGGAGCGAACGCGCTCGGCGAAGGCATACATGCGGTCGAGGACCTCGTGCACGTCGGCGACGACATCCTGGCCGTCAACGATGAGCTGGCCCTTCTCGCTTGCCGGACGGCGAAGCGCGGTGTGCAGAACAGCGCGGTCCTCGGTGGTGTTGATGTGCTCGCCGGAGAACATGGCGTCGCGGCGCTCCTCGAGCTTCACCTCGCGGGCAAGATCGCACAGCAGCTTGACGGTCTCATCGGTCACCAGGTTCTTGGACAGGTCAAAGTGCAGGTCACCAGCGTCAAAGCTCAGCTTGTTCACACGCTCGGGATCGGCAGCGAACCAGGCCTTGAGGTCGATGCCCTCGGCCTCGAGCTTCTCCTGATGGGCCTCGAGCGCCTTCCAAGCGGCGGTCGACGTAACGTCGATAGGTGCGGCAACAGTTGCCATAAAGTCCTCCTCAGCATACGGGCGCATACCTCCATGCGCCCGGATAATCAGATGCCCCTATTCTAGCGCAGGTCAAGACCGTAATCAGCGAGCGTTGCCAATCCGCCCCCAAACGGCGACCGACCAAAAAGGGACAGGTTTATTTTGGCAGGTCAAACGCTTTACCTACCAAAATTAACCTGTCCCTTCCTGGCAGGTACTAGGCCGCGGCGCACACGCTGCCGAGCAACTCACGCAAGGGAGTGCCGATGCCCTCCAGCAGCTCGGGTGCGATAATGGCAAAAACGGGAACCTCGCCGGCTCCCACGACGGCAGGCACTTTTCCCTCGGAGACGATGCACCCGTAGGGAACAAAGCCGTCCTCGCCGGTATCGAGCACAGCCATGCGACGAGCGAGTTCGCGCGCAAAGCTCGCCGTATCGGCATCGCCGATCGCCAGGACAAAGTCCACGCCTTCGTCGGTCGCCAGGGCCACGGCTTCGTCGATCAGCTCGTCTCCCCCGTCGCTCTCAACCGAGTCGCAGCGAAAAAGCACGCGTTCGAGCAGGGCGCGATCGAGCGAGCCGAGTGCCGCCGAGACGAGCTCATCACGCGTATGCTTGTCACCGCCCAACACGACCAGCGCCTTGGTGCCACCGTAGTGAGCGACCAATCGTCCGCACCAGCGAGCCACGTCCCCATCCGCAACAAGGCGTGTCGGCATACCAAACCCATAATTGACCATCTTTCCCACAACCCTTCCGTGCGTATAGGCGGTATCAATCGTTAGGCTCATGCTAAGAAGCGAGGTTTTCCGAGCTGTTTCACGCTCTTTAGAGCTGCGTTAAAACCCGATCCAACCGCACGACCATACCCACCAAAAAGGGACAGGTTTTGACGATGTCCGGACGAGCGGGTATTATCGAACAAGTATTCGATAAGAACATGTGTTTGATGGGAGGACGCGTGGGGCACGAGCGTCACACCTATATCTGCATCGACCTCAAGACGTTTTACGCTAGCGTCGAGTGCGTCGACCGCGGGCTCGATCCGCTCACCACCAACCTGGTCGTTGCCGACGAATCGCGCGGGCGCACGACCATCTGCCTCGCCATTACCCAGGCCATGAAAGACCTCGGAATCCATAACCGCTGTCGCCTGTTCGAGATTCCCGACGGCATCGACTACATCAAGGCTGTACCGCGCATGCAGCACTACATGGAGGTGTCGGCGCAGATCTACGGTATCTACCTGGAATACGTCAGTCCGCAAGACGTTCACGTCTACTCAATTGACGAGTGCTTTATCGACGTGACACCCTATCTGGACCTCTATCACACCGATGCGGAAGGCTTCGCCTGCATGTTGCGCGACGAGGTCCTGGCGCGCACCGGCATCACGGCGACGGTCGGCATCGGCCCCAACCTATTCCAGGCCAAAGTTGCACTCGATATCACCGCCAAGCACGTACCCAGCCGCATCGGCATACTCGACGATGAGACCTTTCGCAAGGAAATCTGGCCCCATCGTCCCATCACCGATATCTGGGGCATCGGCCCCGGCGTGGCAGCACGACTCGAAAAATACGGCGTCTACGATCTGATGGGCGTCGCGGCGCTCGACGAAAACCTGCTTTACGACGAGCTCGGCGTCAATGCCGAGTATCTCATCGACCACGCCTTCGGACGCGAGCCGACAACCATCGCCGATATCCAAGCCTATCGCCCGCAAGCAACTTCGACCACCACAGGACAGGTGCTCTCGAAGGGCTATGCCTACGAGCAGGCCTACACCGTCTTGCGCGAGATGGTCGACAACGCCGTGTTGGACTTGATCGATAAGCACGTGGTCTGCGACAGCATCTCGCTCTTTGTGGGCTACGCGAGCGAGCGCGCCGACATACGCAGGCTTGATGCCAGCGGTACTGCACAATATGTGGACGGATGCGGACACCTGCGCTCGAGTACGTCGAGCATCGAACCCACCGCAACCGCCGGCCCCGAGCTCGCGCCCCGTGCTCCCAAGCCCGTCCAGCGCGATGACGAACGGCGCCGCCTGGTGCGCGAAGCGCAGGCAATCGATGGCATCTTTGTGGGAGAGCATGGTGGCAAACCGCGTGGTGGCTATGCCGCGCTCTTTGCGCACTCCAACGCCTCGCGCAAGCTGCCCGAGCGTACCAATTCGTTTAAGAAGATCATGGGCTATTTCGATGAGCTCTGGGCGCAGACTGTCGATCCCAAACGACCGGTCAAGCGCATCAACCTGGGCTTTAGCAATCTTGTGCCCGAGGAATTTGCCACCATCGATCTGTTCAGCGATATCGAGACCGATGAGCGCGAGCGCGACCTGGCGCGCGCCGTCCTGGCCGTGAAAGGCAAGTACGGCAAGAACGCGCTCGTCAAGGGATTAAGCTTTACCGCCGGCGCCACCGCGCGCGAGCGCAACGATCAAGTTGGAGGACACCGTGCCTAAACCCAAACAACAGCCCATGCGCCCGCCGTCTGCCTTCGAGCGCCTGGCGGACCCCGAGGGCAGACGCCGCGCAGCCGACCCCAACCTCACTGCCAACGGTGCCGTGCGCGCCAACCGCGCCGCACAGTTTATGCCCTTTGCCGCCCTCACGGGATACTACGAACTCGTGCGCAAGCAGGAAATCACAGTCGAGCAAAAACGTGAGCTCACGGAAGAAAAAGCCCTCGAGCTTTCGCAAAAGCTCGAGGGCCTCAAACGCGGCGACTTGGTGCGCGTCACCTATTACGATACGTACGGCTATCGTAGCCGCACGGGCATTCTCGACGAAGCGTTACCCGCATTCAAGCTGCTCAAACTCAGGGATATCGCCATCAACTTCGACGATATCCAGGACATTGAGCTACGCGGACGAGCCTAGCGACGAGAACGCTTGCGCAAGACGAGAGCAATGCCAAGCACTGCGGCAGCTGCAACCAGCAATCCCAAGACCAGCGTGAGGGTCGAGTCGCCAGCGCGAGGCAGCGAGCCGTCCTTCGGAGTCTTCTTAGCGGTCGTCGTGACGGTGGTCGTGGTGCTGCTCGACTGGTCGTTGCCACCCGTCTGGCTGCCGCCAGGCTGATCGCCGCCACCCGGCTGCGAAGGATCGGTGGGTTCCGTCGGATCCGGAGTACCGGGATCAACCGGATTCTCCGAATTCTCCTTGCGCTGGATCCAGACCTGGCAACCATAGAACGGGTTGGCGGTACCAAGGCACAGACCCTGGTTGGTCACCGCAAAGGTGCGCAGACCATGGTTATACGGATCGTTAAAGCCATTGGTCGTCAGCGTCGTAAAGTTCACGCCGTCCTCGGTCACATACATATCAAAGCCGCGCTCGGCATCGCGCAGGTAACACATGCACGTAAGGACACTCTGCAACTTCTTGAGGTTCTCCTCGCTCAGCAGCTTATCGAGCGCATCCTGAATATCGCTCGGCAGCTCGGTGCCATAGGCATCCTCGTACTGCTGCTTAAGGCTCTCATAGCTATCGAGCATGTCCTGATACTGGTCGGCAAAGGACTTGAAGTACGCGATCTCGCCATCGATCTTCTGGACATAAGCGGCGTCGTCCTCAAAGTCCTGGGACATCGTCGCGGCCTGATCGCAAAGACCGCCCGCGGCATCCTCCAGCGCATCGCTCAGATCGCCAAAGCCCTTAGCAACCTCGGTCTTCTCGTCATCGACATCGACGGCCTTGTTTGAATCATCAACCTCAGCAGCTTCGTTCGAATCATCGACCTCGACGGCCTCGTTTGAATCATCGTCCGCAAGCGTGTTCACGGGAACGATGGGGTCGTCAGGCGATTTCTTGTCGAGCAGGTGATTGAGCAGGTCCCTAAGGCGCTGAACCTGAGAGTCCCACTCCTCGGGCGTCATATCGATAATGTCGCCATTGGAGAACTGGCCGATCGGCTCAAGCAGGCTCGCGGTATCAAAGGTACCGATATACAGCTTGCCGTCGAACTTCTGCATGCGCCAAATGTACTGGTTCTCGTTTCGGCCAAAGCCCGAAGTCAGGCCGGAAATACCGCCCTCGGGGAACATGTCGGTGCGATCGCCAACGACGAGCTCCATGTTCTCGTCCTTGTCCATGCGATAGATGTTAACCGACTGCTCAAGATTGGCATTCACAAACGAGCAGTCAACGCCACCCATGCTGCTCTTGCCGCCCTCTTCGGTGTTGGATTTGTTGAACAGGATGCGCTCGAGGGCAATCTCCTCGTCGTTGTATTCACCGATATAGAGGTAGTCGTTGTAGACGATGAGGTTGGCAGCGCCAGAACGGGTACGGGCAGGATCGATGCCAAAGCAGTACTTTGCACCGTCCGTCTTCTGATCGCCGACAATGGGAGTCCACGAATAACTGCCGTCGGCATTCTTGTCGCCACGGACCATGGCAAACGACTGCATGGAATTATCATCGGGAGCGTTCTCGGGCGTACCGGTGCAGATGGTCGCATAGAGATGGCCATTGTACGAGACCATATCCCAAATGGCGCCGCCGTAGATGCTGTCCTGATAGCGAATCGCCGGATAGCCAAACAGCGTCTCCGAGTTGGCAATCTCGGTGAAGCTGCCTGGCCCTTCGAGGGGTCAGACGACGTCAGGATTGTCGACACAAAATTACCGTTCGCGTCTTTACCCACATTACTGATGACGAGCTGGCCATCATGGACGCACATGCCGCGGATACCGGTAGAAATGCCCTGCTTGTAGGCAGCACCGTAATCCTGCATGCTCGAAAGGCCCTGATAGACAACTTTGTACTCATCCGTCTTAGGATCGATCTCGTATACAGCAGGCAGGCCGCCTTTGCCGTCATTGGTCCTGACGCTGCCGCAGAAATAGAGCTTACCCTTATAGCTCACGGCATTGCGGAACAAAGGAGCGACGCCGTTGAGCGATTCAGAGAGTAGCAGCTTGGTCTCACCGGTCTTGGTATTGATCTTGACCAAGATGCCGCCGCTGTCCTTGTCGGCCGTGCCGTCCTCCTTCTGCTGTCCATAGAAGAAGGTACCGTTAAACATGGCCTCCAGCGTCAGGCGCATGGTTTCGACATCAAAGGAATCGCCCAGCGTGCTGTTCATGAGCGTCAGCGTGTTGCCCATCGCCGCATAGCAGGTGCCCACATAAAGCCAGTCACCATAGCTCGCAGCCGCCCAAGTGTAGCTCTGGCCGCGATCGCCTTCGTTGTTGGCCGTATTACCATCGGCGCCCGGAACGGCAACGGCACCGTTACCCTGGTAGTCGACGATGCCATCCGGCTGCGACGTTCCTACCGTAGGATGCGAGAGCTTCTCAAAGGAATACCCATTTCCCGCATTGTAGGTAACGGCACCCGATGCGTCTTCGGCGTGCGCCGGCAGCGGCGATACCAAGATAGCGGCAAGCGCTGCCACCAAGCCAAGTGTTCCCACTCGTCTCATAAGGTTATAGCCTCCCCTGTCCTAAAGCCCAGTTTTAGCATTCTTCATTTCTGTCCACGGTTAATTGCAATCTGAGCACAGCAATAATCAGTGTATAAATATACACCTGTAATTTTTTGGACGGGTTCATAGATGCTCGATTGGTAGCGAATTCCGCGCAAACCGTCACCAAACTCCACTTTTGCCGCATCTAAAGGTTATTTTTGCGCAAATTTTTGGATGCCGATAGTCACAATGGGCAGGAGGCTGGTACCCACCGGAGAGGGCAACGCCTACATTTTCATAACGTAATAGCCCGCACCCCTCACTGCCGTCTCGAGTGTGTCGCGATCAACCGGGCGCTTCGAGCGCACGCGTGCCGTGTGGTCCGCGTACGTTACCGTAGCCCACACGCCATCAAGCGCATTGAGGGCATTCGTCACATTCCGGGCGCAGCCGTCGCAACTCATGCCGCCGATAAGGAGTTCCTCACGATAGGGGTAGTGGGACTCGTCGGTGTCTGCCACCACAACCTTTTTGGCCTTCTTGCCGCTCGCACCATCGCTGCAGCAACTCTTCCCGTGTGTCGAAGCGGCAATGCGACGCAGTCCAAAAAACATGCCGACGGCAATGACGGTCAGCACGATGAGATTCGCAGGGTTGAGCAAGTCACTCATGCGTTCCCCTTTCAGTAGCACTATCTAGATACCCCCATGGGGTGTCCCCATCTTAACCCAAAATCATGTCCGTTCGGTCAATTAGTTTTCCTCTTCAAACTTTTTTGTTGACCATGGCTTACTTTCGTGTATAAGTTTTCCTAGGCTAACAGTTTAGATCCGTAAGGAGCGACGTGACTCGAACCATAGACATCCCAACGTTTCAGGCAGCAGTCGTGCGCAACTGCTCCCCCACGCTCGCGGGCATCAAGCCGGCATCGCTCTTTACCTATCCAGGCACCTACGCCCACGGGGACGGCTCGACCGCAACAGAAACCATCGCAGAACGCCGAGCACGCCTGCTCAACGTTATCGCCCAGTGCAACCGCGAGCTTGACCCGCTTGGCATCCACCTGAGTGTTTTGGTCTGGCGGCCCTGCGGAGCGCTCGTGTACGTGTACCGAGCCAAAAGCCTCACCACCTATTTCGCGGACCCTCGCGCCAAAACGGCGCTCGCCTCGGAAGGCTACGACACGAGAGACCTTTCGACATGCCTTGTGCATTTGGCATCACGCATCACGCTCGCGAGTAATAACGTCGCGGAATGCGCCTGTAGCCAGACTCGATGCGCACTACCCCAGCAAGCTAGCTGCAGCAACGACTGCACCTGCGAGTTTCCGCACGAAATAGGCTACTTCCTAGGATATCCCTACGACGACGTGCACGAGTTTATCGTCCAGCGCGGCGAGAACTATAAGGTCTTTGGGGCCTGGAAGGTCTACGCAAATGTCGAGCAGGCACTTGCGACGTTTGATGCCTACCGCGCCTGCACCCAATACTTCACCTTTGTCTATCAGCAGGGCTACAGCTTGGCGCAACTTGCCCAGGCAACCCGATAGAACATAGAAGCCGTGGCAACCTGCCGCACAACTGAAAGGACTCAACATGAGCAAGATCGCCGTCGTCTACTGGAGCGGCACGGGCAACACCGAGGCCATGGCAAACCTCGTTGCCGAAGGTGCAACCGATGCCGGCGCCGAGGCAGAGGTCATCTCCTGCGCCGACTTCTCCGCAGACAAGGCCGCTGGCTATGACGCTATCGCCTTCGGCTGCCCCGCCATGGGTTCCGAGGAGCTTGAATATGATGAGTTCCAGCCCATGTGGGATGAGGTCAAGGAGACCCTCGGCGACAAGAAGGTCGTCCTCTTTGGCTCTTATTCGTGGGCCGAGGGCGAATGGATGGACAACTGGAAGGCGGACGCCGACGAGGAGGGCGTCAACGTCGTCGATTCCGTCATCTGCTACGACGCCCCCGATGATGAGAGCGAAGCGGCCTGCCGCGCCCTTGGAGCCGAGCTCGCCTAGCGGCAATGAGCTCCGCCCGCAACGCGCATTGCAACAAAACACATTCGCGTCCCAACAAAAACGGGAGCCGGATCACATCCGGCTCCCGTTTTCTGCTATGTCAGTCATATAAAGCGGCTACGAGATATTGCCCAAGAACGCCTTGGTGCGCTCGCTCTTGGGGTGGTCGAAGACCTCGCTCGGCGTACCCTCTTCCACAATGACGCCGCCGTCCATAAAGACGACGCGGTCGGCGACATCGCGGGCAAAGCCCATCTCGTGCGTCACGACGATCATGGTCATACCGTCGTGCGCCAGGTCGCGCATGACGCCCAGAACGTCGCGCACGAGCTCAGGGTCGAGCGCCGAGGTGGCCTCGTCAAAGAGCATCACGTGCGGGTTCATCGACAGGGCGCGGGCGATGGCCACGCGCTGCTGCTGGCCGCCCGAGAGCTGGCTCGGCATAAAGTCGATGCGCTCGGCCAGGCCGACCTTGGTCAGCTCCTCGACGGCGATCTTCTCGGCCTCTTCCTTGCTGCGCTTGAGCACCTTTTGCTGCGCAAGCATGACGTTCTTTTTGACCGACAGGTGCGGGAACAGGTTGAACTGCTGAAACACCATGCCCAGGTGCGTGCGCACTTTGTTGAGGTCGACGCCCTTGGCACACACATCCACGCCCTCGACGACAATCGAGCCGCTCGTGGGATGCTCCAGGCGATTGATGCAGCGAAGCATCGTCGACTTGCCCGAGCCTGAGGGGCCCAAGACCACAACGACCTCACCCTTGTGCACATCCAGATCGATATCGCGCAGGACCACGTTGTCCCCAAAGGCCTTCTGGAGGTTCTTGATGCTGACGACGACCTCGTTCGAGTTATTGGTTTCGCTCATGATAGGACCTCCTTACAGACCGGCGATGTGATCGGCGGGCGTCGCGACAACCTGTCCGGCGCTCTTGGCGGGACGCTTCTTCTTGGTCTCGGCCGTGCCCAAAAGCCTCGCCTCAAGACCGCTCACCAAGCGAGCGAGCGGCAGGGTGATGACCAGATAGAACAGGGCGGCAACCACGTACGGTGTAATGGAGCCCGTCGTGGCCACGATGGTACGGGCGTTCATGACGATCTCGACCACACCCACGGCGGCAAGCAGCGACGTATCCTTGTAAAGCAAGATAAACTCGCTGGTCAGCGTAGGCAAAACATTACGGAACGTCTGCGGAATCATGACATAGAGCAGCGTCTGGAACGCGTTCATGCCCAGCGAACGCGCAGCCTCGTTTTGGCCCTTGGGGATCGATTGAATACCGGCACGGAAGATCTCACATAGGTACGCAGACGAGTTCATGGCCATGACGATAACGCCAAGCACGTAGTCATCAACCTTGACGCCGGCCAACGGCAGACCGAAGAACGCGATATAGATCTGCAGGAACGCCGGCGTACCGCGGATGATATTCACATAGATACCGGCGAGGCAGCGCAGGATGCGCGACTTGGAGATGCGCATGAGCGACAAGGCAAAGCCAAAGGGAATTGCCAGCGGAAACGCCACAAGCACGATCGAGAGCGACATAAGGAAGCCCTTAAAGACGATCGGCAGGCTTTGGACCAAAATGACTGGGTTTAAGAACAGGCGCAGGAACATATTGGAGTTCCAGGCCTCGACCCACGGCTGCTCCTTAAGATCGGCCAGGAAGTTATCGAATGCCGTCACGCCCTTGATCTCCACCGACGGAATCTTGGAGATCTTCTTGGTCGAGCCATCGGCCAAAGTGCAGGTGCCGCTAAAGGCCTCATCGCCGCCCTCGACGGGGAAGGTCACGCCGTAAACCTCGACACGGAAAAAGCCGCCGGCAGGCGCCGTCTCGCCAAAGTCGATCTTGAGCGTCTGGCCGTCAGCCTTGCACGTGGGCTTCATGGGCGTACGATCCATGAGGTCCTCGCCCGAGAGCATCGTCAATCGCGTGTCATCGGTACCAAACGTCGTGCCGTCGACAAACGTCAGCGAAAGACCGCTCAGCTCCTCGTCGGCATCGGCCTGGACCTCCCAGGTAATGCGCGTCTCGGTACCGCCGACCACAGCGCTGCCCGAACCAGTGTTGGGTCGGGCGGTAATCTTTGCGGTCTCAAGCGCCTGGGCGGTCGTGGGCGCATATGCCCCTGCGCACACCAGCGCGAGCGCCACGGCCATGGCGCAGGCTAGCTTTTGGAGCAAGGCGGGCAGTGGAAAACGCTGCTCCGCGGCCCCTTTGTTCAGTCGAGACAAGGTGGCTCCTATCGTAGAAGTTGCCGGCAAAACGAGACGGAAATACTCTCCGTCAAGAGAAGCGCAAAGGCCCTCTCCGCCAAAACGGAAAGGGCCCGCGAGCAATCAAGTAGCTATTTTACTTGATGTTGTACTTAGCCATGAGGGCGTCAATGGTACCGTCGTCGGTCAGGTCCTTGATGGCCTGGTTGATGTCTTCCTTGAGCTTGGTGTTACCCTGGTTGATGGCGATGGCGTACTCCTCGCCGGTGCTGATCTGCTTAATGGTCTGGCAGGTGTTGAACTGCTCGGCGGTCAGCTGGCTGGCAACGGAGCGGTTGGTGACTACGGCGTCGCCCTTATCGGACTGCAGGGCGCTGAAGCACTCGGTAGCGTCCTTGTAGGGGACGATCTTGGCCTTGGGGAAGTTCTCCTGGGCAAAAGACTCGGCGGTCGAGCCAGACTGAACGATGATGGTAGCGTCGGCGTTGTTGAGCTTCTCGCTGTAGTTGTCGGCCGTGATGTCGGTGTTATCGACCTTGGTCACGATAGCCTGATCGTCCATGTAGTAGGAATCGGAGAAAGTGACTTCCTTCTCACGCTCGGGCGTGTCGGTGATAGCCGCGATGGAGACGTCGTACTTGGCGCCCGAAGCGACACCCGGAACCAGCGTGTCAAAGTCATTGTTGACGTACTCGACATCCAGGCCCAGCTTGTCACCGATAGCCTTGATGAGCTCAAGGTCAAAGCCCTGGTAGTCGCCGTTGTCATCCTTGTACTCAAACGGCGCGTACTCGGCAGAGGTGCCGACGGTCAGCGTGCCGTCCTTGACGAGCGCGTACTCCTTGGAGCCGTCGACCTTCTCGACCTTAGCGTCGTCAGAGCTGCTGGAACCGGCATCAGAACCAGAGGTGGCGTTGGACGAACCGCAGCCCGTCAGAGCAAGGGCGAGCGCCATAGCACCCGTGGCGGCAAATGCGCCAAGCTTCTTCAGCTTCATAATCAGTCTCCTTCCGGTGACCTCGTTTGATTCAGAGGTCTGCAAAAACTGTTGGCTATTATGCACCCGGAATTACGAATCTGCAATGAGAAAACTGATTGAAACAAACCCATAACGTGAATGGAATACTCTACTTTGTGACAGTCATTACTGCTGCAATGACCTTAATAGTCTAATTTCAGCTGCATAACCTGCAAGTTCGTTCGGAGTCTCCAAAATAAACGGCAGCGAACGCAAGTGGCCATTCGATACAATATTCTGTATAACCTGCATACCGCCGCCAAACTCTTCACCACCCAGGTAGCCCTTACCGATGCACTCGTGGCGGTCCTTATGGGCGCCGCAGGGATTCTTGGAGTCATTGATGTGTACGGCGCGCAGGCGCTCGATACCCACCACACGATCGAACTCGTCAAGCACACCGTCAAGATCGTGGACGATGTCATAGCCGGCGTCATTCACATGGCAGGTGTCTAGGCAAACGCCCAGCTTGGCCGACAGCTCGGGGCGTTTGCCGGCAACACCCTCAATGATGAGCGCCAGTTCCTCAAAGCTGCGGCCCACCTCGGTGCCCTTGCCCGACATGGTCTCGAGCAGCACCGTCGTCTGCTGGCCCTCAAACATCACCTGACACAGGGCGTCGACAATCATCTGAATGCCGGCGTCGGAGCCCTGCCCCACATGCGCACCGGGATGGAAGTTGTAGTAGTTGCCGGGCAGCGCCTCCATGCGCCGCAGGTCCTCTGCCATAGCCTCCAAGGCGAACTCGCGCGCCCGCTCTTTGGCAGAACAGGGGTTGTAGGTATACGGGGCATGCGCCACCAGCGGTCCAAAGTCGTTTTGCGACATAAGCTCGCGCAGAGCCGCCACGTCATCCATGTCAAGTTCTTTTGCCTTGCCACCGCGCGGGTTGCGCGTAAAGAACGCAAAGGTATTGGCGCCAATGGACAACGCCGTCTCCCCCATTGCCCGATAGCCCTTCGTCGTCGAAAGATGACACCCGATCGTCAGCATCTCCAGCTCCCTCCTCATCAGTTGCGGTGAAATACGGTCTATTGGTGCCCTATTTTGGCGCAAACAGACCGTATTCCACCGCAAGTTATAAAAGGGGCATCAGGGGCAAAGGCCTCCAAGGCATTCCAGGCGCTGGCGCCATGCCCCCACGCACTAAAGTTTCAAGCGAATCGCATCGATAATGCGCGCGCAGCGCTGCGTGGCGGCAAGGGGCATGACGGGACTCTCGAGTTTCCCCGCCCGGATGAGCTGGGTCGCATGCTGGATTTCGCCGTAGAAATCATCGATCTCAAACGGGGCATTTATTTCGAGCGTTCGACCGTCGGAATACTTCACATGGGCGAGCTCGGGGCGATGGAGACGCTCGATTTCCAACGAGCCTCGCTCACAGACAATCGTTAAGCGGCTTTCATATGTTGCTTTGCCGTCGCACACCATATGAATGGGTATACCGCCGACGCTCATACGGATCTCGTCGGCCCAATCGACGCGGCCGCCTGATACGTCACGCCAGCGAACTTCACGGGATGAAACCTCGCACGCGCCCGCGAGCAAATCCTCAAACCAACCGACCGCATAGCAGCCCATGTCATATAGACAGCCGCCCTGCAACGAATCAAGCAGATAGCCCGAAGGAGGCTCGCCGTAATCGAGCTTTTGCACGCTTTCAATCGAGACAATACGGCCAAGCTCACCCGACGCAAGCAAGTCCTTCACGCGAGTGCGCATCGGGCAAAACCGATTCTTCATCGCCTCCATAAACAGCACGCCGCGCTCACGAGAGGTGGAGGCAATCGAGAGAGCCTCTTCCTCACTCAAAACGGCCGGCTTTTCGCACAGCACGGCCTTTCCCGCGCGCAGTGCCCGACAGACCCAATGCGCATGCATGCCATGTGGAAGAGCCAAGTAGATTGCGTCGACATCGGGGTCGGCAATCAGCGCATCATAAGCCACATCGCCGCTATCGTCAGCCGTGGCATAACTGTGCGCGGCATCAATCGAAAACGCCCTGCAAAACTCCTCAACATGCGAAGGAGTGCGGCCGGCGGCAGCCACAAGCCGTGCCCCGTCCACCTCCTTGAGCGACGATGCAAATCGATGCGAAATGTGTCCAGCGCCCAAAACGCCCCAACAAACCTCACGCAAATCATCACATGAATCCCGATGACCCACGACAGCCCCCTTCAGTTGCGGTGAAATAGTTCCTGTTTGGCCCCTATTCTGCCGCAAACAGGAACTATTCCACCGCAAGTTATAAAAGGGTCATGAGGAGCGCGTTTTGCCGAAGGCCTTAAGCACCGCCGTCACGGGACCAGGCTGGAAACGTCGGCGCACATCGTCGAGACGCTCGGGAATATCGATGTGCTGTGGGCAGTGGCGCGCGCATTTGCCGCACTTGACGCAATTGCTCACGAGCTTGGGCTCGCTCGTGCGCACCGCACTCGCCGTAAAGTATTGCGACAGCCCCGTAAACCAGCTGTGCGCATAGCTCGCGTTGTAGGCGGCAAAGCAGCCGGGAATGTTGATACCCTTGGGGCATGGCATGCAGTAGCCGCATCCCGTGCAGGGCACACGGTTCGATTTCTCAAACTCCATCAACACGCGCGCAATCGTGTCGAGCTGGTTGGCAGTCATCGAATTCGGCAACGCGAGGTCTGCCAGTGACGAATTCTCATCCACCTGCGCGATATCGGTCATACCCGAAAGCAGCATCGTCACCTGAGGATGATTCCACACCCACGAAAGACCCCAGGCGGCAGGAGTGCGCAAATGCGGGTCACGGGCACTATCGAGCACAGCGCGGGCCCGTGGCGGCAGCTTGCCCGCTAAACGCCCGCCCAGCAGCGGCTCCATCACAAACACCGCGAGCCCGCGCTCCGCAGCCGCCATGAGTCCTGCCGTTCCCGCTTGGTAACGCTCGCCGGCATAGTTGTACTGTATCTGGCAAAAATCCCAGTCATATGCGTCAAGCATCGTCAGGAAATCCACCGCGCTGCCGTGGTACGAAAAACCAATCTGGCGAATGCGCCCCGCCGCCTTTTGACACGCGATCCAGTCCTCAATGCCCAATGCCACCACACGTTCCCACTGGGCGGGCGAGGTAATGTTATGCATGAGGTAATAGTCGATATGGTCGGTCCGCAGGCGCCGCAGTTGCTCATCGAAGAACCGGTCGAAATCCTCCGCGCACTTGCACGAAGCATGCGGCAACTTGGTCGCCAGCAACACCCGGTCACGCAGCCCCAAGCGCTCAAGCGAGGCGCCCACGCACGCCTCGTTACCGGGATAGAGATACGCGGTGTCCAGATAATTAATCCCCTGCTCCACCGCACGGGAAATGATGGCATCGGCTGTCTTCGCATCCGGACGTCCCGGCGCACCGGGAAACCTCATGCAGCCCAGACCCAACGCCGAGATACGGTTGCCGCTTTTGGGGTCAACGCGATATTGCACGGCCCCTCCCTTCGCCATCAGCGCCCCGGCAAGGCGAAACACAATGGTCACGCAGCCGAAACATCGTGGAATCGCAATCGAGAACGTATCGTAACGCAGCAGAAATCGAGCTGTCACGGCACCGCTTTAACATCAGCAAAAAGCCCGATGAAAGGAGCCGGACATGACCACGCGCATGTCTTTGCGGTCTGCCCTGCAGCGTAGCGTCCAGGCAAACGTTTCTTTTTTATAACAGCCGCCCCGCGCACCCACCAATCACCCTGGCAGCATACAATCCATCAGGCGCCCCTTACGCGGGCGCCTTTTACATGGGGAGATGATTCACATGCAGATCAACAAGGTCGCCTTTATCGGCAAGGGCGGCGTCGGCCTGCTCTACGGCAGCATGATCGCCCGGGCGCTCGGCAACGACGCCGTCGAATACATCATGGATGACACCCGTTTTGAGCGTCACGCGGGCGATGCGCTCACTGTCAACGGCAAGCCCTGCGATCTCACGTCCGTCCGCGCCAGCGAGGCGACGCCCGCCGATCTGGTCATCCTGACAGTCAAGACCACCGGTCTCGACCAAGCACTCAAGACTATGGAGCGCGTCGTGGGACCCAACACGCTCATCGCCTCGCTATGCAACGGCATTACGAGCGAGCAAAAGATTGCCGAACGCTTTGGCTGGGAGCATACCGTTCTTGGTATCTGCCAGGGCATGGACGCCGTGTTCCTCAACGGCGCGCTCACCTTTACCAATGCGGGCGAGATCCGCTTTGGCGCGGCGGCCGGCACGGACCCCGCGACCGTCGCCGCTATCGACGGGCTCTACACGCGCTGCGGCATCGCCCATACCGTCGAGGACGACATCGCTCACCGCATGTGGGCCAAACTCATGCTCAACGACGGCATCAACCAGACCTGCATGGCCTACGGCGGGACCTACGGAAGCGCCACGGAGCCGGGCTCCGAGCAGCGTCGCTGCTTTGTTTCCGCCATGCGCGAAACGCTTGCGGTCGCCAACGCCGAGGGCGTTGAGCTGACCGAGGCAGACCTGACGCAAATGGTGCACCTCATCGAGGGAATCGACCCCGCCGGTATGCCCTCAATGGCTCAAGACCGCATCGCAAGGCGCAAAACCGAGGTTGATGAGTTCGCGGGCACCATCTGCCGGCTCGCAGCCAAACACGATATCCAGGCACCGCAAAACGAGTGGCTCTATCGGCGCATCCGCGATATCGAGAAAAACTGGTAGCGCCAACTCGCCGCATTCAACAGCCTTAACAGCAAAACCGCCGCAAGGGAACCTTTCCCCTGCGGCGGCCTTCATCTTCGTCTACGATCGGCGGCCGATCTCACAACAGTTAGCGTTGCGACCCCGGCACCTCGTCCTCATCGTCGCGACAAAGGACTACGCCCGCACTTCCCAGCAGCGCGGCCGCGATCAACACGCCAACCACGATAGAGGCAGCCTCACAAGACCCCTGCATGCCCGCGACGAGCGCGGCCGTGGGACCAAGGCAGCCAAGCATCAACGCGACGGCGGCAACGGCGATATCTCGAGCATTCACAAGACCACTTCCTCCAAGAGAAAGACCTTATTTCTCAAGAACCAGTGTGCCCCGCATCCATACGCCCAGCGTACCGCCACGGTAAGGGCTCTGTTAACTCGAACGCACATAAAGAACGGGCGGCTTTACGTTGCCTAAAAGCTCAGCAAAGACGCCCGCCCATCATGTGCCAATTTTCCTTATGGCAGATTACCAACCGGTATAGTAGTCGGTAGTTCCGGCGGCGCAGCCGGAGTCATAGACCTTGCACTCGCCCTTGGAGCCCGTAAAGGTCGAGCCCTGGGCCATATCGCCCGCGGCAACAACGTAATAGCCGTCGGAATCGCGCCAGAAGCCCTCAGAATCCTGAGTCCATTCGCCCGTGCGATAGTGATAAAGCACATTGCTGCTGTAATAGGTCTCGCGGCGCCCGTTGTAGTTATTGACACCCGCAGAGCGCGTCAGGCCCGATTCGTTCGCGTAGGACGCGGCAGACGCGTAGGACGGAGTGAAACCGGCGTTGTAGTACGAAGCCTGGGTGGCCTCGGCAGCCTCCGCCTCGGCGGCGGCCGCCTCGAGCGCTTCGCGCTTGGCATCCTCAAGCGCGGTGCGCAGCTCATCGAGCTCGGTCGACTTGGCGTCGACCTCCCCCATCGTCAACAGGCTGCCCGCACCGTCGATGCAACCCTGCAACACAGCGCGCTCGTCATCGGTAGCATAGTCGCCATACATATTCATAATGATCTGAGCACGCATCTCAAGGGAATCGCGCTTGGCCTCCATCGAGGCGTTCCACTCCTGCATGGAACCATAACCATCGCCGCGATAGTCAACGGGCTGTACCAGCGTCGTCTCGGACGGCGTAGATCCAACCGTATCGGACAGTGTTGCGGCGTGGGCATCAGTTGCACCAGCGCCCGCCAAAAGTGCCACGGCCAGAGCGGCGGAAAGGGCGGCGGCTTTCGGTTTTCGTGAATCGATCCTCATGTAGCTGGAAACCTCCGTAGTGCGTTTTTGCTGCGTTTGAGCTGCGTGTGATTCGATTGCGCTGCATAGTACCCCGAGCAAATCGCGACCTGCGGTTTTACTCAAAAGGCGCACGTCAATTGCGTAAAACTCACATCCTCTCAACAGGAGTTTTCCACAACTCGAATGCATAAAGCGTGTCAAAAACCCTGTTTTTGCACCCTCTCTATGCAAAAAAGGCGCCTGTGCAACCATTGTTCGCACAGGCGCCTTGAGCAGGCATTTTATGCAGTTATACCTATCGAGTCGCAAGGGGTCCTTGCACAAGTCGCTTTACTCGTCCAGCGCGGCGAAGGCCTGCTTCAGGTCCCAAATGATATCCTCGGCGTTCTCGGTACCGATGGAAAGACGGATCGTGGAGGGCGTGATGTTCTGCTCGGCGAGCTCCTCGGCAGACAGCTGGGAGTGCGTGGTGGTAGCCGGGTGCACGACGAGCGACTTGACGTCGGCCACGTTGGCGAGCAGCGAGAACACCTGCAGATGATCGATGAACTTCCAAGCTGCCTCCTGGCCACCCTTAATCTCAAAGGTAAAGATCGAGGCACCGCCGTTGGGGAAGTACTTCTGATAGAGCTCGTGATCGGGGTGCTCGGGCAGGCTCGGGTGGTTCACCTTGGCGACGTGGCTGTCACCAGCCAGGAACTCAACGACCTTCTTGGTGTTCTCAACATGACGGTCAACGCGCAGCGACAGAGTCTCGGTGCCCTGGAGCAGGACCCAGGCGTTGAACGGGCTGATGCAGGCGCCCTCGTCACGCAGCAGGATAGCGCGGACATAGGTTGCGAAGGCGGCGGGAACGGCAGCCTCGGCAAACGAAACGCCGTGGTAGGAGGGGTTGGGCTCGGCGATCTGGGCGTACTTTCCGCTCGCCTTCCAATCGAAGTTACCGCCGTCGACGATCACACCGCCCAGCGAGGTGCCGTGGCCGCCGATGAACTTGGTTGCGGAGTGGACGACGATGTTGGCACCATGCTCCAGCGGACGGAACAGATACGGGGTGCCGAAGGTGTTGTCGACGACAACCGGCAGACCGTGCTTCTTGGCGATCTCGGAGATGGCGTCGATGTTGGGGATGTCGGAGTTGGGGTTGCCGAGCGTCTCGAGATAGACGACCGTGGTGTTGTCCTTGATGGCGCCCTCGACCTCGTCCAGGTTGTGGGCATCGACGAAGGTGGTCTCGACGCCAAACTGGGAGAGTGTATGCTCCAGCAGGTTGTAGGAGCCACCGTAGATGGTCTTCTGAGCCACCACGTGGTCACCGGCCTGGGCAAGAGCCTGCAGAGTATAGGTGATGGCAGCAGCACCGGAGGCGACGGCGAGACCTGCCACGCCACCCTCGAGCGCGGCGATACGGTCCTCGAAGACGCCCTGGGTGGAGTTGGTCAGACGGCCGTAGATGTTACCAGCATCGGCAAGACCAAAGCGGTCGGCGGCGTGCTGGGAGTTGCGGAACACATAGCTCGTGGTCTGGTAGATAGGCACGGCGCGGGAGTCGGATGCGGGATCGGCGCTCTCCTGGCCAACGTGAAGCTGCAGGGTATCGAAACCAAAGGTGTGCTCGGGGTTGTTGATGAACTGGCTCATGATGATCTCCTTGATCGAACAAAAGTAAATAAATTAGAGAGAAGTAAGTCGCTGTCTCCTGATCACGCCGACGAGCGCAAACAGGAGCCCGGCATTCGTCTTGGTAAGCAATTCATATGCGGGCCTCCTTTCGCATCCCGGTTCCGTGGTCGGTTTAATTACCTACCGCCTTTGTGTGTTTTGAATAGTACGAGCATTGTTTCGCTCGGTCAATCACTTAAAAGCGCTAATCTGTTATCGGTTTTATAGATAGCAATCGAAAGGATGGCATCGATGACCCTTCAGCAGCTTCGTTTTCTGATTGCCGTGGCAGAGTCCGGCTCAATCAACGCCGCAGCTCAGCGCCTCTATACCGCTCAGTCCAACATCTCAAACGCCGTCAAAAGCCTGGAACAGGAGCTCCACCTGGAGATCTTTACGCGCTCCAGCCGCGGCGTCACCCTCACCAACGACGGCACCGAGCTTTTGGGCTATGCGCACCAGGTCGTAGAGCAGGCCGACATGCTCGAGGCGCGCTACGAGGACGGCGGTACCCCGCAAGCCCGCCTCGCCATTTCCGCCCAGCACTACGCCTTTTCGGTCGAGGCCTTTGTCAACGTGGTCGAGCGCTGCCGCGACAGCAAGTTCGAGTTCATCATGCGCGAGACCACCACATCGCAGATCATCGATGACGTCCGCGCGTTTCGCAGCGACATCGGCATCCTCTATCTGGACGACTTTAACGCCCGCGTTCTGCAGAAGGCTTTTGCCGATGCGCGCGCGAGCTTCCATCCCCTATTCGACGCGACGGTCCACGTCTTCGTTAGCGAGCGCCACCCGCTTGCCCGCCGCCCGCAGCTGTCCCTTGCCGACCTCACACCCTATACGCGCTACAGCTTTGAGCAAGGCACCTCGAACTCCTTCTATTACGCCGAGGAACCTTTTAGCTATATCCCTTGCGACCGCAACATACGAATCTCGGACCGCGGAACACTTACTAACTTACTTATCACGTCAAACGGTTACACCCTGTCGACCGGTGTCCTCTCCAATGAAATGCAATGGGGTATGGCATCGATCCCGTTAGCAGACGCCCCAACGATGCACGTAGGCTATATCATGCACGACGAGCGCAAGCCCTCTCCCCTCTTGCAGCAATACCTCGACGAGCTCAACCGCATCATCCATGCCAACTAACTGTCGGAAGACGGGGTAGAAATCGTAGATTGCTAGCCCCCGGCGGGCATGGCGCTACAATGGTCACTCACACGAAACGTACCCAACGAAAGGAAGCCCGTGAAGGTCATCATCTATACCGACGGCTCGGCCCGATCAAATCCGGGACGCGGCGGCTACGGCGCCGTGCTCAAATACACCAACCCCGCCGGCAAGACCTTCACCTCCGAGCTTTCGCGCGGCTATGCCAAGACCACCAACAACCGCATGGAGCTCATGGCGGTCATCGTGGCGCTCGAGGCACTTAACCGCCCCTGCGACGTCGAAGTCCATTCCGATTCGCAGTACGTCGTCAACGCCTTTAACAAGCACTGGATCGACGGCTGGAAAAAGCGCGGATGGAAAACCGCCAACAAGCAGCCCGTCAAGAACCGCGACCTGTGGGAGCGCCTGCTCACCGCCAAAAGCAAGCACAAGGTTGAGTTCATCTGGGTTAAGGGTCACGCCGGCCACGAGCTCAACGAGCGCTGCGATGAGCTCGCCACCACGGCGGCCGACGGCAGCAACCTCGATATCGACACCGGCTTTAACGAGAGCGACCTGTAACGGCGTTTTCGCACGCTATTTCCTGCCCCCTCGCGCTACACTCATCCTGTAAACCGAACGGCACGAGGGGGATACATGCTGCGTATAGCGACCATCGGCACATCCATGATTACCGACGACTTTATCCAGGTCGTCAACGCCAACGACCAAGCCGCGTTTGTGGGCACGCTCTCGCGCGATGCCGAGCGCGGTACTGCCTTTACCGCCGAGCGCGGTGGCGAGCGAAACTTTACGTCACTCGATGAGCTTGCGGCAGCCGGCGACGTCGACGCCGTCTATATCGGCAGCCCTAACGCACTTCACTACGAGCAGGCCCTTGCCTGCATCGCCGGTGGCAAGCATGTCATCGTCGAAAAGCCCTTCTGCGCCACCGAAGCGCAGGCGCTCGAGGTCTTTCGCGCTGCCGAGACAGCAGGTGTCGTGGCCCTCGAGGCTATACGTCCCCTCCACGATCCCGCCTTCCACGCCATCGAGGACGTCCTGGGCGAGATTGCCCCCATCCGCCGCGCCTCATTGCGCTTTGGCAAGTATTCCTCGCGCTACAACGAGATTCTCGCGGGACGTGCCACCAATATCTTCGACTGCAATATGGCATCGGGTTCCCTCATGGACATTGGCGTCTACACCGTCGAGCCCATGGTCGAGATCTTCGGCATGCCCTCCGGTCTCACCAGCATGACCACGCTGCTCGACCCCTCAACGCAAGAGCTCACCCATGGCCCCATCGACGGCTGCGGCTCCATTCTCGCCAGTTATGGCGGAGGGCGTATCTCCGTCGAGCTCGCGCACTCCAAAATTACGAATGACCTGCTGCCCTCGCAGATCGAAGGCGAGCGTGGCACTATCCAGATCGACCATCTGTCCACGCCCCGCAACGTCCGCATCGACTATCGCGGCGACGTCGTACGCGGCTCGGCGACCGAGGCACCGCGCGAACAGGGAGACAACGGCCGCGTGCTCGACCTGCCCAAATCGAGCAACACTATGGAATACGAACTCACAGACTTTATCACCGCCATCGGCGGCATCGATAACGTTAAGGAAGAGATTTGGGAGACCCCGGCGGGACGCCACGAGCTTGGCCACTACCGCGATGTCACACTCGTCTCACTGCGCATCATGGATGCCGTGCGCCAGCAGGCCGGCATAACCTTCCCGGCCGACGCAGGCAAGCAGGCATAGCTATGGGCCTCTTCGATACGTTCTTCTCCAGCGTCACCGGCAGCAGTCGAGAGCCTCAAAAACCATCAAACGTCGAGCTCGAGCTGCGCCGCAGGCTTACTGTGCTCGCAAGCGACGAGGCCACTCAAGACACTCCCCTGCGCTATTTCCTGCGCTGGGCGGGGCAAGTCCAGGGCGTTGGCTTTCGCTTTACCAACACCAACCTCGCGCAGGCACGCGCGCTCACCGGCTGGGTGCGTAACATGGAAGACGGCTCAGTCGAGATGGAGATACAGGGGGCTCCGGCAAATATCCTATCTCATCTCGAGGCGCTTCATGCCTCCTACGAGCGTATGGGAACGCGTTTTCGCCTCGTAGACGCCCAGGCCCGAGCCCCACTTGCCAATGAAGACGGTTTCACGCCTCGTTATTAGTATTGTGTGCTAAATACGGTATCATTTACCTACGACCGTTGATAGAAAAGAGGCGAGGCGCATGGCGGTGCAAAGAAGGAATACCAGGCAGCGAAAGCTGGTTCTTGACGCCGTGCGCCAAAGCTATAACCATCCCACCGCCGACGAAATCTACAACGTCGTGCGCGCGCAGGATGACAAAATCAGCCGCGGCACGGTCTACCGCAACCTCAATCTCTTGGCCGACGCCGGCGAGATTCTCTCCATCAAGACGCCGGGCGGCAGCCGCTTCGATCGCACGATCGAGCCGCATGCGCATATCATCTGCACCTCGTGCAGCCGCGTCATCGACGTACCGCTCCCCTTCGATGCCCAGCTCGACGCCAAGGCATCCGAGCAAATCGGCTGGCACGTCACGTCGCACTACACCATCTTCGAGGGTCTCTGCCCCGACTGCCGGTAGATGTTCGGGACATGCCTTAAAATCCACCTTTCTGCACTCTGCAGCAAAAAGAGATTCCTAGGCATGCCACATATATCTACTCGGCGAGCAGGCGGCGCAGTTCTTCTTCGACCGTGCGCACGTAGCGGACGCGGTCGTTGATGCCACACATAGAGGGATTGCAGCTCTCCATTAGATAAGGATGGCCCACTACGTTGAGCATGTCGCGGTCGTTTTCGTTATCGCCAAACGCCATCATCTCGTCGGGCGAAATTCCCAGGGCACGACCGTAATCGGCAAGCGCGGAACCCTTGCCCGAACCAAAGCCGATAAAGTCCGTCCACTCGGTTCCCGACGTCATCACGTCGACACGGTCGCTAAAGAGGCGCTCAAAATACTCCAGGGCCGCCGGCTGATCCACCTCGGGCGTCTGGAAGGCAATCTTAATGACGTCCTCGTCGATGTCCTCGGGACGGTCGACCACCGCCACATCGCAGTGGACCTCATAGCGCAAATGGTCGACGAACGCATCGTTGCCGCTCATGGTGTAGAGGTGTCCCTCACACGAAAGGGTCACGTCGGCATGGGGATACGCAACCACGGCATTCGCGATATCCATAGCAAGGCTACGCTCCATGGAGCGCTTGACAACGGCACGCCCCTCGCTCATCACCAGGGCTCCGTTCTCGCATACATAGGCGAGCTCATCGGCCACCGGGGTAAACAGATAGCGCAAGCTCGCATATTGACGACCGCTCGCCGGCATAAACACGATACCGCGACGATGCAGCTCATCGATAAGCTCAAAGGCCTCGGAACGCGGCTCGCGCTCCCCCGGATGCAGCAACGTGCCGTCCAAATCGCAGGCAATCAGCTTGATTCCCTCAAGACCCATATGTTCCCCCAAAGCCTCCTATCAACAGCAAGACGGACCTTGATTGGTCGCCCCTCAAAGCCCGTCTTGCGCATATGCGTGCTTAGCCGCGCGCCTTCTTTACGATCGTAAAGTCTGGAGCCATACTCACAACGGCATCCGCCGCACTCGACGCAAAGCGCCGGTCCGAATCGAGTTCACGGGTAACCGTCGAGAGCCGAACGCCCTCGACGCCCCGGAGCATGCGGCCCAAAACAGGCTGCACCGGCGTATACATGCGCACGGTATGCTCGTCCGAATCGCCTCGAAAAAGCGGCGCATGCATATTGCCGATCTCCCAGCACGCATGCGCGAGCGCAATCGGGTCCAAGCGGTCAACTTCGACCAAATAAACCTCGGCGCTGCGCAGGCGCACAACAACCGCCACGGGCACCACGCCCGAACGGTCGACGGCGAGCACGTCGCCGTCGACAAAACGACCGCCGTCGGCAGTATCCAGCCGAACATCGACCGTGCGCCCCAGCTCCGTCACGCCCACAAACGCGTATACATCAGCCTGGTCCCAATCGAGCAGCAGCTCGTCAACTTCAAAGACGCCGCCCAGCTTCCGGCGAAGCAGGAGTTCATAGGACGGATCGTTGAGATTTCCCAAGCATGTCGTCGAAACCAAGCGCTCAGGCATGCTCTAACCCTCGACCTCGACGAGCTCGATATCAAAGTTGAGGTCCTTGCCGGCCAGCTCGTGGTTGGCGTCGAGCGTCACGGCCTCGGGCGTCACGTCAATGACGACGGCGGGGACAGGCATGCCGCTCGGCGTGGACAGGAAGAGCTTCATGCCCTTCTCGATCTGCTCGATGTTGGGAACCTGCTCGGCCGGGAAGGTCAGAACCATCTCGGGATTGTGCTCGCCATAGGCATCGGCAGCAGGAATGTGCACGGTCTTCTTCTCGCCCACCTGCATATCGACAACAGCGGCGTCGAAGCCCTTGATCATCTGACCGGCGCCGCAGGTGAACTCCAGCGGCTCGCCGCGATCGTAGGAGCTATCGAACTGCGTGCCGTCGTCGAGCGTGCCGCGATAATGGGTCTTGACCTTCTTGCCCTGGTTGGACATGGTAACCTCCGTGATAAGGGCGGCGCACAACGCGGGCCGCCGTGAACATATGGCGCTAACTATACCCTAGTCATACAATTCAATGACAGTTTGCAAAGAAACGCTGCAACCGGAGGAACCATGGCATATCCCGTATTTGACCTACACTGCGACACCGCCGACCGCATCGGCTGGGCCACGCTCGATCTCGACCTGCGCTTTACCGCCGGCACCGACGGCTATTTCCCCGGCGACGAAACGCATCCGCAAGATTTCGACCTCATCGAGGGTAACGCCTGTGCCATCTCGCTCGCAAAGATCGGCAACACGCCGTGGGCACAGTGCTTCGCCACGTTTGTCCCCGACGAGATTCCCACCGCCCACGCCGCGCGCTTCCAGGCGCAGATCATGGCGCATATGAGCGGCCAGGCAATGCTCAACCACGACCGTATGGTCAACGTGCGCAGCGCCGCAGACATTCGCCCCGCGCTCAAGGACGGCAAGGTCGCTTGCATCCACACCATCGAAAACGCCACGTTCTTTGCCGAGGACCCCGCGCTGATCGAAGTGCTCAAGAGCTTGGGCGTGCTTATGTCGTCACTCAGCTGGAATGCGCAGGGGCCGCTCGCGAGCGGCCACGACACCCACGCCGGCCTCACCGGCGCCGGCATCGAGGCACTTACGCAGATGGAGCACGCCGGCATGGTACTCGACGTCTCCCACCTCAACGATGAGTGCTTTGACGAGGTTGTCGCCCACGCCACGCGTCCCTTCGTCGCCAGCCACTCCAACTCCCGTGCGGTTTGCGGCGTCAAACGCAACCTTACCGACGACCAGTTCCGCACCATTCGCGACATGGGCGGTATCGTCGGCCTCAACTACTGCAGCGAGTTCCTTTCCAACGACGCAACCGACAAGACCGCCGCAGACGTCACCTTCGACCAGCTAGCGGCACATATCGAGCACTGGCTCGACCTGGGCGGCGAGGATGTCATCGCGCTCGGCGGCGACTGGGACGGTGCCACGGTGCCCGCCTTCCTCTCCGATGCCAGCAAGATGCCCGAGTTCCAGAACATGCTCTCCAAGCACTTTGGCAAGACCGTGATGCAGAAGCTCTGCAGCGATAATGCCCTTGCCTTCTTCGAGCGTTATTAATTTCACATCCCCTGAGCGGGCCGCATGCCGAACGGTCGACATGCGGCCCGTCCCCAATCTGAAGGACCGCTTTTGACGCAGCAATTTACGATTACCGTATCCCGACCGGATGGCACATCCATCCCCGTCGTCGTTACCAAAAAGCGCGTCAAGAACTTCAACCTACGCGTCACATCGAGCGGTGAGGTCCACGCCAGTGCACCGCTCGACGCCAGCCGCGAGCGTATCGAAGCGTTTGTGAAGCGCAACAGCGCCTGGATTATCAGTCGACTTGCCCAGCGCGAGCAACGTCAGGCGACGGCACGAGAGCCGCTCAGCCCCTCGTCCATCATTGCACTTTGGGGCAAGCCCATCACGGTACAAGATGCGCTCGATCGCAACTTTGCATCACCCGCACCGCGGCCCAAGCAGGCCACCTTCGCAAGTTTTATGGGTGCCGACAAATCGAACGAACGCCCACAGGCCAAGCGGCGCGCAACCCTCGACGGCCTGACGTCCGATGAGCTCCAGACCCGCATCGACCAGCTCTATGCATCCGAGGTCACCACGGCGCTGCGCGATATGGCGCGCGCGTACGAAATCGCAATGGGTGTCGCCGTTTCCCGCGTTTCCGTACGTAGCATGAAAACGCGTTGGGGCTCATGCACGCCCAAATCCGGTGCCGTTCGCATCGCACGCGAACTTGCCGCCTATCCCATCGAGTGTCTCGACATGGTTGTCGCCCACGAGCTCGTCCACCTGCTCGAGCCAAGCCACAATCAGCGGTTTCACGCCCTGCTCGACACGTACTGTCCCAACAATAGAGCTCTGTCGCAGCGGCTCAAGCAGCCGCCCCTCAACAAGCTCTAGCGTCGACTAGCGCACGCGCTCGATCTCGACACCGCAGCTTGCCAGGGGAAGACCGACGGGCGCCCAAGGCTTATCGAGCTTAACGTGCACGCCAAGCAGCAGGGGGTAACGACGCAGCAGCATCTGGGCCACACCCTCGGCTGCAGCCTCGATGAGCTTAAACGTATGCTCGCGCAGATAGCCATCGACATCGTGGCATACCGAGCCGTAGTCAATCGAGGCGTCCAGGTTATCGTGCTCCCCCGCTGCACGCAGGTCGGCATAGAGCACCAGGGACACGATGAACTTCTGGCCCAGCGCGTTCTCTTCGGGATATACGCCGTGGTTAGCAAAAACCTCAAGACCTTCAACGGTGATGCGGTCGGCATGGCGCAGATCGTCATAGCTCACGTGGGGTACCGCCGTTGCGGTGGATATTTCGCCCCTTCCACGGCGGGCGAGCTCGGCGCCTTCAGTCTTGGTTGCATTCTCGGGCAGTTTCTTGTTGCTCATCGCGATCGTCTCCTTCGTTTAGAACCCCGACCGCGCAAACTAACTACACGCGAATCGACAGGTTCTTTTTATCCTCGCTCCAGTTGCAAGCATTGCGCGCGGGGCATGCAAAGCAGGCGCGCGACGCTTTGTCGGCTGCATAGAGCAGACGCTCAAGCGGTTGGCTGTTCACACGCAGCTTTCGATGGCCCAGAATGGCCGTCTTAATGGCTGCGGCATCGGCCGGCTCAAACGCCACATCATCGGGCATGCCGCCGAGAATCGCATCAGCGACGCGTTCGCTTGCAACATCATGGGATATACCCGATTCATACTGTTCATCTTTGCCGATATCGTGAAGAAGTGCCGTGGCGTAGATGACCTCACGGTCAAATTCGAGCTGTTCCTCGAGATTCTTGATCCACATAATGCGAGCGACATCGAGAAGATGGTCAATACCGTGGCGGCAGAAGATGCGCCCCGATTCCAACTGTGCAATGTTGCCCAGGTGCCGCCGGAACAGCCCGTTGGCACAAATGTAATCAATGCGAGGCATGGCACCAAAGGGAGTCAGACCCGAAGCCATAAAGCCGCGACGCGACGTCCCCTCATCGGTCTTCGATGTAAAGTCGTTGACGACCCTCATGCTAACGGCCCAGCATCCTAAAGAACCGCTCCTCGAGCGCGGGATCGGTCTCAAAGACGCCGCGGCGAGCGAGCGTCACGGTCTTGGTGCCAGGCTTTTGCACGCCGCGCATGGTCATGCACATATGCTCAGCTTCCATGAGCACAATCGCTCCCTGGGGAGCGAGATACTCCATGAGGGCATCGGCAACTTGTGCGCACAACTGCTCCTGCAGCTGCAGACGACGGGCGTAGACCTCTACCGTGCGGGCAAGCTTAGAAAGCCCTGCGACACGGCCGTTGGGGATATAGCCAATGGCAGCCTTGCCGTAAAACGGCAGCAGATGATGCTCGCACAGCGAGTAAAACGTGATGTCGCGCTCGATAACCAAATCGTTCGAAGCGACGGCAAAGGTTTTGGACAGGTGCTCCTCGGCACTCTGGTCCATACCGCCGGCGATCTCGCCATACATACGGGCAACGCGCGCCGGGGTCTCCAGCAGGCCCTCACGAGTTGGGTCCTCGCCTATGCCCTCAAGCAACAGCTTAATGGCGGCCTCGACTTTTTCCTGATCGACCATCTGGGCCTCACTTTTCCGATTTTGCGTTCGCGCTATGGTACCACGCCCTCCGGCATCGGCCACAAGCTACATAGTATGGGTCGAATAGACCGGATCGTCCCGCCAAAGCTCCACGGCGTCGCAAAGCGCAACGTTCTCACGCTCGGCACGGGCACGCGTGGCGTTCATGTCAATCACGCGTTGATTGCTCGAGCCCCTAAAGCGCAACGAGATATCGTACAGATCCTGAACGAACGGGCCGTCCACCAACATGTCTAGGCAGGCCAGGATACGGTCCGTCACCTCGGTATGATGACGGCCACCCGGCATAAGCTCCTCGAGCACGTCGCCGGTAAAGCACCAAATGGTCTTGCCCGACCCCGCGGGATAGGCCGCACGCACGCGTTCGATAAAGTCAACAAGCCCCACCTGATTCTCGGGCTCCATAGGCTCGCCGCCCAGAATCGTCAGGCCATCAATAAAGGGATGGTCGAGACTCTCGATAATCTTGTCCTCGACGGCACGGTCGAACGGCTCACCCGCAGCAAAGTCCCACGCGACAGAGTTAAAGCAGTTCTTGCACCCACGACGGCACCCGCTCACAAACAGAGAAGTACGAACGCCTTCCCCATCAGCAATGTCGAAATACTTAATGTTCGCGTAGTTCATAGGTAACTCTCCCGGGAGGCCGGGACATATCATCCCGTCCTCAAACATTCTCGGCCTTCGGCCTGCGAAACTGCGGGCGGGACGATATGTCCCGGCCTCATGCAAAGGGTAACTCAATGAACGAAGCGAACATCGAGTATAGGGTTCGAGATCTAATAAAAACTGGGTTGCGGCTCAACCGCCATCGCAAGTAAATCGCAGCTGCAGCTCGAATTATCTCCGCTAAGAACTTCGAGGAGTGAGCAGACCGCATGCCGCATCTCAGCTACGTCAACTTGGCCGCCCCGTAGCGAGGCCCCGGACCTTTGCTCGATATGAGTTCCGCACGAACAGGAGGCGCCAGTGGCGCCTCCGTCGTGAGCCAGGACTGTCCGAAATAGCGAGTAAAGGTCCGGGGCCTCGCTACGGGGCGGCCTGGGATGGTTATTAGAGATGCAGCACGCGGTCGCGGATCTCCTCGGTTCGGCCCTGGTTCCAGAATTGAGTACCGATGTAGCCGCACGTACGACGGGCGACATTCATCTTCTCCTGATCGCGGTTGCCGCAGTTGGGGCACTCCCACACCAGCTTGCCGTCATCCTCGACAATCTTGATCTCACCGTCGTAGCCGCACACCTGGCAGTAGTCGCTCTTGGTGTTGAGCTCGGCGTACATGATGTTGTCGTAGATGTACTGCATCACGCGAATGACAGCCTTGAGGTTGTCCTGCATGTTGGGAACCTCGACGTAGGAGATGGCACCGCCCGGCGAAAGCTGCTGGAACATACCCTCGAACTTGAGCTTGTCGAATGCGTCGATCTCCTCGGACACGTGGACGTGGTAGCTGTTGGTGATGTAGCCCTTGTCCGTCACGCCCGGGATGATGCCAAAACGACGCTGCAGGCACTTGGCGAACTTGTAGGTCGTCGACTCAAGCGGGGTACCGTACAGCGAGAAGTCAATATCGCTTTCGGCCTTCCACTCGGCGCACTTGTCGTTCATGCGCTGCATGACGGCCATGGCAAACGGCGTGCCCTCCTTCTCGGTGTGGCTGTGGCCCGTCATGTACTTGACGCACTCATACAGGCCGGCATAGCCCAGGCTGATGGTGGAGTATCCGCCCACGAGCAGCTTATCGATTGTCTCGCCCTTCTTCAGACGAGCGAGGGCGCCGTACTGCCACAGAATCGGTGCGGCGTCAGAAAGCGTACCCATCAGGCGCTCATGACGGCACAGCAGGGCACGGTGGCACAGCTCAAGGCGCTCATCGAAGATCTTCCAGAACTTATCCATGTCCTGATGCGAGCTCAGCGCGACATCGGGCAGGTTGATGGTCACAACGCCCTGGTTAAAGCGACCGTAGTACTTGGGCTTGTTCGGGTCATAGTTCAGCGCGTTGGCCACGTTGTTAAATCCGTTACCGGAGCGGTCGGGCGTCAGGAAGCTGCGGCAACCCATGCAGGTATAGCAGTCGCCGTTGCCCGCGGTCTCGCCCTTCGACAGCTTGAGCTCGCGCATCTTCTTCTCGGAGATGTAGTCGGGCACCATGCGCTTGGCGGTGCACTTAGCAGCCAGCTGGGTCAGGTAGAAGTACGGGGAATTCTCGTGAACGTTATCGTCCTCGAGCACGTAGATGAGCTTGGGGAACGCCGGGGTAATCCACACGCCGGCTTCGTTCTTAACGCCCTCATAGCGCTGACGAAGCGTCTCCTCCACAATCATGGCAAGGTCGTGCTTCTCCTGGGGCGTACGGGCCTCATTGAGATACATAAAGACCGTCACGAACGGCGCCTGGCCATTCGTGGTCATAAGGGTCACGACCTGATACTGAATCGTCTGAACGCCGCGACGGATCTCGTCACGCAGGCGGTCCTCAACAACCTCGCGGACCTTTTCGGGAGATGCGGAAACGCCAAGCTCCTCGAGCTCGCGGGCGACCTCGCCGCGAATCTTTTGACGGCTCACCTCGACGAACGGGGCAAGATGGGTCAGCGAAATCGACTGGCCACCGTACTGGGAGGAAGCAACCTGAGCGATGATCTGCGTCGCGATGTTGCAGGCAGTCGAGAAGCTGTGCGGCTTCTCGATCAGCGTGCCCGAAATAACAGTACCGTTCTGGAGCATATCCTCCAGGTTCACCAGGTCGCAGTTATGCATGTGCTGGGCAAAGTAGTCCGAATCATGGAAGTGAATCAGACCCTCATTGTGAGCATCCACAATCTCCTGGGGCAGCAGCACACGCTGGGTCAGGTCCTTGGAGATCTCGCCGGCCATGTAGTCACGCTGAACGGAATTGACGGTCGGGTTCTTGTTGGAGTTCTCCTGCTTAACCTCTTCGTTGTTGCACTCGATCAGCGACAGGATCTTGTCATCGGTCGTGTTCTTCTGGCGCTTCAGGCTCTGAACATAGCGATAGATGATGTAGTGGCGGGCAACCTCGTAGCAGTCGAGACGCATGATCTCGTCCTCGACCAAATCCTGAATCTCCTCGACCGAAACAGTGTGGCCCGCGTTCTCGCATGCCTCGGCGACGTTTTGTGCCGCGTAAACCACCTGGCGGTCGGTAAGACGAGAGCTCTCCTCGACCTCCAAGTTTGCGGCACGGATGGCATTGACGATCTTATCGATGTCAAAGACAACCTCGGTGCCGCTGCGCTTGATGATCTTCATCCTCTTGCCTCTTTCGCGTCGTAGTCTCATTGCGCTTCAGAGCCAAACGATGCCCGGCAGGGCGTGCCCCTGTCTTGCGGCGCCGTCGCGCAATCTGTGTTCTCGATAACCATAGTCCCTCATGCGGACAATCCTCGCAGCCAATCAAGGGGCTCAAAGATCTATCCAAATGGGGCGAATAAGGTTCTCGTTCTCTGTCCGCCATCTATCATACGACAAAGAGGCATCTATATCCTGTATTCTTTTTTTAGGTCAAACACAACATATAGTGTTTCAGCAGGTCAAAGCAATTAGTCATTTTGCAGACGCATTAAAAATGAGGGGTTCTTGGGAAGTCGGTAAAACGTTACCAACACGGCTACCTGCATGGCAGTTATAAAACCCCCTTAGTCAAGCCGCTGACAAATCCTACCAAAACCAAGCCGCTCACGCCAAAAGAATCCAAAAGATTATGCTTGACCAACATGTTGCGGTCACGGTCGGCCAGGACGTATGCAATCTGCCGGCACCTCTACGGGGACCTTGGATCAATATTTGGTGGCATATTTGACGGCGTGCTTGGTAGCAAAACAAAACAGCCCAGAGGACATAGCCTCTGAGCTGCGAACATTTGGTGGGCGTTAGAAGATTTGAACTTCTGACCTCTTCCGTGTCAGGGAAGCGCTCTCCCCCTGAGCTAAACGCCCAAATGGAGCGGACAACGGGGCTCGAACCCGCGACCCCAACCTTGGCAAGGTTGTGCTCTACCAACTGAGCCATGTCCGCTTACGAGGATTAATCTTACGTGATGCCCGCATCCTATGCAAGAACTTTTTTAAAAAGTTTTGCAACGCCCTCGCGAACCTCGCGAAGACATCAGCCACCACGGAAGGCGCGGGCAAACGCAATCTCGCCGCAAGAGACCCCTACATCTCACCGAGCATGATCCAGGCAGAGCTGTCCTGCGCGAGCCTGCCGTCTGCAAGCGGTGATGAGGTGAGCAGGACCCTGCCCGCCGGCAGCTCCACGGCTGCTGCGCCGAAGTTCGTCACACACGCCCAGCCGTTGTCGCGGCGATAGGCGATGACGCCGCCCTCGGCGCCCTCGGCACCATCCGCAAGACCGGTGCGCCCGTCAAGATCGAGCCACGCAAAATCGTTGGCGCAACCGCGCAGCTTGCGCCGAAGCCAGAGGGCGTCACGATAGAGCGCAAGCATCGATGTCGGGTCCGCTTCTTCCCTATCGGCAGCGTAATCGGAAAACCATGCAGGTTGCGGCAGATGGGGCGCCGCATCGGCGTCCGCCGGCGAAAACCCAAACGATCCGCCCTGCGCGGGATCGTCCGCCGCCACCCACGGCAGGGGCACACGGCAGCCGTCGCGCCCCTTCTCACGCTTCGGTCCGCGCGTATTGGTCGCAGTAGGATCTTCGAGTGCAGCCCACGGGATGTCAGCCACCTCAAAAAGGCCGAGCTCCTCACCCTGATACACGTATGCCGAGCCCGGAAGCGCCAGTTCAAGCAAAAGGGCCGCCCGCGCGCGGCGCTCGCCGAGTTCACGGTCCTCGTCATAAGACAACCCGTCGCGTAAGAGCCAGTCGAGCGTAATCTGGTGGTAGCGCGTCGCCTTGATTTGCGGCAGGGCATAGCGTGTCGCCACGCGCGGCACGTCGTGGTTGGAGAGTACCCAGGTCGAGGCGGAATCGGATTCGACGGCTGCCTTCAAGCCCTTCTCGATTGCAGTGTGCATGTCATCATAGGTCCAAGTGGCCTTGGCAAACTCAAAGTTGAATGTCTGGCCAAGCTCGCTGGGACGCGCATAGAGATACTGGCGCTCGGGCAGCACCCACGCCTCGGCAACGGCACTGCGCGGCGGATTATAGCGGTCGAACACGCGGCGCCACTCGCGATAGATCTCGTGGACCTCATTGCGGTCCCACAGCGGATGGGTGCCGTCGTCAACCATGTCATCGCCCTCGGCGAGATGCCACCGGTCGAGGTCATCGCGGTCGAGATCCTTGGCGAGACCCTGCGCCACATCAATGCGAAAGCCGTCGACGCCTCGATCGCTCCAAAACGCCAGGACGTCGCAAAAGAGCGCATGAACCTCGGGGCATGACCAGTCAAAGTCCGGTTGCTCGGGCGTAAACATGTGCAGATACCACTGACCGTCCGCAACACGCGTCCATGCGGGGCCACCAAAGTTGGCATTCCAATTGGTGGGAGGCAGCTCGCCATGCTCGCCGCGACCATCGCGGAAGATATAACGGGCGCGCTCGGGCGATCCGGGGCCGGCGGCAAGAGCGGCTTTGAACCAGGGGTGCTGGTTGGATGAATGGTTGGGCACGATGTCGACGATGACCTTGATGCCGCGCGCGTGAGCCGCAGCGATCATGTCATCGAAGTCGTCAAGCGAGCCGAGACGCGGGTCGACATCGCAGTAGTCCGCCACATCATAGCCGCCATCGACAAGAGGCGATGGATAAAACGGGCTCAGCCAGATGGCCTCGATACCCAGTCGCTCAAGATAGTCCATCTGCTGGGTAATGCCCGCGATATCGCCCAGACCCGAACCAGTCGAATCCTTAAACGAGCGCGGGTAGATCTGATAGATCGCGGCATCGGACATCCATGAGCGCGAAGAAGACTTTTCTGTAGCCATGGGGCGTATCTCCCTTGCAACGAGGTTATGCGAGATGCCCACGATGATACGCCCAAAGCGGACATTCGCGACAAACAACGCCACAGCCACGCCCCAAAACGATCGCCCCCTCTCGGGTTCAAGCCTCCTGGGACGAATCGACCGATTAGTGAAAAGAACGGAAGACCCACTTTCCCGGCCACGACAGCGAGCGGGCTCCGGGTGCCCCAGGTTGCCGCGAAAGAGGAGGGAAGCGTACTTTATGTACGCGACCGACGATTGAGGGGCAAGATGGGGTGCCCGGGGCTCGCGCAGCGTCAACAAAAAACGCGGTTCGTTAGAACCGCGTAAGATAGTTGGAGCGGACAACGGGGCGTCCGCGTATCCGCTTCGCGGATCCGCACCGGCTTCGGCCGCCTGCCGGCGACCTCGCCAGCTCGCTACAAACGCTCCGCGTTTGCTTAACGCTCGCTCCCTCTCGGGTTCGAGCCCATGCGATGGATACAAAAAAGCCCGGCTACCGTAGTAGCCGGGCTGTTGCGTTTGGAGCGGACAACGGGGCTCGAACCCGCGACCCCAACCTTGGCAAGGTTGTGCTCTACCAACTGAGCCATGTCCGCATATGTAAAACAAAACGGGCGCCGGAGCGCCCGGATGTTGCCTGGAGGCGAAGCCCGGATTCGAACCGGGGGTAAAGGCTTTGCAGGCCTCTGCCTTACCACTTGGCCACTTCGCCGAAAAAGGACCGCCTAAACGGTCCGGAAATGCAATGGAGCGGACAACGGGGCTCGAACCCGCGACCCCAACCTTGGCAAGGTTGTGCTCTACCAACTGAGCCATGTCCGCTTGCGGGTTATTAATTTACGCGAGTTGTCCAAAAGACGCAAGTACTTTTTTCAAAAAACTTGTCTGCCGCATGTTCTTAGTAGCTAAACGCGCTAAAGCGATTGGCTAGGCACACGATTCCAGCGCTCCGCTAAACAGCTTCACCATCTGCACGCGCGTGCCGGCGCCGTCCGTACGACGAGCAACCTCCACGTTATCGACGAGCATACGCATAAGCTTGATGCCACGGCCGCGTTCCTCGGATGCGACCGGTTCGCTCGTTTCATCGATAGAATAGCCGGCACCTCGATCAAGCACCTCAACCACAACGCGATCGCCATAGGCCTGAACCGTCAGGACGCACCCGATACCGCCCGCATGGTCATAGGCATTACCCAGCGCCTCCCCCGACGCCAATGCGACATCGTAGCGCTCGTCACGGCGCAACGGAAGCGATTCAAGGAGTTCGGCGATGCGATGTCGGTAGTATGGAAGATTCTCGATACCCTGACGGACCTCAACGCTCTTACTCCAGCGAGGCAGCTCCCCCACCGGAATGGCAGGAATTGACTCCCGTGCCGGCCCCACGACATGAAGGATATCGACAAGACGAGCAATCTCCAAAAAGCGAACAACTTCACCTGATGCATTGACGAGCGAAAGCAGGCCTTCTCGCCTCATAAGCTCACGAGCGCGCGTAAGCAGGAATGCCAAGCCCGTAGAATCGATAAAGCTAACAGCCTGACAGTTGATGACGACACGACGCACGCCGCGGCCAATCAAAGCATCCAACCGCCGACGCAGCGCAGGCACCGTGGCGATGTCGATATCGCCTGGTGGCGTCAAAACCGCTATGTCATTCCACTCATTCATACGACCATGGTTCCCCAAAAAAGCCCACTCGATGCATTCGTTTCCCCAACCGTACGGATTCAGCCCGCCCAGCGTCGTCTATGAACGACCCCGTAAAAACTCAAGGGACACCAATGCAATGTCATCGTCCAGCGCCGATTCGGTAAATCGCTCAAGCTCGCCCAAGACCTTGCCGCAAATGCCCGATACGCCCTCACCCGAGACAGAGAGCAGAAGGTCGCGCAAGCGCTGCTCGCCAAAGAACGCTCCGGTGCGGTCGCGGGCCTCAATCGTTCCATCCGTATACATGAAGAGCATGTCGCCGGGGGCAAACGTAAACACGCCTGTCTCGTACACCATGCTCTCAAAGGCACCGATTACGCCCGATTGGCATCCAAGCAGCTCAACCTCTCCCCCACGGGCCTCGCCGCCACCCAGCGGCATCGACTCTGGCCTGATGACCATGGTCGGAGGATGGCCCGCCGAACAATACGTTGCGCGTCCGGCTTTAAGGTCAATCTTGGCGATAAAGGCCGTCACGAACGTCTCGACCCTCGAAAAGCCCATGAGCATGCTGTTAAGGGAGCGTGCCATGCGGGCCGGTCCAGCGCCCTCCCAGGCATATGCCGTCAGGGCCGTCTTGACGAGCGCGGACATCGATGCGGCCTCAATGCCTTTGCCAGACACATCACCCAGAATCATGACGGCGCAGTCGTCGGGAAGACGAATGAGCGTATAGAAATCGCCTCCGACCAACGCCGAATTCGTGGCCGACAGGTACACCGAATCGGTTGCGATACCCGGAACATCCCCCAGGGAATTTCTCATGCCAATCTGGAGCGTCTGAGCGATATGGCGCTCCTCGCGCTTTTGAGATTCGCCTTCGTAGATCAGTTCAAAGTCATGCGCCAAGTGCACCAAGTAGTCATATTCAAGGTCATCAATCGGCTCTTGGCTACCATCACGAAGCAGCAGCGCGCGCGTCGTCGGGCTCTTCGCAACAGAAGCAGGAACGATCGCGTCGCTACTGTGCTTGCCATCGCCCTCAGAGCGCGGGTGCCCCGCCTCGATGCCGGAGTCGACGTAGAGACCTTGACAAGGCAGACCATGCGCCCTAAGCCAGCCTCCCATAGGCATCGATTCGTCAACGCGAGTTATACGGACGTGTTTAAGGTCCTCGGCACTCGTACCCCCCAAAACAGATGCCTCAAAGCCATCAGGGCCAGCCCCCAGACGTGCCGCTGGCGCCGTCGTGGAAAAGAAAAGCTTCTCGGGATCGTCCGGCAAAGCAACGCGACTGCCGCCTTCAAAATCTATGACGTAGGAATCCAGACTGGCGTCATACTCAACAGGGCAAAAATGGCAGTTGAGCATATTGCAGATCTCGGACGATACCGCCTGGGTAGCCGCGACGGAATCGTCTAGAAAGGTAAACAACTCATCACGTAAGACATTGAGCGAGCGGCCAAGCTCGGCCGTGCGACGAGAGCGAAGACTCGATGCCATGCCGACCAGTTGGATAGACAAGTAATCGCAAGTGACCTCGAGTACATTAACGTCATAGGCGAGCGGTGCCTGGGGGCGTTTCCAACCAACTTCCAGCACGCCAAGGATCTGCGTACCGTAAAAAACGGGAAGACAGATCTCGCTGCGGTACGGAGGCATATCCTGCACGCGCAACAGGTGCTTAGAACGATTGTCCAAGTCCATGAACATACCGGAGGCGGCCTTATCGCCCTCAAGGTCCTGTTGAATCGACAAGCGACAGGCACGCGACTCACGAAGAACATACGTCGGAATGCCAGCGCCATACGGCAAAAACTCAGGCAGGTAGCTGTCGTACAGCTCCTTGGAAACACCGCGAAGTTTAAAACCGCCGCTCTCAGAAAAATAGATAGCGGCACCCGAAGCATCGAGCGTTCCTACAAGCTGGTTCAAAACAGTATCAAGCAGGCTGGGTAACTCATCGGAGCCCACAGTGCTCATAATGACCGAAAGCGTGCCAGAGAGACGCTTGTTCGCCACTCTAAGCTCCGATAACGCACGCTTGAGTTGACGGTCGTGAGAATACTGTTCTTCGATGCTATGGAGCGCCACCAGGACACGTGGCGCGCGGCGCCCAAAGATGCGTGGAGGCGTCACGGAGCCCGCACGAACCAAGACGGGGATAAAGGAGCCGTCACTCAGCTTGAGCATCAGTTCGTTCTCGGAGCCATCAGTTTCAAATGGCAGACGATGTTCCGTCGCACGTTCAAAAGCGGATGAGTACAGGACGTCTTTAACATCTCCACCGATGACGTCGGCGCGTTCCTCGCACATCAAACCAAGTAAGCGATTATTCACATGCAGAATGGTTCCGTCGAGCTCACAGATGATGACAGCATCGCTCGTGATCTCGACTAGTTGGGCAACGTCTGCCCACTCGTTGCGTTCAAGCGTTTCCATCGTGGACCCCACCGTCTATCGGTAACAAAAAAGCCTCCGAAGAGGCTTCTCAAATGCGATGGTGTCGGAGGCGGGACTTGAACCCGCATGACCAAAAAGCGGTCACTAGCACCTCAAGCTAGCGCGTCTGCCAATTCCGCCACTCCGACATGCTATGTTGTTGATTCGCGGTCCGTTTTGTTGGACCCGCGCGTTCAACGAGGTAGATAATAACCTATGATTCGAGAACTGTGCAAGCACTTTTTTCAAAAAAGTTTACGAATTTGTAAATGCGCAGGTAGATCCGTGTGTCCGGCCCCGAATCGGTGTTGCCTCCCGGCGCGTCCTCGGGCATGAGCGATATTTTGCTGCGCACTTCGTGCTGCAAAATATCGCTCCCCCTGCGGAATGCGCCGGGAGGCAACACCGATTCGGGGCCTGCAAATACATACTTCAGGCACAGTTCTCAAACATGTTCTGGGGGCTGATGTAAATTTGGTGGCTCGGCAAAGCCGAGCCCTTATATGGGGAGGCCGGAGCTAAAGCTCCGGCCTCACTAACTTTCCTATTAGATTAAGTGAGCGATCGAGGAATCGCACTCCCCTCCTCTGCCGAGTTACCGCAGGGCCTGCCCTGAAGTTACTTTTCAGAACACTCCGCAGGACGCAAGAAACCCCCGCCGCACGAAGTGCGCAGCGGGGGTTTCTTGCATGTCCGAGGACGTTCTGAAAAGTAACTTCAGGGCGGGCCCGGACGATAACAACCGGCTACAAGTCGATGTGCGATTCCTTGATCGGGAACGGCTCCGCGAAGTGGCAGGCGCAGCAGTGGCCCGGTGCGACTTCCTTAAACTCGGGAAGCTTCTCAGAGCAGATGCCCTGCGCGATCGGGCAGCGCGTGTGGAAACGGCAGCCGGTCGGCGGATCCAGCGGCGACGGCGGGTCGCCAGCGAGGATGATGCGCTTGCGGGTCTTCTGGATATCAGGATCGGGAACCGGCACGGCAGACAGCAGCGACTGCGTGTACGGATGGTGAGGCTCGCTGTAGAGCGTCTTCCAGTCCGAAACCTCGACCATCTTACCCAGATACATAACGGCAACGCGATCGGAGATGTGCTGCACGACGGACAAGTCGTGGGCGATAAACAGATATGCGGTACCGAACTTGTCCTGGAGCTCCTTCAGTAGGTTCAGAACCTGGGCCTGAATGGACACATCCAGAGCGGAAACCGGCTCGTCGCAGATAATCAGCTTGGGCTTCAGCGCAAAAGCGCGGGCAATGCCGACACGCTGACGCTGACCGCCGGAGAACTCATGCGGATAGCGGTTGATGTGCTCGGGGTTCAGTCCAACGACGTCGAGAAGCTCGCGGACGCGCTCAATGCGCTCCTCCTTGGTACCCACGCCATGAATGGTCATGGGCTCGGAGACGATCTCGCCGATGGTCATGCGGGGATTCAGCGAAGCATAGGGATCCTGGAAGATAAACTGCATCTCGCGACGCATGTCCTTGATCTCATGCTTGCTCATCTCGGCAACATCTTTACCCTGGAAGAACACCTTACCGGCGGTCGGCTTGGTCAGGCGCATGATGGTACGGCCCGTGGTGGACTTACCGCAACCAGACTCGCCGACTAGGCCAAAGGTCTCGCCAGGATAAATCTCAAAAGAGATGTCGTTTACAGCAGAGACGACGCGCTTGGAAAAACGCTTGGCGAACATGCCGGACTCAGCGGGGAACTCCTTAGAGAGGTGCTCGACCTTCAGCAGCGGAGTACGCTCGTTGGTATCTGCCATTACGCCTCGCCTCCCTTCTTGGAATCCATGCGCGTACGGGACGTCTCAGGAGCGTTCTTGAGGAACTCGGGGTCACCGGAATAGTGGCACGCAGAATAGTGACCGGACTCGGTGACAACACGCTCGGGGCGCTGCTTGCGGCACTTATCGGTTGCATAAGGGCAACGAGGCGAGAACACGCAGCCCTCGGGCAGGTTCATTAGCGAAGGCGGATTGCCGTGAATCGGCGTAAGCGGCTTCTTCTCATCGATGGCCTGCTCCGGGATGGAGCGGATAAGGCCCCAGGTGTAGGGGTGGCGGCTCTCGTAGAAGATTTCCTCGGCAGTACCGAACTCGACGGGACGGCCGGCGTACATAACCATGATCTTGTCGGCCATATCAGCGACAACACCCAGGTCATGGGTAATCATGATGATGGCGTTGCCGTTCTTCTCCTGCATTTCCTGCATAAGCTCAATAATCTGAGCCTGGATGGTAACGTCCAGGGCAGTCGTGGGCTCATCGGCAATCAGAATATCGGGATCGCAGGCAAGAGCCATGGCAATCATGACGCGCTGACGCATACCGCCAGAGAACTGGTGCGGATACTCATTGACGCGCTTCTCGGGTTCAGGAATGCCAACGAGGTCCAAAAGCTCGGTGGCGCGCTTGAGCGCCTCCTGCTTGGAGTAACCGCGATGCAGACGAAGGCCCTCGCCCACCTGCTTGCCGATCTTATAGACCGGGTTCAAGGAGGTCATAGGATCCTGGAAGATCATCGCGATATCGTTACCGCGAATGTGCTGCATCTCTTCCTCGGTCATCTCAAGGATAGAACGACCGCGATAGCGAACGTCGCCGCCCTCAATCTTTCCCGGAGGCATCGAGATAAGACCCATGATGGTCATGGCGGTCACGGACTTGCCAGAGCCGGACTCGCCGACGACGCCCAGGGTCTCGCCGCGATCGAGCGTGTAGGAGACACCGTCGACAGCGCGAACAATGCCATCCTCGGTGTGGAAATACATCTTAAGGTCATCGACCTCGAGCAGATGCTGGCCCTCGGGAACCGGCTGGTCCTTCAGGTCCACATAGTTCTTGTTCTTCTTCATCCTTATGCGTCCTTCATCTTGACGTCGAGGGCGTCGCGCAGACCGTCACCCAGCAGGGTGAAGGCGAGCACCGTCGAGAGAATTGCCAGACCGGGCATGATCATCATCCAGGGAGCGGTCAGAAGATACTGCTGACCGTCCTGAATCATGGAGCCCCACGAAGGCGTAGGCGGAATAACGCCCATGCCGAGGAAGGACAGAGCGGACTCGGTCAGAATGGCGCCACCAATGTTCATGGTCGCGTAGACCACGATGGAGGCGACGGAGTTCGGGAAGATGTGACGCACGACGATACGAGCATCGGATGCACCCATCGCGCGTGCAGCGTCAACATAGTCGTTTTCCTTGACCGTCAAGATTGCAGAGCGGAAGACGCGCGCAATCGAAGGCCAGCCGAGAATACCGATGGCGATAAAGACGTTCTGAAGACCACGGCCGATAACGGCGATCATGGCGACAACGAACAGCACGTACGGGAACGCCAGGAAGATGTCCGCACAGCGCATGATGATCGTATCCCAGATGCCGCCGTAGAAACCCGCCAGAGCACCCATGACCAGACCGATCAGCGTGGAGATCGCGGTGGCCATAATGCCGACGGACAGCGAAACACGCGCACCGTAGATAACGCGGACGAGAATGTCACGACCTAGGGCGTCGGTGCCAAACGGGTGCTCGGCACACGGAGCCAGCAGCGACGTCTGAGCCATGGTGGTCGAGTCGGAAGCCGTCGGCGAACCGAGCCAGGGCTTAGCCCACAGATCTGCGGTCAGGGCAACCACAACGACGATGATGATCCAGCAGACACCGATAACGGCGAGCTTGTTCTTACGGAGACGCTTAAAAGCGTCGCCCCACAGCGTGCGGGACTTGGCGGGAGCAGATGCGGCCTTGGTGGCGGTAGCCTGCTCCTGAGACTGAGAATCAGTTTCCTGCATGAGACGTACCTCCCTTAGGCCTTATCCGACGGACCGCCAAGGCGGATGCGCGGGTCGAGGAATGCATAGCTAATGTCGACGAGCAGGTTGATCACCATGACGACGACGACGATGAGCGTAACGCCGCCCATAACGATGGGCCAGTCACGCATGCTAATGGCGCGATAGACCTCATAGCCGATACCGGGCCAGTTAAAGACCGTCTCGGTCAGGATGGCGCCCGAAAGCATGCCGCCAAAGTCGACACCAATATAGGTAACGACGGGGATGAGTGCATTCTTAAGCGCATGCTTGATGATGATCGCGCGATTGGAGAGACCCTTGGCCTTTGCCGTACGGATGTAATCCTGGTTCATGACGTCAAGCAGCTGCGAACGCATAATGCGGGCGGCATAAGCGGTCGAAACCGAAGCCAGCGTAATGGTCGGAAGCACATAGTGCATCCAATCCTGATACTGAGAGCTGGAACCGCCGGCACCCGAGATCGGCATGGAGAATGCACCGCCCGTGGCGTCCTTGAGAATGACGCCAAAGAACAGCTGCAGCAACATACCGAGCCAGAAAGCCGGGACGGCAACGAGAATCGACGTGGTGAGCGTTACCAAAATATCCCAGAAGGAATAACGCTTAACCGCCGAAATGATACCCGCACCGATACCCATGATTGCCTCGAGCACGATGGCGCACGCGGCAAGTTTGACCGTATACGGATACTTCTGGGCAAAGATTTCCGTAACCGGCAGCTTGCGCTGATACGAATTGCCCAGATCGCCATGAAGCAGGCCGTTCATGTAATACAAGTAACGGTCCACGAGCGACGTTTGAACGGGGTCGCCGTTCTCGTCAAGGATCGCGTTGCCGTCCTCGTCCGACTGGACCAGGTGATAGCGGACGCGAAGCTGAAGCTCCACCTCGGGGGACAGAGCCTTGTCTCCACCGATCAGCTTGATCGGATCTCCCGGCACGATATTCTGGAGGGCGAACAGAATCAGCGTAACGCCCAAAAACACCGGGATGAACTGAAGCACACGTTTAACGATGTACTTACCCATACCACTCCCCTATCTAGGGATTAACCTAAATGGGATGCCGATCGCCAGACCGGCATCCCAAAATTACCATCAGCCAGTTTACCCCAGGTTAGGGAGAACTGTATGTTTCCCATGAGGTCTACGTAAATACTTGACCCTCACGGAAGCTGCAAACTCTTAGGCGAGCTCAGCGGTACCCAGCTCGGCATGCTTCTGCGGATCGACATAGAGGTGCTTGATGCGATCGGAGCCGACGATGGTGTGCGTGTAGAACATAATCGGGATGACCGGGCAGTCGGCAGCGACCATTGCGTCGGCCTCCTGCATCTTAGCGACGCGCTCCTCGTCGTCAACAATAGTACGAGCCTCGTCGACCTTGGCGTCGAACTCGGGGTTGTTGTAACCGGAGCGGTTATCGCCACCGAGGGAGTCGGAGTGGAACAGCGGATACAGGAAGTTGTCCATGATCGGGTAGTCGGCAATCCAACCCAGACGACCGAACTGATAGTTAAAGTTCTGATACTGCTCGAGCAGGGCAGACCACTCAGGGGTATCGGAGACAGCGGTAACGCCAACCTTGGCGAGGTCGCCGATGATGGACTCCATGATCTCCTTGTGACCGCCGTCCTGGTTGTAGGAAAGGGTCACGCTAATGCCACGATCCCCGTTAGCGCCAGCGGGAGCAACCTTGTCGAGGTACTCGTTAGCCTTGTCGACATCGTAGGCGCAGAACTCCCATGCGCCCTCCTTGTAGCCATCGATGCCCGGAGGAACAATGCCGTCGGCAGGGGTACGGGTACCCTTATAGATGGTCTTGCAGATGGCCTCACGGTTGATGGCCAGGGAGATGCCCCTGCGCAGGTCGGCGTTGTTGAACGGCTCGGCCGTGGTGTTGCAGGTCAGATAGTACGTGGAAGGCTCGGCGCCGAGCAGCATGCGCTCGCCGTCACCCATGGTGTAGCCGTCCTTGGACACGCCGCGATCCTTCTTGGCGGCATCGATCTGAGCGACGGGAACGTCGCAGACATCGAGGTTACCGGCCTGGAACTCCTTGTAAGCAGTCTCCATGTCCTTGATGACCTGGAAGTGGATGCCATCGATCTTGGCCTTGTCGCCATAGTAATCGTCGAACTTCTTGAGGTTGATCTCCTGACCATCCTCCCACTTGCCGTCCATCATGAACGGGCCGTTACCGACCGGTGCAAGATAGAAGCTCTTGACATCGGACTCGGCGCACTCGGGAACCGGGGCCAGAGCCGGGTGAGAGGCGACGAAGGGGAAGTCGGCGTAAGCGGAAGACAGCTTGACGACGAGGGTCTCATCGTCGGGGCAAGTAACACCGCTGAGCTCGGTAGCGTTACCGGCAAGCAGGTCGTCATAGCCCTCGACCATAGAAAGGTGATAGGAGACCTCGGAAGGGCCGTACTCGGTAGCGATGGCCGACTTGGTGTTGACCAGACGCTCCCAACCGAGCTTGAAGGACTTGGAGGTAACGTCGTCACCGTTGTGGAACTTGGCCTTCTTGATCTTGAAGGTGAACTCGGTGGCGTCGTCGTTGGCCTCAAAGGACTCGCAAGCCAGCGGAACGATCTCGCCCTTCTCGGCGTCATAAGAGGTCAGAGCATCAAAGAGCTGGTACTCGACCTGAGTGCCCTGGTCCTCCTGGACGTTATAGGGGTCGATGCAGACCGGGTTGTTGATGTAGAAGTTCAGCGTCGAACCGGACTCAGAACCGGAAGCGTCGCCGCCCTTCTTGCCGCATGCGGCAAGAAAAGCCATGGAGCTCGCAGCAAGGGTACCGCCGACAAAGGCGCGACGACCCATAACGGGCTGGTGGAACATAGAATCAGCCATGCCATCCTCCTTATGAGATAGGACAAAGAAATGTTCAGTCGGACACATGTCGAAACAATCCGATCCGAACCATCAAAACGCCGCCCGCTGCTATGGCTGGCTATGCAATGCGGGCCAACGTTTCCCAATACAGTAGCGCACTTTATGCAAAAAAATCCCCTGATTCCGGTTAACGGTCGAGAATTTCTTTAGTTGGGCGCAGTATGTGGGGATATTTTGACCCTGTTACAGGAATGTAAAAAAAGGGTCCCGAACTTGCGGAACCCTTCTAAAAGCGTATATGCGCGGAAACTTAGTAGCCCACGATACCCTGCGGGAAAAAGAACATGCACAGGACGACACACACGGCAAACACCACGGCCATAATCACCGTCAAGCGGTCGAGGTTCTGCTCCATGACACCCGTGGCAGAGCTGGAGTTATACAAAGAGCTGGCAATCATATCCGAAACGCCAGTGCCCTTACCTGAGTGCATAAGGACAAGAATCGTCAGCGCCACGGCAGAGACGGCCCAAACGACGAACAGAAGAATCTGGAACGGACCCATAGATAAGCTCCTTAATAGAACGATTCAAACCCCAGTACTGTACCACAATCCTCAGCTCTCCCCCCTTCGCCAATCAGTGACATATCTGAAATAGCAGAAGGGGGGGTTGCCCGGATGCGGACAACCCCCTTGATTGAAAACAAAGTCTGTTTTCGATTAGGCCTCGGTGGCGAGCACGCGGCCCGTCATCTCGGCGGAAGGCTCAAGACCAGCCATGGTGAGCATGGTCGGGGCGATATCGGAGAGACGACCGTCCTCGATACCGGTGAGCTGTGCCTTCTCATCGACGATGATGAACGGCACGCGGTTGGTGGTGTGAGCCGTGAACGGATGCTTAGAACCGTCCGCAGCAACGTCAAACATGTGGTCGGCGTTACCGTGGTCAGCGGTGATCAGCGCAAAGCCGCCCTTGGCGAGAATCGCCGGAACAACCTTGGACAGGGCATCGTCAACAGCCTCGACGGCCTTAACGGCGGCGTCGAAGACACCGGTGTGACCAACCATGTCGCAGTTCGCGAAGTTCACGATGTAGAAATCAGCGCGATCCTCGTTAATAGCGGCGACGAGCTTCTCGGTAACCTCGGGAGCGCTCATCTCAGGCTGCAGATCGTAGGTAGCGACCTTGGGGGAAGCAACGAGCACGCGCTCCTCGCCCTCCTTGGGCTCCTCGATGCCGCCGTTGAGGAAGAACGTCACGTGGGCGTACTTCTCGGTCTCGGCGGTGTGCAGCTGCTTCAGGCCATTGGCGGCGATAACGTCGGCAAGAACGTTCTCGGGGAACGTCTTGGGGAAGGCGACCTCGACGTCAAACGTCGGATCGTACTCGGTCATCGTCACAAAGTGTGAAAGCTTGATCTGCTCGCGCTCAAAGCCGTCGAACTCCTTGTCCGTGAATACGCGGGTCATCTGACGAGCGCGGTCGGGACGGAAGTTGAAGAAGATGGCCGCGTCGCCCTCGTGGATGCCCTCGTTGTGGGCAGCGAAAGGCTCGACGAACTCGTCGCCGCGCGGATCCTTCTCGTAGTAGGCCTTGATACCGGCAACAGGGTCGACATCGGCATCGGACGCGTTGACCATGACGTCGTAGGCGCGCTGGATGCGCTCCCAACGATTATCGCGGTCCATGGCCCAATAACGGCCCGAGACGGTGGCAACGCGAGCGTCGCAACCGGTCTCCTCGGAGATCTTAGCCAGGAAGGCGCAGAACTCACTCATGTAGCCAGCGCCGGACTGCGGGTCAACGTCGCGGCCATCCATGAAGGCGTGGACGCGAACGGTCTTGACACCGTGCTCGGCAGCCATCTTGACCAGGGCCTCGACGTGGTTCATGTGGGAGTGAACGCCGCCAGGGCTCATAAGGCCCATGAGGTGAAGAGTCTTGCCGTCAGCCTTGACGTCGTCCATAGCCTTGACGAAGACCTCGTTCTTGGCGATGGAGCCGTCCTTAATGGCATTGTTGATGCGCGAAAGCTCCTGGAACACGATGCGGCCGGCACCGATGTTGAGGTGACCCACCTCGGAGTTGCCCATCTGGCCATCGGGAAGACCCACGTCCTCGCCCGAAGCGCCGAGCGTGGTGTGGGGGTACTTCTCATACAGGCTGTCAAGGAAGGGCGTCTTGGCAGCGGCGACGGCGTTCTCGCCATCGGCCGGAGCCAGGCCGCAACCATCCATGATGATCAGGAGTGCAGGAAGATGACGCTGTGCCATATGTCCTACTCGCCTGCCTTGACGACCATAGAAGCGAAGTCGGCAGCCTTGAGCGAAGCGCCGCCCACAAGGGCGCCGTCAACGTCGGGCTTGGCGACGAGCTCGGCAATGTTGCCGGGCTTGGCAGAGCCACCATAGAGAACGCGGATGCCGTTAGCGAGCTCCTCGCCGAACATCTCCTTGAGGGTCTCACGGATAGCGCCGCAGACCTCCTGAGCGTCCTCGGCGGTAGCGGTCTTGCCGGTGCCGATGGCCCAGATGGGCTCGTAGGCGACGACGACCTGCTTGGGGCAGGTGATCTCAAGACCGGCAAGGCCAGCCTTGACCTGGTTCACGACGTGCTCGACATAGGTGCCAGCCTCGCGGACCTCGAGGGACTCGCCGCAGCAGAAGACGGGAACAAGACCGGCGGCAACGAGGGCCTTGGCCTTCTTGTTCTGATCCTCATCGGTCTCGTGGAAGTAATCACGACGCTCGGAGTGACCGATGATGCAGTAGGTGCAGCCAGCGGACTTGAGCATGTCGCAAGAGGACTCACCGGTGAAGGCACCCTTGGCCTCCCAGTACACGTTCTGCGCACCGAGGGCGATGGGGGCAGCCTGAATGCGGTCATGAACCGTGGTGATGTCGATGGTCGGAGGGCAGACGAGCACCTCGACGCCAGCCGGAACCTCGGGCAGAGCCTGAGCCAGCTCGTCGGCGAGCTTGGCGGCCTCGGCGACGTCGTTGTTCATCTTCCAGTTACCAGCGATAAGAAGGGTGCGATTAGGCATCGAGAAGCGCCTCCACTCCGGGCAGGGCCTTACCCTCGACGAGCTCCATGGAAGCGCCACCACCGGTGGAGATCCAGCTCATCTTGTCGGCCAGGTTGAACTTGTTGACAGCTGCGACAGAGTCGCCACCGCCGATGATCGAGGTGCAGTCGGCCTCGGCGACAGCCTCGGCGATAGCCTGGGTGCCGTGAGCGAAGTTATCAAACTCGAAGACGCCCATGGGGCCATTCCAGAACACGGTCTTGGCGCCCTTGACAGCCTCGGCGTAGAGCTCCTCGGTCTTAGGACCGATGTCCATGCCCTCACGATCGTCGGGGATAGCGTCGGAAGCGACAACCTCGGGGACAGCGTCCTCGCCAAAGTGATCGGCAACGCGGTTGTCGATGGGGAGCAGGATCTTGACGCCCTTCTCCTCGGCCTTCTTAAGCATCTCGCCGGCGCGCTCGACCCAGTCCTCTTCCTTGAGGGACTGACCGACGGACAGGCCCTGAGCCAGGAAGAAGGTGTAGGCCATGCCGCCACCGATGATCAGGGTGTCAGCGGAGTCGATGAGGTGATCGAGAACGCCGATCTTGGAGGAAACCTTGGAACCGCCGACGATGGCGACGAAGGGGCGCTCGGGCTCGGCGAAGATGCCGGTCAGCGTGTCGACCTCCTTCTCGAGCAGGAAGCCAGCGACGGCAGGCAGGTAAGCGGCGGGGCCCACGACGGAACCCTGGGCGCGGTGAGCGGTGCCGAAGGCATCGAGAACGAAGACGTCACCATAGGAAGCGAGCTTCTTGGCGATCTCGGGATCGTTCTTCTTCTCACGCTTGTCGAAGCGGACGTTCTCGAGAACGAGAACCTTGCCCGGCTCGACGGCAGCGACAGCCTCGGCAGCCTTCTCGCCGTAGGTGTCGGCGACAAAGGCAACGTCGAGACCAGAGAGCTCGGCGAGCTTCTTGGCGACGGGCTCGAGGGACAGCTCGGGCTGGAAGCCGGTGCCATCGGGACGGCCGAGGTGGCTCATGAGGATGACGCGAGCGTTGTGCTCAACGAGATAGTTGATGGTGGGCAGGGCAGCCTTGATACGGGTGGTGTCGCCAACGACGCCATCCTTGATAGGCACGTTGAAGTCAACGCGGACGAGAACGCGCTTGCCGTCGACATCGATGTCGCGGACGGTCTTCTTGGTAAAGGCCATGTTTGCTTCTACCTTTCGTACGTGTCTGCCTCCCATTACGGCAGACGATTTCCTATAAAAAGGGCGCGACCCTAGGGTGTAAGCCCTATAAGGCCGCGCCCTTCTTTAGACGCTCAACGAGCTATTCGCTAAAAGCTAAATTAAGCAACGAACTTCTCGAAGTACTTGATGGTGCGGACCATCTGAGAGGTGTAAGAGTTCTCGTTGTCGTACCAAGAGGTGACCTGAACGAGGGTCTGGCCGTTGCCGAGGTCAGAGCACATGGTCTGAGTGGCGTCGAAGATGGAGCCGTGGGTCTCGCCGATGATGTCGGTGGAGACGATGTCGTCCTCGTTGTAACCGAAGGTCTCGGAGATGGTGGCAGCGTAGGCCTTCATAGCGGCGTTAACCTCGTCGACGGTGACCTTCTTGTCAACGACAGCGTAGAGGTTGGTGATGGAGCCGGTCGGCGTCGGGACGCGCTGGGCAGCACCGATGAGCTTACCGTTGAGCTCGGGGAGAACCAGGCCGATAGCCTTGGCAGCACCGGTGGTGTTGGGGACGATGTTGACGGCGCAGGCACGGCTACGACGCTTGTTGCCCTTGCGCTGCGGGCCGTCGAGCGGCATCTGGTCGCCGGTCCAGGCGTGAATGGTGGTCATGATGCCGGACACGATGGGAGCGAAGTCGTTCAGACCCTTGGCCATCGGGGCGAGGCAGTTGGTGGTGCAGGAAGCAGCGGAGATGATGTTGTCCTCAGCGGTCAGCGTCTCATGGTTGACGTTGTACACGATGGTGGGCAGATCGCTGCCAGCCGGAGCGGAGATGACGACCTTCTTGGCGCCAGCGTTGATGTGGGCCTGAGCCTTAGCCTTGCTGGTGTAGAAGCCGGTGCACTCGAGAACGACGTCGACGTCGAGGTCGCCCCAAGGCAGGTTGTTGGCGTCGGCCTCCTTGTAGATCTTGATCTCCTTGCCGTCAACGGTGATGGAATCCTCGCCAGCAACGACCTCGTGATCGCGAGCGTAGTTGCCCTGCGTGGAGTCGTACTTCAGCAGGTAAGCGAGCATATCGGGAGAGGTGAGGTCGTTGATAGCGACGATCTCGGAGCCCTCATGACCGAACATCTGACGGAAAGCCAGACGACCGATGCGACCGAAGCCGTTAATAGCAACCTTTACTGCCATTGTGTCTCCTTTCGTAAGGCCCCCGCGAGCTACAGCGCCCGCCGTTGAGGCCCACAAACTAACCACTCGCCTAATATACCTTTTTTTTGACTTGAATTTCACGAGAATGCTCGAAATTGAAAATCAAATTTACGTTAAAACGTTTTAAAGAGTAAAACAGCAGTTCAATCCCTATATAAGCAGTTTCGCTCAACTACCTGTTTGCTTCAATGAGCTTTTCAAGCCTCAAAACTCGATGGTAGAGGGCCGACTTCGACAAGGGAGGGTCGGCCATCTCCCCTAAATCGCGCAGCGACAGATCGGGATAGCGCTCGCGCAGGTCGCAAAAGACCGCCAAGGCGTCCGGAAGCGTGTCGCGCAAACCCCGCTGCTCGAGCTCATCGATCAACGCAAGCTGATGTTGGGCGGCACCCGCACTTCTGGTCTGGTTGGCGAGCTCGGCGTTCACGCGACGGTTCACATCGTTCTTAACCAACTTGACCGCGCGCGCCTCCTCAATCTCGGCAACGCTGCGCTTGGCGCCGACCAGCTTTAGGAGCTGCTCGATCTCCTCGGCGCTCTTAATGTAGACAGCAAAGGACCCGCGCCGCGCGTTAACGCGCGCATGGACCCCAATCTGTTCCAATAGATCGCAAAGTCCCTTGGCATATTGCTCGCCCTGCACCGCAATCTCCAAATGAAAATCGCCGCGTGGATCGGCCACGAAACCGCCGGCGATGAGCGCGCCGCGGATGTAGGCAAGCCTGCAGCAGGGACGGGCAACGATGTGCCGGGGAACACCAGCGACGAGCCCTCCCCTGCGGTCGAGAATGCCCAGCAGCACCAGAGCCTTGTCCAGGTCGGGTTGATCGGGCAGGGTAATGAGATAGTTACGGACCTTATGCAAGACCGATTTACGAACGGTGAATTCCGTTTTGAGCTTAAGGATGCGATGCGTCAGCGTGATCATCGTGCGCGCGACGGCACCCGTCTCGGTCGCGACCGTCAAACGATACCGCCCGGAGCCGGCCAGCGAAAGTGTACCGCTCACACGCGTCAGGGCGGCAAGCGTCGACAAATCGCAGTATTCACATTCGGGTTCGCAGCGCGCGAGCTCGTCACGCACCTCGGCGGTAAACGACATGCAGGCCTATGCTTTCGTGTTGGCGCGCGACAGGTCGCGATGGGAAATGCTCACGTGATATTGGGCGCCTTCCAAATAACGTGCCGTGGCCTCGGCGATGGCAACGCTGCGGTGTTGACCACCCGTGCAACCGATGGCGATAGAAAGCTGTGGCTTGCCCTCCGCGATATAGCCGGGCATGACCGTATCGAGTAGCTGCGTCCAGGCCTTCCAGAACTCCTGGGTCTTGGGATGATCCAGAACAAAGTCGGAGACTTTCTTATCGAGACCGGTCATGGTGCGCATCTCGGGATCGTAGAACGGATTGGGCAGGAAGCGAACGTCGATCATGATGTCCGCCTCGACGGGCATGCCGTGCTTAAAGCCAAACGAGAACACGTGAACGTCCATGAGCTGCTGGTCGGACAGCTCGGAGAACGCCATGCGTAATTTGTTGCGCAGAGCAGAAGTACGCAAGCGGCTCGTGTCGATGATCATATCGGCTCGGTCGCGAACGCCCTGCAGCTGCAGGCGCTCGCGCTGAATCGCATCGGCCGTAGTCTCTCCCGGCTTGGCAATGGGATGGCGGCGGCGGTTTTCGCTATAACGACGGATCAGCACCTCGTCAGAGGCCTCGAGAAACACGATGTCACAGCTCATCTCGCGCTCCTCGAGTGCGGCAACGGCATCGAGCAGCTCATCGAACAAGCCCTGGCTGCGCAGGTCGCAGGTGACGGCAAGATGCCTGCCCACGCCCGTATTGATGCCGACGAGTTCGGCAAGCTGGGCGATCAGACGCGGAGGCAAGTTGTCGATGCAAAAGTAGCCCATGTCCTCGAACACATGCATAGCTTGCGTGCGGCCCGATCCGGACATTCCGGTGATGATGACGATATCGGGGATGCGCTCCGAGCGCTCCGCCGCATCCATGGAGTCTCCCTTTTGCATGTGTTGCCTCCTGAAAACAAGCGCGGGACCCAGCAACCCGGATCCCGCGCGGTCAATTGCCTTTAATGAGTATACCGCCCTGAGCGGATACGAGGTCTGTCTTACGCCTCAAGCGCGGCTTTAAACCAACTCGTAATACTCGTGGGGTGCGTAATGGCAGTGCCCACGACAACTGCCCAGGCGCCCGCATCAATCGCGGCGCGGGCCTCCTCGGGCGTGTGCACGCGGCCCTCGCAGATGATGGGAAGACCGGGGAATTCCTCGGTCGCCTGACGCAGGAGCGGCAGATCAGGGCCATCGGCCATGGTGCAGTCGATGGCGGCGACACCATGAGAAAGCGTAGTGGATACCAGGTCAAAGCCCATATCAACCGCACGGCGAATGTCCTCGATGGTGGCACAGTCGGCCATCAGGAGCACGCCCTCCTCGTGCAGCGGACGGAAGGTATCCTCGACGGTCTTGCCATCGGGACGTGGGCGATCAGTGGCATCAATTGCCACGATGTCGGCACCGGCGGCAACGCAGGCGCGAGCGTGGCGCAGCGTCGGCGTGATGTAGACGCCCTCGTGCCCATCCTTCCACAGGCCGATGACGGGAACCTCGCAGCGGCCCTTAATGGCGGCGATGTCGGCAAGACCCTGGCAGCGAATAGCGGCGGCGCCACCAAGCTCGCAGGCGCGAGACATCTGAGCCATGGTTTCGGGCGTACGAAGCGGCTCGCCCATATAGGCCTGAACGCTCACGACGAGCTTGCCCTTTAGGGACTGGATCAAAGGATCAACGGTCATGTTCGACTCAACCTTTCTCAAAACAGCCTTCTGAGACACCGCACCTTGACGTTCAAACCGTCGCTCGCATACCAAAGCACGCTTCGCTCCTCTTTCACGTCAATCTGCGGCACCTCAGAAGGCGCACTTGGTAGTTATGTTTACTTCAACGACGCAAGAAGGTGTTCGGCGGCACCGATAAGCGGCGCGTCGCCCTCCAGAGAACCGATGAGGATCGGCGTGTCCTGAAGCGGGTCGAGCGCCTGGCTGGCATAGCCCTCGTGCACCGAGTCCTTCCACGTCTGCGAGCGCCAATCGGGACCCTGGTGAATCACACCTCCCGAAAGCACGATGACCTCGGGATCCAAGATGTTGGCAAGCGAGCCCAAGCTGGCGCCCAGCGCAAAGCCGGCGTCATGGATGACCTCGGTCGCCTTTGCGTCGCCCGCACGGCACAGGTCGTTCACATCGCGACCGACCGAAGGACGGCTGGGGTCGACGCGACCAAAGCGCTCATCGTACATACGACCAATGGAAGTGCCCGAAGCAACCGACTCAAGATGACCAGAACGTCCGCAGGCGCAGGGAATGCCGGCAGCAGCCGAGCACTCGATGTGGCCCATATGGCCGGCAGCACCATGGAAGCCCTGCATCACGCGGCCGTTCTCGACATATGCGCCGCCGATGCCCGTACCGATGCCAAGGCACAAGACGGAGAACTTGCCCTTACCGACGCCCCAGTGGGCCTCGCCCAGAGCATGAGCCTGCACGTCTCCCACCACGGCAACGGGAAGACCAAGGTCCTCGCGCAGGCGCGGCCCCAACTGAACGCCGGACCAGCCGGGCATGATCTCGTTAGCATACGCGATGGCGCCCGTCTTGGGATCGACGACGCCTGCGGCACCGATACCGACACCGAGGACCTCGACATCGGGATTCGCCTCAAGAGCGGCCTTGATGGACGCCTCGATACGCTGGAAGACGGCCTCGCCGCCCTCCTGGGCCTCGGTAGGAACCTCGGCCTCAAATACGGGATGGGGCACGCTGCCGTCAGCCGGATACTCCATAATGGCAGTCGCAATTTTGGTGCCGCCGATATCGACGGAGCAAACGTACTTGTTCTCCATGTCGCTCTCCTTAGGAGATAAAAACAACTACAGGAAATGCGCCGTCAGGCTAGCCGCCACAGCGCGGTAAAGGTTTTCCAGGTGCCCGAGGTTGGGGTGAAAGTGGTCGGGCGTTGACCTAATGGGTCACGCCCGACCACTTGAGCCCCAAGATCGGGTGCCTGGGGAAGCTTTACAGGAGACCGTTGTCCTGGAGGACCTTCTTAATCGCCTCGACGTTCTCGCCGGTCATGGCCTTCACCGGGCGCGGCATGGTCGGGCTGTCGAAGATGCCCATGAGATTCATAGCGGTCTTGAAGGCACCAACGCCGCCGGCATAGCCCTGAACGCCCGAGGTGACATCCCAGATGTGCGAAATCTCATTGAGGCGATCCTGCTCGGCCTTGACGGTAGCCCAGTCGCCGGCCTGAGCGGCCTTCCACTGACGCACGTAGCCCTCGGGCTCAACGTTGGCGAGACCCGGGACGGAACCGTCGGCGCCACCGAGGTAGGCGCCGTCGACAACAACCTCGTGACCGGTGAGGATGCTCATCGGGTGGCCGTTCTTCTCGTTCTCCTGAACGAGATAGCGGAACGAGATGTCATCGCCCGAGGAATCCTTGACGCCGGCCAGGACGCCCTCGGCGCCGAGCTTGGCAAGGAGCTTCCAGGGGAGCTTGGTGTGGACGCACACGGGGATGTCGTAGGCGAAGATGGGCAGGTCGAGCTCCTCGTGCAGGATGCGGAAATGCTCCTCGACCTCGGTCATGCCCTGCAGGGCATAGAACGGGCAGGTGGCGACAAGCGCATCGGCGCCCAGCTCCTGAGCGACCTTGCCGTGCTCGATCATGCGCTCGGTCTCGGTATCGATGATGCCGACCAGAACGGGAACGCGGTGGTCGACGATACGGACGGCCTCGGCGATGATCTGACGACGACGCTCGTCAGTGGAGAAGACGACCTCGCCCGAAGAGCCCAAGAAGAACAGGCCATCGACGCCGGCATCGATCATGCGGTTGATGCTGCGCTCAAAGGAGGCAACGTCGAGCTGGTGGTCTTCGGTATCGGGAACAACGACGGGAGGGATAACGCCGGTGAATTTCTGAGTTGCCACAAGAATCTCCTTAGCTGTCTGGCGGGCAGCCCTATGCCGCCCACTCTTGTTGGCAGTGTCCAGGCCGTCTAGGCCAAAGAACACGAGTAGAACGTTTGGTTAAAAAAGTCGACGACTTCGTTTTCGAACGCATTGATGCGCTCGTGAGCGTATTTGGCATAGATGATATGTCTCCGGTCACACTCAAGACCGTTGAATACGGCAAACTGATCCTTGGGATCGCTCACGGTATCCATGAGCGATGTGCCCATGAGCACCGATCCGCGCACCCGAGACGACAGCGCCTCGAGGCCGTCAGGAAGCGGATTGGCAACCGCCGTGCAGGCGAGACCCCGCTCGTCCAGAGCAGAAACCGCCAGCGCGACTCCGCCGCCTAGACCCTCGCCCCATGCAAAGATGCGGTCGGGGTCCATGCCATCAAGATTGCGCGCCACCTTCGCCAGCGCGCAACCCCAACGGACGCGCTCGACAAAAGCGGGCGAAGAAATCCCCCGCTGCAGGTCGTCCGCACCAGCAACATCGTCATCCAGCGCGAGGACGGCATACCCCATGGCGGCAAATCTCGTCATGTGATGCCAGCCGCGCACAGGCCGATCGATATCGTGGAACATCAGGCACAGCGGCACGCGCTCAGACACTCGGGCACGACCGACAGGCTCGATCAAACGAGCGTGAATCGCATCGTCACCGAGCTCAAAGGAGACCTCCGAGTAACGGGCGCAGGGGTTAACAAAGTCAATCGCCGTAATGGCCAGGCCTTGAATCTCAAGATTCGAAGCGCATGTCTCTAAATCAGAAACATCTGCTTGGACATCACCGCGCCAGTCCCGATATTCTGCGAGCCTTGACGAAACCGTTCCAGGAATTCCCACGAGCCCGGGGACAATCAGCTCATTAACATTGCTCTCGCACTTAGACATGAGCCTCCCCTCCCTTGCAGAAAAACGGAATAATCAGATCGTCAAAATCCTGAATCTCCTCGTGGCCAAAGCCTTCAAAGAACTCATGACGCTTTTCGCAGGTCAGGTTGTTATAGACCGCAAACTGCGTCGCTGGCGGGCAGACGATATCGGCTGTGCCGGTGCCAAACAGCACGGGGCATTTGACCATAGGGGCAAAGTTCTTGGAATCGAAGTACGCCAGCTTGGCATAGGCTTCGTCAATACGAGTCGAGTCCTCGTCAAACCAGCGAGACCAATAGCGCAGGCCCTCGTAGGCAATGTCGTCTGCATCCAAATCCCAGACTAGGCGGAAATCTGACAGGAAGGGATAGAGGATGGCGGCACGATTGATAAGCTCGCTGTTAAGCGCACAGGTCGCAATGCCCAAACCACCACCCTGCGACGCGCCGTTCACAAACACACGAGAAAGATCGATGCCCTCGAGCTCGCGAACAATACGGCACAGGATGCGAATATCTTGGTGCAAGCGGACATAGTAGAGGTTGGCCGGGTCGCCGTCGATGCCGGCGACGATATGCCCGGCAACCGTTGTGCCCTCAAATCCACCAATGTCCTCGGAGGGACCTCCTTGGCCGGGGCAGTCGAGGGCGATGAGTGCCATGCCCATGCCCGCAAACGACGCCTGCTCAAACCAGCTGCGGCTTGCACCCGGATACCCATGGAACTGAAGCACCAATGGCACGGGCTCGTCCGAGACGGGTTTAAGGTACTTGGCATGCAGGCGAGCGCCACACATGCCGGTATACCAGAGGTCGAAAAGTTGGCAGGTCGCGGCATCGGTGACCGATGCCGTGTCGATCGCATAGTCAAGCCCGACGGCGTCGGCCTCGGCCATGCGATCCTTCCAAAAGAGATCGAAATCTGATGGACGGGGCATGGCGCCTCGATATTCACCAAATTGATGTTGTAGCTCCTGAGCACTTGGCATGGCTCGTGAACCCAACCTTTCGAAATCGCAACGGAGGTGCGCCCGGCAAGGGAACCGGGCGCACGGGAGGGAAAGCGAGGCTATTCGCCGAGCTTGGGGTGCAGCAGCGACGGCGCAGCGCCGAGCAGCATCTTGGTGTAGGGGTCCTGGGGATGCTGGAAGACCTGCTTGGCCTCGCCCTGCTCGACGATCTTGCCGCCATTCATAACGATGATGTCGTCAGAGATATAGCGGACCGTCTGGATGTCATGGCTGATGAACACCATGGCCAGGCCGAGCTCCTTCTTAAGGTCGGTCAGCAGGTTCAGAATCTGCGCGCGGACCGAAACGTCCAGAGCCGAGGTGGGCTCGTCGGCGATGATGGCATCGGGGTTCAGCGACAGGGCACGGGCAATTGCGACGCGCTGGCGCTGGCCGCCCGAAAGCTGACCGGGAAGAACCTCGGCGGCGGAGCTGGGCAGACCGGTGAGCTCCAGGAGCTCTTTGACGCGCTTCTCCTGCTCGGCCTCGGTACCCAGGTTGTGGACGCGCATGGGGTCGAGCAGTTGCTCGCGAACGACCATGCGGGGGTTGAGCGCCGTGGCCGGGTTTTGAAACACGACCGAGATGACGCGACCCATGTGGCGACGGTCCTCGGCGGTACGTTTGGTAACGTCCTTGCCCTTAAAGTAGACCTTGCCGCTCGTGGGGGCCTGCAGGCCGCACATGACGTTGGCGGTGGTGGACTTACCGCAACCGGACTCGCCGACGATGCCGATCGTCTGACCGGGCATGAGCTTAATCGTTACACCCTGGACGGCGTGAACCAGGTTGGGGTGCAGAATCGAGCCGGTACGGGTCCTAAAGGTGACGTGGACGTCATCAAGGAAGATGATCGGCTCGACGCCGTTGACTGCGGTCTCGCTCATCTACATCACCTCCGCGTGAGGGGTCAAACCATTTGCCTTGAGCACCTCGTCGGGGAGCTCGGAATAGAAGTGCTCGGTGCCGGGCACGCGCTTGAAGACCGGACGGGTGTCCAGGCCAATACGCGGATGGCTCGAGCGGGGCGCGAAGCGATCGCCCTTGGGGAAATCGCGCGGACTCGGAACGGCGCCGGGCACCTGGTGCAGGCGGCCCGAACCGCTCTCGATGGACAGAACGGAACCCAGAAGACCGCGGGTGTACTCGTGGATCGGGTTAGTGAGCAGCTCCTTGGTGGGTGCCTGCTCGATAACCTGGCCAGCGTACATAACCGTGATGTTGTGGGCGACCTCGGCGACCAGCGCCAGGTCGTGCGAAACGAAGATCATGGCAAAGCCGAGCTTGGCCTGAAGATCGTTGAGCAGCTTGATGACCTGCTTCTGGACGGTAACGTCCAGAGCGGTCGTGGGTTCGTCGCAGATGACCAGCTTGGGGTCGCGGGTAAGGGCCATAGCGATCAGGACACGCTGACGCTGGCCGCCGGAAAGCTCGTGCGGATAGCTCTCGAGCGTGCGCTTGGGATCGAGGCCGACGAGCTCCAGGAGCTCCTCGGCGCTGCGGGTTCCGCCGCGCTTGGTGAGCTGCTTCATCTGGGCAGAGATGAGCATGGAGGGGTTGAGCGAGGACAGGGCGTCCTGATAGACCATAGCGATATCGGTACCGCGCAGGCCGAACCACTCCTTCTTGCTCATCTTGAGCAGGTCACGGCCCTCCCAGAGGACCTCGCCGGAAAGGTGCTCGTCCTCATCGGTCAGGCCCATGATGGCCAGCGTGGTGATGGACTTACCGCAACCGGACTCGCCCACCAGGCCCATGGTCTGACCAGGACGGACGTCAAAGTTGACATGGTCGACGACGTTGATATCACCGTGATGCTCAAACTGGATGCAGAAGTCACGGACCGAGAGAATCGGTTCGACAGACTCGTCGGGCACATGGCGATCGTCACGCTTGAGCTCGACATCGCGCAGGGCGCCAAGGCGAGCGGAGAGGGACTGGGCCTGCTCCTTGTAGGCTCGAACGGGGTCGGAGACCAGCAGGTCGGCCTCGCGACGCTTGGAGGAATCGGTGGGATCCAGGGCGGCGGAGGGAGCAGCGGCCATGGCGTCGGTAATGCCCTCGGAGAGGATGTTGAGCGCCAGGCAGGTGATCATGATGGCCAGGCCCGGGAACAGTGCCTGCCACCAACGGCCGGCGAGCACGCCGCCGCGGGCGTCGGCGAGGATGTTGCCCCAGGTAGCGGTGGGCTCCTGGATACCAGCGCCGATGAAGGTCAGCGAGGCCTCGAAGATGATGGCGTCGGCGACCAGGGTAACGGTGAAGACCATGATCGGGGCGATGCAGTTACGCAGAACATGCTTGATCAAAATCCACGGAGCCTTGGCGCCGGAAACGATGACCGCGCGAACATAGTCCTCGCCGTACTCGGACACGATGTTGGCGCGCACGATACGGGCAATCTGCGGAGTGTACATAAAGCCGATGGCGAAGATGATCGACGGCACGGAGTTGCCCAGGATGGAGACAAAGACGGCCGCGAGGGCGATGCCCGGGATGGACATGATGATGTCCAGGATACGCATGATCGTCTCGGAGACGGCCTTGCGCGAAACCGCTGCAAGGGCGCCCACGACCGAGCCGCAGACCAGAGCCATGGCGGTGGCGCCAAAGCCGATAATCAGCGAGTAACGACCACCGTAGAGCATACGCGACAGAATGTCGCGACCCTTATCGTCGGTACCGAAGATAAATCCGTTGCCGGGAGCCTGGCGAGCCGTAAAGATCTCGACCGGGCTATAGGGGGCAAGAAGGGGCGCCAGAATCGCAGTCAGGGCGACCAGCACCAGCACGACGGCGGCAATCTTAGAAGACAACGTCATCTTCTTCCAGCCACCGAGCTTGAGCCCCTTGGAGGCAGCCTTCTCGAGCTGCTCGGTTTGCTTCTCTCGAATCTTTACCATAATCTACACCGTCCTGATGCGCGGGTTGATGAGCAGGTAGAGCATGTCAACCACGATGTTGATGATGATGAAGGCAAGAGCAACGACGATAACGACGCCCTGAACCAGGTTCGCCTCGTTGCCCTGAACGCCCTGCAGAATCGCAGTGCCCATGCCGGGGAGGTTGAAGATAACCTCGATGACGACGGCGCCGCCCATGAGGTAACCGATCTTAAGACCGAGGGTGGTGACCGGGGTGATCAGCGCATTGCGAAGAACGTTGATGCCGACGACGACCTTCTCGGGAACGCCGGCGCCGCGAGCCATACGGACATAATCCTTGTCGAGCTCCTCGACCATGGCGGTACGCACGATACGAGTCATCTGGCCCGTCAGCGGAAATGCCAAGGCGATAGCGGGCATGATCATACGTCCCAGATAGCCAACCGGATTCGTGGTGAAGTGAGGCAGAGCACCCGATGCCGGGAGCACCTTAAGGTAGGAAGAGAACAGCAGGATCAACAGAACGGCAAGCCAGAACGACGGGGTTGCCAAGCCGGCGATGGAAAAGACGCGGATCACTTGGTCCGGCCATTTGTCGCGATACAGTGCCGCGATGACGCCGAGCAAAAACGAAACGACCGCACCGATGGCAAGACCGATAAAGGTCAGCTGCATCGTGACGGGCAGGGCCGTGGAGATGCGCTTGGCAACGGAGTTGCGAGCAGCACCATAGGTGCCCATGTCGCCATGGATCAAATCGCCCATATAGCGCACGTAGCGCACGGGCCAGGGGTCGTCCAGACCATACTTCTCATGGTACTCGGCAACCGCCTCGGGCGAGGCACCGTCACCCAACGCCGTGTAGGCGGGGTCGGTCTTGGAGAACGACATAAGGAAGAACACCAGGACGGTGACGCCCAATGCCATGATCGGCAGCGCCACAAGACGCCTTCCAATCAAACGTAGCAAGTTGTTCACGTTCTCTCCCCTTTCTTTTGTCGGTAGGACCAACTGGTATATGAGTACGGGTACTCATTACAAGACCCGAGCGACATCGTTGCCGCCCGGGTCTTTGTTTCAACTATGAGGATACGGCCCCAATGACCGACATCCTGCATACAGACTCAAGCGAGTCTTACGCCTTGACGGTCGCAACGCCCCTGAAGGACATGCTCGTCGTGCCGATGCCCTTGAAGCCATCGAGGGCCTCGCCGTTGGGCGCAGTGGACGGATCGTCCCAGGAAGCGGAGACGGTCTTGACGTGGACAACGGGGTACAGAACGGCGTTGTCGGCAATGATGTCGAAGCACTCGTTCCACTTCTTCTGCTGCTCGTCGCCCTCGGCGGCAAGAGCCTCGTCCATGAGACTGTGGAGCTTCTGCCACTCAGTGGACTCCTTCCACGGGCAACGGGTCTGCATCCAGACGTTGTCGCCGTACCACCAGTTGAGCAGCAGGTCGGGGTCGGCGCCGAAGCAGGAAGGATCGCCAGGGGCAAGGAGGATATCGTAGGCCTCGCCGCCGTCGATGGCAGCGTAGGTGGCCGGCGAGGTATCGGTCTGGATGGTCACATCGAAGCCGAGAGCGTCGAGGTCGTTCTTGACCTGGGCGGCCATGCCCTTAATCTGCTCGTTGTCGGTGGTGCGCAGGGTGATGGCACCCGGGGTGATGCCAGACTCCTCGATGAGCTTCTTAGCCTTCTTGGCGTCGGTCTTGTACACCGTGGAAGCCTCATGATAGTTGGTGAAGCTCTTGGGCAGGTAGCAGCTGGCAGCGGTGGCAAGGCCGGCGAAGGTGTTGCTGACCATCTTCTCGGTGTCGAGCGCATACATGACAGCCTGACGGACCTTGACGTTGTTCCAAGGCTCCTTGGCGACGTTGAACATGATGAAGCGGGTGCCGAAACCCTGAACGTTATCGATCTTGCAGCCGGCGCTCTCAAGCTGGTCGACGGCGTCAGCGGTAACGAGCTCCATAACGAGCGTGGAGCCCTCCTGCTGAGCGGTAACGCGAGCGGTGGGGTCGGTCAGGATGCTGTACTGGATCTTCTTATCCTCGGCAGCATACTCACCGTTGTACTCAGGATTGGGAACCAGGGTAATCTCGGTATCGGAGATAGAGTCGTACATCCAGGGGCCGGAGCCGATCGGCTGCTTGGCGCGATCCTCCTCGGTCTGAGTGGCCGGGGTAACGCGGACGATGGCCAGACGATCCTTGAGCAGGGAGAAGTTGGGGACCTTGGTCTTGACCGTCACGGTGCTGGCGTCCTTGGCCTCGATGGACTCGAAGGGCTGGAAGAACGGAGCATAGGTAGCGGAAGCGGCGCAAGCGGTGTAGGAGGCAACGACATCGTCAGCGGTGACCTCGGTGCCATCGGAGAACTTGGCGCCCTTGCGGATGGTGACCTCGAAAGTGGTGTCGTCCACGGACTTAGGATCGTCGGTGGCGAGCTCGTTGAAGGTGCTGTAGTCGTGGTAATCGATGCCGTAGAGGCCCTCGACGACGTGCCAGTTAGCACCCAGGCCCACAGCGGAGCCGGTGCTGGCGGGATCGAAGCTGGACGGAGCGTAAGCGGAACCAGCGGTGATCACGCCGCCGCCACGGTTGGCGGAATCGGTGGAACCGGAAGCGGAACCCTCGTCGCTAGAGCTGCCACCGCAGCCGGTGAGACCAAGCCCTGCGACAGCAGCGACGCTGCCGGTGAGGCCGAGGAACGAACGCCTGGACATACCCTTGTTGATGATGGCCATGTCTTCTCCTATCAATAGAGAATCTTACTCGGGAGCACCTAGACTTGCCCCCGCGCAACTTGCGGACGATATATACCTTACCTACCGACGAACCCAACTGAGGTGCCGCGCTCGGCGACCGATACATACATACGCTTGAACGGTATTTACTACCGTTCACCGAATTCGTTGACAAACGATTCGCCAGACAGTATGTATCGGCGAGGTGAGATATCAGTCTTCGTCAACCCGCAGGATAGCAGGGTTGTTCACCATGGCTAGTCAAACGTTTTAGCGTTAATAAAACCCGAAATCGGCTGGTAATCGCCGTGAAATACATGATTGAAAATCACGCAATCATGTATATCAGTTGTTTAGAGGCATGTTTAGTTTTCGGATTGCTTTGCCGCCGCCTCGGCGCGCTCGGCATTCCATGCAACGAGCGCCTCGTGAACCGCTTTGGCGACATCGGCAGGAACGCCTCGAACTTCCGCGATCTCTTGCTCGCTCGCCGCGCGCAAACGCTTCATCGAGCCAAAATGGCGCATAAGGGCACGTTTTCTGGTGGGCCCCACGCCTGGAACGTCATCGAGTACCGATACCGTCATGGCTTTATCGCGCAATTCGCGATGGAACGTGATAGCAAAACGGTGCGATTCATCGCGCACCTGTTTAATTAGATAGAGCGACGCGGACCCGGTCGGCAGCACGACTGGAGTCTCGTCCCAAGGCACGAAAACCTCCTCATCGGCCTTTGCCAAGCCACAAACTGGTATATCGAGCCCAAGAGCCTCAAGTTGCTTGATCGCAGCGGTCAATTGCGGCTTACCGCCATCGACAACGAGCAAATCGGGGCGCGAGCCAAAGCGCTCGTCGGCCATGCGCTCGGGAGCATAGCGTCGTCCCAAAACCTCGGACATCGACACGAAGTCGTTTGCCTCGTCCAATTCGGCCTGGATTTTAAAACGACGATACTGGCTCTTGTCGGCGCGCCCGTTGGTAAACACCACCATCGAGGCGACCGTAAAGGTGCCATGCAGTGTAGAGATATCGAAGCACTCGATACGCAACGGCGGCGATGGCAGCGCCAACGCACTTTCGAGCTCCAGGAGCGCTTGATTGGTGCGGTCGTCAGCGTACCCCGTTCGCATCATGTAGCGCATGAGGGCATGGCGCGCATTTTTGGATGCCATATCGAGTAGACGGTGCTTTTCGCCACGCTGCGGCCTATGGAGATGGCAGGAACGCTCACGCTTGCCCGCAAGCCACTCCCCCAGCGCCTCCGCATCCTCAAGCTCGACGGAAAGGTTGACCTCAGCTGGAATATCAGCCGTCTCGTCGTAATAGCGCTTAAGAAAGCCCGACTGGAGCTCTTCCTCGTCAACATCAAGACCCTTGTCGAGAATGAACTCGCAGGTGCGAACTGTTCGGCCCTCGCGAACGACGAAGACGCAAGCGGCGGAGATGGTCTCCTCGCGATAGAAACCGATGACATCGATATCGACACTGGAGGGAAAAACGACTTGCTGACGGTCGTCCAGACCCCTGATGACCTCCAAACGACGTTTGACGCGGGCGGCGCGCTCAAAATCGAGCACCTCGGCGGCCTCCGTCATCTCGGATGTCAGCTCGTCGACGACGTCCTTGCGATGGCCAGACAAAAAACGTTCGACACGTTTGACGTTCTTGGCATAGTCTGCCGGGGAAATCGCGCCGACACACGCACCCGGGCCGCGCCCGACATGGTAGTCAAAGCAGGGGCGCCCGTTTTGCGCGCAAATCATATTGACGATGTCTTCCTCGCCCTTGTGGGACTCGACGATACGGCGACAACGACGCCACTCCGCACAGGATGCGGAGCAGATGGGGATAACCTTGCGCAGCGTATCTATCGTCTCACGTGCCGCGCGGCTATCGGTATAAGGTCCAAAATAGCGCGTTCCCGGCTTATGACGCTCACGCGTGTATTTGATAGCGGGATACAGGTCGCCCTTTGTAATGGCGATAAAGGGGTAGCTTTTGTCATCCTTGAGGTCGACGTTAAAGTACGGATGGTACTGACCAATCAAATTGCGCTCGAGCACCAACGCCTCGTGCTCGGTCTCCACCACGATATAGTCGAAGCTCGCCACCAGCTGCATCATCAGCGGGATCTTCTGGCGCTCGTCCTGCAGCGTCACGTACTGACGCATACGGGCGCGCAGGTTTTTCGCCTTGCCCACGTAGATGACATCGCCCTTGGCGTCTTTCCAAAGGTAGCAGCCGGGCTGCGTGGGAACGCGCGAAACCTGCTCGGCAAGCGTTGGAATGTTGTCGTGACCGGCCACGCGCACCTACTTGCGACGAATCAGCGCCGAGACCTCGGGCATCTTAAGGACGACGGCAAGGCCAAAGGTAACAGCAAGCGAGACGACACCCGCAACGCAAACGTAGCCAAGAGTAATCAGAATCGAGCCGCCAAGTGCCCCGACAAAGTGCTCAAGCGCCCGCATGACGCCGGCGCCTGCGGCAGCACCCAGGCCACCGAGCAAAAGGCCGAAGAAACCGCCATGCAGGATAGATTTAACCTGAAGACCACGCAGGCGACGACGCAGCCACCACAGCGAGCAACCGACCAAGATCACGTAGTCGACGACATACGAAAGCGCGATTGCCGGCATACCGAAGCCCAGCACAACGCCAAACAGCAGAACCGAGCCGGCCTGGCCGATGGCGGAATACAGACAATAGCGGCTATAGGGCTTCATGTCGAGCAAGGCAGAGAAGCTCTTCTGCATCAGCACGACCACGCCGTAGAGCGGCAGGGAAAGTGCCAGGTAGATAAGGAACTCCGACACCAGCGCCACACCGGACTCATCGAACTTGCCAGCGCAGTAGATCATGTTGAGCGGACGCGCGAAGACAATCAGGTACAGCGCGAATGGAATCAGGAAGAACAGCATCTGGGCGACGCCACGCGAAATGCCCGTGCGGACGCTGTCGTAATCCTTCTCCTGTGCGTCGTGAGAGAGCTCGGTATAGAGCGCCGTCGAAAGCGAGGCGGCAATCAGCGCGTAGGGCAGCGTGTACCACAGGCGCGCATAGGCGATGACGGAAGGACCAGTCTCGGGCTGGACCACCAGCGCAGCAGCGTTGGTGATAGAAGTCGAGACAAACATGCACACCGTGGCGAGCAGCGTCGGGATACCGAGCGCAATCGTCTGGCGCAGTGCGGGGTCCTTAAAGTCGATATGGATATGGGGATGCACGCCGTGCTTGCCAAGCGCGGGGATCTGACATGCCATCTGAACAAAGACACCGAGGGTCGTACCGGCCGCAATCAAGATGATGCCGGCACGTTCGCCAAACTGTGCGGACACGGGCGCAAAGCCCATAAAGCTCGCAATGACGATCACATTGTTGAGGACCGGGGCAAACGTCGACCAGAAGTAGTCGCGGTGTGCGTTGAGGACGCCCGAAAACACCGAGCCCAAACCATAAAACAGAATCTGGATGGCAAAGAAACGGAACATGAACGCAGCGGTATCCATGCTGCCGCCGTCACCCGAAAGGAACGATTGCGTCCAGATAAAGCCCGGGGCGAACACGGTCCCCAGCAACGAAATGCCACCCAGCACCAATAGCAGAATACCGAGCAGGTTGCCCACGTACTCGTTCGAGGCCTCGCGACCCTGCTCACGCCTCACGCCCATGTACACGGGCAAAAACGCCGTCACGAGCATGCCGCCCATCACGAGTTCGTAGAGCATATTGGGCAGGTTGTTGGCGACCTGATAGGAAGACGAGAGCAGCGACATGCCGATAGCGGCCGCCATTGCCCACGTGCGGATAAAACCGGTGACGCGAGACACGATGGTCAGGATGGTCATAAGCCCGGCGGAACGACCAACCGTGGAGTAGTCCGACGAGCCCATGTCGTCAGTGTCATCTCGCGACGAAGAAGCTTCGGATGAGGGTGTCTGAGGCGCAGATTCTTCTGCAAAATGAGCTCCGCGCTTCAATTCTTCCTGCGGCATCGCTCAGTCCTCTCTCGTAATCGCGGCAAACGTCGCCCCGCAAAATGCAATTAAATCATCGGGTGCAAGCTCGAGCTGATAACCACGCTTGCCTCCCGAAATAAAAATGGTATCCCAAAGGACACACGTCTCATCAATGAGCGTCCGGTAGCGTTTTTTCATACCGACCGGGCTGCAGCCGCCGCGAACGTAGCCAGTCGCCGCAAGCAAATCCTTCACATGCATCATGGCCAAGGACTTCTCCCCCGCGGCACGCGCGGCGGACTTTAGATCGAGCTCGTCGGCAACAGGAATGCAGCACACGACATAGTCGTTGGACGGTGTCACGCAGACCAAAGTCTTAAATCCTTGACCGGGCTCCTCGCCAAGCTGCTCCGAAATCGCGACCCCCAGGCCCACCGACTCATCACCATCGTCTTCGTACGTATGTAGAACATAGGAAATGCCGGCGCTTTCCAGCTCGCGCATCGCATTGGTTTTTGGCGTCTTTACAGCCTTTGCCATGACATATCCTTTCCCTCGCATTCGGACGTAAGGATTAAGTATATGTCCAATTCGGCTGCATACGTCACTTCGGCACAGCAAGCGCCATCGAATCACAAGGAGTCGATGGCGCCCATAAACTGAATCGTCTATTTATTGAGCATCAAGTTGAGCCTGACGCTCCCGGTCACGCCTGAGCAACGGCGCCAAAAACTTGCCCGTATAACTCTGCGGACAGTCCGCAACCTGCTCCGGTGTGCCCGAAACCACGACGGTTCCGCCGCCGTTACCGCCTTCGGGACCCATATCGATCAGGCGGTCGGCAACCTTGATGACATCAAGGTTGTGCTCAATCACCAGCACTGTGTTGCCCGCATCGACCAAGCGCTGCAGCACATCGAGCAGCTGGCGGACGTCCTCAAAATGAAGGCCGGTCGTCGGCTCGTCCAAAATATAGAACGTCTTGCCCGTCTGGCGTCGATGAAGCTCCTTGGCGAGCTTCACACGCTGTGCCTCGCCGCCCGAGAGCGTCGTGGCGGGCTGGCCCAGGCTCACGTAGCCCAAGCCTACATCGTACAGCGTCTGGAGCTTGCGCTTAATCTGCGGGATATTCCCAAAGAAGGCCAGCGCCTCGGTGACGCTCATGTCGAGCACGTCCGAGATGGTCTTGCCACGGTAGGTGACCTCGAGTGTCTCGCGGTTGTAGCGTTTACCGCCGCAAACTTCGCAGGGAACGTAGATATCGGGAAGGAAGTGCATCTCGATCTTGATCTGTCCGTCGCCCTTGCACGCCTCACAGCGCCCGCCACTCACATTAAAGGAGAAACGACCCGGCGAGTAGCCGCGCGCCTTCGACTCCGGCGTACTCGCAAACAGCGCGCGAAGATCATCCCACAGGCCGATATAGGTAGCAGGGTTGGAACGCGGCGTGCGGCCAATCGGCGACTGGTCGATATCGATAACCTTATCGATACACTCGATGCCCTCGATTTTCTTATACGGACCCACAGGGCGCGTCGAACGGTGAATGGCATTCGTAAGGGCAGGCGCAATAGTGTCGGTAACCAGGGAGCTCTTGCCCGATCCCGACACGCCGGTAACAACCGTAAGCGTACCAAACTCGATCTTGGCAGTGACATTTTTGAGGTTGTTGGCTCGAGCGCCCGTAATTTTAAGGCAGCCGCGACCGGGCTTGCGCCGTTCATCAGGCACCCGAATCATTCGTTTGCCGGTCAGATAAGCGCCCGTCATCGACTCAGGACACGCCATGATATCAGCAGGCGTTCCCGCCGCGACTACGTGCCCGCCGTTGACACCGGCGCCGGGCCCCATGTCGATCACGTAGTCGGCGGCACGGATTGTATCCTCGTCGTGTTCGACGACGATAACGGTATTGCCGATATCGCGCAGGCGCTCGAGCGTCTTGATCAGGCGCTCGTTGTCACGCTGATGAAGACCGATCGAGGGCTCGTCCAGAATATAGAGCACGCCCATGAGACCCGCGCCGATCTGCGTTGCCAGTCGAATACGCTGTGCCTCGCCACCGGAAAGCGTCGCCGAGGCACGATCGAGCGTCAGATAGTCGAGTCCAACATCGACCAGAAAACGCAAGCGCTCCAGAATTTCCTTGACGATACGACCGCCGATAAACTGTTGGCGCTCGGTGAGTTCCAGGCCCTCAAAAAACTCGAGCGATTCACGGCACGACAGGCAACAAACCTCGTAAATGGACTTGCCGCCCACGGTGACGGCGAGCATCTCGGAGCGCAAACGAGCGCCGTGGCAGGTCGAGCACGGCTCCTCGCGAATGTACTTCTCCAGGCGCGCCTTGGTGTTCTCGTTCGTCGTCTCGGTATAGCGTTCGTACAGGATGTTGCGAACGCCCGAAAACTTGGTATCCCACTGGCTGCGACGTCCGTCGAGCTTTTGGTAGTCGACCGAGATCTTCGTATCGCCCAGGCCATCCAAGAATGCACGACGCACGCGAGGGGGCAAGTCCTCCCACGGCGTATCAGCGCTCACCTTAAAGTGTTTGCAGACCGCAGCAAAAATCTGCGGATAGTAGTTCGAATTGCCAAACAGGCTACCAAAGACTCCGTCGGCAATGGACTTCGAGGGATCCTCAATCAGCGCCTCGGCATCAACGGTTTTCTTAAAGCCCAGGCCGTCGCACTCAGGACATGCGCCATAGGGAGCGTTAAACGAAAAATCACGCGGCTGAAGATCGTCAATGGAGTGTCCATGCTCCGGGCACGCCAAGGCCAACGAATACTCCAGCAGCTCGCCCTCGGTCCCCTCGGGAGCGTCGCGGTCGGGCAGCAAGTATACGTTCACATTGCCGTGCGCCAGCGCAGTCGCCTGTTCAACGGACTCGGCGATACGGCCCAGCGAGTTCTCGCGAATCACGATGCGATCGACCACGACCTCGATATCGTGCTTGAACTTCTTGTCCAGATCGATCGGATCGTCGAGCGAGCGCACTTCACCGTCGACACGCACGCGGCTAAAGCCCTCGGCGCGAAGGTCCTCAAACAGTTTGGTGTACTCGCCTTTTCGCCCGCGTACCACCGGTGCCAGCACAAACGCGCGGCGGCCCTCCCCCGCCGCCAAGACCTTGTCGGCAACCTGATCGGTCGTCTGACGCTCAATGACACGGCCGCATTCGGGACAGTGCGGGGTGCCCACACGGGCGAACAGCAGGCGCAGATAGTCATAAATCTCGGTTACGGTGCCAACCGTCGAGCGCGGGTTCTTGGATGTCGTCTTTTGATCAATTGAGACAGCCGGCGAAAGGCCGTCGATTGAATCCAAGTCGGGTTTGTCCATCTGGCCCAAGAACTGGCGCGCATAACTCGAAAGGCTCTCGACGTATCGACGCTGGCCCTCGGCATAGATAGTGTCGAATGCCAGCGAACTCTTGCCCGAGCCAGAAAGACCGGTAATGACCACGAGTTGGTCACGCGGAATGGAAACATCGATATCACGGAGGTTGTGCTCACGAGCGCCGCGAATAACGATAGAAGAATCAGACATGGAAGCTCCTTGCCTCCTATTGCATCGAATCATACTGCCGATGAGTTTAGCGCACTCGACGCGCACAGATGTTCGTAATACAAGATTCGCAGACCTTTAGCTTTGCGTATCGGGCGCTTTGTTTCTCGAAATGCCGTGGAAAGGTTACAGTAATCTAATACTGAACTTAATTTGCTGTACCAGAGGAACGTCCATGACCGAAGATATCCCCCTTGAAATCACTTCGAGCGACATGGCCAATCTGCCCATATTCATCGCCGTCCTTATCGTGGCCATCGTCGTGGTGCGCGTGTATTTTTCAATCAAACGCAACGAAAAGCCACCCATTGCCCGCGTCTTTTGGTGCGCGACGCTCCTCATCCCGCTCGGCGTGGTAGCTGCATGGGTTACGAATCAATTGCTCGTAAATGAGGGCAGCTCCCTATGGGTCCTTTCTTATTCGGCGCTCGGTGCTGCCGCCGTCATGCTTCTTGTCGAGCCCTTGGTTTCGGGACTTATCGACCAAACCGACCTTACGACGGGAACGGTTGCCTGTATTTGCCGTGACATCCTTGTCATCGCCGCTGTTTCAGCGCTCTCGTTCGTTTCACTCGAAATTGCCTGCAACGAAACGTTCTATCGCATTCCCGCCAACTCATTCGGGTTTTCCGTCGGGCTGCTCGCGACGGTTCTGCTCTCCCTTTATTTGCTGGGACAGCGTCATGGAGGCGTCATGGCCCTCGTGCCCGTCGTCTGTTGCATCCTTGGCATTGCCGAGCACTTCGTCATAACGTTTAAAGGCGAAGCCATCCTGCCAAGCGATATCTTGGCCCTTGGCACCGCAATGGAAGTGAGCGAGGGATACGAGTTTACCTTTACCGCCGGAATCGTAACCTCTCTCGCCCTGCTGGAGATTTCCCTGGGGCTTCTTTCGCTCATCCGACCGCGAAAGCTCCGTACGCCCACCCATGTCTTCCCCGCTATCGCCGCTAACCTCTGTGCTTTTCTGCTAGTGACCGTTGTGGGGCTCTCAGGCTTTTCCAACATCGACTTGGAGCAGGCGCTGGATTTTGGATTTGACCGTTGGCAGCCCATCACCACGTATGCGTCTCAGGGTTTTATCACTTCGTTCACCGAAATGGTCAACGAGTTGCCCATTGAGAAGCCCGAAGACTATACGCCCGATGAGGCGCAGAGCATCGAGCAGGAGCTCGCCACCGTCTACGACAGCACATATGGCTCGAGCGAACAGCGCGCGGCGGCCGTTGCCCAGTTCAATGAAATCAAGCCGACGATTGTTGCCGTCATGAACGAGAGTTTTAGCGACCTTTCGTGCTTTGAGCAGCTCCAGACGGCCGGGTACACCGGCCCCGCATTCTACAACTCGCTTCCCGACACACTTGTTCGCGGCACCATGCTCGCTTCGGTCGCCGGTGGCGGAACGGCGAACTCCGAATTCGAATTTTTGACCGGAGCGACAACGGCCTTTGTCGGATTAGGCAAAATCCCCTATCAGCTGTATCAGATGAATGGCGTCAACAGCCTGGCAAAGGACCTTAAAGAGCTTGGGTATACCGCTACCGCTATGCACCCGCAAAACCCCGTCAACTACCATCGAGATAAAATCTATCAGCAGCTGGGCTTTGGAGACTTTCTTTCAATCGGCGATTTCGAAGGTGCGCCCTATTACCATGCCGGCGTATGCGACTACGCCACCTACGACAAGATACTCGACCTGCTTAGAACCGACGAAGCCCCGCAGTTCATCTTTGACGTCACGATGCAAAATCACGGCGGCTACGACTATGGCACCGTTCCCGCCGAAGAGCTGACAAACTATTGGGTCGAGGGAGCCAGTGAGGGTGCCAACAGCGCGCTCAACACCTATCTCACCTGCATCAACGCATCCGACCGGGACCTCGAGTACTTTATCAACGAACTCCGCAATATCGGCAGACCGGTTGTTCTTGTCTTTTTTGGCGACCATCAGCCGAGCGCCGCAACGACTCTCAACGACGAGCTGTACCCTCAGGAAGATACGGCAAGCCACGCTTTCCGTATCTATCAGTCGACATATCTCGTCTGGGCTAACTATGAGATCGCCGGCAATACCGAGCTCAACGTCTACGACACCGTCGGGGCAAACGAGATTGCAGCCATTACCCTTAATAAGATCGGCGCCCCGCTCACCAATTACCAAAAGGCCCTGCTTGCGACAAGGTCAGATGTGCCCACCATCAATGTCGCCGGCTATCTCGGTGCCGACGGGCTGCGCTACGACTTGGAATCGGAAGACAGCCCCTACGCCTCGACGATCGACAAGCTGCAGCGCATGCAATACTTCGAGTTCGCCAGCAAAGTTCAGTAAGCACGCCCATTCGCTTGAGCCCATCGTATTGCAAGCACGCTCGGCCCAAACGCATCGCAAATGACTCCCGCTCGCAAACGAGGGTACAATGACGCTCGTGTCACATCGCGGGGCCCCGGCCCCAGCATATACAAAGGAGTCATACATGGGTTGCGAACACGCACAGGCCGCCGGCGGACAAACGTCGCCGTCGCAATTTGAGGAGAACACGCTGTCCGAGGTCAAGCGCGTCATCGCCGTGCTTTCCGGCAAGGGCGGTGTCGGCAAGTCGTTTGTCACCGGTGCCATCGCCACCGAGCTTGCCCGTCACGGCCACAAGGTCGGCGTCCTCGATGCCGACATCACCGGTCCCTCTATCCCCAAGATGTTCGGTATGAGTGGACGCCACGTCCATGCCCTTGGCAACCTTATGCTGCCCGAAATCTCCGAGCACGGCGTCAAGGTCATGAGCTCCAACCTGCTGCTCCAAAACGAGACCGACCCCGTCCTTTGGCGCGGTCCGGTCATCGCAGGCGCCATTAGGCAGTTCTGGAGCGAGACCTCGTGGGGCCCCATCGACTACCTACTGGTCGACATGCCTCCGGGAACAGGCGACGTCGCGCTCACCGTCTTCCAGTCGCTGCCGGTCGACGGCATCGTCATCGTCACGAGCCCGCAGGATCTGGTCTCGATGATCGTCGCCAAGGCGGTCAACATGGCCGAGAAGATGAACGTCCCCATTCTGGGCATTGTCGAGAACATGAGCTATATTGAGTGCCCCGACTGCGGCAAGAAGATCGAGGTCTTTGGCAAGAGCAAGCTCCCCGAGGTCGCAGAGCGCTATAACCTCGACATCTTGGGCCAGCTTCCCATTAATCCGGCACTCGCCGAGGCCTGCGATAAGGGCGAGGTCGAGACCGCGCTGCCCGATGGCATGTTGCCCAAGGCAGTCTCTGCCGTCGAGGCTATTACCCCGCACGAGACCGACGAGGCCTAAGTGAACACGAGCGCCCTCTATGACGTCTTGGTAATCGGCGGCGGGGCTTCAGGCCTCGCCGCCGCCATTACGGCCGCACGCGCTGGCAAAAGCGTCTGCATCGTTGAGCGCGATGTCGCCTGCGGCCTCAAGCTCCTTGCGACCGGTAACGGCCGCTGCAACCTCTCCAACGAATCGATTGATCCTCAGCGGTATAACCACCCCGCATTCGTCGAATCCGTCATGGGCCCCCAGCCCGAACAAGAGCTTATGGGGTTCTTCTCCTCGCTGGGTATCATGACAACCTCCGAGGAAGGCCGGCTGTACCCGCGCTCCCTTCGCGCCGAATCGGTGCGCGACGCGCTTCTCAGCGTTTGCGACCGCCTAGGTATCACCTTAATCTGCGGAGCCAACGTTGCCTCGGCGCACAAAGCTTCCGAAGGCTGGGCACTCCAAATAGACCGTCCAGCGCGGCCGCTCAAGGCAAAAAAGCACGATGACCGAAAATCGGAGCTCCGCTCGCTTCGGAAAGCGCTCGCCGATGTCCCTCGCAAGAACGAGGCCCTGCAGGCACATGCCGTAATTATCGCTACGGGCGGCAACCCCACCGGTATCGCCGATACGTTTCGCCTCCCCCTCACTTCGCTGCGCCCCATCCTCTGCCCCGTATCGGCAACGGTCGTTGGCGATCGGGCGGCACTCAAGACGTTGGATGGCCTGCGCGTCCGTGCCCGCTTGACGCTCGCCCACAATCATAATGAGCTCTGGCACGAAGACGGTGAAGTGCTGTTTCGAACCTTCGGTATCTCGGGCGTCGCTGTCTTCAACCTCTCTCGTCGTATCCAGCACGGCGATACGATCCTGCTCGACGTTTTCCCCGACCTCTCCAAAGACGAGTTGCTCGATATGCTCAACCGGCGCGTTGAGCTGCTCGGCGGCTTTTCGCCCCGCGATCCCCGTTGGCTCGACGGCATGCTCGCCCCGCAACTCTCCCGCGTCGTCTGCACAGCGTTCGAGCAGTGCCATCCAGGCTCCAACGATGTCATCCACCTGGTCTCGATCCTCAAACACTTTAAGTTGCTCGTCGAGGGAACAGCCGAGGAGCGCTCAGCGCAGGTCACGCGTGGTGGCATATCTGTCGAGAGTATCTCAACACCCAGCCTACGCGCGCGCAGCGTTGTCGACGCCCCGCTTTACGTCTGCGGTGAAGCGCTCGACATCGACGCCGATTGCGGAGGCTTTAACCTTGCGTGGGCCTGGATCTCGGGCATTCGCGCTGCAAGCAGCCTGTAGCCGCGCAGTCTATAATCAAAAACGCATTCGGGCCGTCTGGGATACCGGACGGCCTCTTTCTTGCCTCTAAGGAGACCTCGATGATTGAAATCACCCAAGTCAACGCGTCGCTCGATGAAGCCGGCGATGAAAATGCCTGTCTCATTGTTGGCAAGCGAGTCGCCAAGCGCGTCCTACGTTGCAAGGACTCCGAAATCAAGTCCATCGAGCTCCACCGCAAGTCAATCGACGCTCGCAAAAAACGAGACGTCCATTTTATCCTGAGCTTTCGTGTTGAGCTGACTAGTCCCCACCTCGAGCGAGAAGCGGTCGACAGCGTTGCCGAGCGTGACCGCTCGCGCGTACGCGCGATAGAAGACGATGAGCCTTCATTCCCCTCCCCCGCCTCCGACGCACCTCAAGAACGCCCTGTCGTTGTCGGCGCCGGATGCGCCGGCCTTTTCGCTGCGCTTACGCTCGCCGAAGCAGGTCTTAAGCCCTTGCTCATTGAGCGCGGCGACCCGGCATTTCGCCGCTCGCGGGCGATCGATCTCTTTCTAAAGGAGCGCATCCTCGACCCCGAGAGCAATATCCAGTTTGGCCTGGGCGGCGCGGGGACCTTCTCGGACGGCAAGCTCAATACGGGAACAAAAAATCCCGCCCATCGCCTTATCCTCGAAACCTTCGTCGAGGCGGGTGCGCCCCGCGATATTCTGTGGGATGCCAAGCCGCACATTGGCTCCGACATCCTTCCCACGGTTGTCACCGCTATATCCCAGCGCATCGAGCAGCTCGGAGGTGTCGTCCGTTATCGAACGAAGCTCGTCGACATTCGCATCGACGTGTCTGGCGCCATCACCGGTATTGATGTCCAATCGTCCCAAGACACCGCTTACGAGTCAATCGAGACAAAGCGCCTCATCCTCGCCTGCGGGCATTCTGCTCGCGATATTTTTGAGCTCCTTAAGGACCACAACGTGGCCCTCGCACAAAAGACCTTTGCCATGGGCGTTCGCATTGAGCATCCGCAGCGCGACATCGACCGAGTCCAATACGGAGCCTCGGCGGGACATCCTGCCCTCGGAGCAGCCCCTTACAAGCTCGTCGCCCATCTTCCCAACGGCCGCAGCGTGTTCTCGTTTTGCATGTGCCCCGGCGGGCAGGTTGTCGCCGCCTCTTCCGAGCAGGGCCACCTGTGCGTCAACGGCGCCAGTCTCAATGCCCGCGACGGACGCAACGCAAATGCCGCCCTGCTCGTTAACGTCACACCCGAGGACCTTCCCAACGATGACCCGCTCGCCGGCATCGAGCTCCAGCGTGCCTGCGAGGCGGCCGCCTATCGCCTGGGCGGTTCCAACTGGAACGCACCGGCACAGCTCGTCGGAGATTTCCTCGCAGGACGTGCCAGCAAGGCACCCGGAAAGGTAAAGCCCACCTATCCGCTCGGTGTGACCTGGACGGCAATTGACGAAGCCCTGCCGCAGCATATCGTCGAGTCGCTCCGCCTAGGACTTCCCCTACTCGGAAAAAAGCTACGAGGCTACGACCGCTCCGACGCTGTTCTTACCGGCGTGGAGACTCGCTCGAGCTCACCGGTCACCGTCACCCGAGACCGAACATGCCATGCCGTGTCGACCCCGGGCCTCTACCCTTGCGGTGAGGGAGCTGGATATGCCGGCGGCATCATGAGCGCCGCCACCGACGGCATTCGTTGTGCCGAAGCCCTGATCGCAGACCTCTAACGCACGAATTCCAGCGCGCAAAAGACGCATGCCCCGAGCTCCGCAGGGAACTCGGGGCATGTTCGCTATTTCTTAAACCGTGCACCCTGGCGTTTTCTGCCCGATGCGAACGTGGAACCCTTGCGGGCCTGCGAACGTAAGCGCTCAATCGTCTCGTCCTCAGACGCACCCTCGAGCATCGCCCGAATCTGAACGACGGCATCGCGCAGGCGCGCCGCCTCCTCAAAGTCCATGGCGGCAGAAGCGTTACGCATATCCTCTTCCATGGTTTCGACGATCCGCACAAGCTCGTCATGCGGCAGCTCTTCCAACTGCTCCGCAAGTGTCTGCTCGGGCGCCACCGTTTCCGGCACGCCACCCTCGCCCGACTCATCGGGCGTATAGAATGCGCCATGGCCAAGAGAGTCGCCCTTCGAGCGCCCCTTGGAACCCACGGTTTTTTCGGCCTCGGCAATAAAGCTCGAAATGTCGTTGATGGCCTTGCGCACCGTCTTGGGCACAATGCCATGCTCTTCGTTATATGCCATCTGAATCTCGCGACGGCGCTGCGTCTCCTCGATGGCCTCTTTCATCGAATCGGTCACAACGTCCGCATACATGATGACTTCGCCATCGGCGTTACGGGCCGCGCGGCCAATCGTCTGAATCAGCGAACGGCGGTTGCGCAAGAAGCCTTCCTTATCGGCATCGAGAATTGCCACCAGTGAGACCTCGGGAAGGTCTAGGCCCTCGCGAAGCAGGTTGATGCCAACGAGAACATCGATCTTGCCCTCGCGCAGCGTTCGCAGGATCTCGACACGGTCCATCGTCGCTGTATCGGAGTGCATGTAATTGACCTTAATGCCGGCATCAAGCAGATGGTCGGTCAGGTCCTCGGCCATGCGCTTGGTGAGCGTGGTCACCAGCACGCGCTCCTTGCGGGCAACGCGCTCGCGAATCTCGTCCTCAAGATCGTCAATCTGCCCACGAACCGGACGCACATCGATCTTGGGGTCGAGCAGACCGGTCGGACGAATAATCTGCTCCACGTCGTTTTGGCTCACCCGCAGCTCGTAGTCGCCCGGCGTGGCCGAAACATAGATAAACTGGGGTATCCTTGCCTCAAACTCATCGAAACGAAGCGGGCGATTATCGAGTGCCGAGGGCAGGCGAAAACCGTGTTCCACCAGCGTTACCTTACGCGAGCGGTCGCCTTCATGCATGCCGCGGATCTGCGGCACCGTCACATGGCTCTCGTCGATGATACAGAGCATGTCCTTAGGAAAGTAATCGATCAGGGTAAACGGCGGCTCACCCGGCTTGCGACCGTCCAGATGACGCGAGTAGTTCTCGATGCCGTTGCAAAAGCCCATCGTCTCGAGCATCTCAAGATCATAATCGGTGCGCTGCTGCAGACGCTGCGCCTCGAGCAACTTGTCGGTCGCCTTGAGCTCCGCCACGCGCTTCTCGCACTCTTCGCTGATCGATTTCAGAGCCGCCTTGACCTTCGGCTTCTCGGTCACGTAGTGCGATGCCGGCCATACGGGGATGGCCTCGTACTCACGAAGCATCTCTCCGGTGACCTCATCGATCTCGGCAATCAGCTCGACCTCGTCGCCAAAGAACTCAAACCGCAACGGATGCTCGGCATAAGGCGGATACACGTCGACAACATCGCCGCGCACGCGGAACGTGCCGCGTGCCAGGTCATAGTCATTGCGATCATATTGAATGTCGATAAGTGCATGGATAAAGTCATCGCGCTCGAGCGGCACCTTCTTGTCGACGTTTGGAGCCAGACCCGCATAGTCCTCAGGAGAGCCAATGCCATAGATACACGAGACCGATGCGACAACGATCACATCGCGTCGAGAGAGCAGTGACGCGGTCGCCTGATGGCGCAGCATCTCGACCTCTTCGTTAATCGAGGAGTCTTTCTCGATATATGTATCGCTTTGCGGCACATACGCCTCGGGCTGATAGTAGTCGTAGTACGAGACAAAGTAGACCACAGCATTGTTGGGAAAGAACTCTTTGAGCTCGCTCGCAAGCTGAGCGGCGAGCGTTTTATTGGGAGCCATGACCAGCGTCGGCTTCCCCAGGGCCTCAATAGTCTTAGCCATCGTGAAGGTCTTGCCCGAACCAGTCACGCCCAGCAAAACCTGATAGCGATCTCCGTCCCTCACACCCTGCACAAGCGACTCAATGGCCTTAGGCTGAGAACCTGCAGGCTCATAAGGAGATACAACCTTAAATGGCACCTCAGAGCCCTCAACGCCAAAACGTTTGAGCTCTCCTCCAACACGCTCAACTTCAAATTCCGCCATGGATACTCCTAACTCATATATCTGCAGTATACGCAGGCGGCAGGCATAGTCCTATACGAACCGATCGGGATAGAGGGTCTTATAGCGAACCCAGGCATTATTGACACGAATCAGATAAGCCTGAGTTTCAGGGAAGGTAATCGCATTATGGAGTGACGTGTTCTGCTGCGCCCATCCGTCGACATTGCCCATACCGGCGTTATAGGCGGCAATGGCACTGTCAGTCGACCCGTTAAAATACGCTAGAAGATACGAAAGATACGCACAGCCAAACTCGATATTCGTAGCCGGATCGTTAAGGTTGTCGGCCGAATACTCGTCACCGTCGACAAGGCCCTTGGCGATCATATCCTGAGCAGTCACGGGCATCAGCTGCATCAATCCCTGAGCACCCTGATTCGATTCGGCCTTGGGATCCCAATTCGATTCAGACTTAATGACAGCGCACACCAGATACGGATCCAGATTATGCGAAATACTGGATTGCTTTACATATGCCTCGTAGTCAATCGGATACAGCGGCTTAAAGAAAACAGCAGGAGCATACGAGTAGACGAGCGAAATAAGGCCGAAGACAAAAACGGCAGTCAGCGGTATAAGGCGATACCACGAAAAGAAACGTGTCTTAGACATCGGTCTCCTCCTTATCCACTACATCCCCGAACCCACGGCGCGCAAGCCAAGAGTCAAGCTGCTCAAAGAGCGAATTATCGCCTGCGGCATTATCAATCATCGTTGTAGCGAGATTGCACAGCGCAGACTCATCGGGCTGGCAAGCAGAACGGGCATCGAAATCAGATGGCTCCATACCACGTTGAATAGCGCGCTCGCGACGAACTGACAAAGGGGCGCTGATGACCAGAATTTCATCAGCCAGGCCAAAAGCATCCTCAAAACCAGTCGGGGCAGAAACCTCGACAACCGCAAAGGGATAACGGGGGGACGAAACCGTGCAGCAAACCGGATCAAGAATCCTCAGTGACAGCTGCTCAATGAGAACGGGGTGCACAATGCTATTGAGCCTCGCGACCGCATCAGGAGAAACAAAAGCTCGAGAAGCGAGGATGTTACGGCGAACGCCGCCCTCCTCGTCCAAAATATCCCAGCCAAATTCTTCCGCGAGGGCATTGACGATATCGGAGCCTGGCACATACAGCGATTTGGCAAGCTCGTCCAGATCGATAAGCATGGCGCCATGAGATTCGAGGTAGCGGCAGGCAGTCGACTTACCCGAAGCAATATTGCCCAAGACAAATACGGTAAACATCAAGTCCTCCCTAACGCCAATGGGAGTTATTATCGCGCAAATACAAAAGAAGGACTCAAAATACAGCCAAACAGTAAGACAAGCTAAAAGAAGGCGAGTTCTTGTATTACAGCTCTCTATAAAACGCAAAAAAGGGGGAGGCCGCGAGGCCTCCCCCTTCTTCATTCTCATGTACGGCTCGGTGCCGTCCACCGGTCAGCGGCGCCCTGGCCTCCCACGGGCTGACCCCGCAGTACTCTCGGCGCGATGGGGCTTAGCTTCCGGGTTCGGAACGGGACCGGGCGTGCCCCCCATGCTCTGGCCGCTGACCGGTGGGCGGCGCCCACCGTATCTTCGGTGTCCTGGGTCGATATCTGCGTGCCCTGGGGGCCGCATGGCGCATAGGAAAGATGTGACTCGGGGGCATCCTCGTGCCCGGACCGCGCGCATGAGCGCTGGGTCCCGCGGGCCGCGAGGTGCGGTTCCGGAAGAGCTCGGGCGATTAGTGCGGCTCGGCTGAGGACGTCGCCGCCCTTGCACCTGCCGTCTATCGACCAGGTAGTCTACCTGGGCCCTTACCGGAAGGAGAACTAATCCCTGGAACGGCTTCCCGCTTAGATGCCTTCAGCGGTTATCCGCGCCGCACGCGGCTACCCGGCCGTGCCGTTGGTCGACAACCGGTTCACCGGAGGTGCGTCCACCCCGGTCCTCTCGTACTGGGGGCAGCCTCCATCGATTCTCCTGCGCCCACGGAGGATAGGGACCGAACTGTCTCACGACGTTCTGAACCCAGCTCGCGTACCGCTTTAAACGGCGAACAGCCGTACCCTTGGGACCTGCTCCAGCCCCAGGATGCGATGAGCCGACATCGAGGTGCCAAACCTTGCCGTCGATGTGGACTCTTGGGCAAGATCAGCCTGTTATCCCCGGAGTACCTTTTATCCGTTGAGCGACGGCCCACCCACTCGGGGCCGCCGGATCACTAGAGCCTGCTTTCGCACCTGCTCGGCTTGTGGGCCTCGCAGTCAAGCCCGCTTGTACTCTTGCATTCAAAAGGACGGTTGCCGACCGTCCCGAGCGGACCTTCGCGCGCCTCCGTTACCCTTTAGGAGGCGACCGCCCCAGTCAAACTGCCCGCCTGGCACGGTCCCCGAGCCGGTTGACGGCCTCGGGTTAGGACGCCGGTCGCGCGAGGGCAGTATTCCAAGGGCGGCTCCCCGGGGGCTGGCGCCTCCGGATCTCAGCCTCCTGCCTATCCTCTACACGCGGGACCAGCGGCCAATGCCAAGCTGCAGTGAAGGTTCACGGGGTCTTTCCGTCCTTCCGCGGGTAAGTCGCATCTTCACGACCAGTGCAATTTCACCGGGTCCATGGTCGAGACAGCGCCCAAGTCGTTGCGCCTTTCGTGCAGGTCGGAACTTACCCGACAAGGAATTTCGCTACCTTAGGACCGTTATAGTTACGGCCGCCGTTTACCGGGGCTTGGCTTCGGGGCTTCGCGCGATGCGCTAACTCCTCCGCGTGACCTTCCGGCACCGGGCAGGCGTCAGACCCTATACGTCGCCTTGCGGCTTCTGCAGAGTCCTGTGTTTTTGGTAAACAGTCGCTTGGGCCTCTCCACTGCGGCCCGCCTCCGCTCCCGGAGCAAGTCCGTTCACGTACGCGCGGGCACCCCTTCTCCCGAAGTTACGGGGCCATTGTGCCGAGTTCCTTGACCATGGTTGACCCGATCGCCTCGGTATGTTCTACCCACCCACCTGTGTCGGTTTGCGGTACGGGCGCGCACGCGCCTGCCTAGGGGTTTTTCTAGGGACCTCGGGCTCACTCGCTTCGCTCAGTCGCTTCGTCCGGAGCCTCGCCCTTCTGCGGACCGGATTTCCCTGGTCCGCGGGCCGCGCTCCATCACGGGGACGTCCAGAACCCCGCCGAGCCACCCCCATCCGTCGCCCCGTCGGTCGTAGCGCCGCGTGCGCGGTGCAGGAATGTCTGCCTGCTGCGCGTCGGCTACGCCTACCGGCCTCGCCTTAGCCCCCGACTGACCCTGGGAGGATTAGCCTTGCCCAGGAAACCTCGGGTTCACGGCGGACGAGTTACTCTCTCGTCTCTCGCTACTCATGCCAGCATTCTCACTCCCATGCGCTCCACCGTCGGTCGCCCTCCGGCTTCTCCGCCCATGGGAAGCTCCCCTACCGATTCTAATAAATAAAATCCCGCCGCTTCGGTGTCCAGCTTAGCCCCGTGTATTGTCGGCGCATGTCCACTCGACCAGTGAGCTGTTACGCACTCTTTGAATGGATGGCTGCTTCTAAGCCAACATCCTGGTTGTCTGGGCGGACGCACATCCTTTGCCACTCGGCTGGAACTTGGGGACCTTAGCGGGCGGTCCGGGCTGTTTCCCTCTCGAGCACACAGCTTAGCCCACATGCTCTGACTGCCGCGCTCTGGGCCGCCGGCATTCGGAGTTCGGTTGGATTCGGTAGGCGGCGAAGCCCCCTCGTCCATCCGGTGCTCTACCTCCGGCGGTGAACGCGCGACGCTAGCCCTAAAGCTATTTCGGGGAGAACGAGATATCTCCGGGTTTGATTGGCCTTTCACCCCTATCCGCAGGTCATCGCCGCCGTTTTCAACCGACGTGCGTTCGGCCCTCCACGGGGTCTTACCCCCGCTTCAGCCTGCCCACGGATAGCTCACCCGGCTTCGCGTCCGCGGCGCGGGACTCAAGTCGCCCTGTTAAGGCTCGCTTTCGCTCCGGCTCCCTTTCGGTTAACCTCGCCCCGCGCCAGCGACTCGCTGGCTCATTCTACAAAAGGCACGCCGTCACACCCCGAAGGGTGCTCCGACTGCTCGTGGGCGCACGGTTTCAGGTACTGTTTCACTCCCCTCCCGGGGTGCTTTTCACCTTTCCCTCACGGTACTGGTGCGCTATCGGTCACAGGGTAGTACTCAGGCTTGGATGGTGGTCCACCCAGGTTCGGACCGGGTTTCACGTGCCCGGCCCTACTCAGGGACCGCGTCGCGCCGTCCGGTCTGGGTTCGCGTACGGGGCTGTCACCCGCTGCGGCCGGCCCTCCCATGCCGTTCCGCTCCCCAGCCGGACCTGCGCCCGGGGGCGGCAGCCCCCGGATGCGCGGCCCTGCAACCCCGTCGGCGGAACCCCTGCCGGGTATGCCCGCTCGACGGTTTGGCCATCGGTCCCCTTTCGCTCGCCGCTACTCGGGGAGTCTCGAGATTGATTTCCTCTCCTCCGGGTACTTAGATGTTTCAGTTCCCCGGGTTGTCCTCCCCGGCCCTATGTGTTCGGGCCGGGGATATGCACACTGCTGTGCATGGGTTCGCCCATTCGGAGACCCCCGGGTCGAAGGATGTGTGCTCCTCGCCGGGGATTATCGCAGCTTGCCGCGTCCTTCATCGGCTCCCTGTGCCAAGGCATCCGCCGTGCGCCCGTGGTATCTTGCGGGACCGCTCTCGGGCCCGCGGGATATCCACGTGTCGCTAATAAAAATTAATCGATATCATGAATAGCGCTCGTATGTCGCAATTCGGGTATCTCATACCGCGGCACAGTGTCTTCACTGTGCTCGCGATCAGATGCTCCTCACTCATTCATAAGTGAATTCTTCTTGTTTGGATCGGATGAATGATTGCTATCATTCTTGATTTAATCGCAGAAAAGAATCGAGTCTGGAAGAGGATACTCTTCCATCTCTCTCCTATCGCTATGCGGCTCTCAAGGTACGCGGGTGCGACCCCGGGGACCGGGTGCTGCGGGGACTTATCCTGGCGGACATCTACCGGACGGGCTCCTGCCCTCTATTCGAGTTAAAGTTTGTCTCTCTAAGAACGTATCTCCCTAGAAAGGAGGTGATCCAGCCGCACCTTCCGGTACGGCTACCTTGTTACGACTTCACCCCCCTCACCCTCCACACCTTCGGCGCCTCCCCCCTCTCGGTTGGGCCGGCGACTTCGGGTGCAGACGACTCGGGTGGTGTGACGGGCGGTGTGTACAAGGCCCGGGAACGCATTCACCGCGGCATGCTGATCCGCGATTACTAGCAACTCCGACTTCATGGGGGCGGGTTGCAGCCCCCAATCCGAACTGGGGCCGGCTTTCCGGGATCCGCTCCCCCTCGCGGGGTGGCATCCCTCTGTACCGGCCATTGTAGCACGTGTGCAGCCCAGGGCATAAGGGGCATGATGACTTGACGTCGTCCCCGCCCTCCTCCGCCTTGACGGCGGCGGTCCCGCGTGGGTTCCCGGCATCACCCGATGGCAACACGCGGCGGGGGTTGCGCTCGTTGCGGGACTTAACCCAACATCTCACGACACGAGCTGACGACAGCCATGCACCACCTGTATGGGCTCCTCTCGGCCACGGGGTCTCCCCCGCTTCACCCATATGTCAAGCCCTGGTAAGGTTCTTCGCGTTGCTTCGAATTAAGCCACATGCTCCGCTGCTTGTGCGGGCCCCCGTCAATTCCTTTGAGTTTTAGCCTTGCGGCCGTACTCCCCAGGCGGGACGCTTAATGCGTTGGCTGCGGCACGGGGGGATCGTCCCCCCACACCTAGCGTCCATCGTTTACGGCTGGGACTACCAGGGTATCTAATCCTGTTCGCTCCCCCAGCTTTCGCGCCTCAGCGTCGGTCTCGGCCCAGAGGGCCGCCTTCGCCACCGGTGTTCCACCCGATATCTGCGCATTCCACCGCTACACCGGGTGTTCCACCCTCCCCTACCGGACCCAAGCCGCGGAGGTTCCGGGGGCTTCGGGGGGTTGAGCCCCCCGCTTCGACCCCCGGCCTGCCGGGCCGCCTACGCGCGCTTTACGCCCAATGAATCCGGATAACGCTCGCCCCCTACGTATTACCGCGGCTGCTGGCACGTAGTTAGCCGGGGCTTCTTCTGCAGGTACAGTCTTGACTCTTCCCTGCTGAAAGCGGTTTACGACCCGAAGGCCTCCGTCCCGCACGCGGCGTCGCTGCGTCAGGGTTCCCCCCATTGCGCAAGATTCCCCACTGCTGCCTCCCGTAGGAGTCTGGGCCGTGTCTCAGTCCCAATCTGGCCGGTCGGTCTCTCAACCCGGCTACCCGTTGTCGGCACGGTGGGCCGTCACCCCGCCGTCTACCTGATGGGCCGCGGAGCCATCCCCTCCCGTCGGGGCTTTAGCCGGGGTGCCATGCGGCACCCCGGGGTATCCGGTATTACCCGTCCTTTCGGGCGGCTATCCCGGGGGAGGGGGCAGGTTCTCCACGTGTTACTCAGCCGTTCGCCACTCGCTTCTATCCGAAGATAGGTGCCGTTCGACTTGCATGTGTTAGGCGCGCCGCCAGCGTTCATCCTGAGCCAGGATCGAACTCTCCGTCCAAAATAAATGGGCTTCGAGCCCGTCCGGTCCTCACAACTATTAGCTGATCGGTTCCGTTCGATTCATATGGTTCTAGTATAGGAAAAGGAATTTCTCGGGGCCGCCTCTCGGCGGCCTTGCGAAAAACAAATCCAAGTTAGACCATTTCAAATGGTTCGATGTCTGCCCGGATGCGACACTGAAGTAAGTGTCCATCCTCGCAGTATCCGGTTCTCAAGGTGCACGCCTGGCGGCTGGTCCGGTCCGACCGGGCCGCGCGGCAAGGAGATATATTGCCAGACCGCGAAGCGATGTGGGACGTCAATTCCACTCTTCACAAGTCCTACACAACATATCGCTTCCTATATAAGTAATAGAAAGGCTGGCGCAGAAATACTGCACGTATCAGATGATGACCCTTCGGTTAAGAGATATATAAAGATCGGTCACCTGTAAGTGTTTATCTACCCGCGCTTTTGCTATATAAACCAGCGCTTTAGATAAAAAGAGGGAGCGCCGCGTACAACGCGACACTCCCCTAGCGATTCGAGAGAATCTATTAGGCCTCGAGAGCCTTCTTGGCGATGGTAGCCAGCTCGTTGAAGGACTCGATGTCCTCGTAAGCCATCTGAGCCAGGACCTTGCGGTCGAGCTCGATGCCGGCAACCTTCAGGCCGTGCATGAACTGAGAGTAAGAAATATCGTTCAGGCGAGCAGCAGCGTTGATACGAGTGATCCAGAGAGAACGAATCTCGCGCTTCTTGTTGCGGCGATCACGATACTGATACTGCAGGGAGTGCTGGACCTGCTCTTTAGCATGCTTGTAAGTACGCGAAGCGGCACCGTAGTAACCCTTCGCACGGTGCATAACGGTACGGCGCTTCTTCTTGGCGGCAACAGCGCGCTTAATACGTGCCATGTTCTATCAACTCCTAGATGGTAAAACGAAAACGGGAACGCGAACTTAGGCGAGACGCGACTTGATGACCTTGCGGTCGGCAGCGGCGATCTCGGTCTCCTGACGGAAGCCACGCTTACGCTTGGTGGACTTCTTGCTCAGGATGTGGCTCTTGAAAGCCTTGGCGCGCATAAGCTTGCCGGTACCAGTCTTGCGGAAACGCTTCTTGGTGCCGCTGTGGGACTTCATCTTAGGCATGAAATACTCCTTAATCGGTTACAGAACACTAGTTACTTGGTATCGCTTGCCGCTTTATCTTCATCGAAGGCGCCCTTAATCGGGGCGAGCAGCATAAGCATGTTACGGCCTTCCATCTTAGGCTTGGACTCGACCGTAGCGTAAGGCTTGAGATCCTCAGCGAGACGCTCGAGAACGTTAAGGCCCTGCTCCGGGTGAGCCATCTCACGGCCGCGGAACATGATGGTGATCTTAACGCGTGCGCCCTTCTTGAGGAAACGCAGAACGTGGCCCTTCTTGGTCTCGTAGTCGCCAACGTCGATCTTGGGTCGGAACTTCATTTCCTTGACCTCGACCTTGGACTGGTTCTTACGAGCAGCCTTGGCCTTCATGGCCTGCTGGTACTTGAACTTACCGTAGTCCATGACCTTGCAGACCGGCGGCTCCGCGTTGGGAGCGATCTCGACCAGGTCGAGACCCTGATCGTCGGCGACGCGCTGGGCATCGCGGATGGCGAACAGGCCGAGCTGAGAGCCATCGACGCCAATCAAACGGCACGAAGATGCAGTGATCTCGTCGTTGATGCGGGTGTCATCAGACTTAGCTATTTTCCCTACCTCCATTCATAAAAAAATAACCCGGCGCTTCTCAGCAACCAGGTCGTACACATAGACTTCCTCGATTTGAGGAAGAGAATCTAAGTTGTATGACCAGTCAGCTGCTCATTGGCGCCAAAAGGTGGGAACCCTCGGGTTCCTCTTTAGGGCATTGCGGGAACAACGCCTTGCGAATAATAACACGTTCGACGCGTTATCACATTACGTACACGAAAAAGGGAGCCTAAGCCCCCTTGAAGCGCAGGTGCATGTATGGTGCCCGAGGCGAGACTCGAAGGGTCTTCGCTTCGCGAAGCCCCGGGCTTCGGGCGCGCAGCGCCCTCGCCACGCTCCGCTACAAACAGGCCACAGGCCTGTTTGCTTAACGCTCCGCGCGCTCACGCGAGTTCGGCACGAAAAAGGGGGCCTAGACCCCCTTGAACGCTCACTTGCATGTATGGTGCCCGAGGCGAGACTCGAACTCGCACGTTGTTGCCAACGGTGGATTTTGAGTCCACTGCGTCTGCCAATTCCGCCACTCGGGCACGTAATGCGTGAGTTAGTTTATCACAGCTTGCTATCGATTAGTCCGAAAATGGAACTTCGAGCATTTCGACGAGTTCGACCGAGCGAAGCATCTCGCGCTGGCGGCATCCGCGACCGTCGACCGAGGCCTCGCCCATCTGATTGTCGTAGGGGTCCTCGCGCATGCCGGCGAAAGCCGGCTCAAACTCAGCCTGGAACAGATTGTTTGCCACCATACGCCACGGGTCGAGGTTGCCAAAGTAGTGACGACGGCGCCACTCCTCCCCCATCCTACGCGCCGAGGAGCCAAACGATACGTCAGCGTTGAGCCAACCGGTCTGCGGCGTAAAGAACTCTGCCCAATCGTGCGGCCCGACCGAATCGGGCGCAACATACAAGCCGCTCTGCCAACGGGCGGGCACACCCGCAATGCGGCACATGGTGATAAACGTGAGCGCCATAACACCGCAATCGCCACGAAGCGAATGCGCACAGTCGTCGGCGATAGATCCCAAAAGCAGATACGGCGGCTGATAGCGGTAGTCGATATGCTGCGTCAGGTAATCATAGATGGCACGGGCGCGATCGAGCGGATCCTCGAGCCCATCAACGACACGCTCCGTCAACTGCTGCAGATATGGCGTAAACGCAATATGCGGACGGTCCTCGGAAGTGTCCTCGGGCAGCGGCGTGTCCATGCACGGATGCGACGGAAGCGCACCCCCATAGATGTCACTGTATGCGGCATCTATGTGATAGCGATAGGTCACCGAGAACAAACGCTCAATCGAAGACGCCCACGAAGCAGTGCGAGCCGAGACGGTTTCGGGAGCAACGGCACCCTCCGGCGTTATGTCGAGAATCTCGATCCGAGACTGCTGGCGGCAGGCAGCGGCAACGGGAAGCCACGCGCGGACGGTCTCCCCCTCCAAAGCCCCGGGGACAGACACGGATGCCTTAAGCGTAATGACACGAGTCAGCCCGTTTTGCGACTCCATCTCCTTGAGCATTTGGTTACGCAGCGCAATTCCGTCCGTAGGATCGGGCCGCAAGCCCGGAACCTCCTTGGGATACACGCGAAGCGAATCGAGGAAGTTGTCGAGAACGAACAGTTCGCCATCGATAAAGCGCCAGTCAATACGCTTACGATTAATCAGGTCATCAAACTGCTCTTCGGTAAACTCTGGCCACTCCTCGCGAATCATCGCAATAGCCTGGTCGCGCGACACCGAAAAATGAAGCGGCGTCTCGAGTATGCGATACCGCTCGGCACGAACACAAGCAGCCAGCGAAGGCTCGGGGTTCTGCTCCAAAAGGCGATCGCAGGCAGCAACAGCCTGCGTCAAATACCCGGCATCCTTAAGACGAAGAATCTCGGGCGGCAGTCCAACATCGAGATGACGAAAGTCATCACAGCAAACATCAACAGAGCAACCAACTGGACCCTCGTCAATAACCTTCCCATCCGAAGGCAGTACATTAATAACAGCCATACCAAAACTCCAAGTCACTAGAACGCTTGAAGCCCATTGTAGCGAGATAAAAAAGAAAGCCCCAGCCAAGGAGCCCTCAACACCGACAAACGGTACCTATAAAAATGAATTCAGCCTCGTAACCCTGCGGCGTTAAACGAAGGAAGCCCCGTCCCCCGGAACTGTTTCCTTGGCGCGACTTCTGGCGAAGCCAGGTGAGCGCAAAGGAAACAGTGTAGGGGGACGGGGCTTCCGGCGGGAAGTTTAGCGACGCTTACGCCTTGTTGACGGAGCCAAACTCCTCCATGAGCTCCTTGGTGCGGGCAACGATGGCGTCGCGACCAGGCTTGAGGAGCTTGCGGGGGTCAAAGCCCTTGCCCTGCTGATCCTTGCCAGCCTCGATGTACTCGCGGACGCCCTTGGCGAAGACGAGCTGCAGGTCGGTGTTGACGTTGATCTTGGAGATGCCCAGGGAGATGGCCTTCTTGATCTGATCCTCGGGGATGCCGGTGCCACCGTGCAGGACGAGGGGCAGGTCACCGGTCTGAGCCTTGATCTCGCCAAGACGCTCGAAGGAAAGGCCAGCCCAGTCGGCGGGGTACACGCCGTGGATGTTGCCGATGCCGCAGGCGAGGAAGTCGACGCCCAGGTCAGCGATCTGCTTGCACTCAGCAGGATCAGCGAGCTCGCCGCTGGAGGTCACGCCGTCCTCGGTGCCGCCGATGCCGCCGACCTCGGCCTCGATGGACATGCCCTTGGAGTGGGCAAGCTCAACGAGCTCCTTGGTGCGGTCGAGGTTAAGCTGGAAGGTCTCCTCGTGAGAGCCGTCATACATGATGGACGTGAAGCCGGCCTCGATGCACTTAAAGCAGTCCTCGTAAGAACCGTGATCGAGGTGAAGGGCGACGGGAACGGTAACGCCCGTGGCCTCGACGGCAGCCTTGACCATGTCGGCGCAGACCTTGAAACCGCCCATCCACTTAGCGGCACCAGCGGTGCACTGAAGGATCAGCGGAGACTTGGCCTCCTCGGCGGCCTGGAGAATAGCCAGGGTCCACTCGAGGTTGTTGGTGTTGAAGGCACCAAGACCGTACTTGCCGGCCTCGGCCTTCTTGAGCATGTCTGCTGCGTTGACGAGCATAAAAGAAACCTCCTGTAAGGTTGCTCCGATAACGCCTGAGATTTTACCACGGCGCACCCGAGCATAAACGTTCGTTTGTTCACGAATATCGTCCAAACAGACTTTTTTGACCGTTTGCCCTACGGAATCGACCCGTTGGGGAAAAATAGCTTGACGTTTGGACGCTTCTCGTGCTTCAAAAGCCGACTATTAAGCTAAATCTGCATGAAAGGGTTCTGCATGAGCTCGCGTGCCATGGTGGTCGAATCGCCATGGCCGGTTAGGCAAACGGTATCGGGCGGGAGAAGCCGGGCGAGCTTGGAGAGCGAGCGCAGAATCGCCGCCTCGTCTCCTCCAGAAAGATCGGTGCGGCCGTGCCCACCCGGAAACAGGGTGTCGCCCACAAAGGCAATGTTCCCCTGCTCGGTGGCAGCAAACAAGACGATCCCGCCCGGCGTATGCCCTGGCGTCTCGATCACCTGCAGGTAGATATCGCCCACCTCGATAGCATCGCCCTCGGCGAGCAGGCGTGTCGGCTCCCCGGGATCAGGCGCTTCAATGCCCCACATAGCTCGCTGTTCCTCGATGTTCGCATGCGGCACCGCCACATCCTTAGCACACAGCTCATACTGGCAGCCCTCGCCAACGGTGGTTCGCATGCCTGCAACACCACCAACATGATCGGCATGGCCATGAGTGCATACGGCGCCAAACACGCGTACGCCGGGATGCTCGGCTCGAATATGCTCCACCAGGCGTTCGCCTTCCCATGCGGGATCGATAATCACGCACTCATTGTCCGAAATAACAGCATAGCTATTGGTCTGAATGGGACCGTTTACGAGCATCTCGATCTCGACCGATCCCTTGGGAGTTAAATCCAAGGACACAGCACTCATGTCCCTCTCCTCTCTATAGAACTCGAGGCATCAAACGATGCCTCGAGTGTAGCGAATATCGATAATGTGACACGTTCGTCGCGACTAAACGCGGCGCTTAAGCTGGGCTCCACCCTCACCGGGCATCAGGCGGCGCGCGTCGTAGACCGAGTCAACGCTGCTGATGGAGGCCAGCAGCGGATCCAGACCACTCGCGTCCGAGATCTCGACCATAAAGCGCAGGGTTGCAATACCCTCGCGGTTGGTCGACGTGGCGGCAGAAAGGATATTGCCGCCCGCATCGCCAATGGCAATGGTGACATCCTTGAGAAGGCCCATGCGGTCCAGGCACTCGACCACGATCTCGACCTGGAAGAGGGTGTCGGCAGCGCCGTCCCACTCCACTTCGATCATGCGCTCGGGATGCTCCATAAGACCCTTGACGTTGGGACAGTTGGCGCGATGCACCGAAACGCCACGACCGCGCGTGATGAAGCCGACGATGTCGTCGCCCGTCACGGGGTTGCAGCAATGAGCCAGACGGACCAGTAGGCCGCTGTTGCTCTCGCCCTTGACGATAATGCCGTTACTGGCGCTCTTGCCGCGCTTTTGCGGCTTGCGGTTGGAGCCGCGAGCAGGCTGCTTCACGACCTCGGCGATAGCCTCGGCCTTGGTGAGCTGTTCCACGGGCTTGGGGTCCAAGATTTGCTCGACCTTATTGCCCACAGCGCGCGGGGCAACCTTGCCGGCGCCGACGGCGGCAAACAGGTCCTCGAGCTGCTTGAAGTTAAACTGCTCCGCCACGGCGTTGAGCGCACGCGTCGAACGCGGCGTAGAAATGCCATAGCCACGCTTACGCAGGTCCTTGGCCAGCATATCGCGACCAGCAGCAGCGTCATCGTCTTTGGTCGCGGCGGCAAAATAGCGGCGGATCTTTGACTTGGCGGAAGGTGTCTTAACGATCTTGAGCCAATCACGCGACGGCTTGGAACTCTTGTTAGTCAGAATCTCGACACGGTCACCCGTCTTAATCTCGTGCGTGAGCGGAGCCACCGCACCGTTGATTTTGGCGCCGACGCAATGGTTTCCCACCTCGGTGTGAACGGCGTAGGCAAAGTCGAGCGGCGTGGAGCCGGCACGAAGCGCCATGACCTCGCCCTTGGGCGTAAAGACAAAGATCTCCTGATCGAAGAGGTCGACCTTCAGCGAATGCAGGTATTCCTTGGCATCGGTGATCTCGTCGGAAGCCGCCCAATCGAGCGAATGCTTGAGCCAGTTGATCTGGTCGTCCAAACGTTGAGCGTCATTGGTCTTGGAAGCAGACGATCCGCCCGACTTCTTATATAGCCAGTGGGCGGCAATGCCGTACTCGGCCTGCTCATGCATCTCATAGGTTCGAATCTGAATCTCGAGCGGGCGGGCCGTGGGGCCGATAACCGTCGTATGGAGCGACTGGTAGTTATTGACCTTGGGCATGGCGATATAATCTTTAAAGCGACCGGGCATGGGGTGCCACAGCGTATGCACCGCGCCGAGCGTGGAGTAGCAATCGCGCACCGAATGCGTGATGACGCGCAGTGCCACCAGGTCGTAAATCTCGGAGAATTCCTTGCCCTTGCGCTTCATCTTTTGGTAGATGGACCAATAGTGCTTGGAACGGCCGTTGATCTGGAAGTCTTCCAGGCCAATGCGGTTGAGCTCGTCGGTGAGCGTCTTGATGGTCTCGGCCAGATAGCGCTCACGGACCTCGCGCGACTCCGCCACCATGCGTGCGATGCGCTGGTAGGCATCGGGCTCTAGGTAGAAGAAGGACAGGTCCTCGAGCTCCCATTTAATGGAGCTCATGCCCAGACGGTCGGCCAGGGGCGCGTACACGTCCATGGTCTCGCGAGCCTTAAACAGGCGACGATCCTCGCGCAGGGCTGCCAGCGTTCGCATGTTGTGCAGACGGTCGGCAAGCTTAACGATGATGACGCGGATGTCCTTGGACATGGCGAGGAACATCTTGCGCAGCGTGAGGGCCTGCTTCTCGTCCATGCTGTCGACTTCGATGTTGGTGAGCTTGGTCACGCCATCGACGAGCTCGGCCACCGTATCGCCAAACAGGCCGGAAACATCGGCAAGCGAGGTCTCGGTATCCTCGACGGTATCGTGCAGCAGCGCGGCACACACCACGTCACAGTCCATCTTGAGGTCGGCCAAAATGATGGCCACTTCGACGGGATGGTTGATGTACATCTCACCCGAGCGGCGCTTTTGGTTGCAGTGCTTCTCGGCGGCAAAGCAGTAGGCCTGCTCAACCTTAGAAAAGTCGTCCTCATTCATATATTTGAGGCACAGGCGCTCCAGCTTGTCGTAGCTGTCCGCCATAATCTCGGGCGGCAGCTCATCGGCATGCTTATAGTGCTCCATCTCCGAAAACGGCTGGAGGGTGGAATCATGGGCGGTACGGGCTGCGGCATCCATCGAGGTCCCCTTCCCCTAGGCCCGCGGTACGATCGGGCGGTTAACTTTGGCTAGCATATCAGAAGCGCACGAATCGAGCGCCCAGCTCCGGAAAGCCGAAAACTCCATGCGCGAGCGCAAGCCCTCCAAATAGCGAATTGACCTGCTCAATTGCACGCGACCGGGGTTTTCGGCCATCGCGATGCGACGGGAGTCGTCAAACCCCGAAACGCGACAGAAACCAAGCTCTTCGAAGATTCCCAGGCCGCTTTCCACCGAACGCTCGTCGACCGGCGTGCGAGCATCGATGGCAAGGCACATCTGCGCGATGTCGATATCGCTCGCGCAGAATGAATCATCCCCGGTTTTGCCGCGGTTGGAGCGCCACATGGTCTGCAGCGCGCGATAGAGCGTGACGAGTTCGTCGCGCTCGGGCGCATAGCAGTCGAGCAGGCGCTCGTTAATGCGGGCGTCGCGCGACGAATAGAGCAGATGGATCACGGCGGGCTGTCCGTCACGACCGGCACGCCCGCTCATCTGGTTGAACTCAATGGCGCCAAACGGCATGTGGTAGAGCACGACATGGCGGATATCGGGCAGGTTGACGCCCTCGCCAAAGGCGGAGGTCGAAACGATGCAGCTGAGGCTTCCGTCTCGGAATGCTTCCTCCACGCGACGGCGATCGGAACGCGCAAGCCCCGCGTTATAGAACGCGATATGGGTTGCGCAATCGGGCACACGCTTGCGCAACGTCTTGGCGAGCGCCACGGACTGGTCGCGCGAATTGACGTAAATGACGGTCTTCTCCCCCGTCGCCACGATCGACACCAAACGGTTCTCGCGGCTCGCAAGGTCGCGGTCGTCCTCGAGCTGCAGGTTCTCGCGCACCGTCTCGTCGACCACCGTGCGAGTGATCGGCAACATGCGGGCAAGCTCGGCCACGACCGGAGCCGTCGCGGTGGCCGTCGCAGCCATAACGACCGGGTCGCCCAGGGCTTTGAGGATATCGGGCATGTCAAGATAGGCGCTACGGTCGCCGCCCTTGGCAAGGCCGGCGTGGTGCGCCTCATCGATAACGACAAAGCCGATGCGGCCCGAACGCGCGAAACGGTCACGGTGGATAGACAGGAACTCGGGCGTCGTGAGCACAATACCGGTACGGCCCGAAGCTAGACCGGCGAACACGTCATCGCGTGCGGCCTCCACGGTCTCGCCGGTCAGCACGCCAACGCCAATGCCAAGCGCTGCCATCGTCGACGAGAGGTGATAGGCCTGGTCGGCAACGAGCGCGCGCAGCGGATAGACAAAGATGCTCGCACGCCCGCGAAGGACCGCCTCGCGCGCGGCATGCACATGGAAGATGAGCGACTTGCCGCGCCCCGTCCCCATAACGGCCAGAACACTTTGGTGATCGGCCAGGGCATCGAGCGCCTCGACCTGCGCGCGGTGCGGCTGGTTCGAGCCGATAAAGCTATGGATAAGCGAGCGCGTGAGCTCGGTATAGGAAAGCTGGGCGAGCGTCTCGCGTTTACGCGACTCCAGGCGCAGGCCAGAATCCGCCGGTTGCACGCCGCGGCGAAGTTCACATGCCGGATCGTCGACGCTGGGCAGCGTGGTATCGCGGACCAGAACATCCTTGATCATGAGCTTGGGCTTCACACGCCCCTGCCAATGCTCGGCAACGGCCTCGAACACCAAGTCGACAGCGCTATCGCAGTTGATGAGCTTATCGATTTGCGGCACGCGGAACATAATGGCCGGCACACTCGCGGCGCCATCGGTCGCCACAAAGCGCATGTGCTCGCCGGTTTTGCCCACCACGGCGCGGTCGCACATCGTCACGCCCTCGGCAGCCAGCAGCGGCACCTTGTTGCCCTGGCCAAACGGCTCAAGACGGGAGATCTGCTCGATGGTCTCGATATTCAGCTCGGAAAGGTCGACGGTGGCGGCGACCTCGTCGGTGCCTTCAAAGTCCTCGGCGGGAAGCTCGGACAGCACGGCGGAAAGGCGGCGGCGGAACTCGTCGAGCTTGGATGCCTCGATGGTCACACCCACCGCACCGGCATGTCCGCCGCGACGAATCAGCAGGTCGGAACAGCGCTCGACGGCGTCAAACAGGTTAACTTTGCCCACCGAGCGACCAGAACCGCGCGCGATACCGTCCTCGATCGAGAACAGCAGCGCCGGCACGTGATAGCGGTTGGTCAGACGGCTTGCCACGATGCCCTTGACGCCCTCGTGCCAGCCTTCGCCGCCCACAACGATCGCGCGTCCGCCGTCATAGGTCTTCTCGACCTTTGCCATGGCATCGCGCGTGAGCTCCGCCTCGATCTCACGGCGCTGGCGGTTGATTTCCTCGAGCTCAGCCGCCAGCGCACTTGCTTCGATGGGATCGCGGGCAAGCAGCAGGTCGAGCGCCAGCTTGGGATCGGCCATGCGACCGGCAGCGTTTAAGCGGGGAATGAGCGAGAACGATAGGCCATCCGCCGTAATGCTCGAAAGGTCCGCCTTGGCGAGCGCGGCAAGCGCGATATAGCCGGGGCGAGCGGTTACGCGCATCTGCTGGATGCCCTCGGCAACCAGCGCACGGTTCTCGGGCGTGAGCGGCATCATGTCGGACACGGTGCCCAGCGCCGCGACCTCGATTAGCGAACGCCAATACGACGGCTTGCCCAGGCGCTCACCCAGGACTTGCACCAGCTTGAGCGCCACACCAGCACCGGCAAGTTCACGCGAGGGCCCCTCATCCTCGAGCTTGGGGTCGGTCAGGGGCACACCCTGCGGCACCTGGTCGGAGGGCTCGTGATGGTCCGTGACCACCAGATCGATTCCCAGGCTCTCCAAATAGGAAACCTCTTCCTTGGCGGCAATGCCGTTATCGACGGTCACGATCAACTGGGGGCGAGCGAGCTCGTTAACGCGGTCGAGCGCCGCGCGCGAGAGACCGTAGCCCTCGTCAAAGCGATGCGGAATAAACGGCGTGACATCGGCGCCAAACGTGCGCAGTGCCTCGGTTAACAGGCAGGTCGACGTAATACCGTCAACGTCAAAATCGCCAAAGACCGCGATGTGCTCGTGGTTGCGAATAGCACGCTCGACGCGGTCGGCAACGACCGACATGCCCGGGATAATGAGCGGGTCAGCCCAGTCGCGATCGAGCGAAGGCGTCAAAAACAGCTGGCCTTCTTCGATGGATGTAATGCCGTGCGCAACCATAATGCGCGCCACCAGCCCGGGTATTCCCAGGCCAGCCGAAAGCTCCTTTTCGAGTTCGGGGTTTTGCTGAGCGACCGCCCAGCGATGCGTCGTCTTAAGCGATGACATAGGCGCCCACCCCCGATAGGGGCAGGTCGCCGCGATACCTCTCACGGTTCATAGCGATGAGTCCTCTGTGTATGCCCGCTTCGGCAGGCAGATCTGTTGAACGGATTTATTATACCGTGCGGCACGGACGTACAACGTCCAGCACACCGCGGTTTCGATAAACGAGGGCGGTAATAGCCTCGAAATATTCGAGCGTTTCTGACGCACGGACGCATGCGAGCGTCTAGCATATCCATTCAAAACGGATTCACGAGCAAAGGGAGTCACAAGAGCATATGAAGCAATGGGTTGGACTGGGCAAGTTTCTCGCGGGGCACATGCAGATCATCGTTCCGATTTGCGTGGCGCTCGGCGTGCTCTTTCCCCAACAGATTGGCGTACTCAAGCCCATCGTTCCCACCTTGTTTGCCTTTATGACGTTTCAGGGCGCGCTCAGCAACACCTTTCACCAGGTAACCGAGGTGTTCCGCCGTCCGTTGCACCTAGTCTTGGCGCTGCTCGTCTCGGCGGTGCTTATTCCCATCGCGGCGTATGCCATGGGGTCACTCTTCTTTGGCTCCAACCCCAACCTTGTCTGCGGCATCGTGCTCGAGTACAGCGCGCCCGTGGCCGTCACCGCTTTTATGTGGATCAGCATGTTCGGCGGCAACGGCCCGCTCGCGCTCACCATCATCCTGACGTCCTCGGTTATCTCCCCTGTGACGATTCCGCTCACGCTCAAGCTCCTGTTGGGCGCCACCGTCTCGATCGATGTGCCGAGCATGATGCAAGACATGGCCTTTATGATCGCCATCCCCGCTGTGCTCGGTATTGTCATCAATGAACTCACGCGCGGCTGGGGCCACGAGAAACTCTCTCCCGCGCTCTCGCCCGCCTGCAAGTTCATGATGATGGGTGTCATCGCGTCCAACTCCACCGCTATGAGCGAGTACGTGCTACACATGAATGTTGAGCGCTTAGAAGTCGCGCTCTTTATCCTGGTGTTCGCCATCAGCGGCTTTATCATCGGCGTCCTGATCGCCCGGGCCCTGCACCTGCCGTATAGCGAGACGACCACCATGTGCTTTACCTGCGGCATGCGCAACATCTCTTCGGGTGCCGTCATCGCCACGCAGTATTTTCCCGGCGAAGTGGTATTCCCCGTCATGTGCGGCACGCTGTTTCAGCAGGTGTTGGCCTCAATTATCGGACACCTCTTTGAGCGTCTGACCGGCGAGGAGCGCGCCGCCCAGCGCAAGCGGGTCGAGGCCAGCCGCGATGCCATGGAACGCTAGACTGTCCGCATTACGCGGGTGATAGTCTTGCTATACGAGCGTTTCCAGATGCGCACGCAGGCGCTCAGCATCGATATCGAGCGTGGTCTCGGCATTAACCTGGGCCAAACGATAGCCGACAAAGTAGGGCGAAACCACCCAACGCGGCAGCGCCTTGGCAATGGTCCGACCGCCCAGGTGATAGAAGAACAAGTTGTACGACTCTGCGCGACCACCGTGGTGCCCGTTTAGGATATAGCGCAGAGCTACCTGGATCGCATCGGCAAAGAGATCCGCCTCGGCTTGGTCTCGTGCGTCATCGCTGGCGGCGATTCCCTGTGGAGCCGAGACGTTGACCTCAAAGAATCCCATGATCGGCTCGGTTGAGATGTTGACCGAGATTCTCCCCTGCCGCCAGACATCGATGCCTTCAAAGTTGGCTGAGGTCAGCGCCGCATAGCCGTCCTCCTGCTCCAAACCCACAATCTGCATGTGCGGATGGACCAGACTGCCGCCCGAAAGTGGGCCCTTGTTCTTGTACATGAGAACGCTGCGATACTGCCGGGAGTCAATCATCCGCTGCCAGCAATCCAGGGCAAACCGCATAACATGATGCAGCTCGTCCGGCGCATAGGTCACCAGGTCGGCGTCATGGTCGGACGACTCAATCAATACGGTCTGGCGAGTGGCCCGCAAGGTCTTAAACTTATTCTCGAGCCAGATGCAGTCACCGTCGCGCCGGATGATATTGGCGAGTTCCTCGGTATCGCAAAAGGGGCACGCGGTGCCGGGACGACGGTTGTCGTCGGGCTTACCGTTCGCCTGCTGAACGTCAAATACCAGCGCCACGGGTTATACCCCCAGCGGCACGATCTTGGTGCCATGGAGCTCGGAGACGCCCAGTGCCGCCGCCACGGTATCGCGGTTGGCCGTGGAAATGCCGCCACCGGGAAGGATGGTCAGGCGGTCGTCCGCGTACTCGATCAAGCGGACCAGGTTTTCGAAGTTGTCCTCGATCGGCGTACCGGCAGTGCCACCGTGCGTCAGAATGCGCGTGACGCCGCAGTCGGCGAGCGTGTCAATGGCGTCCAGCTGAGCCTCGGGCGAGAGCTGGTCAAACGCCATGTGGAAAGTGATGTCGATAGGATCGCGCTTGCACTCCTCGGTCGCGCAGCCCGCAGCCATCACGAGGGCGCCAAGCGTAAGTTCGTCGAGCGCCCATCCGCCAGCGCAGGGCTTGCAGCAGCCAAAGACCAAGCCGTCAACGCCCGCACTTACGGCAAGGCCCAGATCCATCTCCATCATACGCAGCTCGTCCTGGTTGTAGTGAAAGTCGCCGCCACGCGGGCGAATCATGCACATCACCCGTGCATCGTGCTCGTGAGCATAGTTGGTCGTAGCGCTGATAACGCCGGCCGAAGGCGTAGTGCCACCAACGGCAAGGTTGTCGCACAGCTCGATACGCCTTGCACCGGCATCGATAGCCGCCGGCACCCGCTCAAAGTTCTCGGCACAAAACTCGTACAGCATAGATAGACCCCCAAAGACAGCAGATGTTTTCCGACGGGCATTGTCACACACCCCCATGAAGTTGCGGTGGAATAGGGACTCTTTTGGCCTCTGAGGCTCCCATTTAGTCCCTATTCCACCGCAACTTAAAGGGGTAGTCGTTGGCATCTGCCACAACGTCGATGTTTTGGCGAAGTCAGCGAAAGCCCGCCAGAGCGAGCAAGGTGCCTTGAAACAAGGCGGCATTGACCTTCTGGTCATGCCGCCGAAGTTGAAAGGCAGATTGCCGCCCTGGCGGGCTTGCAGCGTCGAGCCGTTACGCGGTTTGGTAAAACCGCGTAACTAGTTAGCCACCAAGATATGCTTTGCGCACGTTATCGTCGTGCAGGAGCTCTTGGCCGGTGCCGGTCATGGTGATCTTGCCGGTCTCGAGCACGTAGCCGCGTGTGGCGATGGAAAGAGCCATCTGTGCGTTTTGCTCGACCAGGAGCACCGTGGTTCCGGCCTTATGCAGATCCTCGACAATTTGGAAGATCTGCTCAATCAGAATCGGTGCCAAGCCCATAGAGGGCTCATCGAGCATGAGCAGCTTAGGGTTACTCATAAGGGCGCGGCCCATAACGAGCATCTGCTGCTCGCCGCCCGAAAGGGTGCCGGCGACCTGGCGACGACGCTCCTTCAGGCGCGGGAACTGTTCGTAGACGCGCTCGAGACCCGGAGCCACCGTTGATTTGGGCTGCGTATAGGCACCCATTTCCAGGTTCTCCTCGACCGTCATCTGCAAAAACGCGCGACGGCCCTCGGGCACCTGGGCCAGGCCCTTGCCCACCAGCTTGTCGGCAGGCGTATGGGTAATGTCCTCGCCCATAAACTTGATGGAGCCGGTCTTGGAACGCAGCAGGCCCGAGACGGTCTTAAGCGTCGTGGACTTGCCGGCGCCGTTGGCACCGATCAGAGCCACGATCTCGCCCTCGTTGACGTTAAAGGAGATGTCCTTGATGGCGTGGATAGCGCCGTACCAGACGTTGATGTTGTAGACGGAAAGCATCGGCTCTGCCATTTAGTTCTCCCCCTTATCCTGCTTGCCCAGATATGCCTCGATAACAGCGTCGTTGTTCTGGATCTCCTCGGCCGTGCCCTTGGCGATGACCTTACCAAAGTTGAGCACGCAGATGCCCTCGCAGATGTTCATAACGAGCGACATATCATGCTCGATAAGCATGATGGCGATACCAAAGGTGTCGCGAATCTTGACGATGTTCTCCATGAGCTCCGCGGTCTCGGACGGGTTCATGCCGGCGGCAGGCTCGTCGAGCAGCAGCAGTTTGGGGTTGGTGGCAAGCGCGCGAACGATCTCCAGACGACGCTGAGCGCCGTAAGGAAGCGAGCCGGCCTGTTCATTTGCCAGGTGCTCCATGTCAAAAATGGACAGCAGCTCCATGGCGCGCTCGTGGGCGGCCTTCTCGTGCTTCCAATACGTAGGCAGGCGCAGCACGCCCTCAAAACCGGAGTAGCGCTCCTGGTTGTGCAGGCCGACCTTGACGTTGTCCTCCACCGTCATGGTGTTGAACAGACGGATGTTCTGGAACGTACGGGCAATACCCATGCGGTTGACCTGGTAGACCGACTTGCCCGAAGTGTCCTCACCGTCGAGCAGGATGGTGCCGTGCGTAGGCTGGTACACCTTGGTGAGCAGGTTGAAGACCGTGGTCTTGCCAGCGCCGTTGGGGCCGATGAGACCGGCGATCTCGGTTTTGCCGATAGTCAGGCTAAAGTCGTCGACTGCCTTAAGACCACCGAACTCAATGCCCAGGTGGATGCACTCGAGCGCCGGGCGCTGACCCAGGTCGCGGTCGGGAACGATGGCGCCAGAAGGATACGGGACCATCTTGCCCTTGTTGAACTCAAACTTACTGGGCATCGGCTGCCACCTCCTTCTTGGAAGCAAGGCGGTCCTTAATGCGTGCGAAGAACGCCTTGAGCTGCGGGTTGTTGGTAAAGATCATGACCAGGATCAGCACGATGGCGTAGATGAGCATGCGATAGTCCGAGAACTGACGGAGCAGCTCGGGAAGCACCGTGAGCAACGCCGCGGCGATGACGGAGCCGCGCATATTGCCCAGACCACCCAGAACCACGAACACCAGGATGAGGATGGACGTGTTGAAGTCGAACTTGGTGGCGGAGAGCTGCGAGAAGTTACCGCCGAAGAGAGCTCCGGCAGCACCGGCGAGGGCAGCGGAAACCACGAAGGCGATCATGCGGTACTCGGTGACGGAGATGCCTACGGACTCGGCTGCAATCTTGTTATCGCGCACGGCCATAATGGCACGGCCGGTACGGCTGCGAACCAGGTTGAGTACAATCACGAGCGCGACCATAACCAAGATGGCGCCGGCGAGGAAGGTCGAGTACGTCGACACGCCCGAGGCGCCCTGGGCGCCCTTGATGATGGCGGTGCCGTCCTCGAGCAGGTGCAGGTCGTCGATCGTAGAGTTGCCCGTGATGTTAAAGATCACGTGCAGGCCGCGGGAGTCGACACCCACGATAAGGCAAGTGACAATCTCTTTGATGATCTCGCCAAAAGCCAGGGTCACGATGGCCAGATAGTCGCCGCTCAGGCGCAGGACCGGGATGCCAATCAAGAAGCCCAAGACGGCAGCGGCGATAGCGCCGACCACGATGCTGATGATCAGGCGCACCGGATCGGAAGGAACGGCGCTCTCGAGGGCGACCGCGGTGACGATGCCCGTATAGGCGCCGACGCTCATAAAGCCCGCGTGGCCCAGCGACAGGTCGCCCGCGATGCCGACGACGAGGTTGAGGGAGATGGCCATGACGATATAGGCCGTGATGGGAACCAGCTGACCGGCGATCATGCGCGGAATCATGTGGTTCGACTGCATAAAGAACACGACGGCGAAGGCCACGATGCACATGGCGTACGTGACAAAGTCGTGACGCGTCTGCTTGTCTTTAAGAAACTTCATAACGCTCACCTACACCTTCTCGGGGACGTACTTGCCCAAGAGGCCGGCAGGCTTGACGAGCAGGACGATGATCAAAACACCAAAGACGATGGAGTTGGCAAGGCTCGTGGAAATGTAAGCCTGTGCCATCGCTTCGATGATGCCGATGAGAATGCCGCCGACAAAAGCGCCGGGGATGGAGCCGATGCCACCGAAGACGGCGGCGTCGAAGGCCTTGATGCCAGGCATAGCACCCGTCGTGGGCTGCAGCACCGGCGAGTAGGAGCACAGCAGCACGCCGGCGATGGCGGCAAGGGCAGAGCCGATGGCAAACGTCATCGAAATGGTGCGGTTGACGTTGATGCCCATGAGCTGAGCGGCAGCCTTGTCCTCGGACACGGCGCGCATGGCCTTGCCCATCTTGGTCTTACCTGTAAAGAACATCAGGCCGGCCATGATAACCAGGCAGGCGACGATGGTGACGAGCGAGACGGCGCTTACGTTGAACTTGGCCAAGAACTCCGGCACCTGGAAGGTGACGAGCGAAGTGAAGTTCTTGGGCGTGGCGCCCCACAGAAGCTGCGCGGCGTTCTGCAGGAAGTAAGACACGCCGATAGCCGTGATCAGAACGGCCAGCGGGCCTGCTTGGCGCAGCGGCTTATAGGCCAGACCCTCAATGAGAACACCGAGAACCGTGCAGGCCACGCAAGAGAGAACTACAGATGCCCAGCCCGGGAGGCCGAGATACGACGTGGCGCAGAACGAGACATAGGCACCGACCATGATGACATCGCCGTGAGCGAAGTTCAGCATCTTGGCGATACCGTAGACCATGGTGTAGCCCAACGCGATGATGGCGTAGACGCTGCCCATGGACAGGCCGTTGACCAGGTATTGGATAAAGACCGTCATGTTCCACATCCCCCTTTCGAATAGGTTTCCAGTTAATGTATGAAACAGGGACGTTACATCGTCCCTAGATACCAAGCAAGCAGGGAAGGCCAAAACCTCCCCTGCTTGGGATCAAAACCGCTCTATGTAAGGCGGCCAATTAGGCCTGTACGTACTTGCCGTCGGTAATGACGTACGCCGTCGGGTCCTTCTGGACCTGGCCCTTGTCGTTCCAGGAGAGCTTGCCAGTCAGACCGTCAACGGTAATGTTGCGCATAGCCTCGGGAAGCTTCTCGGCAACCTCGGTCGGGTCGGCGTCGGCACCCAGGCCGGCTTCCTTGAGGGCCTCGACCACCGCATGCACGCCGTCGTAGGCGTCGGCGGCAAACTGGTCCGGAGTCTCGCCATACTTATCCTTGTAGGCGTTGACGAAGTCGGCATTCTTCTCGTCATCGGCGGAGAATGGGGTCATGAGCAGCAGACCCTCGGCCAGAGAGGTGTCGAAACCTTCCACGCCCAGGATACCGTCCATACCGTCGCAGCCCATCATCTTGACGTCGTAGCCCATGTCCTTGGCGTTCTTGAGCAGGACGGATGCGGGCGTGTAGTAGATCGGTGCAAAAATCATGGTGGCGCCGGCCTGCTTTGCCTTGGTCAGCTGGTTGGTAAAACTCGTAGCAGAGTCGTCCTTGAAGGTCTCCTCGTCGACAATCTCAAGCTTAGACTTAGCGGCCTGGGCCTTAAAAGAATCTGCGATGCCCGAAGAATAGGCGTCGCCGGAGTTATAGAACAGCACGAACTTCTCGTTCGCATACTTCTGCGCCAGGAACTTGGCAGCGTTGACACCCTGGTTGGGGTCGGTGAAGCAAACCTGGAAGACGCAATCCTTGCCCTTGGTAACGTCCTCGGAGGACGCGGACGGGGTGATCATGAACGTCTCGGGGTCGTTACCACACTCTGCGGCAACGGCAACCGACGCACCCGTGGTGGTCGGGCCGACGAGGGCCTGCATGCCCCAGTCGAGCAGGGTGTTGAAGGCGTTGACGGCCTTCTCGCCGTCAGCCTGGTCGTCCTCGGCCTTGCTGACAAGCGGCAGCTCCTTGGTCGAGAAATCCTTGCAGCCAAGCTCGACAGCCTGGGTAACGGACTTGCCGTAGGACGCGTTGGCGCCGGTCAGCGGGCCGATGGTGCCGATCTTAAACGAAGCGTCGCCCGAAGCGGAACCACTGTCGCCGCCGTTGGAGGAGCAGCCAGCTAGAATGGACATCGCCCCCAGACCTGCTGCGCTCGCGATAACGCTCCTGCGATTCATAACAGGGTTCAATGACTTACCGGTGAGGCTCGACATGCGGCTCTCCTCTCAAATCTCGTCGGGTTTCGGTTACCCGACAGGCCATCCTTCGCCGTGTTCGGCGTTCGCAAAATAGTAGACGCTTTAGTTAAGGAAAGTGGCGATTATTTCAACTTTTCTTTGGATTTGTTCATTTATCCATAATTCTGCGTATTTCTATTACTTTATGCAGTATTGCCACTTTATTATGTAAAAGTAATGTTTCCATTCTGTTACAGGCGTCCCTGCCCTGAATAAAACAGCCTCACCGGTCGTGCTTTATGCGCACTTAGGCGGCGATGTACTTGCCGTCCTGAATCACATAGGCCGTAGCGGGCTTCTCGACTTGGCCTTCGTCGTTCCACGTGAGCTCGCCCGTCAGGCCCTCGATCTTGATCTTGCGCATGGCCTTGGCAAGGTCGCCGGCAATGTCGGCACCGTCGGCCGTAAGGTCGATGCCCGCTTTATCGATAGCCTCGACGATTGCGTGGACGCAATCGTAGGCGTCGGCGGCAAACTGGTTAGGCGTCTCGTCGTAGGCATCCTTATAGGCCTTGACGAAGTCGGCATTCTTCTCGTCGTCAGCCGAAAACGGGGTCATGAGCAGTACCCCCTCGGCAAGAGAGGTATCGAAGCCCTCGACAGAGAGCAGGCCGTCCATGCCGTCGGTACCCATGAGCGTCATATCGTAGCCCATGTCCTTGGCGTTCTTGAGCAGGACGGACGCCGGCGTGTAGTAGATCGGCGCAAAAATGAGCGTGGCGCCGGCCTCCTTGGCCTTGGTGAGCTGGTTGGTAAAGCTCGTGGAGGAGTCGTCCTTAAAGGTCTCGGTATCGACGATATCGAGCTTGGACGCCTTGGCCTGCTCGGCAAAAGCGTCGGCAACGCCCGAGCTATACGTATCGCCGGAGTTGTAGAACAGGGCGATCTTGGCATCCGCGTACTTCTCGGCCAAGAACTTCGCGGCGCTGGCGCCCATGGTGGGATCGGTGAAGCAAACCTGAAAGACCGTGGTCTTGTCCTTGGTGACGTCGAGCGACGAGGCCGAAGGCGTGACCATGAGCATATCGCCGGCGATCTCGCCCGAGACGGCGACGGCGGCACCAGTCGTGACGGGGCCGACGAGAGCCTGCATGCCCCAGTCGCACAGGGTATTGAAGGCGTTGATGGCCTTTTCGCCGTCGGCGACGTCGTCCTCGGACTTAAGCGAGAATTTGAGGTCCTTGGTCGAGAAATCCTTGGCGGCGAGCTTGGCACCCTTCTCGGCCGAAACGCCATAGGTTGCCGCGGCGCCGGTCAGAGGGCCGATGACACCGATCTTGAAGGTCTTGCCGTCATCGGCGGAGCCGCCGTCCGAGCCACCCGACGAGCAACCAGCGAGTGCGGCGGTGCTGCCGAGTGCCACGGCGCCGGCGAGAAAGTTCCTACGGCTGAGCGTGCTGTTGATGTTGAGCATGGTGTCCCCCTTTTCGCTGGCCGCGATGCGGCCGTCTTGCGGTACAGGGCAAACCTTATGGTGCAAACGTTGACAGTTTGTTACGGAGTTCCGTTTGTAGCGAGCATGTTTCCAATGTTTCCGCAGCGTTTCGGGGGTGCCGTTTTGTGCGACTCCTGTTGCCTGGCGAGCACGCGCCCTCGGTTCACGCTAGAATGCATTCAACCTTTAAGCGGTTAATCCATCCATAAGATGCACGAAGGAGCTATCTATGAGCGAACCCCTGCGCACCGTGAACGTCGGTCTGATCGGTCTGGGAACCGTCGGCGGCGGCGTGGCCCGTCTAATCAAGAGCCACCACGATGAGTACCTGGCAGCCTACGGCATCGACCTTAAGCTGACCCGCGCCTGCGCGCTTGCTTGGGAGCAGGCCGAGGCAGCAGGCATTGAGCGCGAGGCCTTTACGAGTGACTGGCACGATGTCGCAACCGACCCCGCCGTCGACATCGTCGTCGAGCTGATCGGCGGCGAGCATCCCGCAACCGAGATCTTCACCACTGCCTTTGAGCACGGCAAGCACGTCGTCTCTGCCAACAAGGCCCTGCTGGGCCGTCACGTCGAGACGCTTGCCGAGAAGGCGCGCGCGTGCGGCGTGCAGATTAAGTGCGAGGCCAGCTGCGGCGGTGGCATCCCCATCGTGAGCACGCTCGAGCACGACCTGGTGGGCAACAAGATCCTGACCATCGCCGGCATACTCAACGGTACCACCAACTATATCCTGTCGCGCATGGACGCCGAGGGCGCCGATTACGCCGACGTCCTTGCCGACGCGCAGGCCAAGGGCTATGCCGAGGCCGATCCATCCGCCGACGTCGACGGCTTCGACGCCGCCAGCAAGACGGCGATCCTCGCCTCCATCGGCTTTGGCACCCGCGTGACCACCGACGATGTGTACCAGCAGGGTATCCGCACCATCGGTGCCGAGGACATCGCCCAGGCCCGCGAGCTCGGCTACACCATTAAGCTGCTGGGCATCGCCCGTAACACCGACGCCGGCGTCGACGTCCGCGTGCACCCCACGCTGATCCCCGCCGACCGCATGCTTGCCAAGGTCAACGGCGCCATGAACGCCGTCTACGTGGTGGGTGACGCCGTGGGCGAGACCATGTTCTATGGTGCTGGCGCAGGCTCCTTCCCCACCGCGAGCGCCGTCGTGGGCGATATCCTGTCGCTCTCCGAGCAGATCAGCCGCGGCGTGGCTCCGTTGCCCGAGATTGAGCCCTATGGTCACAACCTCGCCTTTAAGCCCATGGACGAGCTCCAGACCAAGTACTATGTGCGCCTGAAGGTTGCCGACCGCGTGGGCGCCCTGTCCGAGACGGTCGACATCTTTGCCAAGCACAACATCTCGATCTCGCTCATCAACCAGGTCGAGGACGGCAAGTCGGGCGTCAGCGATGCCTGCTCGGTCATCTTCCTGACGCACCGCGCGCTCGAAAAGGACGTCCAAGCTGCCGCCGCCGAGCTTGCCAGCGTCGACTGCGTGGCCGAGGTCGCCAACGTCCTGCGCATCGAGGACGTCGAGGCTTGGACCGAAGGCGTCATGGCCAACTAACCCAACGCTCGCCTAGCAATACGCGCCTTGAGGGCTCCCGTCCGATGTGGGACGGGAGCCCTTTTGTCACCCGCCCTAAGCACAACGGCAGAGCATATTTGCGCGAGCCGCTCATCGGTAACGCGGGCTACCGTTCACCGATATGCAAACGCGACCGATTCCGGCTACCGCTACGCTGTGCTGCGAATGTCCGCCCGCGATGAGAGGAAGCACCATGTTGCTCGAGGGCAAGAAAGCAATCATCACCGGAGGCACGCGCGGTATCGGCTATGCCATCGCCTGCCGTTTTATCGAGGAAGGCGCTGCCGTCACTGTCTTTGGCTCGCGCCAGGAGACTGCCGACGCGGCCGTTGAGAAGCTGGCAGCCGCCTATCCCGACGCCAAGGTCTGGGGCCGCTCCTGCGACATCACCTCGCTCGAAGCCGTGACCGAGGCCTTTACCCAGGCTGCCGCCGACATGGGCGGCTTGGACACGGTCGTCAACAATGCCGGCATCTCCCAGCGCTCGCCGCTCCTTAACTATACGGCCGAGGAGTTCGCAAAGGTCATGGACCTCAACGTCGTCGCCGTCTTTAACGGTCACCAAGCTGCCGCCAAGATCATGACCGAGGCCGGCCACGGCGGCACCATCACTACCACAAGCTCGATGGTCGCCAAGTACGGCCAGCCCTCCGGCGTCGGTTACCCCACGTCCAAGTTTGCCGTCAACGGCATGGTCCAGTCGCTCTCGCGCGAGCTCGCCCCCATGGGCATCCGCGTCAACGCCGTTGCCCCAGGCGTAACCAAGACCGATATGGTCGCCAACCTGCCCGAAGAGGTCATCAAGCCCATCATCGCCACTATTCCGCTCGGTCGCATGGGCGAGCCCGAGGACGTTGCCAACGCCTTCGTTTTCCTGGCGAGCGACATGTCCTCCTACGTCACGGGCGCGGTGCTCCCCGTCGACGGAGCAGCCCGCTCCTAAAGGTCGAAAGTTTCGGCTTCGAACCTCAACGGAGCTCAACGCAAAAGGCGCGCTGCCTGCATCAACCGCAGGCAGCGCGCCTTGTTCTGCTTGTAAGGGAAACTGCGTCCCGGCATTTCAGCCCAAAACGGGACGCAGTTTCCCTCAGGGCCTTCTTTCGGAAACTATGTCCCATTCTGGGCGCGGATTCTGGGGCGCGCTTTCCGCAACGAGCCTCTCGCGGAAACTTGTATCCCACTCTGGGCGACCATTCCGGGACACGGTTTCCCCAAGGCCTTTGTTTAGGAAAGCGCGTCCCATTTTGAACCTTCAGACTGGGACGCGCTTTCCGGCAGGGGTCCAAAGCGGAAACTGCATCCCACTCTGAGCGCCCATTCCGGGACACAGTTTCCCAACGGCCCCCGTTTCGGAAACCACATCCCGTTCCGAGCCTTCAAAGCGGGACGCGGCTTCCCCGAGAGAGTATCGACTACTTGCCGTCGTCGTCCTCGGCTTCTTCTCTTGCATAGAGCTCCAACATGCGGCGGCGGTATTCGCGCACGGCGAGCTTGGCGCGCTCCAGGCGGCGACGCTCGCGCGGAGTCAGCTCGGACGGGTCGACCTCGTCTCCATAGGTCTTATCGGCAAGCAGGTGCGCCGCGTCCACGATGCGGGCATCGATGTGGCCGCTCGCCGCCTCGGCGGAAAGACGCTCGGCAATCGTATCGAGCGTAGGCAGGCCCTCGAATACGCGACCATGGCCATGCGAAGTCAGCAGCTCATGCTCGCGCGCGAGCAAGCTCGCTAGGTCGTGGTGGGCGCGCAGGATGTCGAGCGCATCGGATGGATGCTCGGCAACTTCTGCCACGGCGGCGACCGGCGCGGCGTCGACCACGCGGTAGAAGAGCTGCGCGAGCAACGGCATCAAGAACACCGTGATGGCACCGGCAGCAACCATGACCGACGCAATATCTTGCGACAGCGCGCCCGCGTTGACGGCAACGCTCGTCACGGCAACGATGATCGGCAGCGCCGTGGTGCAGTACAGGGCCACGGTAATGCGACCATACGCCGACACATCGCGCGTCGCAGGACAAATGCTCATAGAAATAAGTATGGGCACGGCACGAATAATCAACAACGCCACGATAAAGCCCACGAGCAAACCCGGGCGCGACGCCACGGCCGTCAGATCGATCTTTGCGCCCGATACGGTAAAGAATACCGGAATCAAAAAGCCGTAGGCCAGGCCATCAAGCTTGGTCTCGAGCGTATGGTTGCCCTCGGGGATGATGTAGCGCAAGACAAAGCCGGCGGCAAAAGAACCCAACACGATGTCGAGATCAAAGACGGCCGAGAACGCCACGAGTGTGACCAGGATGAGCACCGTCAGGCGCACGAAGGTCTGCGACGTGGTATCGGCGCGTTCCTCGACAAACGCAAAGAAGCGGCTGCCGACACGCTTGGAGCGGCTTGGGACCACAGCCAGCAACACGCAAACCACCGCAAACAAGCCAAGGATTACGAGCGTTTGGATGCCAGTGCGGGCAGACAGCAGCACCGACATGGCGAGCACAGGGCCGAGCTCACCCCAGGTGCCATACGCGAGAATCGAGTCGCCCACACGCGTGCCAGTGAGCGAGCGCTCACGCATGATGGGCACGAGCGTGCCGAGCGCCGTCGAAGTGAGGGCAAGCGTCACGGCGATACCGTCGAAATGACTGACCGAGAACCACGGGGTAAAGCGCACGGCAAGCCAGGCGATACCAAACGTGACGGCCCACGTCGCCAAGCCGTAGCGCCCCTCGACGCCCGTGATGCTCTTGGGGTCGATCTCAAAGCCGGCAAGCAGGAACAAAAAGGCCAGGCCCAGCTCGGACACAAGCGAGACCTCAGCATCTACATGGATGACGCCGAGCATATGGGGTCCCAGCACCGCGCCGAGCACGAGCAAAAAGACCGTCTCGGGAACAGGTTTTCCGGGAATCGCCGAGGCGATAAAAGGACTCGCAAAGGCCACGAGTGCGATGATGGCGAGCGAAACGAATGCCATGTGATGCCTTTCTCTTGTTTGCGCTTCACTGTAGCACCCTCGCCGTCCTCAACGCGCCGCGAGCTGTCGTATCATAGTGAGGTTTACAAACATGTGGCTCAAGGCGACCGCAGGGCAGACCCCGCAAACCGACCGCTGCCGCATACCGTACCGTACGCCCAACCGATCAGGAAGGCAGGAACCAATGGTCTCTCGTATCTACGTGGAGAAGAAACCCGGGTTCGACGTCGAGGCTCAGCAGCTCAAGGGCGAGCTGACCGAAATTCTCGGCATCAGGGGCATCGAGGCCCTGAGGATCATCAACCGCTACGACGTCGAGGGCATCGACGAGGAGCTTTTCCGCTCCTGCGTGCCGACCGTCTTTAGCGAGCCCCAGGTCGATGTGGCCTACGACGAGCTCCCCGCAAGCGATGGCGCCGTCTTTGCCGTCGAATTCCTGCCTGGCCAGTTTGACCAGCGCGCCGACTCCGCCAGCGAGTGCGTGCAGCTCATCAGCCAGGGCGAGCGCCCCGCCGTGCGCTCCGCCAAGGTCTATATGATCTCGGGCGCTCTGGACGAGGCCGCCATCGATGCCATCAAGCACTACGTGGTGAACCCCGTCGAGGCGCGCATCGCCTCGCTCGACCTGCCCGAGACGCTGTACATGGAGACCCCCGAGCCCCAGCCCGTCGAGGTGCTCGACGGTTTCCGCGAGCTCGACGAGGCCGGCCTTGCCGCCTTTATTTCCGAGCGCGGCCTTGCCATGGACGAGGCGGACATCGCCTTCTGCCAGCAGTACTTCCGCGATGAGGACCGCGACCCCACCATCACCGAGATCCGCGTGATCGACACCTATTGGTCCGACCACTGCCGCCACACCACCTTCGGCACCGTCCTGGACGACGTGACGATCGATGACGCCGTGGTGCAGCAAGCCTTCGACCGCTACATGGAGATGCGCCACGAACTCGGTCGCGACGCCAAGCCCGTCTGCCTCATGGACATGGGCACCATCGGCGCTAAGTACCTTAAGAAGACCGGCGTAATGACCGATGTCGATGAGTCCGAGGAGATCAACGCCTGCACCGTCAAGGTGAAGGTCGATGTCGATGGCGAGGACCAGGACTGGCTGTTCCTCTTTAAGAACGAGACCCACAACCACCCGACCGAGATCGAGCCCTTCGGCGGTGCCGCCACTTGCGTGGGCGGCGCTATCCGTGACCCGCTCTCGGGCCGCAGCTATGTGTATCAGGCTATGCGCGTCACCGGTGCCGGCGACCCCACCGTCCCGGTTTCCGAGACGCTCGAGGGCAAGCTGCCGCAGCGCAAGCTCGTGACCACTGCCGCCGCCGGCTACTCCAGCTACGGCAACCAGATCGGCCTTGCCACCGGTCAGGTCAACGAACTCTATCACCCCGGTTACGTGGCCAAGCGCATGGAGGTTGGCGCCGTCGTGGGCGCTACCCCGGCAAACCACGTTCGTCGCGAGTGCCCCGCCCCCACCGACAAGATCATCCTGCTGGGCGGCCGCACCGGCCGCGATGGCATCGGTGGCGCCACCGGCTCCTCCAAGACCCAGAACACCGAGTCCATCGAGACCTCGGGTGCCGAGGTCCAGAAGGGCAACGCCCCGGTCGAGCGCAAGCTGCAGCGTCTGTTCCGCCGCGGCGACGCCTGCCGTCTGATCAAGCGCTGCAACGACTTTGGCGCCGGCGGTGTCTCGGTCGCCGTGGGCGAGCTTGCCGACGGCCTGTATGTCGACCTTGATACCGTGACCAAGAAGTACGACGGCCTGGACGGCACCGAGCTCGCTATCTCCGAGTCCCAGGAGCGTATGGCCTGCGCCGTCGCCGACGGTGACGTCGAGGAGTTCATGGGCTACGCCGCCGAGGAGAACCTCGAGGCGACCGTTATCGCCGAGGTTACCGCCGAGCCGCGCATGCGCATGGCCTGGAACGGTGTCGCCATCGTCGACCTATCCCGCGAGTTCCTCAACTCCAACGGCGCGCCCAAGCACCAGATCGCCCACGTATGCGCCCGCAGCGTGTGGCAGCCCAGCTGGGCCGGCACCACGCTTGCCGAGCGCATGACCTCGCTTGTCACCGACCTCAACGTCGCTTCCAACAAGGGCCTTTCCGAGCGCTTCGACTCCACCATCGGCGCCGCGACCGTGCTCATGCCCTTTGGTGGCAAGACGCAGCTCACCCCAAGCTCGGCCATGGTCGCCAAGTTCCCCGTGGACGGCGAGACCACCACGGCGAGCGCTATGGCATGGGGCTTCAACCCCTACCTGATGGAAGCCGACCAATTTGCGGGCTCCTACCTGTCCGTGGTCGAGTCCATCGCCAAGCTCGTTGCCGCCGGCTTTGAGCACAAGCGCGCCTACCTCTCCTTCCAGGAGTACTTCGAGCGCCTGCGCACCGAGGCAGAGCGCTGGGGCAAGCCCATGGCTGCCGTCCTGGGTGCCCTTATGGCCCAGGTCGACCTGGGTGCTGGCGCCATCGGCGGCAAGGACTCCATGAGCGGCTCGTTTGAGGACGAGGCCGGCGAGCTCAACGTTCCGCCGACCCTGATCAGCTTCGCCGTCGCCGTGGGCAGGGCCGCCCGTGCCGTCTCGCCCGAGTTCAAGGGCCTCACGCACCGCGTCGTCCGCATCGCCCCCGCTACCTATGGCGAGGACTACCGTCCCGACGCCCAGCAGCTGCTCGCCGCGTTTGACGCCGTCGAGGCGCTCACTGCTACCGGCAACGCCCTGGCCATCTCCACGCCCGGCTACGGCTGCGGCGCCGAGAGCCTCTTTAAGATGTGCGTCGGTAACCAGATCGGCATCGAGCTTGCCGAGGACGTGGACGTGGAGAGCCTCTTCACCCCGCTCTACGGCAGCTTTATCGTCGAGCTCGCCGAGGATGCCGAGCTGCCCGAGGTCGCCGACGGCGTTGTCGTCGAGCCCCTGGGCACCACCGTCGAGGGCTATGTCATCGACACCGGCTCCGAGGTCATCGAGCTCTCCGAGCTCCAGGAGGCCTGGGAGAGCGGCATCGAGGGCGTCTTTGCCTACCGCAGCGCCGACGAGACCCCCGAGGTCGAGACCATCGACTTCCGTGCCAAGGACATCCACGTGTACAGCGGCGCCAAGATCGCCCGTCCGCGCGTGATCATCCCCGTGTTCCCTGGCAACAACTGTGAGTACGACAGCGCACGTGCCTTCCGCGCAGCCGGTGCCGAAGCCGACACCTTCGTGATCAACAACCTCACGCCCGAGGCCGTCGCCGAGAGCACCCACGAGCTTGCCCGCCGCATCCGTGCAAGCCAGATCGTCATGATCCCCGGCGGCTTCTCGGGCGGCGACGAGCCCGATGGCTCCGCCAAGTTCATCACGGCGTTCTTCCGCGCTCCCGAGGTCACCGAGGCAGTTCGCGACCTGCTCAAGGCCCGCGACGGCCTGATGCTGGGTATCTGCAACGGCTTCCAGGCCCTGGTCAAGCTCGGCCTGGTGCCCTACGGCGACATCGTCGACGCCACGCCCGATGCGCCCACGTTGACGTTCAACACCATCGGTCGCCACCAGAGCCGTCTGGTGCGCACCCGCATCTCGTCCAACTTGTCCCCGTGGCTGTCGCAGTGCAGCCTGGACGACCCCTACACCGTCGCCATCAGCCACGGCGAGGGCCGCTTTGTCGCCAATGACGAAGTGCTCGCCCAGCTGATCGCCAACGGCCAGGTCGCCACGCAGTACGTGGGCGAGGACGGCAAGCCCAGCATGGATCTTTCCGTCAACCCCAACGGCTCCGCACTCGCCATCGAGGGCATCACGAGCCCCGACGGCCGCGTTCTGGGCAAGATGGGCCATGCCGAGCGTCGCGGCGACAACCTGTACCGCAACGTGCCCGAGCATGTCCCCGGCGACAAGTTCATGCCGATCTTTGAGAGCGGCGTAGCCTACTTCGCTTAAACCTTTCCCATCGGGTACAATCCCTTCGGGTAACAACACCCGCCACCGGCACGCCCGGTGGCGGGTTCTTTTTTATTTGCGCGTATGGGAGAAGAACATCATGGAAAGCCGCAAGCCGTATCTCGCCACTCTGCCCGGACTCATCCTGGGTTGCCTCGTCTGCTGCGCGCTCTGGGGGTCGGCTTTCCCCTGCATCAAGATCGGTTACGAGCTGTTTGGTATCCCGGCGCACGATAGCGCCTCGCAGCTACTCTTTGCAGGTTTGCGCTTCACACTTGCCGGTATCCTGGTTATCGCCGGTATGAGTGCAGCCCAGCGCCGCCCGCTCGTCCCACAGGCACGCGATATCAAGCCCATCTTTATCTTGTCGCTCTTCCAGACTATCGGGCAGTACTTCTTTTTCTATCTGGGTCTCTCGCGCGCCAGCGCCATGTCGAGCTCCATCATCGAGGCCAGCGCCAACTTCCTCGCAATCCTCTTTGCCGCCCTGGCATTTCACACCGAGAAGCTCAATACGGCCAAGGTGCTTGGCTGTGCGCTGGGCTTTGCCGGCGTCGCGCTCGTCAACCTCTCGGGCGCAGATGGCACCTTTGGCTTTACGCTCGATGGCGAGGGCTTTATCCTAGCCTCCACTGTCGCGGGTGCTCTTTCGACCTGCCTGATCGGTATCTTCTCGCGCGAGCACGACGGCGTCTTGCTTGCCGGGTGGCAGTTCTTGGTCGGCGGCCTGATCCTCACCGCCATCGGCTTTTTGATGGGTGACGCGCTCTCCCCCACAGCGATTGTCCCCGCCATCGCGCTCATCATCTACATGGCGCTTATCTCCGCGGTCGCCTACTCGCTGTGGTCGCGCCTGCTTGCCGTCAACCCCGTCAGCCGCGTCTCTGTCTTTGGATTTATGAACCCCGTCTTTGGTGTGGTGCTGAGCGCGCTGCTGCTCGACGAGGGCGCTGGCACGAGCCTCGTTACCGTCATCGTTGCCCTGCTGTTGGTCTGCGGCGGCATCATCATCGTCAACAAACCCAAAAAAGCCTAGCGAGCTCACCTTTTTAGGGAGGGCCTTCAAACACTTTAGCTTAATGGAGTGCACTGGTTCTCGTTGATTTCGTACCGAGTCGCAGCGGCAGACGCCCGCCTTGCCGCACCGCGCCCGGGCATTATGGCCGGTGGCCCCCACAAACGCAAAAGGGGCGCACGACCATCGCAACGGTCGTGTGCCCCTTTTCCTAGCGTATCTGAACGCCGGCTTTCTTTTTCTCGGCCTTGACACGGTAGAGTTCCGTGTCGGCGGCGCGAAGCAGGTTTTGCCAGGTATCAATACCATCGCCGACCCGCGCGCAACCGATGGACATCCGCAATGCATACGGCACCTCGGCATGCGCGAGCTCGTCGTTGATTGTCGCGCACAGATGCATGATATCCTGTTCCGCCGCTGCCTTTTGGAGCACCACGAACTCATCGCCACCATAACGCGCGATAAAGCCACCAGACGCCGAGCAGACCTCTTTGAGCGCAGCGGATATTACCTGAAGAGCATGGTCGCCCTCCACATGTCCATAGCGATCGTTAATCTGCTTAAAGCCGTCAGCGTCCATCATAAGCAGATACACATCTTCGGCCTGATCCACATTTGAAAAGAGCGACAGCATATAGGTCTCAAAACGGTTGCGGTTGTTGAGTCCAGTCAACGGGTCAGTCGAGATCAGTTGCTCCTGGCAGATGATATAGAGCAGCAACATGCTAATCATTATGCCGACACAAAGGCCAGGCACCGAGTATACGATCTGAAAGGTACCGCCCACCAGAGCGGGAACCGCAAAAAAGGCGAGGGTGCGATAAATGGCCTTCTTTTGCAGGCTTTCGACTTTTCGAGCCTGAATAAAGGCATGCAAGGACGTATATATGACGTAGCAGTAGCTAACGATAGGCTGAATCATATAAAGCGCTCCGCGACGATATACGCCCCGCGCATCGATATAGAACATAGCGTGCGTCCAGTAGCTGGTAAATGCCAGAACGACCACCAATGCGGTTGGCAACGTTAAAAGTACCACCCTATAGGGCGTGGTCAGGAGCCGTGAGCCCTGCATCGTCTCGGAATAGAAAAACCAAATGAGGCACGCGATGGCGAACAGCGAAAACGAAACCGCGTTGGAAATCCAGTTGGCCGTGATGCCTACAGGAGTGCTCACGCCGTCCGAGAGCGTCCAGATCATATCGAAGAAAATGTAGGCAGCAGACGTGTAGCCCAGCATGCTAAACAAAAGCTGCTGGGTGCTCGAGAACAGGGAGCGACGGCTTCGTACGGCAAGTCCGATAAGAATAATCATGCACAGCAGGAATATCTCGATCTTGAGTGCCTTTACCACTAGACGCCCTCCCTTCAATATCCAAGTGGCCAGAATCGCCCAATTCGAATCTGGGCAACAAACACCCCCTACTCCGCAGGGGTAAGGGGAATAATAGCAGAGCGCCCGAACGTCACTGCAAGACAGCTCTCGTTCGGGCGCTCAAACGGCGCGAGTTGCACGCCGGAATCATTGATGGGTATCGATTGCTACTCGCCATCGATGTCGGTCGCGACAGCCTCTTCGATGGCCTCGACACCGGCAGGCGACAGGTCTTCCTTGCCCTGGCAGAACTTCTTATCGACCCAGCCGGTTAGAATCGGGGCCATGATTGCCGTGATGATGACGGCAGTGGCGATCTGCGCATACGCAGTGGGCGCAAGCTCGGCATAGCGCGGAGCGACCTCGGCGAGGGCGACCGGCGTGGTCATGGCCGTGCCGGCAATGGTGGAACATGCCACAGCCGCCTTACCGTTGCCGCCACACAGACGCTCAAAGGCAAAGGTAATGGGACCGACGATAAAGAGCGTGATGAGACCCAGCAGGATGCCCGAAATGCCACCGGCGATGAAGCTCGAAAGGCTCATGGACGCACCGAGCTGAAAACCAATTACAGCAATCGCGGGATTGGCGCCGGGAACCAGCAGGTTCTTGATAAACGGGAACAAGTTGCCCAGGACCATGCCGATAACAAGCGGCAGGATGGATCCGATGATGGTGCCGACAGGGATGTTGGCAAGACCCGAAACACCAAGGATGATCATCGTGACGGCGGGGCCGGCCGTAAAGAACAGGATACCGACGGCGCCCTGCTCGGACTCATCGCCGAACTCGCCCATGATGCCCGTATAGAGCGCCATGTTGCAAAACGTAATGCCGCCGATGATAGACACGGAGCTCAGACCCAGGAAGTTGTCGTTAAAGAAATATGCCACGCCTAGGCCGAGAGCCGCTGCGACGACCAGCTTGGGAATCAGCACGACGATGCCGGTCTTGATGGCGCCCGGCGTGGACTTAAAGCTGATGCCGGCGCCCACGAACAGCAAGATCGCGGCAACGATGGTGTTGGAGCCGCCGCGGCAGGCAGCCGTAAAGAAGCCGCCGACCTCAAAGACCTGCGGGCAGAAGGTATTGAGCAAAAGGCCGACGATCATCGGATAGATCATGATGTCGCCCGGGATACGCGGGACCTTGAATTTCTTTTGCTCGTTGGCGGTCGCTTCCTGTGCCATGAAACCCCCATTTCCGCTGACGGGGTACAAAAGCCCACGTCACGCTTTGCTACAGTAAAGTTTGACCATGGTACCAGAAGAAATAGACCAGCTCGGTGAAAAATCCGACAAGTTGGGATGGAACGAGATTCGGCGCCCGCGACGCCACCCCTATATAAGGCTCAAGACAATATAGAGTACGATGCCCGAGACGCAGCACCACAGCATCGATTTTGTCTTGACCGCCACGACCACGACGCCGACGGCCGCAATCCAGGGAACCAAGGCAGGCCAGAGTCCCGCGTCGAACGCGCCGGGGCTCACCAAGTCGTTGGCGACCAGCGCGGCAAAGGCAGCGGGCGGGATATAGCCCAGGGCCTCGGTAATGCGGGGCGACAGGGTCCGCCCGCGCAAGGCGAACGCCGGCGCGATGCGAAAGAACGCGATAGCAGCCCACGACGACAGCCACAGAACCAAGAACTCGTTAACGGGCATCGCGGGCACCTCTTCCGTCAAATACTGCATCGCACGCCAACGCAATGGCAATGCCGGCCACGACGCTTGCCGGCACGGCAATATTCACGAGGCCCAAGAACTTGCATACGGCGACGGACACCGCGCCCGAAACCGCCGCGACAACGTTGCCGCGCGACAGCCGCTGCGAAAAGAGCAGGCAGATAAAGAGCGAGGTGCAGACAAAGGCTGCAATGGCGGTGGGAACATCGACAACGGCGCCGACGATGGCGCCCATCGTACACGAAACGCCCCATGTTGCGATGAGGATCACGTTGAGCACAAAGGACTCGCGCGGGCCCCAATCCTCCCCTTCAACCAACTTGGCAAGCGAGATGCCATATGCCTCCTCGGTAAGTGTCGCGGCAACAGCCAGCGTCTGACGCTTCGAGGCACCCGTCAGATGCGGCGCGATCGATGCCGAGTAAAGCGCAAAACGCGAGGAGATGGCGGCAACGCTCGCGATAATCGAAGGTGCCGGTACGCCCGCCAGCCAAAGATTGCAGATCATAAACTGGCCGCTGCCCGTCACAAACGTGCTGCTCAGGGCAAAGACCATCCAGGGCTCCATTCCCGTCTGCCCCATGATCATTCCGCACGGCGCGCCTATTGCAACATAGGTAAGCATCACCGGCCAGACGGTTCTAACGATTTTGAGCACCATACGCTTCTCATCCTGACAAGGTCTCCGAGCCGCATGTAGCGATACGGCAGAATCATCATCCGACAGCAACCGAGTTCACCTACAATTGCCACCGGATCGAAAGACACAACTTTTTAGGAAGTCATTATGACAGCTATCGATCGAGACCGGGCGCGCGCGGCCTTCAAAAGCTACACCGATGCCTACGACGCCACCAACCCACGCATCGCGCTCAAAATCGAGCATACGTACCACGTGGCCGAGGCATGCGATGCCGTAGCGCGCGAGCAGGGCTGGTCGTCAGAAGATATTGACCTGGCATGGCTTTGCGGCCTGCTACACGATATGGGCCGCTTTGAGCAGCTGCGACGCTGGGACACCTTTAAGGACGCCGAGAGCATGAGCCATGCGGCGCTGGGCATCGAGGTCCTCTTTGGCGAGAATCCCGCCGATGCACCCGCCACGACAGACATCCGTGACTTTATCGAAACCGGTGCGCATGACGAGCTCATCCGAGCGAGCATCGCCTATCACAGCGACTTTCGCCTGCCGGCACAACTCGACGAGCGTACACGGTGCTTCTGCGATATCGTGCGCGATGGTGACAAGATCGACATTATGCGCACCATCGCCGACAGCACCGTCGACACTATCCTCAAGGTGGACGAGAAGACGTTTCTCGGCAGCCGTTTCTCGTCGCCGACACTTGCCGCCTTTGACGAGCACCGCTGCGTCGCACGCGATGAGCGCGATGAGCCCGCCGACTTCTTGGTGGGGCTTATCTGCTTTATGTTTGAGCTCGTCTATCCAGCAAGCCGCGCGCTGGCGCGCGAACAGGGCGATATCCACCGCCTGCTCGACGCGCCCTTTGGCATTACGCGGCCCTTTACCGACCCCGCCACGCAGGCAACCTGGAGCCGCCTAAAGGACGAGATGCGCGACTGGCTGGCGCGCGCCTAGCGCTCAAGCTGGGCCAGCAGCTCCTCGACGACCTCGACGGCATCCCCAACAACCTTGTACTGGGCAGCACCGAAAATGGGGGCATCCGGGTCCTCGTTGATGGCGATGATGCACTCCGCCCCACCGATGCCGGCAAGATGTTGGATGGCGCCCGAAACACCGATACTCACGAGAAGCCTGGGCGAAACCGATACGCCCGTCTGGCCAATCTGGTGGCGATACTCCAGCCAACCCGCCTCCACGACGGGACGCGTGCAACCAAGCTCGGCACCCAGAGCCTCGGCGAGCCTTCGCATCAACGGCAGGTTTTTCTTGGAACCAATGCCGCGACCCACCACGACCAGGCGCTCGGCATTGGCGATCGAGGGCTGCTGTCCCCACTCCTCGGCGGGAATCGAGATCTCGACACGAGCCTTAGCATCATCCGCAAGCGATATCTGGGTGATCGTGCCAGAGCGGCCGTAGTCGAAGTCGGGAGCCTTAAAGATACCGGGGCGCACCGTTGCCATCTGCGGACGGTGGTTGGGGCAAATGATGGTGGCCATCAGGTTGCCGCCAAACGCCGGACGCGTCTGTTGCAGCAGTCCCGTCTCTGTATCCATCGAAAGTACGGTGCAGTCAGCCGTAAGGCCCGTCTGCAAACGCACGGCAACGCCGGGTGCCAGTTCGCGACCAAAAGCGGTCGCACCGTATAGGATGGCCTCGGGTTTGCGTTCGGCTACCAAATCGCAGATCAAGCGGGCGTAGACCTCCGCATCGTTTTGGCGCAGGCGCTCGTCGCGACAGGCCAGGACTTCGTCGGCGCCCGCGCAAACCAGATGCTCCAGGTCCCCGAGCGAGCCCTCGGGGCTCATGCCGACCAGTGCCACCAGACGGCAGCCGCGAGCATCGGCAAGCTCGCGCCCCTTGCCCATAAGCTCATAGGCAACGGGAGTCACCGTATCGTGCTCGTCGGTCTGCACGAAGACCCAAATGTCTCGATATGCATCAAGGTCCACCGCACCAGCGGCCTCGTCACACTCGATCGAGATAGCGTTGACAGGGCAGGCGTCGACGCACCCACCGCATAGGATACAGCCCTCGGTTACGCGGGCGCATCGGTTGGGACGCTCGCCCTCCACCACAATGCCGCCCGAGGCGCAGGCGCGAACGCAGCGACCGCAGCCGATACAGGCTTCGCTATCGATAATCAGTCCGCTCATCTATGCCATCCCCTCGATGATCTTGGCAAGTTTTGCCGCCTGCTCGGACGCCGTTCCGTCAACGGCCTCGCACGTTTGGTCACGGTCGGGCACAAACGAGCGCACGACCTGTGTCGGCGACCCGGCAAGACCGCAACGCGCGGGGTCGGCGTTCACGTCGGCGGCACTGACCACGCGCACGTCCGCCTCCTCCGCCGCGCGGATACCGGCAATACTCGGCATACGCAACTGGCCAATCTCCTTGGCAGTCGTCATCGCGCACGGCATCTCCAGATAGACCGTCTCCTCGCCGGCGTCACAGCCGTGGACAAGCGCCAGCGAGCCGCACGTCGTAAAGCCCGCGCTCTGTACGCAGCTCACATCGGTCACGCAGGGAATCTCGAAGGCGCCGGCCAGTTCGGGGCCAATCTGGGCAGTATCGCCATCCACCGCCATCTTGCCGCAGATGAGCAGGTCGAAGTGCTCGTCGAGCGCCTCGATGCCGCATTTGAGAGCATAGGTGGTCGCCAACGTGTCCGCACCCGCAAAAGCACGGTCGGTGAGCAGCAATGCATCGTCGGCGCCGCGGGCGATGCAGTCGCGCAGTAGCGATTCGGTTGCAGGGATACCCATCGATACCACCGTCACGCGCACATCCATGCCAAAGCCGATAAAGTCGTCCTTGAGCGCCAACGCACATTCGAGGGCACTTGCATCGAAGGGATTAATGACCGCCTGCTTGCCATCGCGCACGATGGTATTGGTTTTGGGGTCCATCTTGACCTCGGTGCTTCCCGGCACCGCCTTGACGCACACCACCATATGGAAATCACTCATCTTCACGCGCCCCCTTTCTGGACGAGTTCATCCAAGAGCTTCTCCGAAAACAGGTTGCCACGGCCCAGCTGCCCGGCAGGATCGAGCTGCAGCTTGAGTCGAGCCGATTCAACCATGGCCTCGTGGCCGTACATCGTCTCCAAAAAGCCCGCTTTGATCTTGCCGACGCCGTGCTCGGCAGAGACGGCGCCGCCCATAGCCGTTACCTCCGCAGCCCACTGGGCAAACAGCTCGCCACCGCGACGGTAGTCTTGCGCATCGCGAGGCAGGATATTCACATGCAGATGGTTGTTGCCGATATGTCCCCAGGCGGCAGACTCAAGCCCGCTTTCGGCCAGCGTGCGGCGATAGAGGGCAACGACATCGGCCAGGCGCGTGTTGGGCACCGACATATCCGACCCCAGCTTGGTAATGGTGGGGTCGGTGCGGCGGCGCTCGTCGATGAGCATGTTGACGCTCTCGGGAACGGCGTGGCGGAAGAACCGCTGGCATTCGCGATCGACCTCGGTGCGTGCAACCCAGGTCGCGTCGTCGTGGCCGCCCGCAAGCTCCAAAACCCATCCCAGGTGGTACAGCTCCTCGGTCGCTTGCGCCTCGTCGTCGCAGTCGAGTTCCACGTAAACACAGACCTTTGCCTCATCGTCGAGTGCCGGCAGCGAGGCAAACGCGGTCGACTGCTCGCGCTGGCGGCGAAGGATATCCAAGGCGCCAGCGTCGAAGTACTCGATGGCAGCCGCATGGGACAGGACGGGACGCACGGAATCGGTGAAGGACACGGCCTTGTCTTCGCTGTCAAAGAAACAGCTCACGCCCCAAACGACCGCAGGCGCCGCCTGCAGGGCAATCTCGAGCTCGGTGATGACGCCGATTGTGCCACACGCACCGATAAACAATTCGATGGCATCCATATCGTCAGCAACGAAATAGCCCGAAGCATTTTTGGTCTTGGGCATGGTGTAGTCGGGAAGGTCAAGCTCGAGTGCACGGCCCACTGCCGTCACGAGCGACAGGCGGCGGCCCTGGGCAAAAGCCTCGCCGCGCTGAAGCTCAAGCAAATCGCCATCAGCCAGCGCGACGTGGAGTCCCGTGATATGCGGGCGCATGGGGCCGTAGGCGTAGCTGCGGGCACCGGAGGCGTTACATGCCGCCATGCCGCCCAGACAGGCAGACGCCTCGGTGGGATCGGTGGGAAAGAACTGCTCGGGGGCCTCTTGAAACTCATCGTAGGCCTTAAGCGATGCCTGGTCCCAACCAGCGGTCGGCAGCACCTTCTTGCTCAGCTGCTTGCGCAGCTCCGAGAGCACAACGCCCGGCTCCACGCGCAGCAAAAATTGGCCTTGTTCATCGCGGCGAAGGCCCAAGTAGCGATTCATACGGGAAGTATTGAGGATATGCCCGCCGTGGGGCACGGCACCGGCGGCAAGGCCGGTTCGGGCGCCCTGAACCGTTACCGGGACACGCTCGGCATGGAGCTTTTCCAAAATGGCACGGACCTCGTCTTCCGTTGTCGGAAACGAGATGCTCGATGCTTCGCCCGATGCGCGAGATTCATCGCGGCCATACTCTTCGAACTCGTCGGTGAAGGGTTTGATGGTTACAGACACGCGAACTCCCCCTTTAGCTAACTACAGTGTTTGCAGGGAGATGTTACCGCATCGTTTCGTCGACGTGTTCGAGACCGTCTCCATAATTGGCGATTTTTACGTTCGTGCAATTCGGCGAGCGGCTGGATTTCCTCGGCAGACGATGCTTTTAACACATATGGCCCCGCCGTCACTGACCGCGCGATTGCCGCTCGAAAAAAGTTGGAGTATTTTTTGCCGCCTTTTACCTGCGGAGACGCCAATCCGTCAAGCATTTGGTCAGCAATTGGTCAAGTAACGGCTGATACGGTCGGCATCGACAGCCAAAACCGACAGAAGTTTTGGCCCCAGAAGCAGGGAGGTTCCCATGGCATATTACTGGCCCCAGTACGGCATCGCCATCGAAGTCGACGACGATCCCCATCTCCTGCCTTTCGACGAAGAGGCATTCCCCGATACGACGGTCTACCACGTTACCACCGATGTGATCTGCGACCCCGAGTCGTTCTCGGCGCTCGCCCACCGCATCGCGCATATCCACGACATCGAGCTCCCTCCCGACTTCGACGAGCTTGTCTACTCACGCCGCCTGATGCTTCACATGCTCTTTGGAGCGAACCCGTCCACCTTTGCGCGCATCTATACCGCCAAGGATGCCGCATGAGCGCGAAGAAGCCACCCCACTTTGCAGGCCTGGGTCGTCGCAAGAAGCTCATCGTTGCCTGCTTGGCCATCGTCTGTGCCCTTGTCGCCGTAGGACTATACGCTTGGCAGTCGCAGCCCGTACCCGAGGCGGGCGCTTCGGTTACGACGGCCGAGGGCAAAACGCGTCAGGAAATCCAAGATGAGCTCGACGCCATAGTCCGCGACAACATGATGACGATTTCGGTCGCACCGGTCGCTCAGCTGCAGGAGGACGGCAAGCTGCGCGTCAACGTGCAAAACGTCCAAGACAATAAATTTCCCCAGCGATTCCGCGTCATCCAAAACGACGAGACCATGTACGAATCCGGTGTGGTCGAGACCGGCAAGACAATCGAGACGTGCCCCGCCGGCGACATCAAAGAAGGCGAGGCGTACATCGAGATCCAGGCACTCGATGCCAAGACCCTCGACAGCCACGGCAATCCGACACGTGTCAAGGTGCGGGTTGAGCAAACCGAGAACTAGCTTTTCCGGTCGACGCGACACCGCACGCAATTCACCAGCATTCGTCCAATCATCGCGGGGACGGCCCGCGGCGAATAGAAAGGAACGACCATGGACATCACCAGGAACATGAACGGAGCCAGAGCGCTCGTCGTGGGCGCAGGGCTCGCGCTCGCGCTCGCAATGGGCGCCGTCCCGACGCCAGCTATGGCAGCCGGGCGCGTTGGAACCACGAAAGTAATGGTCAGGACCGAGATCGACAACGTTGAGTTCAAAGTTCCGACGGTTATTCCCTTCGTCGCCAAGGCCGACGGCACGCTTCAGGGCCCCTCAGAAGACGCGACCACCATCGACAATCATTCGGCCTACGGCATCCATGTCACCAACATGAAGATCGACGCCATGAACACCTGGACCATTGCCGCCGACGCCAAGGCCGGAACCGCACAGAACTCCATCGACTTTAAGGTCGGCCCCGACGGCGCACTCCAAAACGCCAGCGCCGCAATGCAGGAGACGGGCCTCGATCTTTCCAAGAACGCAGCCTTCGACATGGGCTACCAGGGCATTGCCGGCGGCACGGACAAAATTAAGCTCAAGACAAGCGGAAACGTCGCCCGCGTCACGCGCGACATCTTCCGCGTAACCGGCGAAGGCGATCAGGTTGCAACGATCACCTGGACGGTCGAGCCCGGTGCGCACACGGCATAAGGCCGTCGCCCTGGCCGCCGCCGTCAGCATCCTAGCGTTTGGGCCAGCCATGGCCTTTGCCCAGCAAGAACAGGCGCAGGCCGCCACGCAAGTGACGGTCGACCTCTCGGAGCTCGACCGCGGCGACCGCGAGGAACCGTTGGCGCAGACAGGCGACAGACGATGGCTCTTGGCAGCAGGCGCCACAGCAGCAGGCGCGGGAACCGCCGGCCTCGGTCTGCACATCAAACGCAGCCAGAAACAAAACACGGACAGGCCGCACTAAATTAGCTAAGGAGACCCCATGGCATCGAAGAACCTTTTGCCCGTCGTCGCACTCTGCGGCGCGCTCGCAACCGGAACGTCTGTCGCCGCTTGGGCGGCTCCCGTCATGGCAGACTCCTTACCAGCAGCCCTAAGTTCCGCACCGGACCCGTCGAGCGTCATTGCATGCAAGCGGTTTTCGCTCACACAGGCAACAGTCTCGACCTCGGGATGCCTTCGCCAGGACACGGACAGCTCGATAGTCGTGGATATCAAGCGTTCGGACAAGACGAACGGCTCCCAGGCAGGATGCGCCATCTGCACGTGGCGCTCAGTTGCGCTCGATGCAGATGGCGACCCTTGCGATTTGGAGCTACGCATCGACATCGCTTCGGTCGATGACTCGGCGAACGGAGCGAAGGTCGCCTTCGACGGTACGTTTTTTGAGAAAGGAGGCGGTATATGTCTGGGCTGCGCCGCCGCGAATGCAGACGATGCGCAGCCCACCCTCTCATTCACGGCATCATTGCGGCTGACCAAAGCCGGCACCGATGCCATCGCGGCGGGAGAAGCGTCCCTGCTGTTCTACGCCGTCAGTACCAAAGACACAGACGCTCATTTCGAGAAGCCAGCCGGATCACTCAGCCTTACACGAGGGATAGAGGCAGGTCCTTTTGAAATCGATTCCCACGCGCAAAGCAGGCAACGCATTCTTGCCGACCCGGCGCTTCTCGAAATGGAGTGGAACGGATCCGGAGCTATCGGAATTCTCCCCTCCGCGTTTGACGCCAAGACGCTCCCCCCAAACGACGAACCCATCAACGCAACCATACAAGAAGAGAGCGCGGACAAAGAAGCAGGTGCGGGCGACACGCCGTCGCCGACAAACAGCGTCCCAGCTTCTCTCGAAGCACCGAATGAACCCGCTACCGATCCAAACGATTCCGAACTCGCGGACAGTCTGGGGCTTGCTGATCCTCAAGAGATCGATGAAGGTAACTGCTGCGTGCTTGCCGCGCTCGACCACACAGAGGTCATCGACGCTGCGAACATCGAAGTTGCCGCCGCCAATCAACCCGTCCGCAAGTCGGCCATCATCGCATTTCCCGAATCCATCGAAGTCGTCTTTTTGCCATCGGGCGAGGTCGTGGCCCCAACACTGCTCACCTTGTTGGGCGCCAAGAATACTCGAAACGAAATTAAAAAGGTCACGGTTGTCGACCCTGCAACCACCGCCAAGCTGCGTCTATACGCCGTTGCTCCAGATGGAGGCAAGACCTTGGAATTCGATGGCGACACACTCCTAGCCTGGCGGCGTCTGGACATTATGCAAGACGTCTCGTATCAGATCGAACTCGAAGGGTTTGATCGTGCCCGCGATGCCAATATCATCGCCGCGGCTATTGAATTCCCGCAGCGGCTTATGACACTGCGCTTTGAATACTATCCCTATGTCCCGACAACCACCTGAGGCTTAAATGCTGCGCATCATTCCTAACACCACTTATATAACGTATTAGATGAGTCGCGATGTGCCTCGCATTTCGTTCTGCTACGATTGCCACGTTGGCATCAATACAGGAGGGCTCATGCCGGGCTTGGGAACAATCATCAACGTTGTGCTTTTAGTTGCGGGCGGTCTTTTGGGATTAGCGGGCGGCCGCTTCATTACACCGCGCATCCAAGACACGCTCATGAAAGCATCGGGGCTGTGCGTCCTGTTTATCGGCCTGGGCGGCACCATGCAAAAGATGCTCATCATCGATGGAAAGGCGCTAGCGACCACCGGTACCACCATGTTCATCGTCTCATTTGCGCTCGGTTCGCTCATCGGCGAGGCCATCAACTTGGAGGCCGCCATCGAGAACCTTGGCGAATGGCTCAAGCGCAAGACTGGCAGTGAGGGCGATAACGAGTTCACCAACGCTTTTGTCTCGACATCGCTGACCGTCTGCATCGGTGCCATGGCTATCGTGGGATCGATCCAGGACGGTCTGCTCGGTGACTGGTCAACGCTTGCCTTGAAAGGCGCATTGGACTGCATCATCGTCTGCACCATGACGGCGTCGCTTGGCCGCGGCTGCATTTTCTCCGCCCTGTCCGTCGCCGTGTTCCAGGGGACGATCACGTTGTTTGCCGGCGCGCTCTCCCCCATCATGACCACGGCAGCCCTCGACAGCCTTTCGCTCGTAGGCTCCATGCTCATCTTCTGCGTCGGCGTCAACCTCATCCGTCCTCAGACCTTCCGCACGGCCAATATGCTCCCCTCCGTCGTCATCGCCGTCATCTACGCCCTCCTGTTCTAAATCTATCAACGCAGCGGTATCTCGAACATCTGTTTGATGCTGTGCTATGATATGAGGTCACCGTAGCTGCGTTAGGAGAGGAGAAGCGGTGGCCGACCAGGACATCAAGATGCTCATCGAGCGCATTATGGCCGAGGCCCGGACCCATCAGTCCACCCGCTTCTCAAACGAAATCTACGCAGACGAGCCGATTCTCAAAACCGGCCGACAGATGCAGAATTTCCTCCCCGACCAGTACCGTAAAATGCGCGAGATATCGCGCTGGCAGGATGACCCCAAGGGCGGTGCGGGCCGCTGGCTTTCGGAAGCCGAGCTTTTTTACCGCCAGGGCCTGCTGATGGCCGACTTTGAGGACGACTGTCCCTACAACGGCACCTTTAAGTCGTACTTTCCCACCTACAACGCCATGAGCGACCGGCAGCTGCGCGGCTACTTTACCTGGCGTGCCCAAGTGCGCCGCGGAACCGTCGAGGAAACGTCTACGTCCTTTGCCTTTCTGTATCTCTATGAGCTGATTTGCGGCATTGGCGTAGATGACCCGCTCGACGGTTTTAACAAGATCAAGGCCTTTTGGGATGTCTATCGCGCCTTCGAGCCCGGCATTGATCGGTTTGCACGCGTGTGGTTGCAGGATTACGCCGTATTCCATGGGCTCGACCCCAAGCTGCTCCGCGACTCTAAAACCGTCATGTTCGATAACGCCCTTATCGAGCTGCGGCGCGCGGCACGAGACCTTGTACCGGCACCGGCACCGTCCGACCAGACCCCCAAACGTCGCAAAACCTCCGAGCCCACGCTCCCCCTTCCGCCCGATGAGGTGCGCGAGGAGCGACTCATGGCCGCCATCAACGCCCTCTCCACGTACAACCTAAGTAACTCGCGGCTCGACCGCAGCCACCACCGCGATCTGCGCCACGTGGCATGCGCCGCGTATGTCCGCATGGCGCGCTACTATGACACGCATCGAAAGACCGGCATCGTAGCGAGCTTGTTTGGGGAGGAGACGGCCATGCCCTACACCATGTTTGCCTCGGCCGTATTCTTTGCGCCCGAGCGCCACGAGAACTGCGAATACCGCCTGGATCCCATCCATATCTACCGTTGCCAAAACGGCTTTTGGGAATGTATGCGTATCCATGGTAGTAGGCAAAAGAGCAGCAAGCTCGGTGAAATGATGCGCGCCTGCGACCAACGCCTGCGCCTGGCGCTGGACCCCGCCCATCCCCTTAAGGAAGAAAAGGTCCCCAAATATCTGGCCAAGATTATCGATGACGAGATTGTGGCATGGCTTTCGTGGGACGCCGCACACCAGCCCGTCAAGATCGATATCGACCTGACTCAGCTGGGGCACATTCGGAGCGCCGCTGCGCAAACGCGCGAAGCACTTTTAATCGACGAAGAGCGCGAGGACGGCGCACCTGTGGAAGCCGAGGCAGCGGACTCAGGGCAACCGGAAGCCGAGCCCGTAGCCGACGCGATTGTCGAGGCGGTCGCGGCACCCATTCGGCAGGACGAGACCGACGAGCCAACCATATCCACCGAACAGTTTGGTGTCGTGGCACCGCTTCTCGCGCCGACGCCCGCGTTCGCAGCTGTTGCGCCCGCTGACGCCACGAACGAACTCACGCCTGCCGCAGACGCCTATCTCCGCGCGCTGCTCGAGCACAACGCAGTACAGGCGGAATCGGCGGTAGTGCAATCGGGGCAGAGCGAGGACATGCTCGTCGACAGCATCAACGAGGCGCTCTTTGACCTGGTGGGCGACACCGTAATTGAATTTAGCGCGGCAGGGCCGCAGATTATCGAGGACTACGAAGCAGACGTGAGAGGATACCTAGACCATGAGTGATACCGCATCCGCAGCGCCCCGTGTACCCAAACGCGTCGCTGCCGTTATCCTTAACTCGCTCAAGGGCGGCGTGGTCCCGCGCATCGGCCTTCCCTATATCACCGTGGGACGCGAGGTCGAGATTCGCGCCCTGCTCACCGATTTGAGTCTCATCGCCGATGGCGGCGCGAGCTTCCGCTTTTTAGTCGGTCGCTACGGAGCCGGCAAGAGCTTTTTGCTCCAGACCATCCGCACGCACGCCATGGGCGAGGGATTCGTCGTCGCCGATGCCGACCTATCCCCTGAGCGCCGCCTGCAGGGCGGCCAGGGACAGGGCCTTGCCACCTACCGTGAGCTCATCCGCAACATATCGACTAAAACGCGCCCCGAGGGCGGTGCACTCAACCTTATCCTGGATCGCTGGGTCGCCTCGTGTGCCGATGCCGATGAGTCTGCCGTCAATGCCCAACTGGCCCCGCTCGAGGAAATGGTCCACGGCTTCGACTTCTCCCGTATGCTCCGCCGCTACCGCGCGGCCGTATCCGAGGGCGACGAAGAAGCTATGAGCCGCGTGACCAAATGGATTCGCGGCGAGTACCGCACCAAGAGTGAGGCACGCGCCGAACTGGGCTCCTCAACCATCATCAGCGATGACGACTGGTACGACTACGTCAAACTCATCGCTCGTTTTTTGGTTTGCAGCGGCTACAAGGGCATGCTGGTGCTCATCGACGAGCTCGTGAATCTGTATAAGATTCCCAACGCTATCACGCGCCAGTACAACTACGAGAAAATCCTGACCATGTACAACGACACGCTTCAGGGCAAAGCGCAGTACCTGGGCATGATTATGGGCGGCACGCCAACCTCCATCGAAGACCGCCGCCGCGGCGTGTTCTCCTACGAAGCCCTGCGCAGCCGACTCGCTCAGGGCCGCTTTGCGCGCGAGGACCTTAAGGACATGCTCGCGCCCATCATCCGCCTACAGCCACTCACCTATGAGGAACTGCTGGTGCTGATCGAAAAACTCATGCAGATCCATGCCGGCTACTTTGGCTGGACGCCCTCGCTTACCGAAAACGACTTGGTGGACTTCCTCAAGATTGAGTTTGGCCGCGTGGGAGCCGATACGCACTTAACGCCGCGTGAAGTCATTCGTGACTTTATCGAGCTGCTCGACATCCTATGCCAAAACCCCGATGCTAACGTGGCCGAGTTGCTGCAAAGCGTCGGTGGCGACGCGCTGGCGCCGGCAGCCGTAACGGACAACACCGACACCGCAAGCGAAGACCGCAACTTCGCCGAGTTCACCATCTAACCTGCCAAAAAGGGACAGGTTTATTTTGGCAGGTTTTATCTGGGCAAACGTCGAGACAGTAATGTAGCGAGCCACTGCTCACCGCGTTAAGAGATTCGTATTTGAGAGGAGGCCCCGTGAACGCCTTTGACCGATATGCTCCGTTTATCCAAGACTTCATCTACTCCCACGATTGGGAGAGTCTGCGCTCTATCCAGGTTGCAGCGGCAGACGCCATCTTTAACACGCAAGATAATGTGCTCCTGACGGCATCCACGGCTTCCGGCAAAACCGAGGCAGCCTTCTTTCCCATCCTGACCGAGTTTTGGGAGAACCCGCCCGCGAGCGTAGGCGCCCTCTACATCGGCCCCCTCAAAGCGCTCATCAATGATCAGTTCGTCCGTCTCAACGACCTCTGCGAAGAGGCCGATATCCTTGTCTGGCACTGGCATGGCGATGTCTCGCAGTCGCACAAGGCTAAGCTCATAAAAAAACCGAGCGGCATCTTGCAGATTACGCCCGAGTCACTCGAGGCGCTCTTAATCCATAAGCACATGGCGATCCCGCGCATGTTCTGCGACCTGCGCTACGTGGTCATCGACGAGGTCCATTCGCTCATGCGCGGCGACCGCGGCGGTCAGACGCTCTGCCTTATCGAGCGCCTCTCGCGCATGGCAGGCGTGCAGCCCCGCCGCATCGGCCTTTCGGCCACCATCGGAGACCCGGAACGCACGGGTGCCTTTCTGTCGCAGGGAACAGGGCGCGACTGCGTCATTCCCCGCTTTGAGGAGCCGCGCCGCGTGTGGCGCATCTCCATGGAGCACTTCTACAACTCGGGCCCCCAGGCGCGGCAGCGAGGATTTATGAGCACAGGTCCGCAGGAAGCCGAGGTGCTCGCATGCGAGCGCATTGAGCCGGCGGCGCCCGCGGCGCTGCCGGCTGGCGCCCAAGACGTGCGCCACAGCGGACAGCTTACACAGGAGGAACGCCGTCAACGTCGTGAGCGGGCACGGGGCAAGGCCGCTCCCAAAGACCGTCGCACTTCTTCGGCCCCCGAGGGCGAAGTCGATATCCCCCGGGCCGATGAGCAGGCGCTCCTCAACCCCACCGACACCGCGCCCGAAAACGCCGATCCCGGCATGGGCTATATCTTTGAACACACCCGCGGGCGCAAGTGCCTGGTCTTTGCCAACTCGCGCGAGGAGGCAGAGGCCGTGTGCTCCATGCTGCGCAGCTACTGCGAGAGCCGGCACGAGCCCGACCGTTTTCTCATCCACCATGGCAATCTTTCGGCATCGCTGCGCGAAACGGCCGAGGAACTCATGCGCGATGAAGAGCAGGCACAGACAACCGTCACCACCTCCACGCTGGAACTCGGTATCGATATCGGCCGTCTGGAGCGTGCGTTTCAGATCGACGCGCCGTTTACCGTCAGCTCCTTTTTGCAGCGAATGGGCCGCACAGGGCGCCGCGATCTTCCGCCCGAGATGTGGTTTGTCATGCGCGAGGAGGAACCCGAGCCGCGCACGATGATGCCCGAGACCATTCCGTGGAAGCTCCTGCAGGGCATCGCGCTCGTACAACTCTATCGCGAGGAAAAGTGGGTCGAGCCGCCCGAGCTCGATCGACTCCCCTACAGCCTGCTCTACCACCAGACTATGTCGACGCTTGCCAGCACCGGCGAACTCACGCCGGCAGAGCTTGCCCAGCGCGTGCTCACACTCAGCTATTTCCATCGCATCTCGGCCGATGACTATCGCGTGTTGCTGCGTCACCTCATTAAGATCGACCATATCCAAGTCACCGAGGGCGGCGGGCTCATCGTGGGTCTCGCGGGCGAGCGCATCATCAACAACTTTAAGTTCTACGCCGTGTTCCAGGAAAACGAGGAGTTCACCGTTCGCAGCGAATCGGCCGAGCTGGGCACGATTGTCAACCCGCCCCCGCCCGGTGAGCGCATTGCCATCGCCGGCCATTGCTGGATTGTCGAGGAAGTGGACTGGAAGCGTCACACCGTCTTTGCCACGCAGGTCAAGGGCCGGGTGCCGGCCTACTTTGGCGACTGCCCCGGCGACATCAATACACACGTACTCGAGCGTATGCGCAAGGCGCTCAACGAGCACGCGGCGTATCCGTACCTGATGGGTAACGCGCGGGCCCGTCTGGCGCAGGCTCGCCATACGGCCGAGATTTCGGGCGCGGGAACTAAGCCGCTCATCAACCTGGGTGGCGACACCTGGGTGCTCTTCCCCTGGTTGGGCAGCTACGCCTTTTTGGCGCTCGAGCGCATGCTCAAGATTAAATGCGCCGCTGAGTTGGGCCTTCGCGGACTCGACCCGTCACGCCCGTACTTTATGCAGTTTAAGATGAAGGCCGACGAGGAGACGTTCTTTGAAGTGCTCGCCGCCGAAGCCGAGAAAGACTTCGACCCCATCGACCTCGTCTATCCCGGCGAGGTGCCTTACTTTGATCGGTACGACGAATTCGTTCCAGAAGAGCTCGTGCGCAAAGGCTTTGCCGAAGGCGTGCTCGACATCGAAGACATGAAGCAGCGCGTTCTCGGCTGGCGCGACCACGCCTAAGACCAGTCTTTTTGGGACGGGGAGACCTATTTGTCGTGAAGAACGGTGCCGAGGAAGTCGGTGTCGAAGGGCACGGCTTCGGCAAAGGCGTAGTTGCCGTCGCTGGCGATGAGCAGGTAGTTCTCCTCGCCGCCGAACTCTGCATCGCCACATGGGACCACCCAGGCGTGGGCGAACACCTCGAGCGCCGTGGCGGCGCAATCGCGCAGGAACGTTACGTCGCTCCCCTCGTTTGCGCTCACGATATTGGCAACGTAGATACCCCCGGGGTTCAGGCTGCCTCGCACCAAACGCAACGCCTCAACCGTCGCCAGCTCGCGTACGGGCTCGGCACCGCCAAAGCAATCGCTCACGACCACGTCGTAGCGACGATGGCCCACGCTCGTCACACCCAAATACGAGCGAGCCTCAGCGGTTATCACCCGCAGGCGATCGCCCGCCGCGCGCTCCAGCTCGTCTAGGTAGAACCAGCGGCGCGCCAGGCGCGTAATCTCTCCGTCATACTCGATGACGTCCATGCGCAAGCCCTCGTGCGACATCAGCGCGAACTTAGGATAGGCAAACCCGCCGCCACCCAGCACAAGCATGCGGTTGATGCCGTGACCATAAGCATCGTGCATCGCATCCTCGGACTCAAACACGTCGTCAAACGCACGATAGTACGCAAAGACGGGCTCCGCCCAACGCTCACCAACGTAGCTTGCGCTTTGGTAGACGCCGCCTTGCACCAACACGCGAATCTCATCGCCGTCCCCATCGTGCACGCGTTTCACACGCGCCAACCCATTGCGGGTTCGCGCAACCTGCAGACAGGCAGCACGAACAGCGACGGCGGCCGCACCAAGCGCCGCGGCTCCCAGGGCAACGCCGGCAACGACGCCAGCAGAAACACTCGGCTTGTTCATCTAGAGCTCCTTTTGCAGATAGAGTCCATGATCGTAAAAACCCAAATGGCGATAGTACTCGCGCGTACCAATCGCGCTGATCACGTTGATGCGCGTATAACCCGCATCCCGGGCAATCTCGCACGCACGCTCTACGAGCAGACGCCCCAACCCATGGTGCTGGGCCGCCTGGCCTTGATACCCCACGCGCGCCGCCATGCCATACACGTGTACCTCGCGAATCATCGCCTCGTCCGGCATCGTCAGCAACTCGTCCGCATGCGCGGCAACAAACGAATGGTCGGGCAGCGACAACCGCAAAAAGCCCGCGATCTTGCCCTGCGGCGTCACCCACTGCAAAAAGCACTCGTGCGTCACCGGCGTCTCGTACGCCACCTCCTCATCAAGAGATAGCTCATCCAAGTCGGCACCCGCCGTGCTGATCTCGCGATAGCGAATCTCGCGCACCGTCGCACCGTCACCCCGAGCGGCCAAGCGGTTTTCGACGAGCTGACGCAGGTTGGGTTTCTTGTTGCCCACCATGATGTCGTCGGAACTAAAGTCGCGGATCATGCGACTGATGCGGCAGAACGCCGGCGTCACCACGATGTCGTCGGCCAGCACATCGAGCAGCTCTTCCTCGGTATAGGGACGCCACTCGCCGCGCTCGTAGCAGCCCACCAGACGCGAGCCCTCGATGAGCGCACACGGGTAAACCTTGACCTCGTCGGGCATAAAGGCCCCTTCGGTCATAAAGCGTTCGTAGTCGCGCTTGTCCCCCTCGGGCGTGGCGCCCAGCAAGTTAAGCATAAAATGCGCGTGGATCTTAAAGCCAAACAGGCGCGCAAGCGAAAACGCCCGCTCGATCTGCGCCACCGAAATACGACGCTCGTTGATATCGAGCAAATGTTGGTCGAGACTCTGAATACCCATCTGGATCTTGGTGCAGCCCAGGCGGCGGATGAGCGTAAGCGCCTGCGGCGTTACGGCATCGGGGCGCGTCTCGATAACGAGCCCCACCACGCGATGCTTCGCCGTCTCGTTGATGCGCTGCTGACGCTCAAGTTCCTCCATCGTTGCCGTCTGCCACTTGGCAACCTCGCCCCACGGCGTACCAGGGCCGTACAGACGACGCACCGCGCGGTTGTAGCCGCCCACGGCAGCATCCACACGCTCCTGCTCGTCGGCAACGCCAGCAGCAAGCTCAGCCTCGTCTGTCGCAATGCCGGCAACCCGATAGCGCTCGCGGCGCTCTGTTACCACCGGCGGCAGCGCATCGGCGGGAGCGTCATCGAGCAGGCGCCCCGCCTCGGCACGGCTGATGCCCGGACGCGCCAGCATGGGGTTGGCCGCCACGCCGGCGACGGCATCGTCATTGAGCGCACGGAAAAGCTCCGACATAAACCACGTCTGATACCCTTGCGGATAGTCGCTCCAGGTGCCACCGAGCACGATGAGCTCAATCTTATCGGTTGCGTGCCCCATCTGCGAAAGCGCGGTCAGACGAGCGCTCACCTGCAGATACGGGTCAAAGCAATTTTGCTCCGCACGGGCGCACGCCGGCTCGGCGTGCAGGTAGCTTTTGGGCATGCGCAGATCGTTGGGACAAAACAGGCAATCGCCCGAGCATGGCCAGGGCTTGGTGATAACGGTAATGGTCGCCACGCCCGAAGCCGTGCGACGAGGCTTCATACGCAGCACCTGCAGCAGTCGACGTTCCAGCTCGGCATCGACATTCCACCCAGCCCAACGAGCCGGCTCCTCACGTTTTACCCGCTGGTAGAACGGCAGCAGACGGCGCTTGGCCAAATCGCGTTTGTCGGCACCCTCACGGCGCGCCTCGGCATGTATCAGTTTGACGAGCGCTTTGTCGTCCACGGTCTCGCCGCGACGCAGAGCCTCGAGTATGTTCAAGATAATCTGTTCCATGACCCCATTGTAAAGGCAAAGGCGTCGGAGCCCGTCACGGCTCCGACGCCTCCATCAAACAGCGCAGCTATGGTATATAAGTCTTCGATAACCGCCCGTCACTCTGAATTAAATGACATGTCGCCCGAACCGACCTCAAAACGATACGTAGCAGACTTATCGCCGTTATCGAATTCAAGATTCAAAATGGTCTCGCCGTCGTAGCCAAGCGGAAGGAAATCGCTCTCGAAGTCGCCGCTGCCCAAGGTAAGGCTCGCCTTAAAGCCCGTCGAGTTCGGAACCATCATCTCCACATCGCCCGAGCCCACACTCACGTCCATCGACTTCGCGGGGGCCTGGTAGAGCTCGAACGTCACATCGCCCGAACCGACCTCAGCACTGAGCGCATCAGTCACGCTGCCCGCAAACTCTACATCTCCCGCACCCAGGAAAAGGTCGAAACCATCACAGGTGACACCGGCAATCTGCAGATCACCCGAGCCCACGTGCGCGTTGACTCCCTTCAGATGTTCGGCAACACGGCGCGGCAGCTCGACCGTAACTGAGCGATCGATTGCCTTACCGTCATCACTTCCAAACTGGGAAACCTTGAGCGTCGAGTCCTCGACGGATGCGATGTTCTGCGTCGCGGCCTTGGAGGCATCCATACCATTGGCAACGCGTCCCCGCTCGATAACGCGAGCCTTGTTACCATCAATAACCTTGACGTCCACTGTAGCCGCATCGATATCGAAATCGAGGTAGCGAAACTCATCGGCATCAAAGGTCGTACACGAAAGCTGCTGAGGCCGAGCGGAATAGTTACCGCCATCGTTCATAAAATCGTCGTCATCAACCACATCGTCCATACCGGACAAGCCGGGTATAACATCGTCGAGATCCCACGGGCCATCAAAATGAATCAAAGTCCGCGAAACGCCAAAAACAAGCCCGATAATCAGTACAAACGCTCCGATGCCGACGCCCAGGCGCAGCTTGGATTCATGCGAAAGCTTCATCATTCGTCACCTTCTTTGGCACATGGCTCAGCGGTGGCCGCGGTAGCCACGTCAGCATCAGGTTCCGCAGAAGTATCCTTCCCCTGGGCCCTGACCGCCACCGGTGCCGGACCAACCTGAATATCCCCGCGCGCCCAATCGCCATCGAGTGCACGCGCCACCCAGTGATAGATGGGAATCGTGAAGAAGATCAGCGCAGCAAAGGGGCCGGCACCAAACAGGAACATCAGTAAAAAGAACAGCAGCCAGCACACGGCCCAATACGGGAATGACTGGAACGGACCCTTCACCGGAGTCGGACCAGCCGCACCGGTACCCGTCACCTGAGCCGTCGCCGCATTGGCAGCCTGCGCACTCCAGCTTGCCGCCTGCGCCGCCTTGGCTGCCGCGTCACTTGCCTGCGTTGCCGCCTCGGTGGCGCGCGCCGCCGCCTCATGGGTGCGGGCGCGCTCTGCCGCCTCGGCCTCGCGCTGACGAGCGCGGTCCTCGTTCTCAAACTCGATATCGTCCTCAATCTCATCGCTCGGATTGAGCAGCTCGTCCAGACTCACACCATAGAGCTTGGCGAGCGAGATCAGGTTCTCGGTATCGGGCGAGCTCTCCGCACGCTCCCATTTACTAACCGCCTGGCGCGACAGCCCCAGCTTTCGCGCCAGCCCTTCTTGGCTAAAGCCCTTGCTGCGGCGAAGGTCGGCGAGCCGCTGCGCAGTTTCTACATTCATGGTTCCTCCTATGTGATGCCAGCCGTGCCGCCGGACCGTTTTTGTTCTTAAGGCGCCTTGCACAGTTAAAAATCTATCCGCCACCGCCAAAAGCATGCCACCTATTCTAGTGAGATTTTTGACAACTGGCGGTTGCGGGCACATATGAGCTGCGGAAATGTGTCCAAACAAAGCAATGAGCCGCAGCTCGGTTGTCCCCGTTGCGGCGTTAACGGTAGTATGGTCATACTGTTTATTCCGCACCGCCAACGGAGGGAGTTCCGCGCCGTGAACCGCGATTTCGCCTCATCGCTCATCCAGCTCAACAACACGTTCTATCGCGAGCACTCCGCCTCCTTTTCCGATACGCGCCAGGCCCCGTGGCCCGGCTGGGTGCGCACCATGGACATCGCGCTCGAACAGCTCGACGTCGCCACGATCGAGCATCCCGTCCGCGTCTTCGATCTCGCCTGCGGCAATATGCGATTCGAAAACTTTGCCGCCGGCGGCGCACTTGCCGCCAAGGGCGTCGACGGCGCAAACCCCTCGGCAGATGCCAGCTGCCCGTTTGAGTTCTATGGCGTCGACTCGTGTCAAGACCTGGCCATCGATGCACATGGCCACGCGCTGCGCATTCCCAACCTGCACTTCCAGGAACTCGACGTGCTCGACGCCCTCATGAAGCTCAACCCCGCCGAAACACCCGACGTGCTTTTCGACGCCCCGCTCGCCGATATCTCGGTCTGCTTTGGCTTTATGCACCACGTGCCGTCGTGCGAGTACCGCGTACGCGTGCTCGACGCCCTGGTGCGGCAAACGTGCCCGGGCGGCATCATCGCCATCAGCTTTTGGGAGTTTATGAACGACGAGCGCATGGCGCGCAAGGCCGTTCGAGCCGAAGCCCGCGCCGAGCTCACCCCGCCGTTTGAGGGTTACGATTCCGCGCAGTTTGAAGCCGGCGACCACCTCATTGGCTGGCAAAACGACCGCCACGCCTACCGCTATTGCCATCACTTTGACGATCAGCAGATCACCGACCTGGTGCGCGGCGTCCGTACGTTCTACAAAAGCGGCGAGGTCCCCGTGCGCGAGCTTGAGCGTTTCCATGCCGACGGTCGCAGCGGCGAGCTCAACCGTTATGTGATCCTCAAGCGCCTGTAGGCATCGACGACTCGCCGCCGAGCCGTGCCGCTTCTTTCGGGCAAACTATGCCCACCCTTTTCAACCCATTGACGGAACGCGCAGCTATGCGTTCCATATTTATGACCAAGGAGCCTCATGGGAGCCGTCCACGTTCGCACGCCTAAGAACTTTGTGCTCGAGGAGCGCCTGGAGCGCTACGCCGATGCGATTGAGACGAACCCCGAGGCCTATGCCGGAGATTGGCGCAAGGCCTGTGCGCCAGCTGGCAGCAAGCCCTTCGAACACCTTCACCTTGATCTTGGCTGTGGCAAGGGAACGTACCTTGTAGAGCGCGCGGCCCACGAGCCAAACACCCTCTTTATCGGCATGGACCAGGAGCCCATCTGCATCGCCTATGCCGCACAGAAAATCTGCGAGCAGGAGCTATCCAACGCACTCGTCCTGCCCCGAGGCGCCGCATCGCTGCCGCAGCTGTTTGCCGCAGGCGAGCTCAATGCCATCACCATTAACTTTCCCACGCCGCAGCCCAAGGCCAAGTACGCCAAAAAACGACTCGTCCATGTCGACCATCTAATGCTCTATCGCTCGCTCTTTGCAGCCGACGCCACCGTCACGCTGCGCACCGACAGCAAGCCATTGCGCGACTACGCCCTGGGGCAGTTTGCCGCGGCCGGCTACGACACGCTTTGGGTAAGTGACGACGTACGCCGCGACCATCCCGAGCATCCCGAGACCGAATATGAATGCCGCACGCGCGAGATGGGCGCCGTCGTCTATGGCATTTGCGCCACACCCGGTGCGCAGCCAACCGACGAACAGCTCGCAGCAGGCCGCGCGCAGGAGCAAAGCCTTGCCTGTTACCTGCCCGACAACCTCGATGAGCTCACCTATGTACCTCTGGGCATGGAAGAGGCCGTCGAGAACTTTAGAAACCGCGCCCGCAAAGGCAAGAAGCGCCTGCCTCAGGAACGCTAGTACCGCGCGCCCATTTCCTGCATTTTCTTGCCTGCGAACGCATCGATGCGACGCTACGCCATAATAGTTGGCGGACAAACGGCGAGAGAAAGCAACCACATGGCACAGACCACGACAGATACCGCCGCCAGCACCGTCTCCGGCGCCGGCGCCGCCAGCTCATTCTCGGGCGGCACGGGAACCGAAGCCGAGTTCGGCTCGCTCGGCGCGCTCTCCCCCACCTGGTGGGAGCCCGAGGACGGCAGTGAGCCCGAACCATGGCTCACGCCCGATCAGGCCTTTGAGCGCTTCTTTGAATGGACGAGCGATCGCGGCATTGAGCTGTGGGATCACCAAGAAGAGGCTCTCATGGACCTGGCCGCCGGAGATCACGTCATTTTGGGCACGCCGACCGGATCGGGTAAATCGCTCGTCGCGCTGGGTATGCTCTTTATGGGCATGGCACAGGGCAAGCGCTGTTATTACACGGCCCCCATCAAGGCTCTGGTCAGCGAGAAGTTTTTCGACCTTGTGCAGGTGCTCGGCCGCGATAACGTCGGTATGATCACCGGTGACACGCATATCAACACCAAGGCGCCCGTCATCTGCTGCACGGCAGAGATCCTTGCCAACGACGCACTGCGCGAGGGCGAAGATGCCGATGTTGGCTGCGTCGCCATGGACGAATTCCACTACTTTGCCGACCCCGATCGCGGTTGGGCCTGGCAGGTGCCGCTGCTCACCCTGCCCCACACACAATTCATGCTCATGAGCGCCACGCTCGGCGATGTCACCGCCATCGCCGCCTCGCTCGAGGAGCACACCGGCGCTGCTTGCGACTTGGTTGTCGACGCCCCGCGTCCCGTTCCGCTGAGCTACGACTATGTGACGACCTCCCTCGAGGGCACGGTCGAGCTCGCCATGCGCCGCGGCGAGGCCCCGCTCTATATCGTGCACTTTAGCCAGGATGCCGCCCTTGCGACGGCACAGTCGCTCGCCAATTTTGGCATCGCCAGCAAGGAGCAACGCGAAGCCATCAAAGAAGCGGCAAAGGGAACGAGCTTCTCCACGGCCTTTGGCAAGATTCTCAAGCGCTTGCTCGGATGCGGCGTCGGCGTGCACCATGCTGGCATGTTGCCGCGCTATCGCCTGCTGGTCGAGCGCCTGGCGCAGCAGGGCCTGTTGCCCGTCATCTGCGGCACCGATACGCTCGGCGTCGGCATCAACGTACCCATCCACACCGTGGTGCTCACCGCGCTCACCAAGTTTGACGGCTACAAGATGCGGCGTCTGCGCGCCCGTGAGTTCCATCAGATCGCCGGTCGCGCCGGTCGCTCGGGCTTTGACACCGAGGGTATGGTCATCGCCGAGGCCCCGGAGCACGAGATCGAGAACGCCAAGCTCATGGCCAAGGCGGGCGACGACCCCAAAAAACTCCGTAAGATTAAAAAGAAAAAGGCCCCCGAGGGCTTTGTCACCTGGAACAAGCAGACCTTTGAGCGCCTGATCGAGACGCAGCCCGAAACGCTCAAGCCGCGCCTGCGCATCACACACTCCATGGTGATTAGCGTGGTCGAGCAGGGCGGCGACGCTCGCACCCGCGTGCACGACCTCATCGAGACAAGCCTGCAAACACCCGAGGAAAAGGCAAAGCTCGATGAGCGTGCCGACGAGATCTTCGCCACGCTCATCGACTCCGGCGTCGTCGTGCGCACCGAGGTGCCGCCCGCACCCGACGCTCCGGCTGACGCCGCGCCGGACATCGACTACGCGCTGACGGTCGACCTGCCCGAGGACTTTGCGCTCGACCAGCCGCTCTCGCCGTTTTTGCTTGCCGCGCTGGAGTTGCTCGATCCCGAGAGCGAGACCTATACCATGGATCTAATCTCAATGGTCGAGGCAACGCTCGAGGATCCCAAGCAGGTGCTGCGCGCACAGGAGCGCGCCGCACGCGATCGCGCTATGGCCGAGATGAAGGCCGACGGCATCGAATATGAGGAGCGCTTGGAGCGCATTCAAGACGTCACGTACGAAAAGCCGCTCGAGGATTTGCTCGACGCCGCCTTTGACAAGTACTGCCAGGAAGTACCCTGGGCAAACGACTACCAGCTCTCTCCCAAGAGCGTCCTGCGCGATATGCTGGAAAGCGCGAGCGATTTTAAGGGCTACATTCAAAAGCTCGGCATCGCCCGCTCCGAGGGCATTTTGCTGCGCTACCTGGCAGAAGCCTATCGTTCACTCGACCGCACCGTGCCCATCGAGAAGCGCGACGAGCGCCTGCGCGACATTATCTCGTGGCTGGGCTTTGTGGTGCGCTCGGTCGACTCGAGTCTGGTGGACGAGTGGGAGAACGCCGGCAACCCCGCTGCACTCGACGCCGCACCGCCGCAGGGCATCGACGAAGTCGTGGCAGACCGCCGTGGCTGTACCCTGCTGGTGCGCAACGCACTCTTCCGCCGCGTGGCCCTTGCAGCCCGCGAGCACACGCGCGATCTGGGCGAGCTCGACGAGGACTGGGGCATGAGCGAGGTCCGCTGGCAAAAGGCGCTCGACGCCTATCACGAGCAACACGAGGAAATCCTCACCAACGGCGACGCCCGCAGCTCGGCGATGTTTACCATCGACGAGAGCGACGAGAAGACCGATCACGTGTGGCACGTGCATCAGATCTTTGCCGACGAGGATGGCGACCACGACTTTGGCATCATGGGCGATGTCGATCTGGACGCCACGCAAGACGGCGGCGAGGTCATTTTCAAAAACTACCGCGTCGGCTTTATCGAGGACCTGCTCGAGGACTAGCCGAACAGAATGGGACGAAACGAAGCGGGGCCGCTGGCGATGTTGCCAGCGGCCCCGCTTTTGCACTATCCGCTATGCCCTATTCGGCATCCTCGACCTCATACGAATCCGCCTCGGCTGGCTCATCGTTTGTCTCTGGCACAGCCTCGCGCGCCTCGTCAAACGCCGCCTTCATGGTCTTGTTACCCCACGTGAGCTTGCGAATGGTAAGCTCATCGGCCTTGTTGTGAGCCAGGCGCAGGTTCTCTGTGCTACGGCGCAAATCGTCCTTGGTCTTCTCGAGCTGCTTGATGGCGGCATCAATCTCCTTGATCGCCGACTCGAATTGTTTGCTCGCCAGGTTGTAGTTGCGCGAGAATCCATCCTTGAACTTCTCCATCTTGGCTTCGAAGTTCGTGACATCGATATTCTGCTGCTTGTACTCCGCCAGCTCCTGCTTATAGCGAAGCGAACCCATGGCAGCATTGCGCAGCAGCGTAATGATGGGAATGAAGAACTGCGGGCGGATCACATACATCTTCTCGTAGCGATAGCTCACGTCCACGATTCCCGCGTTGTAAAGCTCGCTCTCGGGCTCGAGCAGCGTGCAGAGCACCGCGTACTCACAGCCTTTCTGGCGACGATCGTGATCGAGTTTCTTAAAGAAGTCCTCGTTTTTATGCTTGATCGCGGTCTCGTCGTTCTCGTTTTTCATCTCGAACATAATCGAAATGACCTCGTTGCCGCTCGCGTCGCACTCGCGGAAGATAAAGTCACCCTTGGTGCCCTCAGATGCATCGTTATCTTTCTCGAAGTACGCATTGGGAAACGCCGTCATGCGCAGACGGTTAAACTCGGTCTCGCAGTGCTGCTCGAGCGACTCGCCCACCATCTTGGTGGACAGGCGAACCTTCATGTCCTTAAGGCGCTCAATCTCTTCATCCTTGTAGCGAATCAGGTCATCGCTCGCGCGCTTGGCCTGCGCAAGCTCGAGCTCGTGTGCCGCCTTGGCTTGCTCCTCGCGAGAATCGCGTACCGCCAGCTCGCTCGTCAGCTTGGCACGTGCCTCATCGCGCTCTCGTTCCGCCGCGGCGACCGCCTCTGACAGGTTCATTTTTGCCATCAGTTCCTGCTCGCGCAGTTGGGCACGCAGGCCCTCGGCCTCTTGCTCGGACTGAGCCTTTGCGACGGAAAGCTTCTCCCGTACCGTTGCGCGGTAGTCAGCAAGCGCGCGCTCGGCCTCGCTGCGAGCGGCATCGAGCTCACGCTGCGACTCAGCCGCGGCAGCGGCAAGCGCCATCTCCTGGGCCTTGTCCGCCGCGGAGAGCTTGGCCTGCAATTCGGCAATCTGCGCATCGCGTGTGGCTAAATCATTTTGAACGGCATTGCGCGCCGAAGCCTCGGCAAGTTTGGCTTCGTCATCCTTGCGTCCCAGCTGTGCACGCAAATTGTCGATCTCGCGCTGAAGCTCGGCATTCTCCTTTTGAGCGTCGGCGCGGGCCTCAACCGCCGCGCGCTGGCTTGCACTCTCGCGCTCTGTGGCGGCGCCCTCGAGCTTGGCGCGCAGCTCGGCGAGCTCAGCATCGCGCTTGGCGACTTCTTGTGCCAGTTGCTGAGCTGCGGCGTTCTTCTGCTCGACAAGCTGAGCATTGCGCTGAGACTCTGCCTTTTGCAAGGCAGCCGTCGAACGCGAGCGCTCAAGCTCCAGCGCCTGCTCGCCCTCGCGCTGGACTGCCTTCACACGCTCATCCAGGTCGCGCGAAAACTCGGCATTGCGCACTTGCTTGACGATATCCGCATAGCCGGACGCGTCGACCTTAAAAACTTCGCCACAATGCGGGCACTTGATCTCGTTCATAGCAGCTCCTCGATGGACGCAAATTTCAACCGCCTACACTCTACCGCGCCATGCGGACAAAAAAGGCGCCGCCGCCAGAATGGCAACGGCGCCAAAACCACCACAAAGGTGCCTGTCCCCATTGTGGTGGTTTGGGTGCTTTACAGGTCGCGGTAATCGATGAGGCGAAGATCGTCCTGAGCCTCGAGCCACGTCCGTAGCTCGAGATCGATCAGTGCATCGACCTCCTTGGTACGATCCGTCGTAAGCGAGCTGCTCTCAAGGATAAAGCGATCGAGATAACCCGGATGGCACACGAAGACGACCGTCTCGCCGTCTGCCATCTCGCGAACCGTCTGCATAATCGAGTCCTTAGGCTCATAACCCGGCTCCATCGAATGCATAACCATGCGCAGGTCGGTATCTCCGCAGTGCACCACGGCCGTGGGGTCAAAGCTCGCCTTTTGCTCCTTAAGGCCCAACTCCTGTGCCACCGTCGAAATCGCTCGATTGAGGTTTTTGCTCATAACGGCGTGAGCCTCAAAGTAATCGGGTTCGCGACCCACGATCTCGACAAAGCGGTCATGCTGCGCACGAATCTCAATGCAGGCCTCGTCGAAGTCAATCAGCTCCTCACCGCGCTTAAAGTGCTCGCGGAAGGTACGGCTGCTATGGAACTCGCCGTTCTCATCGAGCATGCTCGGGATGAGCGCCGGATCGGCACACGGCTTGCCCAGGCACACGTTGGTATGCTGGCCCACCGCAATGCCGGCATCGGCCACGAGCAACCAACCGCGCTCAGCCTCGGGCATATTGGGCATAAGGCCCGCCGAGCGCACCAAACCCTCGTTGACGCTTCGGGCAATCCCCAAATCAACAGCGTACGAATAACCGATATCGTCGGCACGAATGAGCAGTTGCTTCATAACGACTCCAATCTATGGGAAAGGGCGCTTGGAGTTCACCCAAGCGCTCCCGCTAATTATCCTACCGAAAAGACGCCTTATTCCTTAGCGGCAGCGGCATCCTCATCGAGCTGCTCCTTGGTAAAACCAAAGAGGTAGGCGATGGCAGCGGCGGAAACAAATGCAGCACCCGATGCAACGCATCCCCAGACGAGGTTAGCAGTTCCGCCGGCAACAAAACCGGTGACGCCCAGAATATTGGTCGCGCCCAGAACATACGTCGTCACATTGGTGAGAGCGGCGATCAGGCCACCGATAGCACCGCCGGCAACCATGGCGCCCAGGCAGCGGGTGTACTTAAAGCCGCAGCCATACAGCGCGGGCTCCGTCACGCCACCGACAATACCGGATAGCGAGAAGCCGAGCATGGCGCCCTTCTCATCGGTCTCCTTAAGGCGCAGGAAGGCGCCGAAGGCCATGCCCCACGTAGCGAACTGAGCGATACAGCCCGCAACCATGACGCAGGAGTCGGAACCCAGCGTGAGCAGCTGAACGATACCAAGGGCAAGCAGAACCTGATGCATGCCGGTCATAACCAGGAACTCCCAAAGCGCGGCGATAGCCACCAGGGAAACGATGGTTACGATGCCGCCGCTGTTGCCGAGACCGAACATGAAGTTGCCAATCAGGTTGCCCAGGATGGAGCCAATCGGAGCCAGGGCGCACAGTGAAACGGGGATCATAACGGCCATGGTGCACACGGGCACGAATACCGTCGAGAGCATGTCGGGAATGACCTTCTTCATGAACTTCTCGACGACCATAAGCACCGGCATGGACAGGACCATGGGGAGCACGGTGGCGGAATAGTTGTTCAGCTGAGCCGGAAGCGCACCGTAGACCAGGGTGGTCGTTGCACCCGAATCCGCCGCGGCGTTGACCAGCGTCATAAACTCGGGGGCAATGAGTACGCCGCCGAGCATCATGCCGAGCGGCTGGCTGCAGCCGAGCTGCTTGGCAGCAGCCCAACCCAGGTAAATGGGCAGGAAGTAGTAACCTGCGTTGTAAATCCAGTTATAGAAGAAGTTGTAGATATCGGAATCGGCAGCCCAAATACCGAGCATGCCGTCGCCGCAAAGCACGGCGATGGTACGGAACATAGCGGCGCCCATGATGATCGGAATCGTCATGACCATCGTCTTGGACAGGTAGTTGAGGATCTTCTTGCCCGCGGTCTTGAGCGTCAGCGGCTCCTTGGTGCCACCATCGAGGTTCTCGTCGATGGAGCCTTCGCCCTTAACGCCCAACGCAATGGCGGCGTCATAGACCTTCGGCACATTCTGGCCGATGATGACCTGATACTGGCCGCCGGACCACTGGGCACCTAGTACGCCTTTGATCTTCTTGACTTCATCGTCATTGGGGATGGACTGATCCTTGAGGTTCAGACGCAGGCGGGTCATGCAGTGCGTCGCGTTCGTCACATTGGAGGCGCCGCCGACGGCAGCAAGCACGTCCTCGGCAATCTTCTTGTTATCGACAGCCATGTCGAATCCCTTCTCTTCCAACTAAAAGCCCGTGGGACTTCACAACGCCAAGACACCCGATCCTGCTCGCGCCTGCGCAGCGCGCGATGCCTGTTGGCAAGAGATTTCATTGCATGTGATTCCCGGGTGGATCGACATGAAAAAAGCCCCGCGCACAACCGACAGAGACCCAATACGGACCTCGGCAGAATCGGTAGTGCCTCTCGGAGCTGCGCCGTGAGTAACACCCAACACACGGCGAGTATATGCGGCAATTGAAGTCAGCATATCGCTGATTACCGATAAACGGTAGACATCAGGCCGTAAACGGTAGTGCAACGGTTTTAAAGCGCTTAGATGTCCCTAGTTATCCGAGCTCGCAGGAGCCACGCGATTCACATGCATGATGAGGTAGACGAGTTCTTCTTGAGCCAACGGCTCGCCAAAGGTCTCCTGGATCAGTTCATCGACACGATGGGCACAACGCGATGCCGCTGGATATTGCTCCACGAGTACGTCGTAGAGACCGGAGTTCTCGGTATCGATTGGCTCTTTCTTTGCCACGCGGTCGAGCAGATATCGAACATGGGTGGCAAAGCGAGTAAAGGCGAACGACGAACGGTCGACCGTCACGTCCAGCTCTTCCTGAATAATTGCGACCGTCATGTCGAGCAGTCGTTTCTCCTGCCGCTCAGCCAAAACGCGTTTCTCACTCGGCTTAACTGCCGCATTGATAATCGACATGGCGATACCCGCGGCCTCGCTCTGGGGCATGCGAACGGCAAAGGTTTTCTTAATGCCACGAACGGCCAGCTCGCCCAAGCGATATTCAATGGGGTGCAGCTGTTCCAGATCGCGCTCGAGCGGCAGCGACACCACCATGTGCTCGCGGGCTCGCTTAATGGCAAACTGGATATGGTCGGCCAGCGTAATGGGAAGATTGGGACTTAATTCGTACGAGAGCTGCCCGGTTGCGATATCTGCCAGCTGAGCGGAAAACTCCAGCACCTCGGGATCGACCTCGTCGATAAACGCCAGGTACTTGGAATCGATACCGTAAAAGGTACGGGTGACGACATCCAGGTCGACCTCGTGCGGCATATCTCCAAAACCGATACCGCGACCCAGCGCGATAAGCTGACGCCCCGCGCCGTCTTCGCAGATGGCAGCGTTGTGGTTAATGCGCTGGATAGCCCTCATGGAATCATCGCTCCTACTAAAACGCGCCGCGCAGACCGTCCGCGCGGCGCGTTCATTCTACCTGCACTTCTAATTACAGTCCAAAGAAGTTCAGGATCTGGTCTCGACTTACGGGCTTGCAGCCATTGGCGTCGAGGCCCACATCGTAGCGGTAGATGGGGCGTTCGCGATCACGGTTGCGCGTGTTGGTGCGGTCTCCCCTGCTGTGGATATGTCCGTGCAGCATGATGGCGCCGCGCGCCTTGCCATTCCAGCTGAGCATGGGGTAATGGCTCATTACCAGGCGATGGCCCTTAGCGTAACCGGGGGCGACCTCCAGATAATCGCGCACCTCATCCCAAATGTGCGGCGCGTCCGGATCTCCCCAATCGCCATCATGGTTACCACGGATGAGCGTCACGTTCTGGCATTCGATGCGCTCGCGCAGGCGCACTGCCTCCGCCATGGGCAAACGATACGTAAAGTCTCCCAGGATATAGAGGCGGTCGTCCACAGCCACGCACTCATTGATGGCATCGATGACCTTGCGGTTCATCTCCTCGACCGAGGCGAACGGCCGATCCATATCGTGCAGGATATTCGTATCGCCCAGGTGCAGGTCGGCGGTAAACCACATCATCGTCTGTGTCCTCATTTCGCAACGCGTCTAACACGTGCCTAGTATACAGACGCTTTGGCGCAGCGGTTACCCAAAGAGCCCGCCAAACAGTCCACGGCGGCGCTTGTCATTCTTCTTCGATACGTCGTCCCGTGCGTTCTTATCCTTCCGCTTTTCTCGATCCTGCTCCAGCTCATCGTCATCGAGCAGCAAGTCCCACTCAAACGGTTCATCCGTCAGATCGAACAGGTCGTCGTCATCAATCATGACAAACTCCTCTAATGGCAGGAACAACCAGCGACTTTTTCCTTATCGTCTATCTCATTCTAGTGCACAAACATGCGCACGAATTTGTGCTTCCAGCTTGCGTAGGGCGCATAGCGGAATGGCACGTCCAGCCAGGTTGCCTTGTTCACGATGCTCTTCTTGTGGCTAAACGTATCGAAGCTCTCGTGTCCATGGTACTGTCCCATACCGCTCGCACCCATGCCGCCAAAGCCCATATGGCTCGTAGCCAGGTGCATGATCGTGTCGTTGACGCAGCCGCCGCCAAAGGGCACGTAGCGCACAAAGCGCTGCTGAACTGCGCGGTCTTGGCTAAAGATATACAGGGCCAGCGGCGTCGGACGATCCGTAATAAACGTCTCGGCCTCGTCTAGGCTCTCAAACGTCAGCACCGGCAAGATGGGGCCGAAAATCTCCTCCTGCATCACGGCGTCATCGGGGGACACGCCGTCCAAAATCGTCGGCTCGATCTTGAGCGAAGCCTCGCGCGCGGCGCCTCCAAGCACGACCTTATCGGGATCGATCAGCCCGCGCACGCGCGCAAAATGCTTGGCGTTGACGATATGCCCGTAATCCTCGTTATCGAGCGGATGCTCTCCAAACATACGGCGGGCCTCCTCCTTGATGAGACCCAGCAGCTCGTCGTGCACGCGCGTATCGACCAGCAGGTAGTCGGGCGCCACGCAGGTCTGCCCCACGTTGAGCCATTTACCAAAGGCGATACGGCGTGCCGCGACCTTCAAGTTAGCCGTCGCATCCACGATGCAGGGACTCTTTCCGCCCAGCTCAAGCGTCACGGGTGTGAGGTTTTTACTTGCACGCTCCATGACGAGCTTGCCGACCGGAACGCTACCGGTAAAGAAGATCTTGTCCCAGCACTCATCGAGCAACGCTTCGTTTTCGGCACGCCCGCCTTCGACGACCGTCACCAAGCGCGGATCAAATGCCTCTTCACAGATTTGCTTGAGCACCGCGCTCGATGCCGGAGCATAGGCACTCGGCTTGATAACCACGGTGTTACCCGCGGCGAGCGCGCCGGCGAGCGGCTCGAGCGTCAGCAAAAACGGGTAGTTCCACGGAGCCATGATGAGCGTGACGCCATAGGGCACGGCTTGCGTTTTGCACACGCTCACGGCGTTAGCGAGGTCGCACGGACGCAGGCGCGGACGACTCCATCGCGCCACATGAGCGATCTGATGACGAATCTCGGAAAGCGACGTGCCGATCTCGCACATATAGGCCTCGTCATGCGACTTGCCCAGATCGGTCTTGAGCGCATGGGCAATATCGGCCTCGTGGGCCCGCACCGCATCGCGTAAACTCACGAGCGCACGACGTCGGGCATCGACATCAAACGTGGCGTGCGTCTTAAAAAAGGTGCGCTGGTCGCCGACGATGCGCGCAATTTCCTCGGTGTTCATGGGCCCTCCTAGTTCTCGCCCTCAAACATACCACCTGCAACGACTTCGTACATATGCTCGAGCTCCAAACGGTCCATTAAAAGCGGGACAGGATACAGCGGATTGGCCTCGGCATCGGCATGGGCCGCCATTTGCGGAATATCGGAGCGACGAATACCCGAGACATATTTAGGAATTCCCAAGGCCTCGTTCATGCGATCGACCCAATCGATAAAGGCCTCGGCGGCAAGACTGTCCTGCGCGGTGGCCGGCGCGATGCCCGCCATGCGAGCAAGATCGGCAAGCTTGGGAGCGGCGGTGTCGCCATAGGCGCGAAGCATGTGCGGCAGGATGATGGCGTTGGCCAAACCGTGTGGAATGCCGTATCGGCCGCCCAGGCTGTGCGCGATGGCGTGCACGTATCCGACATAGGAGCGCGTAAATGCGACGCCCGCCTTATACGCCGCCGAAAGCATATTGCGGCGCGCACGCATGTTGTCGCCATGTTCATAGGCCTCGAGCAAATTGTCGTGGATGAGCTGAACCGCCTGGCGCGCCATCTTGCGCGTGTAGGGCGTAGTGCTGCGGCCGACAAAGGCCTCTACGGCATGCGTCAGGGCATCCATGCCCGTCTGTCCCGTAATGGCAGCAGGCAGGCCACGCGTAAACTCGGGATCGTGCACCGCAAAGCGCGGGATGAGCACAAAGTCGTTGATGGGGTACTTATAGTGCGTCTCGTCGTCGGTGATAACCGCCGCGAGCGTGACTTCGCTTCCCGTTCCGGCGGTAGTGGGAACCGCGATAAGCAGCGGCAGGAGACGGTGGACGCGCAGCAGGCCGCGCATCTTGTTGATGGGCTTGTTTGGCTGCGCAATGCGCGCGCCCACGCCCTTGGCGCAGTCCATGGCCGAACCGCCACCAAAGCCGATAATGGCCCGACAGTCGTTCTCGCGATACAGCGCCGCCGCTTCCTCTACATTCGAGACCGTGGGGTTCGCACGCGTTTCGGCATAGACCGTAACGCCAATTCCCTTTGCCGCAAGTGCGCTCTCGAGTGATGCCGTGAGTCCCAAACGGGCAATGCCGGGGTCCGTCACAATGAGAACGTGCTTGATCGAGCGCTTTTGAAGTACCGCGGGTACATCCTCGGCATGCTCCAAAATGCGCGGCTCGGTATAGGGCAGGATCGGCAATGCGATGCGAAAAACCGTCTGATATGTTCGGCACCAGGCACGACGGGCTAGATGCATAAAGGAAACTCCTTCATTTGTTGATGGGTCAACATTTGCTCGACCGATTGTACTCAGCGGTGGTCAAAGACGGCCTGCCAATCGTTAATCAATCAACATCTTCATATCTCAAAATTGTTTTATTAAAAATCATTCCTAATAGGCTTCACATTTGGTTGCATTTATGGATAATAGAACTCGTCAAGACGCACGTCCGGAGAGGGCCCTTACGGGACCGGACGAGCGCACAATCGCCATCGATCGAAAGGATCGAATCATGAAGTTTGTTTGCCCCGTTTGCGGTTATGTGGAAGAGCTCGACGGCGACCAGCTGCCCGAGGACTTCAAGTGCCCCCAGTGCGGCGTTCCCGGTTCTCGCTTCCTGAAGCAGGAGGAGGGTCAGCTCGAGTGGGCTGCCGAGCACGTCGTGGGCGTCGCCAAGATGGAGGGCGTCTCCGAGGACATCGTTGCCGACCTGCGCGCCAACTTTGAGGGCGAGTGCTCCGAGGTCGGTATGTACCTGGCCATGGCTCGCGTCGCTCATCGCGAGGGCTACCCCGAGATCGGCCTGTACTGGGAGAAGGCTGCCCACGAGGAGGCCGAGCACGCCGCCAAGTTCGCTGAGCTCCTGGGCGAGGTCGTGACCGACTCCACCAAGAAGAACCTCGAGATGCGCGTTGAGGCCGAGAACGGCGCCACCGCCGGCAAGACCGATCTTGCCAAGCGCGCCAAGGCCGCTGGTCTCGATGCCATCCACGACACCGTGCACGAGATGGCTCGCGACGAAGCTCGCCACGGCAAGGCTTTCGCCGGCCTGCTCAAGCGCTACTTTGGCTAAGCCAACCGCTTGAGACATAACCTCTAGCTCGATGAGGCCCGGACCGTATTGGTTCGGGCCTTTTTCGTGGCTTTATTGCAGCTGCTTTTGTAGGGCATCGAGCACTTGAGGGCTCAGGTCGTCGTATTGGATGAGGACGCGGCGCGTAGTCCTCTGAATCGTCGTCTGATCGTTTGCCCATAGGCAATCGTCAATGTTGACGTAAGGGATGCCGACATCGGCGATAGCACGAATGAGACCATCCCCCACTTTGTCGCTTGCCGGCGCCAAAACGCAGTAAAGACCCGCATCCGCATGCTCAATCGACACCTCTCCTGCCGGAAACGCCTTCCGCACAAGCGCCACCAGGCCATCACGCGCCTCACGAGCACGAACGCGCACGCGGTTCACATGTCGCTCGTAATCACCCGATTCGAGCAAGCGCGCCAACGCCACCTGATCTACGGAGCTGACCGACGAGGCGTAGAAGCCCAGCTCGCGCCTAAATCGTTCCATGAGCTCATCGGGAAGGACCATGTAAGCCAAGCGCAGAGCCGATGACAGGCTCTTAGAAAAAGTGTTGGTGTAGATGACCGATTGGGCGGCATCAATCGATGCAAGCGCAGGGATCGGCTTGCCAGCAAGGCGAAACTCGCAATCGAAATCGTCCTCAATGAGATATCGACCCGGCCGCTCGGCAGCCCAGCTCAGCAGTGCGTAGCGACGTGCGATGCTCGTCACCAGGCCAGTCGGATACTGATGGGACGGCATGAGGTGAAGGACGTCCGCCCCGGCATCGAGCAGCTCGCCCAAGTTAACTCCCTCACCATCCAGCGGAATATGCCGCACTTCGCAGCCCATGGCCTGATAGATGCGCGTCAGACGCAAGTAGCCCGGGTCCTCGACGGCGTATGTCTTGTCCGCGCCAAGCAGCTGAACCAGCATCGTGTCAAGCAGCTGAGCGCCCGCACCGATGACGATGTTGTCGGGATTGACATTCATGCCCCTCGTCCCGCGAAGATGATGTGCAATTGCGCACCGCAGCCGCGCGGTACCTTGCGCGGGGGCGGGCGAGAAGATTTCGCGCTCATCTTCGGACGTCAACGTCGCCCGCAGAGCACTTTGCCAGAGGCGTGCGGCTTCCAAGGCGGAGGGAGAGAGCGGAGCGAATTGCTCAGGTTGCCCATAGGAGTCATGAACGCCAAAACTCGCAGGAGCTGTATCTCGATCGGCATCCTCCGCAGCCGAAGCCAGGACCGGGGCATCCGGAAGCTCGCAAGCGTAATAGCCGCGGCGAGGCTTTGAGCAAATATAGCCCTCGGCGACCAACTGGCTATATGCATTCTCGATTGTAATGACACTGATTCCCAGATGACTGGCAAAGGCGCGCTTGGAGGGCAGATGCTCTCCCGCCGCAATGCGCCCGGCAACGATATCATCTCGAATTTGCTGGTAAACATACTCATAGAGCGATGCTTCGCCGCGTTGTTCCAAATTGTAGTCAAGCATGAGTTAGTCACCTGACCTTATCGCATCATTCAATCTGGTATTAGTCTGACCTTATTATTATCTCTAAAACTGATTATTCCGCTATACCCAGCTCCCCTATAGGATGTTCCGTCAAGCAATACCCATGCCAACCAAGGGAGCAACCATGGCAGAACAGACCAGCAAGGCCGATCGCGTCAAACTCAATCGCGAGCTCGCGCAGATGCTCAAGGGCGGCGTCATCATGGACGTCACCACGCCCGAGCAGGCACGCATCGCCGAGGAGGCAGGCGCCTGCGCCGTCATGGCACTCGAGCGCATCCCGGCCGACATCCGCGCCGCCGGCGGCGTGTCGCGCATGAGCGACCCCAAGATGATCAAGGGCATCCAGGAGGCCGTCTCCATCCCTGTTATGGCCAAGTGCCGCATCGGTCACATCGTCGAGGCCCAGGTCCTGCAGGCCATCGAGATCGACTACATCGATGAGTCCGAGGTTCTCTCCCCCGCCGACGATGTCTACCATATCGACAAGACGCAGTTTGACGTCCCGTTTGTCTGCGGTGCCCGCGACCTGGGCGAGGCGCTGCGCCGCGTCGCCGAGGGCGCTACGATGATCCGCACCAAGGGCGAGCCGGGCACGGGCGACGTTGTCCAGGCCGTGCGCCACATGCGCAAGATCCAAAAGCAAATCCGCGACGTTGTTGCCCTGCGCGACGACGAGCTCTTTGAGGCGGCCAAACAGCTGCAGGTTCCGGTCGAGCTGGTACGCGAGGTCCACGCCACGGGCAAGCTCCCCGTCGTGAACTTTGCCGCTGGCGGCGTGGCAACCCCTGCAGACGCTGCGCTGATGATGCAGCTGGGTGCCGAGGGCGTCTTTGTGGGCTCGGGCATCTTTAAGAGCGGCGACCCCGCCAAGCGTGCCGCCGCCATCGTCAAGGCCGTCGCCAACTTCACCGATGCCAAGCTCATCGCCGAGCTTTCGGAGGACCTGGGCGAGGCCATGGTGGGCATCAACGCCGACGAAATCGAGATCATCATGGAGGAGCGCGGACGCTAGTCCGGCAGAAAGGATCGCACATGAGCGATTACGCAGGCCAGTCGGTCGCCGTGCTGGCGGTCCAAGGCGCTTTTGCCGAGCACGAGGCAAGACTGTCCGAGCTGGGCGTACGATGCATTGAGCTGAGGCAAGCGGCTGATTTGAAGCAGGACTTTGATCGTCTGGTTCTCCCTGGCGGCGAGTCCACCGTTCAAGGCAAGCTACTTGATGAGTTGGGCATGCTCGAGGAGCTTCGTACCCGTATCGCTGAAGGCATGCCCGTCCTGGGCACCTGCGCCGGCCTGATTCTGCTGGCTCACGACCTTGCCGCCCATGACGATAAGGGCACGCCGCGTTTGGCAACCATGGATGTGCTCGTTGAGCGCAATGCTTACGGCAGACAGCTCGGCAGCTTTCGCACCAAGGGGCAGGTAGGCGGTATCGACGGTGAGGTGCCGCTGACATTTATCCGCGCGCCCCGCATCGTCGAGGTCCACGGCGACGCCAAGGCCTTGGCAGAGGTCGATGGCCGCATCGTCGCCGCCCGCCAGGGCAACCAGCTCGGCGTAACCTTCCACCCCGAACTCGATGAAGACACCCGCCTCCACGAACTGTTCCTACAAATGTAGGTAGAACAAAAACGAGAGTGGATAATCTCCCACTTTGAGCTTGAATGCAGGCTCAAACCGGGAGATTATCCACTCTCATGCTATGTAGTCGTTGGGGACGTTCTTAAACGACTAGTCAAACAAGAACGTCCCCAATGACTACCTGACAAGGAGTGTCCCAAACTACCGGCAGAAAAGGAACGTCCCCAACTGCCACCCCCGGAGCAAGACAACGCCGCAGGTTGAGCATAAGTCAGCGAAAACGCCCCTAAGCGAGCAAGGTGACGTGAAAATCAAAACCACCCCTAAAAGGGGTGGTTTGCTCTTAGGGTATAACCCTTGGATTTCCGGCACGCGTCTAAAGGCGCCGGCCCTCACGGGGTTCGGGCCGCACTGCAGATTGACCCGTGGCGGGCCGGTCAAACCGGCGCTATTTACGCCCCGGCCCCCTGCCGAAGGGGTCCTCGTACTCCTTGACGCTCAGCCGGTCGAGCGCGATGTCGGCCTTCTCCTGCTCCCGGATGTACTTCGCGATCGTGGCCTCGTTCAGGCCGACCGTGGACACGTAGTAGCCCTCGGCCCAGAACTTCCTGTTGCCGAACTTGTACTTCATGTTCGCGTGCTTGTCGAATATCATCAGCGAGCTCTTCCCCTTCAGGTAGCCCATCACGCTCGATACGCTGTACTTCGGCGGTATCGCCAGCAGCATGTGGACGTGGTCGGGCATCAGGTGCCCCTCGATGATCTCTATCCCCTTGTACTGGCAGAGCTTCCTGAAGATCTCCCCAAGGTCGGACCTTATTTGGTTGTAGATGACTTTGCGCCTATACTTCGGCGTGAACACGACGTGGTACTTGCACATCCACTTCGTGTGCGACAGGCTGTAGGCCTTCTGGGCCATACGCCACCACCGCCCTCTCGACTCGGATTCCTTGCGGCCTGAACAATCGCAAGTGTCCGGCGAGGGGGCGGCTTTGTAAAGCCGTTTGGCCCCACCCGCATAGCGGGTGGTTTCTGATGCGGCGCGCTGCGCGCCCCGCACAGGCTAAAGCCTTTAATGAAAGGGCGCTGACCTTATGGTCGCGCCCTTGAAATTGAACGTCAGATTGCCGCTTAGGGGCGTTTGCAGCGTCAACTGGTTACGCGGTTCGTAGAACCGCGTAACTAATTAGAAGCGGTTGCCGCGGAAGCCGCCGCCGTTGCGGCTGCCACGATCGCCACCGCGACCGCCGCGGTCGTTACCACGGTTGCCGCCGAAGCCGCCACGGCTGCCACCGCGATCGCCATAGCCACCACGGTTGCCGCCAAAGCCGCCGCGACCGCCACGGTCGCCGCCACGGTCGCCAAAGCCGCCACGGCCACCGCGATCGCCACCGCGACCGCCGCGGTCACCGCCACGGCCACCGCGATCGCCAAAGCCGCCTCGACCGCCGCGGTCACCGCCACGGCCACCGCGCTCGTCACGGCCGCCGCGAGGATCGCGGTCCTCGTCCAGGCCCATGGCGACGAGCGGAGCGATAACCTTATCGAGAGCGGCCATGAGCTCGGTGGCCTCCTCGTAAGAAAGCTCGGGCAGAAGCTTCTCCTTCTTGTTGGCAAGCTCGACCAGGCCCTCAGCGGCATCCTCGGCAGCGAAGACGACGATCTTGCGCATATCGCCCTCGGCGTCGTCGATGCGGCCGACCAGATCGGCAGCCTCGGCCTCGGCCATCAGACCATCGAGCTCACGAAGGCGCATGCCCAGCAGGTCGGACATTTCCTTCTGCTCCATCTTGGGCTTGAGGTCAAGAAGCTTGATGGCGCGCTCGATGTTCGCCATGCGCTCGGCCTTGGCCTCCTCCTCCTTGGAAATAGCAAAGCGACGGCTACGCAGCAGGCGGGCGGCCTTCTGCATCTTGTCCATCAGCTCTTCGTCATCGTAATCAGCGGCGGCCTCGACAACCTCGGCCTCCTCCTCGGCGGAAACCTCGTCAGCAGCCTCAACCTCGGCAGCTTCGGTCTCCACGGTCTCGACTGCCTCAACCTCGGCAGCCATGGTCTCGTTCTCGGTCTCGTTCATGATCTCTTCGTTCTCAGACATGAGACTCCTTCTTGGCCCTCTCGGGCATCATCGCCCCATTCGCGGGGCCCGTCGCGCACTCTTTGCGCTTATAAATCATGCCTCTCGGCAAAACGTCCATTAGTTTATGGTGTCGTCCGTCAATCTAGCTGCAGAATCTATGTGCACACATTAATGCGACATGTGCGACTCGCGGCGAGCGTACACAACCGACACCACAAATCCGACTACGGCAATAATGGCCGCCACGCGCACGGCGGCGGCAAAACCAATCGCCTGGGCAACGCCGGCTGCCGTACCCGCAGCGCCGGCAGCTGCCGCGGAGCTCGAAAGCAGGCCGATAAACAGCGACGGGCCAAACGACGCGGCAATCATGTTCCACGTATTAAGTAGTGCCGTTCCATGGGGATGCTCGGCGGCGGGCAGCGTCTCCAGACCTGCCGTCTGCGAGGGGCTCAGCACCAGGCCGACTCCGGCATACACCACAACGGTCAGCGCCACGACAATACCGATGTTCATGCTTGCCGCCGTCATCGAAATGGCAATCTGGCCCACAGCGATCAGGGCAAAGCCGATCGGCAGCAGCGGCCATGCACCGTGGGCGTCCATCACGCGTCCGCCCGCAATCGAGGTCACGGCGTTGCAGGCAATCGCCGGCAAAATGAGTAAGCCCGCAATAAGTGCGGTCATGCCGTATGCGCCCTCAAAATAGAGCGGCAACAAAACACTCATCGAGAACGTTGTCATCATCGACACCACCACAAGCAGGCACGCAGGCCAAAAACGAACGCTCGCCATGGGGCGCACGTTGAGCACCGGATGCTCGAGCTTGAGCTGGCGGGCCGCAAACAGGCCGAGCAGCACAATGGCGACGAAGAGCGTCACGATACCGGCAATCAGATTGGTCGAGAACTCGCCTACGGAATACACAAATGCCGTAATGCCGGCGGCGAGCAAAACAACCGACAGAATATCAAGCGTGGTGTTCGAGCGCTCTCCGACATTCTGAACAAGCTTAACACCCGCCGCAGCGACCGCAATGCCACCCACCAGCGGCACTACGAACACCGCCCTCCAGCCAAATAACGTGCACATAAGACCGCTAATCACGGGTCCAAACGCCGGTCCTAGCGTAATGCAGGCACCGCCCAGGCTCAGATACAGACCAAGCTTCTCGCGCGGGGCGCAGGACAGCACAACGTTCATCATGAGCGGGAACAAGATGCCCGAGCCTGCAGCCTGCAGAATACGGCTCGGCAGTAACACGGCAAACGACGGTGCCAGCAGGCACAGAATCTCGCCGGCGACCATGCAGCCGCATGCGAAAAACAGCAGTTTGCGCGTCGAGAAACGACCGGACAGAAAGGCCATAATGGCCGTGAAAATCGACGTCACGATCATATAGCCCGAAACGAGCCACTGCGCCGTGGTGGCACCTACCGAAAAGGCAGCCATGATATCGTGCAGCGCCACATTAATGATGTTCTCGTTAAGCGCGGCAACGAAGGCGGCGACATACATTACGACAAGAAACGCCGAGGTCGTCGATGATGATTGAGTTTGCTTCTGGGATTTGGTCCCCATGGAATTCCTTCCTCTTAGAACGACAAACGCATCGCCCCAGAGGAACAGTCCAGGGCGAAAATGAGCCCTAGACTTACACCGGACAGCGCAAACGGCGCATCCGGCAACATGGTTCAACATCGAAAGATTGTAACGCGAGCACACGGCTTTGTCTCCGCGTTATTATTGAAAGTCCACGAAAGCATAAGACATGAGGAGCCCGCCATGATTAAGCCCATCATGAAATCCGAGTTCTTTTTGCGCCTGCCTTCCGAAGACGCGGGACCCGACGATGCCGCGACCGGGCAGGACCTCCTGGATACGCTCCACGAGCATGAGCACGAGTGCGTGGGCCTCGCCGCCAACATGATCGGCGTGCGCAAACGCATCATCTGCGTAAAGGACGGCAACAGGACACTCCTGATGTACAACCCGCAAATTCTTGAGCAGGTCAATGCCTATCAGACGAGCGAAGGATGCCTCTCGCTGATCGGCGAGCGTCCCTGTACCCGCTATCGCCGCATTAAGGTTGAGTATTTGGACGAGAACTTCGTCCACCGCATCAAAAACTTCTCGGGCTACACCGCCGAGATCATCCAACACGAAATCGACCACTGCAACGGGATAGTGATTTAGTTCCGCCGATTCAAGAAAGCTCCCTGCAGCAAAACAACTGCAGGGAGCTTTTCATAGTGCGGAGCTTCTATCCCACTAGCTCTGGCGGTAGTGATCAAAGAAGTCGGCGAGGTCTTCGAGGGACTCTTTGAGTACTTCCATGCGCGGCAGGTACACGATACGGAAGTGGTCGGGCTCAGCCCAGTTGAAGCCGCCGCCGCGCGTGATCAGGATCTTCTTCTCGTGCAGCAGGTCAAGGGCGAACTGCTCGTCATCGGTGATGTTGAACTTCTTCACATCCATCTTGGGGAAGATGTAGAACGCCGCGCGCGGCTTAACCACCGAGATGCCGTCAATCTTGTTGAGCGCCTCATACACAAAGTTGCGCTGCTCGTAGACACGGCCGCCGGGACGGATGTAGTCGTTAACGGACTGATGACCACCGAGTGCCGTCTGAACGATCGACTGAGCCGGCACGTTGGAGCACAGGCGCATGTTGGAGAGCATGTTGATACCCATGATGAAGTCGCTCATGCAGCGCTGGTTGCCCGAAAGCACCATCCAGCCTATACGATAGCCCGCAATCATGTGCGACTTGGAAAGGCCGCTAAAGGTAACGCAGGGCAGGTCGGGAGCAAGCGAAGCGATCGAGACATGCTCATAACCGTCCATGCACAGGCGGTCATAAATCTCATCCGAGAAAATCATGAGCTGATGCCTGCGTGCAACCTCGACGATGCCCTCGAGCACCTCGCGCGGATAGACGGAACCCGTGGGGTTGTTGGGGTTGATGATGACGAGGGCTTTGGTCGCGCTCGTGATCTTGGACTCCATATCCTCCAGGTCGGGATACCAATCCGCCTGCTCATCGCACAGATAGTGCACGGGATGACCGCCGGCAAGGGTTGCGCACGCCGTCCAGAGCGGATAGTCGGGGCTGGGGATCAGAATCTCGTCGCCGTTGTCGAGCAGCGCGTTCATCGAAAGCTGAATGAGCTCGGATACGCCGTTGCCTGTGTAGATATGCTCCATCTGAACGTTGGGCAAGCCCTTGATCTGCGAATACTGCATGATCGCCTTGCGCGCGGAGAACAGGCCACGCGAGTTGGAATAGCCTTCGCAGTCGGGCAGCTGCTGGCGCATGTCCTTGATGACCTCATCGGGCGTGCGGAAACCGAAGGGCGCCGGGTTGCCGATATTGAGCTTGAGGATGCGCTCGCCCTCGTCCTCCATACGGGCGGCCTCGTCGACGACGGGACCGCGCACGTCATACAGGACGTTATCGAGCTTGGTGGATTTAGAAAAAGTACGCATGGTGGTGCTCCTTGCAATTTGAGCTGAGGGATGGTGTTCGGGCTTGGAATCGTTGCGGGGCGATGATGTCTCGCCTTGATCGGCGTCACCGGCGAGCAGCCAGGTAACATCGACCTCCAAAATACGGGCGAGCAGCTCTGCCACATCGCGCCGCGGGATCGTCTTGCCGCTCACATATTGGCTCATCTGACTCTTGCCGAGTTTTTTGCCGAGCATCTCCGATGCACGAATCACGTCCGACTGTCGAACGACGCGATCGGACATAGCCTGTCGCAGGCGATCGCTAAACGTCTCTTGGGCCACTAGAACCTCCTTGCTGGCAAAGTTCAATTTATACAACACGAATTGAACCTGAGTTCAATTTAGGCAGCAGTATAGCGCGGCACCTCATTTGAAAGTTCAATTTCAAAAATAATATGAGCCAAACCTCGAGATTTACCCCAAAGCGACAACGGTGTGCGCTCATTTAGAGGTATTCAAGGAATCGAGCGGCGGCAAGCGAAACATCGGCCGTTCGATATATGGCGTTGATCTGCCGATGGGGATGCCCTTCGAGCGGACGCACAGCAACATCAAACTGGCAGCGACGCAAGATGAGCGCGGGAAGAATGCTCACGCCCAGGCCATCCTCGACCATAGCCATAATCGCATAGTCATCCCAAGTCGACAGTTTTGAGCGCACTGACAGCCCCGCCCGACGGAACAGCGGCGTAATCTCGTCATCGGTGCCGCGTTCTAGCAGAATAAACTGCTCGTTGGCTAAATCGGCAAGAGAAACGACCTCCGCCGTGGCAAGCGAGGAGTCCGCTGGCACCACGGCCATCAACTCGTCTTGCACCAACGGTCGCGACGCCATGCCGGCGCCGCGTGGCTCGCGCGGAATAAAGCCCAGGTCGCAGTGGCCTTCCGCCACCCATTGCTCAATCTCGGAGTAATCACCCATCAGCAGCTCGTAATCGACATCCGGATGATCGGCGCGAAAGCGCGCAATCACCGGCGGCAGTACATGGGTCGCCACACTCGAAAACGTACCAATGCAGATCTTGCCGCGCATGAGCCCACGCATCTCGTCCACGTGTCGCTGCAGGCGGCCAAACTCCTCGCAGAGCGCCTCAACCGCCGGCATGATCTGCCGCCCATCGGCAGAAAGCACCACACCCTCGCGGCTGCGATCAAGCACCTTAAAACCCCAGTCTGCCTCAAGGTCGCCCACCATGCGGCTCACGCCCGACTGCGAATAGCTCAGCCGCTCTGCAGCACGCGTAAAGCTGCCGGCACGCACCGTCTCGAGCAGCACTTGCATCTTTTGGATATTGGTCTCCACGGCACGTCCCCACCCTTGCATGAGTTTTTGTTATGTTTTCCATGCATTATATTCACTTTTCTTCTAAAGCCAGTTCACCCATAGTGAACATGTTCGGATATAGAGGGGATGTCAGCGCATGAACAACGGACTGTTTACATACTTAGCAGCATTACTGTTGTTTGGCTCTAACGGCATCATCGCCGCTGCCATCGCGCTGCCGAGCTCCGATATCGTACTGTTGCGCACGTTTTTGGGCGCTCTCACCCTTGCCGCCATCCTCTTCATAACCAAGCGCCATAACCTGCAGGCTCCGTCTCGCCCCCGCGAGGCCGCAGCGCTCATCGTCTCGGGCGCCGCGCTGGGCGCCAGCTGGATTTTCCTGTTCCGCGCCTATCAGACGATCGGCGTTGGTATCTCCTCGCTGTTGTATTACTGTGGCCCCATCATCGTTATGGCCCTCTCCCCGCTCATTTTTGGCGAAAAGCTGACCGGCGGCAAAATCGCCGGCTTTGTCGCCGTTGCTTGTGGTGCTTTTCTCATTGCAGCGCAAGGTCTAGGCGGCAATATGCCCATTGCGGGCATCGTCTGTGGAATCGCCTCGGCCTTCTGCTATGCATTGATGGTCATCGCCAGCAAGGGTGCGCCGCACATCGAGGGCCTCGAGAACTCCGCACTCCAAGTGAGCGCCGCCTTTGTGACCGCACTGGCCCTCACGCTCATCACGCAGGGCGCTCCCTCGTTCCTGTCCGCCGGCGTCGCCGCCAGCATTGATTGGCGCGCCGTCGCTATGCTCGGCGTCGTCAACACCGGCATTGGTTGCCTGCTCTACTTTAGCGCCGTCGCCAAGCTGCCCGTCCAGACCGTCGCCGTCGTCGGCTACCTCGAGCCGCTTTCGGCGGTCGTGTTCTCGGCCGCCCTTTTGGGTGAAGTCATAACACCGGTCCGCCTGATGGGCGCCGCGCTTATCATCGGCGGCGCGATTTTTTGCGAACTCGCCGGCAAACGCGCAAACGCCAAGGCTGGCATCGCCGAGGCAGCACGTGCTTAAAAGCCCCTCTTCAGCTCAAAGCAGGGGCGCGTCCGCGGTTATCACATTGCAGCAAACCACACAGCCGGAAGTGCTCCTGCTTTGAAATGCTATCTGCGCAAACAACTGCTCCCCAGATGGGGATTATTGTCTAAAACACCCCAATGTGCCAAACTGCTCTTATATGTATAAAGATGGCATAAAGGTCTGCTGCTCTTTGCAGAGGCCAGATGTCTAAGGGAGTCCACGTGGCACACAACAAGCTGGAGGCAAGCCTCCAAGACCAGCATGTGCAGGGCGGGCACGGAGCCATCCCCCTCTCCGCTGGCATGCTGCTCGTAACGCTCGGCGTCGTCTATGGCGACATCGGCACGAGCCCCATGTACACCATGAAATCAATCGTCGCCAACAACGGCGGCATCGGTACCGTCAGCGAGGACATGATCCTGGGCGCGCTTTCGCTCGTCATCTGGACCATGACGCTCGTGACCACGGTCAAGTACGTGGTAATCGCCATGAAGGCCGACAACCACAACGAAGGCGGCATCTTCGCCCTGTTCAGCCTCGTACGCAAGGTGGCACCATGGCTGATCCTTCCCGCCATGATCGGCGGCGCGGCGCTGCTCGCCGACGGCATCCTCACCCCCGCCGTCACGGTCACCACAGCCATCGAGGGTCTGCGCACCATCGAATGGGGCCATGTGCTGCTGGGCGACGGGCAGACCAACGTCATCATCATCACCATCATCATTATCTGCGGCCTATTTGCCATGCAGCGCGCCGGCACCTCGTCAATCGGCAAGCTCTTCGGCCCGCTCATGACGCTGTGGTTCCTGTTCCTGGCAGGCACCGGTCTGTTCAACATGCTCGGCAACCTGTCCATCTTGCGCGCGCTCAACCCCATCCGCGGCATTATGTTCCTGTTCTCGCCCATCAACCATTCGGGCATTATGGTGCTCGGCTTTGTCTTCCTGTCGACAACCGGTGCCGAGGCACTCTACTCGGACATGGGCCACGTGGGCAAGGCAAACATCTATGCATCCTGGCCATTTGTTAAGGCGGCCCTTATCCTCAACTATCTGGGTCAGGGAGCTTGGCTACTCGCCAATAACTCCAACCCCCAGATGCTCGCGATGGATATCGTCAACCCGTTCTATATGATGCTCCCCGAGCCCCTACGCCCCTTTGCCATCGTGCTTTCGGCCGTGGCGGCCATCATCGCCTCACAGGCGCTCATCACCGGCTCGTTCTCGCTGGTATCCGAGGCAACGCGCCTCAACCTTATGCCGCACCTGCGCATCCACTACCCCAGCGACACCAAGGGCCAGCTCTATATTCCGCTCGTCAATAACATCATGTGGGTCGGCTGCATCTTCATCGTGCTGCTGTTCCAAAACTCCGAGCGCATGGAGAGTGCCTACGGCCTCGCCATTACCGTGACCATGCTTATGACCACCACGCTTTTGACGAGCTATATCGCCGGCATTCTCAAGCACAAGCTGGGCGCCTGCGTCTTCGCCCTGCTCTTCGGCGCCATTGAGCTGTGCTTTTTCGCCTCGTGCCTCACCATGTTCTTTGACGGCGGCTATGTGATGATCTTCTTGGCCGCACTGCTGTTTGGCCTTATGTATGTGTGGCGTCGCGGCACCGCCATCGAGCGCACGCAGACGATTCTGCTGCCCGTCTCCAAGTACATCGACCAGCTCAATCGCCTGCGCAATGACGAGACCTATCCCGTGCTCGCCGACAATCTGGTATTTCTCACCAACAGCCCCGACCCGCTCACACTCGACCGCGACGTGCTCTATTCCATCCTGGACAAGCACCCCAAGCGCGCCAAGGCATATTGGTTCATCAACGTGCACGTTACCGACGAACCCTATACGCACGAGTATTCCGTCGAGACCTTTGGCACGGACTTTTTGTTCCGCGTGCGCCTGGACCTGGGCTTTAAGGTCAACCAGCGCGTCAACGCCTATCTGCGTCAGATCGTCGGCGACTTGATGGCATCGGGCGAGCTGCCGCCGCAACATCACACCTACTCCATCTACGAGACGCGCGGCAACGTAGGTGACTTCCGCTTTTGCATGCTGCGCAAGATGCTTGCCCCCGAAACGGACATCAACCGCAATGACCACCGCGTGATGGCCATCAAGTACGCCGTCCGCCGCGCCTGCGGAAGCCCGGCACGCTGGTACGGTCTCGAGAACTCGGCCATCATCATTGAGTACGTACCGCTCTTTGCCCGCATGCGCCCGGCCGTCAAACTTGTGCGCACCCAGGTGCCGCTCGAGGTTCAGATCGAAGAGGCCGAGGAAATGGAGGTCGACATCTTCTCGGACGACTTGGTCAACGGCAACGAGGCCGGTAGGGACATGAACGTCGATCCCACCGAGTTGCTCGAGAGCGTCGCCGATATGCCCGAACAGCAACAGCTCGACGGCCTCGAGAGCGAACAGCTCAACGATGCCAACTTCTAGCGACGTCACAAATCAACGACAGCGGCCCTGCATCTCACGGGAGACGCAGGGCCGATTTGCATTGCAGTAAAGCTAACGGCTACGAACGACGCGGCTCGGGAACCACGAGCCTATCGGGGCTCGCGCCCTCGGCATCCATCAGGCTCACGTAGCGAATCGACGGATCCCCATACATCGCGTAGTAATAATTGCCCGTGCGCGCGCTAAAGCATCCGGTATAGATAGTCTTCTCGAACTTGCCATCGCCCATCCTGGACGCCCCCTCAATCATCACCACGCCCTCGAGCGAACGGAACATGCGGACGACGTTTTCGGTTTCGCTCTCCTTTTGCGGGTAATTGGCATTGAGGTACGCCGCCTTTACAAAACGGCTCGGCGAATAGCAGTCACCCGGAATACCGCGCATGCCGGCACCCGCGCCATAGGGCTTGAGCTCGGCGCCACGCCATGTCGCCGTCTGCGGAAAATCGCTTGTGGCTGTGATATAGGTGCGCAGGTTTTCCATGTGCCACGGGAAGGTCGGCTGGTTGGCAAGGGTGTCGACCGGATCGTCGTATACATGCAGGCCGTCAGCCATCATCTCGACCACGATGCTACGCTGGCTGTCGCCGATAATCCAATGGAGCAGCGACACGCCCAGCCCCTCTCCTGCAGATTTGGCGACAATCACCGTATCGCGCAGCGCAGCCTCGACCTCGTCGACCGTCGAGAACGTCGCTGCCACCCACAGGGGAAACTCATAGGCCGCGATATTGGTCTTGCCGTCGACAGGGCCCTCGGCATACTCGGCATAACCCGGGAAATTGAGACCCGCCACGGCGAGCCCCGCATCGTTGCCGCAGTCGAAGAACATAGGGTAGTTCTTGTAATCGATGCACATACCGATCACCGCGTGTGCCGCTGTCGTGTCGTCGATAAACGAATACGGAATGTGAAACCCGCGTGGCATCACGCGAACCTGTTGGCCGTAGTCAAAACTCCAGTCGAGGTTGCGGCCCAGATACATGTGGCCAGAATTATCGGTAAATCGAATGCTCGTGCACATAGCGCCTCCCAGCCTTACGTTCTTGCTAAGGTTATTGTCACCAAACAAAAAGGCGCTAAACACAAAAGCCCGGACATGACAACAATGTCACGCCCGGACTATTCAATCAGGATAAACTCAACCAAGTTAACCCCGCAGGTCGTCTAAGGGGTCAAAGTGCCGCAGATTGCCACGAAAGAGGAGCGAAGCGTACTTAAGGTACGCGAGCGACGATTGAGCGGCAAGGTGCGGCGCTTTGGTCCCCTTAGACCAACTTTCCAAGACAGTGGTCGATCATATGCTGGATCATTTGTGCCTCAAAGCCCGCGTAGTCGCGGCGGCACTCCTTCATCTTGCCGTCGACGATCTGGTCAAAGGCAACCTTGCACTTGATATAGCGCGTGGACTTGGTGACCTCCTCGTGCGTCAGGCAGCTCTCCTCCATCTTACTGGCGCCCAGGCCAAACACCAGACGGGGGTTGTAGAGCACGTGGGGCTCGCCGGCATCGTCCAGATAGACGCAGACCTTCTTGGTGACGCCGATCTGGTTGGCAGCCAAGCAGCCGGCATCATCGAGCGACTTGATGGTATCAATCAGATCCTGAGCGACCGACTCGTCCTCGACAGTCGCAACCTCGCAACGCTGGGACAGGATAGCCTCGTCGTGGCAAAGCTCTTTAATCATACGTTCCTCCATAGGGGTCGTTGTAACCGCTTAAGTATACGGTACCCACACATTCTCATGCGAAAAATACCGTCCGTCTGCTACAAAGCGCCGAACATCAACATGCGAGGAACGACAGCGTCGTAAAGGGGCTATAGTGGGTGAGTTCGTGTCAATCGGCCTAAACTCGGGGCCGAACAAGGAAAGGGTATGCATGGACGAACTATTTCACGTCAGCGAGCGCAAGTCCACAATCGGGACCGAACTTCGCGCTGGACTGACAACATTCCTGGCGATGGCCTACATCATCGCCGTCAACCCCGCTGTGCTCTCGGGCGCTGGCATCGATGCGGGAGCGCTCGCCTGCGCCACCTGCCTGGGCGCCGGCATCATGACCATCTGCATGGGCATCTTCGCCAACCGCCCGCTCGCCTGCGCGTCGGGCTTAGGCGTCAACGCGATGATCGCCGGAATCACCACCACCGTCTGCGGCGGTGACTGGCACGTGGCCATGAGCGTCATCTTCCTCGAAGGTATCGTCATCTTGCTGCTCGTGCTTTGTGGCCTGCGCGAGGCCATCATGGACGCCATCCCCGTGGTTCTGCGCCACGCTATCTCGGTGGGCCTGGGCCTGTTCATCGCCATGATTGGCCTGTGCGATGCCGGCATTATCACCGCTGGCGCCGGTACACTCGTCGGTCTGGGCGACATCACCTCCCCCACCTTCATCGTCGGCATCATCTCCATCCTGGTGACGGTCGCCCTCGCCTGCCGCAACGTCCCCGGCTCGCTGCTCATCGGCATCGTCGTCGCCGTCATCGCCGGTATCCCCCTAGGTGTGACCCAGGCTCCGACCGGTATCATCGCCCCGCTCGACTTCTCGAGCATCGGTGGCCCCATCGCCGACGCCGGCGGCGTGCCTGCCATCGTCAAGGTCCTTACCGACCCCGCGCTCCTCGTCATCTCGTTCTCGCTGCTCATGAGTGACTTCTTCGACACCATGGGCACCGCGATGGCCGTGGCCAAGCAGGGCGAGTTCCTCACCGACGACGGCAACGTCGAGAATATCAAGGAGATTCTGATCGTCGACTCCGCCGCCGCTGCTGTGGGCGGTTTCATGGGCGTCTCCTCCATCACCACCTTCGTCGAGTCCACCTCTGGTGCTGCCGACGGTGGCCGCACGGGCCTCACCTCCGTCACCACCGGCGTGCTGTTCATTCTCGCCGCGTTCTTCTCCCCCATCGTCACCATCGTTTCCAGCGCCGCCACCTGCGGTGCTCTGGTCTACGTCGGCTACCTCATGATGAGCGAGGCCTCCGAGATCGACTGGTCCGACGTGTCGCAGGGTTTCCCGGCGTTCATGATTGTCGCCGGCGTGCCCTTCACCTACTCCATCTCTGCCGGCATCGGCCTGGGCTTTATCGCCTACGTGATCGTCGCGCTCTTTAAGGGCGAGGCCTCCAAGATCAAGCCGCTTATGTGGATCGCAGCCCTCGCCTTCCTCGTCTACTTCTTCGTGGCGTAACGGCATAGTCTGCTAAAGCAAAACAACAAGGCGCGGAATCGCATCGAGCGGCTCCGCGCCTTTCTTTTAGCGTCTGCCCCCGTGCCAGCGTGCGACAATTGAGACTGTCAATATCACAACACCGAGAGAAGCCTGCCTTGGAAGCGCATCATAAGCAGATAACCGTTTATTCAGAGTGTGCGGAAGGCGCGCCCGTCATCTACCTCCCCGTGGTTATGGGCGACGGTAGTGAAGTCTACGAGCGCTGCCGAGAGCTCGACTGCCCACCCTTCACCCTTGTCGCCATTGGAGGGCTCGATTGGAATCGCGAGCTGAGCCCCTGGGAATGCGACGGAACTATACGAGATGCCGAGCCCTTTGGCGGACAGGCTGCTGGTTTTCTTGACGAGTTGTTGAAGCAGATAATCCCCCAGGCCGAATCATCGCTCCCGCAACCGCCCGCCTGGCGCGGCGTTGCCGGCTACTCGTTGGCGGGTCTTTTTGCACTGTGGGCACTTTGGCAAACAGATGTCTTTGAGCGCGCGGCGAGTGCGTCGGGGTCGCTGTGGTTCCCCGGCTTTATCGACTACGCGCGCGAGCGCACGATGACAGCCACGCCCGACGCTGCCTATCTGTCGCTCGGTAAAAAGGAAACCAAGACGCCCAACCGCATGATGCGGCACGTACTCGACGATACGCGTGCGATGGAAGAGCTGTTTATCGAGCGTGACATTCCAACAACGCTGGAGCTCAACCCCGGCAATCACTTTGCCCAAACTGACCTGCGCATGGCGCGCGGCATCCACTGGATACTGACGCATTAAAAATGGCGTCCACGCGTACATACGCATGGACGCCATTTTTAATTTGGCTGAACGCAGCTACTATTCAGCAGTCTCCTCGAGTTCAGATACGGCGGGCGTCGAGGATTGGGACATGGAAGTCCTTTCATGATGGAAGGGCGATCAGGCATATCGGATAACCTGCCCGAACGATACGATCCGAACCATTGTACGTGATACGTCATGTCTCGCGCGCGCCGTCACCTGCAAACGGTAACGTTACTTCCAAACGCGCTCAGCAATGCGCTTGACCAGCGCGATCTTTGCCCACTGTTCGTCCTCGGTCAGCTTGTTGCCAATCTCGCAGCTGGCAAAGCCGCACTGGGGCGACAGGTACAGGTTCTCGAGCGGCACATACTTTGCGGCCTCGTGGATACGTTCGACGATAACGTCCTCATCCTCAAGCTCAGCCGCCTTTGTAGTGACCAGTCCCAGCACGACCTTCTTGCCCGGGGCAACGTACTTGAGCGGCTCAAAACCGCCGGCGCGCGGCGTGTCGAACTCCAGATAGAACGCATCGACATCCTCATGCGCAAACAGGTACGGAGCGATAGGGTCGTAGCCGCCCTCAAAAGCATAGGTGGAGTGATAGTTGCCGCGGCACACGTGCGTGTTAATGACCAGGTCGTCGGGCTTGCCCTCGATGGCGGCATTGTTGAGCGCCACGCCCAGCTCGCTTACCTTTTGCAGGTCGACCGGGCTCATGCCGGTTTTGGCGACAAAATCGGTATCGCAGTAGATGCCCCAGGTGCAGTCATCAAACTGGATGTTGCGGCAGCCTGCTGCGTACAGGTCGGCGATCACCGTGCGATAAGCGGCTGCAATGGCGTCGGCAAGTTCCTCGTCGGTCTTATAGACGGCACGCAGGCCCTCCTGCTGGCCGTCGCAGCGATCGAGCGTAACCTCAGAGAACGTCTGGATAGGCGCCGGGATGGTCTGGCGTGCAACGTGGCCCTCTCCCTCAAGCGCCTTGACGAACTTAAAATGCTCGACGAACGGGTGGTTCTCGCCGCTAATGGGACCGGTAACCACAGCGGTGTCGGCCGTCGTCTCCTCGTCATGGAACATATAACCCGTGCGTGAGGTACGGCGCTCAATGCCGTTAAGTCCCCACATAAAATCGAGGTGCCAGTAGCTGCGGCGGAACTCGCCATCGGTAATCACCTGCAAGCCGGCAGCCTTCTGCTTGGCCACTAAGTCGCGGATGGCCTCGTCCTCGACGGCCTTAAGGCCGGAAGCGTCGAGTTTACCCGCGACATAGGCGGCACGGGCGTCCTTTACAGCCTGCGGACGAAGAAAACTGCCGACGATATCGGCACGAAACGGCGCGTTCGGTTGAATCGAAGTGCTCATAGATATCTCCCTTTGCATTGGTTGCTTTACTGGGACAGAGTATGAGCGTTCATATTGCCATCGTAAAATATACGTTTATAACAGTTTGATATAGATGCTCCCTATATCAGTCTGGACTGTCATAAAGAGACTTGAACCGTGCGGAGCACAGCATCCTAGATATGCTGACGAATCGCGTCGATATAAGCCCGACCGTAGCGCGTGAGCGTCGTGTTCTTGCGCGTGATGATGCCAATCTCCATGTACTCGTCCACGTCGAGCGGAATCGAGATAATACCCGGCCCGTTGAGCTCGTGGCTGATCACGCCCGAACACACCGTGTAGCCGTTGAGACCCATGGCCAGGTTGAACAACGTCGCACGGTCGCGCACGCGGATATTCTTGCGGCGCTCAAAGGTCGAGGTCAGTTCCTCGGAATAGTAAAACGAGTTATAGCTGCCCTGCTCGTAGGACAGGAACGGGTAGTCTTCCAAGTCCTCAAGCGTCACGCTCGAGCGGCCCGCCAGCGGATGGTCGGCGCACACGAAGACATGCGGTGTGGCGCAGAAGAGCCCCTCGAATACGAGCTCGTTGGCGCCAAGCATGCGCTCGATGACCTCGCGATTGTGCTCCGACAGATACAGGATGCCGAGTTCGCTTTTCATATGCGCGACATCCTCGATAATTTCGTGGGTCTGCTCCTCGCGCAGGGTAAAGTCGTAGCGTGCGGCATCGAACTCGCGGATCACATCGACAAACGCATTAACGGCAAAGGAATAATGCTGGCAGCTCACACTAAAGTGCGGCACCTGCTCGGACGTACCTTTGTACTTGCCCTCGAGCAGGTCGGCCTGGTCGAGCACCTGGCGCGCGTACCCCAAGAAGGTCTCGCCTTCCTCGGACACAATGACACCCTTGTTGGTGCGCTCAAAGATATGCACACCCATCTCGTTTTCGAGATCGCGGATCGACGCGGTAATCGAAGGCTGCGACACAAAGAGCCGGCGCGAGGCCTCGGTGATGCTGCCGCATTCGGCAACTTTGACGACATACCTGAGTTGCTGGAGCTTCATGGCTTTCTCCCTAGACGTTTGTGACGTCGAAACCCGTCGCGTCCATCTGACGCATAAACGACGGCATCTCCCCCGTCGCGGCGCAGGCGGCAATCTGATGCAGAGCCCCGGCAACCGCATCATCTGCCGCAGCGCCGATATGCCAGCGCGCGGCAGCCGTGACGGCCTCGTTGGCATTGGCGACTGCAACGGAATTGGGAACGGCATCGATCATGGGCAAATCGTTATCGGAATCGCCGAATACGGCCACCTCGTCGGGCGTCAGGCCCAAAGCGCGCGCCAGCTCCAGCGCAGCACAGCCCTTGTCCCAGCCGGTCGGAAGAACGTCGAACAGGCGCACGCGGTTGTTGGGAAACACGAGCGAGAGCTCCGGCACCTCGGCGGCAACACGCTCGCGCAGCTCGGCGAGCTCCTCGCGCGAACGGGCACTCCAGATATTCGCCTTGTATACCGGGGCATCGTCAACGACAGGGCGACAGGGAGCCTCTTCGCCCTTGAGCCACGCGTTGCCGCCTGACTCCATGGCGCGACGCACACGCTCGGGATCGCTTGTCACGCAATAGGCGTCGTTGTCCCAAAAGTCATCACCCAGACGGTAGACCTTCAAATAGGTATCGTCGGTCTCTTGCTCCAGGTAGTCGGCCAGGCGCATAAGGGCATCGTTATCAGTTGCGCGCGAGGCAACCGCCTCGCCATCGACAAACATCACCTGGCCGTTGCAAAACGCACCGGTCGAGAAGCACTCGGAGCGATTGCGGAACATCCAGCTCATCGCGGACGGCTGGCGACCCGAAACCGGGCCAAAATGCAGGCCCGCCGCCTGCATGGCATGAATGCCCTCGATGGCGCAGTCGCTGGCGCCATCGTGTCCAGCAGGAATCAGCGTATCGTCCATATCGGTCAGCACAAGTTTGATCATAAGGTCCCCTCGGTCATTCTTTATCCCGTCTATTGTAACGACCTGCCAATAAGGGACAGGTTTATCTTGGCAGGTTTTATCTGGGAAAACGCAGCGCCCCTGTTGCCACCTGCCAAAATAAACCTGTCCCATATTGGCAGGTACGCTAGTATAGGGAACAACAGATTCGATGCGGGAGTGCCGGCGGTGCAAACCACAAGGCTGAGAGGGCAATGGGCCCAATCCTTTGAACCTGTCAGTTAATGCTGGCGTAGGGAGCATGCCGCCTTTACAGGGGCGCTGTCTATGCACAGCGCCCCTTTTCTATGCCAAGGAGGCATGTGCAGTGATTGATTCGGAACAGCTTAAGCAAAATGTGGTTAAGGCCGTGGATGAGATTCGTGCCACCAATCCGATGGCCGGTTCCATCACCAACACGGTGACGATCGACTTTGTCGCCAACGCACAGCTCGCCGTGGGCGGTTCGGCCGCCATGGTCTATCTGCCAGACGAGGGCGAGGCACTCGTTGCCGGCGGCGGTGCCATCTATCTCAACATGGGCACGCTCTTCCCCATCTACGAGCAGACGATTCCCCGCGCGGCCAAGGCGGCACACGACGCCGGCAAGCCCTGGGTGCTCGACCCGGTGGGCCTGGGCATCGGCAGCCTGCGCACCCAGCTGGTAAACGAGCTCAAGCAGTACAAGCCCGCCATCGTGCGCGGCAACGCCTCCGAGATCATCGCGCTTGCCGGCCTGTGGGGTCTTGAGGGCGAGGCAGCCGATCTGAGCCGCGTGCGCGGTGTCGATACCACCGACACGGTCGATGCCGCCCGCGATGCCGCCGTGGCGCTCGCCCGCCACACTGGCGGCGCCGTTGTGGTCTCGGGCGAAGTCGACCTGATTACCGACGGCACGACCGTGGCCAAATCCCACGGCGGCAGCCCGCTCATGTCCAAGATCACCGGCTGCGGTTGCTCGCAGGGCGGCGTGCTGGCCGTGTACGCCTGTGCTACCGATCCGTTTACGGCAGCAGTCTGCGGCACCGCCGTCTACAACGTTGCCGGCACGCGTGCCGCCGCCGTCGCCGATGCCCCGGCAAGCTTTAAGGTCGCCTTTATCGACGAGCTCTACCGCGCAACCGCCCAGGATATTGCCGACAACCGACTCGAGCTCGAGGAGGCATAAGCGATGTCCGAACCCGCAACCAATGCCGGCATGAACACGCTCGTCGCCGTGGCCATCGCCCCATGCGGCACCGGCGACGAGCTGTCCGCCGAGGTCGCCGAGGTCGTGCGCGTCATTCGCGAGAGCGGCCTCCCCAACCGCACCACCTCGATGTTCACCGAGATCGAGGGCGACTGGGACGAGGTCATGCAGGTCGTGCGCGACGCGACCTTTGTGTTGGCGAGCAAGGGCATCCGCACCGAAGTCGTGCTCAAAGCCGATATTCGACCCGGATTTACCGACACCATGACCGGCAAACTCAAGCGCATGGAAGCACAGATCAAAAAGCAGGAGGAAGCACAATGAGCATCCGCGACAACCTTGATATCTCGGCCTATCTGGTACTCGGCCCCGAAAACACCCTCGGACGCCCCGTGGGCGATGTGGTGGCCCAGGCACTCGACGCCGGCTTTACCTGCATCCAGGTGCGCTCCAAGGTGGCAAGCGCCCGCGAGATCATCGCGCTGACCGACGACGCCGCGCAGGCAATCGCACAGGCCGGCAAGACCGGTCAGGTCGCCCTGTTAATCGATGACCGTCTGGACTGTGTGCTTGCCGCGCGCGAGCAGGGCATTGCCGTCGATGGCGTGCACGTAGGCCAGAGCGACATTCCCGTCGAGGTCTGCCGCAAGCTGCTGGGCCCCGACGCCATCGTGGGCCTTTCGGCCCGCTGCGAGGAGATGCTCGAGTACGTCAAGACCGCCGACATGAGCCTGGTCGACTACCTGGGCATCGGCCCGCTCCACGAGACCGAGACCAAGCGCGACTGCGGACGCGCGGCCGACGGCTCTATCATCACCAAGAGCTTTGAGGACCTTGCCGCACTCCACGCGGCAAGCCCCGTGCCCATCGTGGTGGGCGGCGGCGTTAAGACGGCCGACTTGCCGCAGCTTAAGGCCACCGGCGTCGACGGCTTCTTTGTGGTAAGCGCCGTCTGCAGCGCCGACGACCCCCATGCCGCAGCCAAGGAGCTTGTCGACACCTGGCAGCAGGCATAGGCATAGGCCGAACAGCTGATTCGCAGCCTCATATCTTCAGCAATGGAAAGCGCATCCCAGTTTGGGCCTCCATTCCGGGATGCGCTTTCCGTATGCGACCCTTACCCCGCCAGATACGCTTCCAACGCCGGCAAAGTCGCCTCTGCATCGTGGCGGCCGACCTGGTAGATGCGCTCGAGCTCATCCGGTTCGCGGCACAGCGACGGCACCTTCACCGATTCGCTCGGCCGCACCACAAAGATTTCGCCGGCAGCCTCTCGACGTGCCAGGTCATCGAGCGTGGCATTGTAGACCTCATGCCGATGCTCAAGCGCTGCAACAAACTCCGGATAGTGACGGAACACGCGCCGCAGCATGGGCATCACGCTGTTGGGCTGCTTCACAAAGCCCGCCGGCTGCGTGAGTACCACGATATTGCGGTCATACCCCTGCGCAAACAGCCATGCGCTGGGAATAGAATCAGCCACGCCACCATCCAGATACTTATGCTCGTCAATAGCAACGGGACGCGTCGCCACAGGAATGGCAGACGACGCCCGGATCCACTCGATATCGCGCTCGTCGCCATACGGTAGATCGTGGTAGACGGCCTTGCCCGTCTCGATATCGGTACACACGCACGTAAATCGCATGGGGCAGGCGCGATACGCCTCCAAGTCGATGGGATCGCGCTCGATAGGCACCTCGTGATAGGCAAAATCGGCATTGAACATATCGCCGGTTCGCAGCCAGCTGGTCACGCTCGCATAGCGCTTGTCGGCGCAATAGGCCTTGTTGTAACGAATGGCACGGCCGATCTGGCGCGATTTAAAGTTGTAGCCAAACGCCGCACCCGCCGAGACACCCACCATATGGTCGCAGGTCAAACCGCGCTCCATCCAAACGTCGAGCACGCCCGCCGTATACATACCGCGGTAGCCGCCTCCCTCGAGCGCAAGCCCCACCGTGCGCGTCGTATCCGGCTGTGCCATGTGACCATCTCCGTTCCTGCGTTTTAAAACGGGACAAGTATACCCGTCAACATATATCGACTCAGTCGCATTTTTCATGCGCACCCAGGCGTTGCCGTTTGGCGAATAATAGCCGTCCACAGCATGTGCGCCCATATATAATTGTGCACTGTTGTCTATACTACTCAGCCGTTATCAACAGCGAACATTAGCCGGCAAAGTAACTCAACAACGCAGCAAGGCGGGGGCCTGGATACACGCAAGGCGCCGAGCAACGACGCGTGTACACTACGAGCTCGCCCGACGCCATCCGCCCCGACCTCAGAAAGCCGCTTACAACATGGACACCGCCAGCAATTACACCGAAACGCTCGAAAAGACCGTCCGTGACCTTCTCGAGCGTCAGGATGATCTGATTAGGACGGCCTTTACCGACCAGCTCACCGGACTTGGCAACCGCGGCGGCTTTGCCCGTTCCCTAGAGGAAATCTGGGAGCAGGAACTGCCCGTGACCATGGCGTTTATCGACATCGATAACCTTAAGCACTGCAACGACGTCTTCGGGCATGACGAGGGCAACCGCTATATCTTGCAGGTAAGTCTCTATCTCAAGCTGTATATGAAAGTGGACGAGGCGGCGTTTCGCATAGGCGGCGACGAGTTTGCCATCCTGTCTACGATTGCGACCGAGGACGACCTCGCCGAGCGCCTGGAACACTGCCGAACGGTCCTACTCAAAAACAACGATTCCGAGATGCCTCACTCGTTTAGCTACGGAGTGTCGCACGCCGACCCCGCCCTGGGTGAAGTCTCCAATCGCATGACACTCGATGCCGACCATCGCATGTACGACTACAAGCTACGCCATGCCATGCATCTTGATCGACGCAATATCGCGGAAGTCCACACCGACGACTTCGAAATAAGCGATCGCGTTTTTGACGCCTTTTCGATGCTCAACGAAGGCCGTTATTGCTTTATCGAGAACTTGGACAAACATCGCACCCTATGGTCACAAGGCGCCCTGCGCGATCTCGGTCTTCCTTCTGAGCATGTAGACAACTGCCACGATTACTGGAAAACGCGCGTCCACCCCGATGACCTTGAGGCCTACATCAACGACATCGACCAAATCTATAATGGCTCCAAACACCGCCGCGTCATGCAGTACCGCATGCGCAATGCCGCGGGCGACTACGTCCTCTGCCGCGCTCGCGGGTTTCGCATCGACGGCGACGGAAATACCCCCTCGCTCTATGTCGGCGAACTTGTTAACCACTCACTCGCCGAGACCGTCGACGCCGCCACGGGCCTCGGAACGCAGCGTATGCTGATCAACGCTATCGATGCCTGCCGTCGCGACCGTTGCGAGACGGGGCTTATAGCGGTCCGCGTTTGTGGCACGGCAAAGTTCAACGAGCTCTACGGGGCCGAGGCTGTCGACAACATGCTCGCCGAATACGCAGGCCGCATGTTATCGATCACCCGCGGCAGAAGTCGCGTCTTCCGCTCGCGAAACGCCCAGTTCGTCGTGCTCAGCAACGATCTGGACCACGAGGCATTCGAGCAACTGACCCATCATCTTAAAGAGGCCGTTTTCGCTCCTGTTCGAATCGCGAACGACACCATTACCCCCGTCTGTCTTGTCGTCCCGGCCTTTTACGAGCGCTTAATCAATCAAGCGACCGCTGTTTTAGGCGAACTCGACCGTCGTCTTCGCACCGCCGGCGGGCTTGCACCCAACGACAGCCTCCCCATACCCGAGATTGAGCGCAAAAGCGCCGTCGCCGAACGCATCGATACGCTCACGGGCCTCTATCGACCCAGTGAGTTTATGCGGCGTGCCAACGCATTTCTTAAGACAAGGCACGGCGGCGCTTGGTGTATCGCCACCGTCGACATGGGTCATATGCGACTGTTTAACGAATGGCACGGACAGGCCGAGGGCGACCGCGTGCTCGCCGATGTGGGCACGGTCCTCAAAGACATCGAGAATGCCGAGATGGGCGTCGCAGGATACTGGGGCCAAGACGACTTTTGCATTCTCATCCCCTTTAAGCACATCACCGTCCATCAAATCTATAACCGCGTTCGCGCCGCCGTGGCCAAGCATGATGACGGCGTGGGTTTCTGGCCGTCCATGGGCGTTTGCCCCATCGACCCCAACGAGGAAATCACCATCGACGCGCAGGCCAAGGCCATGTTTACCAATCGGCGCGCCAAAAACGATTTTAAGGATCGCATCGCCGTCTTTCGCCCCGAGGAATACAAGCGCGAGGTGGCGTTTCACCGCACCCTCACCGAGTTCCAGTATGCGCTCTCAAACGACCGCATCACCTACTACCTGCAGCCCCAGGTTGATATGGAAACCGGCGAGATCATTGGCGCCGAAGCACTCACCCGCTGGATTGACAAAGATGGATCATTGATTCCACCTGCGTCCTTTATCCCGGTGCTCGAGGAAAGCGGCTTTGTGGTGACGCTCGACAAGTACATTTGGCAGGGTGTCGCCTCGTGGCTGCGCGAGCGCATCGATCGAGGACTTTGCGTGGTTCCGGTCTCGCTTAATGTGTCGCGCGTGGATATCCTTACCTGCGACGTTGCCGAACATATGGAGGCGCTCGCCGCCCAATACAACCTACCGTCCGAGCTCATGCGTATCGAGATCACCGAGACGGCTTATACGGGGGAGTCCGAGGCCGTGGACAAACTGACAGCCGACCTGCACACCCGCGGCTTCTCGACCTATATGGACGATTTTGGCACCGGCCAGTCCACGCTCGCGATGCTCAAGAACGTCAACGTCGACGTCATCAAGCTCGACCGCACCTTTGTGCCCACCGACCGCGATCAAGGCCGCAGCGCGCAGATCGTGTCATCGATGCTCGAGATGGCGCAGTCGCTCCATCTGCCCGTCGTGGTCGAAGGCGTCGAGACAAATGAGCAGGCAAACATACTACGCCACATGGGCGCCCGCTACGCTCAGGGCTTCCTCTACTACCGCCCCATGCCGGCGAATGATTTTGAGGCATTGCTCGATGGTGGCAAAAACAACTGATACGCTCGCGCGCAAAACACCACCGCCGAAGGGGACATTTGTCTCCATTAGCTAACTTATATCCCCAATTCAAACCGAATTGGGGATATGATACAAACCGCTGTTCTGCCCAAGGAGGTTATTCATCATGAACGAGTCGTACCGCATGGGCGAGCAGTCAATCATTGCCCATCTTCAGCGGCTTGCAAACGGAGCCTCAACCGCCGAGCTCGACGTTGACGCGCTGCCCACGGAGTTGCGCGCCATCGGCGAACAACTGCAGAAAACGCTCGCCGTCTTGCAACAAGAACGCCAGCTGCTCGAACGCAGCGCCTATATCGATTCGCTCACCAATCTTGGCAACCGTGGTGGACTCGACCGCCATGTCGATCAGCTCTGGCTCAAAGGCACTCCCTTTACCTGCGCCTATATTGACATCGATCACCTTAAGCACTGCAACGATAAGTTTGGCCACGCCGAAGGCAATCGCTATATTCTGAGCATCTGCCGCGTGCTCACCGAGGCAATGGAGCACGATGAGATGCTGTTCCGTATCGGTGGAGACGAATTTGTACTCGTGTCCCCCACGACAAGCGAAACCGAGCTCGAGCAGCGCCTGGAGCGGGTACGCACCGACCTTGTCGAGGCAACATCGGACGGCAAGGCGCCCATGATCGCCAGTTTTAGTTTTGGTTGCTCGCACGTCGACCCGCTTGCAGGCGATACGCGTCGCCAGATGACGATGGATGCCGATCGCAAAATGTATCGCTACAAGCTCATGCACCGCGTGCAGCAACCGAAAGACAATGACGTGCCACAACACTCGATCGTCGATCAGCTTCCCTGCAACGACCGGGTGTTCCAAGCGATCTCTATGAGCTCCGAGACGCGCTATCCGTTTATCCTTAACCTCGATACGGGAGAATCGCAATGGTCGGTTAACGCCGTGCGCGATTTTGACCTGCCTTCCCAGCACCCTTTTAACTCGGTCGATATGTGGCTTGCTCGCGTCCACCCCGAGGACCGCGACAACGTACGCGCCGAGCTCGACATGGTGATAAACGGCACGTGGCACTTCCACTACATGCAGTACCGCGTGATGGATGCCACCGGAGCGTACGCGCTTTGCGACTGCACGGGCTACCGCTTGGACGGCACCGATACCGAGCCTAACATGTACGTGGGCATTATCATCAACCGAAGCCTGGCAGATACGACCGATTCCGTGACCGATCTGGGCGATATTCACGCCCTGGTCAACGCCATTGGCGAAATGCGTCGCGTGGCGCGCAAGGCGGGCATGATCGCCATTAAAATCGACGATATCGCTCAGGTCAATGCCCGCTTTGGCTTTGATGCGGGCGATCGCGTTTTGGCGGAGAGCGCCGCCTGCCTCATGGAATGCTCGCGCGGCAAGGGTCGCCTGTTCCGCTCGACGGGGCCGACATTCGTGGCGCTTTTCGACGACTTTGATCCCGAAGAGACCAACGCGATTGCAGACGAAATCGAACGGTTCCTGGGTTCTCCCGTGCTCATCGGCTCGCTTGAATATCAGCCGCCCATTCGCGTGGCCACGCTTCATCTGGACGCTGTCGATCGACAGCCCGTTTCCATTTTGAACGAGCTCAAAGCGCTGCTTAAAGAAGCGTCACAGGTACCGGGCACCAAGTTGGACTAGCGTTGTGGGGCGCGATGTGAAACACAAGCCGTTTCACATCGCGCCCCACGCCATCTACCCTCTCGTGCGATAATCCTCCGCAGAAGTCACCGACAGCAGAGGGAGTTTGTGATGAAGGTTCTTTTGGTCAATGGCAGCCCCAAGGCAAACGGCAACACCGCCCGCGCACTCACCGAGGTCGCAGAGCAACTTAATGCAGAAGGCATTGATACCGAGGTGTTTCAGCTGGGCGCCAAGCCCATTCGCGATTGCATCGGTTGCGGCCAGTGTGGCAAGCTTGGCGGTCGCTGCACCTTTGACGACGACGTGGTCAACGAGCTGATCGCTGCCGCCGAACAGGCCGACGGCTTTGTCTTTGGCTCGCCTGTCTACTACGCGCACCCCAGCGGCCGCATTCTCTCGGCACTCGATCGCGCATTCTATGCCGGTAGCAAAGCTTTTGCACACAAGCCGGGCGCTGCCGTCGCCGTCGCCCGTCGCGGCGGTACGTCGACGACCTTCGACGTGCTCAATAAGTACTTCACCATCAACCAGATGCCTGTGGTAGCGTCCACGTACTGGAACAACGTGTTTGGCTGCGTGCCCGGCGACGCCGACGGAGATGCCGAGGGTCTGGCCACCATGCGCAACATCGGCAAGAACATGGCCTGGCTCCTGCATTGTATCGAGGCAGGACAGGCCGCCGGCATCGAAGCCCCCGAAGCCGATCGCGAGCGCACCAACTTCATCAGGTAGAACGGCGGAACATACTATGAACGTGCAAATCTTCGGCACCAAAAAGTCGTTCGACACCAAGAAGGCCCAGCGCTATTTTAAGGAGCGCCGCATTAAGGTGCAGTTTATTGACCTTAAGGAAAAGGAGATGAGCAAAGGCGAGCTCACGAGCGTGATGCAGGCGGTCGGCGGCATCGACAAGCTGCTCAATCCCAAGGCTAAGGACGAGGAGACGCTCGCGCTCATCCAGCATCTCACCCCTAGCCAGCGCTTCGATAAACTGCTCGAGAATCAGCAGGTTCTAGCCGAGCCCATCGTGCGCAACGGCAAAAAGGCCACCGTCGGTTATTGCCCCGATGTATGGGGAGCCTGGGAGTAGCCTGTGTTATTTGCCGGCGCGTGGGTATAAGAGCAGGCGTTTGGCATAAGATTCAACTGTAAGCCATGTCTAACAAAGGAGGGCATATGCCCAACAAACCCGTGAAGATCATCATGCTTACCGGATACCTCGGTGCCGGCAAGACCACGCTGCTCAACCACATCCTCGCTAACGACGGCGGCATCCGCGCCGCCGTGATCGTCAACGATATCGGCGAGATCAACGTCGACGCCAGCCTTATCGCCGACGGCGGCCTTTCCGAGACCGACGACCTTATCCCGCTCACCAACGGCTGCATCTGCTGCACGCTTTCGGACGACCTTGCCAACCAGCTGCAGGGCATCGCCGATTCGGGCGACTTCGATTACATCATCATCGAGGCTTCGGGCATTTGTGAGCCTATCCCCATCGCCTACACCATCTCGAGCTTCTGCGACGAGGCCAAGGTGGGCGGCGAGCCCAAGCTCGCGCTCGACAACATCGTGGCCGTGGTCGACTGCGCCCGCATGTACGACGAGTTCAACGGCGGTCGTGACCTGCTGGCAGAGGATATCGACGAGGACGACATCGAAAGCCTGCTCATCCAGCAGATCGAGTTCTGTTCCACGCTGATCCTCAACAAGACCGATACCGTGAGCCCTGAGCAGATCGCCGAGCTCAAGGCCATCGTGCGCAGCCTGCAGAAGGACGCCGTGATCGTCGAGGCCCAAAACGGCGAGGTCCCCATGGAGGAACTGCTCGACACCGACCGCTTCGACTTTATGCGCGCCTACAACTCCGCCGCCTGGATCGAGGCCATGGAGCATCCCGAGGAGCACGACGACCCCGAGGTGCTCGAGTACGACATCGAGACCTTTGTGTACTCGCGCCGCAAGCCGTTTGACCTGCAGAAGTTCACCGATTTTGTTGAGCAGGAGTGGCCCGACGAGGTCATCCGCGTCAAGGGCCCGCTGTGGCAGGCCAGCAATCCGGACATGTGCTACATGTTTGAGCAGGCCGGCCACCAGATGCGCCTGATGGAGAACGGCTTGTTCGTTGACTCCGCGCCCGAGGGCGAGAAGCAGAAGATCATCGACGAGAACCCCGAGATCATGCAGATTTGGGACGACGAGACGGGCGACCGCATGACGAGCCTGTGCATCATCGGCCGTCACATGGACAAGGATGCGCTCATCGCCTCCCTCGATGCCTGCCTGACTGACTGGCACCGCGCCTAGGTTTATCTAAGCGGGCATTTTTCCGCTACGTAACCGCCAAACCACCACGAAGGTGCCTGTTCCCTTCGTGGTGGTTTTTCGTTCTGAGCCAAGGAGATTCATGTTCAACATTGTGCTGTATGCGCCCGAGATTCCGGCCAATACGGGCAATATCGGACGTACCTGCGTGGTCACCGGCGCCCGCCTACATCTGGTGGAGCCGCTGGGCTTTTCGCTCGATGACAAGACGGTACGTCGCGCCGGCCTGGGCTACTGGCAAAACTTGGACGTGGCGACCTATGCCGGCTGGGAGGATTTCCTTGCACGCAACGGCCTCTCCCCCGCCGATGGTCGCCTACATCTGCTGACCAAAAAGGCACGCCGCACCTATGCGCAGAGTACCTACCGCGATGGCGACTACTTGGTCTTTGGCAGCGAGAGCTCGGGCATTCCCGAGCCGCTGCTTGCCGCGGCGCCCGAGCGCTGCGAACACATCCCCATGTTGCGCGATTGCGATTCGCTTGACAACGCCGAGGTCTGGGAAGCCCACGAGGAATCGCTCGGACATACCGAGGACAGCCACGAAGCCATCCTTCAGCAGGATATCTGCGGCAACTTCGTCGACCCGGACGACTACCGCATCAGCGCACTCAACCTCTCCAACAGCGCCGCCATTGTCCTCTACGAGGCCCTGCGCCAGACAGGCTTTCCGGGAATGTGACAAAGGGGTTATCCCTTTGTCACATTCGGTTATAGGTAGCGACCGGTGATGCTTGCGGAGCAGGTTGCGATGTCGCCCGGCGTACCGGCGCAGACGATTTGCCCGCCGGCGTCGCCACCGCCCGGGCCCATGTCGATCACATAATCGGCGTTACGGATAAGGTCGAGATCGTGCTCGATCACGATAACCGTGGCGCCCTTGGCAACGAGGCCGTCAAACACACTCAGCAACACCTGAACATCGAGCGGATGAAGGCCGATCGTGGGCTCGTCGAACACGAATACGGCATCATCCTGCACGCGGCCCATCTCGCTCGCAAGCTTAAGACGCTGCGCCTCGCCGCCCGAAAGCGCCGGCGTGGGCTCACCGAGCGTGAGATAACCCAAGCCCAGGTCGTGCAAGGTCTGCAAGCGCGCCTGGACTTTTTTGAGTCCCAACGTGGCGTCGAGGGCCTCGTCCACACTCATGTCCATGAGCTGCGGCAACGTCAGCAAGCTCCCGTCCTTGCCCTCGCGATGGATACACAAAGCCGCGTCTGCATAACGCGAACCGCGACATGCCGGGCAGACGATTTCGACATCGGGTAAAAACTGCACGTCAAGCGATATCGAGCCCGTGCCATCGCACGTAGGGCAGCGCAAGGCGCCAGTGTTGTAGCTAAAGGCACCCGCCTTGTAGCCGGCTGCCTTGGCCTCGGGCGTACGGGCGAAGGCACGACGCAGCTCATCATGGATGTCGGCATAAGTCGCTACCGTCGAGCGCACGTTGGCACCGATGGGCGTGGCGTCAATCAGGTTGGCGCGGGCAATGCCTTCGGCATCGACCCAACGCACATGTTTTGGCAGACGCTCGCCGGCTGCCCGCGCCTTAAGCGCCGGGATGAGCGTCTCGAGCACCAACGTCGTCTTGCCCGAACCCGAAACGCCCGTCACCGCGACGAGACGGCCGCGCGGGATATCGACTTCGAGCGGCTTGACGGTATGGATGGCATCGGTTGCCATGCGGATATGTCCCTGGTCGAACATTTCCTCGTCAGTCACCTGTGGACGCAAGCGCTTGGACTCCGAGCGCAAAAACGGGGCGATGCGGCTGCCCTGCGATTGCTCGACCTCATCCACCGTACCCGCGGCAATCACATTACCGCCGCCTGCTCCGGCAACGGGGCCCATCTCGACCAGATAGTCGGCTTCCGCTAGTACGCGCGTATCGTGGTCGACAACAACCACGGTGTTGCCGTCATCCACCAGATCGCGCATCACGCCTACCAGGCCGTCGACATTAGCAGGATGCAAGCCAATCGAGGGCTCGTCCAGCACATAGAGCACGCCCGTCGATCGGTTGCGCACCACGCGGGCGAGTTGCACGCGCTGGCGCTCACCCGTGGAGAGCGTGGCGCCTGCGCGATCGAGCGAAAGGTAATCGAGACCCAGGTCGACCAGACGACGGGCCGTGCGCAAAAATGAATCGCAGATATCCGTCGCCATGGGCTGCATCTCGGCCGGCAAGGATGCGGGCACCCCGCGCACCCACTCAATCGCCTCGCCCAGCGTCATGGCAGCCGCCTGCGCCAGATTGATACCGCGCACCTGGGGCTGGCGCGCAGCCTCGGAGAGACGCGTGCCGCCACAGTCACGGCATGGCCCCTCGCGCAAAAAGCGCGCAACGCGTTTGAGGCCCTTGTCGTCCTTAACCTTGGCGAGCGCATTCTCGACGGTATAGACGGCGTTGTAATAGGTGAAATCGAGCGGCGTGGCGCCCTCGCCGTTTTTGGGAACGTAGAGAATATGCTTCTTAACCGCCGGGCCGTGAAACACGATGTCGCGCTCTTGAGGCGTAAGTTGGTTAAACGGCACGTCGGTACGCACGCCCATCTCGCCTGCCACTTGCTTCATCAGATCCCACATGAGCGTGCCCCAGGGAAGCACCGCGCCTCCGTTGATGGTCTTGGACTCGTCGGGCACCAGGCTCGCTTCGTCCACCTCGCGCATGACACCGGTACCGCCACAGGTGGGGCATGCACCGCCGCTATTGAAAGCCAAATCCTCGGCACTCGGCGCGTAGAACTCGCGGCCGCATGCAGGGCACGTGAGCGACAGGCCAGCGGCCACGTTAAGGCTCGGCTCCACACGCGCCCCGCAATGCGGGCACACATGATGGGCGCAACGGCTAAAGAGCAGACGCAGGCTATTGTTAAGCTCGGTCATGGTGCCAAAGGTGGAACGCACGCCCGGCACGCTAGGGCGCTGATGCAATGCGAGCGCCGCCGGCACGTGCAGTACCTCGTCCACCTGAGCGTGCTCGGCCTGCGTCAGGCGACGTCGAGTATAGGTGCTGAGCGCCTCCAGGTAACGACGCGAGCCCTCGGCATAAAGAACCCCCAGTGCCAGCGAGCTCTTGCCCGAACCCGACACGCCGGCAATACCCACGAGCTTTCCCAGCGGAATATCGATATCGATGTCCTTGAGGTTGTGTACACGTGCGCCACGTACCTCGATAGCCTGCGGGCTCATCTTCTGTTCCGTCACCTTTATCACCCTACTCATGTCATATAACTCGATCGCGAATGTACGCGCCCAGCATGGGCACGGTAAATCGGACGAGGCCGTATCCGGCAGCTTCGATGACGCGCTCGCGAATCAGGCTTGCGCGATATTTACTCGCCCAGCTCTGGGTACGCTCGCAGCGCTCAATGATATCCGCCATGCGCGTCGGTTTGCCCTCGTCAACCGCCATGGCCTCGATAAAGAGGCGTTGCGGACTGCGAAGCCCGTAATACAGGGGCGCGTCAACTGCTTCGTAGAACTCGGAGACGGCATCCGCATGGCCATCCTCGACATCGCGCCTTTCGATGACCTGCGAGCCACGCCGGACAGCAGACCGCCACATGTAATAGCCCACCAGCTGAACCATATAGGGATGCCCCATGCTCTTGTGTGCCGCAAGGTCCGCCGTCTCCACATCAACGCAAAGACCAGCACCTTTGACCGTCTGGACATATGAATCGCGCACCTTGGGCAAAGATATCGCCCCCAGCGTACGCTGCTGGGCACGCCGCAAAAACGTCACGCTCGGCTCTTCGAGCAGATCGTCAACCATACTGGGTAAGCCGGCGAACACCAGCGCAAGACCGCGCTGGTCGCTATCGGACAAGCCCGTGGCATCCTGGTCTCCGAGCACCTGCTGATAGAGAACGGCAAGAGCCGCTAGTTCCTCGATAGACGCAGATTGCGCCTCGTCAATCGCAAACAGTATGCCCTTGCCTGGACCGAGCTTCTTGAGGCGCTCGTTGACCAGCCCTCGCAACGTTTCGCCCTTTGCTCGCGCCGCCTCGACCGACATCCGGCCAAACGACGGACCGAATTCCATTGACGTCACAATGGGCTTATTCGAGCGAAGCGCGTCGGCCAAGCGGTCGCATAAGCCAAGCGAAGCGGAATCGGAGACAACCGCCCATCCGCGCTCATTGGCCAGACGTTGCAGCTCCCGCAGGAGAACCGTCTTGCCGCAGCCGCGGTTTCCCGTAATGAGCATGAGCCTGCCCGGCGCTCCGGCGCCGTTATCGAGCCCTTCCTCGAAATCTTCGGTGACTGACTCGCGACCAATGAGCATCGGAGGCCGCTTGCCAGCCGTGGGCTTAAAGGGATTTGGATTCATGTCGGCCTCCTCGGATTGGCAAACCCTGGCAATAGTTATACTAACTTATACCGAGTTATACCAATAGCATATGACAAAGGAGCTGTCCCTTTGTCATATGTGGCCGAAAAACTCGACGTCTGCTGCTCGCCAGGGACGGAAGGTGGCGGGATCGATCTTTACGTGCGCCGCGGCAGGCACGTCGCACCATTTGACCGTGTAACCGGCGCCGTGAGAGCAAAAGACCGAATCGGGCGTGTTGGGCAGATCGGCCTCGGGCTCATAGGCAGCCGTCTCGATTACGCGCTCGGCATCATGGCAAGCCGCATAGCCGGCGAACTCTAGGTACAGATGTCCGCGACCGCTCGTGTAGGCAGCCACCTCCAGCGCGTAATCCTGCACCTCGGATGCCGGTACGCGACCCACAAGCTTCGCCCGGTCGCCCGCCATCGTCGGCGGCTCGTACTCGGCACCCATGCGCATGGCATCCGAGAGCGCCCGGCCCACGCACTCCCCCGGCACCTCGAGCTCAAAGCAGTACCACGGCTCCAACAGCACCGCCGCGCCGGCCTCACGCGCCTGCATCAAACCCTGGCGAATCGCGCGGTACGTGGCCTGGCGAAAATCGCCGCCCTCGGTGTGTTTGGCATGCGCACGGCCGCCCGTGAGCGTAATGCGCACATCGGTGATGGGCGAGCCGGTCAGCGCGCCCAGGTGATCGCGCTCCATGGCGTTGGTGAGCGCCAGACGCTGCCAGTTAAGATCGAGCTCGTCGGTCGAGGTCACGGTGCCAAACTGCACGCCCGAACCCGCTGGCAACGGCTCCAGGCGCAGATGCACCTCGGCATAGTGGCGCAGCGGCTCAAAGTGGCCCACGCCCTCGACCGGCTGCGAAATAGTCTCCTTATAGAGAATGCCGCCAGACTCAAACGCAACCGAAAGGCCAAAGCGATCGGCCAATACCCGCTGCACGACCTCGAGTTGCACCGCTCCCATGAGCTGCAGATGTATTTGTTCAAGATGCGTATTCCAGCTTACGCCGAGCATGGGATCTTCGTCGGCAAGCTCGGCCAGCGCTTTGAACACCGCATGGACATCGTGTTCGCCTGGAAGCACCGTATAGGTGAGGACCGGCGCAATGACAGGTGCATCGCCCGCGGGCTCCGCGCCCAGGGCGTCCCCCGGGCGAACGTGCGCAAGGCCCGTCACGGCACAAATACCGCCAGCAGCAACTTCTTGGGCAAGCTTATACTTCTCGCCGTTATAGATGCGTACCTGATCGACCTTCTGCTCCCATGCCTCGGCACCGGAACGTCCGCCAATCATCTGCTTGGCATGCAGTGTGCCGCCGGTTACTTTAACCCATGCCAAGCGCTCGCCGCGATCCCCGAGGCTCACGCGGTAGACGCGCGCGGCAAACTCCGGGTGCCATGCCTGTTCGCGCATCAGCGCGCATATACCATCCAGCAGCTCGTCCACGCCTTGGTCCTTGAGCGCCGAGCCGGCAAAGCAGGGAAAGAGCTTACGCTCGGCAACCATGCGCGACAGCGTCGCGACGGAAAGCCCGCCCGCCTCAAGAAACTCCTCGAGCGCTTCTTCGTCTAACGCGGCAGCGTCCTCCTGAACGGCCCCGCCCGCCAGCAGCTCGCCGGCATCCAGACAGCCTTCGGAAAGACGCTGCCCAAGCTGGGCCAGCAACGCATCGCGACCAGGGTTCTCAAGATCGATCTTGTTGATAAAAATGAACGTAGGTATGTCATAGCGCGCAAGCAGGCGCCACAGGGTTTCGGTATGCCCCTGCACGCCGTCGTTGGCGCCCACAACCAAAATCGCGTAGTCGAGTGCGCGCAGCGTGCGCTCCGCCTCGGCAGAAAAATCGACATGTCCCGGCGCATCCACGAGCATGACGTGAGTATCGCCATGGTCGAGCACAGCCTGCGACGAGAAGATCGTAATACCGCGCTCGCGCTCAATCTCGTTCGTATCCAGATGCGAATCGCCATTGTCCACGCGGCCGCGCTTGCGAATGCGGCCCGCGTTGAATAGCATGGCCTCGGCCAACGTGGTCTTGCCGGCATCGACATGCGCCAAGATTCCAACGACCGCTTGCTTCGACATGGCTCTCCTCTTATTGCAAGCCCATCGCACGCGGCAACGGGCGTCCTCATTCCACACTGGATGATACAATTTACGGGCCGGCGGGCGAAGCGGGCCCTATCCCCCGACCGAGCTCATCGCCCTGCGTTGCCGCGCGGCGATTTTCGTAGGTTCGCGCCTTGCGAAAGCCGGCTTGCAAAACAGTCAGCGAACGAAAATGGCCCCACCCGGGGCCATTTTCGTTCGTGCAAATTGTTGACACGCGTCCCCGCTCTTATGCCTCACGCAGCCAGTCAAACGCCACGCGCGGGGTGCCGTCGGACACATACACGATGCCGGCGCGCTCAAACCCCGCCTTAATACTCGCACCCTGCATGGGCAGGTTATCCTGATGCGTGTCGATACGCAGGTGATCGGCACGCTCTTTGGCAAAGGCAAACATCGCGGCCGCGATACCGTGCGCGGTGCCGTCGGACGCCACACGGTGCAGCACGGCGTACGGAGTGTCGCTGCGCCATTGCCCGTCCTCAATTACGTCATAGCACTCGTCCGGGCCCGGTAAAAAGGCAAACGTCGCCACCACGCGGCCGTCGACTTCACACACATAGCTGCCACCGGCGGCGATATCGGCAGCCAGCTGCTCGGCAGAAGGCGTGCCCTCGGGCCACTGCGTGGCGTTGCCATGCGCGCGCATAAAGGCGCGGGCCGTGTCATAGATAGCCATGACGGCGGGAATGTCGGTATCGAGGGTTTTTCTGATCATCACGCGGCGACCTCACGTTTATTGGTATCACTTTGATTGGGCAATGATACCAGCGTTTGGAGAGAGGCACGAAGCAGATGGGGAGCAAAAAGCGAGCCGCTTGGTCAAAAGCCAAAAGCGAGTTTTTGGGCGCTGCCACGGGCGGCGATATGAGCGACCTGTTTGCGCGCGAAGACGAGCGCCGCGACGCCCTGAACGCCGAGCGCGACGAGGCCTGGCGCTACAAATCGTGCGAACGCAAAAACCGTTACGACACGCGCGCCGAGGCCGAGGCAGTTATGGCCGACTGCGAAAGCCGCGGGCGGCGCGGTTTGGCCTGCTACAAATGCGAATACTGCGGCGGCTGGCACCTGACATCGCACCCTTGGAAATAGGCACCGCATCGGCACGGCACCGACGGAGCGCCAACCATCGCACGCAAGCTACGGGCGCGGCGGCACCAAGACATCGTAACGAACGGCCTTGCCCGCAAGTTGATAGCTCGGCTTAACACCGGCAAGCAGTGGCCCCTTCACCGGCCGCTTGATAACCAACTTGCGCGGGTGCACCGCAAGCGCAGCCTCAACCAGCGTCTCCTCATCGGCGCACGGCTGCTCCAGATGGTGCAAGAGTTGGAATTTCTTTTTAACCGCCGCGCTCTTGGTGCGTCCGGGAAACATGGGGTCCAGATACACCACGTCGGGAGCGGTGAGCTCGCCCCGCCCGATCAGCTCAGCTGTATGGTAAAGGCCGGCAATGCTGTCCTCGCCCGCATGTAAGCGCATGCGCGCCACGGCTGTCGCAAGCGCCGGATCATCTGCCGCGCGATCCAAAGCATCCTTGAGGAGCGCCGCGATCACGCAATCCTGCTCATACAGATCGACGGTAAAGCCCGCGGCCGCCAGCAGCAGCGAATCCTCGCCAAAGCCTGCCGTGGCGTCAATCGCCCATGGGCTCTCGATGCCTTTTGCGCGCGCAGCCTTTACCAGCAGTTCTTGCTGCAGACGGCCCTGCTTGAGCCGTGGAAGCATGCGGCCAAAATCGGCACGCAGCTCCATCGTGCCGTCGGTGAGTGTGAGGCCCTCGGACTTCCCGATCAGCTCAAGCCCCGCGGACCGAGCAACAGAAAAGGGATCGACGACGCCCATGGGTACTCCTTAGCAAGCAAAACGAATACGTGAGCGCCGTTTGTGTCGGCACCCAACCGTCCGCTATTGTCCCACATGCGACATGGCCCACAGCATCGCAATACAAAGCACCGCCATCAATCCCGTGCACACAGTAGCGATCACGGAATCACTCATGCGCCTTCCCAACGACCGCGCCTCACGTACCTGCTCTGCTCCGTACATCATGGTTCCTCCTTCGGTCTAGCTCTTACCATGGCCCCATCATCGCAGCGCCGCGCATACGCTGCCATCGATTTGGCTTACGCCCAGCTTTCCTTTTTGAAAGGTTGGACCGCACAGGCAAGAGACGCTTTCAAACGCATGCATCGCCCCGTTGAACTACAATGTGCTTCACCATATGTGCAGTACATTGGGTGCGCCAAGTTGGCGTACTCGTATCGAAAGGACCAGCCATGAGCTTCACTCGCAAGACTCTCAAAATCCTTGCTCTCATCTACTTTGTTTTGGGCATCGCCAGCCTCGTCACCGCCGGCGTCGGTATCGCCACGGGCGGTCTCGATTCCACGTACGGTTCGTACGCCACGCTCGCAGCGGTCGTGCTTATCGCCAAGGGTCTCGTCGACCTTGCTGCAGGCGTCGCCGGTGTCAAGGGCGCCAACAAGCCTTCGCAGGTGGACGGCGCGTTTAAGCTCGGTATTGTTGCCGCGGTCGCCACGCTTGCCCAAGCGGTGCTCACGCTTCCCGCGTTTGGCGGCGACGCCATCAACTTTGGCGCCTTTGTCATCGTGGTGTACGACCTGTTCTTTGTCCAGCAGGCACACGCCGTTAAGGCCGAGAACAAGGACCGCCTGTAAGCGCTCGCTTCTCATAACCTCTGCAGCCAAGCAACTAAAAAGGGCCGATCGCGCATCTCCGCGGTCGGCCCTTTACGTTTGCCCAGATAAAACCTACCAAAATAAACCTGTCCCTTTTTGGCAGGTTGTTAGCTGTGGCGGTACTCGGCGATGATGAAGTCGATGTCGGTTTGAAGGGTATCCAAATTTGCCAGGCGCTCTTTGTCGGCAGGGCGTGTGCGATAGTAGTACGGCGTCATCTGGAACACCGCCTCGATATCGGCCTGGGTCTGAAGCGTAATATTCGCAGATACCCGCTGCGTTCCGACTAACTCGAGCTCGGTGGTCTTCGGCAGCTTCTCATCGTTAAGGTACGGCGTGTCGTAGAGCACCTCCTTGAGCCCAAACAGATGACGGGCACCCGGCACCACGGTGTAGAGCGAACCCTCCGGCGCCAGCACGCGGGCAAACTCGCGCTCGTTAAAGGGAGCGAAGAGCTCGGTCACCATATCGAAGGCGCCATCGGCCACAGGGATGTCCTTCATGTTGGCCACGAAGTAGGTCGCATCGCCGCGCTTGGCCGCCAAGCGCACCATCTCTTTGCCCAGGTCGAAACCGTAAGCATCCACGCCCGGCACCGCGCCCATGGCGCTGGTGTAGTAGCCCTCGCCACAGCAAATATCGAGCAGCGTCATGGGGCCGTTCACAGACGCGGCGCGCCCAGACACCTGCTTGCGCGCCAACTCAACCATCGCATCGCGCAACGGCGCATAGTAACCGCAATTCAGAAAGTCACGGCGGCTGCGTGCCTGCGACTTGGGATCGCCCATAGAGTCGCCGCTCTTGGACGAGCGCAGTAGATATAGATAGCCCTCGCGCGCACGGTCAAACCGGTGTCCACCCGCGCACACAGCACCGCGCTCGTCGTCCACCAACGGCTCATGGCAAACGGGACACAACAACATGGCAACTCCTTAGCGCGAACAACACAACGCCCACCATTGTCGCACGCCTTCCCCACCTAGTCATTGGGGGACGTTCTTGAACGACTAGTCGTTTAAGAACGTCCCCAACGACTAAAGAACGTCCCCAATGACTAGTCGTTTAGGAGTATCATCGTCTGCGCAAATAAGCACGAAAGAGCATATTAGAGATTGAGAGCGTATGGCAGACACCGCATCTAAGCACATTGACATGACCACCGGCTCGCTGTGGCGCAATATTCCCCTGTTCGCCTTCCCCGTAGCCGCCACGAGCATCTTGGAGCAGCTGTCGAACCTCATCGCCACCGTCATCATCGGTAACTTCTCGGGCGACCAGGGAACCCTCGCCATGGCAGCGGTCGGCTCCAACGTTCCGCTTACCAGTCTTATGCTCAACCTGTTTATCGGCATGTCGCTTGGCTCCAACGTGGTCATCGCCAACGCTATCGGCCGCAACGATCAGAACATGGTCAACCGCGCCGTCCACACCTCGATTCTCATGGCGCTTGTGGGCTTTGTCGTCATCGCGCTGGGCGAGATCTTTGCCGAGCCCATGCTCGCCGCGCTCAACGTTCCCGCCGAAACCATGCCGCTCGCCTCGCTCTACCTGCGCGTCTTTTTGCTCAGCATGCCCTCGATCTTGCTCTACAACTTTGAGGCCGCGATCTTCCGCTCCGTCGGCATCACCCGCATGCCGCTGCAGGCGCTTGCCGTGTCCACCGTCCTCAACATTGGCCTGGACCTCATCTTTGTCCCCGTACTCCACTGGGGCGTCGCGGGCGTCGCCATCGCCACCGCCATCGCCTATACCGTCAGTGCCGCTACGCTCTTTATCCGCCTGCTCAAGACCGACTCCGTCGTCCGCGTCACCCCACGCGACCTGGCTATCGACCCCGTCGCCCTCAAGCGCATCGTCAAGATCGGCCTGCCTGCCGGCATCCAAAGCGCTGTCTTTGCCGTCGCCAACATCATCATCCAGTCCGCCATCAACAGCTTGGGCACCGAGATCATGGCGGCATCGAGCGCTGCTATGAGCCTGGAGTACGTGTGCTACAACCTGCTCAACAGCTTTAGCCAGGCCTGCACCACCTTTGTGGGACAAAACCACGGTGCCCGCCAAATCGACCGCTGCACCAAGACGCTCAAGGTCTGCCTGGTCGAAGGCGGTATCGTCGCGCTCACCACCATCGTCATCATCGTCGGTCTGGGGCGCGAGATCCTAGCGCTGTTTAATAGCGACCCCAACATCGTCTCGATCGGCTATATCCGCGTGTGCTCGATCTTCCCGGCATACGCCTTTAGCATGTTTTACGAAAACATGTCCGGCTACCTGCGCGGCTTTGGCATCTCGCTCATGCCCGCCCTCATCACCATGATCTGCGTCTGCGGCATTCGCTTCTATTGGGTATTCTGCGTGTTCCCGCACTTCCGCACCTTTGCGAACATCATGATGGTCTACCCCATCAGCCTGGGCACCACGGCATTCTTTATGGTCGTGGCGGTATTGCTCTGCCACCCGGCACGCACCTATCGCGCCGCCCAAGCCAAAGCGACAGCCCGCTAAACACCGCACTCAACGTCACGCCAGTCATTAATTGACAATATGCGAGCTCATATAGTCGATAAAACGCCTCGTGGCGATAGGCATGGTGTCCCAGCTGCGCCAAGCTGCCACCACGTCGCGCGAGGGGGCATGCACGATGGGCCGCACACGAATATCGGCTCGCATGCCCTCAACAGTACGACGGTAGAGCATGCTCACGCCTAACCCCTCCTCCACCATCGCCATAATGGTGTAGTCGTCGGTGACCTCACTCGTCACGTGCGGCGACAGCCCATGCGCGGCAAACGCATCGAGCACTAGGCTCTGCTCGCCCTCGTCCAGCAGCACAAACGGCTCGGACGCTAGGTCGGCGAGCGTTACCTTTTCCTTTGCCGCCAGCGGATGCGCGGCCGGCAACAGCGCAACCAACTCGTCGTGATAGACCACGCGCTTCTCGAGCCCGGCGGTAAATCCGCGCGCCGTAAAGCAAAAGTCAACCACGCCATCGTGTACCCATTGAGCGTTGCGCGTGTAATCGCCCTGCTTGAGGGTAAAGCGTACGCCCGGGTGCAGCGCACCAAAGTCGCGGATCACGCGTGGCAACACGGTACGACTCACGTTGGTAAATGTCGCAATGCGAATATCAGTCGAGGAGAGCCCCAGCAGCTCCTGGCGCTTGCCCTCGAGCTCGGCCTCGGCAGTTACGATTTGGCGCAGGTACGGCAGGTACTGCTTGCCGTCGCGCGTAAGCGAGACACCTTGCTTACCGCGCTCGATAAGCGTGGTGCCCAGCTCGCGCTCAAGCGCCTTGACGGCCTGACTCACCGCGCTTTGCGTATAGCCCAGCTCGTCGGCCGCGCCCTTAAGACTGCCGCGATCGACCACCATACAAACAATCTGATACCGCGATGTCATCGTGCCTCCACATCAATGCAGCCGTAAAACGTTTTGTCAGCGCTTTTCGCGCCTACTTTAGCATTTCTTAATCATACTGAAGATACATTCGCTTTACTACATCCACATCTGGGAGCAGAATCCTTTGTACGAAACCGTTCTGTAACAAAAGGAGTCCCATGGATCGCAAAAAAGCAATCGCGCTCTCATTTTCCGTTCCCGTCGCATGGGGCTTTTCGTACCCTCTCATGAAGATCGGCATGGACAGCATGAACGCCACGAGCATCGTCGCGCTACGCTGTATCATCGCCTTTGTGGTCTGCCTGCTGCTCTTCCACAAGCGCGCGTTCCGCATCAACCGCGACCTTATGGTTCGCGCCGCCATCATCGGCGCCATCATGGCAACCGAGCTCACCTGCATGTGCCTGGGCTCCAGCCTCACCTCTGCCTCCACTGCCGGCTTTTTGCAGAGCCTAACGGTCGTGATCGTGCCGTTTGCCAACGCAGCCCTGCTGCATCGCGCCCCCGAGCGCAAGGTGCTCATCGGCACCGCCATCGTCACCTGCGGTATGTTGCTGCTCTCGGGCGCCGACTTCACCAGCCTGAACCCGGGCGCGCTCATCATGCTGCTCTCCGCCTTTATCTATGCCAGCCACATTATCGTGGCCAAGCGCTTTGTCGAAGAAGTCGATCCGCTGTCCCTGGGCGTTTGGCAGCTGGGCTTTGGCGGCCTGTTCTCGGGCATTGCCGCATTCACCTTTGGCGGCTTCACGCTTCCCAGCACGCCCAGCGAGATCGTGGTCGTCGTCGCACTCGCACTCATCTGCTCTGCCTACGGCTTTATCACCCAGACGCTCGTGCAGCCCCACGTGCCCGCCGAGACCACCGGCTTCGCCTTCTCGCTCGAGCCGGTCTGCTCCGCTGTCTTTTCGTTCTTCTTGGTTGGCGAGGTCCTGAGCCCCATCGCCTTCTTTGGCGCCGCCCTCATCCTCACCGGCGTCATGGTGGCAACCGTCGAGCTTCCGCGCCTCCGCGCACATGGACAGGCTCGCATGGCAGGAGCGCCCGAGCACGTCTCGTAGACCCCACTCCTTATGCAGCCGCGGCATAAAGATCTCCAGACGCCTTTACAATAGATGTCAAAAGAGCATCTGCCATAAAGGAGCCCCATGGACACCGCAACCCGCGACCGCAACATAGCAACTTGGTTGAGCGATGCGCCGCGGCCGGTACGTGAAACTACGAACCGGCTGCTCGAGCGCATCGCCCTTTTGCGTGCCAAGCAAACCATCTACCCGGCACAAGACGACATCCTCAATGCCCTCGCCTACACGCCGGCCGACCAGGTCAAAGTTGTCATCTTGGGTCAAGACCCTTATCACGGACCCAACCAGGCCATGGGGTTGTCGTTCTCGGTCCCCGCGACGCAAACCAAGTTGCCGCCGAGTCTGCGCAACATCTATAAGGAACTCAAAGCCGATCTGGGCTGCCCCATTCCCGCCACGGGAGACCTAACCCCCTGGGCACAACAGGGCGTCCTGCTCCTCAACACTACGCTCACCGTGCGCGAGCATGCCGCGAACTCGCACGCCAAACTGGGCTGGAGCACGCTCACCGACTACATTATCGAACGCTGCTGTCAGCTGCCCCAACCGGTCGTCTTTTTGGCATGGGGCCGCTTTGCCCAGCAGATGGTCGATGGTAAGCTCGCCGCGACCGGCGCGGGCAAGGCAACCGGCAAGTTCTGCCTGGCATCCACGCACCCCTCGCCGCTTTCGGCCAACCGTGCCACGGCAGAACTCCCCGCCTTTATGGGGTCGCGCCCCTTCTCTGCTGCCAATCGGCTACTCGAACAGCACGGCTCGACCCCCGTCAACTGGGCTTGCCTCGGCTAAAAATCGATACATCAAAAACGCGCCCGACGGCTTTCCATCGGGCGCGTTTCCTATTCGGGCCAAATAAATTGCGTGCGGCCGGCCTCGCCGCCATCGATCAACAGGCTCTGCCCGGTCATAAACCGGTTGGTCACGCCCACAAAGTAGATCCACTCGGCGATCTCTTGGGCGGTGGCCCAGCGTTTAAGCGGCGTGAGCTCCATAATCTGGTTCCACAGGTGTTCGTCTTCCATCACGCAACGGTTGAGCGGCGTTATAACGCCGCCCGGGTCCACACTGTTGGCGATGGCCTGCGGTGCCAGGCGGTTTGCAAGGTTCTTGGTGTAGGCGATAACACCGCCCTTGCTGGCGGCATAGGCGGGAAACTCCGATCCCGTATGTCCGCTCGCCGACCCCACATTGACCACGGATTTGATAGCCGGCGCAGGCTTGGCGGCGAGCCCCTCCCCCACAAAGGCGTAGCGCTCGGTCACGTTGATGGTGCCACACAGGTTGGCGGCGATGTCGTCGGCCGAATCCTGCGTACCGGCAACGTTCACGATTACCTGAGGCTCAAGGTCGCTTGGAAACGAGTCCGGCTCGCGGACATCAACGATCAGATGGCGGTAGCGCTCGTGTTCGATCGCCGGCGACAGCAGATCAAAGCCCACGACCTCGTGGCCCTCATCCAAAAAGCACTGCACGCACGCGGCTCCGATACCGCCCGAAGCGCCCGTGATCAAAACCCGCATACTTGCTCCTTAGGCGGTTGCGTGGCGCTCGAGGTACTCGGAACCCACATTCTCGCGCTCCCAGCCGCGCACGACCTTGTAGCCCACGGGGCTCAGGAAGACCTCGCACAGCAGCTCGGCAACAGCGCCGGTCAGCGAGCACATGAGGACCTGCACCCAGGTCCAACCAAAGAACGTGTGGCTCACCACGATGGCGAAGACCAGGTTGTCGATAAACTGGCCAACACCCGTGGACACATAGGAACGGAAGGCAAAGCTCGCAAAGTTATTCTTCTTGAGCATACGGCCGAGCGACTGGTTGAGCGTGGAGTTAACCACGGCAGAAACGAGCATTGCCAGCGAAGAGCCCAGCACCACGTACCAGGTGCCGCCGATGGTGGCGTTAAGGGCGGTGTTGACCTCGATCATGCCCGTGTCGTAGTAGGCGCCCCACATGCCGGGCGTGAGCGAACATGCCCAAAAGCACAGGCTCACGGCCAGGTTGACCAGTAGCGCGAGGATGGAGATTTTGATGGATGCCTTGGCGCCAAAGCGCTTGCAGATCATGTCCTGGCACAAAAACGAGACCCAGCTCACCACAAAGCCGCAATCGAGTGCCAGATACGGCAGGCTGATGAGCTCTTTGTTGGCCAGCAGGTTCATCATGATGACACTCACGAAAAACAGCGAAACCGTTGCCGCGGGAATGCTCCGCAACAGGACCTTGTAGTCCTCCATGACCTTCTTGATCATTATATACTCCTTTGGTTTTAGGTTTAACGAGCAGGATATCGGACCCGAACTGCTCGGACGCCCCGGTCTTGAGACGACGGTGGGTATGATAGCCGCTCACACGGCATCAGGCAAGCAAACGGCGCGGCAGCCCCGCAGGGCCACCACGCCGATGCGCTAAAACGCTACGTTGCCAAACTCCGACAGGATAAGGTCGGGATTGTGGTCGGTTGCCCAATCCACGTTCCACGGGCTCGTGAACAGCAGCAACTTGCCGCCGCGCATGTCCTCGACGCGCAGCGTGTCGCGCGTGAGCGAAAGGCCCGGGATATCGATGGTATCGGGGTCGTTCTGAATCCAGCGGATGTCCGTATAGGGCAGCGGCTGGCGACGAACCTCAACACGGTACTCGGCCTTGAGGCGACGCTCGAGCACCTCAAACTGCAGCACGCCGACCACGCCCACGATGACGCTCTCCATGCCGGCACCCAGCTCGCGGAAGATCTGGATGGCGCCCTCCTGGGCAAGCTCCTCCATGCCCTTGACGAACTGCTTGCGCTTGAGCGTGTCGACCTGCGTAATGCGAGCGAACATCTCGGGGGCAAACGTCGGGATCTGCGGATACTGCACGTGGCGCTTGCCGGAGCACACAGTGTCGCCGATGCTAAAGATACCCGGATCGAACAGGCCCACGATATCGCCCGCGTACGCCTCGTCCACGATGGCGCGGTCGTCGGCCATCATCGACGTGCCCGTGGCAAGCTTGAGCTTGCGGTTGCCCTGCACGTGGAAGGCGTCCATGCCGCGCTCGAACTTGCCCGAGCAAATGCGCACAAAGGCGATGCGGTCGCGGTGGTTCTTGTCCATGTTGGCCTGGATCTTAAACACGAAGCCGCTAAAGTCGTCGCGGCAGGGATCGACCGGCTCGCTGGTGAGCGTATCGGTATAGGCGCGCGGCGTCGGGGCCAGACGCAGGAACTCCTTGAGGAAGGGCTCCACGCCAAAGTTGGTGAGCGCCGAGCCAAAGAACGCCGGGCTCAGCTTGCCGCAGGCCACAGCATCCAAGTCGAGCTCGTCGCCAGCGCCATCGAGCAGCTCGATGTCGTCCATCAGGTTCTTATGGTTTTCCTCGCCGATGAGCTCGTCCATGGAAGGATCGCCCAGCTCGGCCTCGACCTCAGCGACCTTCTTGGTGGCGTTGGCGTGGCCGTCGCCCTCAAAGGCAATGACGTGACGAGTCTGACGATCGAACACGCCGCGGAAGTTGCGACCGCTGCCGATTGGCCAGTTCATGGGATACGTATTGATGCCCAGGACGTTCTCGATCTCTTCCATGAGCTCGAACGGATCGCGAGCCTCGTGGTCGAGCTTGTTCACAAAGGTGAAGATGGGAATGTGACGCAGCGTGCAGACCTTAAAGAGCTTCTTGGTCTGGGCCTCGACGCCCTTAGCGCCGTCGATGACCATGACCGCGGCGTCGGCGGCCATAAGGGTACGGTAGGTATCCTCCGAGAAGTCCTGGTGGCCGGGGGTATCGAGGATGTTGACGCAGGCGCCGTTGTAGGTGAACTGCAGAACCGAGGAGGTAACGGAGATACCGCGCTCCTTCTCGATGTCCATCCAGTCCGAGACGGCATGCTTGGCCGAGCTCTTGCCCTTGACCGAGCCGGCGGTCTGGATGCTGCCGGTATAGAGCAGCAGCTTCTCGGTAAGCGTGGTCTTACCGGCGTCCGGGTGGCTGATGATCGCGAATGTGCGGCGCGACGAGATTTCATCCGACAGGCTTGCCATGCGGATCCTTTCTTGCATTGAGTGCATTACGTCGTTGTAACCGCACTATTGTAGCCGCGAAATCTCGCTCTAGGGCGCCTATCAGGACAAATTCATCAGTTGGGGCCTAGGGTAGCAGTCGATGGCGGCACTCCGCAGCAGTTCGTCTCGATCTGTAACATCTAGACGGTTTTTGAACCTCTACCTGTTACAGATTTAGACAAACAGGTGGGCGTCCCAGAAAGATCTCGATCTGTAACATCTAGCCACTCAAAACGGGTCCATCTGTTACAGATTGAGATATAAGGATAGACGGGTAGCCAATATCTCGATCTATAACATCTAGCAGCCAAAATCTTCTCCAGTTGTTACAGATTGAGACAACCAGGTGGGGCCCGCCAGCAAAATCTCAATCTGTAACAGGTAGCCGTCCAAATCGGTTCCAGATGTTACAGATTGAGATGAATGAACGGGCGGACAATCCCTACTTACCTCTTGCGTAACTGTGCATAGTGTATATATACTGTGCTTACCGGTTATATACACGTGTAGCCCAACAGCTAAGGAGCCGCTGTGGACATCATCCTATCCAATTCGAGCGACAAGCCCATCTACGAGCAGATAGCCTCGCAAGTCAAAGCTCAGATCCTATCGGGCGCACTCGCTGCGGGAGCCAAACTCCCCAGTATCCGTGCGCTTGCCAGCGACCTGAGTGTGAGCGTTATCACCACCAAGCGCGCCTACGCCGACTTGGAGCAGCTCGGGTTTATCTGCACCGTGCAGGGCAAGGGGTGCTTTGTCGCTGAGGGCAACCAAGAACTCTTACGCGAAAGCCAGCTCTGCCATATCGAAGAGCTACTTGCAAAAGCGGCGAGCCAAGCCGAAACCCTGGGCGTCACACGCGACAAGCTGCACGAAATGCTTGACCTGGTAGCTCCCGAAACCATGCAGTAGCCATCTGCAAGAAAGGCTATACCATGCAAAACTTGTTAGAACTCAAAGGTGTCTCACGCCGCGTGAGCGAACGTTTTTCGCTGCGCGATGTCACGCTCGCCGTGGAGCCCGGCCAGGTCGTTGGCTTTGTGGGCGCTAACGGTGCCGGCAAGACAACGACCATTCGCGCCGCGCTCGGGCTTATCAAGCTCGATGCCGGCGAGGTGCGCCTGTTTGGGCAGCGCTGTGGCACCGACGCGCCCGATGAGACACAGCGCTGCCTGCGCTCCCGCGTCGGTCTCGTCCTGGACACATGCCCCTTCCCTTCAACGCTCAAGGTGGGCCAAATCGAGGCACTCGTAGGCCAGGCGTACCCCACGTGGGACCGCAAAGCGTTCGCCGGATTCATCGACCGATTTGGCCTCGATCCCAAGACAAAGGTCAAGGACCTCTCCCGCGGCATGGGCATGAAACTGCAGCTTGCCTGTGCACTCAGCCATAATGCCAAGCTGCTCCTTTTGGACGAAGCCACCGCGGGCCTCGATCCCATGGCACGCGAGGAGCTGCTTGATGAGCTGCTTACCTTTGTCGCCGACGGCCAGCACAGTGTGCTGCTCTCGAGCCACATTACATCCGACCTCGATCGCGCCGCTGATCGCGTCATCTGCATCGATAATGGCTCGATTATTTTTGACCTGCCGCGCGAGGATATTACCGACCGCGCTGGCATCGCCCACTGTACCCAAGCACAGGCCGCCGAGCTTATGGCTTGCGTCGAAGGCGCCCGTGCCGCCCGCCATGCCTACAGCGTGGACGTGCTCGTGCCCAACCGTCGCGATACGCTCGAGGCCTTCCCCGAGATTCCCTGCGATCGGGCAACCATTGATGACTATCTTCGCCTCATGCTGAAAGGAGCTTCGAAATGAAACGCGCCTTTATGTCCGAGCTCGCCATCGCTCGCTCGCTTATCCCGAGCATTGCGGGCGTCGGCTTGTTCATCTTCGTCGTGTTGACCCTCGCCAACGCATCGGATGGCGATTCCGGTATGAGCGCCGGCGCCTGCGCCGTCAGTGCCATGTCACCCATCATATTCATGAACTCACTGGCCGGTTTCGACAATCAAAACGGTTGGGAGCGCTATCGCGCAACGCTGCCTCTTTCTCGTAAAGACATCATCTGCGCACGCTACCTGAGCATCATTGTCTTTTCGGCTGTCATGGCGTGCGCCGCCGCGCTTCTGAGCGTCGTCTCCTTCCCGCTCTTCAACAGCGCGGGTATTCCGTTGACGGGACAGATCGTCTTTGAGATTGCAATAGCCTCGGCAGCATCGATGCTCATCTCCCTCATGATGGTGTTTTTGGCACAGCCGCTGTTCTTTCGATTTGGACACATGGAGGCGCTGCGCCTATCCGTTGGCCTGTTTGCCCTGCTCGGGTGCCTTGCCATGGCCACGCTGAGCTCCTCCAACCCCATTAGCAACTGGCTCATGTCCATTGCCGGAGCGAATCCCGATCCCGCCGTCCTTGGCTGCCCGTGTGCAGGAATTGCCGTACTGGCGCTCGCACTATGCGCAATCAGCTGCACCGTCAGCACCAAGGTTTATCGAGTACGCGATCTGTAATCGACGGCTAAAAAAGCTTAGGTGGTACCCCGCTTATTTTTTCAACGAAACGAGGCGGCATAGCGTCACCACCGCCCTTCACAGCAGGCCGTCTAGTTCTTGGCAACCAAAAAGACACCGTCAGCATATCGAAGGTGAATACTTTTCCGAGAAGTGAACGAGTAAAATCAGTGCCCTGTAGCATCGACATTTTTAAGGACTCAATTCCTGCGGTTTTTGTCTAAGAATCCTGCAGTTTTGTTCGAAAAAAGTGTGCATGTTCCAGGGGTCCAGATTTACTCGTTCACTTCGCGGAAAACCATTCACCTTCGATTCGAGCCTTAACCAAATGCCCTCTCGAACTATGGCCCCTGTCTCACCACAGCGATATCAAAGCTTCATGGCGGGACGGTATCATCGGACGAGCGCCGTAAATCTGGCGCGGTCGTTCTTGGGGAGGCATTTCGCCCGTGTCGTGGGTCGTCGCAGCATTTGCGTCAGCACTCTTTGCCGGCATCACATCCATCTTGGCCAAATGCGGCATCAAACAAACCGATTCCGATGTCGCAACCGCCATCCGTATCTGCGTGGCGCTCGTTTTCGCCTGTGCAAAACACCATCGCCATCGTGCTGAGGAAGCTCTAAACGACAACCGCGCGAGCTCGCAAACACACGACCCCGCGCGGCTTCTTTCTTAATGACTTTTGGAACAGCGGCCCAGCAGGCGCTACATCCTCACGCCAGGTTTGGGATGCCTGTACTGACCGTGGGATGCCGTGCGCTTACCGTGCGAGATGGCAAATTTGGGACAACAGTGCAGGCAACGAAGGCAGGCTGCGCACTCCGGCTTTGTCCAGACGGGAAGGCCGTCGCGCATCTCAATCGCCGCCATGGGGCAGCGCTTGGCACACAGGCCGCAGCCGATGCAGCGATCGGCATCGACGGCAAACTTGCTCGTCTGTTGCATGCGCGGCAGCCCAATTGCGTGATACGCGCACGATGCAAACAGAGGCACGCGATGGCACATCATGTTGCCCGTGCGGCGCGCCCGCACCGCCTCGATCACGGCATCAATCTGCGCCTCGGCAGCCCTATTGATACCCTCAACCTTTTGAGGGTCAGACAGGTCGAAAACAGGCGTCCAGGTATCAGGCATCTTGACGCTCATCGCCGCATCTAACTCGAGCCCACGCTCGTGTAGCAGATCGCGGGCGAACTTGGCCGATTGCCCGGTCGTCGAACCATATGTCGAGACATAGAACGTATAGGGGCGCTCGCCGCCCTTTGTGCCGGCAGCAACCGATAGGTCGACAGTCTTCAAAAACTCGATCATTGGCGCCGGCAAGCCCCAGGCGTATACCGGGGCGACAAACCCCAACCGACAGGGGCCTTCCATCACAGCGAGGTGAAGGATCTCGGCATCAAAGCGCTCAATCGACATAACCCTGTCGTCCGTCGCCGCCGCAATGCGACGCGCCACATGCTCGCTGTTCCCTGTCGCGCTAAAGTACAGGATCATCTCGTACCCCTGGAATTGACTCGTGAAAAACCGCGCTACTTGCGCAGCGGCTTGGGCAGTGGAATGCCGGCGGCGATAACGGCCGCGATGATCATGCAGACGATACCCTTGAGTGGGAAGCACATGAGCAGCAGGCCCACGACCATGACCGGCTGACGCATGACCGCACCCATCGTCGATGCCGTGCAGACGGCGACGCAAAAGACCGGATCTGCGCCGGTGAGGATGGCAAGGCCATAGCCCAGGCTTACGCCCGAGAAGATAACCGGGAAGAAGTGGCCGCCGCGCCAACCAAGGTTGATGAGGGCGGGCGTCAGCATGGCCTTAACAAGACCGGTCGCGATAAGCACGCCAGCGGGAATGGTCAGATAGGTTTCCATGAGCACGTCGGCCTGGGTCTCGCCGGCAAACATGGTGTAGGGCAGGACCGTGCCGCAGATGGCGAGCGCCAGACCGGCTAGCATGGCCTTGACGACAGGACGCTCCCCTATGGCATGGGCAAGCGCTTCGCTCGCGTGCTCAGAGACAAAGTACAGCCAGCCGCAGATTGTTCCGATCAGCGACAGAGGGACGAGCCAGGTAAGCTCCAAGTTGCCCACCACGGCAGCCTCGAACCTGGGCATGCCCATGCCGCCGCCCACAAGCTGGCCAAGCAGCAGGTAGGTGCCCAGGCCGCCGGCAATCGCGATGCCGTAAACCACGGTCTTTTGCGCCTTGGGCAGCCTGATGGTGATCTCGTCGGACGCAGAGCCCTCGTCGCCGTCGGCGCTACCGGCAAGCGGTGCCACAAAGCCAAAGACGGGCGCGGTAAAGAGCGCCGTCAACGCGGCCTGGGTACCCAGCAGCGTAAGCTCCCTAAATTCGGCGCCAAAGCGGCGCATGCGGTCGCCAACCCAGCTGCACAGACCCGCGATAACGCCGGTCAGGCCGGCCTCCGGTCCAATACTTCCGCCAAACAGCAGCGGCAGCAATGCCGCGAGCGAAAGCTTGCCCAGGTTGTCATACGGGTAGTGCCCGTCTTGCTTAACCTTAGCCATCACCTGGTTGAGGTCATCGGTCTTGGCGCCTGTCATCTTTTCGTACAGACCGATTAACAGGCCGCCCAGCAGGCAGACAAAAAACGGGTACGGCAAAAAGCCAAACGGGCCGCTGGCAAGCTCGGGCGAAGCGACGCCCAGCGCGTACGGAATCTCGGTCCATAGATAGTCGATACCGTGCTCCATCGCAAAAAAGAACAGCCAGACCGCGGCACCTGCGAACGCACCGGTCACGGCAACGCTAACTAAAAACAGCGCGCGGTTTGTGGGTTTGGCAAGGTTATCCATCGGGTCCTCCCGCGGTCAAAGTCGACATAGTTATGTTTTATTGTAGAGCGAGCGTTGCCCGAACGAGCCAACCGTCTGCGCCGCAAACGGCACCATTGGGAGTCATAGTGGGACAGGCTCAAGACTTATCCGTTGATAATCGAGGCAATCTCGCGCAAATCGTCGGCAAAGTAAATGCCTTGCTGGCGCTGCGGGCTCGATAAACCCTTATCGATCATGTGCCCGAGCAGCGCCTTGAGGTCGTTGTAGTAACCGTCCAGGTTATACAGGATGCACGGAGCACTCAGGTGCCCCAACGACACCGCGGACATGACCTCGGCAATCTCCTCGAGTGTGCCCGTCCCACCGGGAAAGGCGATGAACGCATCGCCGAGCTCAATCATCTTGGCCTTGCGCTCCGCCATATCGCTCGTCACGATGAGGTCGTCGATACCGTCATGTTGAAACTCGGCCTCGATAAAAAAGCTCGGCTCCACACCCGTCACGTGTCCGCCAGCATCGAGCACGCTATCGGCGAGCGCACCCATCAGGCCCGATTTGGACCCGCCGTATACCAGCGCGTGTCCGTTGGCGCCAATCCAGTTGCCCAGCTCCTGCACCGCGGGCAGAAATGCCGGGTCATTGCCAGTGTTGGCACCCAGGTACACGGTGATATTCATATTCAGTCCCCCTCATCGTGACGCACGGCGCCCGTTCTAGCGCTGGCGTCGACGATACTCGCGCACGCGACGCGAAAGATCGGCAAGCTCGTCGCGATCGAGCTCTTCCAAATGCTCCAGATCATCCATAAGGCGCGCCATGGTGTCCTTTTGGCGCATCTTGATAAGCGTATTGCAGTAGTTCACCGCCACGCCCGTGAGCATGGCGATGTAGAAGATGCTGATAACGCTCAAGACGACGGTAATGGCGCGGGCAACCGGTGTTTCGGCCGGAATGTCGCCAAAGCCGATGGTCGAGACCGTCTCAAAGCTAAACCACAGGCCATCGCCAAACGTGAGGGTCGTGGGCTCGGACAGCCAGACGGCCGTCGAGCACAGCAGGTAGAAAACGAGGAACAGGCCCGTGATGCGTGCAAAGCCAGCCTGGCGCAACACGTCGGCAAGCGTCCTCAACTTGTTCATCGCGACCCCTTTTCCAGACGCCCAATCACATTCGCTCGTTATTGTCCCACACCCGGCAGAAAGGGACTGTCCCCAACTGCCGGGAGTGACCGTTTAGCGGTGCGGCGGCTGAATGGGCAGGCTGAGCTGGTATCCTTATGCGAAACTGTCTCAACTCGATAGGATTTCATGTGAAACCTTCCGCCGTCCTTCGCTTGGCTCTATATCGCACCCTGGCCGTCGCGCTTGCCGCGCTCGCCATACTGAGCGCCGTCATGCCCGCCCCCGCCTTTGCCGCCGACTCCGACCAGCAGGTCAAGACGGTCCGCGTTGGCTGGCTCGTCAACAACAAAGGCTTCCAGGAAGGCATGCCGGGCGAGCGACTCTCGGGGTGGGGCTACGAGTACCTCCAGACCCTCTCGTATTACACAAAGGGCTGGCAATACGAATACGTTAGCGGCACCTTCTCCGAGCTTATGGACATGCTCGAAGCAGGCGAAATCGACCTCATGCCCAACATCTCGTATTCGGCAGAGCGCGAGCAGAAGCTGCTCTTTTCCTCGAACCCCGAGGGCACCGAGCGCTACTACATCTACGCCAGGCCCGACCGAGACGATCTGGCCAAGGGTGACCCCCAGGCGCTCCAAGGCCTCACCATCGGCTGCAACTCTGGCGTTATGCAAACTATCGTCGGCCAGCAGTGGCTCGCCGACGAAGGCGTCACCTGCACCTATAAAGAAATCGACACCGGCAGTGCCCTCTTTGAGGCGCTTGCAGACGGCGAGGTCGACGCCGTCATCATGAACGATACCATTTCGTCGCCCGATGCGTCACCCATGTTCTACGTAGGCTCGAGCGACTACTATTTTGCCGTTCCCAAAAGCCGCCCCGATCTGATGAACGACATCAACGCCGCCATGACGACCATCGCCCGCGATAACCCGCGCTATAACGAGGAAGTCAAATCGAGTTACTCGACCCAAAACAGTGGCTCGTCATCGCTCACCGGCCCCGAGACCACCTGGCTCAAAGCAAACGGCAATACCATCACGCTCGGCTATCTTAAAAACCAACTTCCCTACTGCACGCAAAATGACGACGGCGAGATGGAAGGATCGCTCGCCTCGCTTGCAACGACGTTGCACGACAAGTTTGGTATTACGGTCAAAACAATCGCACTCTCGAACAACAGGCAAATGATCAAAGCCCTTTCCAACGGAACCATCGATGTCGCCCTGCCATTGTTTCGCGACTACTGGCTCGCCGAGCAGACAGGAGTCATCCAGTCAAACTCGATGGGAACGGTTTCGCTGACCGCCATTCACAGTGGCAAAAACCTGAACAGCGACCTTAAGAACATCGCTTGTACAAAGAGCACAATCGTTAACCGTTTTGAGCTCGAAAGTCTCTTCCCGAACGCAACAGTAACCGAGTACTCGAATGACGGCGAGGTGCTCAAAGCCCTCAATGAGGGGAAGGCACGTTGCATCATTGTCCCCAGCACGCGCCTGGAAACTCTCCGCGACACCTACGACATCGAGGATTTCGAAACACAGGAACTCACCAACACGGCGCAGCTATCGTGTTTAATTTCGCGCGGCAAGCCCGAGCTGCTGGGAATCATCAATAAGGGCATCGTCAATGCAGGTGAATCGCTCTCTGCAAACAGCTATTTCCCCACATCGTACTCGGCGCAAGAATCGGACACGTTCCAGTTTTTCTATCGTAACCGCACCGCCATTGCGACTGTTATCATCTGCATCTTGCTCACCAGCATCGCCATCCTTGTCTGGTCGCTTTACCGCGCACAGGAGGAACGGCAGAAAGCTGATGCCGCCAACGCCGCCAAAACCGCTTTCCTCACGCGCATGAGCCACGACATCCGCACGCCGCTCAACGGCATCCTAGGCCTTATCGAAATTGAGGAATTGAGAGAAGGCGACATGCAGGTCGCCCGCGAAAGCCGCGCCAAGGCGCGCGTTGCCGCCAATCACCTGCTGTCACTGATTAACGACATCCTCGAGATGGGCAGGATCGAGGAGTGCAAAGTGACGCTCGAGCACGAATCATTCAACCTTAAAGAGCTGTGCGACAATGCGCTCGTACTGTACAAGCTCCGCGCATCGGACCGCGGCATAACCATGCTCGACACCAGCGAGCCCTACGCTGTCGACCAATATATGATCGGCAGCCCCACCCATATTCGGCAGATCCTTGTCAACCTGCTCGACAACAGCATCAAGTACAACAAGCACGGAGGCACCGTCACGTTCTCATCGACCATCAAACCGGTCGACGACGAGCACGCCGTGTTTTGCTTTAGCGTCTCGGATACCGGCATTGGTATGACGCCCGAGTTTTTGACGCACATTTACGAGCCGTTTGCCCAGGAAGGCGACGATGCGCGCAGCAAGTTCCAAGGAACCGGCATTGGCATGTCTATCGTCAAATCGCTCATCGATATGATGGGCGGCACGATTGAGATTTCGAGTGAGGTTGGCGCGGGAAGCACGTTCAACGTCCAGATACCGCTCGATATCGACAAGAACCCTCAGGCAAAAGAACGTGCGTCCAAGCAGACATACAGTTGCTCGCTTGCCGGCATGAACGTCCTTTTGGCAGAAGACAACGAGCTCAATGCCGAAATTGCCCAGGCTCTACTCGAAAGCGAAGGCATCGTCGTAACGCGCGCCGCCGACGGCAACAAAGCAGTCGACCTATACGTTAGTCGTCCCGCCGGCAGCTTCGATGCGATCCTGATGGACATCATGATGCCGGGCATGGATGGCTACGAGGCAACCCGCGCGATTCGTCTGAGCGAAAAGGCCGATGCAGCCGACATCCCCATCATCGCGCTCACTGCCAACGCCTTCAACGAGGACGCCAAGGCGGCACACGATGCCGGTATGAACGCCCATCTGCCCAAACCGCTCGACTTTAACAAGCTCAAAAACATACTCGCCCGCATCAAGAAATACGGATCCGTTTCGCTATAGTTTGTGCTCAACCACCATGCACAGCCAGAAAGGAAGCCAACGATGTTTAGGCCCTTACGTCGAAAGAAACGCGCCATCACTGACGAGGAAGCGCGCGAGTTGCTCGCCACCTGTAAGCGCGGCGTCTTTGCCGTCAACGGCGATGATGGCTACCCCTATGCCATTCCCGTCAACTACTTCTTTGACGCCGAGCACGACAAGATTTATTTCCATGGCGCCAAGGCCGGCCACAAGGTCGATTCGCTCAGGCGTGACGATAAAGTCTGCTTTACCGTTTACGGCAACGAGTGGTACAAGGACGGCGACTGGGCTCCTTACGTCATGAGCACTGTGGTCTTTGGCCGTTGCCGCCTGGTAGATGAAGCGCCTGCGTTTATCGAGGACAAAGTCCGCCAGCTCGCGCTTAAGTACTACCCTTCTGCCGAAGAAGTCGAGGAAGAAATCGCCAAAGACATCAAGGGCGTCCAACTCTACGAGATTTCAATTGAGCATCTTTGCGGCAAGCAGATTCAGGAAAAGTAGCGAATGCGAAAAACGCGCTCGCTACCCTCTGCGCCCCATGCGCCCACGCATTTTGACGGCGTGGGCGCATGGGGCAGCACTCGAATCGAGCGCCCCCCTATACCCCAAAAACGTAGCGGTCCAGGCGCTCACACGCCTCCTTTACCCGCGAAAGGGGCAGTGCCAGATTCACACGAATGTGGCAGGGCCCGTGGAACGGGCGGCCGTCCTGATACCCCACGCCCACACGAGCGCCCTCGTCGAGCAGCCACTGAATATCGCGGCCATGCTCGCGGCACCACTCGGTGCAGTCCGGAAACACCATGTAGGTGCCCTGCGGACGCGAATAGGACACGCCCGCAAAATGCTTGTCCACGTAATTGCAGAAGTAGTCGACGTTGCCCTCGATGACCTCATTGAGCTCATCAACCCACTCGTAGCCTTGCGGCTGGTAGGCACCGATAAGCGCGTGCATCGAAAGGACGTTCATCTCGTTGTAGTGGGTCTTGTTGGACACGGCGCACACGCGGTCGCGCAGCGTCTCGTTATAGATGATGTGGTAGCTGCCGACCAGGCCCGCCAGGTTAAACGTCTTGCTGGGCGCGTAGAGGGCAACCGTGCGCATGTGGGCGTCCTCGCTCACCGACTGCGTCGGGATATGCTTGTGCCCCGGCAGGATGATATCGGACCAAATCTCGTCCGATATCACCACGCAATCGTGCTGGCGATAGATGTCCATGGCGCGCTCGATTTCGTCGCGCTCCCATACGCGGCCGCAGGGATTGTGCGGCGAGCAGAACACCGCGGCATGGATGTGGTTTTGGGCGAGTTTGCACTCCATGTCCTCAAAGTCCATGCGCCACACGCCCTGATCGTCGAGCTTAAGCGGGCTATGGACAATACGATAGCCCGCGGCCTCAATGGACTTGGTAAAGCCGATGTAGGTGGGGCTGTGGACCAGCACCGCATCGCCCGGCTGGACATACGCGCGCAGCGTCGACACGACACCGCCCAGCACGCCGTTTTCGTAACCGATATGTTCAGGGCGCAGGCCCTCGACGCCATTGCGGCGGCTCTGCCATTCGATGATGCGGTCGAAATACTCGGAGCGCGGATTGAAATAGCCAAACATGGGGTGCTGGGCGCGCTGAATGATGTGTTCCTGGACCGTGGGCACCGTGGCAAAGTTCATGTCGGCCACCCACATGGGAATGCGGTCGAAGCCCTCGTCGGGTGCGTTCGGGGCCATACCGGGGATCTCACCCCAAGAGTCAACGGCGATGGCGTCCATGCCGTGGCGGTCGATGATTGAAGTGAAGTCGTATTTCATGCTGGACTCCCGTGCAAAGTTGATTGTTTTGGTAGGCGTTATTGTCCACCAGCGTGGGCGGTTTTGGCGCGGGGTTTGGCGCTTAATTTGACGGGTGCGGACGAATGGCTGGTTAGTCTTGCGCGTCGTTGACGGCAACTACGGTTAGCTGGGTTTCATCGACCGTAAACGATATGTCGAGCCCGGCGTAAGCCAGATGATAGACGCGGTGTGGCTCGTGCTTGCTGCCCGCGCGGCGCGGGTCTTGGCGAAGGACCTCGACCAAGCCGAGGAGCTTTGCGGGCGGGACCATATCCTGCAGTGCTTGCGGAAACTCAACATCGAGCTCTTGCCACGGAGCATCCTCGATCCAGCCTCCGGTCGCATCCGGGTGGCAGTCCGCAAACGGAATGTAGGGCTTGATGTCGTAGATGGGCGTACCGTCGCGCAGGTCGGCCCCCAACACATGGATGATGGGGCCATCGTCGGTGAGCTCGACACGATCAAGCTTGACGCAGGTGAGCCCGATGGGATTAGGGCGAAACGGACTGCGCGTGGCAAACACTCCCACACGTTCGGCTCCGCCCAGACGCGGCGGGCGCACGGTTTTCGACCATTTTGCGTTGGTGCCGGACCTGTCCTGCGTTTTAGCGTCGACGGCAATATCCTTAGCCGTGCCGCCGGGCGTTCCGTTTTCGAAGCGCCACAGCAGCCACAGGTGAGAGAAGGAGTCCAGGCCCTCAACCGCTGCATTGGAGGCAAATTCCGGCTCAAAAAAGATTCGTCCCTGCAGATGGGGCGCCAAAAAGCTGTTGCGCGGAATGCCGAACTTCTGCGGCAGGTCGGTATGTATGCGTGCGATAGGTTCCATGCCGGTCATTGTACGGCATGGAGGCGTGGGGCGTTGCGCGCAATTCTTCGCCGCGGTCCCCCGTCGTGCAACCAACGGTTGCTTGGAAGGGCGCCTGCCGCCGCGTATGCTTAAGCCATCAACCAGCAGAAAGGAGCCGCTATGGCCTTTGCAGAAAAGCTCATTGCTGTCCGTCGCGCCCATCACCTTACCCAAGAGCAGCTTGCCGCTAAGCTCTTCGTCACACGCCAGGCCATCAGCCGGTGGGAGCGCGGCGAGGTCACACCGGGCATCGACATGATGAAGCTCATTGCCGCCATAACCGGAGAACCGCTGTCCCACCTGCTCGAAATGCCCGAGCACTATTGCCAGAGCTGCGGCATGATACTCACGCCCGACGACTGCGGCACCGATGCTCACGGCGCAACGACCGACCATTACTGCAAGTGGTGCTACGACCACGGCAAGTACACCTACGAGACCACGATGGAGGCCATGATTGAGGATTGCGCCCCGCGCCTGGCACAAAACACCGGTATGTCGCTCGACGAAGCCGTCTCGCTCATGGGCGCCGTGCTGCCGCAATTGGAGCGCTGGCGCACCGTGCAGGAAAACGAGGAGCGCTACGGTGCCGAGGCGCGGGCGCGCTATGGCGACGAGGCCGTCGATGCAGCAAACGAGGCACTGCTGGACATGGACCCCGAGACATGGAACGACATGAAGGAACTTGAACGCGCTATTCTGGGCCAGCTCTCGATCGCCATGGGCGACGGCGAACCGGATGGAAGCGAGGCGCGCAAGCTTGTCGCAATGCACCGTCGATGGATTGGCCTTAACTGGGGACACGAACCCCAAGACGAAGCATACCTGGGCCTCGCCCACGGCTATCTTGCCGATCAGCGCTTTGTTGACTACTACGACAAGCCCTGCGGCACCGGAGCTACGGCGTTTCTGGTACAGGCCATCGAGTCGTCGCTGGCCCGCGCATAGATTGCGGCGGCTTTGGGTATTTCAATCGAAACCTCAACCGATTGGAGACCCATGGCTACTAATCATGAGCTCACGCTGTACGTTATGACCGGCTGCCCGTATTGCATAAAAGTCAAGCGATTCCTTGCCGATAACGGCGTGACCATTCCCGAGCGCAATATCTCGACCGATACCGAGGCCGAGCAGACGCTCATCGCCGTCGGCGGAAAACGCCAGGTTCCCTGCCTGTTCATTGATGGCAAACCACTCTACGAGTCGAGCGACATCATCGCGTGGGCACAGAAGAACCTGCTCTAGCACTCATTGGGGACGTACTTAAATGAGTAGTTTCACTCATTGGGGACGCACTTAAATGAGTAGTCGTTTAAGAACGTCCCCAACGGCTACCCGATGACACGGCGATCCTATTCCTCGATCTCTTTCCAGCACTGAGGATCGGCTTCGTACATATCGCCCGTGTAACCATACGTCGCAGCGGGGCAGCCTCGGCACCAGCCGAAAAGCTCGCATTTGCAACCGCTCATTGGGGACGTACTTAAATGAGTAGGTAGGAATTCAGTTTCTCAAATTTATAGAACATACGTTTGCTTATATGCTATACTCTCCTCAAGGCATGAGACTGGTCGAGAGATCCCGCGGAGGTCCCCAATGACACGCTGGAGCGAGCTCGGTAAGTAAGATCGGTGGTTACTGCACTCGTCCATCTCAGACAGGTTGCGCTCCTGTTCGCCGTCGCCATCAAAGAACGGCACTCACAACCAAACGTTTCCGTTATCCGTGAGTCACACAGGAGTGCATCGTTATGGCTAAAAAGATTCCAACCCTTTCACCCGACATTATTTCAAACACCTGCTCAGATATCAGCAGGATTGTCGAGGCCAAACACCTCGGCCAGAAAGGTATCAACCATGAGACCTCCTCGGAAGGGGCTCTGCTCATCGGGCGCCGTCTCGAGCAAGAGATTGCCGGATACCCCATCTCCAATCTCAATGGCTTACTCTCGCCCATCGCTTGCCACCTCAAGCAGCACTTTAGCCCAAGCCTGGGCCCGACTTATCTCAAGCGTTGCATAAAGCTCGCACGAATTGTTCCGGAAGACATGGGTTTTCGACCGGAGCTTGATCTGGAACACTATCAGTCGCTCGCTCACATCGCCGACAAAGATCTGCGCTTAGATCTGATGAACGTTGCCGCGGATAACCATTGGAGCGCGTTGCGCATCGATCGTCATGCCCGCTATCGAAGTCCGCAGGACACTTTGGATGCTTGGGAGCGCCGTGTGCTTGAATCAAATCAAGAAGTACGGCGCTTCGCCCGCGCCTACACAGATGCCTGTGGAATCATTTCACTCGATGAACTTATTGAGCTCTACAACTCCTGTGCCCCCAATCCAGTCTCGAGATTTGAGATAAATGAGACTATTTGGCAAATCAGGAACGAATCGGGACAAATCGACAATCCCTGCATTATATCCAGAGATAGAAAACTCTATCTCATAGCGCCAGAGCTCGATAACGCTGTTGATGAAGCCCCTTATTACTATGATGACTACGGATACTCCTATCGAAAATATGAACGGCGCAGCGAATACACCGGTGAGATGCGCGCGCTGCGCGAACGGCGCGTTGGCATCAGAGTAGCAGCCATCTTCGCCGGTCACGAACGTCTTCCAATCAGAAGGCTCAGCTATGACGAAGTCATCTGCGGGCATATAAAGTGCAGTCGATCTGTCGAACGACTCAAGCAGTACGTCCTGAGAGACCCTGAGCTCAAGGCATCTGATTTCCATGCAAGAGAAGATGAGTTCGATTTCATCATGACAAAGCTTTTGCGTTCCGTTGGACTCAACGGTATGCCGACAGCCCAGCAAATTGCCGAAGACGCAGCTTTCTTATTGATTGTCGTACGACCCGAGCTTTATGAACGCAAGAAAACACCCGAGGTCTCCAAGCTCCTCTCGATAATCTATGAAGACGCTCCCCTCTGGGAGTTCAACGGACGCTCACATTCCGAGCTGAGAAGCGAAGAAGTGCTGGAGCCTCCGGTGCCAATTTCACATCGAGAAGTCCAATCAAAACAGGCCGCTTAACCCTATTAACTGCTTGCATTTTTGTCTACAAAACTGTATACAAAAAGAGAGGCCCTTATGGAGCTCATCGCAATCCACCCCCATGCCCTCAAGCACGGGCTGACGGAGACGGATATTACATGCGCCTGGAACTCCGCTTTCGCATGGTTCAGGCGTGATCTTGAAAATGGAGGTATCGATTACATTCTCGTTGGACTTGATAGAAGAAGCCGTCTCATGGAACTCATCGCTCGATATTGCCCCGATCGAGATGGCTACATCATTTACCACGCCCTTGTCCCTCCTACGCGCAAGGTGCTCAGGGAAATCGGGGTCGATCGATAGGAGGCGCTATGGACGCTAAGCAGCTCGAGAAGATGATGGGGTTTGCTCCCGGAGAGCTGGAAAAGGCAGCAGAGGCATACGAAAAAGATGAGTGGCCAAAGGGCCGCACCATCAAGTTAGGAAGGCCGCCGATCTTCGATGAGCCGAGCGTTGTTTTGTCGGCACGCGTGGGTGAATCGGTTCTTGAGGCGTTTGACGCAAAGGCAAAGCGTCATGGGCAGACACGCACAGAGCGGATCAGGGAGCTCATTACGCTCGATGCAATGATTGCCTAGTCCCCCGCCGAACCCAAACGTGTATGTCAGCATCCAAAGTCGACATTTTTCGACATCTTAGGATGCTGACGTACAGCTTTTGCGTGGGTCCCTCACAACCGCTCATTGGGGACGCACTTAAATGAGTAGTCGTTTAAGAACGTCCCCAACGACCACCCGATGACACGGCGATCCTATTCCTCGATCTTTTTCCAGCACTGAGGATCGGCTTCGTACATATCGCCTGTGTAGCCATACGTCACAGCGGGGCAGCCTCGGCACCAGCCGAAAAGCTCGCATTTGGAGCACTTCTTGAACTTTTTAAAGTCGCGCTTTGCCTCCATCTGCGGCGAAAAGAACAGCTCCTCGAGCGTGTTCTCGGCAACGTTGCCTACCTTGCTCTCCATGCGACGGCATGCGTAGACATCGCCCGTAGGCAGCACCGTCATATGGCCCGTACCGCAGTGGCAGCCGTCATAGATCATGCCGGGCTTGGCGTCCGCGGGGATGGTGAACTTACCCTGCTCCCACAAAAGCAGCGTCCACAGGTGGTCCTTGAGCTGGAAGAACGTCTTGCAGCCCGCCGCCTGATGGAACTCCATGCGCTCCTGCGCGGCAAGCAACACGTCGCGATACTCAAGCGGCTCCAAATGGAACTCGTCACGCTTTTGGCCTGACGTGGGGCAATATCGTCCAAATGCGAACACGTCGACCTCGAGGCTCGCCACAAGATCGATGAGCTGCGGCAACTCGGCAGCATTCATGCTCGATACCGTGTTCATGACGGCAACCCAGATACCTGCACGCTTAAGGCAACCGATGGCGCGCATGGTCTCGGCAAACGAGCCGAGCTTACGGAAGTAATCATGCGTCGCCTCGAGTCCATCGAGCGAAAGTTGATATTTGCGGCACCCCAGCTCTTTCATGCGGGCACAGACCTCATCGATCAGATGGAACGGATTGCCCATCACGCACCACATAAAACCCCGCTCGTGCAGGAGCTCAGCAAGGCGCCAAAAATCGGGATGAAGAATGGGATCGCCGCCCGTAACGTAAAAGTACGGCTGACGGCCGATGCGCTCGCAGAGCGCCTGGGCTTGATCGACGACCTGGACCATCTGCTCCCACGGCATGCGCTTAAAACCGGCGCAGGCACCGTTGGCAAAGATATAGCAATGTTTGCAACGCTGATCGCATTCATCCGTAATGTGCCATTGGAAGGCAAACGCAGGCTTTTGCATCGTGGGACTCCCTTGGTCGATGTTGAAACTGATGACAATATTTGGGCTACAGACGCGTAACGGCGCCGACGGGGCAATTCTCGGCACAGGCACCGCAATGCAGGCAGTGCTCGGGCTCTATGCGATACGAGTCTCCCGGCTCGATGCACTTCTGCGGGCAGTGCTCAAGGCAGGTGCCGCAACCGATACACGCATCGGCATCGATGCAGAAGCCCTTGGCGGGCGCAGGTGCCATGCCCTCGTCTAAGGTAAAGACCGCACGCTCGATGGGATGAACTCCCAGGTTAAAGTAGTCGAGCACTATGTTCTCAACCTTAAAGATGATGTTGATCTCGCGCGTATCACCGGGATAAACGTTAGCAAGATACGGCTGCTCGACGTAAATCACGTCGCGCCAGTGAACTTGCTCGGAATCCGAGACGGGAGTGGCAACGCCGGACATGCGAATCATCTCGTTAAACCGCGTGTGAACGAGCGTTTGGACACGTCCATCGGCCATAAGCTGACGGGCCATCTCCTTGCCACGTGCCGTGAGAAAGTAGATAGCACGGGGCTCGTAATGGACGGCGCTTACGCAGCGAATTTGCGGCGCACCACTCTCGTCCACGGTTGCCAGGGAGAGCGTCCCGGCAAGCTGCATCTTTTTGAAGCAAGTCTGAGCATCCATTACGAGTCCCTTCCTGGCGATTGCTTACTGAGCGTCCGCAGCGCCGCAAGCGGTGCCACAGGCCGGAGCGGTCTTGGGATCGGCGGAACCGCAGGCAGGAGCGGCGGCCGGGTCAGCAGAGCCGCAGGCAGGAGTGGCAGCCGGATCGGCAGAGCCGCAAGCAGTACCGCAAGCGGGTGCGGCCTTGGGGTCGGCGGAGCCGCAAGCGGGCGCAGGATCGGTGGTACCGGAGGAGGCGAAAGCGGCGACGTTCTCAAGATTCTCGGACATGGCAATTCCTTTCGATTGGGGGCGGCTGGGCGAAGCCGCCCGGACGTAGACGCTTTTGCGCCTAAGCACATCATGCGAGGAATGCACCCCACCCAAAAGAAGGCACTAATCTATTAGCCAGTTACCAAAAAGTAAGTTGTAGCCGCGGGCGCCAGCAGCTGCGATAATGCAAGCAACCTACCCGATTGCGAGGCTACCATGCTCACCAAAGAAGAACTGCCTCCCTGCCCCGTCGCCACGTGTTTTCAGCTCTTTGGCAACAAGTGGAAAATCTATATCATCCAGCAGCTCATTGAGCAGCCTCTGGGCTTCAACGCGCTACATCGCTCTATTCCCGGCATCAGTCAAAAGGTGCTCTCGTCAAACCTAAAGGAAATGGATGCCGCGGGACTTATCACGCGCACCGTCATTCCCGAAACGCCCATCCGTACCGAATACGCGCTGAGCGAGCTGGGTCAAAGCCTTATGCCCATCATCGATTCTCTTGTGGAATGGGGCACCGACTACCAGCAGCTTGTGCGAAGCTCCTAGCAGCTACGGGCTTTTGCAAATTGAGCGCCGTGGGGCATACCGCTCCACGGCGCTTACCTTTTTGTGCCTTCTTTTGAAGAAGCGGTCCGGGTTGCACACTGCTGTCAAACACGCCCAACTCAATTGGACAGGAGGTCAGCCATGAATCAAGCCGAGCGTCGTATTTGGCTTATCAATGCATTGCTCAACGAGCGAGCGGACGGACGCGGCATTGCCGTTCCCGCCGGAGCCGGCGAGCAGCGTGATTTGCTCAGGGCCCTTATGAACGTGCGGTCGCCCGAAGCGCTCGCGACAGAGGTGCTCGATGTCCAGGATGCCTACTTGCAGCAGCGGCTTGTTGAGCGCGGCGGCGCAACCGATGCCGGCACGCTTCCCTACTGCAATCGCATTGCCGTCTGGCGTGGCGACATCACGCTGCTTAAGGCCAACGCCATCGTCAACGCCGCCAACAGCCAAATGCTCGGCTGTTTTGTGCCGGGACACCACTGCATCGACAATGCCATCCACACATACGCCGGCATGCAGCTGCGCCTGACGTGCGCCAGCCTCATGTGTAAACAGGGGCATGAGGAACCGACCGCATGCGTCAAGGTCACGCCAGCCTTTAACCTGCCCAGCAGCCATATCTTCCACACCGTCGGTCCCATCGTGCCCAACCATAAGCCTGGCCCGCGCGAGGAACTGCTACTGCGCCGTTGCTACACCAGCTGCCTGGAAGAAGCGACGAGCCGAAAGCTCGACACGCTTGCCTTCTGCTGCATTTCGACGGGCGTCTTTGACTATCCCCAACAAGCCGCCGCGCGCGTTGCCATCGATGCCGTTCGTCATCATCTAGACCATAACGACCCCAACCTTAAGGTGATCTTCAATGTTTTTCTCGCGTCTGACGAGTCAATCTACCGCGACCTTCTCCAAGCAGATCGCTAAGCTCCGAGCCGCACTCGATGCATCCGACGCCGTGATAATCGGCGCCGGCGCGGGTCTTTCCACCGCGGCTGGCTACGCCTACGCGGGAGAGCGCTTCGAGAAACTCTTTGGCGACTTCGCCGCACGCTACGGCTTTACCGACATGTACTCCGGCGGTTTCTACCCCTATGACTCCCTCGAGGAATACTGGGCATTTTGGAGCCGCTATATCATGTGCAACCGATATGACCCCATACCCAAGCCCATCTACGAACAGCTTTTGGGCCTGCTGCGCGACCGAGATTACTTTGTGCTGACCACAAACGTAGACCATTGCTTCCAACGCGCCGGTTTCGATAAACAGCGACTCTTTTACACGCAGGGCGATTATGGTCTATTCCAGTGCAGCAAGCCCTGCTGTCAGGAAACTTGGGACAACGAAGAGCTCGTACATTACATGGTCGCCGCCCAAGAAGACCTGCGCATTCCGTCTGCGCTAGTGCCCCGTTGCCCCCATTGTGGCTCCCCGCTCACGATGAACCTGCGCGCCGACGACACGTTTGTGCAGGATAAGGGCTGGTGTGCCGCGGCCGACCGTTACCAAGATTTCCTGCGCCGCCACAGCAATATGCGCGTTCTGTTCTTGGAGCTTGGCGTGGGCGGCAACACGCCCGTCATCATCAAGTACCCGTTTTGGCAGATGACCGCCAAAAACGAGCGCGCTACATACGCGTGCGTCAATTTTGGCGAGGCAGTCGCCCCTGCAGAAATCGCCGATCGCAGCATCCTGATTGACGCCGACGCAGGGCGCGTGCTGGACGCACTTGCCGTCCAAGCCGTCAGATGACGAAGCCGATGCTCAACATAGTCATTGGGAACGTTCTTGAATGACTAGCCGTTAAAGAACATCCCCAACGACTTCATTTAGCCGCAAAAGCGGGCTATGGGCGCGAGCGGCTGCTCGCGAAAGACGCGCTCGACGGCGGCGCGGTATTCGTCGACCTTTTTGGTCTTGCGCACGATCTTGTGAACGGTAGCAGGATCGGCGAAGGCGCATTTGGCGTAGAACCACCACTCCTTCATGCGGAAGACCGCGTTGCCCCCGATCTCGTCCGCATAAGCTGCAAACAGCGTGTCGTGGAAGCGCTGCAGCTCAGCTGCCGTGGCAACAGGACCGCCCTTAACCATGCGAGCCAGCGCGGGGTTCGCAAGCAAGCCGCGCCCCAACATGACGTGACGCGTTCCGGGATAAGCCTCCACCAGCGCATCCATGTCCTCAAGATCAAAGATGTCGCCGTTGTAGGCCACCGGGAACGGCGCCCGCTTCAGCGTCTCACCGTAAAACTCTTTGCGCGGCGAGCCCGCATAGCGGTCCTTTTGCACGCGCGGATGCACGATCAGCTCCGCCAGCGGCATGCGGCAATACAGATCGAGCACGCGCTCGTATTCGTCGTCGCTCTCCAGCCCCAGCCTGGTTTTTACCGACACCGGCAACGGCGAACGTTCGCACACATCGCTCAAGAACACTTCGAGCTCGTCCAAGTGGCGCAAAAAGCCCGAGCCCTTGCCCTTGGCGACAACCGTCCCCGAGGGGCAACCCAAGTTGAGATTGACCTCGCGATAGCCCATGTCGGCGAGCACCTGTGCCGCCCACACAAACTCGTCCGCGTTCTTGGACATCAGCTGAGGCACTACGTTAAGCCCCTGGTTATTGGCAGGATCGATCTCCTTAAACGCCTTGCCGCCAAAGCGGTTTCCCACCCGCGGTGGCGGCAAAAACGGCGTGTAATAGCAGTCGAGCGCACCGAAGCACTCCGCATGCACGCGACGGAACACATGCCCGGTAATCCCCTCCATAGGGGCAAGCGAAAGAATCATCTACTCTTCTCTCATATCAACACAACAAAGGGGCCGTCCCTTTGTCACATGCATTATGCCTTGCGCTTCAGGCGATTCACAAGGAAGAGGTAGCTACTGAACGATGACCACCCTCCAGCCGCACCCCATACAACGAGGTCTAATACTTTTCCCGAGAAGTGAACGAGTGAAAACGGGCCCCGAAGCATCTGCACTTTCGAGATACAATTTCCTGCGGTTTTGCCAGCCAAATCCTGCGGGTTTGACGTCTAAAAATGTCGATGCTTCGGAGGCCCAAGTATGGCCGTTCACTTCTCGGAAAAGTATTAGACCTCGATTTGCATGCCACTCAATGTGACAAAGTGGCTGCTCCTTTGTCACATTCGATGAAAAAGGGCACCGATGTTAGTCGATGCCCCAAAGCGGCTGCAGGTTAAGCCCTACAGCGTATGTCTAAGACGAATCGAACTATTCGTCCCAGGAGAGGTTCTTACCAGTCTTTTTTGCCAGCAGCAAGAACAGGCCGATAATAACGTTGCATGCGATGCAGAAGATGAAGACGCCCTGGAAGGAGCCGACAAGCTCATAGACCTTCATCATAACGGGCATGCCAAAGGCGCCGACGATATAGCCCACGGAGCAGATCAGCGCGAAGATGCGACCGAAATCGCGGGAGCCAAAGACATCCATAACCAAAACGGTCAGGGCAGTGCCAGCGATGACGTACATTACGTCGTTCACGCCTGCTGCGAGGATGCTGAGCGTCGAGTTGCCGCTGCTCATCATGAGCATGACAAAGGAGAGGATGGAGACAGCGAGCCAGCCCAGAATGGCCTTCGTGCTGCCGAACCTATCGCAAGTGGTGCCGACGATCGGATTGAGGAACAGATCGAAGAGCGATGCAGCGGATACCATGAAGCCGCCCACCATGGGGCTAAAACCAACCTCGGAAGCATACGTCGGGAAGAGCTGGTTCATGCAGCAAGTGAGCTGAACGAGACAGAGGAAGCCGATGCAGAAGAAGAAGGCAGGCGACTTAATGGCGCGCGCATAGCTAACGCCACGCGTGCTATCCTCGGTCGTCTCCTCGGTCTCGGTGACCGTCTCGCCCTCGACGTAGCCATAGGGCAGCATGCCCTTGTCCTGAGGCTTGTAGCGGATGATCAGAATGGAAGCTGGGAGAATGAGCACTGCGGAAACACCGGCGAGCACCAGATAACCAGTTCTCCAGCCAGCGGCCTCGATGACAGAGGTGATGACGGGACTCATGATGAGCATGTAAATCGAGTTCACTGCCCAAGCGAGACCGATTGCCAGGCCACCAGATTTTTTGAACCACTGGTCAATAACGTCGGACATAGCGACGCCGGTGGTGAAGGCGAAGCAAACGCCAATCAGGGCGCCAGCGGCGATGAACATCCAGACTTCGGTGTAGAAGGCCATGCCTGCGCCGGCAGCGAGCAAAATAAGCTCGACAACGGGGAGCCAAACCTTGCCAACGACCTTGGGAATGAGTTTTCCGACAAACGGAAGAGCTGCCGCAAGACCAATGAGCGTTGCGGTGAAGTAATACGAGAAGATGGAATAGTCAAACCCGAACTCCTCGCACACGGGTGCGACGAAGGAGCCCGCGATGACGCTATAGGATCCGGTCGTGCCGGCAGACATAAGGCCGAGCGCGATTACGAGAACCCATGCGTAAACCTTGCTGCTCTTTAACTTTGCATTTTCCATTGACGCAGCTCCTAGAGACCCAGAAGGGCACACATAACGGCCTTGATGGTGTGCTGACGGTTCTCTGCCTCACGGAAGATGACCGAAGCGTTGGCCTCAAAGCACTCGTCGGCAATCTCGAAACCCTCGGTGATGATCTCGCGATGAAGGTCGTTCTTGCACTGGTCGAGGAGCATCTTGCCAACACGGTGATCCGCGTTGTGGACAGAGGGAAGCTCATGCATGCAGAAGATGTCGGGATTGTTGGTGCGCTTGCACAGCTCGCTGGTGACGCGATAGGGGTACAGAGACTCGGCATCGCCCAACCAGGAGTTGTAGTCGTCGGGATCCAGAACCTCTTCTCCGCACTCGGGGTTGATGTAGCGCCACTCCTCGGTAACGATAACGTCAACGCCATCCAGGGCATCGAGGTCAGAGGTGATGGTAAAGGTCCTATTGGGAGCGTACTTGGCGTAGCAGGCCTCCACCTCTTCGATCATTTCCTTGCACATCTGATGACGGAGGTCGTCGGGGCCGATGGCGAGGAAGTCCATGTCGAGCATAGCGCACAGACGGCCATACCACACTGGGGCGCCGGCGCAGTTGCCAACGAAAGCCATCTTCTTGCCGCGGCTCGTACGCAGACCGCCCCATTGCTCTTCCATCGTAAGAGCGTCAGCGAGCATCTGAGTCGGGTGATCGCCGAGAGTAAGGGCATTGATGACCGGGATGTCAACCAGGTCGGCGACGTCATAGAGGAACTGCTCGTCCTTCTGTGCGCGGTAGACGATGAGATCGTACATGCCGTTAAAGACGCGCATGGCATCCTTGACGGTCTCGCAGTCACCCATGTGGGAGTTGGTCAGATAAGTGAAGCCCATGCCCAAATCATTGCAGGAGGTCTCGAATGCGCAACGAGTACGGGTCGAGCCCCACTCAAAGTTGGCGAGGACGTTTTTGCCGGGGAAGTAGCGCTGGTCGACACCAGACTTCTTCTGAGCCTTAAGGTTCCAGGCAAGATCGATGAGATAGCGGAAATCCTCGGAGGAGAGATCATGGATGTTGATGTAGTCGCGACCGCGGAGGCTGTTGTTCATGCCTATTTCCTTTCGAATTATTATTAAAATTATTGTTGAATGTGTCCCCGAGGAAAACACGGATATCCCTCGGGGAGCGGTACATGTGGCGCCTAAGCCAAAGAGCGCAGGCTCTAAGGCTCACTAACGACTGGCCGCCACGTCCTTAGTCCAGCAGTGCACGCCGCCGCCGGACAGGTTAAGCGCGAGGGAATCAATCATGATGACTTTGCGATCGGGGAAGCAGCTCTCAAGAACTGCCTTGGCCTGCTCATCCTTCTCTTTCACGACCTCGCTCATGCCCTCGTGGTAATAACGCTGGCCAAGAACGACGCCGTTGCAAATCAGGAAGTTGCAGTAGCTCGCTGCGGCGTAGAAGTGGACGGGGCCCTCGGGCCAGGGGGTGCCATCCATAAACTTGCCGCCCATTTCGTCGATGAAGCCCTTATAGAGCTCGTAATCTTCATCGCCAGGGGCGATAACGACTTCAATAGGCTCGGCGGTGGGCATACGAACGATCTCGAAGGGCTTGCCCTCCCAGTCCGTTTCGTTGCTCAGGATCTCGTAGGCTGCCTCAATACGGCGACGAGACTCTGCTCCAGCCTTGCTCGAGGCTGCCTCTTCATCGGACACCTCGGCAAGAAGAATCTTGTTCGGAGTGATAAAGCGACACATCTCATCAATGTGAGCTGCAAAGCTCATGCCAAAGACGGGAGTTCCGTCTTCCTTCTCGTCGAGGATGCCCAGTCGATAGTCGTCGTCCTCGAGCATAGGCTGCGGAAGCCAGATAACCTTGTTGAGGTTGTAGATGCGCTTATACTCGGCCTCTACTTCCTCTTTCGTGAACTCGGGATTACGCTTGCGGCATTCCGTGTCCTCGATGGCGATCAGAGTGCCGTGACCGTCAAACTCGCGGTCGCCGCCCTCCGAAACCATTTCGGAATTGACGATATCGAAGCAACCGAGCGCAACCGCCATGTGAACGGCTGCCTTACGTGCGGACTGGCACTCCGGGGAGTTCTTGTCCCACACGCCGTAATAGGTCCAAGCGGGGTTGACCATATAAGAATGGCCCTTGTCGTCGACCATGATGCTGGGACCGTTGTCGCGGACATAGAAGTTGGAGTCTTCGAACTGCGTGATCTCGATGCGATCGAGATCAACCCCCTCCTCCTTCAGTCGCGAGCAAGCCTCCTCATAGGAGCCGGGGGTGCCGCAATTGAGGTTGACCGTAACGTCGCCATACTCGAGCAGAGCCTTGATCACGTCAACGCAGGGCTGGCGGTTATCGTAGCCCTCTGCACGGATGTAATCGGGAAGCCATGTCACATAGACGTTGGAGCGCTTCTCGAACTCGCCCGGCATACGATAGTTCTCGTACATGGTTGGTCCTTCCGTCGGGTTTCCCGCGATGCTGTCCGGCCGCGACAATAGCGGGGTTTCACCTGCTATAGTACTACTATACCTACCGTTCGGTAGATAATTTTGAATAATTGCCGCTCGCCTACTGATACATACCGTTCGCCGTATATAGTGGTCATGTTTGGACACGAATTGATGTTCCGTTGCCATCCTTAATAATGTTGGTAGTGCGGAAGTGATTTGCAATGGAGAAATGCAGCGTGAGCACAAGAAAAAAAATATTGGACGCAATGTACGATCTTGTGGCAGAAGTCGGTTATGACAAAGCGTCTATCGGAAAGATTTGCGACTTTGTCGGTATATCCAAGCCGTCGGTGTACTACTACTTTCCCTCAAAAGAGGAGATTTTCACTACGCTCTTGGACAGCATGTTTCCGACCATTGACTATCAGCGCGACTACTCGCTAATAGTCGATAGGGACGGGTTCAAGGCCGCGCTTATCGAGCTCGGCAATTCAGTTATAGGTGGCTATCGAAGCGATGAAAAGCGCCGGCGCGTGCTGGCCGAGGTTAGCGTTCAAGCAAATCGAATTCCTGCAGTTCAGGAACGTCAAGCGACGGCGACCAAACGAACCATGGATGCGCTTAAAGACATCCTTCTTCATGGTGTAGAGATTGGCGCGTTTTCCGATAGCGCCGACGTAATGCTCTACGTACAAATTCTTTATACCGTTCTGGAGGGAGCAAGCAATACGGTCGCTCAAGGTGAGGATATTGATGAGAAAGCGGTTTGGGCGGGAATAGTCGAGCTTATGTTCAAATAAACCAGCCAAGCTGAAGCGCATGTTGGCACCCATGGTGCCTGCGGGCAACCTTTAAAACGAAAACAGGGGTCGACTCCAGTCTGGCTTGGAGTCGACCCCTGTTGCATGGCAATCTATGCCGATGCAAATCGGCGCTTATTACTTTTCAGCAGCCTTATTGAGAAAGCCGGAAACGATAGCAAACGCAGCAATCATAAGGTTGCAGGCAATGCAGAAGATAAATACTCCCTGGAATGACCCTGCCATGCCGTAAACCTTCATCATGACCGGCATTCCAAAAGCACCGACGACATAGCCCGCTGAGCAAACGATCGAATAGATCCTTCCAAAATCGCGTGATCCAAAGAGCGAGAGGAGAAGCATCGGCATTGCGGTTCCAACGATGGCGAACATGACATCGTTTACACCAGCTGCAATGATGGAAACGGTCTCATTGCTTCCGCCAATGATAAGAAGCAGGAATGAAAGAATGCTGACACCTGTCCATGCGACCGTTGCTTTAATAGCGCCAAGCTTGTCGCATGTTTTGCCCACGAAGGGATTTAGGAAGATATCGGAGAGTGAAGCTGCCGAGACCATTAAGCTTCCTACGATAGGATTGAAACCGACCTCGCTTGCATAGGTTGGAAACAGCTGGTTCATGCAGCAGGTGAGCTGCGCCACGCAAAGCAAGAGGACACAGAGAATAAAAGACGGCGTTTTCGCGGCATCGCGGAGTGCCATGCCCGAAAGGACATCTTCCTGCTCATCGGCGCTGCAGCTCTCATGGGTTTCGGAGGCGGTCTCTCCGTACGGAAGCATATTGCGATCAGAGGGGTTAAGGCGAATGATAAATGCGCTTGCAGGCAAAATCATAGCTGCAGAAACGGCCGCAAGCACGATGTATCCCGTACGCCAGCCTTGCTGCTCGATGACCAGTGTAATGACAGGACTCAATAACAGCGTGCAGAGAGAATTAACGCCCCAAGCGAGGCCGATGGCGAGACCGGACGATTTGCTGAACCATTGGTCAATGACATCGGACATGCAGACGCCCGTTGTAAACGAAAAGCAGATGCCGATCGCTGCGGCGGAGACGGTGAACATCCAGACCTCGGTGTAGAACGCCATTGCGGCGCCGGCGGCAATAAGGACGAGTTCAATGCAAATATGCCATGGTTTGCCGATTACTTTTGGAATGAAGCGACTCAAAAGCGGAAGCCCAAGCGCAAGGCCAAGAAGAATCGCGGTGAAATAGAAAGAAAAAGAAGTGTAGTCAAAGCCCAGATCTTCACATACTGGAGCAACGAATGAGCCGGCAATAATGCTATATGTGCCAGTTGTTCCGGCGGACATTAAGCCGAGCGCAATAACGACGACCCAAGCAAATGCGCCGCTTTCACGGAGACAATCTTTTTTGGCTGGTGTGGTGAGAGTCATGGTTGCTCCATTTCTATCGGCAATACATCCTATATGCCTACCGATAGGTATATAAACCAGAGGACTCTTCGTCAAGCATTAAGCGGGGAGAGGGAGTTCTTAACCTGCCGAACGGTAATTAGACCCCGTTTTCGCAAGGGTCTCAATGTGACAAAGGGGCTGTCCCTTTGTCACATCATTCGGAGCGTAGGGCTTCCACAGGATCCTTTTTGGATGCGCTGCGAGCCGGCAGCAGACCGGCGACGACCGTCAGCAGCACCGAAATTGCAATGAGCACCAGCGCATCCTGCACGGGCAAGCTCATCAGATTGGGCACCTGTTTGGCAGCAAGCGCCCAGGCATTAACCGGAAAGCTCACGGCCACCACGACGACAATGGCAAAGACGCCGGAGATGAGGCCTTCGATAAAGGTCTCGGCGTTGAACACGTTTGCCACGTTGCGCTTCGACGCGCCAATCGCGCGCAGGATGCCAATCTCCTTTTTACGCTCCAGCACGCTGATATACGTGATGATGCCGATCATGATGGAGCTCACCACCAAGCTGATGCTCACGAATGCGATGAGCACCAAGCTGATGGTGTTCACGATGTCGGTCACCGAACCCATGATGATGCCCATGTAGTCGGTGTACGAAATTGCCCGATCATCATGGCCAGCGGCTTTGACCTGCTTGTTGTACGCATCGATGTGATCGAGTACGCGCTCCTTGGCCTCAAAGTCGCGCGGGAAAATCTTGACCGAGATGGGATCTGCCTCGTCCGCATAACCCAACGTGGTCAGATTGTTGTCGTAGGTGAGCTTCGACGCCTTCGCATAGCTCATCATGAGCGAGCTCAGGTCCTCGGCGTCCATGTTGGAATGGATGGCACGAGCAAAGGCGCTCGCATCCACACGCATAGCGCTCGCCAGGTTGGCAAAACTCGAAGACATCTGCGTCGCTATCTGGTCCATGAGCCCTGCCGCGCCCGCCTTAAGCTGGAACGATACCGTCGACGCTATCTGCTCGCTGATTGCCTTCATCACCTGATCCATAGCCTGCTGCAGATACGGAGCCAGCTGCTTTTGCACATAGTCGGTCATCGCCTGCTGCAGGCGCTCGGCCAGGGCATCGCCGCCGAGCGCTTTGAGCTGGGCCAGGATTTGCTGGGCTGCCGTATCACTCTCAAGATACGCCGAGAACGCGGCGGCAAGCTTTGACGCGTCCTTAAGATCATCGGGTGTCAGCGCCTTAAACTGATCAGACTGAAAAAAGCCCTCAAACAGCTGGTTGGCCAGCGTTCCCACCTGCTGCATTTGCTCGGGCGTGAGTTCCAGACCGTCAAAGATGCCCGAGAAATCTGGGGCTGGCGCTTTGGCCATGATGTCGCTGAAGTCGATGTCCTTACCAACGCCCGAAAGGTCAATGTCCAGCCCGGATAAGTCGATACCAGAAAGGTCCATACCGCCGGCCGCACCCGAGAGTGCAGACGTATCGAACGAGAACGCACTCTTGAGCGCCGCCTCGTCCACACTGAACATGCTGCCCAGGTCCACGCCTTGTTTGGCCTCGCCTTGCAGCTCATCGAAAGACTTGCCCGTAAAGACATCCGTCTCGGGGTGGGCGAGTTGCTCCTGCACAATCTGCGAATCGGCGGCGCGCTCCATAAGCTGGCGAGTCAGCGCATGCGTATAGGCAATGCCCGGGGACAACGCGCTCGCGTTGGCCGTCTCGTTGGGTCGCACCACGCCCACAATGTGCACGTCAATACCGTTGGCAACCTTGGCGGCCATAAAGTCGGCGTCGCCAGACATGTCAGTCCACATGCCGGTCTCTTCGTTTTTGCGATACGCATCGGCCGGCGACAGCACCTTAAACGTCGTGGACAGCGCATCGTCGTAGGTAAAGTCGGTGCCGGTCTCGGGCGTTTCGACCCCACCGTCGGCCGCCATGGCGCTGTTAACCAGGTCATTGAGCTCATCAATATCCAGCGCACCGATGCTGTAGAGCGTGTAATCGCCCACCGTGCCACGGCTCGAAAGCACCATTACGGCTTCGTTAGCAGACGTGGGCCAATGACCGGCGACGACATCGTACTGGCTGTCGAGCAGGCTCTGGTCGTCGATCATCTCGTTAAAGACCGAGGTTCCCATGGATTCCATGCTCACCGTTGCCGCCGAGCTCGCGCCTCCGCTCATGGCCTCGGTCATGGCGTTGGGCACCAGCCGGACGGGCTTCTCGTCGCCCTTACCCGCACGATAGACAACCGGCGTCACGCCATAGCCGTACTGGATGGCGTTGACTTCTTTATCGATGCCATCGCCACCGGCATCGAGCCATGCCTTAAAGCTCGTCATGTCATTGGACTTAACGCTCGCAAACATATTCTTTACGGCCGTGACCACGGGAATCTTATCGGTTCCCTTAGCCTTGCCGCCGGCACTGTCGTCGGACAAATCCACGTTTTCAGGCGAGTCATCATCCGTGGCCCCCTGTCCACCCATCATGGACGACAGGTCGTAATCCTGCTTGGAAATGGTGAGCGGGTAGCTCGAGAGCGTATCCTCCTCGACCTTTTTGATGTAGCCGTTTACGCCGTTGGACAGCGCCAGAATCGCCGCGATACCGATAATGCCAATCGAGCCCGCAAAGGCCGTCATGGCCGTGCGGCCCTTTTTGGTCATGAGGTTTCGGGCAGAAAGCCCCAGCGCCGTCACAAAGCTCATCGAGGTTTTGCGCGTAGGCTTGGCCTCGCGACGCGCGGCCTTTGCTACATCAAAGGGGTCGGAATCGTCGGTAATCTTGCCGTCCGCCAGGTTGACGATGCGCGTGGCGTACTGGTACGCCAACTCAGGATTATGCGTGACCATAATAACCAGACGGTCGCGCGCCACGTCCTTGAGCAAGTCCATGACCTGCACGGACGTTGCGGAATCCAAGGCGCCGGTCGGCTCGTCTGCCAGCACGATCTCGGGATCATTGATCAGGGCGCGGGCGATGGCCACGCGTTGCATCTGTCCGCCCGATAGCTGGCTCGGGCGCTTGTTAACGTGCTCGCCCAGGCCGACTTTCTCCAACGCCTCACGTGCACGCTGGCGGCGCTCGGCATGGCCCACACCCGTGAGCGTAAGCGCCAGCTCAACGTTTTCCAAGATGGTCTGATGCGGAATGAGGTTATAGCTCTGGAACACAAAGCCGATGCGGTTGTTGCGATAAGCATCCCAATCGCGATCGCGAAAGTCCTTGGTCGAAATGCCGTCGATTAACAGGTCGCCGGAATCGAAATGATCGAGCCCACCGATAACGTTGAGCATCGTAGTTTTGCCCGAGCCCGAGGGGCCCAGAATGGCCACGAACTCGTTATCGCGAAAAGACAGGCTTACGCTGTCGAGCGCCACCTGCGTAAACGACTGGGTAACGTACCTTTTGCAAATACCTTTGAGCTCCAACATGGACGGCGACCTCTCCTGCACAGGCACTCTGCCCGCTCTCACCCGCCGTTCGTATTCGACGCGTTTGTCCTACTCTATCCCCATTTTTTGCCGGCACCAGTGAAGAATGTAGGGAACCGCACCAAAAAACGAACGGGACGGCGCCTAAAAAAGAGGTCCCGAGCGGGACCTCTTTATGGTGGAGATTATCTTGAAAGGGAGCGGGCTACTTCGTACAGCGGCGCACGATCCTCGCTGTGCTTTACGCGTTTTCTACTGCTCGCTATTCGCAATCGCCTGGTCGATAAGCTTGTCGAGCGCTGCGCGCTGCTCGGCGGAGCTGATGGCTCCCACGATGGGCTCCCCTACGATGTTGCCATTCTGATCGATGACATACGTTGTCGGGAACGAGAACAAATTTGACGTAAACTTACCGGCCTCGCTATCCGACTTGAACCAGATGTTCTTATATGTCACGCCCTTCTTGCTCAGCACGTCCTTGGCATCTGCAATCTCGCCCTTGTTGCCATCGAGCGTAAAGGAATTGACGCCCACGACCTGGCCGCCCTTCTCAGCAAGCTCCTTATTCAGGCTCTCAAGATCGCCCAGCTCGCCCACGCACGGTTTGCAAGTGGTGAACCAGAAGTTCATGACGGTGACCTTGTTCTTAGAGAACAGCTCGTCGCTGTTCACGTCGTTGCCGTCCAAGTCCTTGCCCGTAAAGCTGGGGAACTTCGTCGCCTCGCTCGAAGCATCGGCGCCAGCCGTCATGCCAGCGGCCGAAGCGTCAACGCTCTCGCCTGCGTTCGGCGTGCTTCCACAGCCGGGAAACTTCTTTTCCAGGCTCTCGAGCTTGTCCTCGATCTCCTTGATCTGCTGCGCGCCGGCCTTGAGTGTCTTAAACTCATCTGCCGTAAACTCGTCCTTGGCGCCGTCGATAGTCTTGAGCAGGAAATCGCCGTAATTGCTGCCGTCCTCAATCATTGTCGACTCTTTATTTGCTGCATTGAATACCTTTTCCCACAGCGCATTATCGCTCGAAAGGATATCGTTCTCCTTCTGCATGAGCTTCGTATACAGCTCGGCGGCCTCGTCGGCATTGGCCGGCTCTTGCGCAATGAGCTCCGCGATCTTAGAATCGGAGCCCGTAGATTCGCTCGCGTTGCCACCGGGCGCCGAACACGCCACAAGACACAAGGCCAGCACCGGCACCATAAACAGGGCCGCAATCTTAGAAAGCTTCATGGTCATTCCTCCGTTTTGTCGAAGCTTGTTTTACTTTTCATCGGCGGTCGGGGAGAGCTTTTCTGCCGACACATCCAGGCCATAGCGATAGCTGATGGCATCGACGGGACAGGCCCCAATGCACTTTCCGCACCGGATACATTCGGCATGATTGGGTGCGCGGACCACATCAACGTCCATCTGACAAACCTTTGAACACTTGCCGCACGAGACGCATTTGCACGCATCGACCCGAATCCCCAGCAGGGACACCTTATTCATGAGCGCATAGAATGCGCCGAGCGGACAAATCCATTTGCAGAAGGGGCGGTAGAACAAAACGCTCAGCACTACCACGGCAATGAGAACGACGAGTTTCCAGGTAAAGAGCTGCCCCAGCGCAGATCGAATGCCGGCGTTGGCAATGGCCAGCGGAATGGCACCCTCGAGCACGCCCTGCGGACAGACGTATTTGCAAAAGAACGGATCGCCCATCCCCACATCGTTGACCACCAGCACAGGCAGCAATACCACAGCAAACAGTAGCACAACGTATTTGATATACGTAAGCGCCTTGAGCCTTTTTGTCGAAAGCTTTTTGCCGGGAATCTTGTGCAGCAGCTCCTGCAGCCAGCCAAACGGGCACAGAAAGCCGCATACAAAGCGCCCCAGCAGCACGCCGAGCAAAATGAGCGTACCGGTAACATAGTAAGAAAAGTTGAACTTGGATGAACCTACCACCGACTGGAACGACCCGATGGGGCACGCACCCGATGCCGCGGGGCACGAATAGCAATTAAGTCCAGGTACGCAGACTGTTTTTCCCGCGCCCTGATAGATGCCGCCTTTGGCAAAGTTTGGCAGGTGAATATTGGTGACCAGCGTCGCCGCCGCCTGAATGAATCCGCGAAATCGGGCCAAAACATGCGACGCAGTGTTTTCTCTTTTATCCAATTCCGATACACTCCAAGCACAGCCTAATCGCTTTGGCCAGCACGGCATCCGCCTCGCCACGCATAACACCAAAGCACACCATGGCAATTCCGACGATCAACAAAGCGACCTGTACCACGGGTTTTACCGCTTTGAACAACCCAACCACTCCTTTCGTTACGCGACCATTGGACCATATCGACTATAAAATCCGTGTTAAGCGCGATTTGGAATGTGCAAGGAAACTGTTATGCGTATTTTGATCGTCGAGGATGAGCGGGCGCTGTGCGATGCAATCGCACGCAGCTTGCGAAACTTGGCGTACAGCGTCGACTGCTGCCACGACGGGCAGGAGGCGCTCGACCTGCTGGGCGTCGAAGTCTTTGACCTCGTGGTACTCGACCTCAACCTTCCCCGTATCGACGGCATGACCGTGCTCAGGGAACTTAGGAAAACCGACTGCGAGACCAAGGTACTGATTCTGTCCGCGCGTGGCGAAGTATCCGATAAAGTCGCCGGACTCGATGCCGGCGCCAACGATTACCTCACCAAGCCGTTTCATCTGGACGAACTTGCGGCAAGGATCCGCAGCCTTACCCTCAGACGCTTTACACAAAGCGACATAGTTTTAACCTGCGGAAAGCTCCGCTTTGACGCCAAGGCGCGCATCGCCTCCGTGGACAGCGAGGCTTTATCTCTTACGCGCAAGGAAACGGGAATCTTGGAATACCTGATGCTTAATCAGGGGCGTCCGGTAAGCCAAGAGGAGCTTATCGAGCACGTTTGGGATAGCACCGTGAACAGCTTTAGCAACGCAATCCGCGTTCACATCTCGTCGCTCCGAAAAAAGATGCGCAGCGCTTTGGGATACGACCCGATTCGCAATCGGATTGGAGAGGGCTACGTTATGGAGGATAGCGAATGAAAAGGCTTTCGCTGCAATGGCGCATAACGATCATGACGGCGCTGCTGACGTGTGCGGCGTGCGTGCTGACGAACTGCCTGGTCGGCTATACGGGCATGCGCTATATGGATGCCATCGGCAGTGACATCTCGGCCTTTAACGCTGCCGGCGCGGATTCGCCCCAGGTGTTCGACCCAACGAAAACGGCCCTCGATGACAAGGTCACAATCGTCGTAAACGACGCACAGGAGTCTTTTGGCACGACAGCCTGGTACATCACGGCTGGAGTCACACTCCTTGGCGGCGCGCTGGCATACTTTGTGAGCGGTCGTGCGCTCAAACCGCTACGGGCTTTTGCAGCCCAGGTTGAGCGTGTGCAGCCTGACAACCTAAGCGAAATCAGACTCAGTGAAGATGTGCCCACCGAGCTACAACGATGCAGCGCCTCTTTCAACGACATGATCTCCCGTCTTGGCGAAGGGTTCTCTGCACAGCGTCAGTTTACCGGCAACGCCGCACACGAGCTGCGCACCCCGCTCGCCCTTATGCAAGCACAGATTGAACTATTCATCTCCGAGCACTCCGGTTTGCAACCCGAAACAGCCGAGCTGCTCGGCCTGCTACAAGAACAAACTGAGCGCATGACTCGAATGACCAAGGTATTGCTCGAGATGAGTGAGCTCCGCAGTGTCCCTTGCGGGGACGCTGTTGAACTCGGCCCCCTGTCCGAAGAGGTCCTCACCGATCTTGCGCCACTTGCCGAAAATAAGGGCATAGCCCTCAATTGTGCTGGAGACGCTTTAGTAATCGGGAGCGACACGCTCCTCTATCGGCTGGTGTTTAACCTGGTCGAAAATGCCATCCGTTACAGCCACCCCAGCTCGACTGTCAACGTCTCCATCTGCGACAACGACAGCCACGTGTTCCTGCGAGTCGAAGACCAGGGCCCGGGAATACCCAAGCAGTACCGTGAGAGCATCTTCCAACCGTTCTTTCGCCTGGATAAATCCCGCAGCAGGGCATATGGCGGCGCAGGACTCGGACTAGCGCTTGTTTGGGAGATTGCAGCCCTACACGGCGGCACGGTAGAGGTCGAAGCAAGTTCCGAGAACGGGACTACCATGCTCGTGACCCTCTCAAAGGGGGCCACCACGTGATCCGACTGTCCAGGGGTCCCACTCGGCATTGCGAAACGCGTCCCAAAACTTGGACATGAGAAATGGGAGGCAGTTCGCATCTGTGCCGAGGACGAAGTCCTGGCGGGAATTCAGGATGCGCAGAGGAAGCTTACGGCAGAAAACCCCGACAGAGTCGTGACCGTCGGCGGCAACTGTATGGCGTCGCTTGCCCTCTTCGATTACCTGCACGGGAAATACGAGAACGTTGGAATCGTCTGGATCTATGCGCATCCGGATGTATCCACGCTGAATGATGGCTACCCCAACGCTCACGCCATGGTACTTGGCAACCTTTTGGAACAGGGTGCACCGCAACTCGTTTCGCGGATGCGGCATCCGGTGTTTAAGCCGAGCGATGTCCTGCATGTCGGGCTACAGCAGCTCCACGACTATCAGGAAGTTTGCTTAAACAAGCATAGGTGTTGCGGTTTTAGCCGATGTCCTCATGGAGGAAAACGACATGCTGGGTCTGTCTGATTAAAGTCCAACAGTTTCCATGAGGCATCTAGCACGGTAAAAGCTAGAGACCCGGGAGATCCCAAACTGTCAACCATCTTTACGGGTGCAAGGGAAACGGGCAAGACAGCCCCCTCTCGCTCCTATCCGAAACGGCGCTTGAACACGGCTGGATTGCAGCGAATGTCTCCGCCATGCCCGGCATGCTCGAAGATATCATCGAGCACACAAAGGAGGCCGCAGGCCGTTACCTCTCGCAGCCCCATACACGCGTGAGCGGAGTTCAAGTTGGGCAGCGGGGCGGTTTAGCGCGCCAATATAATCAAATCGTGCACTTCCATAGCCTCTCGTCTACGTGGTGTACCGTCGTCTCCCCTTTTATCAGAGTTGGGCGATTTCAGGCACCCGAGCTGAACTCAAATTGAACTCAACGATGCCTTATCGGTCGAGGGCGTCCTAGCGAGAATATACAGAGGCGCACATTTCGCAGGGAACCTCCCATTCGTTATTATATCGGGATGCTGTCAAGGCAGCGTCAATGCGTTCGACCTACACCTTCTCGCTTTTCGAGGCCTCGTCTGCAGGACCATCGGAATCGATACGGAATCGATCGGCATACCATTCATCCGAAGCAATCACCTTATGGAGCATCTGGAGATGCAGGTCGACATAGTGGCAGAACGCCTTGCCGCATTCCACGAGAGGCGCATTGTTTCTCTCGTTGGGCTCGGCTCCAAAATTAAACTCGACCTCATAGCCCTCCCCAGGCACACCCATGCTCGGCAGAACATCAATGGAGAAGTGGACGAATCCAGACGTCACCTTGTATACATCTTTTACCTTTGGATCGAACTTCTCGAGTAAGTCTTGAAGTCTTCCATCGGACATCTTCTCACCCGAGAAATCTTTCAGCTTGTTCACAGGCACACCTTGAAACGCCTGCTTGAGAAAGTCATCCTGGTCTTCGGCGGCGAATAATGCGAATGTCCGCAGGCAGACTCCAACCTGTGCGCGGAGAAGCTGGGCGACGCAAACAAGATTCCTCGACTCGAGCATGGAGATGAATCCGTCTATCAGTCTCATCGCATACTCAGAGGAGGATGCCAGATATAGATCCCATTGGGTAAAGTCGCCGTTCATGAAGGGAATCACTGCATTGCGCTCGGCGACTCTCAAGGCACTCAGGCTTTGTTCTATTTTCTCAGCTTCTTGTTTGAACTGTTCGCTATCCAAAATGCCCCCAAATGCCGGCTTCTCAACAAATCAAAAAAGCAGGAGAGACAGAGATTAGGTTCCTGCTCCACTGAACCCGCGCTTCCAGTCGAGACACTCCTCCTCGAAGATCTCCCCAGAGTCCCGTCTCTCGCGCCCCTCACGGAACTGTCCATATCAGTGTAGCCAATCCAAGCACAGCCCCACCGCACGGCCCAGTCGTTTCCGGTCCTGCGTGGCCCCATGAAGGCGGAAGGGCGTGGTTGTCGTCATCGCGTTCCTTTCTCCTCATACCTTTTGGGCATGCGTCACGGGCCCCCGCGCGGCGCCGAGAGCGAATCGGCGCAGGCTTGGGGCCAGTTGCGTAGAGGTTGAGGTTCGGGTTTCGCCGGCTTACGCAGCTTGGCGGGCAGAGCGCCCGGGCTCGCTGCGCCTAGGGCGCGGCGGGATCCGCGACGCCGGAGGTGTCGATCTCGCCCAGATTGGCGAGCTGCTCGATGAGGGGGAGGCCCATCGGGTCGTCCACCTCGACGCCGCCGAGCACGATGGTGCTGTCGCGCGTGTCGATTTGGGTTGTGAACACGGCCGGGTCGAAGCCCGAAGCGATAAAGCCAATGCCCGCGAGGACAACACCCGCGGCAACGAGCCCGCCCGCCACGGCGAGGTAGATCTTCTTCGCGCTGGTCATGGTACTCACTCCTTTCTACGCCGCGAGATGCGCGGCAGCGCCGCCCTTCTCGCCCTTGCCCTTCCAGAAGGGCGAGGCGGCCTTCCTCGCCCAGAGCGCCGAAAGGCGCGCAATTTGTTTTGAGGCGGCCCAAGCGCCAGCACCAACGAAGAGCGCCACGCCGACGAGGCCGAGCCCCACGCCCGCCGAGGCGAGGGCGTACGGGAAGTGGCCGATGGTGACGCCGCTTACGGCAAGCAGGAGCTCAACTACGCCCACGCCCCCGAGTGCCGCCGCGACGATCCACACGCAGAGTGCCAGCAGCCAGATGCAGATATAGACCGTGACGGCCACGGCGGCGAAGGCGGCGAGCAGCGGCACCCACACCGGGGAGCCCACGATGGTCAGCACCCACAGCAGCGTGGTGCTGCGCCGGCGCGTCCTCGCGATCGCGCGCGGCACGGCGGGCAGGTCGTCGAGCGTGGCCTCCGCCACCTCGCCGGGTGTGCCCATGGCGGCCACGGCCTCCTCCTCGCTCATACCGTCCTCCATGCGGTCAGCGATGGCCTCCGCATAGAACGCCTTGGTCTCCTCCACCTGCTCGGCCGGCAGGCAGGCGAGCAGCTCGCCCAACCGGCCCAGAAACTCATCGCGCGTCATGGTGCGCCCCCTCAACGTATGCGTAAATCTCCCGTACGGACGGCCACTCGGCCAGGAACTCCTCGATGCGTGCTCGCCCGTCGTCCGTGATGCGGTAGTACCGGCGCAGCCGCCCGTTGTGCTCGGCGGAGCGCGCCGTGATGCACCCGGCTTTCTCCAGGCGCTTGAGCAGCGGGTAGAGCGTCGACTCCGTGAGCCCCATGCTCGCCGGTACGTCCTTCACGATCTGGTAGCCGTAGGACTCCTCGCCGGAGACGGCCGCGAGCACGCAGGCCTCCAGGAAGCCGCGCTTCATCTGTGCCTCCATCCGCACACCTCCTCTCGTCATATACTATGCTATACACACTATACGATGCAAGGTATTAGACGTCAACTCTCATCGCGAAGATTCTCCGGCCCCTGCGCGCTGCGAACGTGATGTCGCGGGCGGTTGGCATTATGCATGAAACGTCAAGTAACGCTCTTTTGATCCACTTCCACTCGGCCCCATTCGCCTTGTACAACGCCCCCTTTCAACCTTGGGTTCAAGAGAGCCGCTAGGCTGGACGTGCCGGACGGTAAAGTCCTGGACGCCATGGTGAACTTCTCCGATGCCATGGGGGTCATGGGTCTACGCCGATGGAGTCCCACGTACGCGGCAGGGCTCGCCCGTCACCGCTGGTCGCCGGACGGTCCCCACGCCCCGCTCGCCAACGCGCAGGCGACAGCAGCAGTCCAGCGCTGGCTGGAGACGCCGGAATGCCCAGAAGATGCGTTTCCCATCGCTGCGGCAGAGCTTTTTGCAGGGGTGGCAGTTTTTCTATATCCCAAGGTCAGATAGGCTTCGGTAGCCACCTTGGAAGCATCGCCAATAGACTCTTCCTTTATACGTTCGGCATAATCGTAGGCGATACCCACAAATTCCAGTCCCGAGCAACAGGAGTACAATTGCTGCAATTGTTGCCAGCTGTTGGGAGATGGAAGATGGACTGCGATGGCTACCCGCGCATTCCCATGCCGTTGATGTGCACCGCCTTTGTGCCGGGGCAGATTGACGCTGCGGTTGCAGGCATTTCCGACCCCGATTCACGCACCATCGCCACGGCAGAAGCGCTGTACTTTCGCGGACAGGCCACGCTCGCTGCCAAGACGGCGCGCCCCTATCTTGACGCCACCGATCCCGCACTGCGCTATTCCGCATGCCTTATCTGCGGATATGCCAGTCTGTCGCTCAACCGTATCGCCGACGCCCGCCGGTGCCTTGCTGGCATCCTCGATACGCCAACTGACGAGGAATCGCCCGCCGTCCACGCCACGCATATCCTGTTCGCCTCGGCCGCGAGTGTCCTGCTGCACTTGCCTTCCCCGTATTCTGCTGAAGAGTTTTATCCACTTGCGGCGCATCTGCCCGAAGGCCTGCGCCTATTCGCCAGCTACGTGATGGCGCACGCCTTGTACCTGCGCGGCGATTACGGCCGCAGCCTGGGCATGGCGGAAAACGCCCTGATTATGAAACAGGGAAGCTATCCCATCTCGGAGCTGTTCCTGCACCTGGCAGCTTCCATGGCATGCATGAGCCTCAAGGACATCGACGCCGCAAAAACGCACTTCGGAGCTGCTTGGAACGTTGCGCGCCCCGACGGCCTTGTCGAACTTATCGGCGAGCACCACGGCCTTTTGCAGGGGCTTATCGAGGCGTGTCTAAAAACGCAATACCCTGACGACTTCGCACGCATCATCGAGATTACGTATCGATTCAGCTACGGCTGGCGGCGCATCCACAACCCCGATTCGGGCGAGGACGTGGCCGACGATCTAACGACCACGGAGTTCACCATGGCCATGCTCGCCTGCCGCGGATGGACCAACGCCGAAATCGCACGCCACATGGAAGTTTCGCCGGGCACCGTTAAAAACCGCCTGTCCGGCGTGTATGCAAAGCTCGGTATCGGAACTCGCGCCGAGTTGGTCGCGCATATGTTGCGCTAGCGACCGGACTGCCTAGTGCGGCGTGCGCGCTCCGGAGCCCCGGCGCTTCGCTCGCTCAAATTGGACATTTTGGTCCTCGAACGGCACTACCGTCGCAGGGTTACTTCTCGCAAAATTAGAGTATTTCCACCGATATTTGCGGGATGGGAGCCAAAGATGCTTGATCGCCGTTCGTTACTTGTTGCCGGAGCGTCCTCGCTGGCGAGCATTATGTTGCCTCGCGTGCCGGGAAGCGAAAATGCCTTCCTGCTGCCGTTCACGCCTACCGCGGCCTATGCCGACGAAGAAGACCCCTTCAAGGTCCTGGTGCTCTCGCGCACCATGTTCGGCGTGGTGGTGGTCGACGTCGCCAACAAGAATATGCCCATCAAGGGAGCGCAGGTCACGCTCACATCGCGCTACGCCGCAGGCAAGCAGCTCGCCGCCACGACCGATGACGAAGGCACCGCCATCTTTGAGATTGCCTCGCTTTCGGAAGGCTACGTAGACGAGGCAACGCTCCTTGACGCGTACGACTTTAACGGCGGCATCTCCATTAGCATGGCGGGCTACCGCGATGTCGAGATTCCCCTTGCGCGTATCCAGGGCGGCACCGCCATAACCGCGCCCACGTGTCCGCTTTCCGACGGCGAGCCGTACTTTCGACAGCTCACATTCGACGAATGGGACATCCAGTACGCTGAAGCCACGTTCATGGCATTGCCGAAGGACGACACGGCAAACGAGCAGCCCGATACGCACGCCTTTACCGTTCAGGCACATCTGCCACAGGGCGGACAGGCAACGCTGCGCATCAACAAAGTGACGTCTGCCGCGGGCAGCTCACCCGAAACCGTCACGCAGATCGGCCAGATCAAGGCCAGCGCATCGGGCGCGGATAATCTGGCGACGTTCACACTCGAAGACAAGTTCCTCGATGCAGCGTCGGGCCTTCTGGAAGAAGGATGCAAGTTGCGCTTTGTCCTCGACTACCAGAGCAAGACCTACACACTCTCCTCCCCCATGGCCGTTGTCACTGCGCCGGCCGCAAAGGCAGAATCGGGCTCGACCACTATCGTCCCCACTACCATGGACCAAGAGATCACTCCGTTTGATTTCCCCGCATCGTTTCCCGGCATCGGCGGCAATAAGTTCACGTGCTGGATGCCCACATTTCCGATCCTCTTCGATTTCTCGTTTGCTGGATACGTGCTGTTTGGCGGAGGATACAAACCAGCCAGCTATATGAACGATTCGGGCAATCCGGATCCGGAGTACTGGAAGAAGTCGCCGCGCGAGTCGGGCGCCAAGCAGGCAAACCGCTACCTCGACGAGATGGAGGGGAAGTGGAATCAGTACAAGAGTATGAGTGCCGGTTCGGGCACCGATCCAAGAAACACCAAGCTCCTTCGCCACCATTGCACGCCGCTGTTCACGATGGATATCGCCACACAGCTGTACGGCTCGCTCGCCTACGATTGGGTGGGCAAAACCTGGGGTAACAACAACGACCCCGCATACGGCAATATTAAGGCCCTCTTCCAAGTAAGAACCGACCTCAATTGGACCGAGCAGTTTACCCTAGGACCGGTGCCGTTTTTCCTAAACGTCAATCCCTGGGTGCTGGCGAAGCTGGCGCTCGCCGTGGGTGCCCACACGCACGGCAGCGGCGCGGCGTTTTTCAAGAACATTTCGCTCGACTATTCCAACACGTCGGGCTCGTTCACCATCCAGATCGGGCTTGCCGTCACCTTTGGCGCCGGCGTTGCAGGCGTCGCCTCGTCTGCCGTGCGCGGCGCCGCATCCCTCACGCTGTTCATTGGGTATGAGAAGGCAGATGGACACCAGCTTCCGCGACTGCGCGTAGGTGCAGACGTCGATGTCGATGTGATACTCCAGTTCGTAATGTTCAAGTGGACCACCAAGGCTTGGTCGGGGTCGTGGCCCACACTCATCGATTCGTGGAATATGTCGGTGAACAATGGCGACCAGTATGTGCTCCAGCGCTCCGAGCTGGCATTGGGTGGAGATACGCCTTATACGCTGGATGCCTGCTTCGGCACGCCCGGCAACGCCGAGGCAGGTGGCGTGCCGCAATTTATCGCATCGGCCACCATCGTCACCAACGCCGAGCTGCTCGCACGCGCCGAGGTTAAGGCCACTGCCGTAAACGCCGTGCCAGTCGTGCGCGATTGGGATCAAGCGGTCACGCGCATTGAGCTCGAGGCGGATGCAGAAAGCGACGACACGGGACAGATCGAGCATTTCGTCCATGCACTGGTAGAGAACGACGAAAACGCCGCGCCGATGTATGAGTACACCTACATCGGTCAGTCAACGAACGCCGTTGCGGACCCGAACGCCAATTCTGCCGGCGTGTCGGAGGACGAGCGTGGCGGCATAAAACCCTCGAGCGACAACGTGCTATTTGCTGGCGTGCTCAGCGAAGCTCACATGAAGCTGGCAATGATTGCCGGCGTAGAATGCCTGTTCCGTATCTCCTCGGTGCGCTACGGCGACAATGGCCGCTCGCGCCTGGTGGTGCACACAAAGGCAAACGGCACGTGGTCCGTTCCCACGCCCGTGGACTTCCCCCTTGAGTTTGGCGAGGACGACGTGGAGCGCGACGGCATATTCGATTACGACTTCGACGTGGTGGAATATACGGACGGAAGAGGAAACCAGGACGCCTACGTGCTGCTGGTCTCGGGCGAGCGCCCCGCCGGCGACGACACCCTTTTCGATATGGCAAGCACAGCCGGCATACTGTCCGTTGTGCGCCTGCGCATAAGCAACGACGGAGTTCGCGTGGTATCGCACACGTCGTGGCGCAGCATCTCGCGCGGCCGCCTTCAGGAGGATGGCTACCATTGCCTGCAGTGCCCACGCATCACGGTGGGCAAGACACTTGTCAACGGGCGCCTGTCGGGCGCCTACCTCCACCGCCGCGGAACCACCGCAGAAAAGGCGCTCGGCAGCGAGGCCGAGGTTGCGCTGGAGTGCTTTACCCTGTGGTCGGACGTTTCGGGCGACAGCCTGACGTTCCGCCAAGTTCTCCGCTTTCCGCAGGCACCGTCGAGCATCGAGCTCGGCGCGCCCGAGAATATCAACGGCAAAATGGTGGTGCCCGTTGCATACGAGACCGCAGGCGGTTGTGGCTGTGCATCGTACGCCGTGATCGGCCAGTCCATTGCGGGCTGGGGCGTTATGTCGCCAGATGCCACAGTACCCCACGCGGTGCCGTGGCCGCAGCACACGGGCTTTTTGGCTACCGTCAACGAGCAACTGCAGCATATTACTTGGACGCGAGGCGCATCGGTATTTGCAACGCAGCCCGTGGGTGCCGCAGGCTGCGGCCCGGCATCGTTCAGCGTAAGCAACAACGGCAGGTGCGTGCTCTATGTAGAGAACACCGATGGCAAGGTGGGACAAACCTACGACGAAGAAGGCAACCCGGTAGCAGTGATGGGCAAGCACTTCCGCATCTTCGCCAGCACCTTGGCAGGCGATCTGTTCACGGAGCCGTTCGTGATGTGCGAGCTGGACCATCCCGTCGATCAGATAACGACATTTTTGACGTCGGGGAGCATGCTCTCCGCGCTCGCCACGCACATTGTGAGCGCGGAGAAGAGCGAGGCAGAACTACACGGCATCGAAGTGCCCTTGGTGGCGTGTGCCACTCCGACGGGCGCAGTCGCTACCTCGGGCGCGGTGGTGCCCGGAGCAGCAGGCGAATCCTTCATGGTCACGGTGCGAAACGACGGCAACACCTTGCTGACCGCCGGCACGATCGATCTGTACCGAGAGGGCTCCAGTCAGCCGTTCTCCAGCGCATCCATCGGGTTCGGAGTGAACGCACGCATGGCATCGATCTACGATCCAGAGCTTGCCGAGGACGCTTCGGCCAACGACATGACACACGTGAAGTACACGCTCGAGACGCTGGGCGCACATTTTGCAACGCACCCGCTGGTAGCCGACAGTGGCAACGCCGTGCTGGCACCGGGTTGCACGGCACAGTTCCGCATGAGCTTCGCCATCCCCGAGAGTTGGAGCGACGAGGTGGGCAAACGCGTAACGCTATATGCGAAGGCGCGTAAGCTGGTGGCGCTCGATCCCGTAACGCTCGAGGAAATTCGACCGGGCGCAAACTCGGCGCTGGGTGCCGTACTGCACGAGCTTCATGTGCCCGACGCGGCATGCGAACGCTCAGAAGTTCAGGTCGGCGTATGCGACAGCGCGGATACGACAGAACTTCACGACGCCCCGATGACGGTCGACGGCGATGGCGGCACGAGTGGCGGCGGTACTGACAAGGGCGGCGGCTCCGGCGGAAGCAGCTCCAGCAGTGGCAAGGACCACGGCACTAACAAGCGCTCCGGAAAAGCGGGCGCGCTTGCGGGCACGGGCGATGTCAACGCTCCCCTTACGGCAGCCGCAGCAGCACTCGCCGCAGCTGGTGCCGGCCTTGTCGCCTACAGCGCCCGCCGCACGGCGCTCGAAAAAGATACCGCCAATGAGGGCAATTCGGATGAGCCTCGCTAGCTCCCAGTTACCTTTGCGAGAGACGCCGACTCGGCTCATCGAACACCAAAAGGGCTGGCCCTGATAACTCGGAGCCAGCCCTGAGTCGCCTGACGTGAGACTCGCGGCGTTACTTGAGCTTCAGCGCCTCCATCATGGGCACGGCAACATCCCAGTCGATCTTCCAGCCGATCGACACGCGGACGGTTTCACCCGTTGCGGGAGCCGTCGCAAACAGTGTATGGCCGTTGTCGGGACCGGTAAAGCGCAGCCACGTTATGCCGTTGTACTCGACCTGGTCGGTTGTTGTCTCCTTGCCTTCGTAGATCTGCTCTAGGCTTGCAACCTCTTCCTCCGGCGAGCGCGGGAAGATGCTGATGTTCAGGCGTCCTCCAGTCTCGTCGTGGAAGAAGTCTGCCTTTTCGCGCTCTTCGTTGGACGAATCCAGCGTGTACCCATCGGCGGCCTCGATACTGTACGATGCGCAATCGATGCCGGTCATATTGGCCGCGTCACCAGAATCGGCCACACCGCCGGCCGCCTTGAACTCCTTGGTCTCACATCCCGTGGTGTCAAAGTGCATGGCCTCATGATTCTTGGCGGGGGCATAAGCGTCTACGAACTCGACAGTGATGGGCCCGTAGTACGCCGTCTTGGGCGCCCAGAAATACACGTACTCAACGGTCTCGCCCGGGCCGATATCTGGCCTCTCGGAAAGGTCGATGCCCTCGTGCAGCTCATCGGGAGCCTCGCTTGCAACGTAGTCGAGCACGGCCGCCTTGCCGGAAGTAAACAACGGGTCGCCTGCCTCAAGATCGCCCTGGGCAGCATGCACGTTAAAGGAACTGAACGTCCTGTTCTTTGTGTTGTTGTTGGTGATCTTGATGTGCAGGTAAAAGCCGTCCTGCAGCTTGGCATCGCCGCGATAGAACGTACCGTGAGCCACAGACTCATAGGTAATGCCTGCTACCTCGACCGTCTGCGAATCATAGGCCTTGGCCTTCTTGGACTTCTCCTGCACAGGTGCGCTCCCGCCCGAGCCACTCGGCGCATTACCGCCGCAGCCAGCAAGCGTACACGCCAACACAGCCGAAAGCGCCACGGTGGGAATTCCTAACAGCAGCTTCTTCGTCATGGGCTTCATCATCCTCACCGCTCCTTTCGCTTGCAGCTCATCCGTTGCCCGAGGCTTTCGTCGCCCCGTGGCATCGGCTTCCACAATGAGCGTATGACGAAACACGGCGCCGGCGAAGTGACCCGTGGCCCAAATAACGCCCCGTTAGACCCCCTTTCAGACCAAAAGGGCCCCAGTTCGCATACCCTCGGCCCACAAAACGAGACGCATGTCCCAATGTTCGATTCAATCCAACAATCCGCATGGCGCGTTTTTGACAAACGCGTCCAACCGCAAACGCAGCAGGACGCATTCGACCGCTTTCAAACTTACTCGGACAGAACCGACTCGGATTTGTCCGAGTAAACGCTGTTCCACCAAATTCCGAACGATTGTTCGATGGATTTCGTGTTGGTTGGAATCGTCTGTGGGCTGGGCTATGCTACCTTGACTATCTATATGACTTAAACGCAGCAAAGGAGCACCGAGAGAGCGAGTATGGCAAAAAACACCGCAAACTATGGTAACGACAGTATCCGCCAGCTCAAGGACGAGGAGCGCGTACGCCTGCGCCCCGCCGTCATCTTTGGCTCGGACGGACTCGACGGCTGCGCGCATGCCGCCTTCGAGATCCTGTCCAACGCCGTTGACGAGGCGCGCCAGGGCTACGGCAAGCTCATCACCCTTACCGCCTTTCGCGATGGTTCCATTCAGGTAGAGGACAACGGCCGCGGCTGCCCGCTCGACTGGAACCCCTCCGAGAAGCGCTTTAACTGGGAGCTCGTCTTTTGCGAGCTCTACGCAGGTGGCAAATACAACAACAACCAGGGCGGCGACTACGACTTCTCGCTCGGTACCAACGGCCTGGGCTCGTGCGCGACCCAGTACGCCTCCGAATACATGGACGTCACGGTTTGGCGCGACGGCAACAAGTACTCCCTGCACTTTAAAAAGGGCAAGGTCGTTGGCGCCAAAAAGAAGGCACTCGAGATTGAGCCCAGCGACGAGGACCGTACCGGCACCACCATCAAATGGCGCCCCGATCTTGAGGTCTTTACCTCCATCAGCATCCCCCACGATTGGTATCGCGAGACCATGCGCCGCCAGGCCGTGGTCAACGCCAACGTGACCTTCCGCCTGCGCATTGAGGGCGACGATGGCGAGTTTTCCGAAGAGGACTTTTGCTATCCCAAGGGCATCGAAGACTACGTGCTCGAGAAGGTCGGTACCGACTACCTCACCGAGCCCTTCTTTATCGAGGCCGACCGTCGCGGTCGCGATCGCGAGGACCTGCCCGACTACAATGTAAAGATCACCGCGTGCATGTGCTTCTCGCGCACCTTCATGATGCAGGAGTACTACCACAACTCATCGTGGCTCGAGAATGGCGGCTCGCCCGAGAAGGCCGCCCGCAGTGCTCTGACCAGTGCCATCGATGCTTACATTAAGCAACAGGGCAAGTACAACAAAAACGAGAGCGGCATTAAGTGGCAGGACGTCCAGGACTGTCTGGTGCTGGTGACCAACTGCTTCTCCACCCAGACGTCCTATGAAAACCAGACTAAGAAGGCCATCAACAACCGCTTTATCCAGCAGGCTATGACGGCCTTCTTTAAGGAGCGGCTCTCGACCTACCTAATCGAGAACAAAGACGCCGCCAACAAGATTCTGGAGCAGGTGCTCATCAACAAGCGCTCGCGCGAGAACGCCGAGAAAACGCGTCAGAGCATCAAGACCAACCTGCAGCAGAAGACCGACATGGCCAACCGCGTGCAGAAGTTCATCGACTGCCGCTCCAAGGACAAGGACCGTCGCGAGATCTACATCGTAGAGGGCGACTCGGCAGCAGGCGCCATCCGCACCTCGCGCGATGCCGAGTTCCAAGGTGTTATGCCCGTCCGAGGCAAGATCCTCAACTGCCTGAAAGAGGACTACCCGCGCATCTTTAAGTCCGACATCATCATGGACCTCATGCGCGTGCTGGGCTGCGGCGTGGAGATCAAAGACAAGCGCATCAAGAACCTTGGTGCCTTCGACCTAGACAACCTCAACTGGAACAAGGTCATCATCTGTACGGACGCCGACGTCGACGGTTACCACATCCGCACGCTCGTACTCACCATGCTCTATCGACTGGTGCCCACGCTTATCGACGAGGGCTACGTCTATATCGCCGAGTCGCCACTCTACGAGATCAACTGCAAAGAGAAGACCTACTTTGCCTACACCGAGCTCGAGAAGAACGGCATTCTTAAGGAGATCGGCGACCAGAAGTGCTCCATCAACCGCTCCAAGGGTCTTGGTGAGAACGACCCGGACATGATGTGGCTCACCACCATGAACCCCGAGACGCGTCGCCTGATCAAGGTGGAGCCCGAGGACGTCACCAAGATGGAAACCATGTTCAACCTTTTGCTGGGCAACGACGAGGCGGGCCGCAAGCGCCATATCTCCGAGCACGGCAAGGAATACCTGGACCAGCTGGACCTGCAATAGCAGCAAATCGATAACGACGGCCCATAAGAAGTTCAAGAGGAAATCGTGGCAAAGAAGAAGACGAAGAACCAGCCAAAGAAAAAGCAGGTCAACGCCGAGAACGTCATCGGCCTGCACTCCGAGGTCACCGACCAGCCGATTACGCAGACGCTCGAGGTCAACTACATGCCTTACGCCATGAGCGTCAACGTCTCGCGTGCATTCCCCGAGATTGACGGCTTTAAGCCCTCGCATCGCAAACTGCTCTACACCATGTACAAGATGGGTCTGCTCAAGGGCGAGCGCCAGAAGAGCGCCAACATCGTGGGCCAGACCATGAAGCTCAACCCGCACGGCGACGCCGCGATCTACGAGACGATGGTGCGTCTGGCAACCGGCAATGAGGCGCTGCTCGCGCCGTTCGTTGAGTCGAAGGGCAACTTTGGCAAATACTATTCGGGCGACCTGAGCTACGCCGCCTCGCGTTATACCGAGGCCAAGCTCTCCCCCATCAGCGCCGAGATCTTCAAGGACATCGACAAGGACCCGGTCGACTTCGTCGACAGCTACGACGGCGCCATGAAGGAGCCGCGCCTGCTGCCCACCACGTTCCCCAATATCCTCGTCTCGGCCAACAAGGGCATCGGCGTCGCCATGGCATCCGATATCTGCGGTTTCAACCTCAACGAGGTCTGTACCGCCACAATGCATTACCTGCAGGATCCCGACTGCGATCTGCTCGAGTACATGCCCATGCCCGACTTCTCAACCGGCGGCGAAATTATCTACCGCCGCGAGGAGATGGAAAAGATTATCGAGACCGGTCTTGGCAGCTTCCAGATCCGCTCCCGCTGGCGCTGGATTCCCGAAGAGCGCATCATCGAGGTTTATGAGATCCCCTACACCACCAAGACCGATGTCATCATCGAACGCATCGTCAAGCTCTCCAAAGAGGGCAAGGTCAAGGAGATCGCTGATATCCGCGACGAGACCGACCTCTCGGGCTTGCGCATCGCCATCGACCTTAAGCGCGGTGTCGACCCCGACAAGCTCATGGCCAAGCTCTATCGCTCGACCACGCTGCAGGATTCGTTCTCTTGCAACTTCAACGTGCTGGTCGACGGCTATCCCCGCGTCATGGGCGTGCGCCAGATCCTGCACGAGTGGGTTGCGTGGCGCATTCAGTCCACGCGTCGCCGCATTAACTTTGACCTGGGTAAAAAGTCCGAGCGCCTGCACCTGCTGCACGGCCTCGAGGCGATCCTGCTCGACATCGACAAGGCCATCGCCATCATCCGCGGCACCAAGCTCGAGGCCGAGGTCGTACCCAACCTTATGAAGGGTTTCGACATCGATGAGACCCAGGCCGAGTTTGTTGCCGAGCTCAAGCTCCGCAACATCAACGAGGAGTACATTCTCAACCGCACCAAGGACATCGCCAAGCTCGAAGGCGAGATTGCCGAGCTCGAGGAAATCCTCTCGAGCGAGGAGAATATCAAGAAGGTCATCAGCGACGAGCTGGCCGCCGTCAACAAGAAGTACGTGATGCCGCGCCGCACGGGCAGGATCGAGCCCCACGAGGTTGTCGAGGTGAGCCTGGAGCCCGAGGTCGAGGAGTACCCAGTGACCATCATGCTCTCGCGCGACGGCTACCTCAAGAAGATGACGGACCGTGTGCTCAAGAAGGCTGCCACGCTCAAGTACAAGGACGGCGACAAGCCCTTTATCGAGTTCCCATCCTCCAACACGCACGAGCTGCTCGTGTTTACCAACAAGAGCCAGGTGTACAAGTGCAAGGTCGCGCAGTTTGAGGACACCAAGTCGGCCCAGCTGGGCTCGTACCTGCCGACCGATCTTGAGATGGAACCCGACGAGAGCGTCATCTGGGTTATCGACCCCGAGGACTACAAGGCTGACGCGCTGTTTGTCTTTGAAAACGGCCGCGTGGTGCGCGTCACGCTTTCCGGATACGTCACCAAGACCAACCGCAAGCGCCTCAAAAACGCCATCTACGGCGGCAGCAAGTTGCTGTATGCCCAGGTGCTCAAAGAGGACCGCGACATTGCGCTGGTCTCGAGCGACTACCGCCTGATGAACTTCAACACGTCGTTGCTCAAGACCAAGACGACCACCAACACGCAGGGCGTCCAGGCATTCACGGCCAAGAAGGGCCGCTCGGTCACCACGGTCGGCACGACCGAGGACATCCTCGGCACCGGCGTCTCGGCCGAAAAGTTCACCGCGCAGAGCCTCCCCTCTGCCGGCGCCCTCATGAAAGAAAACGACATGCCGAGCCTGTTTGACTAAAACAACGGCGACCGAACCGTCATGAGCTCGCAAAACGACGAGGCCCGGAACGCAGTAGCACTGCGTCCGGGCCTCGTCGTTTCTCATCGCGGGCATTTTTCCGCGTTTAAAGTTAGCAGCAACCGGCCCTCGCCTGCCCTTAGGCAAGCCTACGAGCAAGCTCGCGCACCTCTTCCAGCTTGGGTGACGAGGCCATGCTGTCGCGCTCGGTCATGCCGCTGATAGTGACGATGCCCTGGTCGTCCCACTTGCAGTAAGCGCAAGTGGCCTTGTACATAGCAATCGCCGCGTCATAGACCCCATCGCTATGGCTGTCGAGGAGCAGAGCCGTCTTGGCAAACGGAAATCCCGTAGCACCGAAGGCATACAGGCGATCGATGGCGATCTTCTCCTGCGCGGTGATGTCAAACCAGTAGATGGGCGAGGCGAAAACGACCATGTCGGCCTCTTTGAGCGACTCGATCACACCGGCCATCCCGTCCTTCTGCACGCATTCACCCTTATGGGCAAAGCAGTACTGGCACCCCAGGCAGCCGCCGATCTTCTTGCTGGCAACACGAATGACTTCCACCGTATGACCGCTCTCACGCGCAGTCTCTGCAAATGCGTCGACCATGGTGTCGGTATTGGCACCTTTGCGAGGGCTGCCGCTCAGTACAACGATATTCATAGCCTTCTCCCTCCTTCGTACCGCAGGCGCGCGGCACGCAGCTTGTTTTAACCAAAACAGATGGAGCTATTCAATCGCTTGCGAATCAAATATTTTGTTCAAGCGTTCCAGGCACAATCTCATTGGCCGATTGCTCCTCCGCCGGCTTGATTCAAATTTACGTGATCACATCCGAAAAAACCAATCCGCATTTGCGCGGCCAAGCAGCCCGCCTAGATTTCCATGCCCATTCGTCGCGCCTGCTCCAGTGCAGGGTGCCCGGCGATTTCGCCCACGCCGCTCACGCCGCCGGCGAAAACCGTTCCGGCGAGCGCGCGACGGGGGAAACAGTCAACCCAGCCTCGTACGGCTTTCTCCGTTCCCTCGAAGGTCGAGCGCCCGCCCTCCGCCGCCGCTGCCAATAGATACACCTCGGTAAATGCATAATCGGAGCCGAAGAGCGGGTTGGCGCGGTCCAGCATGGTCTTGAGCTGCCCGCAGACGCTGTAGTAGACGGGCGTTGCGACACCAGAACATCGGCGTCGTGCATCTTGGCGGCAATTTCCACAGCATCGTCTTGGATGACGCAGCGCCCCAGCTTTAGGCAGGCAAGGCAGCCCCTGCCGAAGCCCAGCTGCTTTTCGCGCAGGAGCACGGTCTCCACGCTGTGGCCCGCCTCCCGCGCGCCGTTGGCGAAGGCGTCCGCCAGCGTCTCGGAATTGCCATTCTTTCGCGGACTCGAAGAAACCACCAAAACCTTTTTGCCCATGACGGAGCACCCCTTGCACTCCCTATTTGCATTGACGAAAATGACGGTATTACCTAAACCTGACTTTAGGTCAAGCTTCAACTTGAAAATGAATGGAGGATGCGCGTGTACACAATCGGACAGGTGGCGGAGATGTTCGGTTTGCCCACCTCAACACTGCGGTATTACGACAAACAGGGGCTGTTCCCGGAATTGAAGCGGGCGTCCGGTATTCGCCAATTCGGCGATACGGAACTCGAGGCGCTTCGGGTCATCGAATGCCTGAAGAAGGCGGGGATGGAGATCAAGGACATCCGGCTGTTCATGGAATGGTGCGCGGAGGGCCCATCGACTTATCCCAAACGCAAGGCCATGTTCGAGGAGCGGAAGGCCCACATGGAGTCGGAGATCGCGAACATGAACCGCGCGCTGGATATGCTGAAGTTCAAATGCTGGTACTACGAGCAGCTGAATCAGGGCAACGACGAGGCTGAGCTGAAGGCGCTCATTCCCGACGGCTTGCCAGAAGAAATCAAAGAGGCCTACGAAAACGCACACGCTTGATAATGCCGCTCGAGGTCCAGCAGGTCGATGTAGACGTTGTTGGAGGACGAGTCCTTCCGCGCAACGGAGGCGGAGAACGCCTTCATGAGCTCGGACTTGCCGGAGCGGCGCATCCCCGTGATCACCTTGATGTCCCGGGTGCCCTCAAGCGCCCAAAGCCGCTACAGGTACGTGTTGCGGTCTACCCAGGCCATCATCCGCTCCTTCCGGTTTCGAAACTCGAATTCTTTTAAAGTTTCGAAACCGGGAAGGCAATATCTCGGTGACCAGCACGACTTTGCCCTGCTTGAGCAGTTTGTCGATGGTCTGCTCGATTTCCCTGGCTATATACACAACGCCTCCCGTCTTTCCGATGGGAGGCGTTATTTCACTTGCTTTTATTGTGGTCAAATTTAGGAATGCAATTCCTAAATTTCTCTATTCCTACTCAATAGGCAAATACGCACGCACGTACCTATGGTAACCGGCCGAATCGAACGTTCGCGCCAGCAGCAAGCCATGAAGGGGCCCTGCTATCGTGTAGCCATCATCTACAGCGCATTTCACGAAGCCGGAAAAGAGGTCGGCCCCAAACCCGCCGCGGTCACCGGCGTCGAGCACCGTCGAGAGCGTCCGCGACGGTGCAAGCTCCACAACGCCCTCGCGCCCGCATTCCTCACCCAGTTCCCTATACGCCTCGAGCCGCATGGCCGACCCCCAAAAATACCGCCGTTCGCCGGCCACGGGAAACCAGAAGTAGGGCTTCATAAGCGCGGCGTTTCGGTTTGCGAAGGCGACGGCGTCGGTGCATATATCCGCAGGCAAACGATGCTCCTCGCGCTCTACGACGTAGATGCAGCCCGCAAAGTCGCGCTCCTCCACAACGCCCAGGTCGCTCTCGCTGGAACGCAGTTCCTCCATAAAGCGGCTGTGCTCGCTCAGGGCGAGCTCACGCCGACGCAGGTCGTGGCGCATCTCTTCCTCGCGTCGGGCAAGCTGGCTCTCGATATCCCCCGGCGTGCGCGCCGTGAGCAGCTCCTGCACCTCCGCTAGCGAGAAACCCATGGCCTGATAGTACTTGCAGTCCCACAGCAGGTTCATCTGCCAGTCGTCGTAGTAGCGGTACCCATTGCCTGGATCGATCTCGGGCTGGATGATCCCGCGTTTCTCATACAGGCGCAGCGCGTCGCGGGTGAAGCCCAGCTTTTGGCGAATGTCTTTTTGCGTGTACCGCATGGATTATCTCCCCAAACCGCTTGACCTGGGTGTTGCCCCCACCTTGAACATTAATCACATAGTACATGGGCGCAGTATGCGCGCGCCACGATTTCTTGGAGGTAGTAATGAAGCTCGACACTCTGTTCTCTCCCATGAAAATCGGATCTTGCGAGATCCCGAACAGGCTTGTCGTCCCCGCCATGGTCACCAACTACTGCAACCTCGAGGGCACCATCACCGAGCGTTACCTTCGCTACATGGAGGAGAAGGCCCGCGGAGGCTGGGGCCTGCTCATCACCGAGGACTACTGCGTCCAGGAGAACCGTAAGGGCTACACGCGCATCCCCGGCCTATGGAACGACGGCCAGATCGAGGGCAACAAGGACCTGACCGCCGCCGTTCACGCCCACGGCTCCAAGATCTTCTGCCAGATGTACCACCCCGGTCGCCAGGTCATGCCCCAGTCGACCTTTGGCCTCGACCTCGTCGCGCCCAGCGCCACCACCTGCCCCGCATGCCAGGGCCCCGCTCGCGACATGACCATCGACGAGATCACCACCCTCGTGGACGACTTCGGCTCGGCCGCCGGCCGCGCCAAGGAAGCCGGCTTCGACGGCATCGAGCTGCACTGCGCCCACGGCTACTTGCTGGCCGAGTTCCTCTCCCCCGCCATCAACCGTCGCGTCGACCAATACGGCGGCTGTTTTGCGAACCGCGTGCGCATCGTGGACGAGATCATCGTTTCTATGCGCGAGCGCGTGGGGGAGGACTTCCCCATCATCGTCCGCGTCTCCAGCGATGACCTCGTTCCCGGCGGCCGCACCATCGCCGAGACCCTGCAGCTGTGCCGTCATCTGGAGGAGGTCGGCTTCGACGGCATCAACTGCTCTAACGGCATGTACGCCAGCAAGCCCACCGACCAGGTCATCGCCCCCATGTTCACCCCGCACGCCGTCAACATGGACCGCTGCGCCCTCATCAAGCAGGTCGTGAACATCCCCGTCATCCTCTCCAACCGCGTTAACGACCCCGAGATGGCCGACACCCTGCTCGCCATGGGCACCGCCGACTTCGTCGCCATGGGCCGCGGATCGCTCGCCGACCCCCACATGCCCAACAAGGCAAAGGCTGGCAAGACCTGCACCATCAGGCAGTGCATCGGCTGTCTGCAGGGCTGCGAGTTCCCGCTCTACATCGACTCCGAGGTAACCTGCTTGGTCAACCCCCGCGTCGGTCGTGAGTACGAGGACGCCATGGACAAGGTCGAGACCGCCAAGAAGGTCATGGTCATCGGCGCCGGCCCCGCGGGCCTTCAGGCTGCCGAGGCTGCGGCAAAGCGAGGCCACGACGTTACCGTGTACGAGGCCCAGGATCAGCTGGGCGGTCAGTTCCGCTCCGCAGCCTTCCCCGTCGGCAAGGGCGAGCTGTCCATGTACATCAGCAGCCTGCGCGCCAGCCTTGAGGAGCTCGATGCCAACGTCAACCTTGGCCAGGAGGTAGATGAGGACCTCATCGCCGCCAATAAACCCGACGCCATCGTGATCGCCACCGGCGCCAAGCCCCTCACCCCTCCCATCCCCGGCATCGAGAACGCCGTTTTCGCCGAGGACGTCCTGCTTGGCAAGGCAATCGTCAACCCCGGCCCCGTCGTCGTATGCGGCGGCGGCGAGGTAGGCGCCGAGACGGCCGACTTCATCGCCCAGTACCGCGACGACGTCACCGTGATCGAGATGCGCGGCGAGCTGTGCCTGGACATGATGCCCATCACCAAGGGCGCGTTCATGGAAATGATGGCCCGTTCTGGCGTCAAGTCTCACGTCAACGCAACCGTCAAGTGCATCGAGAGCGGTGTAGAGGTCAACACCGACATCGCAAGTTGGAGCGGCGAGGCGGGCGCCGGTAGCCAGAACGCAACGGGCTTCGCCGTCGTCTATACCGATGCCCAGGGCGTCGAGCACAAGCTCCCCGCGGCGACGGTCGTCTCGGCATTCGGCTACAAGGCTTACAACCCGCTCGAGGAAATCGCCCGCAAGCACTGCGACAACGTGCAGGTAGTCGGCTGCGCCGTCAAGGCCGGTAACGCCGTCGTCGCCTCGCGCGAGGGTTACGAGGCGGGCCTGGCCATTTAGGGCCCAGATCCATTAACTTAGGTCCCCACTTCCTTACGGGAAGCAAGAACAACAAGGGAGGCAATCGTGCACACGATTGTCTCCCTTTCGTTTTTGGTGTCCGTAACTAACGTATGCACACCACCCGCAAACCTTTACAGCCCGCACTCAACCACCTGCGGCTGACCGGGAATACGGGAATAATTGAGCCGTTATCCCGGGTGGGAATGGGCTCGCTAATCAACCACAACGCTGCCGTTCTGCGTCACCGTCACGGTCATGCCGTCAGCTACGTAGCTCAAAAACTCCTCGCCCAGGCAGTCGATCACCGGCATGGGCGTGGCGTTGCCCAGCCACACGTCTTGCAGGATGGCGCCAGCAGCGGCCAGCGAGTCTATCTCCTCGCTAAACAGCAGGCACGCGGGCTGCCTGTCCATGGCCACGGCGCAGTACAGTACCAGGCCACCGGTGGTCGAACCTATGGTCGCGGGCAGGCACAGTGCCTTGCCGCGCATCTTCTTGCCGTACAGGTCGGGGTTGTTCTGGTCGCCACAGGTCGACTCCTTGTCGCCAAACTGCAACGCTTTCTGAAACGACGCGAGCGTGTTGAGCCCGCCGTAGCTCACGAGTGCCGTCGCGCTTACGGTCCCGGGCACCACCACACGCCCCGTAAACGTCTTTGTCATCATCGCGCTCCCTTCGTGAGGATGTCCAGAATCTCGTCGTCGGTGTAATAGCGCGCGCTCGAATACGTGCGCAGCTTGTTTGAGTTCGTGATCACGGGCATCTTCGCGCTCAGCGGGTTGTTCATATACATGAGCGGGCAGATGCTCGACACCACCACGCCCGCCGCATCCAGCACGCGCGCAGCCGGCGTGGTCGCAAAGCGCTTCGCCACCGCGGGTGCCGCCGTAAACACACACGGCACGCTCACGCGCGTGCGGCCGGCCTCGGCCAGTCCCTGCGCTATGCGCTCGCTCCACTGCTCGAGCTGCTCCATACTCATATGCGGGCACCCCATAAAGCACAGTTTGGGTTTGGCGTCCGCGTTCTTCCACACCACCGGGTAGCTCGCGCGCACGCGCTCAAGCTCGGCGTCGTCGATCACATACACCTGCGCACCCTCGCGCACGAGCGTGCGGCCCTGCTCTCGCGCCTCAGGCGTCAGCCCCTCCACGTGGCACAGGCCCACCGAGCCGTTCGACGCGCACGCCGCACCCATGTCCTTCAGGTACGCCTTCGCGCTGCCATCGAGCTCATCGCCCAGCCACGCGTCCAGCCCTGTGATGTAAGGCACGTCGGCCATCACGCGCATGCCGATGGCCGAACCCAAAAGCTGCGCCTCGGGCCTTCGCTCGCAGCGTACCTCGACCACCCAGTCGGCGCGTCTGCCGTCGTCGGTCAGCAGACCAAACCGTGGCACGAACCCGCACACCGACCCCATCAAATCGATGATGCCCGAGTTGCGGTTGCATCGCGCGCCCAGCACCGAGTTCGCATACACCACGGCAGACGACTCCGACCAGCTCAGCACATCGCCCATCGCGGGCACGTTGCCCACCTCGTCCATGTAGCACGTGCATGTGAACGCGTCGTCGCCCATCAGCCCCAACTCGCGCAACTGCCCCTCGTAAAAATCCTGCTTGCTGTACATGAAGTGCTTAAAGATGATCTTCTGCAAAAAGCTCGCCGGCACGTTGTCATCCAACGGCCTGGGGTCTACCGAGAAACCCATCTGGCTCACGGCCCCTTCGTCTATGAGCTTGCCCATCAGCTCGTACACCGGCCCCAGCGCCTTGAGCCCAAAGCTCGTCACAAGGTGGTTGTACTTGCTCGTCACGCTCACCATCTCGTCGGCACCGTACAGGTCGCCGTAGCGCACGAGCGTCTCGAGCACCTTCGCCATCGTCTCGCCGCGCTCGCCGGCGAGCATCGCCTCTTGTTCGGCGGTCAGTTTCATAGCTTTCCCCCTTCTTCTTACAGCGTCATCGCCACGTCGTACGCGCGCCAGATCACGCTGCGCAGATTGCCCACGCCGTTGCAGTCGCCCACCAGGCGAACGCCACGGCCCGATCTCGCAAGCGGCGCAGGCGTGTACCCCGTGGCCGTCACCACGGCGTCGGCTTCGATGTCAAACGTCGTACCGTCCGCGTGCCTGCAGCTCACGCGCAGGCCAGCGTCCCCGGTGCGCGCGATGCCGACAAGCGTGGTCTCAAGATGCACAGGCACCTGCTTCCAGGCGAACCACTCGCGCAGGTACGAGCTGTTGGCCAGGCATACGCCCTTCTGCGCCACCAGGTCGTCGGCCATCTCGACAATCTCGACGTCGCGCCCCTCGAGCGCGGCGTCGTAGGCCACCTCACAGCCGGTCAGGCCGCCGCCCACCACCACAACGCGCTGCGCCGCGGGCGGATTCTCCAGGTAGTCGCACGCCTCACGCGCCAGCTCTATGCCGGGGACGGGCAGCGTGCGCGGGGTCGAGCCCGTCGCAACCACCACAGGGCCGTCGAGCTCGGTAATGTCGCGCACCTCGTCACCCAGGCGCACGTCCACGTTAAGCTGTACCATCTGCCGCTCATACCAGGCAAGCAAGTCACGCATCTTATCCTTGTAGCTTGCCCGCGCGGCAGCGACGAACACGCCGCCCAGGCGCTCGCCGCACTCGTGAATCACCGGACGATGGCCTCGCAACGCCAGCACACGGGCGCACTCCATGCCGCCGATGCCGCCGCCCACGATGTGGATCGTCTTGGGCGACGAGGTCGGCTTGATGTAGTGGCGCGACGCCTGCATGGTCTCGGCGTTCACGGCACAACGCGCCAGATGCAAAGAATCCATAAGGTCCTGGTCGTTGGCCACACCCTTGTAGTGGCACATGTTAAAGCAGCCGTTATGGCACAGGATGCACGGGCGGATATCGGCCTCTCGACCCGCTTTAAGCTTCGACACCCAAGCAGGATCGGCCAAGAACGGCCGAGCGAAGCCTGCGGCGTCGATACGTTTCTCGGCGATGGCCGCGGCGGCGTCGGCGGGCTCCATGCGTCCGGCGCATACGACGGGCACGTCGATGTGCCGGCGCAGCTCGGCCACGTCGTCTAGGTTGCAGTTCTTGGGCATGTAGATAGGCGGGTGGGCCCAGTACCAGGCGTCATAGGTACCGTTATCGCAGTTGAACATGTCGCAGCCTGCGTCGGCCAGGTAGCGCGCAGCCTCGATGGACTCGGCCATGTCGCGGCCGGCCTCTACGAACTGCTCGCCAGGAAGTGCGCCTTGACGCAGCCCCTTCGTCTTGGATTCGACGCTGTAGCGGATGGACACGGGAAAGTCGTCGCCGCAGGCACGCTTGATGGCACGTACGATCTCGGCCGCGAAACGATACCGGTTCTCCAGGCTGCCGCCGTACTCATCGGTGCGCTTGTTCACGTATTTCAGGGCGAACTGGTCGAGCAGATAGCCCTCATGGACGGCGTGCACCTCGACACCGTCGACACCTGCCTCCTTGAGCAGACGCGACGACTCGGCGAACGACTCGATGATCTGGTCGATCTCGGGCTTGGTGATCTCACGCGACGGCACCTTGTCCGACCAGCGGTTGGGCGAGGCGCTCGGCGCGGCGCAGATGCGCTCGAGGTCCATGACGGGCTTGGCAGCGGCGCGCAGGACCGGGTTCGTGTAGAGCGCCTCCATGAGCGGACTGATGGTGAACGATCGGCCGAAGCCTGCCGTGAGCTGCACGAACAGCTTGGCGCCGGTTGCATGGAACACAGGCATCCACACCGCTAGGTCGCGGTACATCTTCTTGTTCTTGTGTAACCATTGGCCGAACATCGGGTTGTACACCGGCTGGCATCCGGGCAGCACCAGGCCGGCATCGTGCTTGGCCACCTCGAGGAGGAACTCGGCTCCTGCACGGTCGAAATGGTTCTTTTCCATCCAACCGAACAGGTCGGTGCCACCCATCGACGTCATGACGATGCGGTTCTTGATAGCGAGAGAACCTATGGTCCAAGGCTCAAAGAGAGGCGCGAGGGTATCGTTCACGGGTGCTCCTTACAGCTTGTAGGTGATCCAGGCGCTTGCGTCGTCAAAGTTCTCGTTGGGGACCCAGTACATCACGCGGTCGGTGAGGTTGTACACGACGCTGTGAACGGTGATGGTGTTGGCGTCGTCGTTGTTCCAGCTACGACGACCCACGGCGGCGAGCACATCCATAGCCGCAGACTCGTCGGCCACGATGCCGTCGGTCGCGGACAGGCGCGTGTAGAGTTCGTTGTAGCGGTCGAGGCCTTTCTTGGCATCGTCGGAGGCGTAGTAGTTGGGCTCGAGCACGAAGTTCGTGACCCACTGGTAGTCCGCCGCAGCCTCGACCTCGCCGAACGCGGCATCGTCGTCGTTGTAGGTCACACGCAGCTCACGGGCGGAACCGTCGGTGTCGGTGTCGTCGTCTGCGGCAACCCACTCGAAGATGGCGCTGCGGCCGGATGCGTCGGCCACCATGTAGTGGTAGCTCGTGCCTGCCGAGTCATGCATGTCGTAAGACTGGGCGATCTCGACGGCCTCGTCCAGATCGTCGGCGTAATCGAGCACGAGACGAAGGAAGGTGGTGGTGGTCATGTCGGGTTTATCGGTATCTTGGTTCGTGGCCGTGACCTCGCCCTCGGGACCCTGGTAGGTCATGTAGACGCCACAGCTCACGCCGGCGTCGTTCATGCCGTCGAGCGGCGCGTAGACGGCAGCCAGGCAGGTGAGGCGGTCCTTGAGGCCGTCGACCTCGGACTCGGCGTCCATGTCCAGCAGGCCCAGGTCGACCGTGGAGACCGTGGCGTGGCGGTCGCCCGAGGCGGAAGTGTGCACGATGGCGGCGTGCGTGGTGTGCATATCGTAGTTGCGGGCGAACAGCGCGTCGCCGGCGGCCGTGGAGGCGGTGAACGACGAGCAGCCGATCTGGGGCGTGGGCATGGAGATGTCGACGACACCCTTCGTGATGTTGCCGATGACGAAGTCGATGAGCTCGGCGTCGCTCGAAACGCCGCCCTGCTCGACGAACTTGTCGATGTAGTAGTCGCCGGCCATGGTCATCTCGTAGACGTTAGCATCACCGTGGCTTGCGTTGCGCTCGCGGATCTTGTGGAAGCTGGCCACGGAGGCGATCTCGTCTTTCCAGGTGAAGCCGATGGTGCCCACGAGGGCCACAATGACAAGCACCAGGACGATGACGATTTTCTTTACGGTCTTCTTCATGTACACGTTCTCCTTTCATTCAGCACACTGTGTGCTGAGATGGGCAAAAGAAGCGGCGATAGGTATGGGACCTACCGCCGAAAAGATGGTGGCAAACGGGTGCGCCGGGTGCAGCCCTTAAGACCTCATGCCCGAAAGCATGAGGTCGAAGCCGTAGCGGAAGCGCGCCAGCGCCTCGTTCTCGGGAATGCCGCGGCCGAGCGCATCGGCGTTGAACCCGCGGATAAAGCACCAGATGGCATACGAGGACTGCGCCTCGTCTAGGTCGGCACGCACCACGCCGAGCTGTTTGCCCTGCGTGATAAGCGCACGAATCTCGCGATCCCACCAGGCGAAGTTTTCTTCCCCCGCCGAGTCGGCCTCGAACACGAACTGGTTGAAGTTCTGCTTGGCGACGTAGGACAGGTGCAGCGTGCGCGCAGCGATGTGATGCACGTGTTCGAAGAAGTCACCCTCGCCGTCATACGGTGCGCACAGGCTTTCGCGCACCTTGCCGGCGATGTCGCGATACACGATATCGAGCACCTCGTCGATATTGGCGAAGCGGTTGTAGAACACGCGGTTCGTGATGTGCAGGTCCTTGAGGACATCGCGCACGGTAAGACTCGCGTAGCCGCGCTCGCACGCGAGGCGTCGCACGCTCGCGACGATCTCATCCGACGTGCCGTCCACGATGCGTGTGGGTTTATTGGCGTCCATGACCCTCCTCACGAAGTCACCTATCAATCGTTCAGCACACAGTGTGCTGGGTCATAATGACTGGATAGCGCAACCGTGTCAACGCGCTTCGCATGATGCACAAAACCTGTTGCAATAACCGCCCGCGCAAAAGGGTCGATCTATCACTCAGCTGAAAAATGTTCAATGTGGCGCATCCGCGCTGGCAGACAGCGTCGATTGGCTCCAAAGGAGCATGTCGTTCAAGATCGGGGCGAAGCCTTGGCCGGCCTCGGTGAGCGTGTACTCCACCTTCGGCGGGATCTCCCTGTATATTTCGCGATGTACAAGGCCGTCGGCCTCCAGCTCGCGCAGCTGCTTGGTGAGCGTTGACTGGGATATCCCGTCGAGCCTGCGCATGAGCTCGCCGAAGCGCTGCACCTCGCAGGCGTGGATGTACCAGAGGATGAGTATCTTCCACTTCCCGCCGATGACCGACTGAAGGCGCGCCATCGACTCGCAGCGCGCGACCTGGCGTTCGTCCATGAACTTGTTGCGTGCCATATGCTCTCCAAAGTGCTGCTTACGCCCAATAGTGCAGTATATGTTACTACTCCCAAATTAATATCGTACTTACATTTCGCGCACGGGCGCGCCATCCTTATCTCCGATACCCAGGAGACAAGGAGACGCCATGCACTACACGGGAACGATATGGAGACCGCCCTACGAGGCCGACTCGCTCCTCTTGGAGGCGACAGCCGGGTGCACGCACGGTAAATGCAAGTTCTGCACGCTCTACGACGATCTGCCGTTCAAGTTCAGGCCGGCGGCGCAGGAGACGATCGAGGCCGACCTATTGGAAGCCCAGACGTGGCTTCACGACCCCCTGCGGAAGGCCGAGCAGAGACTGTTCCGCCTTCCGAGCCCCAAGCGGTGCCGCGTGTTCCTGACGGGCGCTAACCCCTTTGGGCTGCGAGCCAAGCACCTTCTCGGCATTTCCGAGCTCGTTAAAAAGTACTTCCCGTCATGCGAGAGCATAGGCTGCTTCGCCCGCGTGACGGATGTTGCGCGCAAGGCAGATGACGAGCTTGCCGCGCTCGCCGATGCTGGGTACGACGGGCTCACGATCGGCGTCGAGACCGGCGACGACGATGCGCTTTCGTTCATGTGCAAGGGGTACGCGGCAGCCGACGTAGTGGAGCAGTGTGCCCGGCTTGACGCAGCGGGCATAGGCTACGCCTTCTTCTATCTCGTCGGGGTGAGCGGAAAGGGCCGAGGCGTCATTGGCGCGAAGAAATCCGCCGCGATCTTCAACAAGACGAACCCGTGGCTTGTCGCGGCGAACATGCTCACGGTGTTCCCCAACTCGGAGCTCTACGGCGAGATCGAGCGCGGAAACTGGGCCGAGGAATCCGAGACCGAGAAGTACGAGGAGGTCATGGCGCTCGTCGAGGGCTTGGCGATTCCCACCGAGTTCGCTATGCTCGGCGCATCGAACCCCGTCATGCTGCAAGGCAATCTACCGGTTCAGCGTCAAGCCATACTCGGTGCGCTCGGCAGAATCATCTCGGAGATTGGGGAAGAGGAATTGCGCCGTTACCGCAAGACGCTTCGCCATCTGTAGCTTAGCGCGAAACCCGCAACACAACTTTGCGAAATAAATGAAAACCCCAGGTAAACTGTGGTTTTCTTCACTCGATTCTGTCTTTTGGGATTATTCCCACTCGATGGCTCCGGTTCTGTCGTCCCGTCACTCCAGTTGCACCCAGTTTTCGATGCCGTCTCGAGCCGAGTGCCGCCAAGCATCACCATGTCGTGTTTCATCAGCTTTGGGGACAAAGGCTGGGACAACTTCAAAACTCTTTTTAAACTCAGGGGGTTGAGTTTTAGTTTTTGTCTCAAAGGGCGCGGCGAGCCGTCTTTGGAAGCTCGAGAGCGCCGAAAACGCCTGTTTTGAAATTCAACCGACCTTTAGCGCGCAAGCTGCCAGCTGCAATCACAAGCGAATCAGCGCAGGTGGCTTTCGAGCAGTTTGCAAAACCGCAGGTCAAACTACTTACCCTTGTCGAAATAAGGGAATAGTTGCAGGCGGTTGCGCCATGAACCGACGAACGGTCTTCGCGGTAACGCGAGAACACGCTGGTAGAACGACCCATGCAGGTTGGCGACAGGAAGCCGATGATGGCAGACGCCCAAAGCAGAAAGCCCATCCCCACGGGAGAGCAGCAAATCGAGCACCTCAAACAGAAGGGTGCCTTCTTCGTGCTGTACACCGAAATGGAAGCCGCGCGCATCCGAGATCCCGAGTTTTTAATCCAACTCAACCCTCAACCCGCAGCCCCTCTCGAGGTCACGCGGTGCGCCTGCGGTAACCGCTCGTGCTACAATGCGGACATCAGAGATGAAAACACAGTCCCCGTCGGGTAGTCGTGGGCGTGCGGGAGTCCGCATCAGCAACCTGCCTCCTTGGTTGTCCCTTCTCTGCATGGTCATCTACATAAAGGAGGAACCAGCCATGCAGATCAGCGTGTCGTCCACTCTGACCGTATTTCATGACGGTCATTTTTGGGTCGGGCTGGCGGAACATGTCGAGGACGGAAGGTACGGCGTCGCTCGCATAGTCTTCGGCGCGGAGCCGTCCGATGAGGAAATCCTGCAATTCGTTAGAAGCAAATGGGCGAAGCTCGCGTTCTTCGGTGACGGTCCCGCCGAGGGAAGCAAGCCTGCGAAAAACCCCAAGCGCCGCGCCCGCGAGGTGTCGAAGGCCCTTAAGCAGCCGGCGATGGGGACCAAGGCGCAGCAGGCGCTCGCGAGTCAGCGGGAGACAATGAAACGGGAGTCGGTCCGAGCAAGAAGTCAACGCCGCGCGGACGAGGCGGAGGCGCGCTTCGAGCAGCGGAAGTTGAGGCGCAAGCAGAAGCATCGCGGGCATTGATCGCCATCTGTGGCAACCCTTAAGCCCTTATACAGAAGCGGTGTCAGCTTCACTTGAAACCGCCACCGCTGTCTATTGCGCCGCCCGTCGACAGCCAATCTCTATCCCGCTCAGAAGGTCCTCCCTTCCTGCATGAACTCGGGGATGTTGGCATGGATGATGCCGTCCCTTTGCTGAATGGGATCGCTTCGCGTCAACAGGTACTTGGGGTAGTTGTCTCTGATCTGCTCGAACGGGCGGTATTCGCGCTCCTCGGTGGACCGGTCGGCCATGATGGTCATTGCGACCTGAACGTATGCATAGCCCATCTCTAGGTTTCTGAGGATGAAGTCACATTCTTCGGGTTCACGGGCAGCCCCGAGAAGCGCTTCATCTGGCAATATTTGGTCACGGGGTATTGGGCGTGACGGACGGCAGCAAAAGTCACAGATGAGCTGGATATTTTCCCCGGCGCTTCTATGAGCTTTCGCGCAGAAATAGCTTTTGGGTCTTTGGCGTGCTGAAGGGCCTCGCTCATGAGGCAAGCCATCTCCCCCTCGTCGTCCCGTTTTGCGTTGGCTGCAATCAGGGCGAAGGCGCGGTTGCCTGATTCCTATATCGCCCAAACGGGCACGGCCTCCACGTTTTCGGCCAGCAGATACGGCTCCTTGGTCTGGCAGACGACGTGCCCGAAGCCCATCTCGTAGTCGGTCATGCCCTCCAGGCAACCGAAGTTCTTGATCGCATCCTTCTTGACCAGCGCATTCGTCTTGATTTCAACGGGATGTAAGATTCGCCCGTCTTGGATGACCAGGTCGATTTCGCGTTTCTTGGAGTCGCGGTAGAACCACACGTCGCGCAGGTTCGCCCCGGCGTTCATATGGCTCTTGAGTACCTCGGAGACGACGAAAGTCTCGAACACGTGGCCCGCCATCGCGCCCACGCGTAGCTGCTCGGGGGTCGTCCATCGGGTGAGGTGGCACACCAGGCCCGTGTCCATGAAGAAGATCTTCGGCGTTTTGGTGAGGCGCTTCTCGATGTTCGGGAAGAACGGCTCGACGATGCGGACGATGCCCGAGGCCTGAAGAATCGAGAGCCAGGCCTTGACCGTCTTGTGGTCGGCGTCGATGGCGTTGCCGATGTCCGAGGCGTTGAACAGCTGGCCGGTGCGGGCGGCGCAGGCCACCATGAAGCCGTAGAACTTCGCCTCGTCCTTCACGTTAACGAGATCGCGCACGTCGCGCTCGAGGTAGGCGCGCTCGTAGTCGGTGTAGAACAGGTCCCAGTCGACGTCGGGGTCCTGCAGCTCCGGCATGCTGCCGCGGTGGATATGCCGCCAGAGGTCGAAGCCGTCAGGCGCTGACACGTCATGCGGCTTGAGCATAGAAGGTACGTATCTGCAGGGGTTGTCACTCTTTCCTGCGAGCTCGCGCAGCGACAGGGCGGGCATCTCTATGATCCTGATGCGACCTGCGAGCGACTCGCTCACGCCCTTCATGAGGTGGTAGGTCTGGGATCCCGTGAGCACGATGCGCCCCTTCTCCGCCGACTGGTCGACCAGCCACTTCACCGGCGAGAACAGCTCGGGCACTCGTTGGATTTCATCGACGATGAGCGGCAGGGAATGCATCTCGAAAAAAAGAACTGCGTCGGATTTGGCCTGCACATACGCCGCGGGATCCTCCATGGTGACGTAATCGAACGTGCTCCCTAAGTGCTCTCTGAGGACGGTGGTCTTGCCTACCTGGCGTGCACCGGTGACCAGCACGACTTTGCCCTGTTTGAGCATCCTGTCGATGGTCCCTTCGATTTCCCTGGCTATATACATAATGCCTCCCATCTTCCGATAGGAGGCATTATTTCATTTGCTTGTACTGTGGTCAAATTTGGGAATTCAGTTCCCAAATTTCTCTACTCCCACTCGATGGTCGCGGGCGGCTTGGACGTAATGTCGTAGCACACACGGTTCGCGCCGGGGACCTCGGCCACGATGCGGCCGGAAATGCGAGCCAGCACGTCGTAGGGCAGCTTGGCCCAGTCGGCGGTCATGGCGTCGGAGCTCTCCACGGCGCGCAGGATGATGGGGCGCTGGTAGGTGCGCTCGTCGCCCATAACACCGACGGACTTAATATCGGGCAGCACCGCAAAATACTGCCAGCAGCTGTGCTCGGAGTTGCGCTCGCCGGTCTGCTCAAACAGACGCTGATTGTAGGCATCCAGCTCCTCGCGCACGATGGCGTCAGCGTTCTTGAGGATCTCGAGCTTCTCCTTGTCGACCGCACCGATGATGCGAATGGCAAGACCCGGGCCCGGGAAGGGCTGGCGGAACACGATGTGACCCGGCAGGCCCAGTGCCAGACCAAGTGCACGGACCTCGTCCTTAAAGAAATGATCGAGCGGCTCGATGAGGTCGAAGTGCACGCCCTCGGGGAACGGGATCAGGTTGTGGTGGCTCTTGATGGTGGCCGTCTTGCCGCCCGTCTTGCGAGCGCCGGACTCGATGATGTCGGGGTAGATGGTGCCCTGAGCCAGGTACTTGACCGGCTTGCCATCGGTCTCGAGCTGCTGCGCCACGGCGAAGAACTCTTTCCAGAACTGCGTACCGATGATGCGGCGCTTCTCCTCGGGCTCGGTCACGCCGGCCAGAAGCTCGGCATAACGGTCCTCGGCGTGGACGTGGATAAAGTCGACGTCAAACTGCTTGGTGAAGACCTCCTCCACCTGCTCGGGCTCGCCCTTGCGCAGCAGGCCGTGGTTGATGAACACGCAGGTCATCTGCTTGCCCACGGCGCGAGCGCCCAGCGCAGCCACGACGGAGGAGTCGACGCCACCGGACAGGGCCAGAATCACGCGGTCGTCGCCGACCTTCTCGCGGAACTCGGCCGTCATGGTCTCGACCAGGTTGTCCATGCTCCAGTTGGGCTCCAGGCCGCAGATCTCAAACAGGAAGTTGCTCAGCAGCTGCTGACCGTACTCGGAGTGCTTGACTTCGGGGTGGAACTGCGTGGTGAAGATTTTGCGCTCGACGCACTCCATCGCAGCGACCGGGCACACGTCAGTGCTGGCGGTAACGGTAAAGCCCTCGGGCACCTCGGAAACGGCGTCGCGGTGGCTCATCCACACGGTCTGCTCCATGGGCGTGGAGTTAAAGAGCTTGGCGCCGGCCGTGCGCGTGATGGTGGCGCGGCCGTACTCGCCCACCTCGGAGTGGCCGACCTTGCCGCCGAGCGTCACGGCCGTGATCTGATGGCCGTAGCAAAAGCCCAGGACGGGAAGGCCCAGGTCAAAGATGGCGGGATCGATAGACGGAGCGTCCTCGGCATACACGGAAGCCGGGCCGCCGGAAAGGATGAGCGCAGAGGCGTTCATCTCGCGAATCTCGTCGGCCGAGATGTCGCAGGGGACGATCTCGGAATACACGTTGAGGTCGCGGACGCGACGGGCAATGAGCTGACCGTACTGCGCACCAAAGTCGAGTACGAGGACCTTTGCGGAAGCCTTTTGATCCATGGTTTCCCCCTCTTGTTGGCGGGGAGCCGGTGCCCACCCGCGTGAATGAACGAAAATAACCTCCATAGTGTACACGTTATATGGGGTTTCTCGCCCCTCGCAGCCATCAGCGCACGGCAAACGCACGACCTGGGCCCCTATTTGACGGCAATTGAAGTGTTTTCAAACGTTACAGATGATGTAATACGTTTGAACATTGGACGCCCTGTGCCACAATACTGCCGAACGACTCCGCCTCTGCGGCGGCAAATACGATAGGAATACCAGCATGAAGCGCATCCTTCTCATCGCCACGGGCGGCACCATCGCATCGACCGAGGACGGCAACGGCCTCTCCCCCGCCCTGACCGGTGAGGAGCTCGCCCAGAGCGTCCCCGAGATCTCGGACCTCTGCGAGCTCGACGTGGTGCAGCCCATGAACATCGACAGCACCAATATGCGCCCGAGCGACTGGATGCGTATCCGCGACGTCATCGTCGAGGGCTATGCCGACCACGACGGCTTTGTGGTCCTGCACGGCACGGACACCATGAGCTACACCGCGGCAGCGCTTTCCTACCTGATTCAGGACAGCCCCAAGCCCATCGTGCTCACCGGCTCGCAAAAGCCCATGGGCAATCCCTTTACCGACGCCAAGCTCAATCTGTATCAGAGCCTGCTCTATGCGCTCGACGAGCATTCGCACGACGTCTCGATCGTGTTTGGCGGCGTCGCCATTGCCGGCACGCGCGCCCGCAAGCAGCGCACCATGAGCTTTAACGCGTTCATTAGCGTCAACTATCCGCCCATCGCCTATATCCGCAACGACCGCATCGTGCGCAACGGGCTTCACGGCACGCATCAGGGCGAAAACCCGGTGCGTTTCTACGACAGTATCGACCCGCGCGTATTTGTCCTTAAGCTGACGCCCGGAGTGAACCCGGGTATCCTGGACGCCCTAGCCGATAGCTACGATGCTGTAATTCTTGAGACCTTTGGCATTGGCGGTATTCCCGAGTTTGGCGAGTCGGGCGAGTCGTTCCAGGAGGCGATTTTCCGCTGGGTCGATTCGGGCCGCACCGTCGTTATGACCACGCAGGTCCCCGAAGAGGGCCTTGACCTGGGTGTTTATGAGGTCGGTCGTGCCTACGCCGATCATCCGGGTATTTTGCGCGGCGACGACATGACCACCGAGACGCTCGTAGCCAAGACCATGTGGGCACTCGGCCAGTCACGCGATGCCGCCGAAATCCAGAGCCTGTTCTACAGCCAAGTCAACCACGACCGAATCCCGATGGCCTAATTCAGTTGTCGACGGGTATCCCCTATTCGATCCCCTCGAGAAGCTCTGACACCGTCATGCCGAGTGCGGGCGCGATCTTAAATAGAACCTTGAGCGTGAAATTTGCCGTCCCATCTTCGATTCGGTCGAGGTAGGGTCGGCTGATTCCTGTCGCCACACAAAAATCAACCTTGGAGATACCAAGGTCCCTGCGTGTCTCTTCGACCCGCCTGCCAAGAATCTGTTTCGCACGTTCGTCCATGCAGCCGAGTTTGAAATGGAGCCGAACATAAACGTAAACTATAGTTTACGTTTTGCCGAATACACAGGAGTTTTCTATGTCGGGTTCTTCGGTCCTCACGTACCGAGCCACGCTTCGCACAAACAGCGCACCGCCCAAGCTCGTCGTCGTTGAAGCAGAATGCCTTTCGCCCGATGAGCGCACAGCATTTGCATTGCTATCAAGTCGCGTCGCCGCCGTTCTGGTCCCTTGCCCGGCGCAAGGTGAACTTGCCATCCAATGCCAAACGCATAGCTGCTCGCTCAATCAGGCCGTTGTAATAGCGACCAGCCGGCGCGGCCTGCCGCTCCTTTTAGAAGCCGGCATTGCACTCGCCCTTCGCGGCGCCGGATACGAAAACGAGGCCGCCGCCGACATGGTCTTTAAACCACGATCGAGCGGCGGCCTCGCAGCAGCCATTGAATATATGTGCAGGCTCGTTGCCTAAAAGAACAAGCTAGAAACCAAGGCCAAAGCCCGTTCCGGTAATCGCCGAGTACATAAAGTAAACGTTGATCACGTTGAGGAACACACCCGTGATGCAACCGTTGCGCAGGTAGCGCTCGCACACGACGCGCGCCATGGCGGCGGAGTCATCATTGTTTTTAGCCTGGCGTCCTGCCGTAAAGTACGTCGCCACGCTCAGCAGCAGGTTGAGCACCGGCAGTGCCAGCAACTCGTAGCTCTTGCCCCAGCGCGTCGCCTCGCCGGCGGCATTAAACTTTGTTGCCACCTCGGGACCAATGTTGGGGATAACACACGCTGCGACCACCAGCGGAATCACCGCAAGCACGAGCAGCGCAATACCCATATAGCCGGCTTTTTTGCCATATTTAAACATGTGCGTCGTCCTTACACGTTAAAGCGGAAGTGCACAACGTCGCCATCGGCCATGACATAGTCCTTGCCCTCAATACGCAGCTTGCCGGCGGCCTTGGCGCCCTGCTCGCCGCCGAGCTCGATGTAGTCGTCATAGCCAATGACCTCGGCCTTAATAAAGCCGCGCTCAAAGTCGGTGTGGATGACGCCGGCAGCCTGCGGGGCGGTCGCACCCTGACGCACCGTCCAGGCCTTGACCTCCATCTCGCCGGCCGTAAAGAACGACTGCAGACCGAGCAGCTTATAGGCCGCCTGCGCGAGCACGTCCAGGCCGGGCTGCTCCAAGCCCAGGCTCTCCAGGTAGTCGGCGGCGTCCTCGGGATCGAGCTCGGAAAGCTCAGCCTCGATTTTGGCGCAGATGGGCAGCGGCTTAACACCATCGATGGGCGCCAGATCGTCGTTGAGCATATCCTCGTCCACGTTGGCCACATACAGGATGGGCTTCATAGTGAGCAGGAACAGGCCCTTGGCAGCGGCGCGCTCCTCGTCGGTCATCTCCATAGACGCAGCGCGCTTGCCCTCGTTGAGCCAGGCAAGCAGGCGCTTGGCGACCTCGAACTTGGGCATGAGCTCCTTGTCGCGCTTGGCCTCCTTCTCGAGCTTGGGCAGCTGCTTCTCAAGCGTGCCCATGTCGGCCAGGATGAGCTCGGTCATGATAGTGTCGGCATCGCCGGCGGGATCGACGAACTCGCCCGTGCGGCCCACCTCGCGCATAACGTTGGGGTCCTTAAAGTAGCGCACGACCTCGCAGATGGCGTCGGTCTCGCGAATGTTGGCCAGGAACTGGTTACCCAGACCCTCGCCCTCGTTGGCGCCCTTCACCAGACCTGCGATGTCGACGAACTCGACCGTCGCCGGCACGATGCGACCCGGGTTAACGATGTCGGCGAGCTTTTGCAAGCGGCTATCGGGCACGTCGACGATACCCACGTTGGGGTCAATCGTGGCGAACGGGTAATTGGCGGCAAGGCCGGTCTTTTTGGTAAGCGCGGTGAACAGCGTCGACTTGCCTACGTTGGGCAGGCCCACGATACCGATGGAAAGGGACACGACAGCTCCTTTTGGTACAAGCATTTCAAACTGCATAAGTATAGCGCCGCCGCAGCATCTGGGCGAACCCGGACGCCACGGCGGCACGAATGAAGCAGAGATAGAGGTCGCTGACTAGTCCGCGAGCTTTTCCACCTGGTCGAGCATCTTGTCAAGCTTGGCCTTTGCCTCGGCCTTGACCTTCTGGGCTTCTTCGTGGGCCTTAGCCTTCTGGGCGGCCTTTTCCTCGGCTTCGGGATCGACGACGACCAGATTGGACGCGTCGTGCTCAACTAACTTGAGCGCATGCTCGGGGCACACCTTGACGCAGGCACCGCAGCCCAAACAATACGTGGACTCCAACGCAAAGCGGCCGCTTCCCACCAAATCGCAGGCGAACGTGGGACATACATTGACGCACTCGCCGCACGACGTGCACTTGTCAAAATCGCACTCCGGCGTGCTCACCTGCATGTTCTGGGCAAGCTCGGGATGGTTCTGCAGTGTTGAGAGCACCAGCTGGCGACCGTGCGTGAGCGTACGGCGACGCTTGGTCGTCGTGGTGCCGCACATGGTGTTGAGCGTACGCTCGAGCTGGGTAATCTGGTGGCGGTGGGCTTTGAGCTTCTGCGTCACCGAGGCCAGCGCCGCCGTTGCCGGGTTGAGCTTGGTCACGGTCAGACCCGTGGTGCGGGCGATCTTTTCCATGTACTCCTTGCGCTCGTACTCGCGACGCTTATGGCATTTGAGGCTCTTGGGGTCGACTTCCAGGCCCATACCCGTGCCAGACCACTCCTCGGCCTTCGCAATCGCCTCGCCCAGAATATCCTCGCCACCGGTGTTGCGGCATTTATCGCACACGCCCAGCGGCAGGTAGACGCTCACGTTGGGATAGTCGGCCAGCACCGAGAACCAGGTCTCGGCCGTAATATCGCCCACACAGGCGACAACAACCTCGTTCTCGCGCGGCATGCGCTTAAGGGCACGCGTGCAGGTAACGTAGGCGGTCTCGTGGCTCGTAGCCGCCGAGACAATGTCGTCGTAGACGTTTTTGGGTGCAAGGCGCGGAGAGATGATCGCCTCCGTCGGGCAAGCAGCGGCGCACAGGCCGCACTTACGGCAGCTGTCGAGAATCTCGATAGCATCTTCCTCGATCTCAATGGCATTCACCGGGCACACGTCCATGCACGCGGTGCAGCCGCTCTTTTCGTTTTTGCAGGCCAGGCACGGAATGGTGTTGCCGCGCGGACGCTCCTTATAGTCGGCAGGATTCCACTGCGGCGCCGACGGATCGAGTGCATCGGTCACACCGCCAAGCGGGTTTTTAAGAAAGTCGAAACCCTTGCTGATCTCGATAATGTCATCAAACAGATCGTGTTCCTGCGCCATGCGCGGCCCCTCCCTGAGCAGTGCAAACAAGCAAGAGATAATGATACGCTATCGGCCCACGCCTCGGGCAAATTACACGCGGAGCATCTTTGCGGCAAATAGCCCATGGCCTATCGCCGCCTCGATCGCACAAGGTCAATCAAGCGCCAGACTATGCCTCGCACATGAGCTGCACGAGCTTTTGTTTGGTCACCTTGGCCTGCTCGTTGGCCATGTTACGCTCGTTTCTAAAGACCGCATTTGCAACATCCCGCAAATCGGTATCGGAAATCTCGCCAAGGCCCAGCTCCGCGAGCGTCGTCGGCAGACCAACGCGCTGGCAAAACTCGAGCACCTGATCAAGCTCGGGCGCGCGCTCCAGGCGCAGCTGCACCACCAGCCCAAATGCCACGGCCTCGCCATGCATGGCCTTGCACTCGGGCAGAATCGTCAGACCGTTGGCGATGGCGTGCGCCAACGCCAAGCCACCGCTCTCAAAACCGACGCCCGAGAGCAGAATATTGCACTCGATCAGGCGCTCAACCGCCGGTGATGTACGACCCTTCTTGAGGTCGCGCTTGGCAGCCACACCGCACTCGATGAGCGTGTCGTAGCAGGCGCGAGCCGCAACCAGAGCCAAGTGCCCCGGCGCGCCGCCGTGTTCGTTGGTGCCGTGCGCCGCGGCACACGAACGCGCCTCGAAATACGTTGCCAGCGCATCGCCCATACCAGCAACCGTCATACGCAGTGGGGCAGCCGCGACCACGTTGGTATCGACCACGACCAGGTCTGGATTCTTCTCGAGCATCAGGTAGCGGTCGAACGACCCATCCTCGTGATACAGCACCGAAATCGCGCTGCACGGACCATCCATCGAGGCCGCCGTGGGGCATACGCACAACGGCAGCTCGGCATAAAACGCAACGGCCTTTGCGATATCGAGCATCTTGCCACCGCCAATGCCCACCACCATGTCGCAATACTCAGCCTGGGCTTCCTTAGCCATTTTTACAACGGCCTCTTCCGTACACGGACCGTCATAAATCTTAAAGAACGGCTCGCTTAGATTTTCATCCAGAAATCCATCGACGATCTGCCTGCACAGCCGATCCTCGGTGCCCTGGTCAAACAAGACATAGGCAGCGCAGCCCAACCATGACAAATACCTGCCCTGACGCGAGAGCTCGCCCGGCCCCTGAACATACCGGCCGGGGCCGCCATAAACCAAGGGAAGCGCCATACGAGAATCCGCCCTTTCATCAACAACAATTGGTGCAAAGTAACCTGACCCCTTTGCACCATAGCAAATAAGGGGCAAAGCCATCTGTCGGCTTTGCCCCTTCCTTACCTTAGTTTACTCATCCATAAGGTAGTAGTGACCCAGCGCGTCGGCACCCAGGATGGCGTTGGCGACCATCTCAGGCGTCACCTCAAACGGCATGTTGCACATGGTGTCCTCGGGCGCGCACGCGGCCTCGGCAACAATCATAGCCTTCTCACGCGTAACCTCGGCAACGCCAAGTTCCTTCATCGTGACCGGCAGGCCCAGCTCAATGCAGAAGCCCAAGACTTCCTCGAGCTTCTCGGTCGGGGCATCCTCGAGTACCAGCTGGACGATGGTGCCGAAGGCGACCTTCTCGCCGTGATACATGCCATGGCACTCGGGCAGCATCGTCAAACCGTTGTGGATGGCATGAGCAGCAGCAAGGCCTGAGCTCTCAAAGCCAATGCCCGAAAGCAGCGTGTTGGCCTCAATGATGTGCTCGACGGCAGGCGTGAGCGCACCCTTCCCCAACGCAACCTTGGCCTTAACGCCATCGGCCATGAGCGTCTCATAGCAGAGCTTGGCGAGCGCCAGACCAGCCATACCGCCCTTGCCGCCGGCGCAGGTGCCGCCGTCGGCATCATGCGTCGCCTGGGCCTCGAAATAGGTTGCGAGCGCATCGCCCATACCGGAAACCGTCAGGCGCACCGGGCTCGCCGCGATAACCGTCGTATCCATAAGGACGATATTGGGATTTGCCTTAAGGAAGAGGTACTTGTCGAACTGGCCGTCGTCGGTGTAGAGCACCGAAAGTGCCGAGCACGGGGCATCGGTCGAAGCAATGGTGGGACAAATGATAACCGGGGACTCCAGGTAATAGGCGACGGCCTTCGCGGTGTCGAGGATCTTGCCGCCACCGACGCCGACGATGATGTCGCAACCGTTGTCGCGAGCGAGCGCAACCAGGCGATCGACCTCGCCCTTGGAGCACTCGCCGTTAAAGTCCTCAAACAGCAGCTCGGCCTTAGCCTCAGCAAAACCGCCCTCGATCTTGGCACCGACGCGCTTCTTGCCCGAAGGCGTCACGATGACGAGGGCCTTAGCGCCGAGCGGCTCAACGTAAGAGCCGAGCTTGGCGAGCTCGTCCGGACCCTGGATGTACTTGCTGGGGCTATTGAAAATTGCAGCCAAAACTATCCCATTCTCTAAAAAAGAAAGGGGCTCCGTACGGATACGTGCGGAGCCCCTCGTTACGATAACAAGAGTCGATTAGAAATCGATGTCGGTGTCGTAGTAGCAGGCCTTGAGGATCTTCTCGAAGTCGGCAGCCTTGGTCTCACGCGGGTTCTCGGGCGTGCAGGCGTCCTGCTCGGCGTTCGCGGCGATCTCGGGCAGCTTGGCGAGGAACTCCTCCTCGGAAACCATCTGCGGGTTCTCGGCGTCGACCTTCACGCCACCATTCGCGTAATCCTTGATGGACTGCGGAATGTTGAGCTGGTCGTTGAGGTCGCGAATCTTCTGGACGAGTGCGGCGATGAGCTCCTCGTTGGTCTCGCCGGGAAGGTGCAGGATCTCCTTGGCCACGTAAGCGTAACGCTCGGCAGCACGCGGGTCCTTGGAGTTCCACTGGATGACCTTGCCCAGGTACATGGCGTTAGCAGCACCGTGGATGATGTGGCCGTTCTCAAAGGCAGCACCGGTCTTGTGAGCCATGGAGTGAACGATGCCAAGCAGGCCCGAGGAGAAGGCGATACCGGCGATGCACTGAGCCTCGTGCATGTGCTGACGGGCCTCATGGTCGCCAGCATAGGACTTGGGCAGCCACTCGACGATCTCGCGGATGCCGTGCAGAGCGTTGGCGTCGGTGAACATAGAGGCGCAGGTGGAAACGTAGGCCTCCATGCAGTGGGTCAGAGCATCCATGCCGGTGTGAGCGCACAGCTTGGCGGGCATGGTGTAGGTGAGCTCGGGGTCGACGATGGCGACATCAGGGGTGATGTTGAAGTCGGCCAGCGGGTACTTGATGCCCTTGGCGTAGTCGGTAATGACGGAGAACGCGGTGACCTCGGTAGCGGTGCCGGAGGTAGAGGAGATGGCGCAGAAATGAGCCTTCTGACGCAGCTCGGGGAAGCTGAACGGCTGGATGATGTTATCGAAGGACTCCTCGGGATACTCGTAGAAGACCCACATGGCCTTAGCGGCATCGATGGGCGAGCCGCCACCGATGGCGATAATCCAGTCGGGCTCGAACTCGCGCATGGCCTCGGCGCCCTTCATGACCGTCTCGATGGACGGGTCGGACTCGACGCCCTCGAACAGCTTGACCTCGAAGCCGCCTTCCTTAAGGTCGTTCTCGACGTCCTGCAGGAACCCGCCGCGGCGCATAGAGCTGCCGCCAGAAACGATGATGGCCTTCTTGCCCTTGAGGTTCTTCACCTCGTGGCGAGCGCCCTCACCAAAGTACAGATCGCGAGGATTGGTAAAACGTCCCATACTGTGCCTCCTAAACAAGCCCCTCTTAGACTTGCGTATATAACGGAGCACCCAATTGGCTCCGTTAGGACCGGTTTGCGCGTTGCCGGCGATGACAATGCGCGATGTCTAAACGTCTCAACGCTCAGACAAACACTATTTTACCGTTCTGGTTGGTCAGTTATTCACCTAAAGCCGCCAATGATGAAACGTTTTTTCTATCCCTGAAGACCCTTGTGCGGCATTCATACTCCCAAGCTGGGCAAACGTTTTATCAAGGTTGACCACATATCCCGGGCAGGACGGTGCCCCTCCAAAATATGCACCGTTCGCCGCCAAAAATCGACCGTTTGCGGCACCGTGATACCACTCGGTCGTCCAAGGTGCCGACATTTGTGCGACATCCGTCTTCGTGGTGCAAAGGTGCAAGTCCAAGTGCGGCACCCCCGGTGTGCCACATGCGGGTAAACTAGAACCTTATATAGAAACATTTGAACCCTAACCGCAGCAAAGGAGGCCCCATGGCATTCGATCCCATTCAAGAGGATTGCCATCGCCTCGTTCTTGAGGCCTTGCGCCGCGACAATATCCCGCTCACCGACGGTGCTGCCGTAGAGCGTCTGATGGAACAATTCACCCGCAACCCCGCACCGCTCATCGTGCACGACCGCGACCGCGCCGGGCACCTCATTGCCAAGGTGGTCGAGGCTGTCGACTACCGCATTCCCTTTATCCCTGACGATACCCAGGCAGAGCAAGAAGAGGCAGCTGCCGAGAACATGCTCCGCGAGGCAGCCGCACTCGACCCGGCCAACTGGGATGCCCAGCGCATGCTGACGGCGCTCACCGCCGAATCCAACGAGGAATACGTGCAGTATCTGGTGTCCAAGTGCGACGAGGTGGAGCACGATCTGGCGCTCAAGACCGCCTCGGCGCAGGACCCCTACGAGCGCGAGGCCGCTGGCGACCTTATGCGCCGCCCCTACCTGCGCTGGCTTGCCGCCCTTGCATCGCGCGCCCTCATTAGCGGCCGCTATCGCATGTCGCTCGAAGCCGCAAACCGCAGTCTCGACTTTGCCCCCAACGATCCCGCCGGCGTCCGCCACACCGCAATGCTCGCCATGGCAAAGCTCGAATACCCCGCCGAGGAGCTCAAACGGTTTCGCTCTGCACACTCCGTCCCCTATCTCGCCAACACGCCGCTGCGCCGTCGTCCCAAGGACGCGGAGCGCGACTTGGACCCATGGACGCTCATCGCGCTGATGAGCGCTGCCTGGCGCGAGCTGGACTACGAGGGCGCCGAGCACTATTTGCGCATCCTCGCACGCTCGTGCCCGCACGCGGCCGAGGCACTCTACTTCCAAACCGAGTTTCCCGATGGCGTCTATGCCCGCGTCAACGTGGGTGCGGGCTCCACCGACGAGCTTGTCCTTGCGCTGTCCGAGGCGACGCCGGTGCTGCAGGAGGGTCTGGGCGCCCCCGACAACGCCAGCTTTGCCGCCTGGGTCGCCACCAACGACATCGTGCGTTCCCAGATCGACGAGCGCATCCTGCGCGCGGCCGAGCAGGGGCTTCCATTTAAGGGAGGAGACCTCTAATGGATCCGAGCGTCTACATCCCCGCCTATCTGGAGCGAACCTATCTGGCGTCGCACCCCGAACTCACCGATGCAGCACGCGAGCTTGTCCATAACGACATTAGCGCGAATCCTCAAAAGTATGCGCAGTCCGAGCATGCCCAAGCGCTGCTGTCCTATGCCGGTGTTCATCGCCACCTGCTCGACGAGCTCCATCGCATCGAGGACATGGGCAGCGACGAGGAGTTCGAGCAGACGCGCAATCGTCTGTTCGACGACATGCGCGATGAGCTGCTAAAGATCGTCCGCATCGATGCGCATGTCCTCGACGCACAGCTGCTCGCCATCATCCTGGCCGACACGCCCGTTGACGCCTGCCTGGGTGACCTGATGAAGCTTGAGGCGACCACGGCCGATTACCTGCAGCAAAGCGTGCCCGGGTTCGACATGGAAGCCCCGCACTACTGGGCCAATAATGTTTTGGCCGACGGTGTCACTGCAGCAGACCTTACCGTGAGCGAGCCGGCTCTTATCGGGTGGCTTCACACACTCGATGCCATCTCGCAGCTGTGCATGGCGAGCGCCCGCTACCGCGCTGCCGCCAACTACGCCCGCCGTGTTCTTAAGGCGGAAGGCTACCCCACCCGAGCCGCAGGCACCGTGCTGCTCGCCCTTGCTCGCTTGGAAGACGAAGACGGCTTTTTTGCCCTAGCCCACCAGCTCGAGGAGCAGATGGGAGCCGATGCCCTCGAGAACTCCCCCTGGTACCTACTCGCCCGCACGATTCTGCTGTTCAAAACAAACAAGATGCGCCCGGCGACACGCGCGCTGCGCGAGTTTGCCAACCGTTGCGAGGGCGGTGCGTTCTTCTTACTGAACCCCATGTACCAGACGCCGTACCTTCCCTGCCGACCCGAGCCGCGCGATCCCTGGGATCTTTCGCACCAGGCCGTTTGGGAAGCGGACGGTATTATCTCGGACACTCCCGACTTTGCTCCCTGGGCCAATGCCTGTGAAGACGTGTCACAGCTTGCCCAGGAATTTGCGCGCCGCTACGGTTTTTAGTGACGCACTCGACCCGACCATGTCGTTTACGTTAGGAACGATTTCATGAACCTCCGCTCATCTCTCGCCTGTACCTCGAGCGATATCGCTCGCTGGGGACTGCGCTCTGTCCTAAAACGCCAGGGCGGCGTACTCCCCGGCCGCATCGCCATGAAGATCGACCCCGAGCTGCTAAGCGACCTCGCCGGCCTTGTCGACCGCAGCGTGGTGATTACGGGTACTAATGGCAAGACCACCACCTCCAACCTCATCGCCGACGCCGTTGCCGCCAGCGGCGCCACCGTGGTATGCAACCGCGCCGGCAACAACATGGAGCCGGGCGTGGTGGGTGCACTGCTCGAGGCGCGCAGCGGCCTCAAGCGAGCCGGCGGCGGCAAGCGCGTGGGCGTTTTTGAATGCGATGAGCTCTACACCGTGCGCGTCCTGCCCAAGCTCAAGCCGACGTACTTCGTGCTGCTCAACCTGTTCCGCGACCAGCTGGATCGCTATGGCGAGATCGATCACACCCAGGAGGTCATCGCCCATGCGTTGGAGCTCTCTCCGGCAACAACGCTCATCTACAACGCAGACGACCCGCTGTGTGCCGCGATCGCCGCACGCGTTCCCAATGCAAACATCGCCTTTGGCATCGACGGCGCCACCGACACCGAGTCTGACCGCATTAGCGACTCTCGCTTTTGCTCGCAGTGCAACGCCCCGTTGGAGTACGACTATGTGCAGTATGGTCAACTCGGCGCCTACCATTGCCCCTCGTGCGGTTGGGCACGCCCCGCACTGGTCCGCCGCGTGACGGGCGTGGAGCTCGGCTGCGACGGCTACGACTTTGACCTGGTCTTTGGATCTGCGCCCGACGCGGCTGCCGCACACATCGCCACACGCTACAACGGCCTGTACATGGTCTACAACGTTGCCGCCGCCTTCTTTGCCGCGCACGAGTTGGGCGTGGATACGGCGCACCTGCAGCCCACGCTCGATGCCTACGTCCCCGCCGGCGGACGCATGGGCCGCTGGGATATCGCCGGCCGCACCGTCGAGGCCAACCTGGCTAAGAATCCCGTGGGCTTCGATCGCCAGATCCAGTCCATTAAGACGGCGGGCGGCAGGCTCTGTGCTTTCTTCCTCAACGACAACGACGCCGACGGCCACGATGTCTCGTGGATCTACGACGTCGACTTCGAGCGCATCGCCGACACACCGGGTCTTGTCGCCTTTGCCGGAGGCACGCGTGCGCACGACATGCAGGTACGCCTCAAGTACGCCGGCATCGATGCCGCGATTATCTCGGACGTCGCGCAGGCAATTGGCGCCGTTGCGGATGAAGCCGCAGGCGACACTTTCTATGCCGTCGCCAACTACACGGCCTTCCCGCCGCTGGTCAAAGAACTCGATGGGCTGAAGGGTGCCGATGCAGCCACGGTTGCTGCCCGCGCTGCAACGTGTGCCGATGGCAGTGCCGTCCCCGTCGGCATCGCGCCAGTCGAGCTTTCGCGCCCGCTGCGCATCGTCTACCTGTACCCCGATGCCCTCAACCTCTACGGCGACGGCGGCAACGTTATCGCCCTCGAGCGTCGCTGCGCCTGGCGCGGCATCCCCGTTCGCGTGGACGAGGTCCGTATGGGCGAGTCACTCGATCTCACCGATGCCGATATCGTCATGATGGGTGGCGGCTCCGACCGCGACCAGCTAGCCGTGGCACACGAGCTGCTCGCCCAAAAAGACAAGGTCGCATCCTATGTTGAGGATGGCGGCTCGCTGCTCGCCATCTGTGGCAGCTATCAGCTGCTCGGCCGTTCGTACTATATGGGCGAGGATCGCATTGAGGGTCTGGGGGTCATTGCCGCCGAAACCGTACGCGGCTCCGACCGCCTGATCGGCAACGTAGCCGTCAAAACCGACCTGGCACCTGAGCCCTTTGTGGGATTCGAGAACCATGGCGGCCGCACGCTTTTGGACGCCGATGCCACGCCGCTCGGAACGTCCGTCGTCACGGGCACCGGCAACAACGGCGACGATGGCTTTGAGGGCCTGATCTACAAGGGCGTCATCGGCACGTACCTGCATGGCCCGGCGCTGCCCAAGAACCCCGAGCTCGCCGACTGGTTGATCGCCCATGCCCTCGAGCGCCGTGGCGATGCACAGGCCGCCGCCCTGCTGCCGCTCAAGCCCCTCGACGACACCTACGAGCACGCCGCCCACGACGCCGCCATGAAGCTCCTCCCCTAGCACCTCACCACCACAAAGGGGACAGGCACCTTTGTGGTGGTTTTTCAGTTTGCCAACGATATGTGAACGGCTAAAAAAGTCTGCTATACTCTTTCCCGCTGTCCCCATCGTCTAGCGGCCAAGGACGCCACCCTTTCAAGGTGGATATCGCGGGTTCGAATCCCGCTGGGGGCACCACAGCATTTGAGCAGGTCAAGGTGTGTTTTTCGTCTTGGCCTGTTTTCGTTTTTAGGGGCTTGCCGCAAAATGCGCCGCAAAATCGCCGCAAAACTCCGCCGCAAACGCGCCGCAAATCTCGGGCGGTATCGCCTCGGCACTACGCCGAATCTCCTTTTTTAGGGCTTCGCATTGTTCGCATTGAACGCACCGTCCCGCCTTTTTTGGGGCGTGACATTCTTGACATTGAACGCACCGCCCCGCCTTTTTTAGGCTTATGAAAGTTATGGTTAACGGCATGAAAAGGCCCCGCCGTGGCGGGGCCTGATGTTGTCTAGGGGACGGGAACCTCTTTAGCCTCCCCCATCTCAAGCTCGATAGCAGATGGACTCTCGCCTCTGAGGAAAAATGGAATCGGGAAGAAATCAATCCTCCCCGTTTCTTTGTCGATCGCATACGGAGTGTCGCCCGGGGTCATCTTTCCATCGAAACCGAAACCTACGAACCAATGGTATTTGCCCTCGTATGCGCACACTGGGCCGTATCCGTCTACGGCCCCCTCTTCCAGAATCGGCTTTATAGCCTCTTCCAATGTGAGCATAACCGCCAACCTCCCCAATCGCCCGCACTCGGCACGGCACGCCCGAAACGTCCCGCAGGTAGTGAACGGAGAACCTGCGGAGAGACGTGCCGCCTCGGGAACGGGCGCGCTTGAGCGCCCAAACCCCTATTCCTCTGGTAGGGCTTTGAGGTTCACGCCCCTCACGGGTTCGTACACCTCCACCAGCGTACCCACGAACATTATACCGCCCTCGCCTGCCCGCTTCTTTCCTAGGGGCCTCAAATCGTCTTTATAGGCCCTATTGTCGTGCGTTAGCAGTACTCGCCCGCCCTCGGCCTCAAACGCCTTAATTCGAGCCAATCGTTGCGTCCTCGGGCTATATGGCGGCAACCTGTAAAGCCCTATCTCCCCAACCTCGGGTATGCGAGGAACCCAAACGCCCATCATCCCCGCCGTTAGCGTCGGCTCCATGCAATCGCCCGTGAGCCACGTAGAGAACGCCCCGTTTCCTCGTCGTGCGGGGATAGACTGCCCTGAGCACCCCCCCCCCGCATCGTTCGGCGTTTCCCGTTCTCGTCCATGTCGGCCTCTTTCCTCTCGTGGGCTTGTCTCCGTTTCGCCCGTATCGAGGTTAGAGCAGGGAACGCGCCCGTTCCCCCCTCCCCGCAGGGAACGCCCGAACCTACCGAACCCCCACATATGCCGCGCCGCGCGGGTTGATACACCGCCCCCCGTTGTTGATCGAGACGAAAAGCGGAGCGCACCCGTTCCCACAGTGCGCCCCGCCTCACATCTCGGGCATTTTCCAATCGTCGAGCTTTTCCAGCTCACCCGTAAAATCGAACTCGCCCATAGCGGCCTCACCTCCTAGCTTTCCTCTGCCTCGTGGCCTGAGCCTCGCCCAATAGGTCGTTGACCCGCTCCATGCCCTCACGCGCCTCGGCTATGAGGCGTTGGCGCTTTCCCGTGGCCTCGGCCTCCGCCGCCTCGATCTCTTTGAGGGCGTGCGTAGCGCTCCACCGTGAACGGCTGAGGGCATCGGGCACCCATTCTGCATGGATAGCGGCTCTAGCCCTCTCCATGCCTAAACCCGTCAGACGACAGTTCTACCGCCCCTGAGCCTCGCCGCCAATTCGGTATCAATCGCGTACCTATCGCCCTCCGCTCCTTTCTTTTTAATCTCTTTATCCTTTAGGCTGGTGCCACCGCACCACCTAACTTGCCCATTCGTACTAGCTAACTCATCCGTTCGTACTACCTTTCTTTGGCTGATAGGTAGTGCGCCCGCACCAGCTAACCGCGCTATCGTCGCGGCGTCTGGGGGCGTTGGCGTCCCGTCCCTTGCGTTGAGCGTGACCGTCTGCACCGCCCCCGGTTCGTTCTTCGCCCCTATCACGTAGACCGCCGCGCTACCTCGCCTGCCCTCATGCCCCGGCATAGTTTCGAGCAGCGGGGCGCTCGTCCCGTCCGGGAACCAAACCGTATAGCGTTTGAGCCTCTTCACCGCGTTGTTAACCTGTCCCTCGGTTATGCATAGCTCCGAGGCAATGGCGGATACCGGGGCAGACACGGCCCGCCACTCGAATGGCGTACCAACTGCCACGCTTGGCGAATATCGCGGTTTGCCCAGATAGCGTACAAGAACGGATAGAACCGCCGCCGCAACACCCGAGCTTAGCCTCGCCGAAACCTGCAACATGCTGGGGTAAAGCGTTGTGAACGTTCCATCTCTCCGTTTCGTAGCCACGCGGCTACCCAACGCCCACACCCGCCAATGCTAGAACCGAGCTGCGGGTTACGAATACGCGCCGCCCAACCCTCGCCGTCGCTAGGGCACCCGTGGCGATGAGCCGCCTAACGGTGCGTTCGCTCATGTCGAGCACGGCCCCTGCCTGCGATACCGTGAGCAGCCGCCCCATCTTGACGGGTACGGCTCTAACGTCCTCGTTCCACATCGCCGCCACCTCCTAGGCGCTTGCGGCGCACCAGCTCGCGCCCTATGGCGTGGAACCTGCCCATAGCCCAGCGGCGATATAGGGCACCCTCGCCAATGCCGCACGTTCTAAACGCCAACCTGTCGCACTCCGCCGAAATCTCGGCTTGGCTCATGCCCTGAACGTCTAGGTTGGCTACATGCCTGATAGCGGCAAGCGCCGCCTTTAGTGGCCTCATGTCCGCCCCCTAGATGAGCGCCGCGTATGCAAGCAGCGAATCACGGTTGATCTTCCAGCGCATACCCGTATTAACGGCTTTGAGCCTGCCCGACTTGCACGCCCTCGTGATAGTTGGCTTTGAGCAACGGGCAATCGCCGCCGCCTCGGGCGCTGATAGCGGGTTGGGCAGTTCCTCAAAACGCCCCTCCTGCGCGATAGCCGCCAACCTGTCTAGCTGTTCCTGAGTACACATTGCAGCCCCTCCGTAGGTAGTTACTGAATCATTCACGCGCGTTTGATTCAGTTTGTACCGCGCATAACGCGAACAGTCCACAACGCCGTTTACCTGCGGAAATGCTGAAACGTTCATTTTGCTATTCATTTTTCGGCGCATAAAACGAACCGTAGGCGCGGATAGTGCGTCTACGGTTCGTTTTATAGCTATTTCGTTCGGTTTAGTGCCCTCGGATTAGGCTCCAAACTGAATCGATTTCATCACCTCGTGAGAACAAAACATCAGTATCTTCACCGTTTGCCAACAACATTGAGCGCACCACCTCGGTTAGGGCTGATAGCTGGGTATCGGTGAGATACCAACACGCGTCGGCTATTCCTGCTATATCCTCGGCCCTGTCCTCGTTGGCGGTAAGCTCCCCGCTTACCCTGCTGGGCACATCGAGCAACCCAGCTACAAACTCGTTGAACGTCTGAGCGCTTTCGCCACCACGCCCCAACCGCTCCGCGAGGTCGATTATCTCGCGCACGTGTCGGGGCTTAGCCTTGTGCGGCTCCTTGGCCCATGCTGAGACGGTGGACGGCCCTACGCCGCACGCCCCCGCCACAGCCGCCTGCTTTAGGCCATATCTCTCGCATATGCGCCTAATGGCGTCCGAATCGTCAGCGAACTTGGGGCGGCTCTGCATATCGAGGCCATGCGACATGAGCCACTTGATCGCATCATCTGGGAACGCCGCGCGGTACCCGTCCACCTCACGCCCCCATTCGACCGCACGCATAGCCCTAGTGTGGAACTCGTCCAGCACCTCGGCACCTGCCCCCATCACTCGCCGCCCCCTACGGTAAGCGCGTTCTCAACGGCTAGGGCGGCGCGGCGCTTGCCCTCGCGCGTTGCGTCGGCGTAGGTATTGAGCGTCATAGCCGCGTTTGAGTGCCCGAGCATGGCAGAAACGGCCTTTACGTCAACGCCGCTCTCAATGGCGATAGTGGCGAACGTATGGCGCAGGTCGTGGAACGTGGGGCGCGTGCCTTGAGTACCCTTTATCTCGATAGCGCCTGCAAGTTCGCGCCACTTGTTGCCCAGATACTGGGGCCTGAGGAACCCACCGCGAATGTCCCCGAGAACGAAAAACCTTTCATCGAACGGAACCCCAGCGGCGCGGCAATCGGCCTCCACCCGCTCACGCCTCGCCCTCAAATCGTCGGCAAGGGCACCGCCAAACGTGACGTATCGGGCACTATCCGTTGTCTTTGCGTCTTTGAGGTAGTAGGCCGCGCCGTCCCTGCCCAACGCCTCGTCAACGTAGAGCGTGCCGCGCTCAATGTCCACGTTCGACCATCTGAGGGCGCATATCTCCGCCTCTCGCATCCCAGTGAACAGGGCAATTTTGATACCGAGCAGCTGGGGCGTGAGGTCGAGCGCGTCGAGCACCGCGAGGACGGTGCGCACGCCCTCGACCGTGAGCGCGTTCGGCTTGGGCCTCGTCCCCTTGGGCGCTTTCACGCCGCGCGTAGGGTCTTTGATGAGCAGATCGGAATTAATGGCCTCGTTCATGGCAGACCTGAGCAGGGTGAGCGACTTGCGAACGGTAACGGCACTGTATCCCTCGGACAGCTTCTCTACCCACGCCCTCACCGTGTCGGGGTTGAGCTTGGATAGCTCCATGTCCCCCAGTGTCGGGGCTATCTGCTTATCGAGGTAGCGCGTATATCCGTTGAACGTGGACGGCTCTATCTCGTGGCGCTTTCCGTCCAGATAGCGGCGAACGTAGGCGCTCACCGTGAGTGGCGCGTCGGCATCCAGCCCGAGCGCGGTAAGGGCGCTCGCCTCCTGCTGTTTCCTCTGCCACTCGGCCTCAATCTCACTTAGCCACGCCTCGGCCTCTTTCTGGGCCGCACGCTTGCCCGTGGCCTCCAAACCAGTTGAGACCTTGCGCCATTTTCCCGTTGCCTCGTCCTTGTATGAGGCCTCGGCAATCAGACCGCGCCCCTTGCGTTCCCTAATCCGTACGCTCGTGTAGTGCATCGCGGTATCTCCGTTCACTCGCCGCGCCGCAAAATACGCCGCAAAACCGCCGCAAAATGCAGTGTACTACTTTGCGGCGCTTTGTATCGCGTTGCATTAAAACCCCAGTTAAGACGTTCGCCTTTGAACTGCCATTATCTGCTTGCACGTTAGGGTGCAGCTCTTTCAAGGTGGATATCGCGGGTTCGAATCCCGCTGGGGGCACCATTTGAATTGAAGAGCCCGTTACCCTCGCGGTAGCGGGCTTTTTGCTACCGATATGCCGGGATTCGAACCCGACAGGGTGCGAAGCTGAGGAAACGCGCAAGCGTTTTCCAGCGCAGCACGCAAGGAGCGGAGCGACGCAGCGGAAGCGGGCGGCGCCAGCCGCACGCGGACATCCCGCTGGGGGCACCATTTGAAACTAGAAGCCCGTTACCCCCGCGGTGACGGGCTTTTTGCTACCGATATGTCGGGATTCGAACCCGACAGGGTGCGGATCCCGGCATCATCGCAAGGCCTGTGGTCAAAAAATGGCAAATATGAGTACTGTTACCATTTTAGTTACAGCGAGTTCATGCCTTCAGAAGGCGATTTAGCCGTCAGGCGTCCTACGGCGGAAAAATTGCAGACGTTTATCGGCTAAGTAATTGGACATATGTTGCGTAACACTACATATTTTGCAAATAAATAATGTTACAGGACTTGTGACAGTACTCATATTTGACGTTTTTTGCCCATAGCCCTTTATACCTAGGCAAATCGGCGGCAAAACGGGCTTCAAAGCGTCCTTCGCAAACAAAAAGCCGGGGCCCGCGTAATGCGGACCCCGGCTTTCAACCGTGACGGTATGTTATCCCAGTCCTACACGTAGAACAGGATGTCGTCGTAGGTCGGGACCGGCCAGTAGTCGGCAGCCACGATCTCCTCCATGGCATCCACGGCGGCGCGCAGCGCATCCATAGCGGGAACGACCTCGTGCGCGTACACGTTGGCCTGCTCCTGACCATCGAGGCCCTCGGCCTTCTGATGCACGGCGTCGAGCGCCTTGATGGAGTCGTTGATGGTGGTGATGCCGTTGCAGAGCTTGTTGAGCGTGTTCTGCTCGCACTGCATGGCGGCCTCAGCACCGGCGGCACGAATAGTCTCAAGGCCCTTAGCGACCTTGGTGGCATAGGCGGTAATGACCGGACGATAGGTACGACGCGCCTCGCGAACCATCGTGGTAGCCTCGATGTTCATGAGCTTGTTGTACTTCTCGAGCTTGCAGTCATAGCGGCACTGGGCCTCGGCCTTGGTCAGGACGCCTGTCTCCTCAAAGAGCGCGATGGCCTTATCGGAAACGAAGGCGGGCAGAGCGTCGGCCGTGGTCTTGTTGTTGGCAAGGCCGCGCTTCTCGGCCTCGATGGGCCACTCGTCGGAGTAACCGTCGCCGGAGAACAGGATGCGCTGGTGATCGGTCAGCACCTTCTTGCAGTACTCGAGCGCGGCGTCCTGGAACTTATCCTCGGGCGTACCCTCAAGCGCGTCGGCGAAGGACTTGAGCGACTTGGCCACGGCGGCATCGAGCACCAGGTTGGAGTCGGAGACGTTCTGCTCGGAGCCGCAGGCACGGAACTCGAACTTGTTGCCGGTGAAGGCAAACGGGGAGGTGCGGTTGCGGTCGGTGTTGTCCTGCATCAGCTTGGGCAGGGTATCGGCGCCCAGGTCGAGCACGCCGCGCGTGGCATGGACGGAAGCCTTGCCATCGATGATTTTCTCGACGACCTCGGTAAGCTGGTCGCCCAGGAAGATGGACATAATCGCCGGAGGAGCCTCGTTGGCGCCCAGACGGTGATCGTTGCCGGCCGAGGCAACGGAGGCACGCAGGAGCTCCTGATAGTTATCGACGGCCTCGATCACCGCGGTGAGGAAGACGATGAACTGCAGGTTGTCGAGCGGGGTGTCGCCCGGGTCGAGCAGGTTCTCGGACTCGGTGCCAAGCGACCAGTTGTTGTGCTTGCCCGAACCGTTGATGCCCTCGAAGGGCTTCTCGTGCAGCAGGCAGACCAAGTCGTGGCGGGAGGCGATGAGCTTCATTTTCTCCATCATGACCAGATTCTGGTCGATGGCCTCGTTGACTTCGCCATAGACGGGGGCGAGCTCATGCTGGCAGGGAGCAACCTCGTTGTGCTTGGTCTTGGCGGGAATGCCGAGCGCCCACAGTTCATCGTCCAGATCCTTCATATAGGCCGAGACGGTGGGGCGGATAGCGCCAAAGTAGTGCTCCTCGAGCTCCTGGCCCTTGCATGGAGCAGCGCCAAAGAGGGTGCGGCCGGTGATGACCAGGTCCTTGCGCTTGCGGTAAGCGTCCTTCTTGATCAGGAAGTACTCCTGCTCGTCGCCCACGGAAGGAACGACCTTCTTGGGGGTTTTACCGAACAGCGCCAAAACGCGCTTAGACTCACGCGAGAGCGCGGTCATGGAACGCAGCAGCGGGGTCTTCTTGTCCAGGGCCTCGCCCGTGTAGGAGCAGAAAGCCGTGGGGATGCACAGGACATCGTCCTTGATAAAGGCGGGGCTAGTGGGGTCCCAAGCGGTGTAGCCACGGGCCTCGAAGGTAGCACGCAGGCCGCCGTTGGGGAAGCTCGAGGCATCGGGCTCGCCCTGGATGAGGTTCTTGCCCGTAAACTTGGTAATGGCGGTGCCGTCGTGGTTGGGCTCCAGGAAGCTGTCGTGCTTCTCGGAAGTAATGCCCGAAAGCGGCTGGAACCAGTGCGCATAGTGCGTCGCGCCCTTGGAGATGGCCCAGACCTTCATGGCATGGGCAACGGCGTTGGCCACATCCAGGTCGAGCGGCTCACCGCCCTCGAGGGTTGCAGCAAGGCGCTTCCAAATGTCCTTGGGGAGGTAGTCCTTCATGACTTCCTCAGAGAACACCATGGTCCCGAAGCGGTCAGTAAGATCGGCCATACGGAACTCCCTTCGTATCGGCACCGCGTGAGAAGCGGTGTTGATTACTAACGAACGAGTCATAGCTTAGACTCGCCGTGTTTCCGCAACATTACCGTTATGTTGCTGTCGCGAAACCAATCAATGAGGTTACCGCATCGCGGCGGCGTTGCCACCCTCAACAGCCAATCAACTGTATAAATTGCAGACCTCCTTGATTATCGACTTCATCCGAACACCTCCCACATTCATCCGCACATGTGCGGATGAATGTGGGAACCCGATACCCTGAGGGCCGGACCGGCCGGCCCCGGAAGATCGGAGGACGGCATGTCCGGAAAGAGGAAGAAGGGTTCCGCGAAAGCGGCCCCGAGGGCCTACGGAAGGCTCACGAGGCACGAGCGGGACACGGTCCAGAGGATGCTGGAGCGCAGGGCCTCGTGCAGGGAGATCGCGAGGGAGCTGGGCAGGTCGCCCTCGACGGTGAGCGCCGAGGTGGCGTCGCACAGGTTCGTGACGGCGCCGAAGCCCAGGCGCGGCGAGCGCGTGGGCGCCGACACCGACCTGTCGTCGGCCTGCCCGCGCCTGGCGGCGTGGCCGCGCTGCTGCAACGGGTGCGGCCGCTACCGCGCGGTGGGCTGCAAGCGCCGCCCGCACGTCTTCTACGAGGCCCGCGCCGCGCAGCTGTGCGCCGACTCGGTGCTCGTCTCGTCCAGGCGCGGGATCGACGCCGACGAGCCGGCCGCGGCGGCGAGGCTGGAGGCCATCAGGGACTGCCTGCGCCGGGGGCTCTCGCCCGAGCAGATGGCGGCGCGCAACGGCGGGCCGGTGGACCTGTCTCCCTCGACCATCTACCGCTGGGTCGCGGCGGGCTACGACGGCATGACCAACATGGAGCTCAGGCGCAAGGTCGGCTACAGGCCGAGGAGGCGCGCCGCCGTCCGGGCGGCCACGCGCCACTCCGCCCGCAGGTCATACGCCGCGTTCCTCGCCCTCGGGGAGGACGCGTGCGCCGCGGCCTGGGAGATGGACACCGTCGAGGGCGCCCGGGAGGACTCGGCCTGCCTGCTCACGCTACTGCACCGCCCCAGCAGGCTGCAGCTCGCGCTGCCGCTGGGCGGGAAGACCGCCGGGTGCGTCGCGGCCGCCCTGGAGGGCGTCCGGGCGGTCCTCGGCGCCGACGGGGCGCGCCGCGTGTTCCGCGCCGTGCTCACCGACAACGGCGCGGAGTTCGCCGACGAGGCCGCGGTCGCGGCCCTCCTCGGCGAGGGGCCCGGCGAGACGAGGCTGTTCTACTGCGACCCCAGGCGGAGCGACCAGAAGGGCGCCTGCGAGCGCAACCACGTCGAGATAAGGAAGCTGCTGCCCAAGGGCGCCGGCCTCAGGTTCGACCGGCTCTCCCCGGCCGACATGGCGCTCGCCATGTCGCACGTGAACTCCGAGCCCCGCGGCGCGCTCGGCTTCTCGACGCCCGCGCGCGCCTTCAGGGCGATGCTCGGGGACGATGCGGCGGCGCTGCTTGACGCCTACGGCGTGGAGGATGTGCCTCTGGCCGAGCTCGACCTGACGCCGGGACTCATCGAGAGGGCGCGCGCAGAGAGGGGCGATGCCCCGCTGGCCTAGCCTGAAGGCAAAACGGAATAGACTGACCGACCGTCCGGCTGAGTCTGGGAAGAGGTGCCGGGCGGAGGGCGGAGCATGGCCACCGGACCCATCGAAACACATCTCCACCGTTCCTTCAACTGGGAAAACGGCGCCCCCGGGGCCCGGATGGGGCCTCGGGGGCGTTCGGCTAGCTGCGGGAACGGCCTGTCCGCCTAATGTGTTCGGCTGAGATCGGAAATCAACCAAATTGCAGACCTCTCCCCATGGTTTAAGGGTAGTCAATTTGGGATGGAGCTCTATTAACTGGTATTTTGCATCAGATACCAGTCTTTATAGTCCCATCCTAGATTGACCGCCCTGTTATAGGGAATGCCGATAGCAAAGCATTTTCGATTGGTATCCCCAAATAGCGAGTGAAACTCCACCGTGACACAGTGGTGCTGTAGAATCCTTACAACACATCACACTATTACGTATCTAGAGGAGCACGATATGCGCGTCGACGAGGTTTTTAAGCAGGCAGCATCCCAGGGCACCGCACCCGTTTCGTTTGAGATGTTCCCGCCCAAGGGCGAGCTTACCCTCGACACGGCTCGCGAGGTGGCGGGCAACCTGTGCAAGCTTTCGCCGAGCTTTGTCTCAGTTACTTGCTCGGCCGGCGGCTCGGGCAACGGTGCCACCACCGCCCCCATCGCGCATATGATTACGAGCGAATTCGATACACCCTCGGTGGCACACCTTACCTGCGTGGGCCGGTCGCATACCGATATCGCCGCCAAGATCGACGAGTATCGCACCGCCGGCGTGGAAAACATCCTGGCCCTGCGTGGAGATCTCCCTGCCGGCGCGACCGAAGACGACAAGCCCGCCTCCGACTACGCCTACGCCCGCGACCTCATCCCCGAGCTCATCGACGCCGGCTTTTGCGTGGGCGCCGCGGCCTACCCCGAGGGCCACATTGCCTGTGAGGATCTCAACCTCTCGGTCGAATACCTCAAGCAAAAACAGGACGCTGGCGCGAGCTTCTTTGTGACGCAACTCTTCTTTGATAATGAATGCTTCTACCGCTTCCGCGAGCTTGCCGACAAGGCCGGCATCACCGTGCCCATTACCGCAGGCATCATGCCGTTTATGGGCAAGTCGCAGATCAGCCGCATGGTCTTTATGTGCGGCGCGTCGCTGCCCTCCCCCGTCATCAAGATTCTCGCCAAGTACGAGAATGACCCCGAGAGCCTGCAGGCAGCCGGTGTAGATTATGCCGCCCGCCAGCTTTGCGACCTCAAGGAGCACGGCGCCGACGGCCTGCACCTGTACACTATGAACCGTCCTGCGATCGCCGCGACCATTATGGAGCGCCTGGGGTAATGGAAAAACCGCACATCGATACAACCGCTGTCGAAGTGCCGGCCGACCTTGCGTCGCCGGCGCTTTACCGTGTCGATGCTGCGCACCATCCCCGTGTCGACCGTGCCGAGATGCTGCGGTATCTGGGTTACGGCGGCCAGCAGATTGAGCCCGAGCTGTCACGACGTATTGAGCTTGTGGTCGAGCGCCTTGAGCTGGACATTGAGCCCCGTGGCGTGCGCCGCGTGTTTGCCGTCGATGCCACGGGTGTGGACGAGCAGGGAGAACCTTGCATTCGCCTGGTCGGCACCAACGTTGAGCTGCGCGGTCGCGATATCTATCGACATCTCAAAGACGCCCGCTTTGCCGCACTCATGGCATGCACCCTCGGCATGGACGCCGAGCGTCGCCTGCGCACCACGGGAGCCCAACATCCCCTGGAGGGCGCCGTGCTCGACGCCGCGTGCTCCGCTTACGTGGAAGCCGCCGTTGAGCAAATGGACCAGCAGGTCAAGACGGACGCCGCCACACATGGGCTCGCCGGCAACTGGCGCTTTAGTCCCGGCTACGGCGACTGCCCGCTCTCGGCCCAGCGCTCGATCGTCAATGCGCTCAACGCCACGCGGCTCATCGGTCTGACCGTCACACCCACCAGCCTACTCATGCCCACCAAGAGCGTGACCGCGGTGATCGGTCTGTTCGAAGGCGAAGTCCACGACGCCCAGAGCCGCCCCACCTGCAATATCTGCCGCATGCGCGAGCACTGCCGCTTCCGCGCCGCCCACACCACCTGCTATTCCAGCCATTAGGAGCCCTCGATGTTTACTCCGCTTATCACTCATGATTCTGACGGCACTGCATTGGCGGCACCTGTTGATGCCGCACGTCGCAACGGTGCCACGTATAAGACGCGCACGATCGACGATCTGCGCATTAAGGACGATCGCCTGCGTGCGGCCATCGATGGCACGGGACACCTGCTGTTCGACGGCGGCATGGGCACCATGTTGCAGGCCGCTGGCATGAAGGCGGGCGCCCTGCCCGAGCTGCTCAACTTTGAGGAGCCCCAGGTCATTACCGATATTCAGCGTCAGTACGTCGAAGCCGGCTGTGACGTGATCACCGCCAACACCTTTGGCGCCAACGCCCACAAGCTCGACGGCGCCGCCACCGTGGCAGACGTCTTTGCCGCGGCAGTCGCCTGCGCCCACTCGGCCGGTGCCCACTACGTCGCCGGTGACATCGGACCCATCGGCGCACTGCTTCGCCCCTTAGGCACCCTGAGCTTTGACGAAGCCTACGACCTTTTTGCCGAGGAGGTGCGCGCCGGCGTCGCCGCGGGTGTGGACCTCTTTATTATTGAGACTATGACCGACCTGGCCGAAATCAAGGCGGCCGTCCTCGCCTGCCGCGAGAACTCCGACCTGCCCGTCTTTGCCACCATGACCTTTGAGGAAGACGGTCGCACCTTCCTGGGCACGAGTCCCGAGGTCGCCGCCATCACGCTCGACGCCATCGGCGCCGACGTTTTGGGCATTAACTGCAGCCAGGGACCGGCCGAACTCCGGGGGCTCGCCGCACGTATGCTCACCGTTACCGACAAACCCGTTATGGTGCAGGCCAATGCGGGTCTGCCCCACGTGGACGACGACGGTAACACCGTCTTTGACATCCAGGCCCCCGAATACACTCACGCCGTTGCCGGTATGATCGCCGACGGTGTAAGCGTCGTGGGCGGTTGCTGTGGAACCACGCCGGCGCACATGGCGGCCTTGCGCACGCTTATCGACAACCACACGCCCAGCCCGCGCCGCCGCAAGCCCAGCATGTCGGTCACGAGCGCCCAGACGGTCGTGGACCTTCCCTGCGACGGCCACAAGATCGCCGTCATCGGCGAGCGCATCAATCCCACCGGCAAAAAGCGCCTGCAGCAGGCCCTGCGCGACGGCGACCTGGACTACGTCGTGAGCCAGGGCATTAGCCAGCAGGAACAGGGCGCCGACATCCTGGACGTCAACGTGGGTCTGCCCGAAATCGACGAGGTCAAGATTATCCAACAGGCCACCGAGCAGCTCCAAGGCTCCACCCTCTTGCCCCTGCAGATCGATTCCACCGATCCCGCAGCCGTCGAGGCCGCCGTGCGCCGCTACGCCGGCAAGCCCATCATCAACTCGGTCAATGGCAAGCAGCAGATCATGGATGAGATCTTTCCGCTGGTCGCTCACTACGGCACCAACGTCGTCGGCCTCACGCTCGACGAAGGCGGCATTCCCGATACCGCCGAGGCTCGCTTCGCCATCGCCGAGCGCATCGTGGCCGAGGCCGCCCGCTACGGCATCGGCCCGGACCGCATCCTCATCGACTGTCTGGTCATGACCGCCTCGACCAATCAACGCCAAGCCGAGCAGATCTTGCGCGCCATGTCCCTGTGCAAGGAGCGTCTGGGCGTCAAATGTGCACTCGGCGTGTCGAACATCAGCTTTGGTCTGCCCGCCCGCCCGCTGCTGGGCTCGGTCTTTTTGGCCGCCGCCTTCGGCGCGGGCCTGGACGCCCCCATCATGAACCCGGGCTCCAAGCGCTTTATGGACACCGTCTACAGTTATCGCGTGTTGAGTGTTGAGGACGAGGGCTCGACCGGATACATCGAGCGCTACGCCGGCTGGACCGACCCGTACAAGATCGCCGCCAACCCGGCGGCAGCTCAGGCAGCGTCGAGCGATGCCGCGCCTGCCGCAAGCACCACCGCAAGCGCTGACGATGACCCCATCCGCCACATGGTCGTCTCGGGTCGTAAGGGCGAGATCGCGGCCGAGACCGAGCGTCTGCTGGCCGACCACGACGCTATGGACCTCATCAACAACCACTTTATCCCCGCCCTCGACGAGGTCGGCGTCCTCTTTGACCAGGGCAAGTTCTTCTTGCCGCAGCTCATGGCCTCGGCCGAGGCCGCACGCGTGGGCTTCGATACCATCAAACGCCTGATGCCCGCCGGCGAAATTGCTGACAAGGGCAAGATCTGTGTGGCCACCGTCAAGGGCGACATCCACGATATTGGCAAGAATATCGTCAAGATGCTGCTCGACAACTACGGTTACACCGTCTTTGACCTGGGCCGCGACGTCGATCCGCAGGAGGTGCTCAAGACCGTCAAGGAGCGCGACATTAAGCTCGTCGGCCTCTCGGCGCTTATGACCACCACCGTCGTCGCCATGGAGGAGACCATCAAATTGCTCCATGCCGAGGTTCCGGGCGTCAAGATCATCGTGGGCGGCGCCGTGCTCACCCCCGAATACGCCAAGCAGATTGGCGCGGACTACTATGCCAAGGACGCCGCCGAGAGCGCGCGTATCGCCGAAGAGGTCTTTGGCCGGTAACACAACGGAAACAACCCCGCACCAAAACGTGCCGCATGTGCCACTTGGCGCGTGCGGCACGTTAGAATAGAGGGGACTATGCTCGTTTTGGCAGATAGGAGCGCAAGGATGGCGATCACGCCTGCAGAAATCGCGGAAACCCGCGGCATGGTTGAGGAGCAGAACCTCGACATCAGGACCATCACCATGGGTGTTTCGCTCATGGGTTGCGGTGACGAGAACCTCGACCGCATGTGCACGAAGATCTACGACCACGTGACGCACACGGCTGAGCACTTGGTCGAGACCGCCGAGAACCTCGAGCGCGAGTACGGTATCCCCATCGTCAACAAGCGCGTTTCCGTCACCCCGGTGGCGCAGATCGCCGCTTGCTGCAAGGTCGAGGACCTCACCCCCATCGCGCATGCCCTCGACCGTGCAGCCGAGACCCTCGGCATCGACTACCTGGGCGGTTTCTCCGCGCTCGTCCAGAAGGGCATCGGCGACGCCGACCGCCGCGTTATCCAGTCCATTCCGCAGGCGCTCGCCACCACGAGCCGCGTCTGCTCCAGCGTCAACGTCGCCAGCCTGCGTGCCGGCATCAACATGGACGCCGTGCTCATGGCAGCGCAGACCATCATCGACGCCGCCAAGCTCACGGCCGACCAGGACTCCGTCGGCGCTTCCAAGTTTGTCTGCTTTGCCAATATGGTCGAGGACTCCCCGTTTATGGCGGGCGCCGTCCACGGCGGTGGCGAGGCCGACGCCGTCATCAACGTAGGCGTTTCGGGCCCCGGCGTTATGGCCGCGGCTCTGGAGAAGCTGCCCGACTCCGCCTCGATGATGGAGGTCGCCGAGAAAATCAAGCAGACCGCCTTTAAGATCACCCGCGCCGGCGAGCTCATGAGCCGCGAGGCCGCCCATCGCCTGGGTGTCGAGAAGGGTATCGTCGACCTGTCGCTGGCTCCTACGCCTGCCATCGGCGACTCCGTTGCCCGCATCCTCGAGATCATCGGCGTGGGCACCTGCGGCGGCCCGGGCACGACCTGCGCGCTCGCCATGCTCAACGACGCCGTCAAGAAGGGCGGCGTTATGGCCAGCTCCAGCGTGGGCGGTCTCTCGGGCGCCTTTATCCCCGTGTCCGAGGATGCCGGCATGATCGCCGCCGTCGAGGCCGGTGCGCTTTCGCTCGAGAAGCTCGAGGCCATGACCTGCGTGTGCTCCGTCGGCCTGGACATGATCGCCATCCCCGGCGACACCCCGGTCGAGACCATCGCCGGCATCATCGCCGACGAGATGGCCATCGGCGTCATCAACAACAAGACCACGGCCGTCCGCGTGATTCCTGCCATCGGCAAGGGCGTGGGCGACTGCGTCGAGTACGGCGGCCTGTTCGGCCGTGCACCCATTATGCCGGTGAACCCCAACGCCGGCACCGTGCTTGCCCACCGCGGTGGTCGATTCCCGGCACCGCTGAACTCGCTGAAGAACTAGCTGAGGGGGACTGGCGAGGAGCCCCGGGGAGGGCAAATATATAAGGTCGCCTGCTCGGACAGTCCTGACTCGCACGGAGAGCACATTAAGTGCTCTCCGGCTCGTGCGGAACTCGCGATCGACCTTATATATTTGCCCTCCCCGGGGCTCCCGCACAACGGGACCTCAGTTGGGTTCTATCCCGGTTGCAGTTGCTTCGCTCCTGCACCACTTGGCTGATGCGGCGATTTGGCGTTGGATCGGTTCTTTCTGATATATGCTGGTTGCGGCTCTTCTTTTGGGAGGAGTCGCTTTTTTGTTGCTAGGAGGTTGGCCCGTGGTTGATGGGGAGAATCGTTCTGAGCTGCTTGCTGCGGATTGGAATGGCGAATGGATGCGCCTGCAAGCTGGTCGGCGACGGGCTGATGATTCTTTTGAATGGGATAAGCGGGCTCGGCATTTTCGGCCGTTGGAGACTGCCCCTTATGCTCGGGATTTTATAAAGCTGTTGGCGTTGAAGCCTGGTGAGTCGGTGCTTGATATGGGGTGTGGGGCTGGGTCGATTGCTATTCCGCTTGCGCAAGCCGGGCATCCTGTGATTGCGGCTGATTTCTCTCCTGCTATGCTGGGCACCCTTGATGCTGGTATTGAGTATTACGGGCTTGAAGGCCACATTACGCCGCTTGAGCTTGCCTGGGATGATGATTGGGACCTAGTTGGGCCGATCGCGAAAGCGGTTGATGTTGCCTTTGCCAGTCGTTCGGTCACCACGACCAACCTCAAAGGTGCGCTTGCCAAGCTTGATCGTACGGCTCGTCGGCGTTGTGCTGTCACGATGGTCGCTAACTCCAGCCCGCGCTATGACCTGCACTTGATGAATGCCATCGGTGCCTCGGTTACCTGCAGTAATGGCTTTGTGTATGCCTTTAATATCCTCATTCAGATGGGTGCCCTGCCGCAGGTCACGTACTTTGAATCGCCGCGTCGCGATACCTTCGACAGCCTTGAAGCGGGCGTGGCGGACTTTTCCCGCATGCTTGAGCATGGCAACGAGGATAAGGTCGACCGTCTGCGCGACTACATCGCCCAGCACATGATCGAGAATCCCCATGCCGGTGAGCCGGGCTCCAAGGGCGTGCCGCAGGGGCGCTATATGCTCGACCATATCCGTAAGGTTCGCTGGGCGTTTATTGCATGGGAGCCGGTCTCTGCGCCCAGCTCATAGCCTGTTCGCAGCCCGCACCGCCCACTCATTCGGCATCCGCATTCTTTTTGAACTGGGCAAACGCGCTCCACACCGCGCCGTTCCTGCGTTATCGTGGGACAGCTCACGTAGATTAAGGCCCCGTCGCGGGGCGCCCCATACATAGAAAGCGAGAACCCATGGCACTGACAGGAGCCCAGGTCAAGCAGCTTCGCAGCATGGCCCATCACCTCAACCCCGCCATCATCATCGGCAAGTCCGATATTAATGAGGGCACCGTCGAGCAGACGGTCGCCTATCTGGAGAAGCACGAGCTCGTTAAGTGCTCCGTGCTCGATGGCTCCAGTCTTTCCGCCCGCGAAGCCGCCGAAGAGCTCGCCAAGCGCTGCCACGCCGAGGTCGTCCAGGTCATCGGCCGCAAGTTCTCGCTGTATCGCGAGTCCTCGCGCAAGGATATCGAGAAGATCAAGCTCGTCTAAGAGCCAATGATCCGGCGAGCCAACACATAGCAAGCTTACGGGTGCCCAAGTACTTCGGGCGCCCGTTTTTTTATCGCTCGACCAACACGCGATTGAGCCGCCCCTCCACCAAGCGCTCGTATAGACGCCGCGTCTCGGGCTCGGGCACGCCATTGACCTGCTCCCTCAGATGGTGCATATGTCCACTGTATAGCTCGACGATATCGCGCCGCCGCCCCGCCGCACTGTAGACACGCATGGCGCAGCGCACCATATCCTCACGCGCCGTTTCCTGTCGAAGCCCCGACTCCGCCAGCCAAATCGCCGACTGCAAATCGTTTTCTTCTAGAGCGGCATTTGCTCCCTTAATCATGCAATCGATGAACTTTGACTGCATAATGCGTCGCATACGCAAAAAGTAGGTGGGATTACAGCCATTGGGAACATACAGCGGTCCGGCATAAAGCTGCTCAATCTTAAGGCACAGCTCAACTAAATGGGGCCCGCGCGCACCCGTGCGATTTCCCAAAACCTCGCGGCTTATCTGGTCAAACAGCCGTACATCGGTCTTGACGTAGTCACTGTTGAGCCCAATGCATTCATTTTGGATGAGCACGCACGATTTGCCGTCCGGCGTCGGCCCCAAGGCCGAGCGCAGGCGTGATATCGTCGAGTACAAGTTGTTGCGGGCGCTATTGAACTCAGCATGGGGCCACAGTTCCATGGCCAGTGTCTCGCGGTCGACCAGCGCATCCATGCCCAGCGCAAGCCGTTCGGCGAGCGTTGCCGCTTTCTTGCGGCGCCACATCTTGTCCGTGATGGGAAACCCGTCGCGCTCGGCGCGAAACGCCCCAAACATGCGAATCTCGATATGTTCGATAGCATCGACGGCTTCAACCTCGCCAGCCTGAAACAGGCGCTCACCCTCCCCTTCCAGATCGTCACGCAGCGAGTACCGCGATAGCTCGCGCACGGGGAGTTTCTTACGAATTCTGGCCGCCGGCTCGCCCAGACAATGCATGGCAAGGCGTGCAAAGAGCCGATACGATGGCTCTAGAATCCCCGCGCGATTCATGGACATCCAGGCCGCAAGATCGCTATCTCGCCCCGCGCAAGCCAAATGCAGCGCCACCATCCATGCTTCTGCACCACCAACCTGCGTCTGGCTTATATCGAGCAGCTCCGCCTCCTCGCGCACCGAAACCATCGAGGTGTTACGCAGATACGCCGCACGCTCCAGCAGCAACGCATTGTCGCGCATGTATGCAATTGGCTCCTCAGCCAGTTTGAGCACCTGGACCGCGCGGAACTTCGCATTGACCGGCCGACCTTCTGCCAGCGATTGCCAGCCTTCTAGCAGCAGGCCAAACAGCTGAATCTGGTTGTCGCGCATGCGTACGGCAAAGCGATCGAGCTCGTTGAACGCCGCATCGTCGGTTACCGGCAAGCCGGAAAGGAGCCGCCGTGCCGCCAACACCATGCGCACCCAGATAGCCATCGCCTTGAGCCCACGTACGTCGAGCGCCTCCCGCACCACCGTCATCTCGTCGTCGCGCTCGTCGGTTCCCGCAAACGACCCGTCAAAAAGCTCCACCAGCATGCTGTCGGCCCGTATAACAATCCCCGCGATGTCGAGCTCGCAGTCGTAGGCCTTGCTCGTTTTGAGCTGCTGTAGAACGCCGCCGTCATCTCCCCGCTCGGTCAGGCAGCGCTTGACCTCGATATGCGCAGACAACATATCGAGCGCGGTATGGGATGTCTCGATTTCTGGCACGGCCAGGTTCGTAGGAAGCCCAAGCCCGTTGTCCCCATAGCAAACAGCCGTCAGTGTCTGGGCCACCCTCCATGAAACAGGGTCTATTTCGCAGGCCGCCCGTTCGCCCCCGCGCTCGATGACCGATGCCATATAGCGAGCGAGCTTTGTATTGGACACGCTGACCGCTGCCAGATATACGCCAAGCGCCTCGGCAGGCGTTGGCTCTGGAGCCGGATCCTCGGCATCGATCGTGCCCAGCGCTGCTCGGCAGATATCGGCCCCGTGCCCCGTCAGAGCCAGATCGACCCCATACTGCCCAGCAAGTTCAAGGACCGCTTCACGGTTCAAAAAGGCGTCCGCCAGGCCCATCGCCGCATCGCATCGGCCCGCCTTAAGCAAAATCCGGGCCGCCCTCGGAACAAGTTCGGGGCGAACCTCGGCCACCAACTTACGCAAACGCAAGCGTCCGTTATCCTCCGTGCCCAGACACGTAAAACTCCGCTCGGCGGGATCCAAGCCAAAGATCGGGTAGTCGCGTACAAAGTAGGACTGGTCGACCATCGACAGCCTCACCCCGCAAGCCTCGAGTTCTGCGATATTGCCCTCGCCCATCAAAATCATGAGACATGCCACGCAAAACAGCGCATTATTGTCGAGCGAAGCCAGATCGACAAGTGCCGCGCCATATACGTTGACAATCTCGTTTTCGAGCAGACCGGCTACGTCGCCTTGGCCATACAGACCCGTCTGCAATGCCGAGACGAGCTCGGGCACACCCTGCGTGAGCTGATAAAAGTCGAGCGATGTGCTGATCGAAAACGCCGATGCCCACGCCGAATACTCATAGGCATGCACCTTGAGCATCTGCGCATTGATCTTAACCGAATCGCCCAGCCCATGAATCAGCTGACGATTTGAAGGACGGCAGGAGATAAAGACCCCTACCCCCATGGCGCGCAGGCCGCGAATCCTGTCGATGAGGTCTTCGGTATCGCGCTGATCGAGGTTTGGCACATTATCAATCGCGATAAGGGAGTGCGGTTTGTCTTTGAGTTCTTCGGTAACCACCTCGAGCTGCATAAACACCTCGCGCCCAATGGCGCGATCGGCCTCGATAATCCGCACGGGGCCTCGCGTCGGGTCGCATTTAACCTCATGGGTGTACTGCAGCAGCACCGAGGTCTTCCCAAACCCGTCGGGCGCATAAAGAACCACGATGCCGGCCTTTCGGCCCTTGGCGAGAAGCTCATTCATCAAGCGTTCGCGTCGCACCATATAGCCAACGCCCAGCGGCATCAGCTCGAGATCGTCCATACTGCCCAAATCGTTTACCATGCCCGCTCCTCAACTCGACCGTATGGACACTGTAACCGCAAGACCATACAAGCCGTGCTATGAATAGAGCGACCTTGTGTTCTAGGTTGTCTTTTGGTACGCAAGCGGCAAGTTTTTGTACAGCGAGGGCCGATTGTTATTAATCCCCCGACTAATCGGTCTTTAAGCAGGTAAATGAGCTTGTCAGCTTGTCCCATCTAAGCGGCAGTGTAACGCAAATGAACAAGGTTCAGCCATGTCATTCAACTCGCCTAGCACCCGCTACCGTCTACGACCTTTTAGTGGCATTTTTGCATAGAATCTGGTATGGAATGAATCAACTGTTGGGCATCCGGCATTCGTCAAGCTTGCGGCAAGATTTTGGTCAAGTGGGCGGAAAGGGATAGCAAAAAGGCCCCCGCAAAGCGGAGGCCTTAGGCAAGGCTATGTCGAGGTGCAGGATTCGCGCTACTCGCAGAGCGAAAGGGCGGCCTCGTCGGCAACGACAACGCAGTTGGTGTGCAGCTGCAGGATCGAAGCCGGGCACGCGGGCGTAACCGGACCATAGCACATGTCATGCACGGCCTGAGCCTTGGCCTCGCCGTTGGCGACGACCAAGATCATGCGGGCATACATGATGGTCTGGGTACCCATGGTGTAGGCCTGACGGGGAACATCGTCGATACTGTCGAACAGGCGGCTGTTGGCCTGAATGGTGCTCTCGGTGAGGTCGACGCAGTGCGTGCCCTTGGAGAAGTGGTCATCGGGCTCGTTGAAGCCGATGTGGCCGTTGTTGCCAATGCCGAGCAGCTGCAGATCCGGGTAACCGGCGTCGGCGACGATCTTGTCGTACTCAGAGCAGGCAGCGGCGGCGTCGGGGTTGGAACCGTCGGGCACATGCGTGTTGTTCAGGTCGATGTTGATGTGATCGAAGAAGTTCTCACGCATGAAGTAGTGATAGCTCTGGGGATCGTCGTGCGAAAGGCCGCGATACTCGTCCAGGTTGTAGGTGCTGACCTCGGCAAAGTCGACGTCGCCCTTCTTGTACCAAGTAGCGAGCTGCTTGTAGGCTCCGATCGGGGTGGAGCCGGTGGCAAGACCCAGCACACAGTCGGGCTTGAGGATAACCTGGGCCGAGATGATATTAGCGGCCTTGCGGCTCATATCCTCGTAGTCTTTAGCTTTAATGATCTTCATTACGCGTCCTTTCTCGTACAAGAGAGGCAAGGCTCCCTTACAAGCACTTGCCCGCGGCCCGCGTCGGCCGCAACCAACGTGTGCGGCCACCAGGGCGAGGTCGCGTAATGTATGTGTCTCGTGTCTAGCCGCGTCGAGGCCCCTGCCCGTCCACGGTGACCCAAAGCCTTTTAGCTTCGGACAAATCCCATCTTGCCACTGAGGGCGTCCTCTTTCAAGGGCGCCCTCCGTAAACGTGTTTGAATTGTAGACTAATGGCCACGTGCACTTGCTAGCGCTCGCGAGCAACGATGAGCTGGTCCATCTCTTCGACATGCACGCCAACGGAGCCCTTGATGCTCGAGAACTCAACGGAGTTGCACACCAAGATGGGAACCGTCACATCGTAGCCCTCGGCAGCAATTGCCTCGCGATCGAACTCAATGAGCACATCGCCCTTATGGACGATGTCACCCACTTGCGCATGTACGGTAAAGTGCTTGCCCTCGAGCTGAACAGTGTCCAAACCAACGTGGATGAGCACGTCCAAGCCATCGACCGTGTTAAGCGCAACGGCGTGTCCCGTGGGAAAAATAGCCTCGACCTTGGCATCAGCCGGCGCGATCACGCGCGTACCCGTAGGCTGAATGGCAACGCCCTGGCCCAAAAGGCCGGTGGCAAACGTCTGATCGTTTACCTCGGAAAGCGGAATGACATCGCCCGAGATGGGAGCATCCAGCGTAAGGACTCGACCACGCATACCAAAAGACCTTAGGACTTTAGTGAACATGCTCCCCCTCGGACATACCAATCAACCAAAATAGCTTTAACAGTTTACCACTTGGCACCCGTTTTTGACCATTAGGGAAGTTCGCGCTTGACAACCTCGACGATGTCGTCGACAACACGCTGGGTCAGCTCGTGCGTCTCCGCCTCGGCCATAACGCGAACCAGCGGCTCAGTACCGCTCGGGCGCACCAGAATGCGGCCGCGGCCGTCAAGCTCCTTCTCGGCAGCAGCGACGGCGTCCCAAATGGGCTGGCAATCGTCCAGACCAGCCTTGTTGTCCGAATGCACGTTGACGAGTACCTGCGGGTACTTCTTCATGATGCCGGCAAGATCGGTGAGGGTACGACCGGTGCGCTTGAGCACGGCCAGCAGCTGCAGAGCCGTCACCAGGCCGTCACCGGTGGTGTTGTGCTCCAGGAAGATGATGTGCCCGGACTGTTCGCCGCCGATGACGGCGCCGTCCGCAAGCATACGCTCCAGAACGTAGCGATCGCCCACGGCGGTCTGAACCATCTCGAAGCCCTGCTCCTTCATAGCGATGGAGAAGCCCAGGTTGCACATGACGGTCGAGACGATCTCGGAGTTGGCGAGCTTGCCACGGGCGGCCAGGTCGGAGCCGCAGATGGCCAGGATGTAGTCACCGTCGATCTCATTGCCCTCACTGTCCACGAACAGCACGCGATCGGCGTCGCCGTCGTGGGCCAGACCGATATCGGCGTGGGTGCGCAGCACGAGCTCGCGCAGGGGCTCGAGGTGCGTAGAGCCGCACTCGACATTGATGTCGGTGCCGCAATAATCGGTGTTGATAGCGTGCACCGTGGCACCCAGGCGCTGCAGCGCGGCGGGCGTGGTCTGGCAGGAAGCGCCATGGCCGCAGTCGACGGCAACGACCAGGCCGTCGAGCCTCAGGCCATCAAGCGTATCGATGGCGTGGTCGACGTATGCCTTGCGAGCGTCCTTCATCTTGATGATATGGCCCACGCCGGCGCCAGTCGGCAGCGTGTCGGCAGCCATGGCTTCCTCGGACATGACCCAGGCGCTGATCTCTTCCTCGACCGCGTCGGGAAGCTTCATGCCCTTGCGGCTAAAGAACTTGATGCCGTTGAACTCCGGCGGATTGTGCGAAGCAGAGATGACGATGCCGCCGTCAAGCTCGTTTTGGACGGTGAGCAGCGCCACGGCCGGCGTAGGGATAACGCCGCAGCAGTGCGGGCGGCCGCCCTCGGCCATAATGCCGGCGGTCAGAGCGCTCTCGAGCATGGTGCCCGAAAGACGCGTGTCGCGGCCGATGCAAATGTCCGGACCAAGGAACTTGGTCGCCGCACGGCCAAGGCGAAATGCGAGGTCGCACGAGAGGTCGGCATTGGCGACGCCACGGACGCCGTCGGTACCGAAGATGTTCTGGGGCATAGGATCGCTCCTTCCCAAGTGGGCAAAACGCAGTCGCCCACCCTAGTCGAAAAAGAAAAGCGGGACCCGCCGAGCAATCGGCAGGCCCCGCTTGTACATTGTATCTCGTAAGGAGATAAAACCTTAGCGCTTGGAGAACTGGGGAGCGCGGCGGGCCTTCTTGAGGCCGTACTTCTTGCGCTCGACCACGCGAGCATCGCGCGTAAGGAAACCGGCCTTCTTGAGGTCAGCACGGTAGTCGCCAGCGTTCAGAAGAGCGCGAGCGATGCCCAGACGCAGAGCGCCGGACTGACCGGAGATGCCGCCGCCATCGCACAGAGCGATAACGTCGAACTGACCGGCGGTGTCGGTCACCTTGAAGGGAGCAAGGGCGTTCTCAACGAGCTGATGACGGCCGAAATACTGCTCGGCGTCACGCTTGTTGATGGTCACCTTGCCGGTGCCGGGGACGAGACGGACGCGGGCTACGGCGTTCTTACGACGGCCGGTACCCTGGTAGACAACGGTGTTCTCAGCCATCTTTAAGCCTCCAGCTCAATCTTCGTGGGGTTCTGGGCAGCATGCGGATGCTCGGCACCAGCGTAGACCTTAAGCTTGGTCATCTGGGCACGGCCGAGGGTGGTCTTGGGCAGCATACCGCGAACGGCGCGCTCGATGACCTTCTCCGGGTGCTTCTCCATAGCCTGGCGGAAGCTCTCAGCCTTGAGGCCGCCGTTGTAGCCGCTGTGGCGATAATAGGTCTTCGTGTCGGCCTTGTTACCGGTAAGCTGGACCTTATCGGCGTTGATGACGACAACGAAGTCGCCGCAGTCGCTGTTGGGCGTGAACTGGGGCTTGTTCTTACCGCGCAGGATCATTGCGATCTGGGTGGCAAGACGGCCCAGGACAGCACCATCGGCGTCGACGAGAACCCAGTTGCGCTGGACCTCGCCCTGCTTGGCGTAGTGAGTCGATTTCGAAATCACTTAGACTCCTCCATGTACAGTACGTGTTGTTACAGAGATTCACGGGGCTCTGCAAGTAACCTGTCCATATTACCCCGCTCGCCGTACGAGTCAACAGGTATTTTGGCTCCGACCAGAGTTTCTGCACATGTCATCCACGAGCCATAATTTTTCCAGCTCTTTAGCTGTTGTCATTTTTTGAGGGTTCGCCGTCGTTAGCGCTCAACGAACTCTTGGATTTCCGCGAGCAGGCGCTTTGCCTCCTGACGGCCCTGGATATATAGGTCCAAAAGCTTTGCCGGATCGCGCTCGACATGGCCGACCTCGACCGGCTTTTGCGGAGCGACGACCAACGCACGGCCCTCGCGCTCATACTTCCACAGGTGCATGCGCTGGATGTTGTAACGGTCGTGGCGCGTCTCGATAGCCTCGAGCAGGTAGGGGTAGTCGGCATAACGCGCACGCGCGGCCGGCAAAAACTCGTAGGGTTTTTTCTCGTACGAGCGGTCCTGCGTGACAATGACAACCGCGCGGTCGAAGCCCGCCTCCTCCAGCACGTGCTCGATGGGGATCGAATCGGCTACGCCGCCGTCGACGTATTTGTGCCCGTCAATCTCGACCGGCGGCGTCACCAGCGGCAGCGAGGTCGAGGCACGCACGGCGTCGAGGTCGAGCACTGCGCTTTTAACCGGGAGGTACGTGGCGGTTCCAAAGAGCATGTCCGTCGCGACGGCGTACATCTCGATGGGGCTCGCGTCGAACGTCTCGTTGTCAAAGGGATCCAGGCGGTCCTGGACATCGTTGAAGATAAAGTCGTAACCCACGATGGAACCCGTGGACGCAAACGATGCGGCGCCCATGAAGCGGCTATCGTTGCAGAAAGCCAGGTTGATGCGGTTGGCACGGCCGATCTGGTGCGACTTGTAGTTCACGCCGTTGAGGGCGCCGGCCGATACGCCATATACCGCCGGAATCTCGACGCCGGCCTCCATGAGAACGTCAAGCACGCCCGCAGTAAACTGCCCGCGAAAACTACCGCCCTCCAGGACGAGCGCGACCTTGCCGGCGTTCTTTGCCTTATCTTCTGCAGTCATATTGACCTCCTGCGATTGCGTTTTGGCTTTCTTCTACCCAGTTTTAGGATGGCGAGCGCGCAGGTTTTTGAGCAGAGTTCGATTCTCCGCGGTACGGGGGATCCGTTGATGCTGGGCGAGGCCAGCTGAAATTCGATAAACATCGCATCTGTTTTGGGTTGGGGCTTTGCGCGGAGAATCCGCGTATTTGCTTCGCAAATCCGCACCGGCTTCGGCCGCCTGCCGGCGTCCTCGCCCGCGGGCTAAAAACGCTTACGCGTTTTCTTTACGCCCGCGCCCTGCATAGAGTTCGATTCTCCGCGGTACGGACTAGAAATAAAAAGGCAGGTAGATACGAATATCTACCTGCCTGTTACTTATGGTGGAGGCGCGGAGAATCGAACTCCGGTCCACGAAAGCCCCCTGATTGGCATCTCCAAGCTCAGTCGCTGGTTTAGTCTCGGACGCTTTGCGCGCAGCGACACGCTCGCGGCATCCTAACCGGTTCGGTCTTAGCCTGCGCCATACCGATTACGTGCGCAGGAGCATTCCCCTAAAATGACGTCGCGCCGGTGTCGGGGAAATCACCGGGTTGACGCGCCGCTATAATCTAAGCAGCGAGAGCCATAGGCTCAAAAGAAGAGTTGTTGTCAATTCAATTTGACGGTACCCCTGTTTAACGAGGCGAGGAGACCTCGGCTTGCTTCCTCTCTCAGGGCTATCGTGTCGAAACCAGTCGCCCCCGAATGTTGGGAAAGTCTGGATGGTATCGGGTCTGCAAACACCCGATAACCGTCGACTTTTCAAGGAACACGCGGGGTGAACCCCGCTCGTGGATAGCTATCTTACCACGTTCTAAAGGCAGACAGCTGTTCTATGCACGAGCTGTGAAGACCCCAATGTGCGCCGCACTTCACACTTTTGCTACCGATCGCGTCACGTATATTTTCGCCAAGCAAAATTGACCCGTCGAAAGGACCGTCATGGATACCAAACAGCAACTCGTCAATGCCCTCGCAGGCCTGGGCTCAACCATTACCGAAGCTATGGATGTCATCGAAGGCTTTGTCCCCTGCGGACATCCCGCCCTCACGGTATCGAACGCACTCGTCGCGCTGGACGCCGACGATAATGCAGCTCTCGCCCAGCAGCTTGAGACCGTCGAGGGCTTTATCGACCACGTGAGCGAAAACCGCGGCGTGACCGCCTACCACGGCGTCGAGGTCGAGCTCGCGGGTCCCAAAGCCGATCTGCTCGCAGCAATCCGCGAGGTAGGCGCCCTTATGCAGACCGCAGGCGTCAAGAACACCCAGGTCAACGAGTGGGTCTACCGCAGCCTGGCAGCACTAAACGATTCCGACGAAAAGGCTGCCGAGCAGCTCGCAGAAAGTCCCGCCATCAAGGCCGAGCTTTTGTAAATAGCAGACGCGGGTCCCTTGGCGCATCGTCGTCCAAGAGGCCCGCAAACAGTTCGCGTCAACCGATAGCCGCGCCGCCGCGTTCGGCCAAAGCAAGAATCGGCATCATTTGACGCGGGGTCTTTGCTGCAAGATCGGCATGTTCGAGCAGCTTGCGATCGTTAGTTACCAAGTAATCGACCTGGGCGCGTTTGCATGCGGCGAGTACCAAGTTGTCCTCGTAATCGCGATGGAGCGCTAAGTATTTGTCGGCCAGCCAAAGGTCCGACGCATCTGCACCCACGACCGTGGCGTTTTCGGTCATGTTCCGCACAAACACCAACGCCGCATCGCCAATCGCGCGGGCAGATGCCTCGTCGAGCGTTCCCCCGCTGGCAAGAACGCTACGCTTCAGCTCGTGTTGGACAACGTATAGCACGTCCTTAGCGATATGCACCGGAAAGAACAGCAACGCCCGCGTATCCGTCGCCTGCCCAATAAACGCACGCGCGGCAAGCGACTCGGCATGGTCGACGCAAAACGAATCAACCCATACGTTGGCGTCCACCATTATTTTGAGGGGAGCCCCGCTCACAGGATCATCCCCTTTTGGCGATAGCGCTCGTCCATGGCTTCGGAATAGATTGCGTCCCAATCGCGATCGTCGGACACGGACGACGTAGCGATGCCCAAATCTGCATAAAGCCGGTCGGCCGCTGCCCATGATACGGAGAACGGAGTATCGTGCGCGACGGTCTGTTGCCGACCATCAACGGCAGACAGCACTTCCTCACACTGCCCGCCACCCTGTGCGACCTTGGCCACGACCTTTTTGATGAGCTCGGGCAGTGACCTGCCCGAAAGCTGTAGCGCTTCCTCGGCGCGCTCTTTAACCGAGCGATCTACGCGAACATTCACCTGCGCCATGCCGCTAACAGCACCCACGTTGATCCCGCTCCCTTCAATTGCTAGCACCGCTATCAACACTATATAGAGAAGCTAGCAGATGGTCAAAATCAGAACCACCCTTAAAAAGGGTGGTTTGCTCTTAGGGTATAACCCACGGGCTCCGGGCTCGCGTCTAAAGGCGCGGGCCCGGACTTCGTCCAGGCCTAGTGCATCTTGACCCGTGGCGTGCCGGTCGAACCGGCGGGGTCACCTCCTCTTGAAGGGGTCCTCGTACTCCTTCACGCCCAGCTTGTCCAGCGCGATGTCGTGGGACTCCTGCTCCCTGATGTACTTGGCGATCGTCGCCTCGTTCAGGCCGACGGTGGACACGTAGTAGCCCTCCGCCCAGAACTTCCTGTTGCCGAACTTGTACTTGAGGTTGGCGTGCCTGTCGAATATCATCAGCGAGCTCTTCCCCTTCAGGTAGCCCATGACGCTCGCGACGCTGTACTTCGGCGGGATCGCCAGCAGCACGTGCACGTGGTCGGGCATCAGGTGCCCCTCGATTATCTCGATCCCCTTGTACTCGCACAGCTTCCTGAGGATCTCCCCTATGTCGCTCCTGATTTGGCTGTAGATCACTTTGCGCCTATACTTCGGCGTGAACACGATGTGGTACTTGCACATCCACTTCGTGCGGGAAAGGCTGTAGGCCTTCTGGGCCATGGCGACCACCCCTTCGACTCGAATTCTTGACGGCCTGAACAATCGTCAATATCGGTCGGAGGGGTGGCTTTGTAAAGCCGTTTGTCTCCACCCGCATAGCGGGTGGGTTGAAGCTGGCCGCTGCGCGCCCAGCAGACTAAAGTCTTGAACGCAAAAGGCCTGCGCCCAGACGACACAGATGCCGTCTGGGCGCAGGCCAGATAACGTGAGCGAACACGTCTGCTAACGCAGGTAAGCCTTCGCGTTGCCCAGGCTGTAGGCAATCGTCGAGCCGTTGTGCAGCAGTGACGACGCCTGCGGAGTAATCATGCCGGTAATACCCAATGCCAACAGCGCCGAGTTGGTGAGCATCACCTTGGAATACGAACTCGTCAGACGATCGATGAGTCCCTGGCTCATGCGGCGCAGGCGAACAATCGCATCGAGTTCCGTATCGGTCAGGATGATATCGGCGACCTCCTTGGCGATGTCGCTTCCACCGCCCATGGCCAGACCCACATCGGCCAGGCCCAGCGCCGGTGAGTCGTTGACGCCGTCGCCCACCATGGCAACGTGGCGTCCCTCGCCCTTAATGCGCTCCACATACGCGTACTTGTCCTCGGGCAGCAGCTCGGCCTTAAACTCATCGACGCCCGCCTCTCGCGCAATGCGCTCGGCCGTGCGCTCGGAGTCGCCCGTGAGCATAACGACATGCTTGACGCCCAGCGCATGCAGGTCGGCGATGGCCTCGCGGACCCCGGGCTTGAGCGGATCCTCGATGCCGAGCACACCCACGACCGTGCCGTCGACCGCCAGATACAGCGGCGACAGGCCCTGCATCTGGGACTCGATGCGCTCCTTAATGTCGGACTCGAGTTGCGCGCCCTCATCCTCAAACACAAAGTGTGCCGAGCCAATAATTGCGCGACGACCCTCGATGGACGAGGCGATGCCGTGCGCCACGATGTACTCGACGGCGGCATGGCGCTCGCGGTGCTCGAGCCCGCGCTCGCGGGCGGCGTTGACCACGGCACGCGCCACCGGATGCGGAAAATGCTCCTCCAAGCAAGCGGAAAGGCGCAGGATCTCGTCCTCGCTCCAACCATCGGTGGTGAGCACGCAGGCAAGACGCGGCTGCGCCTCGGTAAGCGTGCCGGTCTTATCAAACACAATGGTGTCGGCCTTGGCAAACGACTCAAAGTACTTGGCGCCCTTGACCATAACACCCATCTTGGCAGCATCGCTCATGGCGGTCATGACGGCGACGGAGCCCGTGAGCTTGAGTGCGCACGAGTAGTCGACCATCAGCGCCGCTGAGGTCTTGATGAGGCTGCGGGTAGTAAGCGCAACCAGGCCCGCGAGCAGGAAGTTCCACGGAACGATCTTGTTGGCGAGGTCCTCCATGTGCGACTGGCCCTCGGACTTGAGCGAGTCGGCCGTCTGCACGAGCGAGACGATTGAGCGCAGTTTGGTTTGCGCCGTATTGGCGCGCACGCGCACCAAGATGCTGCCGTCTTCCACGACGGTACCGGCGAACACGTCGTCGCCCACGCTGCGCTCGACGGCCAGCGGCTCGCCGGTCAGGGTCGCCTGGTTGACCATGGCGCTCCCCCGTTCGACCACACCGTCAATGCAGATGGACATGCCGGTGCGTACGGCGACCAGATCGCCGGGCTCGAGCTCGGTCGCAGCAACGCTCACCTCGGTGTCGCCGACGACCTTTTGCGCCTTGTCGGGCACATCGAGCAGCGAGTTGATGAGCTCGTTTTCGCTCATGGCGCGGGTGTAGTCCTCGAGCAGCTCGCCCACGTTGAGCAGGAACATCGTCTGGCCCGCAGTGTCGACATCACGCTTGACGAACGAAATGCCGATGGCCGAAGCGTCGAGCACAGGAACGGTCAGGCGCGGCTGTGCCAGCTCATGAAGGGCAGCGCGCAAAAATGCCATGTAACCGGCCACGACAAACACCGCACGCAGAGGCGTCGGCAAGAACCAGCGACGTGCGTAATGGGCGCCGACGAGTGTCGCCAGGTCCATAACGAGTTTGTGCTTGCGCGGCTCGAGTTGCATCACGTAGCCCGACTTGGCATCGGCGATAGCTTGAGCATCGAGCGCGCCCAAGGCGTCGAGCACGCTCGCGCGGCGCGGCTCGTCATATTCGAGCGCCATCTGGCCAATACGGCCATAAACGCGCACCTTGTGCACGCCGTCGATATCGCCGCTGAGCTTAAGAAGTGCGTCGAGATCGCTCTCTGGCACAGGACCCGCCAATTGAAGACGGGTCCTGCCAGGGATCTCGCTAATAATCGAGAATCTCATAATTTGTGCCTGAGAGCGTTACTCGGCTGCCTCGTCAGCAGCGGCCTCGCTCTGGGTGATGTAAGCAGCCTCGGCAACCATGTCGTCGACATTAGCCTTGGCCTGCTCGACCATGTCCTGGTAGCCGTTCTTGATGCGCATGCCGCACGCGATACCCTGCACGCAGGCATTCTTTACCGGAGCGCTGGTAAGCAGCTTGATGCCGGCCGTGCCAAGCAGAAAACCGCCACCGACAAGCAGGGTGTTAAAAGTCGACTTCTTCATGTTGCTTCTCCCTTTTGCCGCACAAGCGCGGCATGGTGCCTTAGCACCCGAGTTCATTAGTTTGCTCGAGCACGCTTTTGAGACTAGTTTAGTCGAACTATTATGGTCAACCAAAGTTAACCTTTGGAAATCTTGGTCCCCTTTCCTACAGCTGCCAGGCAGCCGCTTCCTTTTGCAGTGCGACCATGCGGGCAAATTCTCCGCCTGCCGCCTTAAGCTGCGCCGGAGTGCCCTGCTCGGCAACCACACCATCCTTGAGCACAACGATTTTGTCGGCATTTTCCACCGTACGCATACGGTGGGCAATAACGATAACCGTCTTACCTGCAAGCAGACGGGAGAGTGCCTGCTGTACCACGGTCTCATTCTCCACATCCAAGCTTGCCGTCGCCTCGTCCAGCAGCACGATGGGCGCGTCTTTGAGCAGCGCGCGGGCGATGGAGATGCGCTGGCGCTCGCCACCAGAGAGTTTGGAGCCGTTCTCGCCGATCATGGTGTCGTAGCCCTGCGGCATGCGGCTCACAAACTCGTCACAGTTGGCGGCACGCGCGGCCGCAAGCACTTCCTCATCGGTGGCATCACGACGCCCGAGGCGGATGTTTCCCATCACTGTGTCGTCAAAGAGCAGCACGTCTTGGAACACAATGGCGTAGTCGCGCAGCAGCACCTCGTGATCGACGCTCGCAACATCCACGCCACCCACGGTGACCGTGCCTTTGGTGGCATCCCAAAAGCGCGCGGCCAGGCGGCTCACTGTAGACTTACCGGAACCCGAAGGACCGACCAGTGCCGTGACTTCGCCTTCCTTGGCGGTAAAGCTCACATCGGTAAGAACTTTCTCGCCGGCGCGGCCGTCCTCGCCCGCACCATAGCCAAATGCCACGTGATCGAACACCACATCGTGGCCCACGGGCTCAAATTTCTCGCTGCCCCGCGCCACAGGCTCTTCCATGATAGAGCGCATACGCTTAGCTGACGACTCGGCGGCAAACAGCTCGGACACCAGCATCAACGCCTGGTCAAAAGGCGCATAGATGCGGCTCACCATAAGCAGGAAGGCAAACATCACCAAAAAGTCGACCCGCCCCGAGGCAACCATCGCGGCACCCGTTACCAGCGTGGTGGCAATGCCCAGACGCAGGATGACAAAGGCGGAGTTGACCAAAAGCCCGTTAACGAGTTCTCCCTTAGTGGTCTCGCGCTCCTCGACATCAATCACGGCGCCGAGTCCCTCAAGATAATAGGCCTCCTGGTTGGTAGCGCGGATCTCGCGCACACAATCGAGCGTCTCCTGGATCGCCTCAGTGACTTTGACCTTCTCGGCGCGAACACGGTCGAACACCGGGACCATGGGACCGCGCGTCAAATACAGCACGGCAAAGGCCACGGGAACGCTCCAAAACGCCGCGATCGCCAGCTGCCAGCAAAAGAACAGCGACGCCACGAACACAATGGCGCTTGCGATGATCGCACCCCAAAGCTCTCCCAGCACGTGGCTGTAGGCGTGCTCCATGGTCTGGACGTCGCCCATAATGGTCTCGGTTAAATCGGCCAGATCACGACGACCAAAAAACGACAGCGGCAGTTTGCGCAAACGTTCGGCGATCTCCATACGCTGCTTGCCGCATTCCTCGTAAAAGATGCAGTAGGTGTAGTAATACTGCTGCCAGTTAGAGGCAAAGAGCAACACGAAAAAGACCAGGAGGCCGCCCACAATCGGCAGGGCATCCGGCAGGTCAGCCCCGCTGGCGAGATGCTCGACAAAGCCGGCCATAACCAGGAATAAAAAGCCCATGCCGGACATGGTAATGAGATTAGTGAGCGTGGTCCAGAAAATGCCACGTTTTACGCCGGCGACACCTTTATCGGATAGGAAATACTTCTTTTGGAATGAGGCGAACATTTAGGCCTCGCCTCCCTTCGTGACGGCGGCATCCGCGGTCGCTGCAGTGATTTTCCAGCTCGCAGCCTGTTCGTATTCGGCCCACATCTTGGCATACAGACCCTCTTGGGACAGCAACTCGGCATGGGTACCCGACTCCTGCACGCTGCCCTGGTTGAGCACCACGATTTGGTCTGCGCCCACTACAGTCGAGAGTCGGTGCGCGATCATAATGACCGTGCGGCCCGCCGCCAGCTTGCTAAAGGCGCGCTGGATGAGCGCCTCGTTCTCGGGGTCGGCAAACGCCGTGGCCTCATCGAGCACCACGATAGGCGCGTCTTTAAGGATCGCGCGGGCTAATGCCACGCGCTGGACCTCGCCACCCGAAAGATATGCCCCGCCGGCGCCGAGCATGGTATTGATGCCCTGTGGGAGCTTGGCCACAATGTCGTCGCACTGAGCTGCGGAGAGGGCCGCACGCACCTCGTCGTCAGTGGCCGCAGGCTTGGAGGCGCGCACGTTATCGGCAAGTGTTTGCCGGAACAGCTGGTTGGTCTGGAACACAAAGGCGACCTGGTCCATAAGCTCGTGCGGATCCATATCGCGAACGTCCACACCGCCTACGAGCACTCGACCCGAGGAAACATCCCAAAAACGCGGGATCAAGCTTGCGCAGGTTGACTTACCACCGCCCGAGGGACCCACCAGCGCAAGGGTACTGCCTGCGGGGACGTTAAAGGTTACGTGGCTGACGGCAGGTGCTTCGGCACCCTCGTACGTGAAGCTCACGTCCTCAAAGCGCACATCGCTGCCAACAGGACGCTTAGGCTGAGCGGGCACCAGAAGTTGCTCAGACTCCATGATGCTTCGGATGCGCGCCAGCGAATCGGCACTCATTTGAGATGCCTCGCCCACAAACATAAGCTTGGTCATGGCTGTGGGCACCACGGCCGAAAAAATCGCGTAGAAGGTGAAGTTTGTCAAAAAGTGCGCAAAATCCGTCTCGCCCGGAGCCAGCAGCAACGCCACGGGCAAAAAGAATGCCACGAGGCCGTTGAGCGCCGTAAGATTGAGCACTTGCGGGCCTCGACAGAACGTGCCCGAATAGTTTTGTGCCATATCGGCGTATTCGGCAATCGCATCGTGGAAGGCCTTAAAGGAGTAGACCGTCTGCTGAAACACCTTGACCACAGGGATGCCGCGTACGTATTCGGTGCCGGTCTTGTTCATCTTGACCAGCGCTCCCATGTAGGCCTTCATGAACTCGGCGCCTTTGCCGCCCATCATGGCGGCCATGGCGCCAAGCGAAATGGCCACCGAGATGAGGCATGCCGCGCCCAAGCGCCAATCGAGGGCGAAAAGCAGCACGAGCAAGCCCACGACCATGGCAGCGGCGCCTGCGATATCGGGCAGCATGTGTGCGAGCAAAGTCTCGGTGGAGGCGGCACATCCGTCTACAACACGACGCAGCTCACCGGTGGCGTGCGTGTCAAAGTAGCCAAGCAGCAGCTTAAGCAGGTGCTCGCTCGTAGTCTTGCGGATATTGGACGCACAGCGAAACGCGGACAGATGCGTGCACATGAGCCCCACGAAATAAGCTACGATGCTTGCCAGGGCAAAACCCACGGCCCACCAGCCATACATCGCGATGTCGCAGGCTTCGCTCCAGTTAGGCGCCACGGCGATCAGATCGCGCGCGACAAGCCAAATGCACACGTACGGGCCAAAGCTCAGCAGCTGCGAGAGCGCCGAGAGCGCCATGCCCAAATACGTTAGGAATTTGCGGTCACCGGCATACGCGAGCAACTCGCCGATGCCTCCACCTTCCCTTTTTGATCCCTTTGCCATGAGATTCCTTTCTAACGGCTTGAGAGTTAACCGTACTCAACTTATCATTGATATGTTAGCCAAGGCACACAATCGAGCCAGGCGTGGACGTTTTCGCAAAGGAAGGGGACGCTTTTGAAAATGCATCGGGCTGCGACCGACATAACTGAGCTCTACGCACCACAGTTTGAGCAGTTTGGCCTGGAGCTTTCCGGCAAGGGCGCTGTCTTTACCGGCGAGGTGGCAAACGATCGGGCGCACGGACGCGCATGGATCATGCCTCTCTCCCCTGTCTGCATTGTCATGGAGCATTTCATCACCCCGACGCACGATATGTACCTGGCCGAATACACACCCGAGCCGTACGCCTGCGTGAGCGAAGTCAGCGCGCCCACACTTACATGCATGCCCGAGACTGGCATAACGCCCGCGAACCTCAAACCATCGCATGGACCGTGGCCAAACAATGCCGTTTGCAGCTTTATCCAAGATAGCTGTGGCGAGGAATTAAGCCCGCTGTTTGCGGGGGAACTTTATCACTCGCGCTCGGTGCTCTTTTTGCCTGGATATTTTGACGAACTGGAGCACCGCTATCCCACCGAGTTCGCGGGAATCTTTGAGGCGTTTGCCGAGCCATGGCACGAGGAAGCGACGTCTGCCATCTATCACACGCTGCGCCGGATTAACGAGGACCGTGCCCAAACCGTAGGCGGACACGTCTATATGCAGGGCATCGTGGAGACCATGGTCGCGGAGCTCGCCTGTTCGCGCGCGGCCCACAAGCAGGCGCGGCAGGCGGCAGACACACGCGTCAGCATAACCATGGCCGAAGAAGCAACGGCAATGATTGAGCGCACGCTCGACAAAGGCAGACATGTGGGTATCAACGAGGTGGCCGAGAGGCTCTACACAAGCCGCTCCAAACTATGCGCCACCTTTAAGGCCCAAACCGGCGAGTCCCTGGGCGCCTACATTCGCAGACGCCGTATGGAGCGAGCGCAGGACCTTTTGGCAGATAGCGCGCTCACGATAGCGCAGGTGGCAGAGCGTCTAGGCTACCCTCAGCAGGCCGCCTTCGCCCAAGCCTTCAAGCAATACACCGGCATGACACCCACGGCTTGGCGAAGCAAGCATCGCTAAGGCCCAAGCTCCCTGGCCGTAACGGAGCGATTAATTAGCCGCCGCCCGTCAGCTCACCCGGGATCTAAACGTCAAGATGCGCACAATCAAGCGCCTTTTTGATAAGAGGGACAGATCGATCAGCCAAATACAACGGAATGTTGAGCACCCCGTCGTCGAGCTTTAGGTTCTTAAGTGAGTAGCGGACCCTCAGTGGAGTCGTCTCCGCATGCTTGTCGGCATAGTACTTAAGGCTCTTGGAATGAACGACCTCTCCCGATTTGACCTCGACGGGAACGATTTCGTTTCCGACTTGAATCAAAAAATCGACTTCGTGCTTCGGCTTCTCGTTTGTCCAATAACGCGGAGCAGCATCTAACTGTGAAAGTAATGCCTGAAGCACATAATTCTCGGCGAACGAACCTTTGAACTCCGAAAATAGCGCATCCGAGATGGCAAAAGCGGACGCATCCAGCCTTGCCATGCGGCGCAGCAAACCGACATCAAGACAGTAGACTTTAAATGCCTTGAGGTCATCGTATGCAGAGAGCGGCACGCCACCGGCAGCATTAAGGCGAACCGCCATGATGAGCCCAGCATCGGCAAGCCATTCCAGAGCATCCTCGTATTCTCGAGCACGAGCCCCCTCGCGCACCGCACCCCAAACGAACTTTTTATTCTCGCGCGCCAACTGAGTTGGAATCGAGTTCCATATTTGCGAAAGCTTGGCGAACTGCGCACGGCCACCATGCTTGGCAAAATCGCGCTCGTAGGAATCCAAGAGATCGGACAACACCTTATCGACCTGAACGATATCGCCCGTCTCCACCCACCGACCAAGAGCCTCTGGCATGCCGCCACATGCAAAAAAACGCCGAAGATGCTCGACGAGACGGACATGGAAGAAATCGGGCACTGTCTCGATCTGATCCAGGCCGCCAAGGTATTCGTCGTAGTTTGCAGCGCCCTCGGCTTTCAGAAACTCGGAAAAGCTCATAGGGTGCATCTCCATGAACTCGACCTTTCCCACCGGAAAAGCGCTGGTCTCACGGGACAAGCGAACGCCCAACAAAGACCCTGCGCATGCGACGTGATACTCGGGGGCCTCGTCACAGAAGTATTTAAGGGCGCCGACTGCAGAAGGACAATCCTGGATCTCATCAATAATAAGCAGCGTCTCGCCGGGATCGATAGGCTGTCCAAATGCCAGGGAAAGGTTTGAGATGATCCGCCGAGGCTCGCGCGTACCTTCGAAAAACTGAGCGTACTCGCTCTGTACCCCAGGTGACGGTTCCTCGAGCGTCAGATACACAAAATTGCGGTACGAGGTTCGACCGAACTCCTTAAGCGCCCACGTCTTTCCAACCTGGCGCGCCCCCTTAAGGATAAGCGGCTTACGATATTCCGACGCTTTCCAAGCGTTAAGCTTGGCAATGATATCTCGCTGCATGACCGAACCTCCCGCAAAGAAACTTCCGTAAACGTGATATTTCCCACATTTTACCCTAGGTAAAACGTGACATTTATCACATTTACGGAAGTTTTAAGTTCATTTCGCCACACTTTCATCACATCAAAACCACCCCTAAAAGGGGTGGTTTGCTCTTAGGGTATAACCCTTGGATTTCCGGCACGCGTCTAAAGGCGCCGGCCCTCACGGGGTTCGGGCCGCACTGCAGATTGACCCGTGGCGGGCCGGTCAAACCGGCGCTATTTACGCCCCGGCCCCCTGCCGAAGGGGTCCTCGTACTCCTTGACGCTCAGCCGGTCGAGCGCGATGTCGGCCTTCTCCTGCTCCCGGATGTACTTCGCGATCGTGGCCTCGTTCAGGCCGACCGTGGACACGTAGTAGCCCTCGGCCCAGAACTTCCTGTTGCCGAACTTGTACTTCATGTTCGCGTGCTTGTCGAATATCATCAGCGAGCTCTTCCCCTTCAGGTAGCCCATCACGCTCGATACGCTGTACTTCGGCGGTATCGCCAGCAGCATGTGGACGTGGTCGGGCATCAGGTGCCCCTCGATGATCTCTATCCCCTTGTACTGGCAGAGCTTCCTGAAGATCTCCCCAAGGTCGGACCTTATTTGGTTGTAGATGACTTTGCGCCTATACTTCGGCGTGAACACGACGTGGTACTTGCACATCCACTTCGTGTGCGACAGGCTGTAGGCCTTCTGGGCCATACGCCACCACCGCCCTCTCGACTCGGATTCCTTGCGGCCTGAACAATCGCAAGTGTCCGGCGAGGGGGCGGCTTTGTAAAGCCGTTTGGCCCCACCCGCATAGCGGGTGGTTTCTGATGCGGCGCGCTGCGCGCCCCGCACAGGCTAAAGCCTCTAAATTGAAAAGGCGGAGGCGCATTTTGCGCCTCCGCCACCATCTTTCCTATCAGCCCGCCTGACCCGAACGGCCGAGTCGTCACGGAACCCGGGAGCCCCGGCAGGGCGGGTGCTTGCTCAAAATGAGTTCCGCACGCAAAGAAGGCCACTTAATGTGGCCTTCGTCTTGCGCAGGACTGTTCGAAATTTTGAGGAAGCACCCGCCCTGCCGGGGCTCCCGGGTTCCCGTTTACGAGAGCGACGTTCTCAGCAACTCGTTGAAGAGCTTCGGATTGCCCTTGCCGCGGCTCGCCTTCATGCACTGGCCCACCAAAAAGCCGATGACCTTCTGGTTGCCGTCACGATACTGCTGCGCCTGATCGGCACAGTTAGCCAGCACCTCGTCCACGATCGGCTGCAGCGCGCCGGCATCGCTCACCTGACGCATGCCGCGCTCGTCGACGATCTTGTTGGGATCGTCGCCGGTCTGGGCCATGGCCTCAAAGACCTCGTGCGCCTGGTTGGAGCTGATGGCATCGGTCGCCAGCAGCTTGGCAAGAGCTGCCACCTGAGCCGGCGCGATACCGGACTCGGCCAGCGACACACCCGCACCCTTAAGGTAGGCGATCATCTCGTTCACCAGCAGGTTTGCGACCGTCTGGGCCTCCTTGCCAGCCATACCGGCAGCGGCGGCCTCAAAGAAGTCGGCAAACTCGGGGTCGCCGGCAATCTGCTCGGCGTCTGCCGCCTTAATGCCAAAGTCGGCCTCAAAACGGGCGCGCTTGGCATCGGGCAGCTCGGGGATCTCGCCACGGCAACGGTCGATGAACTCGTCGTCCAGGTCGAACGGCGCCAGATCGGGATCGGGGAACAGACGATAGTCGTCGGCCGTTTCCTTCACACGCATGACCACGGTACGCTTGCGGCTGGGCTCCCAATGGCGGGTCTCCTGATAGATGATGCCGCCCTCCTCGAGCACCTCTGCCTGACGGCAGATCTCGTAGGCAAGACCGTCATGCAGGCTCTTAAACGAGTTGAGGTTCTTGAGCTCAGTCTTGGTGCCCAGCTTGGTCTCGCCGCGGCGGCGCAGCGACACGTTGCCGTCGCAGCGCATGGAACCCTTCTCCATGGAGCAATCGGAAATGCCCAGCGTCACAAAGATGCGACGGAGCTTTTCCATAAACAGGCGAGCCTCCTCAGGCGTGCGCAGATCGGGCTCGGTGACAAGCTCGATGAGCGGCGTGCCGCAGCGGTTGTAGTCGACGAGCGACTCGGCCGCGGCGGTAATGCGGCCCTCGGCGCCGCCCACGTGGACCATCTTGGCGGCGTCCTCCTCCATGTGGATGCGCAGGATGCGAATAGGCACCGTGTAGGAACCGTCCTCGCGACGCTCGGGCATCTGCAGATTGGACGCATCGTAGCTGGCCAGGTGACCGGCGCGCTGGTTGCCCTCGCGCATGGTCGACGTCATGGACGTGGACAGGCCCTCGGCGTTGGCCGAGGCGCTCGCCAGGCTCTGGGCCTCGGCCTCGCCAAACGCGCAGTCGGGGCGCTCGGCGGCACCGCGACCGGTCACGTCCAGGTCCAGGTGGCCGTACATGGCAAAGGCGACCGGACCCTGCGTGGTCTGGAAGTTCTTGGCCATATCGGGATAGAAGTAATGCTTGCGGTAGAACATCGAGTGACGCTGGATCTCGCAGTTGGTGGCGAGACCCGCTTTGACGATGCTCTCGATGGCGCGCTTGTTGGGCACCGGCAGGGCGCCGGGCAGGCCCAGGCACACCGGGCACACGTTGGCGTTGGGCTCGTCATCGTGGCTGAGCTTGCAGTTGCAGAACATCTTGGTATCGAGCGCGGTGAGCTCGGTATGGATCTCCAGGCCGATCACGGCCTCCCAATCCTGCAGGACCTCGGAAAGCTCCTTCATTACAGCTCGCCTCCCTTCCCGGCAAAATCGGGCGCGACGGAAAGCGCGGGCGCACCCGTGGCGGCATCGGCAAAGCCGCGCTCCAGGGCGCGGGCAAACGTGAGCAGCTGACGGTCCTTAAAGGCCGGACCCACCAGCTGGGCAGAAACGGGCAGCTTGCTGTCCTCGCCCAGGCCCAGCGGCACCGAGATGCCACCGTTACCGCAAATATTGAGCGAAATGGTGTACAGGTCGGAGAGATACATCTGCGTGGGGTCGCTGATCTCGCCAAACTTAAAGGCCGTGCGCGGCGAGGCGGGCATGAGGATGGTGTCCACCTTGGCATACGCGGCGTCATAGTCCTGCGTGATGAGCGTGCGGGCCTTTTGCGCAGCGTAGTAGTACTTGTCGTACACGCCCGAGCTCAGCAGGTAGGCGCCGAGCATCTGACGGCGCTTGGCCTCGGCGCCAAAGCCGTGGGCGCGCGAAAGCGAGCTCTGGTCGGACAGGTTGGCGCAGCCCTCCTCCTGGTAGCCGTAGCGAATGCCGTCGAAACGAGCCAGGTTGGAGAACGCCTCGGCCGGGCCGATGACGTAGTAGGCGGCGATGGCGGCGTCCAGGTGCGGCAGGTCGACCTCGACCAGCTCGGCGCCCTGGTTCTGCAGCTCCTGGGCGGCGCGCTGAACAGCGGCCTTGACCTCGGGCGTCAGACCCTCGGCCTCCATAAACGCAGGGATGATGCCCACGCGCTTGCCCTCGATGCTGTCATTGAGGTGCTCGGTAAAGTCGACGGCGCAATCCTGGCTGGTGCAGTCGTACGGATCGTGGCCCGCGCCGGTAAGCGCGTTCATGGCCAGCGCGACATCCTCGACCGTGCGGCCAAAGGGGCCCACTTGGTCGAGCGACGAGCCAAAGGCAACCACGCCGTAACGGCTCACGGCGCCATACGTGGGCTTAAAGCCCACCACGCCGCACAGTGACGCCGGCTGGCGAATGGAGCCGCCGGTGTCCGAGCCCAGCGAGAGCGCGACCTCGCCCGCGGCGACGGCGGCAGCGGAACCGCCCGAAGAGCCGCCGGGCACGCGCTCGGTATCCCAGGGGTTGTTGGTGCGGTGGAACGCCGAGCTCTCGGTGGAGCTGCCAAAGGCAAACTCGTCCATGTTGGCCTTGCCCATGGGCAGGCAGCCAGCATCGAGCATGCGCTGGACGCAAGTAGCGGTGTAGACGCTCTGGTAGTTCTCGAGCATGCGGGAAGCACAGGTGGTGCGCGTGCCCACGAGGTTCATGTTGTCCTTGATGGCCAGCGGCACGCCCGCGAGCGGGGGCAGCGGCTTGCCTGCGGCACGGTCAGCATCCACGCGCGCAGCGGCCTCGAGCGCAAGCTCGGGCGCCACCTGCAGGAATGCCTGGACCCCGCCCTCGCGCGCCTCGATGGCGGCAAGGGAGGCCTGGGCCACCTCGGTGGCGGTATAGTCGCCGGCGGCAACGCCTGCGGCGATCTGGGCGGCGGTAAGGGAATCGAAGCTCTGCGCCATTACTCGCTCTCCCCCTCTCCCAAAATGGACGGCACGCGGAAGTAGCGGTCGCGCGCGCTGCCGGCGTTTTCGAGCGCAACGTCGAGCGGCAGGTCGCGCTCGGGCTCGCGCAGGTCATCGCCCATCACGTTGGACAGGCTTCCGATGGGATGGAACGTGGGCTCCACGTCGGGCAAGTCATATTGCAAGACGGGCTCGAGCATCTGGACGGCGTCGTTCAGGTAGGACGTCATCTGGGTGAGCTCGTCATCGGTCAGTGCGATCTTTGCGTACTCGGCAATGCCGCGCACGTCTTTCTCGCTGAGTGCCATAGGCGCTCCCTTCCGCATAACAGTTAAACCGCTCTAGTATACAAGGCAACGCCGCTTGGAGCAGGTGCTTTACCCAAATGCAGCGAAAACGTAACGAGGACGGCGGTTGGCAGGGCGCGAGTCGGCGGTTCTGCAGCGAAACCGCACCGTCCACAGCGAAGACCGCGTCGCCCATAGCGAAAACCATCCCGCCCACAACGGAAACCGTCCCGCCCGCAGCGAAAAGCATCACAACATTCGACGTTTATCGTCAAAATCGCGATTTTCATCGAATGTTGTGATGGTTTGGAAGCCCCAACCACCACAAAGGTGTCTGTCCCCTTTGTGGCGGTTCTGAACGATGTCTTATGCCGAGGCCTTGGCCTTGCGGCGCTTGCGGACCGCGTGGATCACGATGTCCAGCAGCAACAGCACAATGGCCACGACCACGATGAGCACGGCGAACTCGCGCTTGCCCCAGTGGCGGCCGGCCAGCGACTTTTGCTTGTCGACGTCCTTCTTGCTGTACTTGGTGCGCACGCAATGCACCAGCAGGCGATGGTCGTTCACGCCGTAGGGCGTGCAGGTGACGAGCGTCACCTTGTCGGCGCCGGGCTCGATGGTCAGCGACTCCATCTCCTCGGGCAGCACGACCTCAGAGTCCACCATCTTGTAGGCGAGCGTCTTATTCATGGTGTGCAGTAGCACCAGGTCGCCGGGCTCCAGCGAGTGTATGTCGTCGAACATACTCAGGTTGCGCATGCCCGAGTGCGCGGTGAGCACGCAATGCGTCGAGGTGCCGCCCACCGGCAGGCTCGTGCCCTCCAGGTGGCCGACGCCCGCCATAAGGACTTCCTCGCTCGTGCCGTGGTAGATGGGCATGCTCACGTCGATGGAGGGGATCTCGACCCAACTCATCATGGGGTCACGGTCAAAGATGAGCTGCTGAGCGTAGGGCTCGATCTGGTCGGCGGGAAGCTCGGTGGCCTCGCCCGCCAGCTGCTCGTTAAAGGAGCGCGCCTGGAGCAGGATGCGCTCGCGCTCCTCGGCAGACAGCGCGTCCACGGTGCTGGACACCGTGCTGATCTGGTTGAACACGCCCGAGGCCTCGAGCCGGTCCAAGATCCACGGCCAGGTCATAAGGCCCACGCCAATAAGGATGATGACGATGGTGATGAGCCGATCGGCCCAGCGCGGCAGTCGCTTGCGGCGGCGCTTGGGCTTTGGCTGAGGTTGGGGCTGAGGACTTGAGCCACCGTTGTCCGCGGCGTTATTGCTCTTCATATGTTTGGCGCCCTGCACCATCGCCGGTCACTCCTTTACAGCTCAGGTTGTCTGAACAAATAATAGCCGATTAGCGAGCTTCCGCGCCGGACAACGCAGCCTGGCAGCATTGCGCAGTGCGAGTATGGGCCCGCATTTGAGTTTTCAAAATGTCCCGAATCGGCTGAGCGATTCGGGATACAATGTCAATAGAAAACGACGCACCCCGCGTAAGTGTACGAGAGCGCGGGCGGCCTAGTTTTCAGCTTTTGTTAAATGCCCGGGATCCGACCCCCGGGCATTCTTATTTGCGCTTGTTGCGGCGCAAATGCCTTCTGCCGTCCGCACCGCGCGTGCGCCTACGGACCTTAAACCGAACCTCGTACGAGTCAAGAAACGCGATGACGGATGAGTCCGCATCGGACGGTGGAGGCTGCCTGTGTTGTCCAAAAAACGGGGCAGACTCCAGTGCGGAGTCTGCCCCGAAAAGAGAATGGCAAAGCAAGAACGTGGATGGACGAGAAAAGTGTCCGCAAGTCTCATGGCCATCACATCCCACCTGCCAAAGGGATGGGTGAGTGAGCGTTACTCCTGCTCGGACTCTTCAGCCTGCTTACGGCTGCGGATGAGGTGCGCCACGCCGATGCACAGCACCGCGCCACCAGCGATCCAGGTGAAGGTCACGCCGTTGAGACCGGTCAGCGGGAGGCCAACCTGCTTGGTATCGCCAACGGTGATGTTGAAGTAGCCATCGGTGACCTTGTCCGAGCCGGCCTGCGCCGTTAGCCTGTTATCACCGGCTTTCTCATCGGTAAGGCCAGCGATGACCTTGTCACTCTGGTTCTTGCTATCAAGCGTGCCAGAGAGCGCAGTAAGACCAGCGTTCGGATCAATGGCGTTCATGGTCGGCTTGATCTCGAAGGTGAAGGGTTCGACCTTGGTGTAACCATCGGGAGCAGAAGTTTCCGTGACCGTATAGACGCCAGCATCGAGACCGGTAAGCGTAATGACACCATCGGGGTTCATCGAAAGCTCAACCTTGTTGTCGCTCAAAGTGCCGTCACTCTTGACATATTTAACGTTTGCGCTGTTCACGTCACCGTTAGTTGTGTCACCAGCTGCGATGGTGAACGTAGCACCTTCCAGCGCCTTCTCAGTGCCAAGGTCAACCTTGTTGATCTTGAGGCCGTAGGTGTAGTCCTTGACCATATCGGATTCCGAGGTGCCAGTACCTGCGACCATGGGGTTGTTAGAATACTCGAGCGTAACAGTATTGGGGTTGCCCTCCAGCTTGTTGTTAGCCCCTGCAATAACCGCCTTTGCGTTGAGCTTTGCCTTGTAGAAGACAACAATATTGGTGTTGGCATTGATCGTAAGCGTTCCGCCATTTTTCGCGGTGGCTGACTTCAGCCCATTGGTTCCATTAAAGTTAACTGTCAAAACACGCTGATTTGACTCAGAAGGGGCATCCACATCGTAGCTAGTCGGATTAATCTCGGTGTATTCACCATTATTCAGCGCATAAACGCTGATCGAGTCAGTGATGTAGTCGAGACCGTCCGTCAGCTGATCCTTGAACTTGTAGGAATAGGTGTCGTAGCTATCGTAGTTGTCCGCAATCGTACCGGTGAGCCGGTAGTTGACCTCCTGGCCGATCTGGGAGTCGGCAGCGTCCACCCAGTCAGTCTCGCCGGTAATGTCACCGCCCTTCACCTTAGAATCATCGAGGATCTTTTTCTCAACCGTGGGGATGCTGGTCTTCTCATGGACAGTCACGGCACTACCACCCACGACTGCAAAGATCGGGGACGTGCCAGTGTTCGGCTTGGTCGAATCGAGATCGCTGGTCACAAACAGGTAGTAACCGTTGCCATTCGCCAGATTAGGAGTCCAAGAATTACCAGTAGGGATGTTAGTCGCGGCAGGTTTCTCACTCTTAACGGCATTCGCAACTGCGTAGAGAACATTGTTGGTAGCGATTCGCGTTCCATCAGTCGATGTTGATCCTGCAGTAGTGGAACCCGCATGTGCCATGAGGAAGTCGGCTACTTCCTGGGCAGTAGGTTTGTCAGACAGCTGATCCTTAACCTTCAAGCCGTCATAACCCTTCCAGTCTTTCCTAATGGCATCAATCACCTTCATGCTAACCGTATCGCTCGCCCACGTGATGTTCTGAGCGGTCTTGCCACCGTTTTCAGTGTCGGTCACCGTAGCCTTAAAGATCTGGTACGCCTTGAACGTGGTGCCATCGTTTTTCTCGGCCTGACTAATGGTGATGCTGCCGTCACCCTCGGCCGCAAACGCCATGGTCACCGGGGCCATCACGCCACCGAAGCTCAGGGCTGCGGTGAGGCCTGCTGTCACTGCCAGGCGTGCGATGTTCTTGCTCATGCTCATCTTCTTTTCCTCCGTTTTCCGTTTGGTTCTCATTCGATCGGTCATCATTTGTCTGTGTCTTAGCATCTGCTTCGCTACGTCTCGCCCCGCTCTCTGTGGGGCTGCCAGCTACTCTTTATGGCTGCCACCTCCCCGCTTGACCAGGAGCGCGACCACGATGAGCGCGACTCCGGCGACCGCTGCGGCGGCCACGGCGTACATTGCCATATCGCCAGTCGAGGGCATAAAGCCTCCGGTGGTAATGCTAGGGGGTGTGCCGGTGGGCGTGTTGATGAGCGACGCCTCCAGGCTGCCCGTCGACCCATCCGCGCTGTCGGCACGCAGGGGCGACTCGGCCGTGATGGTGAGCTTGGGCTTGGCGGCGGCCACCTGGTCGACGTCCAGACCCTCGGCCTTGACCGTCACGGAGCGCATGCCCTCAAAGGCGGTGTAGCCCTTGGGCGCCTTGAGCTCGCGGACCTCCAGCTTGCCCGAGTCCACGCCCGAGACGGTCACGCGGCCGTCCTCGCCCGTGGTGACGGTGGCCTTGCCCTCCGCATCCCACGTGCCGTCGGCCGCCAGCGTGCGACCGCGGTCGTCGGCGATGCTCAGGACCGCCCCGGCAAGCGGCTTGTCGCCGTCGCTGCCGCGCTTGGTGAGCGCGAGATCCCAGGTGTAGGCGCACGCATCGTCGCTCGGCGTGCGGGTGAAGCCGGCGTCGCCGGACTGGTCGGCAAAGGGAGAGCGCGGGTAGCGCAGGTAGACCTCGTTGGGGTTGCCCTTCGCGATGCCGTGGTTGCATGCGCTGTTGAGCGGCGCATTGTACACGGCGACCACTCGGGCGCCCGCGGTAAAGGCGTCTACCCCGCCGAGCGCGGCGATGAGGTCGCCGGTGCGCACGGTGAAGGTCTTGCCGTCCGCCGCTACCTTGGTGGCGCACTGGGCCGTGATGTCGGTCCAGCCCTTCGCAGGCTCAGTGCCGACGCGACCGTCCTTGCCGGTCTGGACCGCGTCAAAGCCGCCGTCCGCGCCCGCCGCCACGTACACGCGCATGCTCACGGCCACCTTGGAGGGGTCGAGCCCCGCGCTCATGGTGTCGACGAACTGCACCGTATAGGTGTCGTAGGCGGTGAGCCCGGCCGGGACCGTGGCAGAGAGGCGCCAGTACAGGTCGTCGGCAACCGTGGCGTCGGCGGCCTTCTGCCAGGCGGCGGTGCCGTCCTCCAGCACGTGCTTGGACACCTTGGGGGTCGCCGCCTTGGGCTTGACGGTGACGGCGCTGCCGCCGACCAGGGCCATGATCGGCGCGGTGCCGGCCTCGCCCTGGGCGATGGCGTCGTCGTCGGCGACGATGAGCCAGTAGCCGCAGGGTAGCTCGGCCGCTGTGCCCGCGTTAAGGGCCACGGACACGGCACCAGAGCTCTGGAGGGAACGAGCGAGCTGTGCGCTCAGCGCGCTCGTAAGGTGGGAATCGGTGTTGAGCCACTCGGCAGCTTCCTGCGCGGTGGCCTGGGAATTGGGCATGCCGGCGCTGTGCAGCACAGGCAGCGCGGCGTCGCGCGCGGTGCCGCTTGCCCAGACGAGGTCGGTGGCGATCTTGGCGTCGCTGTCGCCGTCGACGACGTTGGCGCTAAAGATCTGGTAGGCGTCGTAGCTGCGCGCCACGGTGCCGCTCACCGTGATGGAACCGGTCGAGGTCGGCGCGGCCTGCGCGGAAGCGGGGAACACAACCGCGCAGGTGCCGATCACGAGGGCAAGCAGCGCAAACAAGATCGGGAAGGAGCAAACTTTCTTATTCACGACGCTTACCTCCCTTCGCATTCGCCTTGCGACGAATGTGCATCCAGGCCGCAGCAGCGCAAAGCACCGCCGCGCCGGCAAGGTACGTCAGAGTGACGCCCGACATACCAGAAAGGGGCAAAGAGGTGGAGTAGGTGTTGGTGAAGACCGGAACGCTCTGTTCCTTGCCAGTGGCCTCGTCCTTAGCTGGAACGTAGGTGACCGGCTTTTGCTCTTTCTCGGGGATATCCTTGCCATCGGCATTGACGATCTTGGTGTAGGTCACATCGCACTTGATCGTCTTATCAGACTGATCAGTTGCCGTGACCGTGATCTTGTAGACCGACTTGTCGTATTTGTAGTTCGTGAACGGTGTGGTCAGCTGCTGTTCGCGAACGTAATAGGTGAAGGTCTTAGAAGCGCCACGACCAGTAGGGTCCTCGCCCTTGTTGAGGTCATTAAGTTTGTACGTGATTTTATCGACAAAACTCAGAGTCTGGGGGTATTGGTACCGTCGGCCGTTGTCTTCACCGTCTTGGCGTCTTCAAACTTCTCGTTATCCGCAAACTCGAGCGTAAACTCCTTCATCTCGCCACCCTTAACGACCTTAGTCGCCTTAGGAGTCCAGGAGCCGTCGGAAGTGTACAGAGTGTACGTGTTGTTGAAAGTCTTTGAACCATCGGAGTTGGCAATCGAATAATAGCCGTCAGCATCTGCTGGCACAGTGCTCGACAAGGCAGTTGAAGCCCCAAGATTCTTAACATTCACACTTTTAATCGTGTAGTTATGGACCTTAAGGTCTTTAGTCGCATTCGGATCGTTCTGCGTCGGAACAGACATGAGCACGGTCGTGTGGTCCTCGACTGTCACCTTAATCTCATATACAGCATGATCGTAGTCGACATCAGGATCCTTGCCCGCATCTTCGACCAAGTAGTACGTAATTTCGCCAGTGCCACTCGCTAAGAACTGTTCGCCAAGGTCAAAGGTGATGTTACCGTCAGCGCTATTCTTGGCAGACCCAACAAAGGTGCAGTCACCATTGTTGAATGTCTTGTTATTCCAATAAGGCGCTGTCGCGCTGTCTGAATCTTTACGGTAAACCGCAAAGGAGAACTCCCCCTCTTTGAGAGCACGGCCGGACAGGGCTTTGGTCGCTTTCAGCTTAAGACTCGGATAGACATACGTATCAGCAGGCTGGCCTAAGTACAGGTCGCCATTCGACATGATGCCGCCACCATGGTCCCAGGAATAGTTGCCCGTGATGAAAGTTGTCGCTTCATTCTGCGCTTGATTCCGCGCATTAATCGCCGCCTCATCCTCGGCCATAACACCCGAGGTCAGGCCGATGCTATTTTTTACCCCAACAGCACCGTTGGCGGGGATGTTGATAGCTTTTTCAAGTTCGATGCTTCCCGAGTACCGGGCGTCTCCACCACCAAGCATCTCACCAGTCACAACTGCGATCGGCGTATTGTGATCATGCGCTGCGAGGAAGAAATCGGCATGGCCGTTGTTACGAAAAACGTCTTTCAAATAGGCGGCTTTGTCTTGATCCTTACCGTCGTTGCCGGCAGAAAGATGGGGCGCATTGTCATTGCCGGAATTGTTCGCTTTGTCGTAAGCAGGTTTAGGATAATCTTCGCCATGATCATCAGCACCGGCAGACTTATTGCCAAAGATTGCCGTGCCTTCAGTGTTCGTTACCAAGGTCTTACCCGATGGGCAGACCGCAACGCCGCCACCATAGCCGCCAGCGGTATTGCTGCTTATATACGAGTTGTATACAAACAGTCTGCCTGCGTTAGTCGCGTCTTTCGAATCACCCTGAACAAAGATGCCGCCGCCACCCCAGTCAAAGCGAGACATGCAGTGATTGTTTGTGATGTAGACTGTACTTTTTTTAGTGCCGTTACTATCTTTAGGGCCGTTAATCATCGCGTCAACCCTCTGGCCCACTCGGATGCCGGCACCTTCAGATCGATAGCTCACGTTAGAGGCAATATTTCCTCCTTTAATGTCGAGCCATGCCCTACTATCTTGTTGAAAAATATTGGTAACGTAAACGCCGCCGCCAGCTTCCTCGGAATAGTTGCCAGTAATCTGGCCACCGAAAATGGTGACATGGACGCCCTTAATGGCAGCAAGTCCGCCGCCGCCATGACAACCATCGCCATCTTTATAGCAGAAGTTAGCATAGCGATTGTTCGTAATGTAACCGTCGGAAACAGTAACGCTGCCGCCATTTTCGGCCATGATGCCGCCACCATATCCGTTACTGTTAGTGCTATTACCGGAGATTACGCCGCCGGTCACCTTGACTGCAGATCTATTGGCATATACACCGCCGCCACTAGGAGCGCAGTTGCCAGCAATTACGCCGTTAGAAATGCTAAGAGTCGAATTATTATTGACAGATATTCCTGCACCGGCACCACTCCACCGACAATAACCTCCACAAACGTAACCACCGTTCATATTGACGGTCGACTCATTCTCCGCGTACACCAGGTTTCGGACATGGCAGTCTTTCTCTTGTGTGAGCACGCCGTTCTCAAGACTGAAATGACCACCATTGATGTTGATGAGCTTCAGGTTTTCATTGCCACCGCATGCCACGATGGCGCCTTTAATATCGACGCTATGTTTGTAAAGCGTCTCGGTTGTCTTGGTTGTGTCTGTTGCACTCGGGGACGATTGGGTCACATAGTAGGTAAGGTTAGACGGAATGCCATTGTCGTAAGACAACACTGCTTCTTTACCATAATTGTCGCGATCTAAAGTCTGATCCTGATCATTTAGCTGCTTGACCTTGTCGACACTTTCACTCGCTTTCTCAGGATCAGTATCCTTAATTGTAAGTGTCGTGCCACCGGTGATATTGAACAAAGACTGATCTTGACTCGCATGCTTAATCTTGCAGCCGTTTAGATCCAGCGTGATATTGCTGCCGTTGTTGAGCGTGATCGTCTCGCTGGTCCCGACATCATTCATAAGCTTGAAGCTAGCAACACCGCTTGCATTCGCCAGTTTTTTCAACTCGTCAGCTGTTCGTATTTCAGTGGATGCCGTTTTAGTCTGCCCGCCTTCCGCAGCCAGCATTACGGCATTGCCATCCGACAACTCGCCATCTTCGGCCTGCAGCTTACCTTCAAGCTGACCTTGCTCAACACCATTTGAAGGGTCGGCTTCGCCACCCTCAGCGTCGTCACTATTCTGGTTTTCGGTATCCCCGTTGTTGGTGTTTTCTACATCAGTAGACTCAGTTGAGGAACCACCCGCCGTCACAGTTTCTTCGGTAGAACCCGCCTGGGCATCGTTGGCAATGGCCTGCGAGATCGGAGGCATGACGAGCGACAGTACCAGGCTCAACACGGAGGCTCCGCACAAAACGCCTGCCAGTACACGGCGCGTCGCTTTTTTACTCTGCTTAGTTTTTTCTGAATTCGCTTTCATCGATGTCTCCTCCCCAAGAGACCGCGATCTTGCTCTTTCACTATCAAACGTATCTGCGCAACCTTTAATTGCGCACGCTTAGTAATCCAAATTGTAACGATTGTTTGAGCATCTAAGCAAAAATACCGATAGTTTTGTAGCGAATTATCAATTCTCTTGACATTTGCTCGGATTAACCTTCGTTTATTCGCTATGAAATATCTATTTCTACTGGTAATTAAGCCAGTTATCAGTTTTTTAATAGCATTTTATTTATTTGCACAACATTTTGCTCAAGAGAAAACATCCTGTGAACGGTTGAAAATCGACCGTGAGCGGTAGGTCATTAACCGGGAGGAATAGACTACCAAATTGATGGGAATATCTTTAGCTCATCGGTGGTTAGAAGCGTAATGTTCGGACAACGTTATTTGGTTTTTCGCGCAGATTTTAGGCATCAATTCGCCCAAATCGCCTGAGACCACCGCAAAGGAGCCTGTCCCCTTTGCGGTGGTTCTCCCCCGGCGCTACAGCAGATGCTCCTCGATAAAGATCGCGATGCCGTCTTTGTCGTTGCTCGCGGTCACAAAGTCGGCGGCGGCACGGGTGGCGTCGCTGCCGTTTGCCATGGCCACGCCCACGCCGGCGTCAGCCACCATGCAGGTATCGTTGTCCGCATCGCCAAACACGCAGATGTCCTGGAGCTCCATGTCGTTGAGCTCCGCCACGCGCACAAGGCCGCGCGTCTTGGACACGCGCGGATCCATGAACTCGTAGAGCCGCTGCGTGGTTTGCAGAGCCGCCGCCTTGACGGTGTCGTCGGCAAACGTCGACGCCCGCTCAATCACCTGCGGCATCACCTCGGGCGCCATGGTAAACATCACCTTGGGCTGCGGCTCGCGCAAGAACTCGGCAAAATCGACCACCTGGTAGGGCACGCCGTCGACGCGCGACAGGTGCTCGACGCACGCGTTGCTCTCGGGCACGTAGAACACGCCGTCTCGGGGGCAGACGGGCGTTGCCGGAAGGTCCGCCATGTGTTTGCAGATGCGCGCGATGGTCTCGCCCGGCAGCGGATAGCTCAGCTCGTTGATGTCGTGCGCGCGGTCGATGACCTCGGCACCACCGCAGCCCACCATCACGTCCACCAGGCCTTCGATGCCCCAGAGCTCGTACATGGCCTCGGTCGCGTGGGCGTCGCGCCCGGTGCACAGGCCAAAGAGCACGCCGCGCTCGCGCAGGGCGCGGATCGCCGCCACGGTGCGCGGGGACACCGTGTGCCGGCTCGTGAGCAGCGTGCCGTCGATATCGCAGAACACGGCTTTAATGTGGCTGAAGGAGGTGTCCATGGGGGCCTTTCTGGGTTGTGCGGCGATGTGGGGTGTGGTCGGAAGTGGTGTACATGGTATACCAAGGCGCGCACGGGGCGCCTTGGTGCAAAACCACCACAAAGGTGCCCGTTCCCCCTTGTGGTGGCCGAACCCGAAGGGCGGCCTGGCCCGGGGCGCAAACCATCACAACATTCGACGCTTTTCGGCAAAATCGCGATTTTCATCGAATGTTGTGATGGTTTTTACTGCCTTGCGGCACGATCAAAATGCCGGCGGCCAAACAGCAGCAGCGCCACGGGAACCGCCGTCACGACCGCGCCCGCTCCGATGAGCGTCTGTTGCATGCCAAATGTCGCCGCCAGCCACGGGGCAATCGCCAGCGGCGCCACGCCGGCAAACATATTGCCAAAGCCCATGACCGAGTTGACGCGACCGAGCCGCTCGAGCGGCGCCGTCGTTTGCACGATCGTGTTGTGGAGCGGGTTGACGATGCCCCAAGCTATGCCCAGGGCAATCTGGCCGACGAGGGCCACGCCCACGTACGGTGTCCCCACATAGAGCAAACTTCCCAGGCCCACGGACATAAGCGCCACAAGCAGCGTTTTAAGGTTGACCAGGTGCGGCGGCAAGCGGAGCGCGACCACGGCGCCCAGCACCGCGCCCACACCGCTGGCCGACGAGAGCCAGCCCATCCACTCGACACCGACATGCAGAATATCACGGTAGAAGAACGACTCCAGCGGATCGAAGGCGCCGTAGCCAAAGTTCGAGAGGAAGATGATGCAGAAAAGTAGCGCGAGAACGTTGTTGGTAAAGACTGTCTTGATGCTGGTCGCGAAGGTTGCGCGGGTGGATGTGCTGGGGTTGGAGCTTTGTCCCGCACGCTCCCCTTCCTCTGCCGAATCGGCATCCGCATCTCCGGCGACATGGCTGGTCTGCGGCCTAAAGCCCCAACCGGCGACGAGCGCCTGTACGGTAAAGATCATCATGAGCACGAACACCGCGCGTGACGATGCAGCCGCCGCGACAAAGCCGCCCAGTGTAGGGCCGACGATAATGCTCACGTTGGAGAACATGGTGATAGCGGAGTTGATGTCTTTAAGCTCGACGGGGTCGTCGGTGAGGTAGGCTGGATAGGATGTGGCGATGGGCTGGGCGAACCCCATCACAAAGCCCAGGAGCACCGCGCCGAGCAGGACGATGCCGGTCGCGCTGCCAAAGGCAATAATCGCCACGCCGGTTGTCAGCGTGCCCACGATGCTCAGCAAGAAATGGTGGCGCGGGCCCCAGGCGTCGAGCGCCGCGCCACCCGCAAAGGATCCCAGGATTACAAAAACATTCATAAACAGAACGGCCAACGATGTCGCCACGACCGAGGCATCGTCCGCATAGGTGAGCGTTCCGATAACGCCGATAAAGTAGCTAGTTTGAAAACCGGTGTAGATGAGAAAGCGCATCGCCACCAGGCGCTTGGCCTGCACGGACAGCGATGATTGAGGCTTTGAGAAAAGGGAGGCGAACATGGAGACTCCTTGTTTCATACGAATGCGGACGGCGGGCATTCGCCACTGTCTGTCAAATCAATCTATCCGCATGAAACATTAAGGACGCATCAAGCCCCTTCTCTCCGTTTTTCGCCCGTCATGAACTACTTGGTAGATTGTAAGGCATGTCCCACGCATCTACCAAAGCAAAAACCACCACAAAGGTGCCTGTCCCCTTTGTGGTGGAAACAACGTTTGCCCAGATAAAACCTTCCAAAATAAACCTGTCCCTTTTTGGCAGGTTTTAGGCCAGATGGTCCTGAATCAGATCGCAGATGGCTCGGGCGTCGTTGATGTTGATGGCTCGGGTCGCAAAGCCGGCGTCGAAGGCCTGACGCGCCAGGGCCTCGTTGCAGGCAAGGGCCAGCGTACGGCCGTCAACCAGGTCGAGCGAGCTCTTGCCGCGCAGACGGTCGACACCGGAGCGCGCGACCACGATATTGTCGAAGCCCTCGGTCTTGTAGCCCTCGATGATCACCACGTCGACATCGTTGTAGCGCGACAGCAGCTCGCGCGCGGGCATCTCGTTCTCCTCACGTGTGTCGGCGTACTCCGCCCAGCGCGTGGCGCAGATGAGGCCCACGTGCTTGGATCCGGCCTGGTGATGGCGCCAGGTGTCCTTAGCGGGCACATCGATATCAAAGCCGTGATGCCCATGATGCTTGAGCGAACCCACGCGCAGGCCGCGGCGGGTGAGCTCGGCGATAACCTTCTCGACGAGCGTGGTCTTGCCCGAGTTTTGGTAGCCGATAAACGCGATCGCGGGGACGGCCGGTGCCGGAGCTGCGGGCGCGACGGCGACGGGTGCGCTCGCGGGCGCGGCACCGTCAGCGGCCACGGCCTCAACAGCAGCGGCCTGGCGTTTGGCACGATCCCATATGCCCGAGCGGCCGCCCTCCTTGTGCAGCAGGCGAACGTCGACGATCTCCATGCCACGATCGACGGCCTTGCACATGTCATAGATCGTTAAGCACGCGGCACTCGCGCCGGTCAGGGCCTCCATCTCGATACCCGTCTTGCCCGTCACGCCGGCAGTAACCAGCACGTGAAAGCCAACCTGCCCGTCCGCGCGCGCCGGCGCCCAGCCCTCGGGCACGTCCTCGACAGGCGTCCCCGCCGCAGCGATGGGCGCAAGGTCGCACTTGCTCTTGGTAATGAGCAACGGATGGCACATGGGGATGATGTCGCTCGTGCGCTTGATGGCCATGATGCCCGCCACGCGCGCGCAGGCAAGCACATCGCCCTTTTTGGCGCGGTCCTGCAGCACCATGGCCTGCGTCTCGGGGTGCATGAGGATGGTGCCCTCGGCGATGGCAATGCGATGGGTCTCGGCCTTGTCGGACACGTCAACCATGCGCACCTCGCCCTTGGCGTCCACGTGCGTCAGCTCGTCGCGGCGGGCGTCACGGGCGGGCTCAGCGGCAGCGCTGGCAGTCGGCTGTGCGGACGCGTCGGCGTTGCCGGCATTCGCCGCAGCCGCGGCTTTGTGGGCAGACATCGCGGCCCTGCGAGCGGCCTTGGTGGCATCGGCGTACCTGCTCTTGGCCATATGATCATCCTCCGATTTGGGACATAAATCGTTGCGTGCCCTCAATTATCGCGTGTTCCTGCGGTTTGTGGGCCACAGCATCGCGCCAAATCGAAAGTACCTGCATATCATCACCACGGCGCAGCGCCTCACGCACCGAATACTCGGCATCGCTGAATAGGCACGGACGCACGTTGCCATCGGCCGTCAGGCGCAGACGGTTGCAGTTCGCGCAAAAATGGTTGGACATGGCACTGATGAAACCGACCGTTCCCGCCGCGCCCGGAAAGTGCCAATAGCGCGCAGGGCCCGCGCCGGCAGGGGCGTCGTTGATGTCGAGCGGCTCGAGCTCGCCCAGTCTCGCCGCGGCGGCCCCGGCATTGATGCGCTCCCGCAGCTCGTCGCTCGGAACGGTGTCACTCGCGTCCCACAGCTCGGGATTGAGCGCGGGCGCATGCGGGTCCACAGTGCAATGCGAGCTCGTGTGCTCGTCGCCGATGGGCATGTATTCGATAAAGCGCAGGTGGATGGGGCGGTCGAGCGTGAGCCTCGCGAGGGCCGCCACATCCTGGTTGAGCCGGCGCACCACAACGCAGTTGACCTTAACGGGCTCAAAGCCCCAAGCCAGCGCTGCGTCGATGCCAGTCATGGTCTGCTCGAGTCGACCCAGGCGCGTGATCTTTCCAAAGAGCGTAGGGTCGAGCGCATCGAGCGAGATGTTGACGCGGTTAAGCCCGGCATCTTTGAGCTGCGGCGCCAGCTTGGGCAGCAGGGCGCCGTTGGTGGTGAGCGAGATGTCCTCGATCTGCGGAATCGCGCGGATGTCGCGAATGAGCGGGATGATACGGCGGCTGACCAGCGGCTCGCCGCCCGTCAGGCGTACGCGGCGAATGCCTTCCCCCGCCACCAGGCGCACAAAGCGGGCGATTTCCTCGGCACTGAGCAGCTCGTCATGCGCGCGGGGCGCCACGCCATCGGCCGGCATGCAATAGATGCAGCGGAAATTGCACTTGTCGGTAACGGCAATGCGCAGGTAGTTGATATCGCGGCCAAAGCCGTCATGTTGCACGCGCCCGTCCACGCATCCCTCCCCTCACACAGGCCATTATTCTTCAGGAAATATAGTACCGCACGGGAAGAATGGGTCGACATACGTACGACACGAAAGGCCTTTGCGAACAAGACCGGCCTCCCGAGCCCATCCTCAGCACGCAAACCATCACAACATTCGATGCTTTTCCCGTTTTTGGCAAAAAACGTCGAATGTTGTGATGGTTTGCCTGCCCACGGCACCCCGTAGAAGGACCAAAACGCCCCTAGAGGCCGCCATTCCAGTGCCGAATCACGAATTCCCGCAGGTCATTCTGCCGTTTCTGGAATGCCTCGCTTCGGTCGCACTTAAGGCCCATAGCGAGCGCGATGGCGTTCATCGCCCGGTGCAATTGCAGCTGGTGGGCAAACTGAGTCCCGGTGAGGACGATCATCCTAAAGCCCAGCGCGCTCAGCACGGTCATACGCTCCGCATCCGACGCGCTGCGCTGTTTATCAAGATGGTCCGAGCCGTTGTATTCAATCCCCGTACCGCTTGCAGGCGCATATACGTCGATCTCGAAATACCCGGCCTTAGCGAGATACTTGAACTCGCTGGGAACATCGACCCGATGGTTGAGCTCGATCTTGGCGTATCCCAGCCCTCCCTGGGAACGTTTTGCTACGACCATGATTGCGGTGGCCGTCTCCATGGGCGACCGCGCGCCATCGTGCACGCGCTTGAGCACGGCGGCCGCGCGTATAGCCCCCTGACGAGATCGGTTCTCATTGCAATAAGCAATCAAGTCGGCAACGGTATACCTCTGCCCTATCTCGATATAATCGCCTGTCGACAGATGATTCAAATGGTATCGGGCGCAGATTTCGTAGCCATATTCCAGCTGCTCGGGCTCACTCATCCACGAACCCGCTTGGACAAAGCACATGACCTCATCAACCACCAGAAGGCCCTCTGCCACCTCGATAAGATGGTCTGAAGGTACCGGCGCCCCAAACACGTGGCATCTAAATCCAGCCGGCGTCGAGCGCTCAAAATCGAAGTTGACGAGCGTATCGATATGATCGAGCTCTTCTCGTGGAATACCAAGCGAAACCAGATTGTCGGTAACAATCCCGACAGCCGTTGAAGCCCTCAGCCCCTTAGCATCGAGTCCCAATTTGGGCAGGCTCGCGGTCGGCTCCGCCTCGTTGGCAAGCGAGTCCTCATCGTATAGGCTGCTTGCTCGCGAGAGCGGCTCGGACGGGCGCGCCACGTTGTGGTACAGCCAGGCGGTCTTATGGGACAGGACGATCGGCAGGTCCATGAGCCCTCCAATGGAGTCGGATAACCAACCTTATTCCCCTGCCCGCGGGTCCGCACACCTTCGTGCACAAGAAAGCGATTCCACCCGGTCGAGCGGCAGAAAAACCGTCCCAAAAATCGATGCTTTTCTTCAATATCGAGAAAAACATCGATTATTGGGACGGTTTGGGGCGAGGTGAGAGGTCGGAGGGCCAGAGCAAGCCGCACTCCAACGGGTTAATCCAGCTCCTTCAATCCGTGTGCCAGCTGCCAGTACTCGCCGTGCTGGGCGAGCAGCTCTTCGTGCGTGCCGCGCTCGATGATGCGGCCGTGTTCGAGAACCATGATGGCGTCGGCGTCGCGGACGGTGGACAGGCGGTGCGCGATCATAAACGTGGTACGTCCGCGCATGATGCGGTCCATACCGCGCTCGATGAGCTTTTCGGTACGCGTGTCGATACTCGAAGTGGCCTCGTCCAAGATGAGCACCGGCGGATCGGCCACGGCCACGCGCGCGATGGCGAGCAGCTGGCGCTGGCCCTGCGACAGGTTGGCGCCGTCGGCCGTGACCGGCGTGTCGTACCCTCTAGGCAGGCGGCGGATAAACGAGTCGGCGCAGGCTGCCTCGGCAGCGGCGCGCACCTCCTCGTCGGTCGCGTCGAGCTTGCCAAAGCGGATGTTCTGCGCAATGGTGCCGCTAAACAAGTGCGTGTCCTGCAGCACAATGCCGAGCGATCCGCGCAGGCTGGCCTTGGCAATGTGCTTGACGTCGATGCCGTCGTACGTGATCTCGCCGTCATCGACCTCGTAGAAGCGGTTGATGAGGTTGGTGATGGTCGTCTTACCGGCGCCCGTCGAGCCCACAAACGCGATCTTTTGCCCCGGCTTGGCAAACAGGTTGAGATCCGTGAGCACACGGGTGCCCGGCACGTAGGAAAAGTCAACGGCATGGAAGCGCACGTCGCCGGCAAGCGGGATAAGACCGGTGACAAGCTCGGTACCGTCGACGGCTACCGCGCGGCCCGACTCATCAACGGCCGCCACATCATGCAAGTGTCCGTACGCGCCCACGCCCTGGCCCTCGGGAATCTTCCACGCCCACGCGGCGTCACCCGTCTGCACCAGCTCCACGCGGCCCTCGTCCGCCTCGGGTTCAAGATCCATGGCGGCAAACAAGCGCTCGGCGCCGGCCAACGCATTGAGCAAGAAGTTGCCCAGCTGCGTAAACTGATTGATGGGCATGGCGGCCTGGCGCACAAAGACCAGGTAGCTTGCAAGCGCACCTACGTCGGCGAGCCCCTTGATGCAGAGCATGCCGCCCGCCACGGCGACGATGGCATAGTTGACGTAGCCAATCACGACGGTCATGGGCACCATGGAGTTGGCATAGCTCACGGCGGCGGTACCGGTGCGGCGAAGCTCGTCGTTGCGGCAGGTGAAGCCGGCGACATTCGCTGCCTCACGGTTAAAGACCTTGATGACCTTTTGGCCCGAGACCATTTCTTCGATATATCCGTCCAGGTCGCCAAGCGATGCCTGCTGGGCAGCAAAGAAACGCTTAGAGCGCGCGCCCGAGTAGCGCGCATACAGCACAATGGCCGCATCGCACACGAGTGTGATAATCGTGAGCTGCCAGTTAAGGATGATGAGCATAGCCGTGGTACCCACAACCTGAATGGCGGCCTGAATCACGTTGGCAAAGCTGTTGTTGAGCGCCTCGGAGACGGTGTCGACGTCGTTGGTGAAAAAACTCATGATGTCGCCCGGGCGCGTGCTGTCAAAATAACTGAGCGGCAGCGTCTGGATGTGCGCGAACAGGTCGCGGCGAATATCGGACACCACGTGTTGGGCCGCGCGCACCATAATCTGCGAGTAGCCCAGGGCCGAGAGCACGCCCGCAGCGTAGATGATCGCCGTCAGGATGACCTGCTTGGCAAGCAGTTCCTCCCCGCCCGTGGCCAAGCCGTTAACGATGGGGCGCACCATGTAGGTGCCGGCGAGGCTCGCGATGGCGGCGACGGAGGCGAGCACGCCCACCGCGAGCAACGAGAACTTGGCATGCCCCATGTAGGAGAGCAGGCGGCGCACGGTGCGCTTGAGGTCGACCGGGCGTGCTTGGGCTGCGGTCTTAGGCATGGCGCTTACCCCCTTCCAAGGGCGATCCGCATGCGACGGAGGAAAACGGATCATTCGCGCAACCATCGTCGCTGCCGTCGCCGGCGTCCGCGTTCCTCGCAAACTCCATCTGCGAGGCGTAAATCTCCTGGTATATGCTGTCGCCCGCTAGCAGTTCCTCGTGCGTGCCCACGCCGTGGACACGACCGTCGTCCAATACCACAATGCGATCGGCATCCATGACACTCGCGATGCGCTGGGCGATGATGAGCACGGTCGTATCGGAAATCCGGGCGATGTGCTCGCGAATCTTAGCGTCGGTCGCCATATCGACCGCGCTGGTGGAGTCATCAAAAATGAGCACGCGCGGATGCTTGAGCAGCGTGCGCGCGATGCACAGGCGTTGCTTCTGGCCACCCGAGACACCGGCGCCGCCTTGGCCCAACTCGCCGTCCAGCCCGCCGATGCGGTCCAGGAACTCGTCCACGCACGCCGCGCGGCAGGCACGCAGCAGCTCTTCGTCGGTGGCATCGGGCGCGCCCCACTGCAGGTTCTCGCGCACGGTACCCGTAAACAGCACGTTCTTTTGCAGCACAATGCCCACGGCATCGCGCAGAGCGACCAGGTCGTAGTCGCGCACGTCACGTCCGCCCACGAGCACGACGCCCTCGGTCGCGTCGTACAGGCGCGCGATGAGCTGCACGAGCGAGCTCTTGCCCGAGCCCGTGCCGCCGAGCACGCCCACCGTGGAGCCCGGCTCAATACGAAGGTCGATATGCTCGAGCACATCCTCGGCAGCATCCGCGCGGTACTTAAACGACACGTCGCGGAACTCGACGCTTCCGTCGGCCACTTCGCGCACGGCCGCGTCTGCCGCGGGCGCTTGGATGAGCGATTGTTCGTCGATCACGCGCGAAATGCGCTCCACGCTGGCGAGCGCGCGCGTGAGCAGCAAAAACACGTTGGAGATCATCATAAGCGAGTTCATGATCAGCAGCACATAGCTCATAAAGCCCGTAAGCGAGCCCACGCCCAGCTCACCGGCGATAATCATGCGCCCGCCGATCCACAGGATGGAGATGGCGGCCACGTACATCGACAACTGAAACACCGGCAGGTTGAGCACGGCGTTGCCGAAAGTCTTCGTCGCCGTGTGCGCGAGCTCGGTATTGACGGTATCGAACTTGGCTTCCTCGTGCTCGGCGCGTACATACGCCTTGACGGCGCGCACGGCAGTGAGGTCCTCCTGCACCACGCCGTTGAGGTGGTCCATCGAGGTCTGCAGCTGACGGTAGAGCGGGCTCACGCAGTAGGTGATGACGCCCAGCACGATCGCCAGCACGGGCAGAATAATTGCGAAGACCGTGGCAAGCGGACGCGACAGCACCAAGGCGTAGACCAGGCCGACGATGAGCGTCACCGGTCCGCGCACCATGGGGCGAAAGCCGTTACCGATGGCGTTTTGGATGACGGTGATGTCGGTGGTCATGCGGGTGACGAGCGAGCTGGCGTCGTAGTTGTCCAGGTTGCCAAAGGCGAGCGTCTGGATCTTGCGATACTCGGCCTCGCGCAGGTTAGCACCCAGGCCCGATGCGACACGGGCGGACGTGCGCGCGTAGCCCAAGCCCAGTACCAGCGAAAACGCGGCGCACACGAGCATGAACGCGCCCTGCAGCAGCATGTAATTGACGTCGCCCGTGGGCACGCCCACGTCGATGATGTTGGCCATGATGACCGGGATAAACAGCTCAAGCGCGGTCTCGACCGAGACGAACATCACGCCGAGAATGGCATCGCGACGGTATGCCCCCAAATAGGAAAACAAGATTTTGAGATTGCGCACGCAGGTTCATCCCCCATCAAACGTTGTTCGCAAACGCACGTATTATTGCGCGCCGAGCGATGGTGTCAAGTGTTCCGAAATCGATTTCTATAAGGCCGGCGCAGGCGCTAAGCCCGCGCGGCGCGCGACCGTATTCAAATGGAAATGATTGTGGGCGAGAAATTTTCTCCCTACTGGCACATGAACCTTGACTCTACAATCGTTGTAGGGTTTTCACTACACTGGTACGTATAGAAACCCAGCCAGAAAGCCCCGCCCATGGAACACGACCTCACACGCGGCAATGTCCTCAAGACCATCGCGGTCTTTGCCCTGCCCTATATGCTCTCGTACTTTTTGCAGATGCTCTACGGCATGGCCGATCTGTACATGATGGGGCAGTTTAGCGGCGCCGCCGGCATCACCGCCGTGGGCAATGGTGCGCAGACGCTCTATATCATTACCGTGACGCTCGTGGGCCTGGCCATGGGCACGACGGTCATCGTCGGCCACGCCGTGGGCTCGCGCCGGTTTGACCGCGCCGAGACCGCCATCGGCAACACCATCACGCTCTTTATGGGTGTCTCGGTGGTGCTGGCCGCTATCCTGCTCGCACTGTGCCCGCAGATCGTGGCACTCATTGGCACGCCGCCCGAGGCAGTCGAAGGCACCGCCGCCTACCTGCGTATATGCTTTATGGGCATTCCCTTTATCGCCGCATACAACATTCTTTCGGCCATCTTTCGCGGGCTGGGCGATTCGCGCTCGCCTATGTACGTGATTGGCGTGGCGTGCATCATCAACATCGCACTCGACTTTCTATTTATCGGCCACATGGGGCTCGGCCCCGTGGGTGCGGCGCTCGGCACGGTAACCGCCCAGACGGCCAGCGTTGCCCTCGCGCTCGTGTGGCTCAAGAGCCGCCGTACGAACATCCACGTTAAGCGCAGCGACCTGCGCCCCCAGCCCGAGGTGCTCGGCAGCATTCTTAAGATCGGCGTGCCCGTGGCCGTGCAGGACGGCTGCATCCAGGTGGCGTTTATGTTTATCACCGTCATCGCCAACCATCGAGGGCTCGTCGACGCCGCCGCCGTGGGCCTGGTCGAGAAGATGATCAGCTTTTTGTTCATCGTCCCGAGCTCCATGGGTGCCACCGTCAGCGCACTCACGGCGCAAAATGCCGGCGCGGGCAAGGGCGATCGCGCGCGTCAGGTGCTCAAGGACGCCATGACGATCTCGGTGGTGTACGGCTGCCTGATCACGATACTGATGTGGCTGGTGGCACCGGCGTTTATCGGCTTTTTTGCCAAGGACGCCGCGGTGGTCGCGGCCGGTACCGGCTATATGCGCAGCTATATTTTCGACGCGATTTTTGCCGGCATCCACATTTGCTTTAGCGGCTTTTTCGCTGCATACGGCAAGAGCTACATCGGCTTTGCGCACAACGTGCTGGCCGTGGCGCTCATTCGCGTGCCGGGCGCGTGGCTACTGTCGAACGCCTATTCCGATACGTTGTTTCCCATGGGCATCGCTTCGCCGTGCGGATCGATTTTGTCGGCAGTCATCTGCGTGATTGCATTTACTGTGCTCAACCGGCGCGGAACTTTTGACAAGCTGGTGGCGTAGCGAGGCGACGCAGGCCTAGCGCCTCTCCCCTGTTTTACCGAAAGGAGCGGTCCTGTGACCGACATGCCAAGCGAACACACCGAGGGCCTGCTCCGCATTGGCGAGGTGGCGCGCCTGCTCAATTTGAGCGTGGGCACACTGCGCCATTACGAACAGATGGGGCTATTGGAGCCGGCATATGTCGATCCGGCGAGTGGGTACCGCTACTACGGATCGCGGCAGCTCTCCACGCTCAATACCATCGGCAACCTGCGCGTTCTCGACTTGCCGTTGGCGCAAATTCGCGAGTTTGTCACTACGCGCGATATGGATTTGATGCAACGGCAACTGACCAAGCAACAGGAGTTAATTGAGCACAAGCGGCGTGAGTTGGAGCGCATGTCGCGCAAGATTGACCAGCGGCTTGCCTTGCTTCGTGGCGCTTTGAATGCTGATCTCGACACCATTAGCGAAATCGAGGAACCCGAACTTCGCTGCGCCACGCTGCACGAGCGCGTCAATCCCACCGACGCCTATTCGCTGGGATGGCATATCCGCCAGCTTCAGCAGGGGCAGCACGAAACCTTTGCCTATCTGGGCAATCTGGGTGTGGGCATCGCGCCCGAACGCCTGGCAGCCGGCGACTTTGATGGCTACGACGAGGTCTTTCTGCTGCTCGATGACACCGATAATTACTTGGGCGACGTTGAGACGCGACCCGCCGCGCGCTGCCTGACCATAAGTTTCCGCGGCACGCACGGGCAAGCAGCCCCACGCTATGAGCAGCTGCTCAGCTATATGCGCGAACACAACCTGACGCCCGCCGGTCCATCGCGCGAGATCGCCCTGATCGACGACATCATCAGCGATGATCCGGCAACCTACGTGACGCAGATCACGGTGCCGGTCTCTCTAGGCTAGACCGAGCCTCGCCTCTAACTCGGTCAACGCCTCAAAGGCATCGCGAGATGCACCCGCCGCGCGCTCGCGCTCGGCAACGCAAATTCGCATCATTAAGCGCTCTTTTACCTGCACTTGGGAATGCCTCGCGCGCCCTTCCACCTGCGAGCAATTGCGATTCTCGATATCCATTACGCCTCCGGCACCTCACCAGTAGCTAAGATCTGCTCGAGCGCGTCCTCGTCCAGCACGGGCACACCCAGCTGCTCGGCCTTGGTGAGCTTGGAGCCCGCTTTGGGGCCGGCGACCAGATAGTTCGTCTTCTTCGACACGCTGCCCGAAACCTTGGCGCCGAGCACCTTGAGCGCCGCGCCCGCCTCGTCGCGCGTGCGGTTGACGAGCGTGCCGGTGAGCACGAAGGTCAGACCCGCAAGCGGCTGTGCGTCGGCGAGCTCGCCCGCCACGCCAGCTTCGGCCGCGGCTTGCGCATGAGCGGCGCCCAAGTCGACCTCGAGCGAAAGGCCCGCTTGGCGCAGACGTTCCAGCACGGCAAGGTTCTCGGGCACGGCCAGGAACTGCTTGACGCTCGCCGCAATCTTGGGACCGATGCCCTCGCACTCGGCGATATCCTCTTCGCTCGCCAAGATGAGCTTGTCAATCGACAGGAATCGCTCGGCGATAACCTCGCCCACACTCTTGCCCACATGGCGGATGCCCAGGGCAAACAGCACGCGACCGAGCGGCTGGCTCTTGGACTTGTTGAGCTCGGCGATGATTTTCTCGGCCGTCTTGAGGCCCACCGGAATGGGGTCGCCCTTCTTGACGCCCTTTTTGCTGTTGGAGCTGGCGTACACGCGGCCCGTGTCCAGGCCGGCGATGTCGTCGACCGTGAGCTGGTAGAAGTCCGCGACATCATGGATCAGACCGGCGGCGATCATCTTGTCGACGATCTCGTCGCCCAGGCCGTCGACGTCCATGCAGCCGCGACTCACCCAGTGGAGCAAGCGCTCCTTGAGCTGCGCGGGGCAGTCGATGGACACGCAGCGGTAGGCCACCTCGCCATCCTCGTGAACCACGGGGCTGCCGCACACGGGGCAGACCTCGGGCATGTGCCAGTCGACCGAATCGGCCGGGCGCTTGTCGAGCACCGGGCCCACAACCTCGGGAATCACGTCGCCCGCCTTGTGCACGATGATGGTGTCGCCCTCGCGCACGTTTTTGCGGCGGATCTCGTCGATGTTGTGCAGCGTGGCGCGCGCGATAGTGGAGCCGGCAACCGTCACCGGGTCGAACTCGGCGACCGGCGTGAGCACACCGGTGCGGCCCACCTGGATGCGAATCTCGCGCAGGACGGTCTGCTTTTCCTCGGGCGGGAACTTAAAGGCAATAGCCCAGCGCGGTGCGCGAGCGGTAAAGCCCAGGTCGAGCTGCTGCTGGAAGCTGTCGACCTTTACGACCACACCGTCGATGTCGTAATCCAGGTCACCGCGGTGCTCGAGCGCCTGGGCACAGAACTCGTGGACCTCGGCCGGCGTGGCGCAGCGTGCCACGTTGGGGTTGACGCTAAAGCCGGCGCTACGCAGCCAGTCCAGGAACTCGCGCTGGCTGTGGACGTGCAGCGGATCGGTATCGGCGATGGCGTAGATAAAGGTGGCCAGATCGCGGCGCGCCGTGACCTTGGGGTCCTTTTGGCGCAGGGATCCTGCAGCGGCGTTGCGCGGGTTGGCGAAGGGGTCGCGGCCCTCGGCATCGGCCTCGTCGTTCAGGCGCACAAAGCTGCCCTTGGGCATGTAGACCTCACCGCGCACTTCGATGGTACGCTCGCGGTCGGCGCCCATGTGGGCGAGCGCCGGCTCGGACAGATGCATGGGCACATCCTTGATGGTGCGCACGTTAAGCGACACGTCCTCGCCCGTGGTGCCGTCGCCGCGCGTCGCCGCGCGCACGAAGGTTCCGTTTTGGTAGGTAAGTGCGACGCCCAGGCCGTCGATCTTAAGCTCGCAGGTATAGGTGACGCTACCGGCACCGAGCGCATCCTCGGTACGCTGGAGCCACGCGTCGAGTTCGTCCAGATCCATGGCATCGTCCATGGAATACATGCGTGCCATATGCGTGACCGGCGTAAACTGCTCGCTCACGTAGCCGCCCACGCGCTGGGTATAGCTGTCGGGCGTCACCAGGTCGGGGTAGGTCGCCTCGATTTTCTGCAGCTCAACGAGCATTTTGTCAAAGACAGCGTCCGTAATCTCGGGTGCGTCGAGCATGTAGTAGCGGTACGCGTGGTAATCGAGCTCGTGGCGCAGCTCGGCCGCGCGCGCTGCCGCCTGGGCACGAACGTCGGTCGGTGCGGCGGCATCCGCGCTCGCGGGCGTTTCGGTATCGATGTCCACACCGTCACCAAACAGGCTCGATTGCTCCATAGCGGTACTCCTTCGCTCGATTTCAAACGGATACAAGAGTACCACCGGTCACGATGGGGCCGAATAGCGGTCTCAAACCGCACCGAATCGGCAGCCGTCAAACTGGAGTGGATCGCGCGTTCAAACCATGCCCTTGCCGTTTCTAAATGATCCGTTTCCCCGTCCCCAACGGATCAATAAGAAAAGAGGGACTGTCCCGCGTTGGCGGGACAGCCCCTCTGGCTTCGATATGTGCGATACAGCTCGTTAGAAACCCTGGCCGTAGCCCTGGCCCTGGCCCTGCTGGCCGAGCAGCTCCTCCAGGTACTGGCGCAGCTGCTCATCGGTAATACCGCCGTTGCCAGTGTCGGTTGCGCTGTCGTTCTGCTGCTGGTTCTGCAGTTCCTCGTCGGAGCCCAGCTCGACCGTGACCTTCTTCTCTTCCCTGCCGCGCATGAGCGTGATCTCGACCTTCTCGCCCACCTCGTGGCTGCGTAGTGCGATGATCAGGCCATCGGCGCTCGAAATCTCATCGTCGCCCAACTTGGTGATGACGTCGCCCTCCTGAATGCCGGCCTTGGCGGCAGGACCATCCTCAACAACGCTCGCCACATACGCGCCGCTATCGGTGCTCAACTTGTTGGTGCGGGCGTTAAGCGCATTGACGCTCGAAAGCGTAGCGCCCATGTACGGATGCACCGGCGTCTTGCCGTCGATGATCTGGTCGGCAATGTTCTTGGCGTAGTTAACGGGAATAGCAAAGCCCACGCCCGAGCTGGAGCCCGAGTAGCTCTCGATGAGCGAGTTGATACCCACGAGCTCGCCGTTGTCGTTAACGAGCGCGCCGCCGGAGTTGCCCGGGTTGATGGCGGCATCGGTCTGGATCATGTTGGCATAGATGGTGTTACCGTTGGTAGAGCTCATGGCCGTGGAGCGATACAGCGCCGAGACGATACCGGTGGAGACAGACTGCTCGTTGCCGAACGGCGAGCCAATCGCCATGACCCACTCGCCCACGTTGAGCTTGGAGGAATCACCGATCTCAATCGGCGTGAGCTTGGAGGCGTCGGCGTCCTTGAGCTTGATAACGGCCAGGTCACTCGAGGCATCGTTGCCCACGAACTCGGCCTCGTAGGTGGTGCCGTCGTCCATGGTCACCACGTACTGGTCGTAACCATCGACCACGTGGTTGTTGGTGAGGATGTGGCCCTCGGTATCGAGCACCACGCCCGAGCCGACGCTGCCCGAGTTGTCCGACTCGTCGGCAGACTGCGAAAGCGAGCCATTCTGGCCGCCGCTCGAAGTGGCGGTAATGGAAACCACGGAGGGCAGGGCCTTGGCAGAAACGGCCTCGGCCAGCGTGGTGTCCTCGGAATCAATCGTAATCTTTTGCGTCGACGAACCCGAAGCGCCCGCCGTCACGGCATTCTTGCCGCCGCCAATGTTGAGTGTGCCACTCATAATGAGCGCGATGACCAGTAGGGCGCCGCAGGCGCAGCCGGCAAGCGCTGTAATAAAGATCGGCAGCTTTTTGGTCTTGGTCTTGACCACCGTGTGCTTGTTTACGACCTGCTGGCTGCCAAGCGGCTTTCCGGTCTGCGTGTCGTAGGCCTGCACGTAAGGAATGTTGCTGTCGGCAGGCGTCGATTCCACCTGCACACGCGGCTGCTGTTGGGTCTCGCCGGCGTTGCCCGCATCCTGGGGACGCTGGGAATCGTACTCGCTCATAGCTGCGATCCTTTCGTCAAATAACCAAAGGCCCGCCAAACATGTGGCGGGCCGTCATTGTTCACGTTGAGTTGTACCCCAATATGCGGGCGTACGTGTATGAGAACGCAATCTTTTAGGAAGGCTTAAGTTCTGTTGCAGATTCGAGAGGAACCCGCACCTGCGGCAAAACCACTACAAAGGTGCCTGTCCCCTTTGTGGTGGAAATCTAGTCCTTAAACAGATAGCCCACGCCGCGGACGGTGGTGATGTGTGCCGCGATCTGCGGGCCCACCTTGGAGCGGATGCGTCGAATGTGTACGTCGACGGTGCGCGTGCCGCCGCAGTACTCAAAGCCCCACACGCGGTGCAGCAGCACCTCGCGGCTGTAGGCGCGGTTGGAGTGCGTGGCCAAAAAGCTCAGCAGCGAGTACTCCATCAGCGTCAGGTCGATGGGCTCGTTATCGAGCGTCACCTGGTAGGTAGCCAGGTTGATCTCGAGGTTATCGATGTTGAGCACATCGTCGGCGGTGACAGTCTCCTCCTCGCCCATGAGGCGCTGCGCACGAGCCTTGAGCTCGTTGGGCGTCGCCGTGGGACATACGAAGTCGGCATGCGCGTGATTCGGCAGGCGCAGGGTGCCGAGTGCCTCGTCGTCGACGATCACCAACATGGGAACGCCGCCACGATCGTCGAGCCACTTGGCAATCTGATCGATACGGTCGCTGCGGATGCCGTCGGAATCGAGAATCAGCAGGTCAAAGTCGTGCGCCGCAGTCGGCGAATCGGGGGTGGCAAGGCTCACCTCGACACCCAGGGTGGTCGTCAGGCTGCGGGCAAACTCGTGGAAGCGCGTCGTGCGCGCCATGAACAGGGCACTCTTTTCGGACATATCGGCCTCCAAAGAAATGAGCTCAATCGTACTGGGACAAGCCAGCGCGATTAGGAGTTCGCCAGATAGTGCTTGATCTCCCACTCGGTGATCGTAGACTCGAACTTATGCCACTCGTCGCGCTTCTTTTTGAGGAAGAAGCTGTGGATGTGCTCGCCGAGGGCATCCTTCATAAACTGCGAGTCCTCGAACACGTCGAGCGCCTCTTTGAGCGAGCGCGGCAGCGGCGCGTAGCCGGCCTCGACCATCTGACGGTCGGTAAGCTTGAGCGTCTCGGCCGTGGCCTCGGGCGGGAGCTCCAGCTTGCGCTCGATGCCATCCAGACCAGCCGCCAGCGTAACGGCGTTGACCAGGTACGGATTGGCCATGGGATCGGGACTGCGCAGCTCGATGCGCGTGGACAGCTGCTTGCCGGGCTTGTAGACCGGAATGCGGACCATGCTCGCGCGGTTGCGCAGGCCCCACGTGGCGTACTGCGGCACGGAGTCGCCACCCGTGGTGATGCGCTTGTACGAGTTGACCGTGGGGTTGGTGATGGCGCTGATCTCGCGCGCGTGCGCCAAGATGCCGGCCATGTAGTGCTTGGCGATATCGGAGAGGTGGTACTTCTCGTCGTCCTCGCCCCAAAAGACGTTGTTGCCGTCATGGTCGAACAGCGACTGGCACAGGAACATGGCACTGCCGTCCTCGCCCGCCAACGGCTTGGGCATAAAGGAGGCGTGGCAACCGCTCTCGTAGGCCTGTTGCTTAATGATGAGTTTGGCCGTGGTGATGGCGTCGGACATGCTCAGGGCCTCGGCGTGACGCAGGCTCATGCCATGCTGTGAGCGGCCGGCGGCGTGGAAGGTGTACTCCACGGGCACGGACATCTTCTCGAGCGTGAGAACCGTGTTGCGACGCAGGTCGCGGGCGGCATCGCTCACCGAAAGAACGAAGTAGCCCACGTTGTCGAGCGGCTCGGGGGTGTGCTCGTCGGGGAAGTAGTAATACTCCAGCTCGGCACCCACGTTGAGCAGATAGCCAGCCTTCTCGGCCTTGCGGAACATGCGGCGCAGGGCATCGCGCGGGTCGCCGGCAAATGGCTTGCGATCGGGAGTGCACACGTCGCAGAACACGCGTGCGACGCCGTTGTGGCTCGGGCGCCACGGCAGGATCTGGAAGGTCGAAGCGTCTGGGAACGCCAGCATGTCGGCTTCCTCGGGCGTGGCAAAACCCTCGATGGCGGAGCCGTCAAAGCCAATACCCTCCTCAAAAGCGACCTCGAGGTCCTCGGGGCTAATGGCAAAGTTCTTGAGGCGACCGAGAATGTCGACAAACCACAGACGCACAAAGCGGATGTCACGCTGCTCTACAGAGCGGAGTACGTAATCGATGTTCTGCTGGTTCATGTCGCTCCCCTTTCTTTCGGGCGGGTTTCGACTGTTCTATATCGCAGATACTATCGCAGAAAAATGTTTCCGCAGGGTTAAAGCGTGTCCGGCGCTCAAAAAACGTGCGCGAGCAGGCGAGTGCTGGTCGGTGGCCTAGCGCGAAGTGGAGGCTCGGGACTCGATGTGGCCGGGGATCTCGATGTGCTTGGGCGCGAGCCTTGCGGCCTCGCCCACCGTGGTGGCGACGATGTCGATGCGCTCGGACAGGCGCTCGACCACGCGCTCGGCAATCGCCAGGGTGTCCTGCGCGGCCGTGGTCACGCCGCCAAAGAGCACGTGGTTCCAGGGATAGTCGTCGAACGTCGCGATCTTAAGACCCACCGGCAGCGAGGGGCCAAGCTGGGCCAGCGCCTCGGTCAGGCGCAAGAAGACCAAGCCGTTTACGGCGATAAGGCCGAGCTTTTTACCCGCATAATCGCGAATGGCCTCGTCCAGACGGCTGATGCCCTCAGCGCCGCCGTCGGCCAGCGTGACGACCTCGCCGGCAAGACCGCGACGCGAGAGCTCATCGGTAAAGGCCTCGGCACGCTCGCGACGGACGGGGCTGTCGTCGCTTGCCTCGGTGAGCAGGCACAGGCGCTCACTGCCAGCCGCGGTGAGCTCGTCCACCAGCCCGGCGACCAGCTCGCGGTTGTTAGACGTCACCAGATCGATGCCGCCGTCCTCGATGTCGCGGTCGAGGAGGACAACCGGCAGGCGTCCCGCAGCCGCGGCGATCGCCCCGTCGTTGCCGCCGCAGGTGTTGACGACCAGGCCGTCCACACCCGCATCGATAAGTCTGGTAAGCGATTCGGCCTCCTTGGCGGGGTCGTTGCCGCTAATGGCCGTCATGAGCGAGCAGCCGCGTGCGGCGGCGCTGGCGGAAAGGCCCTCGAGCATGGCGCTCGAGAACGGGTTGGCGATGTCGGCCAGAATCACGCCGATGAGGTTGGTGCGCGAGCTGCGCAGGTTGCGCGCGGCGGCACGGGGACGATAGCCCGTGCGCTCGATGACCTCGGCGATGCGGGCGCGAGTCTCCTCGGTCATCTGCCCAGGGCGGTTGTTGAGGTAGCGCGAAACGGTGGCCGGGCTCACGCCCGCCTCGGCGGCAATGTCCTTGATTCTCATATGCGCCATAGCGCCCCTCGTTTCCTATTTGTCGGCAATCTTAGCCATTTAAGCATTTTTTAAAAATCTCGCTTGCAAAACGCTGTAGGTGAGTATACTACAACTCGAAACGAAACCGATTTCGTAAACCGATTTCGGTAAGCGTTGGCGCGGAGGTGCAAAGACGCACCCTACCGTCTTGGCACCTCCGTGCCAACGCCATATCAAAGGTGTACGCACAGACAAAAGGAGCTACGCGACCATGGGTAAAACGGTTCTTACCTTCGGCGAGATCATGATGAGGCTCTCGCCCAAAGATCACCTGCGTATTGAGCAGGCCACCGAGTTCGACGTCCGCTACGGCGGCGCCGAGGCAAACACCGCGCTTTCCCTGGCCTATCAGGGCGACAAGGCCGCTTACGTTTCCGTCGTTCCGGCCAACCGCCTGGGCGAGTGCGCTCTTCGCTCGCTGAAGGTCTACGACGTCGACACCACGCGCGTCGTGCGTCAGGGCGACCGTCTTGGCTCCTATGTGTTTGAGGTCGGTGCCTCGCAGCGCGGCAACGGCTGCGTCTACGACCGCAAGTACTCCGCCATCAACATGGCCAAGCGTGACGTCTTTGACTGGGACGAGATCCTCAAGGGCATCGACGTCTTCTACTTCTCTGGCGTGACGCCCGCCGTCTCCGACGAGATGGCTGCCGCCTGCAAGGACGCTCTCACCGCCTGCCGTGCCAAGGGCATCACCACCGTGTGCGACGTTAACTACCGCGGCAAGATGTGGTCTCCCGAGAAGTCGCAGGCAACCATGAAGGAGCTTCTGCCGCTCGTTGACATCTGCATCGCCAACGACGAGGACGCACCTGCCGGCCTCGGCATGACCTGCGTCTCCGGCTCCCTTGCCCACGGCATCGAGGAGCGCGACACCTACGTCGAGATGGCCCGTCAGATCTGCGCCGAGTACGGCTGCAAGAAGGTCGCCTCGGTCGTCCGCAACATCTCCTGCGTCGAGCGCTCCATCTGGATGGGCATGCTCTATGACGCCGAGAGCGGCGAGCACTGGTTCTCCCCTGCTCACGATGTGCACGTACTCGAGGGCGTTGCTGCCGGCGACGCTTTTAACGCCGGCCTCGTCCATGCCCTCATCAACGACTTCGACCCGCAGGACGCCGTCAACTACGCCATCGCGGCCTCGATCCTCAAGCTCACCATCAAGGGCGATTCCAACCTGGTGACCTCCGACGAGATCGCCGCCGTGGCCAACGCCGCCGACGGTGGCACCCGCGTCGCCCGTTAATTCGTTCCCCATTCCGCGGGTTGCAGTTTCCCATACCCATACCCCTGCAGCCCGCTCCCCGCTTTCCCCGGCCAGGTAGAACCACTTAGTCCCATTCCGGCTCCGCCTGGCATTTCCTTCACGACTGGCCTCGTAGCCGGTTCCGAAATTGCTTGTGACCCAAGCAGTGCCTCCGATAACCAATCCGGAACCGGCCCATGGCCAATCTTCTTTAGCAATTACGCGCACTCGCGCACCGCACATCGAAAGGAACATCATGTTCGATCAGTTCTACACCACGCTTGAGTCCCTGGGCATCGTGCCGGTCGTCGTGCTCGACAAGGTCGAGGACGCCGCTCCGCTCGCCCACGCCCTGATGGCCGCCGGCATGAAGTCCGCCGAGGTCACCTTCCGCACCGCTTGCGCTGCCGAGTGCATCGCCGCTATGGCCGAGGACGAGCCCGAGATGTGCGTGGGCGCCGGCACCGTCCTGACTGTCGAGCAGGTTGAGCAGGCCCGTGCCGCCGGTGCCAAGTTCATCGTCTCCCCGGGTTACAACGAGGACGTCGTCAAGCACTGCATCGATATCGACCTGCCTGTGCTGCCCGGTACCGTGACCCCCTCCGAGGTCACCGCTGCCGTCAACCTGGGCCTCAAGGTCACCAAGTTCTTCCCCGCTGCCCAGTACGGCGGCCTCAACACCATCAAGGCCCTCGCCGCGCCGTTTGTCGGTCACCGCTTTATGCCCACCGGCGGCGTGAGCACCGCAAACGTCGAGGAGTACCTGAGCTCCTCCGCCATCATCGCCTGCGGCGGCACCTGGATGGTCAAGCCGGCCCTGTTCGCCGACGGCGACTTCTCCAAGGTCGAGCAAATCGCTCGCGAGGCCATGGATGTCGTCAAGAAGGTCCGCGCCTAATCCAGCTCTCTATCGTGGAGGGCGCGACCTAGACCGCGCCCTCTTTTTTTGAAGCGGCTCGGAAGCGTGCCGTTTCCGTCACGGACAAGAACCGAAACCGTCTTGTATGCTGATAGAACGTGACGGAAGCGACACGCCCCCGAGCCGCTTTTTCCTCTGCTGAATCTTTGTCACAACATAATCCAGAGCACCAAAACAAATGCGGTGCCGTCTGGAGGAATCGACCCCTTGCTTCCGGTCTGTTCCTCCAAACGGCACCGCATTTATATGCCTCGGTCACGCCCCAACGTAGTTGCGATGAAATAGGGACTGTTTGCGCCGCCTGGGCCGCGAGACAATCCCTATTTCACCGCAACGTATGAGGGGATAGATTAGATGGACGAGTCTTTGGGCAGCTCAAAGTAATCGGGATGCAAGGCGATAACTGGGCCCTGCTCTTCGGGCATCAGATGCAGGTGAGTCTCTGCCAGATAGCTCGCTGTATCAGTGTCGCCCTCCTTAATGGCCTCAAGAATTCGACGATGCTGCCGACGAATCGGCTCCCAATCCAGATCCTGCGACACCGCGCGCAGCCAGTTATATCGCTCAAAATGCGTGTTGATGCTCTTCATCCAATCCCACAGCATGTGGCGACCGGCAATCTCAAAGCACGTCTCGTGGAACAGGTTGTCCAGGTCAAAGAAGCGACGCGTCTCGCTGTGGTCGAGCGACTCGGACTCGGCGAGAATCTGCTCAAGCTGGCGCTTTTGATCAGGCGTGGCGGCCGAGCAGCATTTGATCAGCACGCTTCTCTCGAGCTTCTCGCGCAAAAAGCAGGCGTTCTCGGCACGCTCCATGCTGATCTTTGAGACATAGGTGCCGCTCTTGGGGCGCGTTTCCACCAGCTCTTGCTCGCGCAGGCGCACAAAGGACTCGCGGATGGGTGTACGCCCGATCCCCGTCTCCTTTTCCAGACCAATCGCCGAAAGGCGTGTACCGGGCTTGAGCTCGGCATAGATGATCTTGGAGCGCAATGCGTTGTACGCCTGATCTTGCAGACTCTGATAATGCTGGTGCTGTTCCATAAAGCCCTCGGATAAGTCCTCGGTTAGTCGAATACCAACACGTAATACTATCGCAACGCCGCGCCCCATAAGTTGCGGTGAAATACGGACTATTGGAGCCAGCTAAGCCGCTAAACAGTCCGTATTTCACCGCAACTTATGGGGGACGAAGTTTTACAGGTTGTCGATGATTGCCTGGGCGATTTCGTCGTACTGAGCCGGCTCGAGCGTGACGCGACCGGGGTTCATGGCAAACACGTCGCCAAACTCAAACGGGTCGCTCTTGTACTTGGGGACGATATGCACATGCAGGTGATGCATGGTGTCGCCGTAGGCACCAAAGTTGATCTTGTCGGGGTTGAACGCCTTGTGCAGCGCGGCGGCGACGTGGCGGACATCGGCCATAAAGGCGGCAGCGTCCTCCTCGGACATGCAGGAAATGTCATCGACGTGCTGCTTGGAGGCCACGATCACGCGGCCCTTGTGGCTCTGCTCCTTAAACAAGATGAGCTTGCTGGCGGGCAGGCCGAGCATGGGGATGCCAAAGGCATCGACGAGCGTGTTATCGGTCCCGCACATGCAGTACGAGCAATCGGTGTGCTGTTCCATGGTGATCCTTTCGATCCGGGTGAAGGCGTTCGCCGCAATGCGACCGGCGGGCGCGACCAAGCTGCCCGGCAATCTACGACGAACGTACAATGCACTCTCTAACCGTTGCGAAATCGGTTTCGAGTATGTCCTTGTCATAATACAGCCAACGAGTTGTTGCGATTAGGTGAACGTTCACCTTTTTATTATTTTTCTCTTTGCAAATAGAATCCCGTGCGTATACTAAGGCTCAAACGAAACCGATTTCGTTAAGCGTGGGCAATAGGATGCTAAGACGCACCCTACCATCTTGGCATCCTATTGCCCACGCTATGTCATTTGCTTTCCTCCCGTCTCGTTGGCCCTTCAGTCCCATTCCGGCACAGCGAGACATTTCCTAGACGACTGACCGTGGGGCCGGCTTTTCTGCTTTTACAGCAGTGCCTCCGATAACCCTCTTTTGCCGGCCCAGGTCAGCCTTTTCTTCACAACCGAAAGGACGGGTAGCAGCATGCGACCGCTCATCATTATGAATGGCGAGAAGATCGATTGGTGCCATACCGTCATCAGGATGTTGATGTATTTAGCAGGCGTCGCGACGCTCGCCCTCGGCATGAGCATCCAGACTGCGTCGGGCCTAGGCGTGGCAGCGCTTACCTGTTTTGCCACGACGCTGTCCATGCTCACCGGCAAGACGCTCGGCTTTTGGATTACCGCGACCTATGTCGCCTACATTGCCGCACAGGCAGCCATCTTGCGCCGCGAGTTTCAGCCGCGCATTTTGCTCGAGCTCTTTTTCTCAACGCTGATCGGCGGCTTTACCGATTTCTTTATGAACGTTAACCCTCTGCACCCCACCGCGCTGCCGGCACAGGTCGTAACCATGCTGCTCTCGCTTGCCATCACCGCGTTTGGCGTAAGCCTCGTCGTCAATATGGGCGTCGTTCCCAACGCACCCGACGGCTTGGTACAGGTCATTGCCGAAAAGCTCAAATGCCGCTTTGGCGATGTGAAGGTCGTATTCGATTGCTCGCACGTCGCCGCCTCGCTCGCGCTGTCGCTGGTCTTTATGCACAACCTGGGCGGCTTTGGCGTCACGACCGCCATCTCGGCACTGTTCCTGGGCCATGTCATCAACGTCGCCAATAAGCTCTTCGCCCAGCGCTTTATCCGCGCGGCCTTTGGAAAATAGCGCCACCGCAAGAACCCGCGAGCAGCGCTATACGTTGCTATATCTCACTATACTTTGCTATATCTTGCTATACTTTGCTATATCTTGCTATATTTTGAGCAAAGGTGGCTCGCATGCAAACAAACCCTTTTAAGCCCACGGCAGGCAAAACACCTCCCACAATTATCGGCCGCGAAGATGTCCTCGAGGAATTCAATGAAGGCCTCGTCAACGGTCCTGGCGCCCCGGGGCGCCTTATGCGCATAGCCGGCGTCCGCGGAACGGGCAAGACGGTCCTCCTTGACGAGTGCTCACGTTTGGCGCAAAGCCGTGGCTGGACGGTCATAAAAGAAGTCGCAACCGAAGGACTTTGTCAGCGCATTCTCGAGCAGCTGCAGCCCAAATTCCAGGCCAAACACGCCAGATTTGAGCCCACCGTAGCTGGCATATCCATCGGCAGCATAGACATTGAGCGAATCGGTCCATCGCTGCGCGACGCCATGAGGCAGGCTATATCCAAGAATGGAAATGGCCTGCTCATCACCCTCGACGAGGTTCAAGACGCAGAGCTCGATGAGGTCCGAACGCTCTCCATTGCGATTCAACAGGTTATCGGCGAAGACCTTGATATCGCCTTTGTTTTTGCGGGGCTGCCTTCGATGATAGAAAGTGTCATCAACGGAAAGACACTTACGTTTTTGCGCCGCGCCCTCCCCTTTGATCTGAAGGCTGTGGCAGTAACCGAAGTGTCGTACTCCCTCGAAGAAACCATTGAAGCGTCTGGCATGGAGCTGCAACCAGGTATTGCCGGCCAACTTGCCGAGGCAACGCAAGGCTACCCCTTTATGATTCAGCTCGTTGGATATTACGCATGGCAACTGGCACGACGCGCCCATACAACTGTAATTGGAGAGGAAGAGGCAAAGCGAGGCATCGCAACAGCACGCGAACGCTTCTGCGCAATGGTGATTGAGCCCGCGCTGCAGCGCATTCCGCCCACGTGCATCGCTTATCTGCTGAGCATGGCGTCCTTAGGGCAGACGAGCTCGACCAGCATGGTTGCCGATGACTTAAACAAGACACCTCAACAGGTAAGTTCCATCCGCAGTCGTCTGCTGAGAGAGTCGATCATTGAGGCGCCCTCGTACGGCAAGGTCTCATTTGCCATCCCCTACATGCGCGACTACCTCAACGAACACAAAGCCGAACTGGAAGCTGAACTGTAGAGGCGCCAATATCCCAGAGGACAGCAGGCCCCAAGCCGGTGTAGGCTTGGGGCCTGTTTTGTAGCTTTGCTCTTTTGAGCTATGCGCGCTCGTATTTCGTGGCGCGTCCTGTCCCCCGCCTTACGATCGAGTTTCGGTTGAGCAAAGATTCAAGCGCCGTCAACGTGCGCGTGCGGCTCAATCCTGTCTGTTGCTCAATCTCGCCCCGCGACAGTATTCGTCCGCCTGACAAAGCCTTGAGAACCTGGACCTCTTCCTCAGACCCTTCAAAGGCATCGATAACGGGCAATGTGACGGCCACCATGCCGCCGCGAACATCAAATACCGGCTGGCTCAAAGAATCTCGATACGCACGCCTGATTCGCGCGATTCCCGTACCAAATTTCTCGATGTAATCCAGCTTTAGAAAGACCTCAGCGACAATTGGGTTTCTGAGCACGGATATCTGCCCATACAGGTATTGTTCCGTCGTCAAACCGGCGGGCAGCGGTCCGGGTGAAGTCACAACGACGCGATCGTCGTACAGGGCAATTTGAACGTTCGCCCGAACGTCCCATGTCCGATGCACCAAAGCGTTTGCGACAGCTTCGCGGAACGCCTCAAGAGGAATTCGATCGGTTTGGACGCGTTCCATCCCCTCGATACGTTCATAACGGTAGTAGCGTGCAAACATAGCAACCGCCCTGTCCACCTGCTCAATTGCGGATAGACCTGTCGCCGTCTCGCGATCCAAGATCACATCCTCGGTATCGCCAAAACGGACGCAGTCAATGCCCGGAAAATCATTCTTATCCGCCAAAATCGCCGCGGCATTGGTATAGCCATCCTTGCCGAGCAAGCGGAGCGTACGCATGATATCCGGCGTTAGCTCGGAAATGCCGAGGTGTTCAACACACTTATGCTCAAGCGTGTGAAAACTCAAGTCCTGGCGAGCCGACGCGAGCGCGTCGAACGTTACGTTGCTGCCTTCGAGCGTCAGCCTGCCATACTCAAACCGGTCGACCTCCACCGTCGCCGAATCGTTTCGTCTGTAGGCCTTTCCCTTGCTTCGATAGGGTTTGTCCTGGCCCTCATAAACCGTAAGGATTACGGTCCCGTGTTTCTCATCGGGCTCAAGCGAGTAACGGGGCGCGGGATCCAAGCTGTCATTAATCATATTTTCGATGCGCAGACATTCAGCAACCGGATCTGCAAGACCGACGGCAATACCCTCGTCATTAACGCCAAACTCAATCTTGCCCGTCCCGTAGTTTGCATAGGCGCTCACCGTTTTAAGAAACGTCGGCGTAACGCTTTCCTTGTATTCGACTGTAGGGCCCTCTCTAACAACCATATGCATAACCCCTTCGTTTCGTACTTTTCACGACCGTATTATAAGACGAAAACCGTTTGCGTACGGATTTAAGCCAGACGTAAACGGTTTTCGTCTTGATTTGCGTCCTGATTTAAGACGCAAATTGCGCTTTCGTACGGCTAAATGCCAGACGCAAATCGTTTTCGTCCGTCAATACGTCCGCAATCCAGACGAAAAAGCCCCGAGCTCGTATGAACTCGGGGCTTTTTGTGCCGCGCATCTATGAGAGGAGAAATTCGATGCGTACGGGCGCTACTCCATGTAGTCACCCTGAATGGCGGCAACCTCGTCGTTCCCCGCCTGATGGGCGTGCTCAAGGCATCCGTTCCCCTCTTTATCGACGTTACGGGCAAAAAGCTCGTCGAGGAGACCATCCGCACGCACCGCGGCGTGGCCGACGCCATCGAGGCGCGCAACCCCACCGCCGCGCACGACGCCATGTATCTGCACCTGGTCTACAACCGCAACATGATCGCGGAAGGCGCGATGGCGAAAAGCGAGTAAGGGCATCGCGACAACCGATTTCAACCGTTCACCTTTTAAAAGTGAACGTTCACCTATTTTTAGGAGAATAGGGGCGTCAATTCCTCCGCTTCTCCTATACTGAGCTTGTATTAAAAGCAAGACTTATATAGATGAACGTTTCTTTTGAAAGGATCGCTATGTCTGATCTTATGGACAGCTTCCGCCTGGATGGCAAGGTCGCACTCGTGACCGGCGCCACCTACGGCATTGGCATGGCCATTGCCGAGGCGCTCGGCGAGGCCGGCGCCAAGATCGCCTTTAACGCCCGCCACGCCGACAAGGTCGCCGAGGCCGAGAAGCACTACCGCGAGCTGGGCTTTGAGGCTCACGGCTACGTGGCCGATGTCACTGACGAGGCCGTCGTCGCCGAGCTCGTCGCCAAGATCGAGGCCGATTTTGGCACCACGCCCGACATCCTGGTCAACAATGCAGGTGTTATCCAGCGCACCCCCATGCTCGACATGAGCGCCGAGGACTTCCGCCGTGTCGTCGACATCGACCTCAATGCGCCGTTTATCGTGTCCAAGGCCTGCCTGCCCGGTATGATCGCCAAAGGCCACGGCAAGATCATCAACATCTGCTCCATGATGAGCGAGCTCGGCCGCGAGACCATCGCCGGCTATGCCGCCGCCAAGGGCGGACTCAAGATGCTCACCAAGAACATCTGCTCTGAGTTTGGCGAGGCCAATATCCAGTGCAACGGCATTGGGCCCGGCTACATCGCCACCCCGCAGACCGCACCGCTGCGCGAGACGCAGCCCGATGGCAGCCGTCACCCGTTTGACCAGTTCATCATTGCCAAGACGCCGGCCGCCCGTTGGGGCACGCCCGAGGATCTGAAGGGCCCCGCCGTGTTCTTGGCTTCCGATGCATCGAACTTCGTCAACGGCCACATCCTCTACGTCGACGGCGGCATCCTCGCCTACATCGGCAAGCAGCCGCAATAAGGAAACTGGGCGAGGCGGTCGGCAGTTAAGTCTGCTGCTCGGACAGTCCTGCGCAAGACGGAAAGCACATTAAGTGCTTTCCTTTGCGTGCGGAACTCGCGACAGACTTAACTGCCGACCGCCCGCACAGCTCATCGCGGGTCGGTTTTGCCGCCGCCCGCATGCAGAAACAAAAAAGAAACATTTGGTTGAAAGGTTAACTCCCATGAAAATCGCTCTCATCAACGAGAACTCCCAGAACTCCAAGAACCCCATGATCGAGGCTGCCCTTAAGAAGGTCGTCGAGCCCATGGGCCACACCGTCTTTAACTACGGTATGTATGCCGATGCCGACTCCAAGCCGCTCACCTACGTTCAGAACGGCATCCTTGCCGCCGTGCTGCTCAACTCCGGCGCTGCCGACTATGTCGTGACCGGCTGCGGCACCGGCGAGGGCGCCATGCTCGCCTGCAACTCCTTCCCCGGTGTGCTCTGCGGCCATGTCGCCGACCCGCTGGATGCCTACACCTTCGCCCAGGTCAACGACGGTAACGCCGTCGCCATGCCCTTCGCCCTCAAGAACGGCTGGGGCCAGGAGCTCAACCTCGAGTACACCTTCGAGAAGCTCTTTGGCTTCGGTTCCGGCAACGGCTATCCTGCCGAGCGTGTTGAGCCCGAGCAGCGCAACAAGAAGATCCTCGACGGCGTCCGCGCTGTGACCATGCGTCCGCTCGTCGACGTCCTGGGCGAGATCGACCAGGATCTGGTCAAGGGCGCCCTGGCTGGCGAGCACTTCCAGGAGTACTTCTTCGCCAACGCCACCGACGAGGCAATCATCGCCAAGGTCAAGGAGCTCCTGGGGCTCTAATCGCACGACCCATCGCAGCGAACGCAAGCGGCGGCCGCCCCAACACGGGACGGCCGCCGCTTTTTGCTATCAAATGGTGCAATGGGGTCAGGTTATCTCACACCATGTTGGCTCAAAGAGAGCAAGATTAGGATTCCTCGATAATCTGTCGGCATGCCGCTGCAAGAGCGGGAAACTCTGATGTCACCGCGTCCCAAACCACGGCGCGATCGACGTTGCCGTAATCATGGGCAAGATAGTTACGCATCCCCACTATACCGCGCCACTCAATCTCGGGATGTAGTCGCTGCGCCTTCTCGGACAGCTTACCCGCCTCCTCCGTCACCCTGAGGGCACACATAAGGAGAGAATCGGCGAGTGTCCTGGCCTTGATGTCATCCGCATGGAGGAACTCGTCTTCCGTCACACCGAACGCTTTGATTCTCTCGGTCGTCTCATCAATCGCCTCGAGAATCTCCTGGGCGCGCAACGCATCTGATTTACGGGCGAACATACAGCACCACACCCTCCCTCTCGATGGCATGCGCAATGTCTTCTCGCAAGTGTTCGCTCGAAACGACGTCGACCTGCTTGCCTGTTGCCTCTTTGATCTCCTCCGCGAACGAGGAAAGAGCGAATAACCCAAATGTCGCATCGGAATCGACCTCTATACGCAGGTCGATATCGCTATCGGTATTTGCGTCACGTCGAGCATACGAGCCGAACAACGTGACCGACCGAATCGCCTTTCGAGTACCCGCCGCGCGAGCAACGGCATCCCTGATTTCAGCAACGGTCAAAACGTCGGTCTTCGCCTCGTCCCGTTTGACTGAAAGAGAAGGGGTAAATGGAAGCGACCGCTCCCGCAGCATCTGACGCATGAACATGTTGACCGCCACGGAAGACGTCATGCCGAGCTCCTCGCAGAGCTCGGCAAACGATTCCTTAATTGATGCATCAACACGGACGCTCAAAACTGAAGCACTCATCTTAGCCTCCTGTATGACAGTAGCTATACAATATCATACAGAGAAGCAAGATGACTGGTGCAATGGGATCAGGTTTGTATGCACCAGATTGGTGCAAAGTAACCTGACCCCCATGCACCAAGGGGTTGACTAGAGTTCGCAGGCAACCTTGTAGCCATCGCCGATGGCATCGCGGATGTTGCCGCACTTGTTGGCATCGCCCAGCACGTGGGTGGCAACGCCGGCAGCGGCAAGGTCGTCGGCCAGCTTGGTATTGGGACGATAACCCATGGCAAGCACCAGCGTATCGGCATCGGCGATGGTGTGGATCTCGCCATCCTTCTCATAGCTGATGGCATCCTCGGTAATCTCGGTCACCTTGGCCTCGGTCAGCACGTGGACGCCCTTGGAGAGCATGCGCGTGATGAGCACCGCGCGACCGGCGCCACCTTCGTTGGCGGCGAGCGTCTTGGTCATCTCGATGACGGTGACGTCGCGGTTTGCCGGCGACAGGTCGTTGACCAGCGGAGCCAGATAGTCGGCCGTCTCGCAGCCGACGGTGCCGCCGCCCACGATGACGATCTTCTTGCCCGGGAAGGCATTGCCGCCCAGCAGGTCGTCAGCCGTCATGACCTGCTTAAAGCCCTGCATAAAGGCCGGAGCGATAGGCTCGGCGCCATAGGCCAGGACAACCTCATACCCGGCGTAGTCGCGCTGAATGTCCTCGGCAGTAAGCTCGGTGCCAAATACGCACTTCACGCCGGCCTCGGCCAGGCGACGATACTGATACTTGATCACGCGGGTGAGTTCCTGCTTTGCCGGCGGAACGGCTGCGATACGCATCTCGCCGCCCGGCTCGTCCTGCTTATCCACGAGCACCACGTTGTGACCGCGCTTGGCGGCAATGAACGCCGCCTCCATGCCCGCGGGACCGGCGCCCACAACCAGTACGTTCTTGGCCTCGGCGGCAGGCTCGTAGCCGGCCTCGTCGCGCTCCACGTCCGGGTTGACGGTGCAGGAGATGCGCTTGCCGAACATAATGCCGTTCAGGCAGCGCAGGCAGCCAATGCAGGGACGGATATCATCGGCGTTACCGGCAGCGGCCTTATTGCAGAACTCGGCATCGCACAGATTGGCGCGGCCCATCATGCAGATGTCGGCAGCGCCGTCCTCGATCAGCTCCTCGGCAATCCATGCCTCGTTAATGCGGCCGACGGTAGCGACGGGAATGTTCACGTGCTTCTTAATCTCACGCGAGCAAGCGGCGTGCGAGGCCTGCTGCGTGCCAGCGGCGGGAATCGCAGAGCCGCGCTTGATGGTGGTGCCGCCCGATACATGAATCATGTCGACGCCGACCTTCTCCAGGCGACGCGAGACGTAGATCATGTCGTTGAGGGTCAGGCCGCCATCGGTGTACTCATCGCCCGAGATGCGGACGTCGATGATAAAGTCCTTGCCGCAGCGCTCGCGAATCTCGGCGATAACCTCGAGCAGGAAGCGCATGCGAGCATCGAGCGAGCCGCCGTACTCGTCGGTACGCTTGTTGTAGAGCGGGGTCAAGAAACCGCCGAGCATGCCGTGGGCGTGCGCCGCATGGACTTCGACGCCGTCGACGCCAGCCTTCTGCATACGCACGGCAGCGTCGCCAAACTGATGCGTGAGCTCGTGGATTTCATCGACCGTGATAGGACGCGGCGCCTCGCGGGCATAGGACGGGCCCACAAAGGACGGAGCGATCAGGCGCGGCGTGCCCGGAATGTTAAAGGCCATGTAGGCGGGGTGGAAGAGCTGCGGCATGATCTTGCAGCCGTACTCGTGGACGGCTGCGGCGAGCTTTTCCCAGCCGGGGATAAACGTGTCGTCGTAGCAGCACATGTCACCCGGCAGATAGGTATAGGTGGGCTCGACCGTCACGACCTCGGTGATGATGAGGCCCACACCACCCTTGGCGCGGGCGCGGTAGTGGTCGACCAAGTCGTCGGTCACATAGCCATGATCGGCCAGGTTCGTGGATACCGGCGGCATAAAGACGCGGTTCTTGACCTCGGTCGTACCGACCTTGATCGGGCTAAAGAGCATCGGGTAGGCGGATGACTCCATACAGGCTTCCTTTCGTTTGAGCCGCTCGGCGGCAGTTGCTAACGTACCTATCGTATCAGTATCCGCCGCATTCGCACTCGCTCGCACTCCCCACCTTCAATCCCGACCCTCACAAAAAAGTTGCGGTGGAATACGGAGTAGATGAGGCTTTTGACAGGCAAAACAGTCCGTATTTCACCGCAACTGATGGGCGGAGTGGAATTGAGGGCTCAGGTAGTCAGTCATGCCCTCATCCGCCACTCCCTCACCTACAGCGCGCCGTCCAGCATAAGGTTCACCTTGAGCACGTTGACCGTGGGCTCGCCGAAGACGCCCAGGAATCGGCCCTTGGTGCACCGGGCGATGATCTCGCGCACCTCGCCTTCGCTCTTGCCCGTGGCCTTGGCAAGGCGCGGGACCTGGTACTCGGCGGCATCCGGAGAGATCTCCGGGTCGAGGCCGGACCCCGAACACGTCACCAGGTCGACGGGCACAGCGTCCATATCGGCATCGGGGTTGGCGGCGCGGATCTTCTTCACGCGCGCATCCACAAGCTGCCGATACTCATCACTCGCCGGGGACAAATTGGACGGGGCACCATACGCCATGAGCCCGCCATCTTCGCCTTCGACAATTGACACGTTCTGGATACGACCCCACATGTGGGCTTCGTCATCGAAGTTCTGGCCGATGAGCTCGGAACCCACAACCTTGCCGTCGACCGTAATGAGCGAACCGTTCGCCTGATACGGGAACGCAACCTGGGAGATGCCGGTCACGACGAGCGTATAGCCCAGGCCGCAGACAACGGTAAACAGCGCGAACACGCCCAGTGCGCGCGATGCAACACCTTTGAACATACAAACCTCCACTTACATAATGCCGCAGAACGCGAGCAGCATGTCGATGAGCTTGATGAATACGAACGGGGCAACGATGCCGCCCAGACCCCACACGAGCAGGTTGTGGGTCAGCAGCTGTCCGGACGGGACCTCGCGGTACTTAACGCCCTTCAGCGCGGCCGGGATCAGCGCGACGATAACGAGCGCGTTATAGATGATGGCCGAAAGAACCGCGGACAGCGGGCTTGCCAGACCAAGGATGTTGAGCGCGCCAAGGCCCGGGTAGATCGGCGAAAACAGGGCCGGGATGATAGCGAAGTACTTCGCCATGTCGTTGGCCACCGAGAAGGTCGTGAGCGAACCGCGGGTCATGAGCAGCTGCTTGCCGATACGCACGACCTCGATGAGCTTGGTAGGGCTGGAGTCGAGGTCGACCATGTTGCCGGCCTCCTTGGCAGCCTGGGTGCCCGTGTTCATGGCCACGGCGACGTCGGCCTGGGCCAGAGCGGGCGCGTCGTTGGTGCCGTCACCGGTCATGGCGACCAGGTGCCCCTCACGCTGGAACTCGCGGATCTTCTCGAGCTTGCCTTCAGGGGTGGCCTCGGCCAGGAAGTCGTCAACGCCGGCCTCGGCGGCGATTGCCGCGGCGGTGAGCGGGTTGTCGCCCGTCACCATTATGGTCTTGATACCCATGCGGCGCAGGTCGGCGAACTTCTCCTTAACGCCGGACTTGATGATGTCCTTAAGGTACACAACGCCCAGCACACGGCAGTTCTTGGTCACGACCAGCGGGGTGCCGCCGGCCTTGGCGATGCGCTCGACGGCCTCGTCGCACTCCTGGGAGAACACGCCGCCGGCTGCCTCCACATAAGTGCGCACGGAATCGGCAGCGCCCTTGCGGATCTCATTGCCCTCGTAGTTCACGCCGGACATACGCGTTGCCGCGGTGAACGGGATGAACTCCATACCCTTATCCTCGAGCGTGCGACCGCGCAGACCGAACTGCTCCTTGGCGAGCACGACGATGGAACGACCCTCGGGGGTCTCGTCGGCCAGCGAGGAAAGCTGGGCGGCATCGGCCAGCTCCGCGGGATCGACGCCATCGACCGGGATGAACTCGGCGGCTTGGCGGTTACCCAGGGTGATGGTGCCGGTCTTGTCGAGCATGAGGATGTCGACGTCGCCGGCGGCCTCGATGGCGCGGCCGGACATGGCCAGCACGTTGGCCTCGTTCAGACGGCTCATGCCGGCGATGCCGATGGCGGAAAGAAGGGCGCCGATGGTAGTAGGAGCCAGGCACACGAGCAGCGCCACGAGCGTGGTCACGGCCGTGGGGTTGTCCATGTCGTTAAGACCGACCGAGAAGCAGGAGTAACAATACAGGGCCAGCGTGACCAGGATAAAGACGATGGAGAGGGCCACCAGGAAGATCTCCAGAGCGATCTCGTTAGGGGTCTTCTTGCGCGCGGCACCCTCGACCATCGCGATCATCTTGTCCAGGAAGCTCTGGCCGGGCTCACTGGAGATCTTGACGATGATCCAGTCGGACAGCACCGTGGTACCGCCGGTAACGGCAGAGCGGTCGCCGCCGGCCTCGCGGACCACGGGGGCGGACTCGCCGGTGATGGCGGACTCGTCAACGGAGGCAGCGCCCTCGATGACGTCGCCGTCGCCGGGAATCTGCTCGCCGGCGCGTACGATCACCAGGTCGCCGCGCGTGAGCTCGGTGCCGGGAACGACGGTGAAGTGCTCCTTGTCCTCAACGGACTCGATGCGATGGGCCTCGACATCCTTCTTGGCCGCACGCAGGGAATCGGCCTGGGCCTTACCGCGGCCCTCGGCAAGCGCCTCGGCGAAGTTCGAGAACAGGTCGGTAAGCCACAGGATGACCGCGATGGCGACCACATAGTAGGTGGGCACACCCGCGTCCTGCACACCGAAAATGGAAGCGACGGCCAGGACGGAGGTCATGACGGCGGAAAGCCACACCAGGAACATGACCGGGTTTTGAATCTGGACGCGAGGATCCAGCTTGGCAAACGAGTCGCGGACCGCGCGGCCCATCATGTCTTTTTGCATAGTCATAAATCTGCGCCCTCCTTTACGCAATCATCTGGAAGAACTCGGCAACGGGGCCAAGCGCCAGGGCCGGGAAGAAGCTCAGGGCACCGATCAGCAGAACGATGAACACGAGCAGGAATACGAACATGCCGTTGGTGGTAGACAGGGTACCGGCGCTCTCGGCGACCTTGCCCTTCTTGGCCAGCGAGCCGGCGATAGCCAGCGTACCGATGATGGGCATGAAGCGGGCGAACAGCATCTCGAGGCCGAGCATGACGTTGATCCAGGGAATGTTGCAGTTCATGCCTGCAAACGCCGAGCCGTTGTTGCCGCCGCATGAGGTGAAGGCATACAGCACCTCGGAGAAGCCGTGCGCGCCACCATTGTTGAGCTGGTCGGCAAGACCGGGCACCATGCAGGCGATGGCCGAACACACCAGAATGGCAAACGGAGTTGCCAGGCACAGGACAACTGCCCAGCGCATCTCGCCCGGCTCGATCTTCTTGCCCAGGAACTCAGGCGTGCGTCCGACCATGAGGCCGGCGATGAACACTGTGAGGATGGCGAAGCCGATCATGCCGTACAGGCCGCAGCCCACGCCGCCGAAGACGACCTCGCCCAGAGCCATCTGGAGCATCTGGACAAAACCGCCCAGCGGGGTGTAGGAGTCGTGCATGGAGTTAACCGAGCCGTTGGAAGCAGCCGTCGTGAAAGCGGACCAGGTGGAAGAGGAGGCGATACCGAAGCGGCTCTCCTTGCCCTCCATGTTGCCGCCAGCCTGGCCATCGGTCATCTCGATGTTGACCGCGCCGCCATCTGCCAGCTGCGGGGTGCCCGCATGCTCGTTGAGGGCGATGATGCCGGCGAAGATCACCAGCAGGATGAACATGGCGGCAAAGATGGCCTTGCCCTGCTTGGTGTTTTTGACGCCGATACCGAAGGTGAAGCAACAGGCGGCCGGGATCAGCAGCAGGCTGGTCATCTCGATGATGTTGGTGAAGGCACTGGGGTTCTCATACGGATGAGCGGAGTTCACTCCGAAGAAGCCTCCGCCGTTGGTGCCGGACTGCTTGATGGCGACCTGAGGAGCCGCGGGACCCTGGGGCAGGAACTGCTCGGTGACCACGCGCGCGCCCTCGACAACCTTGCCGTCGACCTTGACCGTGTCGCCCTCGATCTCGGCGCCGTCGATGACGCTCCAGCCGCCGTCTGCATTAGGCTGGACAGCGACGGGCTCTACGAGCTCAGCCTTCTGAGCCGGCTGGAAGTTGGAGATGACGCCACCGGCAGCCAGGCAGATGCCGAACACGAGGTTCAGCGGGATGAGCACATACAGGACGGTGCGGGTGAGGTCGACCCAGAAGGAACCCAGACCCTGCTCCTTGACCTGACGGAAGCCGCGGATCAGCGCGAACATGACCGCGATACCGGTGCCGGCGGAAACGAAGTTCTGCACGGTGAGACCCATGAACTGCACAAGGTAGGACAGGGTGGTCTCACCGGAGTAGGACTGCCAGTTGGTGTTGGTTATGAAGGAAGCAGCCGTATTGAACGACAGGTCCCATGACACACCCGGCAGGTGCTGGGGATTGCCTGGCAAGAAGGACTGAAACGCCTGGAGTGCCACAAGAGCCACGAGGCCGATCCCCGAAAAGACCAGCACGCTCGCCAGATAGCGCCTACACCCCATCTGCCCTGCCGCGTCGATGCGAAGCAGACGATAGACGCCACGCTCCACAGGAGCAATCACAGGCGACAGGAACGTATGCTCACCATCCATGATATGGACCATGAACCGACCGAGCGGAACGGCCAGGACGACGAGCACGGCAAAGTACAAGATGTACTGAATCGCAGCGTCCATAGTTTACGAATCACTCCTCATCAGAATGTAGATGTAATAGATAAGGAGTCCAATGCAGACGACTCCGATGATGGGAATGAGGATGTCCATTTACCGCCCCTTTCACGCGCGGTCCGATGTCTCGGACGCCTGCTCTCGCAAGCGTCTGGGGACAGTAAACGCTTCTAGGGATTAAAGAGGCGTGAGGGCCGGGGCTCACGTCCTTAAGATGCCGTAAAGATGCAGGTAGAAAGCACTATTGCGGCTGCAGTGCGCCTATACTCGACCTCGCGAGCATACAGTGGCGTCCTCACCGCGTATGCACGCATGGACAACGTTTCAGAAAGGCTACGCTATGCAGCGCGACGCATCGGACACTCGCGTCAACCCAGACCTCATCCTCAAGGCAATTGAGAAAGACGAGGCCGCCGATGACGCTCGAACCAGCCGGGGACACCTCAAGATTTTCTTTGGCTACGCTGCTGGCGCAGGCAAAACCTATGCGATGCTTCAAGCCGCCCACGCCGCCAAGCGGCGAGGTGTCGACGTCGTCGCGGGATACATCGAGCCGCACGAACGTCCGGCAACTGCCCATCTTGCACAAGGGCTTGAGAACGTGCCCTGTAAACTCATCGAGCACAACGGCATTGCGCTCAGCGAGTTCGATCTAGATACGGCTATCGAACGCGCCCCTCAGCTCATCCTTGTCGACGAGCTTGCCCATACGAATGCGCCGGGGTCTCGCCACGACAAACGCTATCAAGACGTCGAGGAACTTCTACATGCGGGAATCGACGTCTATACGACCGTGAACGTTCAGCACATCGAGAGCCTAAACGACATGGTTGCATCCATCACCGGCGTTGTCGTGAGCGAACGAATCCCCGACCGTATCTTCGATGATGCCGACCAGGTCGAGCTCGTCGACATAGAGCCCGAAGACCTACTTGAGCGCCTTCGCGCCGGCCTCGTCTACCGTCCCGCACAAGCCGACCGAGCGCAACAGCATTTTTTTACCGTCGAGAACCTCACCGCACTCCGAGAAATCGCGCTGCGCCGCTGCGCCGATCGCACCGGCCACCTCACAGACGCCGCACGCGTGCTGGGAAACCGTGACTACTACACCAGGGAGCGTATCTTAGTCTGTGTCTCCCCGGCGCCGACCAATCCCCGCATCGTCCGTGCCGCCGCGCGCATGGCGAAAGCGTTTCGCAGCGAGCTCGTCGCCCTGTTCGTAGAGAGCCCGCGCACGCAAGCCATGAGCGATGATGAGCGCGCCAAGCTTGCAGCCAATATCGCCCTAGCCGAGCAGCTCGGAGCACATATGGAAACCGTCTATGGCGACGACATCGCGTTTCAGATCTCCGAGTTCGCGCGCCTGTCGGGTATTTCGAAGATCGTCATGGGGCGCACGGGCGAGCGCAGCAGCGTCCGTCAGGCCCTCTTCGGCCGCAAATCTCTCGTAGAACAGCTCATAACATTCGCCCCGAACCTCGACATTTACATCATTCCAGACCAGTCGACTCCGCCCTCCCGGCCCAAAGGACGCCGCCGCGCGGTCGCCCTGCAGCCGCCCAACAGCCGAAACGTGCTTCGCACGCTGGCCCTCTCTCTTGTCGCCACGGCGATCGGCACGGCTTTCCGCCATCTGGGATTTGCCGATTCCAGCATCATATCCCTCTATATCCTCACGGCCCTGCTGACCGCCGTCACCACGACGGGGCGTATCTGCACGATCGTATCGAGCGTGCTCTCTGTAGTGCTTTACAACTTCTGCTTCGTCACGCCTCTGTTTTCGCTCGCCAGCTACGACCGAAGCTATCTGGTCACGTTCGGCATCATGTTCGCTACCGCTATGGTCGCCGGCGAGTTAACTGCGCGCATCGCCGACAACGCCCGTACCTCCGCCGAGAACGCATTCAAAACGCGCGTACTCCTCGAAACGAACCAGCTCTTGCAGCAAGCCCATAGCGCGAAGGAGTGTGCCCGCGTCGCCATGAACCAACTCGTCAAACTGCTAAAACTCGACGTGGTCTTCTACACCGCCGAGCACGGCACGCTCGGCAAGACCCTCTATGAGTCCGCTGGCACCGAAAACCGATCCGCGTCGCTGTTCACCGACTACGAGCGCGCCGTTGCAACCTGGACCTACACCAACAACAAGCGCGCGGGCGCAAGCACGCGGACCCTGCCTGAGGCGCGCTGTCTCTACCTCGCGGTTCGTACCGGCGACAAGGTATTCGGTGTCATCGGCATCGACCTGGAGGGGCGCGAAATCGAAGCCTTCGAGCATTCGATCGTCCTATCTATCGTAGGTGAATGCGCCTTGGCGCTCGAAAGCGACCGGGCGGCGCAAGAGCGCGAAGAGGCTGCGGTCTTGGCGAAAAACGAGCAGCTGCGCGCCAACCTTTTGCGCTCCATCGGCCACGATTTGAGGACACCCCTCACGGCTATATCCGGATCTGCGGCAATCCTTCGGAAGAGCGACGAGAAGCTCAGCCTCGAACAACGCTGCGATCTTGCCGATGCCATCTACGACGACTCCCTCTGGCTTATCGATACCGTGGAGAACCTCCTCGCCATCACACGCGTCGAGGACGGCACCATTCGCCTCAACTTAACATCCGAGCTCATCGACGAAGTCATCGAGGCCGCCCTCAGCCATGTCGCCCAAGCATCGCATGGACGTGCCGTCACCATCGAGCACACTGACGACATCCTGCTGGTACGCATCGACGTCCATCTCATCATGCAGGTGCTTACGAATCTCATCATGAACGCCTTCAAGTACACGCCCGAGGACTCGACTGTCACCATCAGCGCGCGTCGCGAGGGTGCGTTCGTCGTGGTGGACGTCGCAGACGATGGGCCGGGTGTGGCAGACTGCGACAAGTCTCATATCTTTGAGCGCTTCTTTACCTCAGGCAATACGCGGCCCGTGGATTCGCGTCGAAGCATCGGCCTTGGGCTGTCGCTCTGCCGCTCCATCGTGGAGGCGCATGGCGGCGTCATCGAAGTTCGCAACAACCACCCCCATGGGGCCGTCTTCCGTTTTACCCTGCCCGCTGAGGAGATCGAGATTCATGAATAATGCCGCTAAGCCACGCATCCTCCTGGTCGAAGATGACCTGACCGTTCAAAGCCTCGTTTCGACCGCGCTTGACCTCCACGGCTATGTCGTGAGCAAGGTTTGCAACGGCCAGGCCGCCATCATGGATGCGGTGTCGCACGGCCCCAGCCTCATCATGCTCGACCTCGGCCTTCCCGACATTGACGGTATCGAGGTCATCACGAAGATCCGAAGCTGGTCGGCAGTCCCCATTATCGTCATTTCGGCGCGCACCGAAGATTCCGACAAGATTGCAGCACTTGACGCAGGGGCAGACGACTACCTCACCAAGCCCTTTTCTGTGGATGAGTTGCTTGCGCGCGTCCGCGCGAATTTGAGGCGCTCCTCGATGGCGTCGAGCGAGTCGACAGAAGCGAGCACGTTCGACAACGGTCCGCTGCATATCGACTACGCCGCGGGATACGCGACGAAAGACGGACGCGAGCTCTCGCTCACCCCAACCGAGTACAAATTGCTCGTCCTTCTGGCGAAAAACGTCGACAAGGTGCTCACCCACACCTTCATCACCCGCGAGATATGGGGCACGAGCTGGGACAGCGATCTGGCGAGCCTGCGCGTGTTCATGCGCACCCTGCGCAAGAAGATCGAGGCAGACCCCTCTCATCCCAAGATGATTCAGACGCACATGGGTGTCGGGTACCGCATGCAGCGTCTCTAGCCCACCCCACAAAAAGTTGCGGTGGAATACGGATTAGATAAGGCCTTTGACAGCCAAAACAGTCCGTATTTCACCGCAACTGATAAGGGTGGGATGGATTAGAGGCCCAGGTAGGATGTCATGCCTTCGACGGCGAGCTTGGCGCCTGCCACGGCATGAACCACGGTGAGCGGGCCGTTAACCACGTCGCCGGCGGCAAAGACGCCAGGCACGGTGGTCATACCGCATTCATCGACCGAAAGAAGGCCGCGATGGTCGGTCTCCAGACCGCCCGTCGTAAGCACAAGCTTGTCCTTGGGCACCTGCGAAGCCGCAATCACAACTGTGTCGGCAGACGCATGGTCGAGCTCTTCCTCGTAGCCCACCACATTGTTGTCCTCGTCAAAGATAGCCGTCTCGAACACCGGACCGCTATCGTCGATGGCACAGATCGCCTTGCCGCACACAATCTCGGCACCGTCAAGCTCGGTCAGCTCCACCTCGTCATCGATGGCCGAGATATGGCGCGATCGAGCATACACGGTGACCTTACGAGCACCCGAGCGCAGCGCCGTGCGGGCCACATCCATGGCCACGTTACCGGCACCGATGACCGCCACATTCTGTCCGATCGCCACGCTCGAAGGATCGACCAGGTAATCGATACCAAACAGCACGTTGCCGCGCGACTCGCCGGGAATACCCAGTTTGCGAGCTCGCCAGGTACCGGTGCCAACAAAAACCGCATCGTAGCCGTCGCGCAGCAGGTCGTCGATATGCAGCGCGCCACCGATGGTGGTCGAGGGGCGCACGCGCACGCCGAGCGAGCACATCACGTGGCGATACTTTTGCACGAGCGCACGGGGCAGGCGGAACTCGGGGATACCGTACTCCAGCACACCGCCGATCTCGGGGCGCTGCTCAAATACCGTGACGGCACAGCCCAGCTGGGCCATCTTAATGGCCACGGTAATACCAGCGGGACCGGAACCGACCACAGCAATCTGTTTACCGCACGACGGTGCGGGCTTCCACTCCTTACGATCCAAATATGCCGTGGAGATATAGTTCTCGATGCTCGAGAAATGCACCGGCGCGCCCTTGCGGCCCTGGATGCAAGCGCCCTCGCACTGGCCCGAATGATTGCACACCACGGAGCAGACCGCGCTCATGGGATTGTTCTGGAACAGCAGCTCGCCCGCCTCTTCTAGACGACGCTGTTTGAACAGGTCGATGACCTGCGGAATAGGCGTCTGAACCGGGCAGCCCTTAATCTGACAGAACGCCCTTTTACAACCTAGGCAACGATTCGCCTCTTCGACAATGTGGATAGCCACGCAACTCCCCTTTTTAATGCAATCCAATGGGGGCGACGATAAAGACCCTTCACCGCCGCCCCCATACAGGTAATCTCAATCTGCCGACACAGCAAAAGCCAATGCTATAACTCGCGATGCGAAGCCCCGCAGCGAGCGGACATGTGCTCGAGTGTCACCAGGCAGTCAGCCGCCGTCGCCGGCACACTGTTCTCGACCACGCAGGGAATCCCAGGGCAGGCGGCAGCCGCCCAGGCCACTACGGGCTCAAAGTCATAGAGGCCCGTCTCGCCCACGCCATGACACACCAGACGTGAACCCGTACCGTCGCACCAACCGGCTTCGTCCTCGTTATCAACGACCTCAAAATCCTTGGCGTGCAGCACGCGGATCTTGCTGCCGCATAAATAGAGCATGCGCGCGGTGATTTCCTGCGCTTCGTCAACGACGCTGGGGTGCAGCAGCGACACTGGGTCATAGATCACGCCGAGCGACGGGCTCGAGACGCGCTCCAGCACCTCACGGCAGCGATCTGGCGTGTTGACCGTCTCGTTCCAACCGGGCTCGATCAGTATTTGCCCACCCACGGCCTCGGCCCGATCGCAGACGTGTGCGAGTCCGTCCATAAAAGCCTCGAGCGCCTCATCAGTCGTGCGGTCGTCAGCAACGCGGTTCTGCGCATTGGGGCGACCGGTCTCGGTACCCACCGGGCAGCCGCCGAGCATCTGGGCAAAGTTCAGGCATGCCTCGTACTCGGCAAAGTTATCCATGAGCTGTTGGCGATCGGGCGTCGCCAAATTCTTATAGCAGCCGAGCACGGCGACCGAAACGCCCGACTCATCGAGCACGGCACGCAAATGGTCGGCAAGCTCGCGGGTCAGGCCGCCTCGATCGATCCCCATCGATGCGTAGAGCACCTTGCTCGGCAGCTGAATGCACGAAAAGCCCAGCTCTCCCGCCATGCGAATGCGTTCCTCGACGGTCCCCTGCGGAAGGTCGTGCAAACGTACGCCCGGAGTAATAGCCCCCACGTTATTCACATCCCTTATGAGCGTTGATGCCCGGGGTGTATCCGCCAAACGGGTCCTCGATGGAGCACACGCCCGAGGGGGCGAGCGGATCGCGCTTACCGGCCAGCTTGTCGTGATGCATGGTCTCGATATAGGCAAGCACCAGCGGCGCCACACCCTTTGCATCATTTTTGACCACGGGCTCGCTCATGTAGTAATCAAACGTGCCCTCGCGGTGCGCGGTGTTGCCCAGGCCCGCAACCAGGCAGATGTTGTCGAGCGCCAGCTGCCCGTCATACTCGGACAGGCAGGTCTCGCAGATGCCGTCGAAGGCGCGACGGCCGTACTGGTAGTAACGCTCGCCCAGCACGCCCAGACGCACACCCTTCATGATGGCATTGGCAAAGATGGCGCTACCCGACTCCTCCAGGTAGTTGGGGGCGATATTGGGCAGGTTGATGACCTGGTGCCACATGCCGGTCTTCTCGTCCTGATACGGCAGCATGGCGTCGATCAAATCGTGGAACATCTTGCGGATCTCGTCCTTCTCGGCTGACATCGAAGGCGGCATAAGCTCCCAGGTGTCGATGAGCGCCATGGCAAACCAGCCCTCGGCGCGCAGCCAGAAGTTAGCCGAAAGACCGGTGACCGGGTCGCACCAGAACTGTTTGCGGCTCGCGTCGTAAGCGTGATAGTACAGACCGTTGAGGGGGTTGCGCATCAGGTCATGCACGACCTGGAACATATGGAAGCTGTCCGAGCAGGCACGACGGTTGTGGAAGCTCAGCTCGTACTGCATGTAGAACGGCTGCGCCATATACATGCCGTCGAGCCAGATCTGGTTGGGATAGACTGCCTTGTGCCAAAACACGCCCTCTTTGGTGCGCGGCTGGGTCTCGAGCTGGCGGTAAATGGTGTCCATGGCGGCGCGGTATTTGGGCTTGCCCACCAGGTCATACAGCTTGTAGAGGGTCTTGCCCGCATTGACGTTATCGAGGTTGTACTCCTGCGGGTTGTAATGCTTGATGGTACCGTCGTCCTGGACAAAGAAATCGATGTAGTCATCGGCGAACGTCAAGTAGCGCTGCTCACCCGTGATCTCGTACAGCTCGATGAGCGCCTTGATCATGCAGCCGTCGATATAGTTCCAGGTGTTCTCCTTGCCGGCGCGAATCTTTTCGATGTTCCAAGCCGGCGCCTGCGGCGTAGAGGTTTCGATCAACTGCTCGATATAACGGTCCAGGATTTGATTGCAACCCATTGCTGTCCCCTCTGACATAAACGATAGGTGAACGTTACCCCTAGTGTAACGCGAACGGGGAATATAGGGTGAACGTTAACCCTATATTCCCCGCAAACGGCAGACTTTTAGCGGCAAACGGCGGTGAGACCCGCGGCGATGCGATGCGCCAGGCGCTCATAGCCAGCCGGGCTGTAGTGCAGACCGTCCGGCATATAGAGCTCGCGGTGCTCCGGCAAAAACGGGCTGATACCGCTTTGCGCATACAGGTCAATCACCGGAACGGAGTAGCGGTCACAGACCTCGAGCATCGCTCGCACGTAGACGACCTGCGTCAGGCCCAAATGGTTCGCCTCATCGCTTGCCGGGATATCCTTCTCGTGCTTACCGCTCGTCTTGCACGGCGTCATAAACACGAGCTTTGCCCGAGGCGAGCGTGCCGTGATGGTTCGGATCAGGTAATCGAGCGCACCGTAGAACTCATGCACATCGGTACTGCCCAACTCGCCAAGCGGCACGTTGCGGCTAAAGTCGTTGACGCCGCCAAAGACAATGTAGATATCGGCCGCATCGTCGATACCGTCCAGGCGCTCGACAAACGAATCGGTACGGTCGGCCTTGATGGCGATACGCGAACCCTTGATGCCAAAGTTCTCGACGACCGCGCCTCCCAGCAGCGTGCCCAGATGCGAGGTCCACGAGATGTCGTTGCCTCCCCCACCGCAGCCGTTGTCGCCCCAGGTCGTTGAGTCGCCAAAGCAGCAAATGGTCGATTCACTCAAACTCTTCGTTTCCATAATCTTCTCCTCATCCGCCCATCGGCGGTCATACAGGAACGTACCGTTTCTTCGCAGCATGCCGAGGGGCTATGCACGGGCGCATTCCGCAACGTGCGAATCGAGCCATTCGATATCCTCGGCAAGATGTGCCACGCCCAGATGGTGTTCACCCGGGCAAACCTCGTGCGACAGGCCGTCGGCATGCCCCACGAGCTCATAGGCATCGCGGACGATATCGAGTTGCTCGTCCACGTTCGCAAGCCCACGGGCGCCGTTAAGATGATCGCCCTCGCAGCTCTGCACCAACAGCGGGCGCGGAGCGATAAGCGAGGCGATGTCACCCATATCGAGCAGGCGCCACAGCCCTGGCACATAGTTGCAGCTGCAGTTGCCGTTGAGGTGCAGCAGCGAATCGTCGACACCGTACAGATAGCCCGAGACAAACGCCTTGCGCACGCGCGGGTCGAGCGCCGCCAGATACAGCGTCATGTATCCGCCGCCCGAAAAGCCAAAGCAGCCCAGGTCGTCCATGGCAATGTCGCCGCGTGACTCCAGGTAATCGATCAGACGCATGTTGTCCCAGGCGTTGAGGCCCGCAACGGTAAGGCCCAGCGGCTCGGCCATGCGTGCCTGGTTCAGGCACGTGCCGCGCAGGAAGCTGCTCTCGTCATCGCCCTGGCCCTTCCAGTCGCGACGGTATCCCCAGCCGCGTGCGTCGGGGCAGACGGTCACATAGCCCATGCGTGCCAGGCGCAGACCGTAGTCGTAGTTGAACTTACGAACGGCATCGTCGACCGCCGGCACGCCCGTCACGCCCGCAACACTTGCGGCGCCGGCACCTTGGTGGCCATGCGGGCAGATATAGCAGCGCTTGCAGCCGTGCGCATCGAGCTTAGGGGTCTGCGGCTCGAGCAAATAGAACGGCATCCAAACGTTGTGCTCCACCTGCAGCATCGCATGGGTACGCACGATACCGCCGGCAATCTGTGCCCGATCGAGCTCGCGTACCTCAATCGGCATGCGATCCATAAGCGTTAAGCCCATCAGGTCAAACAGCCGAGCCCTCGTCGCAATCTGCCATGCCTCAAAGTCACCAGGCGTCGTGCCCTTAAATGCGGCAGAGCGGCCCTCACGCTTCAGGCGGTCGCGAAGCGCCGGTTCGTCTTCGTAATAGATGTCGATATGCACTGTGCGGCCGCTATCGGAAAGACTGGCGGTCTCCACCGCATCACCATCGCCGCCCTCGGGGTCCCAGCCGTCCGCACCGGCAAGCACCTGCTCGCGAGCGTACCGGGCAGCGGCCGTCGCATCGAGCTCGCGCGCCCACGGCGCCCAGCCGGCAGCATCACCCGCCGGGCCATGTAGACTTGCGCCAACGTAGCGCGCCCTCTCGTGCGCCGCCGGCTTATTCCAGTCCCACCAACCTTCGCGCTTGATGTGTTGCCCCAGCCAGCAATCGATCAGCACGGTTTGCGCCCATTCGCGCCAAGGACGGCCCAGGTAGACCGAATCCGGTGCCACGTCATCCGGAGCTGTAAACGAACAGCCGTGGAACACGAAGCCGTACGGCTCTCCCTCGGGCGTCGATGCCGCCGTCACGTAACCGTTCACGTCCATATCGCGGTTGAGTGAGCGAATCTCGCACCCCTCAAAATAGGTACGCGCGCCGCCAAAGATAAAGTCGACATCGCCCTCAATCCGACAGCGTCGGAAATACTGACGGCCCACCCGGCGCGGCGCAAACTGCTTGGGCCCCATAAACCCGCCCGGTTTAACTTCGCGCGGGGGCAACGGGCCCAAAAACAGCGTGTCCTGGCGCCCCGTAATACAACAGGCGTCGACCACCAAACGGTCGCCGTCGGCGTACAGGGCAATCGCCTGTCCCACCTCGCGACCATCCCCGGCGTCGTTGACAATCGTGAGGTTCTCGAGCCGCACGTCGTCGGCATCGACTAAAACGGTATAGGTCCTAAACGTGCCGAGCGTACCGTCGACACCCGAGCCGTCCTCCGAGGGCATCTTGGCACCCAGGCTGCCCACGATGCGCACGCTGTCAGCCGTCTCGCCCGCCAATGTCACATGCGGCCGATGGATCTCGACCCGCTCGCGGTACTCACCTGGATCAATATGGATCGTCACCGCCTGCTCGGCGTCCGGATAGAGTTGATCGGTTGCCGCCAAGGCATCAGAAATCGTTGGATACGCTCCTGACGCAGCCCTCGAAACACGCAGCTCATTGATACTTTCGTTCATCGTCCATCACGCTCCCAAGCGGCGAACTGCTCAGGCCAGCCCTGAGCCTGCGGCTGAATATGCTCGGCGCAGCCCTTAAAAGCCGTTTGGACCGTGGCGAGCGACGCCCCGTGTTTTCCGTGCGGAAAGACATGCAGGCTAAAGCCAATCCCGTGGTCGGCAAGCGCCTGCGCAAGCAAAAGACTGTTTTGGACCGGCACCGATTTGTCCTCGGCGGTATGCCACAAGAACGTACGGGGAAAGCCCTCGCCCACCATGTTCTCGACCGACAACTTTTGAGCCAAAGCGTCGTCGGCACCCGTTAGGTGTTCAAACGAACCACGATGGGCATAGGACCCCGAACTCACGACCGGATAACCCAGGCAAAGTGCATCGGGTCGAATCGACTCAGGCGATGCCGCGATCGACTCCGCAAGCCAAGGCTGGTTCCAAAGCGCCCCAAGCAAGCCAACCAGGTGCCCGCCGGCCGAAAAACCCATGACCGTAATCCGGTCGGGATCAACACAGAACTCCGCCGCATGGCTTCGGACGGTATCGACCGCCCGCGCAAGTTCTTGCAATGCCAGCGGATAGACAGCCGGAGCAACCGAGTAGTTCAGCACAAACGCCTGGTAGCCCATCGCCAACAAACGGAGCGCCACCGGCTCGCCCTCGCGAGGCGAAACGTGATCGTAGCCGCCTCCTGGCACGATCACAACTGCAGGCAGCGGTTTTAAAGCATAAGCATCTTCGGTCGGGACAAAAACATAAGACGTAATCGTGGCAGACGAGCCATCGACCCCGACAGGAATCGTTTTATTGAGCATGTATTCCCTTTCGCCATGATGCGTAGCGCAGCGCACACGGCTGTATCGCATAAGGGCTGCATTGCCGGTCTATCCGACAATGCAGCCCTGGTCATCAATCCGGGTTAGGAACGGACGATCTTGTCAACGTTTTGGAGTTGCAGCTCCTCGCCGTCCTGGCCCTCCACAACCACGTTTTGCAGGTCGAGTACCTTGACGTTTTGAGCGATGATGCCCTGGCGCACCATGGGCTCCACGCCGCAGGCCATGGCCGGCACAAAGGGCTCGGCATCCTCCGCGAAGGTCACATGGACATCCTGGAACGTCAGGCGCGTCACCTTGCTCTCGGGAAGGCCCGTGATATAGGCTGCGGCCGCATGGCAGTTGGTGGCCTCGATATCGCAAAACGTCGTGGCGCCAAAGCCGGGCGTACGGTCGTCGACGGGCAGCGCCTCGCGAGACTGCACGTAGTCGGTCTTGCCGTCCTTGTCGCAGAAGTAGAACGAGTTGACCACGAAGGGCGTGAGCACCTTATCCATGCGAATGTGCTCGAAGGTGATGCCCTCGTTGGCTGCGTCCTTGCCGCGCCCACGGCGGGTCTTGACGCGCAGGCCGCGGTCGGTGCGCTCAAAGAGGCACTTGCTCACGGTGAGGTCCTTGATGCCGCCGGCGGCCTCGGATCCCAGCACCACGGCGCCGTGGCCGTCGTGCATGTAGCAGTGTGAGATCAGCACGTCGTGCGTGGCGGGACGGAGCTCGGGCTCAATGCCCAGTTTGCCGCTCTTGATGGCGATACAGTCGTCGCCCACCGAAAACTGACAGCCAAGGATGCGGACAAAACCGCAGCTCTCGGGATCGAAACCGTCGGTGTTGTGGGAGTTCTTGGGACCCTCGATGGACAGGCACAGGGCATCGACGTGCTCACACAGAATGGGATGGATATTCCACGCCGGGCTGTTGCGCACGGTAAAGCCGACAAGGCTCACGTTTTCACACTCGGACAGGAAAATCATGCGCGGGCGGGCGATCTCGCGGCCCTCCTCGGGACGGAAGATGTTCTTAAAGTCCTTGTTCCACCAGTTGTCCTCGGCAAAATCGGTCTGGCCGTCGATGGCGCCACGGCCATAGATGCACACGTCGTGCACGCTCAGGCCCGTAAAGGTCGAACAGTAGGTCGAGAAGCTCTCGCCTTCCCAGCGGCCCAGGGGCAGCATGTCGGTGCCGGCATACCCGGCGCCCTCGTCGCCCGTGACCGTGCCCGGAATGTAGGCAAGCGCCGCGCGGTCGTGACGGGCCAGCAGCACCGCGCCCTCGGCGAGCTCGATGTTGATATTGCTCTTAAGGAAGAGGGACTTGATGCGGTAGTTGCCGGCGGGAATCAGCACGCGCCCGCCCTTGGGGCAGGCCATGATGGCAGCTTGGATATTGGTGGTGTCGTCGTGCTCGGCATCGCCCTTGGCGCCACAGTCGCGAACGTTGATGGTAAAGGGATCAGCCGGCGTGGTGACACCTACGCTCAGCTCACGCTCGCCACAAACAAAACGAACCAGGTTGCGCTTGCCGGGGGTCAGGCCGTCGACATAGGTCTCGACCGTATTCGTGGTACCGGCGGGCTCGTCGTTGACAAAGATCTCCCACGTATCGGCACAGGTAAAGTAGCCGCCGTCGTCAAGCTCAATCACGGCCGCGCGGGCGTTGCGCCAGATTACGTTCGTCTCCATGGATTTCTCCCTCAAAAAGATGCTCTAAAAGTTAATTGTACGCTGTTGTAAAAAAGGGCCGTACCTGCCGGCGGATATCCGGTGGCACGGCCCTGTGATGTGGACGATGCGCTTGCCTTACTCGGCGGGGGTTACGCTACCGTCCTGGAAGCCAACGTTGTTGTGGGCAAAGCAGTCCTCGTACTTAAAGCCGGAGAGCTCCTCGCAAAGCGCCTTGACCTCGGGCTTGACGTCGGCCATCTTGCCGCCCTCCTTGATGCGGCGGATCTCGTCGCAAAGGACGTCGCACTGCTCCTTGTCGATCTTGATGCCGCGGGCAAGGACAGCCGCGAGCAGGAAGAAGCCGGCGCAGCCGATGAGCATGTAGCCGCAGATGTACAGAGGCACGGTGGCGGGCTGGGTCACGGCGTCGCTGTTGCCGGCGGTCTGAATGAAGCCGGAGGCAGCAAGGACGATGGCCCATGCGTTAACGGCGATAGCCTGGGCGATCTGCTGACAGAGCTGCTGAGCGGAGCTGTAGATGCCCTCGCGACGACGCAGGGTGATGAGCTCATCGACATCGGGGATGTAGTTGAGCAGAACATCGGGCAGGTACTGGAAGCCGACGTAGAAGAACTTCCAGATGGCGAAGATGATGGGGTAGGCGATCATGGCGATGGCGACCGTGGAGGTGCCGTTGATCTGACCAAAGGCGAAGTAGTTGTAGGCGATGATGCACGCAGCGCAACCGACATTTGCGAGGTACCAAGACTTGTGGAAGCCCTTCTTGGCCATGAGGGCGACCCAGATGGCGGTGCAGACGATAGCGACGACCTTGCCAGGCATCTCCATCACGGACTCGTAGGACTTAGGAATCTGCAGGCAGTAAACGATGAAGAAGGACAGGCAGGCAGACCAGCAGGCAGCAGCGAGCTTCGTGGAGACCTGTGCGTACAGGACCTTGCGGAAGGACTTGTTGCGGAAGGTGGAGATAACGTCGATGAAGAACTTCTTGATACCCTCGCCGACGCTCTCGATCTTCTCCTGAGCGACCTCCTCGGGGGTGTGCTCCCACGTGGACAGGTACACGCAGAGCAGCGAGATTGCCATGACCGAAGCGTTGACCGTAGCGATGATGAAGTAGCTGAACGGGTTGGTCTCGCCGAAGGTGCCAAAGCCGAAGCCCACAAGTGCAGCCATCAGGAAGCCGGCGGCGTTACCAAAGAGATGCTTGTAGCCGGTGAGGTACGTACGCTCCTTAAAGTCGTCGGTCATCTCGATGGTAAGCGGCGACAGGTTGGCGGTGCAGAACGTGTACGCGACGTTGTAGATCAGGTACAGCACAAAGTAGTACGGGAAGCCAAACGGCGTAGCCACGAAGATGAGCGGCTCGGCGATCATCATCGGGATGGCCAGCAAGATCCAGAAACGACGACGACCAAAGATGCGGCCGATCTTGGTGGCATAGAAGTTATCGGCCACAAAGCCCATCAGCGGGCAAAGAATGGCGTTGACATAGATGGCAAACGAGCTAATCAGCGCAGCCTCACCTGCAGACAGGCCGCACTCCGTGGACAGGAACAGCACCATGTAGCTGTGCGTAAAGGTCAGGGCACCGGAATTGAGCATACCGCCCATACCAAAGCCCAAGCGCGTCCAGAATGTGATCTTACGCTTTTTTCCGATCTTATTAGTCATCGAGCTCCCTCTCTTTTCTCGATTGTCTTGTAACAAGACATTTGAGTCCACACTGACATCTGTCTGCCCAGCGTTCAGGGTGAACGTTTAGCTAGATTATGCGCGATTCCTTACGAGAGGTGAACGTTCACTTGCATATTATCCCCGAACGGTCGATTTTTACCGCCGAACGGACACAATTGAGATCCTCACACCTATTTTCTGCTGGTAAGGGTGCCATGCTGGACAGCCATAAGATAGGTGAACGTTTATCAGATTTTCCAACATATTCACTTAACCACGAAACGAAAAAGCCCCGCCGGGAACACTCCCGACGGGGCCGATGACATCGCGCTATGCTTGGGCGCACTTGCCGCTACAAGCAGACGCCGTCCTTCCAGATACTGATCTCGTGACAGCCGCGACGCTCGGCGCTGGTAAGCTTGCCGCTCGCCGTGTCCAGCACCAGCTGATACAGATCGCCGGCAGCCTCATCGAGCGTACGCTCGCCGGTGGCGACCACGCCGGCGTTAAAGTCCATCCAGTTGGCTTTGTGGTCACACAGGCGCTGGTTGGTGAATACCTTGAGGGTGGGCGCCGGTGCGCCAAACGGCGTACCGCGACCGGTGGAGAACAGGATCACATGGCAACCGGCAGCAGTGAGTGCCGTGGTTGACACCATGTCGTTGCCGGGGCCGCAGAGCATGTTCAGGCCATGCTTGGTGACCTGGCCGGCGTACGGCAGCACGTCGACGATGGGCGCGGAGCCGCCCTTTTGCACACAGCCGCAGCTCTTGTCCTCGAGCGTGGTAATGCCACCGTCCTTGTTGCCGGGACTCGGGTTTTCGTAGACGACCTCGCCGTGGCTGATAAAGTAGTCCTTAAAGCCATTGAGCATGTCGGAAGCGGCGTTAAAGACCTGCTCGTTCTCACAGCGATCGAGCAGGATACTCTCGGCGCCAAACATCTCGGGCACCTCGGTAAGCACCGACGTGCCGCCGCGGGCGACAACCATATCGCTCACGCGACCGATCGTGGGGTTGGCGGTAATACCCGAAAGACCGTCAGAGCCGCCGCACTTAAGTCCAATAACCAGCTCGGAGGCCGGAATGGGCTCGCGCTTGGCCTGCTTGGCGAGGTCTGCCAGCTCGGCCAGAATCTTGTGGCCCTCGATCTGCTCGTCGGATACATCCTGGCAGGTGAGGAAGCGGACGCGCTCGTGGTCGAAGTCACCGAGCTCATCGAGTACCTGCTGGTGCGTACAGTTCTCGCAACCGAGCGACAGGAACAACACGCCGGCCGCATTAGGATGACGCGAGAGCGCCACCAGCAGACGACGCGTCTGGGCATGGTCGGCGCCGGTCTGCGAGCAGCCAAAGGGATGCGGGAAGTAGTAGGCGCCCTCCAGCGAGCCATCGACCAGATCCTGGGCCTGCTCACACATGGCACGGGCGACTTCGTTGACACAGCCGACCGTGGGGATGATCCACAGCTCATTACGCGTCGCGGCACGACCGTCGGCGCGGCGGAACCCCATAAAGGTCTCGGGCTCAACGGGATCCACGACCGGATGTGTGGGGTTGTAGGTGTACTCGACCTCGCCCGAAAGGTTGGTCTTGACATTATGTGTATGAAGCCACTGACCGGGCTGGACATCGCCCGTCACATGGCCGATAGGAAGGCCGTACTTGATGACGTCCTCCCCCGCGGCAATCGAGCGCACGGCCATCTTATGACCCTGCGGAATATCCTCCGCGGCCACGACCTCGCCCACCCCGGGAACCGCGACGGCGGTGCCCTTGGCAAGCGGCAACAGCGCGACGATCACGTTGTCGGCCGGATTGATCTGGATAGTGTTCATTACAAATGGTCCTAACCCTACAGGTTGAGCAGAAGTCGAAGCGCGGGCATGCCGTCCCGCGCCCGCGTCTGCGCCGGAAATTTACGACTGAGCGTTGGCGAAGGCCTGCTTGGCGCCCTCGGCACGCACGACGGCGAGCGCGCTGACGACAAACTCCTCAAGACCTGCGATCTGCGTAAGGTCCTCGCCCCACATCTGCTCGTTGGTGAGCACGTCGTGCACCAGTTGGGCATCGTCGGCGCCGGCATGGGCAGCGTAGAAATCGAGTACGAAGGCATCGTCCTGAGCGGTGTACTCGGTGCCGTCGGAGCGACGCAGGTGCAGGCCGTCGCCCTCGCGGGACACGAGCTCCTGCGTGTAGAAGGAGATGAGCGTAGCGAGGCTCGTCGCCAGGCACTTGGGCAGGTTGCCGGTCTCGGCAACGTAGTCCTTGAGCGTGGGCAGGTCGCGAGCGCGCCACTTAGCCGTGGAGTTGAGGCAGATGGAGAGCAGCGCATGATCAATAAACGGGTTGTCGAAGCGGTTTTCGACGGCGGCGGCAAAGGCCTTGCAGTCCTCGACATCCAAGTCGGCGGCAAGCGTCGGAATGACCTCGTCGTAGAGCATGGTGTTCATAAAGCCGCGAATGGTCTCGTCATGCATGCAGTCGCGCACGATATCAAAGCCGGCAACCCAAGAGCCCGGAACAAAGGCGGTATGGGCACCGTTGAGGATGCGGACTTTGCGCTTCTTGTACGGGGTGACGTCGGGAGTCACAAAGACACCCGGCAGACCGGCCTTCACGAAGGGCAGACGCTCCTTGAGCGATTCGTCACCCTGGATGCCCCACATCTGGAAGGGCTCACGCACGGCCAAGAATGGATCCTCATAGCCCAAGCGCTCGGCCACGGCAGCGGCCTCCTTGGGGTCCCGGATGCGGCCGGGGACGATAGTGTCGACGAGCGTGGTGCAGACGGTGCAGTCGTTGGCCATCCACTGCGCAAACTCGTCCTCCCAGCCCCAGTCGCTCACGTACTGGTTCATGATGCGCAGCAGCTCCTCACCGTTGTGATCGATGAGCTCGCAGGCGAGCACGATGACGCCCGGCTTGCCGGCGGCCCAGCGGGCGTGAAGGACCTGGGCAAGCTTGGCAGGGAAGCTCGCGGGCGGCATGTCGTCGGCCTTGCAGGACGGGTCGTAGGCGATACCGGCCTCGGTGGTGTTGGAGACGATGATCTCCAGGCTGTCGGAGACGGCGACCTCCATCATGGCGCGATAGTCGTCCTCGCGATACGGGTTGAGGCAGCGGCTGCAGGCGCTGATCACGCGGGACTCGTCAACCGTATTGCCGTTCTCCTTGCCGCGCACCAGCACGGTGTACAGGTCGTCCTGAGCATTGATGCCATCGGCAAAGCCAAAGGCGCCGCTGATGGGCTGCACCATGACAACCTTGCCGTTCCAGCCGGTGGCCTCGTTGCCCATGTCAAAGAAACGGTCGACGAAGGCGCGCAGGAAATTGCCCTCGCCAAACTGTAGAACCTTCTCGGGAGCGTCCTTGGGCAGCAGATAGCCCTTGTAACCGATCTTCTCGAGCGCATCGTAGCTGATGTTCTCCATCTGTGTCTCTCCTTAGATAGCTGTTAGCGTGCAGGCAAAACGGGGGCGCCGTGTGTGGCAACGGCGCTCCCGTGTTCGATGTGATTCGATGCAGGCTTATGCCTCGACGGTATCCAGATCAAAGCCAAAGTAGCGGACCGCGTTGTTGTAGCTGATGTCGCGCACGATGGTGCCCAGCAGCTCCATGTCGGCCGGATACTTGCCCTGCTCAACCCACTCGCCGATCACGCTGCACAGCACGCGACGGAAGTACTCGTGACGCGGGTAGGACAGGAAGGAGCGGGAGTCGGTAAGCATGCCCACAAAGTTGCCCAGCACGCCCTCGTTTGCCAGGGCCGTGAGCTGCTCGCGCATACCGACCTCGTTGTCGTTGAACCACCAGGCAGAACCGTTCTGGATCTTACCGGCGGTCGGAGCCTCCTGGAAGCAGCCCATCACGGTATCGATCATGGTGTTATCGATGGGGTTCAGGCTGTACAGGATGGTCTTGGGCAAGCCGCAGGTCTCCTGAATGGAGTTGAGGAAATCGGCAAGCTGGTCGGACGGCGTGTAGTTGGAGATGCAATCGTAGCCGGTATCGGGGCCGAGCTTGGCAAACATGGCGCGGTTGTTGTCGCGCTTGCAGCCAAAGTGCAGCTGCATGGCCCAGCCCAGACGGACATACTCGCCGGCAACGAACTGCATAAAGGCAGTCTTGTACTTGAGGATCTCTTCCTCGGTAAGCGGCTCAGCAGCCAGACCCTTGGCAAAGATGGCCTCGATCTCATCGGCGGTAGCCGGGACGTACATAACGTAGTCAAGTGCGTGGTCGGAGGCGCGGCAGCCCAGCTCGTGAGCAACGTCGTAGCGCTTGGAGATGGCAGACTTCATGCCCTCGAAGTCGCTGACCTCAACGCCGGCAACCTCGGAGAGGTGCTTGCAGTAGTCGGCAAACTCCTGACCGCGCTCGATACGCAGAGCGGCGTCGGGACGCATGGCGGGAACGACCTGAACGTCAAAACTGTCATCGGCAGCAATCTTCTTGTGCCACTCAAAGCTGTCGGCAGGGTCGTCGGTAGTGCAGATCATGCGGACGTTGGACTGCTTGATTAGGTTGCGGCAGGTAAAGCTGGCCTCGGCGAGCTTGGCGTTGGCAAGGTCCCAGACCTCCTGGGCGGTCTTGCCGTTGAGGACGCCCTCGTAGCCAAAGTAGCGCTTAAGCTCCAGGTGGCTCCACTCAAAGACGGGGTTGCCAACGCAGCGACCCAGGGTCTCGGCCCACTTTTGGAACTTCTCGCGAGCAGGGGCATCGCCAGTGATAAAACGCTCGTCGACGCCGTTGGCGCGCATCAGGCGCCACTTGTAGTGGTCGCCGCCCAGCCAAACCTCGGTGATGTTCTCGAAACGCTTGTCCTCCCAGATCTCCTTGGGGGAAATGTGGCAGTGGTAGTCGACGATGGGCATGCCCTTGGCAAAGTTGTGGAACAGCTCCTCGCCGGTCTTGGTGCTCAGCAGGAAATCCTGATCGTCCATAAAGTTTTTCATCAAACAGCCCCTTTGCTGGCAAGGCGGGCGCACGGCGCGCTCGTTATCCTTTAGGTGAACGTTCACTATACTAATCCATTGCAACTCAAAAGGTGAACGTTCACCTAACCACCATGGGGTGAACGGTAGGTTTTGCCCGTTCAACGGTTGCCGGAGCTGTGACTTGCATGTATTGCGGACCGGTTGGCGTCCCCGAACACCGAACTTGAGCGCTTTTGCTCAGGTGGGTCATGTTCCGACGTGCATTTTTGGGAGTATTCAGCATCGAAGCGCGCCGCGCGCCGTCCTCGGCGCCCCGTTTGGTGCGCATATTGCGTCCGATCGGCATAAAAAGTGCCGCCGACGGCGAAATACGCCACCGGCGGCACTTAAAACAGTCGTTCTGCGCCTCATTCAGGGCATGCCAATGCTGAATACTCCCAAAATGCACGTCGCAAGAGGGGGTACCTGCCCGATCGACTAAATTCCCGCAAGTTCGCAGTAGCGATCGACATTGCTGGCAAATACCATCTCGACGGCGCCCTTCTGGACGGGCACCGTCGGGGTCCTTCCCCACAGCAGATAATCGCCCAGCGTCTTAGCGCCGCGATACGCCAGGCTCGTCGGGTCCTTATAGACAATATTGGTAAAGATACCGCGGCGCAAGGCCAGGGCGCTTTCGGGAAACAGGTCGTTGCCGATCACCATAACCTGACCGGCCTTGCCGCTCGAGACAAGCGCATCGGCAACCACTTCGGAACCAACGGCAAAAACGCTACAAATGAGCTCAGGGGCGTCCGGCGCACTCAAGCGCTTTTCGAGCTCATGCTTGAGCTGTTTGACTTGCGCATGGGCACCGGCAAGGTCCTCGACCTGCCATGGAATATCTCGTTCGCGCAGGTAATTGTGGAAGGCACGGGCGGTTAGATAGTGTGAATCGGTATAGGGGTCGCCCGCTAGCAGGAGCACGCGGGCATCGACACCAGCGGCGTGAACCAAGTTGACCGCCTGCTCGGCCATCAGGCTGCCCGCCGTTGAATAATCAGCCAGACTGGCGCCCAGACGGTCGAGGTGCGGACGGTCGCCGTCGACGAGCTCGATCGTCACGCCCGCCTCGGCAATCTGCCCCAAAAGCTCAGTTGCACGATCGTCGCCCGGCGCATAGGCGAGCAAGCCATCGATCTTCTCGCCCACCTGCAAACGCTCGTCGATTTGCTCGAGCGCATCAGCGTAGCCGCCCACGCCAAATTCAACACGCTCAACCGTAATGCCCTGGTCGATGACCTCCTGTTCAAAGCGATTGCAGCCTTCCCACAGGTAACGGAAAAAGTACGCTCCCTCGCGCGATGCGCGGGGCAGGCAAAACACCAGATTGATGTCCTTGCGGCGCAGGCTTGAGGCACTTGTGTTGCGGTGATAGCCCATGGCCTCGGCCTTGGCGTTCACCTTGGCGCGCACGGATTCGCTCACGCCGGCCTTTCCCGTCAGGGCCTTGTGCACGGTATTGATGGAAACGCCAAGCTCGGCGGCTATGTCCTTCATGGTTACACGAGCGCTCATGGGATTACTCCGTTATAGATAAGTTGCCAATTTACAGTTCAGTTAACGATACCCAAAAATACTCTTCAACTCGCCGCGCTCGCGCCCAAATGCGCAAAGCGCCCCGCGAACGGATGCTCGCGAGGCGCTTGGATGTCTAGACCTTATTTGATACCGCGGCCCAAGTCTTCGGCGATTTTGTCCACGCCCTTAAGTGCGGCGCACGTCTTTTTGTTGGAGCAATGCCCCGTGCAAACGCCACCCTGAGCGCAGTCGGCGCAGGTGCCCTTGCGGTAGATGCGCACGCATACCGCGACAAACGCAATACCAATAACAGCCAGTACAACAATATCGATAGGTGCCATAGCAAGCCTCCTCTAGTTAACCACCACTTACTTTACCCCATTCTCCACCTACCAAAAAGGGACAGGTTTGTTTTGGTCGGTTTTATCTGCGGAAACGCCACATCTCTCCCACCAAAAAGCCCGAGTGTCGCTGGGACACCCGGGCTCGTGGAAAGGGGTTAATCCTTATTCGGACTTAAGCGGAAACTGCGGCGGAAGCAGTGTTGGTCTCGTCCTCATCGGTCCATGCATGCTTGGGCATGGGTCGGAAAATCTGGAAGAGCATCGCAACCAGCAGCACAATGGCCACAACCGTCCAGATACCAAACTGCCCAAGGACAAGCAGGTTGTAGAACTGGTTGATGAACAGGCCAATCACCCAAGCGAAGGCGCACTCGTAGCCGATGGCAATCGCGGTCCACTTGCCAGAGTCCATCTGGTTGCGGATGGTGCCAATGGCGGCAAAGCACGGAGCGCACAGCAGGTTGAAAGCGCCAAAGGCAACGCAAGCGCCCATGGTCGGGAACATGCCGGCAAACGCGGTCCACAGGCTCGGATCGGTCTCGGCGGCATCGGCAACGGACAGCAGCGAGCCGGCGGTGGCGACGACGTTCTCCTTGGCGACAAGACCCGAGACGGACAGTGCTGTTGCCTGCCAGGTGCTAAAGCCGAGCGGGGCGAAGATCCAAGCGACCAGGTTGCCGAGCATGGCAAGCACGGAGTAGTCCATGAACTCCTCGGGGATGCCGTCCATCGCAGGCAGGAAGCCAAAGGAACCGTTGTAGCTACCAAAGTTGGACAGGAACCAAACCACGACGGTGGACGCGAAGATGACCGTGCCGGCCTTCTTGATAAAGGCCCAGCAGCGCTCCCACACGTGCAGCGCCCAAGAGCGGATCGCCGGGAAGTGGTAGGCAGGAAGCTCCATAACAAACGGCGTCGGGCGGCCGGCGAAGAGCTTGGTCTTCTTGAGCATGAGGCCCGAGGCGATGACGGCAAAGACGCCCAGGAAGTAGAAAAGCGGGCTGATCCACGCGGCGGTGGTAGAAGAATCGCCGATGATGGAACCCATGAGCAGGGCGATGATCGGCAGCTTGGCGCCACAGGGAATAAACGTGGTGGTCATGACCGTCATGCGGCGGTCCTTCTCGTTCTCGATGGTCTTGGTGGCCATGACGCCGGGGACGCCGCAGCCCGAGGACACGAGCATGGGGATGAACGACTTACCGGACAGGCCAAAGCGGCGGAACACGCGGTCCATGATGAAGGCGACGCGGGCCATATAGCCGCAGTCCTCCAGGAAGGACAGCATCACAAAGAGCAGGAACATCTGCGGCACAAAGCCGAAGATGGCGCCCAGGCCGCCAACGATACCGTCGCAGACCAGCGAATCGACCAGGCCGCCGTCCTCGGTGCCACCCGCCACGAGGGCATCGTGCACCATGGTGGTGATACCCGGGACATAGGGACCGTACTGTGCCGGGTCGACCGAGTCGGCGTCGTCACCCGCGGCCTCGACAGCCGCGTCGTAAGCGTCGCGGCCCTGACCGAGCACGTACCAGCCGTCGGTGCCGAAGAGCTGGTCGTTGGTGAAGTCCGTCACCGTGCCACCCAAGGTGGAAACGGCGATGTAGTACACGCAGAACATGATGACGACAAAAATCGGCAGGCCCAGGATACGGTTGGTAACCACGCGGTCGATCTTCTCGGAGGTGCTCATCTTTGCCGGAGCCTTGGTGAGGCACTCGTCAATGATGTGGGCAATCACGCCGTAACGCTCGCCGGTGATGATGGACTCGGCGTCGTCGTCGCAGTCCTGCTCGCACTGGGCGACCAGCTGCTCCACGCGAGCGGCCTTCTCCTTGGTGAGGTTGATGAGCTTGCAGGCGTCCGCGTCGCGCTCAAACAGCTTGACAGCGTAGTAGCGGCGCTTGTTGGCGGGAACGCTCGCCGGCAGGTTGTTCTCGATGTGGTCCAGAACGTCCTCGATGGAAGAGTCGAACTTGTGCTCCGGCACCTGGCCCTTAGAAGCAGCGGACTTCTTAACCTGCTCGAAGAGCTCCGTGATGCCCTTGTTCTTAAGAGCGGAGATCATCATAACCGGGCAGCCGAGCTTCTTGGAAAGCTTGTCGGTGTCGATCTTGTCGCCGTTCTTCTCGACCAAGTCGGCCATGTTGAGGGCAACGACCACGGGCAGGCCGGTCTCGATGACCTGAAGCGCCAGATACAGGTTGCGCTCGAGGTTGGTGGCGTCGACAACCTGGACGACAACATCGGGCTCGCCGCTCATGAGGTAATCGCGCGAGCATTGCTCCTCGGGGCTGTAGGGGGAAAGCGAGTAGATGCCAGGGAGGTCCGTGATGGTAACGTTCTTGTCGCTTAGGAGCTTGGCCTCCTTTTTCTCAACCGTGACGCCGGGCCAGTTGCCAACGTAGCCGTTGGCGCCGGTGATCAGGTTGAAAAGCGTGGTCTTGCCGCAGTTGGGGTTACCCGCCAGCGCGACATGGATCTGAGAATCCGCCATTCAATCCTTCTTCCTTGTTTGCCCGCGCTGCTTTCTCCGCGCAGGCTGGATAATGTGCTTTAAAGTTGCTGCATTAAGTTAGAAAAACCTAACTTTATCTGCAGAAATATACGTCGCAAGCCCTTACTGGACCTCGACGACGGCCGCCTCCTCCTTGCGGATGGAAAGCTCGTAGCCGCGTACGTTGATCTCGACCGGATCACCGAGCGGCGCGACCTTCACGACCTTGAACGAAGTGCCCTTGATGAGCCCCAAGTCCATAAGGTGGCGGCGAAGCGCACCCTCACCGTGAAGCTTGACGATGGTGGAGCTCTCGCCCACCTTAACGTCACCCAACGTCTTCATCCTCTTGTCCCCCTTTCGGTTTTTATGAAATGCTGCAGACTAACCGACGGTCATGATGTGCATGGCAACCTTGGAATCGATGCCAAAGCGTGCGCCCAGCACCGTGACGATGATATTGGCACCACTCGAGCTCACCACGTGGATTTCGTTGCCCTCGACAAAGCCGAGGTCCTTGAGGTGGTGCTTCATGTCCTCATTGCCCTTTACACGAGACACGCGCACGGTTTCGCCCGCTTTTACCATCGAAAGCGGCATGGCCGGCATCTGCGGTCCGCAAGACATGAGTTGCTCCTAACGTCAGTTCGTCCTCAACATCGACGCGTAAAAAGTTAACCACGTCTATGTTCGCTATAGTAAACTAGCACGTGGTTAACTTTTTGGAAAGGGTCCCCATTCAGATTTCGAAAAAGTTTCCTATACGAAACAAAAAGGCGCGGCAAAGGACCATCCTTTACCGCGCCCTATCATGCTTAGAGCGAGAGATTTCTGATCGATGTGACACAGGAGGCCTCATCCACGCCCGAAACGCGGAACACGACGTCTTCGCCACATTCACCGCAGAGTGCCATGAGCCCTATAACGTCGCGGCCATCCGTGTGGCGATCGCCGATACTGACTGACACGTCGCTACGATGCTTGGCAATGATGTCATAGAGCAGCGCAACCGGGCGGGCATGCAATCCCAACGGATCTTTAATCGTCTTCGTAAATTCGACCATGTCCCCTCCCACGACATCGCACATTCGGCCGGCGACCCAGCCACGTGGTAGCTATTGTAGCGTTAGATGCTTGTCGAGAGCTCCTCTGAACACCTCGTGGGCAAAAAGTGGCAAATATGAGTACTGCCACCAATTTAGTAGCAGCAAAATCGAGAGCAAATTGCTTGCTTTAAGCGATTCGAAGAGGTTGAAAGCCGTCAAACGCCCTTTAAAGGGGGTTAGATAAATTGATTGTGAGCCCATTTTTGCTCAGAACAGGCCGAAAAATATGACACCTCTTTTGCAACAGTACTCATATTTGGCATTTTTTGCCCAAAGGGTCCAAAACCATGCCCCAAAACACAAAAGGAGGGGCCTCGTAAGGCCCCTCCTTAGGAAGGGGAATCGTTTTATTCCACAGCCGCAGATTAATCCTAGCCGCTACTCCATCATGTCGAGGACGGAGGGGCGCAGCTCGCTCTCGGCGGCCTCGGGATCGGTCTCGCGCAGACGGTTGATATAGCGGTTGTACCACATCACGGCAAGGCCCAGGAAGACAACCACGCCGCCAACGTTGTAGACCAGCGTCAGCCACAGCGGCTGATCGAGCGGAATGGTGCCGCAGATAAGCACGAAGCAGAAGACCACAAGCAGGAATACGGCAACGACCAGGCCAAAGCTGCGCGAGCCCATGCGGAAGCCACGGGGAGCAGCATCGAAGTTCTTGCGCAGCATAAAGTAGGCAAGCAGAATCAGCAGCGGCGGGAGCAGAGCGGTGGCAGCCGTCATGTTGGTGACGATCATGAGCAGGTCGTCGAGGTTACCAGAGCCCAGGGCCGGGATGATCAGGATGGGGACGACGATGGCGAACTGCAGCCAGGCAGCGCGGGCAGGAATGCCGTGCTCGTTGAGCTCGACGATCTTGCTACCAAAGACGCCCTTGGGGATCTCGGTGAAGAAGACCTTGATGGGAGCGGAGGTCCACATCATGAGGGAACCCAGCGTAGCGGCGAGAAGGATCAAGCCGATGACGCGCGTGGACACTTCCATAGGAATGCCAAAGTGGGCAAAGACAGCGCCGAACACGTCGAAGATGCCGGTGGAGATGGCAACGCCGCCCTCGGGAATGAACAGGTTGACCAGCAGCGAAGCGCCTGCATACAGAAGGCCGATGGTCAGGCCGGCGATAACGACGGTGCGCACGAAGGCCTTGACGCCACCCTTAAGGTCGTTAAGGAACACGCCGACAGACTCAGCGCCGCCAACGCCCTGGATGATCCAGGCAAGCGTACCGAAGAAGCCCCACATAGTGGCGAAGTTGCTCATGTCGGGAGCCATGTTGGCGGGCGTGGGAGCCGTAGCGAACTCAACGCCGCCAAAGGCAGCAGCCAGGGACAGCAGGATGAACACGGCAGTCAGGCCGAGAGCCGCGGTCGAACCGAAGGAGGAAATAGAGCCGATCCACTTAGCGCCCTTGGTCGAAACCCACGTGGCGATAGCAAAGACGACGATCTCGATAATGGTGATCCACAGCTGCGAAAGCTCGGCATTGGCACCAAAGAACACGTAGCTCGCGTAGATGATGACGTTGGGCAGGACGGACGCAAAGTAGAACAGGTTGACGAACCAGTAGCTAAACGCCGTCAGGAACGCCCAGCGGCCGCCCATCGAGGTCTTGACCCAGGCGTACACGCCCGACTCGGAGTCCTTGTTGAGGCCGACAAACTCGGCGGTAACCAGGGTATAGGGGACAAAGTACAAAAGCGTGGCGAAGAAGAACGACGGCGCGGCTGCCAAGCCGATAGCCGCGTTGTTGTTGATGATGTTCTTGATACCGAACACGGCGGCGACCGTCATGCCCAGCAGAGCGAACGAACCAATCGTTCCTCGTTTTTCAGAGCTCATAAGCCCTCCCAATCATCTATTAAATGTCATCTAAACCCGTCCGAGCTGCAAGTGCAAACACGGACGGCGCACCTGCTAAGGGGAATGGGGAAAAGGGAGTCAACAAAGCCATCCCCCTTAACGGCGCGAAGCAAACGTCCAGGCGGACGAATACTACTTGTTGGGGAAGGAATATCCTTCAACCGTCACGTGCAGTACCACGACGCGGGGATCCGCGGCATCAGCCACGACACGGTAGGCCTCGTCGATCTCGACGACAGCAACGCCGCCGGCGGGAATCGTCACAGTCTCCCCCGCACCCTCAAAGCGCTCGCGATCATCGATATCGCTGTAGGCGCGGGTGCAGGTGAGGCCTGCCTTGGGAGCAACCTCGACAGTCAGGTCGCCGTCGAGCGGGGCGAGCACGGCATGATAGCGACGGTGACCGACCAGATCGGCGGTAGCGGCCTCGTGGGCGTTCACCCACCAATACACCAACGAGTCGCCGATGGAGTACGCCACATCGTGCTGCAGTTCAGAAACGCCGTCGAGCGCCTGGCCGGTACGCATCCACTTCTTGACGGACTTCATCTGAGCATCGAAGTCGGCACGCGAGTTAAAGACATGCATGGCTTATGCCTCCTTAATGGGTGCCAGCGCCTGAGCCAGATCGGCAGACGTCAGCGGTCGCAGGGACACCTCAAAGCTGAAGCTCTCAAAACGGGTGCGGTAGGAATCGAGCACCTCGGAACCCCAAGAGTTCGAACCAAGGCCGAGCAGCTGGTCGTTGATGTTGACCGTAACCGTGTCGCCCGGGACAAGATCGTAGACGTGCTTAGCGTTATCGATAGCCTCGCAGCTATAGGGCCATGCGGAGAACGAGAACGGATTGGAAGCGGCGTCGCTCGGACGCGTCACGACCAGACCGTCACCGTGGCTGGAGCGCAGGGCGACCCAGCGGGTACCCTCGCGGTTGGCGCAGTCCTGGGGCATAACGTAGGGCGTGAACATGTCGTCGACCGTAGTGCGGTAATGACCGACCGGGTTGGCGCGCAGCGAGTCCGGATAGTTCTCGCCCGGGCCGTGGCCATACCACTCGACGGCACGATCACAACCGGGGACCTCGAAGGAGATGCCGATGCGCGGGATAATGTCCGAATAGTCGCCGTAGGGCTCGCCGGAAACCTTGAGGTCGACGCGGCCACTCGGAAGCACGGTATAGACGAGCTCGACGCGCATGCCGAACGCGCGGACGGGAGGAGCGATACGCTGGCTCACGGTAACGACAACCGCATTGTCGTCCTGCTTCCAAGAAACATTGCGGGTAGACGTCTGCATCACATCGATGAAGTTATCCTTCCACAGGGAGTCGTACTCCTGGGCGTGGTTATCGACGAGCGGATGCCAAAAACCAACCTGGGGACCGGAGGTCATGACGTCGCGACCGGATGCCTTCCACTCGCTCACGGTACCGTTGACCTTGCTGAAGGTCAGCTCGCCGTTGAGGGAGCGAATACGAATCTCCTGCTCGGTCTCCTCGACCGTAAGCTCAGGACGAGTGGGGGCGGCAATTGCCGGCGCCGGATGGTTTGCGATGGCAAACTGGCTTGCACCCAGTTGGAACATCGGCTCGCACCAGGCGTGAGCCGCCATGGTGTAGGCGTGCACGGTCAGCAGGGTCTCGCCCACTGCGGCCTCGCGAATCACCAGCGGAAGCTGGACGGACTCGCCGGGGGCAACCGCACCGGGCATGAGCGTCTTGCGGCAGACCACGTCGCCGTCCACCAGGGTCTCCGCCGACAGGCAGACATCCTCGAGGGTGGTAAACCAACGCTTGTTGGTGACGGTCAGCTCGCCCGCCTCGGCATCGTAGGCCATGCGAACCGGGCAGATGACCTGGCCGTACTCGGTAAGGCCCGGGCTCGGCTGCTGCCAGGGGAACACCATGCCGTCGATGCAGAAGTTGCTGTTGTTGGGGTAATCGCCGTTGTCGCCGCCATACATGTCGTAGGCAACGCCGTCCTCGGTCACAGCAGCCAAACCGTGGTCGCACCATTCCCAAATAAACTGGCCTTGGATGCAATCCCAGCGATCGAAGACCTCCTGGTACTCGGACAGGCCTCCGGGACCATTACCCATGGAGTGGCCGTACTCGCAGTTGATGCGCGGCTTGGGGAACGGATGCTCGCCAAAGTCGTTCATCTGCGACACGCGGGAGTACATGGTGGAAATGACGTCGACGGTATCGGCGTTGCGATCCTCCTCGTAGTGGACCGGACGACCGTCGAGCTCGTGAGCTTTGGCGTACATCGCGCGGATGTTGCAGCCATAGCCGCTCTCGTTGCCCATCGACCACATGATGATGCACGCGTGGTTGCGTTCCTGCATCACCAGGCGCTCAACACGGTCAACGTAAGCCGGCTCCCAGGCAGGGTCGTCGGTGACCAGGGCGATATTGCCGATATTCTCGAAGCCGTGGCTCTCCATATCGGTCTCGGCGACCAGCATGATGCCGTACTCGTCGCACAGCTCGTAGAAGCGCGGATCGTTGGCGTAGTGGGACGTGCGCACCGCGTTGATGTTGTGCTGCTTCATGAGCTCCAGGTCGCGGCGCATGCGCTCGAGACCCACGGCGCGACCCTTGTGATCGTCGTGGTCGTGGCGGTTGACGCCATGCATCTTAAAGTAGGTGCCGTTAAGGTAGATATGATTGCCCTCGACCGTCACCTCGGCAAGGCCTTGGCGATGCGGAACGTACTCGCTGATCTCGCCGCCGTCGTAGACCTCAAGCGTAAGGTCATAGAGGAAGGGGTCCTCGGGGTTCCAGAAGTGGGCATCGGCAACGCTGCACTCGGCATGGCCGTCGACGCACTCGCCCGTAGCGACCACATTCTGGCCATCGCTGAGCGTATACACGACGCGACTTGCGCCCTCGGCAACCGTATCGAGCGTGATCAGAGCGGCATCGCCCTCGCGGTGCGTGCGGAACCTAAAGTCGACCAGATGCGCGGCGGGACGCTGCATGAGGTACACATCGCGGAAGATGCCCGATGCCCACCACATGTCCTGGTCCTCGATGTAGCTACCATCGCTGTACTGCAGAACCTTGACCGCAAACAGGTTGTCGCCCTCGACGAGCGCGTCGGTCACGTCAAACTCGGCGGACAGGCGCGAACCCTTGGTCATGCCGATAAACTTGCCGTTGACATACAGCTCGCCGTAGCTCTCGATACCGTCGAAGCGAATAATCTCGCGAGCGCCGGCAGGCACGGCGGGAAGTTTGACGATGCGCTGGTAGACGCCCGTAGGGTCGTCGGAGGGAACGAACGGCTGATCCACCGGGAACGGAAAACCCTCGTCGGTGTAGGCAAGGTTGCCATAGCCGTCTACCTGCCACAGGTGCGGAACCTCCACGTGATCCCACTCGGGCTTGTACGTGCAAAGTGCTTCGTTGGAGACGGCCGCGGGGCCCTCAAAAAGGCGGAACTGCCACGAGCCGGACAGCTGGACAAATCCGCGCGACAGCTCGCGGCTGTACGTAGCGGCGAGATCGGCGGTCTCATAACCCATAAAGTACGCATGGGGTGCCAGGCGGTTCCTGTGGGTGAGCGCTTGGTTTTCCCAATCGTTAATGGCGTCCATGGTGATGCTCCTTCGTCATCGTAGTGCTTCTTTGTGCAACCGGTTGTCCTTATCTTACGGGCGGTACAAAAATCTGTGCAACCGGTTGTACAACCATGCTACTTATGTCACCCTAAGCTTAGGTGCACAGCACGGGGCATCGTTCTTGAACTCACAGGCAACTGTCGCGCCTGCCTATGTCTCGCCCATACATGCCGTGCTCAGTCGCAGTTTGATTGCAAAACGACACCGGTCACCGGATACCATGGACGCCGTTCACGCGCGCTATAGTTATCTGTATCCGCATTAGCCTTTATCGATAGCCCACCGACCCAATTGCACAGGAGACGCCATGACCCAACCAGCACGCACCGCACCCACGCTTGCCGAGGTTGCTGAAGCTGCCGGTGTTTCGCGCTCCACGGCATCGCGTGCCCTCAACGACTCCCCCCGCATTAGCGAGGAAACTAAAAAGCGCGTCCGCGCGGCGGCGAAAAAGGTTAACTTCGTTCCCAACGCACGCGGCCGGGCGCTCGCCGTCGGACGCACGGAAATTATCGCCGTACTGGTTACCGAGCCTTTGAGCGAGCTGTTTAGCGATCCCACCTACAGTGAGTTTTTAAGCGGCATTACCGAGGAACTTTCGGAGTCGTCTTACTTGCCCGTGATCTTGCAGGCATCTTCCTCGCATGAGCGCAACCGCGCACGCGAGCATTTTGAGCGCCGCTCGTTTGACGCCGCCATCGACGTCTCGCCCTACAAGGGCAGTGAGCTGCTCGAGGTGCTGCGCGAGCTGGGCGTACCCACTGTGTTATGCGGCCAGCTCGAGGGCCATCCCTATCGCGACGTGTTCTCGACGGTCTACTCCGACGACGAAGAGGGCGGACGCTTTGCGGCGCTCGCTATGAAAGATCGCGGACGCAAGGACATCGTTGCCGTGCTGGGGCCGCAGGATAACCCCGCCGTCATCGACCGCCTTCGCGGCTACCGTGCAATTTTGGGCGAAAGCCTTCCGGATGAAAATGTCATCTATACCGGATGGAGCAGCGGAGACGGCTACCAAGCCACGCGGCGGTTGCTCGCGCGCGAAATACATGCCGACGGCGTGCTATGCGGATCGGACCGTATCGCAACCGGCGTTATCGCCGCATTCAACGAAGCAGGAATTAGCGTACCCAAAGACGTTTCGGTCGTGGGCTTCGATGACCACGAGGTCGCAGCTCGCAGCGTCCCCGCGTTGACGACCATTCGTCAGCCGCTTCGCGAGGAAGGCCGCATGGCCGCAGGCATTGCGCTCGATATGATCAATGGCGCCGTGCCCACCACCACCGTCATGCACATGCAGCTCGTTCAGAGAGACTCACTGTAGGAAACTGGGCCGGGCTTTCCGCTAGGCTGCTTTAGCGGAAAGCCCGACCCATTCCGAACGCCGATTCTGGGATGTACTTTCCGCCAGAAGCTCAACCGGAAAGTGCGACCCGTTATTTGGCTGGATTCTGGGTCGCAGTTTCCGCGACGCCCGGTCATCCCAAGCCCTCACAATCTCGGCGCATAAAAAACGAGGAAAGGCACACGTCCTTCCCTCGTTGCAAGCAATATGTAGCCGCTCGCCTACATCAAGCGCAGGCTGACGTCCTTGAGCTGGGCGCCGGAAACGGCACTCGGAGCACCCGACATGAGGTCGGAGCCGCTGGCCGTCTTGGGGAACGCCATGACGTCGCGGATGGAGTCGGAACCGGTGAGCAGCATGCACACGCGGTCCAGGCCCAGAGCAAAACCACCCATCGGGGGTGCACCAAACTTGAGCGCCTCCATGAGGAAGCCGAACTGCGACTCGGCTCGCTCCTCGGTGAAGCCCAGGAGTTTGAGCATGGACATCTGCATCTCGGCGTTGTGGATACGCATACCGCCGCCGCCGGCCTCAAAGCCGTCCATGACAAAGTCGTAGGTGCAGGAACCGGCCGCCAGCGGGTCGGCCTCGATCTTGGCGATGTCGGTCTCGGTCGGCAGCGTGAAGGGCTGATGCTCGGCAGCATAGGCCTTGCGATCCTCGTCCCAATGGAACAGCGGGAAGTTGACGACCCACAGGAAGTCGTGACCCTCGCGCTTGACCTCAAGCGCATTGGCCATGTGCGAACGCATGCCGCCCAGAATCTCGTCGGAGAGCAGGCGCGGGCCGGCGGCGAACATCACAAGGTCGCCGGGCTCGACGTCCATACGCTCGCGCAGAGCGGCCATCTCCTCGTCCGAGAAGAACTTGACGATGGGGCTGTTGATGGAGCCGTCCTCGCGGAAGGCGATCCAGGCCAGGCCCTTGGCGCCAAACGTGGAGGCCACGCCGGCGAGCTTATCGATCTTGGCACGTGCCCAGGCACCGGCGCCCTTGGCGTTAATGGCCTTGACGACAGAACCCTCCTCGTTTGCGGCAGTCGCAAAGACCTTGAACTTGGAGTTGGCAAAGATGTCGGTCAGGTCGACCAGATGCATGCCATAGCGGGTATCGGGCTTGTCGGAGCCATAGGTGTCCATGGCCTCCCAGTAGTCCATGCGACGCAGCGGCGTGGGCATCTCGACACCCATGCGGCCGAAGGCATCGGACAGGACCTCTTCGAGTGCGCTCATGACGTCATTCTGGTCCACGAAGGACATCTCGATATCGACCTGAGTGAACTCGGGCTGACGGTCGGCGCGCAGATCCTCGTCGCGGAAGCACTTGGCAACCTGGTAGTAGCGCTCAACGCCACCGACCATGAGCAGCTGCTTCAGGAGCTGCGGGGACTGCGGCAGGGCGTAGAAGTTACCCGGCTGGATACGGCTGGGAACGATGAAGTCACGAGCGCCCTCGGGCGTGGACTTAAACAGGGAGGGCGTCTCGACCTCCATGAACTCACGGTTGTGCAGCGCCTCGCGAATGGCAAAGGTAAAGTCGGAGCGCAGCTTGAGGTTGGCCATCATCTCGGGACGACGGAGGTCCAGATAGCGATAGCGCAGACGGGTGTCCTCGCTGGTCTCGATGCCGTCCTCGATCTGGAACGGCGGGGTGACGGACGTGTTGAGCACCTCGGCGTGGTCGGTCAGGACCTCGATCTCGCCGGTCGCGAGCTTGGCGTTGGTGGTCTCCTCGCCACGGGAGCGCACGACGCCGTGAATCTTGATGGGCCACTCGGGACGCATGGTCTCGGCGATCTTAAAAGCATCGCCGTCGGAGTGCTCGGGGTCGAAGGTGAGCTGCGTGATGCCCTCGCGGTCGCGAAGGTCGCAGAAAATAAGGCCGCCGTGGTCGCGGCGACGGCTCACCCAACCGGTGAGGGTGACCTCTTCGCCCACGTTCTCGCGGCGAAGCTCGCCGCAGGTACGGGTGTGCATGGAATGCTCGTCGATGGGACGGGTCTGGCTCATACCAGTGATCCTCCTTTATGGATCTGTGCCGCCCCGTGTCGTTCCGGGCGGCGTCGTACAGATTTGCCCAGCCTGCGTAAACCGCGCAGCCAGACATGGCGTTCTATCTTATCGCACCTGTGTCGATGTGCCGCGGAAAAGTAGCTCCTGCCCAAAGACTTGACGGAGACGAAACAATTGCCGCACCGTGGCACCCGCCCGCGCTCGTCACGTGCGACAATATGCCCCAATAAAACAGCACTTGGAAAGGCCCGTCATGACTGCACGCCTCATCGTTATGGATATCGACTCCACGCTCATCAACCAGGAGGTCATCGACCTGTTGGGCGAAGAGGCCGGCGTAGGCGAACAGGTGGCACAGATCACCGAACGCGCCATGCGCGGCGAGCTGGACTTTAAGCAAGCGCTCGTGGAGCGCGTGGGGCTGCTCGCCGGCTTGGACGACAGCGTGTTCGAGCGCACCTTTGAGCGCGTGACGTTTACCCCCGGCGCGCTGGAGCTTGTGCGCTCGGCACACAGCAAGGGCTGGAAGGTCGGCGTGGTGAGCGGCGGCTTCCACGAGGTCGCCGACAAAATCGCGGCCGCCGCGGGCATCGATTTTTGCCTGGCCAACCGCCTGGAGGTCGTGGACGGCAAGCTCACCGGTAAGTTGGCTGCCGACATTGTGACCAAGGAGTCCAAGCTCATCCAGCTGCTGGACTGGGCAGTTGAGTGCGGCGTCGACATGGCCCACACGGTCGCTATTGGCGACGGGGCAAACGACATCCCCATGATCCAGGCCGCGGGCACGGGCATCGCGTTTTGCGCCAAGCCTAAGACGCGCGAAGCCGCCCCGTTTGCCATCGACGAGCGCAACCTGATGCTCGCCATGGACATCATCCTGCGTGACTAGCCGATCCGTCTAACAATTGAATCAGTCTGTCCTATAGTTTCCGAACAATTTTGTCTTAGTGTTCGGAAACATACCCTTTGAGTGCTAGACTTTGCGCCGTCGAAGGGAACATATATGGATAAGCGAGATCTTGAGCAGCTGCTGAGCGATGTTGCCGACGGAGCAGTCGCCCCGGCAGTCGCCCTCACGCGCATCCAGACGGCGCCAACCGCCGATCTGGGTTTTGCGCAGCTCGATCTTTCGCGCGGAGTGCGCCAGGGAGCCGGCGAGGTTGTCTACGGCGCCGGTAAAACCGCCGAGCAGATTGCCGCCATTATCGAAGCGCTGCACGATGCCGGCCAGGAGCGCATCCTGGTCACGCGCCTGGACGCCGAAAAGGCAGCCCGCACCTCGGAACTCCTCGACAACGGCATCGACCTGGGATATGTCCCGGACGCACAGCTCGCCCTCGTAGGAGGCAAGCCCTCCCCTACCGGCAATGGACGCATCGTCGTCGCCTGCGCCGGTACGAGCGACTTACCCGTCGCCGAGGAGGCCGCGTTGACGGCCGAGTTCTATGGCAACGAGGTCGACCGCCTCTACGACGTGGGTGTCGCCGGCCTGCACCGTCTGCTCGCGCATGCCGAGGAACTTGCCCGGGCGCAGGTGGTCATCGCCATCGCCGGCATGGAGGGCGCACTGGCGAGCGTTGTCGGCGGCCTGGTGAGCTGTCCGGTCATCGCCGTTCCCACCAGCGTGGGTTACGGCGCGAGCTTTGGTGGCGTAGCCGCGCTGCTCGCCATGCTCAACTCCTGCGCCAGCGGCGTTTCGGTCGTCAATATCGACAACGGCTTTGGTGCCGCCTACCAGGCAAGTCTTATCAATCATCTGAGCGCCGGCACACCCCGCGCCCGTTAAGGAGCATTCCATGTCCAACCATCAGCACACGCTTATCATCGACGGCACCTCGGGCATCAGCGGCGACATGACCGTCGCGGCCCTGCTCGACCTGGGCGCCAGCGAGGAGCACCTGCGCGAACAGCTCGCCACGCTGCCGGTCGACGGCTTTGAGATTGCCGTTACGCGTGCAAACAAGCATGGCATCGACGCCTGCGATTTCGACGTCCAACTTGCAGAGGAGCTCGAGAACCACGATCACGATATGGCCTGGCTCTACGGCAACGAAGCAACCACCGAACACACGCACGAGCATGAGCACCACCATCATGACCATGGCGAGCACGAACACGAGCACTGCCACGATCATGACCATGAGGCCCACGGTCATGGCCACGAGGACCATCATCACGCCCACCACCATCACCACCGTTCTTTGGCGGACGTCACCGCCATCATCGACGGCTCGCAGCTAAGCGATGGCGCCAAGCGTCGCGCCCTCACCATTTTTTCCGTACTCGCCGCTGCCGAGGCAAAGGCTCACGGCAAAACGCCCGACACCGTCCTGTTTCATGAAGTGGGCGCCGTCGACTCCATCGTCGACGTCTGCTCTGTCGCCATCTGCCTCGATGACCTGGGCATTGAGGACATCGTTGTCGAGTCGCTCTCCGAGGGCCACGGAACCATCCGCTGCGCCCACGGTCTCATGCCCATTCCCGTCCCCGCCGTTGTCAACCTATGCCAAGCAGGCAATATCGCCCTCACGCCCGCGCCGGTCGCCGGCGAGCTCGTGACGCCCACGGGCGCCGCCATCGTCGCCGCACTGCGCACGTCCGAGCACCTGCCAGCCCGCTACCGCATCGAAGCCGTCGGCTACGGCGCCGGCAAGCGCCCCTACGAGGGCTGCTCCGGCACGCTCCGTTGCCTGCTTGTTCACGTGGATGCATAGCCATGGATGCCCGCAAAACCAAAAGCCGCGCCGCCATCGTCGCAGCATTTTCCGAGCTCCTTCGCGAGGAGGACTACGGCAAGATCACCGTCGGCGACATCATCGCTCGCGCCCATGTGGGTCGGGCCACGTTCTACGGCCTCTTCAAGAGCAAAGACTACCTACTGTCCGAGCTCGTGAGCGACATCTGTACCCACGCCCTCGACGACGATGGCACACCACTCGATGATCCGCTCGTACAAGTCGAGCATATCCTCAACAACCTCTGGGAACGCCGTCAAGGCGTACGAGCCCTCGTAGCCGGCGCCGGCTCACGCGTCTTCGCCGACTGCCTACGCAAGACCATCATGTCACGAGCAGCCGAAACCGTCCCTACCGACCCAAACGGTCCCGCCGCCACCATGGACCGAAGCTTCCTGCTACACCACATAGCCTCAAGCTTCGTAGGAATGGTCCAATGGTGGGCCTGGCACAACTTCCAAGCCCCAAAAGAGGACGTAGCCAAAGACTACCTATCAGCCATAAAACCCCTCTTCAACTAAGTAAGAAACTCATCCCAAAGCATCGCCCCAACCCAGGCCGCCACGCATCCCAAAGTGTCACTCGCACCTCAAAGCGCCTAACAACAAAGTGCCCACCACATCCAAATTCAGATATATATGTTGGTTGCTTGTTCGAACGCAACTGGATTCCCGCAGGGTCCGGCATAGGTTAACTTTCCGCCGCACTCCGCAGGACGCAAGAAGCTCCCGCCGCACGAAGTGCGCAGCGGGAGCTTCTTGCATGTCCGAGGACGCGGCGGAAAGTTAACCTATGCCGGACCCGGGCGTTATATCAATTGTTTTGGACTAGAACATGCCCAAGAAACCGTGCACAAACAGCGCGGCCAGAGCGGCACCGATAAACGGAGCGATGCCAGGAACGAGCAGGCCGTACTTCCAGTTGTTGTCAGCCTTGTTCTTGATCGGCAGCACCTGATAGGCCATGCGAGGACCAAGGTCACGAGCCTGGTTCATGGCGAAGCCGGTGATGCCGCCCATGCCCATGCCAACAGCCCAAACGATCAGACCGACGCAGATGGCAAGCATCAGAACGTTCTCGCCGGCGCGGTTAGCGGCAGCAAGGATGGCGCTGATGAACACAAAGGTGCAGATAGCCTCGCAGAAGAAGTTACGGGCGTAGTTCGTACCCTCGGTGGTGGGGTTGGTCGAGAAGATGTTGCGCTGGGCAATGGGGTCGACGACACCATCGGAAGCCTTGAACTCATCGGCATACATCAACCACGCGATTACGGCGCCCACAAAGCCGCCGAGCATATCGGCAACCATGAAGGGGATGCAGCTGCTCCACGGCACCAGACCGACGATGCACTGGGCGAGCACCATAGCCGGGTTCATGCACACGGCACCGCCAAAGACAAACAGGCAGACCGAGATGCCAAAAGACCAAGTGGTGATGGCAAACATGTGGCCAGAGCCCTGATACTTGGTGCCCTTGAGCACGGTATCGCAGTGCACGCCCACGCCAAAGATGATCATGAGGGCCGTTGCGCCGAATTCGTAGAGGAGTTTGGTAAGCATAAAACCTTATCTTTCTTGTCGGTTATAAACGATTCGTTTAGGCCACGCGCTAGTGCTGCGCGACGACAACGCCCAGGCCATCGGGAATGACGGCGACCTTGGCATCGGCACCCTTCATCTCAAAGGCGAGCTTGAGCGCCTCCTCGATAGTGTTGACCGGCGTCATGTGCATATCCTTGAGCATCTGGTGATCGCACAGGTCGGTGACCATGATCACAGGGTGATGCGCCAGGATGCGGGCAAAGATCTGGCTCGTCCACTGGTCGGGCAGGGTCTCGTCCTTAGGACGGTCGATGCAGGCGCGCTCGAACTCCGCCGGGTCGTTGTCGGCGATGTTGTGATAGAAGCCCTCGCCACCGTGACCGTCGGCACAACCGGCGACATCGATGATCACACCGCCCTCGGGAAGCGTAGCCTCGGCAGCGCACATGCCCTTCACGGCCTGGTAGATGTTCTGGTCGAGCGGGTAGCCGCCGTTGGTGGTGATGGCAATCTCGCACTCAACGGGCTCAACACCGGCAAGGCTCTTCACAAACTCGCAGCCAGCCTCGTGTGCCTTGTGGATGTCGCCGGCGAAGGAGCCAATGACCTCGTGCTTACCGTTGAGCACCACGTTGAGCACAAAGGCAAGGTGAGCCATCTCGGCAGCGGCAAACATATCCTCGCTCACGTGGTTGTGGCACAGGTTGCCGGCACGCGAATGGGAATCGTTCACAAACTGGCCGTTGTGGTTGTACATGATGGTCTTGTAGCTGGCGATACCGGGCAGCACGGACTTACGGCTGCCAGAGAAACCGGCAAAGAAGTGCGGCTCAATAAAGCCCTCGGCAAGCAGCAGATCGCAATCGGCCGCAATCTTGTTGATGATGCACTCGCCACCAGAAGGCAAGGTGCCGATCTTTTTCATCATGCTGTCGTCAGTCGCGACGTGCATAACGATTTCCTCGTTGGCAACGATCTCCTCGCCATACTTGTTGACGAGCTCCTCATGCGTCGACGGACGGTGCATACCCGTAGCAACCAAAATACGAACTCGAGCCTCGGGCGCAGCGGAATGGATGTGATGCAGCAGAATAGGCATCGTCACACGCGAGGGAACGGGACGCGTATGATCGGAGCTAATAATGACAATATCCTTCTTGCCAGCACAAAGCTCCTCGAGCGAAGGCGAGCCATAAGGGTTGGCAAGCGACTCCTCTACCAGCTCTTCCTGCGATTTCGTAGTCTTAAACTCGTTTTGATGACCTTCCATCACACCCGCGAAGTTCTTATCCTCGAGCTCCAGATGCAACGTCTTGTGGTCAAACGGCAGTTCACATTCAAACAATGACGAGCGCCCTCTTCCTTTCAACTGACACACTAGATAAACCGTTGGAAGGATACGCCGCTCACCGAAAAACACCACCGTCCACCGACTCATTAACACAACGTTCATATTTGACCCACAACAAAACGGCCGCGATCCCAAACGGGACCGCGGCCGTCTGCCAAAGACACTATAGACAGGATGACTTACGCAGCGCCGAGGCAAACATCTACCCCGAGACGTACGCGCGTAAGCCATTTTGCATATATGCGTTAATTAATTGCATAAAATGGCGCATGGATTTCTAGCTGCAACAGGGTAGTGCCCTCCGGAGCGTGCATTTTTGCGAGTATTCAGCATCACGAAATCAGATTATGGGGCCAAGAGTCTTTTAAAAGGCAGAAAGCCCTCACGACTCATCCCGTCAGGACGACGTACTGCGATAAGCCATCCATATTTGAACATCGTTAGCCTCCAATTGGCGCGCAGAGGCATCAACAAAGGCAGCGAAAATCGGCTATCGCCTTATACATCAATCTTTGGCTGCTGAAAACTCCGTTTTTTGCACGTCGCCCCAAGCACCACCCTCAGCCAACGGCTAATCCGCCGAAGACCAGACATCGCAGGGCCCGCCATAGGTTTACTTTTAGGCAAACTCCGCAGGACGCAAGAAGCCCTCGCCGCACTCCACGCTATGCGCGAAGCGCACCATTCTTCTCCTCAGCTTTAATCCCAGAAGACCGAGGACGAAGGGACCCGATGGGTTTCCCTCTGAATGCATACCGCAGCACGAAGCCCCCTTATCCGCAGCTCCGAAGGAGCAGGATAAGGGGGCTTCAAGTGCGAGGACGCATTCAGAGGGAAACCCATCGGGTCCCGGTGAGAGCCACAGGGCTATCGATTACCCCGTGTTCTGCAGTCCTGCCGAGACGCCGGTCACAGTCGAAAGAATCAGGCTCATGTACTCGGCCTTCTTCTCCTCGGCCATCTCGTCCTGGTTCATACGCACCTCGCGAAGGGCGCGGACCTGAGCGATGGACAGGGCGTCGACGTAGGGGTTACGCACGCGAACGGCGCAGCCGAGCACGCGGCGGCGCTGCAGCGGCCACTCGTCACCGACGATGGCAAGGACCCACTTACGCGTGAGCTGCATCTCGGTGAAGACCTTCTCGGACAGATCCTGGCGATCGCCCAGGTGCAGATACATCTTGGCGATGCGCTGGTCGGTCTTGGCGATCGACATCTCGATGTTATCGATAAAGGTGCGGAAGAACGGCCACTCCTGGTAGGCAGCCTTAAGCTGGTCAAGGTCGCCCAACTGCTCGCAGGCGGTGCCCAGGCCGTACCAAGCGGCCAGGTTAATGCGTGCCTGGCTCCAGCTGAAGATCCACGGAATGGTACGCAGGTCGTCGAGCGACTTGGCGCCCAGGCCGCGCTTGGCGGGACGCGAGCCGATCGGCAGCAGACCGACCTCGGTCAACGGCGTCACGGTCGAGAACCACGGTGTAAAGTCCTCGGTGTTCAGCAGGTCCAGATAGCGCTCGTGGCTTGCGGCGTTGAGCTTCTCGGCCATATCCCAGAACTTCTGCGTGGTCTCGGTGTTGGTCTTCTCGACACTCGGGGCCGACTGCAAAAGCGTTGCGGCGGCAACGGACTCAACATGGCGCTGAGCCAGCGTGCGGTTGCCGTAACGGGCAAAGATGACCTCGCCCTGCTCGGTGAGCTTAAAGAAGCAGTTGACCGAACCCTTGGGCTGCGCCAGCACGGCCTTGTTGGCCGGGCCGCCGCCACGGCCCACGGCACCGCCGCGACCGTGCATGAGCACCAGGTCGATATCGTTCTTCTCTGCCCACTTGGCGATGCGCTCCTGCGCGGAGTGCAGCGCGAGCATGGCCGTGGTAGGACCGGCATCCTTGGAAGAGTCGGAATAGCCCAGCATGACCTCCATGCGGCGGTTGGTCTGGGCAAGGCGCTTTTGCACCACGGGCAGCGTAAGCATCTGATCGAGCACGTCGACGCAGCCCTCGAGGTCCTCGAGCTGCTCGAACAACGGGATCACGTCGAGCTCGGGGACATCCTCCTCGTGTGCAAAGGACAGGTGCGCCAGCTCAAAGACGTCGGCCACATGCTGAGCGCTCTTGGTAAACGAGATGATGTAGCGGTGCGCCATCTTCTTGCCGTAGCGCTTTTGGATGGAGCCGATAGCGCGGAAGGTATCGATGACCTCGCGCGTCATGGGCTGCAGGTCGCCATGGATACCGTTCTCGTGGATATCCTTAAGGGCGCGGGCATGCACCACGGAGTGCTGACGGAACTCCATCTCGACCATATGGAAGCCGAAGGACTCGACCTGCCAGATGATGGTCTGGACCGGGCCGTAGGCAGCACGGACGGCACCGCAGGCGGCCAGCGAGCGCTGGACGACGCGCAGGTCCTCCAGGAACTCATCGGCGCTGTGGTACATGGTGTCGGTGATACGACGGACGGTGGCGTTCAGGCGGTCGGCCATGACGAGCATGACGGCGCGATGCGGCTCGTGCTCGGAGATCAGCTCGGCGCGGGCCGTGTAACGAGGGCTCATCTCGACCTGATGGTTCCACAGGTTAATGAGCTCGGCCGACGGCTTGCTGTAGGTAGCCTCGAGCGTGAGGTTGCGGCCGATGTGGCGGCACTTGTCCTCGAGCTTGAGCACCATGTGCGTAAAGTACTTGGCGGCGACCTCACGGCTCACCTTGGCGGTGACGTTGGGGTTACCGTCGCGGTCGGAACCGATCCAGCTGCCGGGATGGAAGAACGCCGGGCACAGCGGCGGCACAGTACCGGCCTTGTCGCCCAGCACCCAATCGTCAAAACGACGATAGATAACGGGGATAACGTCGAACAGCGTGTTATCGAAGATGTCGATGATGGTATCGGCTTCCTCGACCGGCGTGGGCTTCTTGAGCGCGATGGGACTCGTACGCACCAGGGCGTCGATCTCCTGCAGCATATGGCGCTCGTTCTCCACCAGGTCGGAGCCGCCCAGACGCGGACGCTCCTCCAGCAGGTTGGAGATACGGCGGATCTTGCCCTCGACGGCCTTACGACGGGCCTCGGTGGGATGTGCGGTAAAGACAGGGTGGAACTCGAGCTTGTCGAGCAGCTCGTTGGCACCCTCGACACCCAGCTCATTCACCAGCTGGTGATAGGCAACGGTAAGCTCGTTGGCAGGATCGACCTCGGTATCGGTCGACGCACCGGCCTCGCGCTCGCGCAGCTGCGCCACACGGTAGTTCTCCTCCGACAGGTTTGCCAGATGGAAAAAGCTCGTAAAGGCGCGAACGATGACCTGCTGCTTATCGAGCGGCAGGCTGTCGATCAAATCGACGACCTCACGAAATGCCACGGCAGTGGGCTCGTCGGCGGTGGGCACGCCCTGCTCGTCGACGGCTTCGTCGGCAGCGCAGGTACCGGGGTTGCCGGCATTGACCACAATCTCGGCTGTCAAAATCTTGTCGAACAGGTCCGCGATCTCGGGATCATACTCGCTAAGCACACGGCGCTCCAGGCGCAAGAACAGCGCCAGATTGTCGCGCAGCTCCTCGGGGATCTCGATCTCGGCGAGACGCTCCCTGGACTCGGCATTCGAGCCGATTCGGTTAACGAGGCGGTTGACCACGGCAGCGACGCGCGCCGCGGCTTCGGGTACAGACTGGTTGCTTAGGTTCTCAGCCACGTTTCCTCCCATTCCTCCTTCTATGCACGTAACATGCGGTATTCATTATAGGCGCTTGAGAAATACTTTCGACACTGATTGCGCTTTACCACACAAAAGTATTTTCTGCATTGCAAAGGTTTTTGCCCTAAATGGTCGTATTTCTCGGTGGGCGGCATACGTAAACGGGGGCATTCCGCATAAAAGCGAAACACCCCCGTAACAATCGCTCTCCATGAGCAGGGCACGTTAGCAGGCCCGAAGCTCAAAAAGATGCGCTACAGGCGCTCGCGAACCGCCTCGACGACGTTGTCCAGATCGGCGAGCACCTCGTCATGGCTCTGCATGTCGCGCACTTTGACCTTGCCGGCGGCAAGCTCGTCGCCACCCAGGACCAAGATGAGCTTGGCGCCTACCTTATCGGCTTGCTTAAACTGGGCCTTGAGCGAACGACCCTGATAGTCGGCCTCGGTCACGATACCTGCGGCGCGAAGCTCCTGCGTAATGGCAAAGACGTTCTGACGCAGCTCCTTGCCGGCGTTGGCGACATAGACGCACGGGGCCTCATCGGCACCCAAATCGCTGCCAAAGGCCTGCAGGGCCAGCAGGGCGCGCTCAAAACCGACAGCAAAGCCGACGCCCGCCGTGGGCTTGCCACCCTCGAGCTCGACCAGGCCATCGTAGCGGCCGCCGCCGCCGATGGAGCCGACGCCGGCGCCAGGGGCCTCGACCTCAAAGACAGTACGGGTGTAGTAGTCCAGGCCGCGCACCAAGGTGGGATCCTCGACATACTCGATACCGGCGGCATCCAGATAGCGCTTGACCTGCTCGTAGTGCTCGCGGCACTCATCGCACAGGTTGTCACCCATCAGCGGAGCCTCGGCCATGATCTCGCGGCAGTGGTCGTTCTTGCAGTCGAAGGCACGCAGCGGGTTGAGCTCGGCGCGCTCGCGGCACTCGTCACACATCTCGTCTGCGTGATCGAGGATGAACTGCTTGACCTGCTCGCGGTAAGCCGGACGGCACTGGGCGTCACCCATCGAGTTGATGAGCAGACGAAGCTTGGAAAGATCGAAGCCCAGGCGCTTGTAGAACTCCATGAGCATGATGATGCACTCGGCGTCTGCCGCCGGATCGGGAGCGCCGAGCCACTCGATGCCCACCTGGTGGAACTGGCGCAGGCGGCCCTTCTGGGGACGCTCGCCGCGGAACATGGCCTCGGCGTAGTAAGCCTTAAACGGCGTGGAGCCCTGGGGCACCAGATTGTTCTCGACGACGGCGCGCACCACGCCGGCCGTGCCCTCGGGGCGAAGTGCCAGGCGCTGCTTGGGCTTGAGTTTGGTGTCGGTGCCCTCGGTAAAGACGCGCTCCAGGTTGGCACCGCTGAACACGCGGAACATTTCCTTGCGCACGACGTCGGTCGACTGGCCGATACCGTGGACAAACACGTCAACCTGCTCGATCGCGGGCGTCTCGATGGGTTTAAAACCAAACGGCTCGAACACGCCGGCCGCAATCTGCTGCATCTTTTGCCAGGCGCGCATCTCGGCGCCGATAAGGTCGCGGGTTCCCTCCGCCTTCTGTGCCTGCATGGGCAAACACCTTTCTTTTGTATCGCGTCATAGGTAGTGGACATTATACGGCACAAAGCAGCAACGCGGCGGCGCGCCTGACCGAACGAGGGTATGGGGACTCGTTCGGCCAGACGCGCCGCCGCGGACGAAGCGGACAAGCGGCGATGCGCTTTGGCCTACCTACTCCCCCGCCACGCTCGCGCGCAGCTTGGCGGCGATGGGCTCGGATGCCAGCAGGAACACGAGCATGACCACGGAGCACGCCAGGCACACGATCCAGGTGCTCGCAAAGGAGCCCGAGACGGCAAAGAGCACATAGACCTGCCAAAGCTCACCCACAAAGCTCATGCCCGCGAGCACCGTCGAGGTGGCGATAACGGTAAGCGAGCCCAATACGCGGCCACTCACCTTATCGGCAACATGGCCGATAACGAGCGAACCCACGACACTCACCACGGTGGAGATGGCATTGGAGATGTTGTACTGCGCAAGGGAAATGCCCAGGTCGCTGACGATCAGCGGCTGGAACAGGCTCATGCAGTTGACGAAAATCGTGTAGCACGTGGCCATGATCACGAAGCCGGAGGTCACAACGAGCCAGCCGGGGAAGAACTTACGCTGCTGGGACATACTGCTCCTTATTTAACAAACGAATAGCCGGCGCCGGGCGCCGGTAGTGCCCAAGATTGCCTTGAAAGACAAGGGCATAGGCCTTACGGCCATGCCCGCAGGCTTGAAAGGCAAGGTTGGGTGCTACCGGTGGTCGGCGATATAGCCCAAAGCGACGGCGGTATAGGCCGCGGCGCCGAGAGGAAGCTCGGCATCGTTAAAACGTGCCTTGGGATGGTGCTGGGCAAAGTGTTCGTCCGTGTCGGTTACGGCCGCGCCCACGGTAAAGTACGCACTCGGAATCTCGCTCGAGATAAGCGCAAAGTCCTCACTCGCCATGGCATGGAAAAGCGGCAAGAAAGCCACCTTGGGCAGCACTGCGCCCACGTAGCCAAGCGACGCCTGAGTCATATCGCTGTCGAGTACAAGCGGCGGAACATCCGAAAGCGTCTCGATGGTCGCCGGCGTACGATATGTTGCGGCAACGCCGTTAACGACCTCCGCGATGCGGGTCTTGAGGTGCTCCATGAGCTCAACATCAAAGCCGCGCAGCGTTCCCTCAAGCACGCAGGTGTCGGGGATGACGTTGGCCGCCAAGCCGCCGGCAAACTTACCAACGGTAAGTGCGACTTCCTTGGCCGCCGGCACCTCGCGGGAGATGAGCTCCTGAAGTGCCAGATGCACATGCACGCCGGCCGTGATGGGGTCGATGCAAATCTCGGGGCTCGAGCCATGGCCGCCCTTGCCTTGAAGCGTGATGCGAAAACCGTACACGCCCGAGAGCGCCGGGCTGCCGTAGAGCACCAAACCAAGCGGCGACTGGCTATTGACATGCATGGCAAAGGCGACCTGAGGACGCGGGTTCTGCAGCAGACCGTCGGCGATGGCGGCGCGGGCACCCTCAAAGGTTTCCTCGCCCGGCTGGAACAGCAACTTAACCGTGGCGTTGGCATCAACAAGCTCTGCCTCGCGCGCTTTGAGCATACGAGCCGCACCAAGCAGCGCCGTCGCGTGCATATCGTGACCGCAAGCGTGCATGCAGCCGTTGGTGGATGCAAAGGGCTCGCCGGATTCCTCGGCAACGGGCAGGGCGTCCATGTCGCCACGGAGCATGATGACCGTACCGGCCTGCTCATTCGTGCAGACGCCATTACCCTGGGCCGCGGCGGCACCGGCGCCGACAAGGCCCACAACGCAGGAACCATCGACGAGCGTGGCAAACGGGATGTCCATCTCGGTCAGGCGCGCTTGGATATACGCAGAGGTCTGTGGGAGGCTATTACCCAGCTCGGGCATCTGGTGTAGATCGTGTCGCCACGCAGCGAGCTCGTCTGCAAAAGCCTGAGCTTCTGCAACAAGACCGTCACCGATAGCGGTCTGCGCCGCTGCGGTGGCCTTGGGCGCTGATTGCGGTTGAAGATCGGACAAAGCTGGTGCCATAGATGCCCTCCAGTATCGTTTTTGCAGCAAGCACTTTGATAGCATAAAGTGCAAGGTACTACTTTAAGGGCGAGGCATAAAAAATGCCGCCCCGGGAGGGCGGCGCAACAAGTTGTTTACAATTGCGGGCGCGGCTTTCGACGCAAAAAATCGAAGTGAGTCTCGCTCAAGATAATCGACAGGAAGATGAGCGCGAAGCCGGCGAGCAGGCGCGAGGTGAGCGCCTCCCCCATCAGCAGCACCGAGAACAGCACACCCGAAGGCGACTCCATCGAAAGGAGCAGCGAGCCCGTCGAGGCCGGGACATGCGCCAGGCCGACGTTTTGGATGAGCAGAGCCACGCATGTGCAGCCCACCGAGAGAAACGCCATCGCAGTGATAAAGCTCGGCGTCCACACGGACAGAGGCGCTTGGGTCTCGAATAGCAGCGACGTTGCCAGGCTCAGCACGCCGTTGCCCACAAACATCCAAAACGTGATGACGTTGATGTCCATTTTGCGACCGTACTTGGCAGTCACCGCCATCTGGATGGCGAAAAAGACCGCACCCGCCAGCGTAATGACGTCACCGATGTTGAATTCAACGCTATCGAGCGCCACCAAACCAATGCCCGCCAAGCACAGCAGTGCCGCGCCCAGGTTATAGCGGGTGAGTTTTTCGCCGCTCAGAAAATAGCTCGCGAACGGCACAAGGATGCAGTACGTGCCCGTCAAAAAAGCATTCTTGCCCGCCGTAGTATGTGCCAGACCGACCGTCTGCAACGCATAGGCCGCCCACATGAGCACGCCCATACTCAGGCCAACGATCAGGTTGCGAGCGTTGAAATGTGCAATGATGCGCTTGTGGAAGACGGCAAACATGACCAACGCTGCGGGCAGAAAGCGTACATAGAGCAGCTCGAACACCGGAATGGTGTCGAGCGCATCCTTCATAGTGGTAAAGGAGTAGCCCCAGATAATCGCCACCGAAAGCAGCAGAACTTTCCAGAACAGCGGCGAGCGAGCGCCGGCGCCGCGGGAGGTGCCGCCCGCGCCTAGGTCCTCGCGAGCAACAGGGCTATCGGGCAAGTTTTCGATTTCGTTGGCAGCGTATTGGGCCATGGAACATCCTCACACTCAAACTGGGCGTGGTGTCCGCACGCGTAAGGCTGCGTGCCGCCTCATGGTCAAATAAAAACGGGACGCGCCGGACCCCCGGCACGCCCCGCTACTGTAGCAACAACCAAGCAACCCGTGCAATCCAGCCCACTAAAGCGTTTTGTTCCGCCGTTCTACCGAACGGCGGACCGGCCGACGCTGCGCGAGCCGCATTCACACCAATCTGACGTTCAATTTCAAGGGCGCGACCAGAAGGTCAGCGCCCTTTCATTTCACGTCACCTTGGCGCAAATGCGGCTCGCTCGCTGACATTGCCGCAGCATCAGCGTTTACATTGTTGCGCTAGATTAATTTAGTACTCTCCAGCTTTTCGATGATCCAGTCGTTAGCTTTGATAACCGGACGGCGGAAGACGACGCCCAGGGCCAGCGACGGAATCAGGTAGCTCGCCAAGATACCCAGCTCAATCCAGTACTCCATATGGTAGGCACCGGCCATGGCGGCGTGCATGGCGTTGATGCCGTGAGTAAACGGCAGGAACGGGTAGATCGCCTGGAACACGGGGCCGGTCATCTCGATGGGGAACGTACCGCCCGAACCGCCGACCTGCATGACCAGCAGCACGACGGCGAGGGCCTTGCCGATATCTCCAAACGATACCGTAAGCGTGTAGACGATATTGGAGAACACTAGACTCGCGACCCAGCCCGCCAGCACAAACTGCAGGGGATTGTCGCACTGGATGCCAAAGAACAGAATGTCGCCCGCGCACACGAGCGTTGCCTGCAGCAGAGCCAGACCGCCAAAGAACAGGTAGCGACCCAGGTAGATCTCGTGCAGGCGCACGGGGATGAGCTCGTTGATAAGCTCATCGTCAACCGAAACCTTCATCATGGCCGCCAGTACGATCGAGCCGACCCATAGCGACAGAATCGTGTAGAACGGCGCCATAGCCGAGCCGTAGTTGCGGATCGGATAGACCGGCTTGCGATCGAGCGCAACGGGGCCGGAAAGCGACACGGCGAGGCCCTCGGGGTCGCTGCCAATCATTGTCTTAATCATGGCCAGGTCACCCGAGATCAGAGCGCTATCAAGCTCGTCCTTAAAGGCACTGATCTTGTCCGACGCCTCGCCCAGCTGATTGGAAGCCTTGTTGACCAGCTTTGCAGCCTTGGAGAGACCCTTCGCGAGCGAACCAGAGGCGTCGGTCAGACCGCTCACGGCGCTATCCAAGTCACCCGAGATACCGTTCAGGGAATCCAGAACGCCCGAAATGGTCTTCTTGAGCTCCTTGGCCTTAACCGAGAACGTAGAATCGTAGTCGGACTTGGCACCCGAGATACCCGCCTTGGCATCGGCGATGGCCTGGTCGACCTCGGCACGCGAATTGTTGACCTCCGCCATGCTGCCCGAAAGGGACTTTGCGGTCGCCGTCAGGTCCTTCGCATTGTTACGGTACTCCGCGGCAATTCTGCCCAGCGACGTCGCAGCGGACTTGAGGCCGTCTTTGAGCTTGTCATCACTCACCTGGTCGGCAAGGTTGCGGAGCCGATCGGCCATCGCATCGATATCGTCAGCACGCGTATTGAGCGCCGCTGCGGCTTCGTTGAGCTGAGACACCGTAAGGTCAACATGCTGATTCGCGGCATCGAATGCCTTCGCAAGCTCGGCGGACACGTTGTCGAACGAGCCCGCGCTTCCGTCAATCGCCGCGTCAACGGCATCGCTGGCGGCCTTGAGCGCTTCCTTGGAATCATTGATTCCGTTCTTGGCGTGCTCCATCAGCTGCTTCGTCGACTCATCAACGGTGCCCGTCTGCTTGAGCATGCCACCCGCCGATGTCAACGAATCGGACGTAGAGCTCAAAATGCCCGCGAGTGACGTCGCGCTCGCCTGAACGTCCTGCAGGTCCTCGACCGAATCGCCCAGTGTAGAGGACAGATTGGCGATAAAGTTGCTCACCTGGTCGGTGCTCATATAGTCGAGCAGGCTGGACACGGTCTTAAGGCCGATAGTCGTAATGGTCTTGGTAAAGGTCTCGTTGACCTGGCTCTGGACGGCGCTCGAGCCCTTCTCGGTCACGATCTGTGCGATGGCGTTGGCCTTCTGGTTCTCATAGAACTCGATATCGGCGTGCTTCACGTCGGTCGAGAAGAGCGTCATCATGTCTGCGCTAAAACTTTTAGGGATAACAACGGCCGCATAGTATGCGCCCGACTTAACGCCCTCAATCGCCTTATCGCGGTCGTTGAGGACGACCCAGTCGAAGTTCTCGTTGCCGCGCAGGGTGGCGGTTACGTTTTCGCCCACGTTGACCTCGACGGGAATCAGATCGCTCTCGTAGCCCTCGTCAGTGTTGACCACTGCAATTTTAAGGTTGCCGGTATTGCCGTAGGGATCCCAGCTTCCGGCGATGTTAAACCACGCGTACAGGCACGGCACGATGATCAGGCCCATCACAACAACCAAGCCGATCACGGAGCGGGACACGTTTTGGACATCGCGCTTAAACAGGTGCAGGATGTTTTTCATTTATGCCTCACCTCCTTTAGAGTGCTTGCCAAGCGGGGTGGTGTCCCCGTCGTTTCCGCTTACGTTGTCAACGTCGTCGACATCTTGAGCCTTACGATGCGCACCGATATGCGGCAGACGGCTCGTGGGCTGTTCGCTGTCCTTGGTGCCCCGCTCGCTGGCGTTGAGACCAAACATGCGACGGGCAGCAGGGATGGCAGCCGTGTGCTCGCGCATCTCGCGGCGAAGGTCCTCGTCCGAAAGCGCCGAGATACGCATCTGGGTATTGAGGCTCGCACGGATGTACTCGATGTTGATGAGCCAGCCACAGATGGCGATAACCGAAATGATCCAGATAACGAGCAGGATAATCTTGCCGTTATTGTCGATATCGAGCACCGTCGAGAGCACAAAGAGCAGGACCTGCACGCCTACCACGGCAGCAAAACCGCCCTTGATGTAGTACGGGTAGCGATGCTCAAACGCCACGGCATGATCGAGCAGCTCGCGACGGTACGAATCGGAATCGAGCATGACGCGCATGGCCGTGCGCAGCGAATAGCGCTGGCGCGGCAGGTCGTTGGACTCGCAGATCATGAGGCCCGTCGTGGAAAGCTGCTTATCAAAGAGCAGGTTAAGGTTGAGCAGCAGCGGACGCAGCTGCAGGCCGATAAAGAGCGCCACGATCAAGAACACGCCCAGAATGCACAGGTTGAACAGGTAGTTGAACGAATACATGCCGCCGACCGTCTCGCGCAGCAGATTGATGCCGTAGGTAAAGGGCAGCAGCGGGTGCAGCCACTGGAAGAAGCCGGGCATCATCTCGATGGGGTACATGCCCGACGAACCCGGGATCTGCACGATGACGAGAATGACGCCGATAGCCTTGCCGATATGCTTAAACGTGGTGGACAGCGCATAGATGATATTGACGTAGGTGAACGAAATGGCGATGCCGCCCAGCACGAACAGCAGCGGGCTGACGCACTGCACGCCAATCACCAGATCGCCTACCGTAACGATGATGGCCTGCAACGCGCCCAGGATCACCAGGAGCAACCAGCGGCCAAAGTAGCCCTGACGCGCGGTAAAGCTGCCGATGCCTTCGCGATCGACCTCGAGCTTGTAGATGGCGATAAGCACGTAGCCGCCCACCCAAAGCGCCAGGTTGGTATAGAACGGGGCAATGCCCGAGCCGAAGCTCTTAACCGGATAGATCGACTTGGACGCGAGCTCAACCGGAGATGCCATGAAATCTGCCACGTCATTGACATCGACGCCCATCAGATCGGCCAGCTCGCCCATGGACTCGGAGGTCTGCAGCGCCGCGATGTCATTGGCGGCGGTTGCAAGCTTGTCCTGGACCTTGGCAAGCGAGGAATCGGTCTGGGACAGCGTGGTCTTGGCCTGGCCGAGCGTAGCGCTAAGCTGCGCCAACGTGCCGCGCGCATTTGCAAGTGTAGGTGTCATACCCGAGACGATACCGGTCAGGTCGCCCGAAACGGCAGCAAAAGAGTCGAGCGCGCTCGAGGCCTTCGGCAGCGCGTTTTGGCCCAAGTCCGTCTGGGCTTGGCCAAGGTTGGTCGCACCGGTATGAATTGCGTTATTGATAGCGTCACTGGCACCCGAAACAGCCGCTGCGTCATTCGCCATGGCGCTCGACTGCGCGGACAGACCGTCCTTGATGCTCTGAAGCTTTTCATTCTGCTCTCGAAGCAAATCGATGGTCGATACAATGCGCGCGTCAATTTCCTCGGAACCTGTCGACGTGTCATTGGCGAGAATCTCCAAGTGCCCGATAACGGCCTTATTGTGGTCGATCGTCGCTTGAAGAGACTCGAGCGAGTTGTCGATACGGGTGGTCGTAGATGTGACCGCGCCCGTCAGCTTGCCGATGGCAGCGTTCGCAGAGGCCGACGTCTTGGTGAGCGCAAGGCTGCCTTCCGAGAGCGCCTTGGAGAGCGAGGTGATGGAGTTGCCCGCCGTGGTGCGAGCTTCGCTCAGCAGGTCGTTGCCCTGGGAGATCGCCTGCGTCAGCGACGGTGCCTGGCCTTGCAAGCCGGCAAGTGCCGCATCAGCCGAGGCGATAGCGCCGCTCGTCTTATCGATGGCGGCATTCATATCGCCAATCGAATCGCGCACCTCGCCCAAGGTGTCGGACGCCTCGGACACCGAACTTGCCAGCGAGTCCTGAGTCTGGGTTGCCTTGTCCTTTAAATCGACACCGGCATCCTTGGCGATACCGGCAACAGTCTTGCCTACCGTAGAGACAAATTCCGAGTTGATCTGCTCCTCGATGGTGTTTGCACCGGTATCGGTAACCTTGGGCGCAATGGCGCTCTTCTTCTCATTGACGTAGTACGTGAGCTTGGGCTGATGGTAGTTGCCGTCGAGCATCGAAACCAGGTTATCCGAGAAGTTCTTGGGAATCACGATAGCGGCATAGTACTCGCCGCTCTCGACGCCCTCCTTGGCATCGGCCGTCGAGTCGACGAACGTCCAGCCCAACTGATGATTCTCCTTGAGCTGGTCGACCACTTTGTCGCCAGCGTTGAGCTCACCCACCAAGTCGTTTTGGGTGCCTCGATCGTTGTTGGCGATAGCAATCTTGATGCCTTGGGTGTTTCCATACGGATCCCAGTTTGCCACGATGTTATACCAGGCATACAGCGAGGGAATAACGCACACGCCTAGGGTAACCACCAGGGCGACGGGGTTCACAAGCAGTCGCTTAATGTCGCGCTTAAATATCGCAAAGGACACCTTTGCATTGGATAGTTTGCTGCCGAGACTCACGCTTGGACCATCCATCCTGTCGTTAAATCGAATCGTACTATCGACAACCATTGTAGTAGGCGCTTTAACGTCTCAAAGCACAATGGTGTTGAGTTTTGCGGGTAGCAATATACTACGAAGATGAGTTAACGTACAGATGTACAGTATCCTAAATTTCAGCAGGTCACAAAACCACAACCCGCACAAATTAGCAATTCAAATAGTCATCGGGGACGTTCTTAAACGACTAGTCAAACAAAAACGTCCCCAATGACTACTTAGGACCACGGCAACGTCGATGTTTTGGCAATGCCAGCGAGCGGGCGCCAGAGCGAACAAATTGGCATGAAAAGAGGACGGCATAGACCTTCTGGTCATGCCGTCCTCTTTGAATGACAAGTTGTCGCTCTGGCGCCCGCGCAGCGTCGACTGGTCCGCCGTTCGTTAGAACGGCGGAACTGAGGGCAGCGTCGAGCCGTTACGCGGTTTGGTAAAACCGCGTAAATACCTAACTACATCAAGTTGCAAACAGCTGCTGCGAAGGCAACGGGGTCCTCGGGCAGAATGCCCTCGACCAGCAGGGCCTGGTCATAGAGCAAACCGGAGTACTGCTTGATCTTGTCGGCGTCGCCCGCCTTCTGAGCGGCGACGAGCTTGGAAAAGACCGGGTGCTTGGCGTTGAGCTCGAGCACGCGCTGGCTCTTGGGCATACCGTCGGGCGCGCCCTCGGGACCCTTCTGGAGCACCTTCTCCATCTCGAGCGAAAGCGGGCCCTCGGTGGTGATGCACGCGGGAGCATCGGTCAGGCGCGCAGAGACGGCAACCTTCTCGACCTTGTCGCCGAGTGCCTCCTTCATGGCGTTAAAGAGGTCCTCGTTCTCCTTGGTGGCGTCCTCGGCCTCCTTTTTCTCGTCCTCGGTCGCCAGGTCAAGATCACCGGTTGCGACGTTCTTGAGCTCCAGGTGACGATCCTCAACCTCGGGCTCGGCACCATCGGCCACGGCCTTCTCGGCAGCCTCGCGGGCGGCATCGTCCTCGTAGATCTTGGGCATATCAGCGGCAACGTACTCACGCATAGCCTGGAAGGTGAACTCATCCACGTCCTGCGTCAGCAGCAGCACGTCATAGCCGCGGTCGAGCACGCCCTTTACCACGGGCATCTTGGCCAAGCGCTCACGCGAGTCGCCGGCGGCGTAGTAGATGGCCTTCTGATCCTCGGGCATGCCCTTGGCATACTCGGCCAGGGTAATCATCTTCTGTTCCTTGGCAGACCAGAACAGCAACAGATCGGCGAGCTCATCGGCCTTCATGCCATAGCTCGAGTAGATGCCGTACTTAAGACCGCGGCCAAAGTTCTCAAAGAACTTCTCGTAGGCCTCGCGGTCGTTGTCACGCATATCCTCAAGGTCGGCGGTGATCTTCTTTTCCACACGCTTGGCGATGGCCTTGAGCTGACGGTTCTGCTGCAGCGTCTCACGCGAGATGTTGAGCGACACATCGGCGGAATCCACGACGCCGCGGACAAAGTTGTAGTAGTCGGGCAGCAGGTCGTCGCACTTCTCCATGATCAGGACGTTGGAGCTGTAGAGTGCCAGACCCTTCTCGTAATCCTTGCTGTACAGATCGAACGGCGCGCGGCCCGGCACAAACAGCAGGGCATCGTACTCGAGCGTGCCCTCGGCATGGAAGCTGATGGTGCGCGCAGGATCGTCAAAGTCGTGGAACGTGGACTTGTAGAACTCGTCGTAGTCCTTCTGCTCGACATCGGAGCTGTGCTTCTTCCAGATCGGCGTCATGGAGTTGACGGTCTCGAGCTCCTGGTAGTCCTCGTACTCGGGCGTGTAGTCATCGCCAGCATCCTCGGGCTTGGGCTTCTGGCGGCTCTTGGACACCATCATCTGGATCGGGTAACGCACATAGTTACTGTACTGCTGAATTAGGCTCTTGAGGCCCCACTCGGTCAGGAAGCGATCGTAGGTCTCGGCCTCGCCGTCGGCATCGAGCTTCTCGTTCTCGCGCAGCGTCAGGATGACATCGGTACCGTGCTCGGCACGCTCGCCGTCCTCGATGGTGTAGCCCTCAAGACCGTCGGATTCCCACACATGGGCGACATCCTCGCCGTAGGCGCGGCTGACGACCTTCACATGGCTGGCGACCATAAAAGCCGAGTAGAAGCCCACGCCAAACTGGCCGATGATGTCGACATCGGAGCCCTGCTGCTCGGCGTTCTCGGTCTTAAACTCCTCGGAGCCGGAATGGGCGATGGTGCCCAGATTGCGCTCGAGCTCCTCGGCGGTCATGCCAATGCCGTTATCCGAGATGGTAATGGTGCGGGCGTCTTTATCAAAGGAGACGCGAATGGCCAGGTCGCCCTGGTTGATCTTGACGCTCGGATCCTGCAGGCTCTTAAAGTTGAGCTTGTCGACGGCGTCGCTCGCGTTAGAGATAAGCTCGCGCAGGAAGATTTCCTTATTGGTGTAGATGGAGTTGATCATGAGGTCGAGCAGTTTTTTGCTCTCGGTCTTAAATTGACGCATGTGCAGTCCTTTCGCGCTACCCCCGTCCGCAAAAACGGCCCGGTTGCCCGAGCCGCATCGCAGACCTGCTATGTTCAGACTTAGATTTTATAACCCAATAGCGCGCATATATACATACGGAATCGAAAAACTGTATGTCCGAGCGCTCCAATGCGTCAATTGCCAAGGAGTGTCCCCAGCTGCCGGCAGAAAAGGAACGTCCCTATCTGCCATCTACGCGCTTGGCCATCCAGACATGGGGCTGGCCCTCGTCTTCGTAATCTACCGGGGCAATTTGCGTGTAGCCCGCCTTTGCATAGAGCGGCAACACGTATTCCTGCGCATGCAGCTTAATAAGCTTAGCGCCGGCATCGCGTGCACACGAAGCACTGGCCTCGACGATCGCACTCGCCAGTCCGCGACGACGCATAGCCGGCAGCACGGCGACGCGCCCCATAATGTAGGCCTCCCCCGCCGCAACGCCTTCGTCCATGTCGCATGCCGGCAACACCGGGGCCTCTGCGTCAGCCACGCGCTCAAGCTCCTCGGGAAACACGCGCGAGCAACCGGCAAGCTCGCCGTCTACATAGAGCGTCACATGAATGCAGTTCTGATCCTCGTCGATAGCGTCGAACTCATTCTCGTAGCCCTGCTCGTCCATAAAAACGACGCGGCGCACCAACGCCGCGTCATCAAAGCATCCCGTCTTAAGTTGGATATCCATGGCTGCCCTTTCATTCAATGCGAACGTTAGGGACAGATATTAGCGAAAATGAGCTCCGCGCACGCTAAACTTCGCGCGAGCCTTCGCCAGGCAGTCGTAATGACCCACGTTATGGGCATCGCTCGCGATGAAGCTGTACAGGTTCTGATCGAACAGGCGCTGTGCCGGCTTTTTTTCGCGACCAAAGCGACCGCCGGCAATAAAGTCCGCCGAAGCCTGCAGCTTGCAGCCCATATCGACCAGGCGCTCCGCCACGCTTACATCCTTTTGAACCGCACGATAGCGCTCAGGATGAGCGATGATCACCTGGTAGCCACGGCACTGCAAATCGTAAATCGTGTTCTCGTACTCTCTAAACGCATACGCATCGGCATGCGTCGAAAGCTCGAGCAGAAACTCGTTGGTTCCATCGAAATGCAAGTGCTCCGCGGCATCGATACCAAGTTCAACGAGCTTTCGATGGTTGACCTCGAAGCCCATCTGGAGCGGAAAACCGTCAGCGTTATCACGCAGCAGTTCAAAGGCATCCCACATCTTGTCGTAATCAAAATAGGGATCACGGCAGTGAGGAGTGCAAACGATTCTGGTTACACCGGCCCGCTTGGCAGCCTCGAGCATCGCCAAGCTCTCATCGAGATCGGCGGCGCCGTCGTCTACACCCGGCAAGATATGGCAATGAATGTCACGCATAGGTCAGCCTTAATCAACTAAACGTTTGCTCGGTTGGTGAAGATGCCCTTTTTGGAAGTCCCCTGATCGTCCGAGCCCTTCTTCACCTTCTTACCGTCCTTGGTGTAGTAGGAGTAGTAGTACTCGCTGGTCTCGGTCTCGCAGTAGTTCATAACGGTACCGATGAGCTTGACCTTTTCGGACTTCTTAAGCTGGCCGATAGCGTTGAGTGCCTCCTCGCGCTTGGTGAAGTCCTCGCGCACCACGAACAGCGTACCGTCGGTCAGGCTGGCAATCTCGGCAGCATCGATGAAGGTGCCGACCGGGGGAGCATCAAAGATGACGTACTGGAACTTGGCGGACAGTGCCTTTACCAACTTGGCAAAGCGGTGAGAGACAATGATGTCGGCAGGATTGGGAATATGCGGCTCGGCATCGAGGAAGTAGAAGTTCTTCTGACCCGTCTCGACAATTGCCTGGTCAATGGAGATCTGCTCGGAAAGGACCGCATAGAGTCCGCCGCGCGAACGAACGCCGAGCATATCGGAAAGGGACCTGCGGCGCATATCGGCCTCGACCAGGAGCACGGACTTGCCGCTCGTGGCGATAGCCTGGGCAAGGTTGATGGAAACCGTAGACTTGCCCTCGTTGGGAATCGAGGACGTGACGGTAATAGTGCGAATGGGGTCGTCCACGCTCGCAAAGCGGATGTTGGCCAGAAGGGTCTTGGCGGCATTCTGTACAACGAGCTTATCGGTGTTCTTTGCCTTAGCCATGCCTATTTACCACCTTTCATAGCCGGAATTCGGCCAACAACGGGAATGCCCAGGAGCTCTTCTGCCTCTTCGGCACCGCGGATGCGGGTATTGAGCATGTCTGCCAAAACGACATAGGCGACTGCGATAAAGATACCGGCGAGGAACGCGACAGCAACGTACAGCATACGCTTGGGACCGCTGGGGGCTTCGGGGGTCTTAGCCTCGTCGATAACGTTGATGCTCTGGGCAGCGCCGACGTTCTGAGCGACCGTACTCACCGAGCTGGCCATGGCCTTTGCGACCTTAGCCGTCTCCTTGGCATCGGTGCCGGTAACCGAAAGCGTAATGACACGCGTGGTGGTCTCGGAGGAAACAGACACCTTGTAGTCATCCAGATCGGTGAGGCCCAGTTCATTGGCTGCGCCGCTCTTAACGCTATCGCTATCCAGCAGCGTGGCGATATCGTTGGAAAGCATCTGACTCGCCGAGAGATCGTTGTAGCTCATCTGACCGCTATCGTCGGTCTTGGCGAGAATGTACATGCTCGTCGTCGCGGTATAGGTGTTGTCCATCGCAACGAAGGACACGATGCCCATGGCGATCGCGCAGACCACCGGAAGGGTGATGACCAGCTGAAGGTGCTTCTTCAGCAGCTGGAACAGTTCGAGAAGGGTCATGCAGCTTGCCTTTCATTTCCCCAGTTCGGATTGACAAAACTGTCCGTATGTTATCGCATCTTTTTACCGAGACCAAACTCTATACATAAGAAACAGGCTCTCCTGTAAAAATGTCGGAAGCAATCGTAAAATTGCACAACAACGCCGCACCCGAAAGTCAAATGCGGCGTCTGCATCAATATCTATGTTATATCGCTATGCGAATGGCTCGTCCTGCTGTATGGGAAACGTCACCGTAATGGTGGTTCCCACGCCCAACTCGCTCGACAGATCGAGCGTGGCGTGATGATACAGGGCCGCATGCTTGACAATGGCAAGCCCCAGACCGGTTCCGCCGCGTGCCTTGGACCTACTCTTGTCCACGCGGTAGAACCGCTCAAATACCTTGCCCTGTTCTTCAGGCGCGATACCGATTCCCGTGTCGGCGACCGCAAGGAACGGATGGCCTTCGTCGTTGGTGCCGCACTGCAGCGTAACCGTACCGCCGGGTCGATTGTAGCGGATGGCGTTGCTTGCCAGATTATAGATGAGCTCGTCAATCAAGCGCGACACGCCCTCGATGACCACAGGCTTGGTCTCATGACTTATCGTCACATTCGCCTGACGGGCGACCTGTTCAAGACGCTGCTCGACCGCGTAGATGGCACGCGAGAGCTCAATAGGCTCCGTGGACCCAATGGGCACCGCCTCGCCCTCAGCTGCACGCTCGGCCTCGTCCAAGTTAGACAGCGTAAGGATATCGTTGACAAGCGCTGCCAAGCGGCCCGCCTCACGATAGATGCGACCGCCAAAGTTGCGCAGGTCGCCCTCGCCCTCGACCATGCCGTTTGCGATGAGCTCGGCATAGCCCGAAATCGCCGTAAGCGGCGTCTTGAGCTCATGGGTGATATTCGCCGTGAACTCGCGGCGCATACGGTCGTTGTCCGCCAGCACCGCCATTTGGCGCTTGAGCTCCTGGCGCTGCGACTCAATACGCTCAAGCATGGGGACCATCTCGGCATAGGCGTGCTCATAGCTACGGCGTGGGTGGTCCAAATCCACCTCTTGCAAAGGCGCGATGATGGCACGGGACTCGCGGCGCGCCATAAAAAACGAGAGTACCGCACCCGCTGCTGCGATAAGCAGCATCGGCGCCACCATCGACAGCAAAATCGCCGCAACGCCAGGCTGGGCCTGCGCCAAGCGGACAACCTGGCCGTTATCAAGGGCGACGGCGCGATACAGCATAATCTCGTCGAGCGTAGAGCTTGCGCGCTCCGCGGAACCCGAACCACTCTCAAAGGCCTCGATGACCTCGGGGCGATCGCCATGGTTGGGCAGTGTGGAAGGCGGCGCCTCGTTGTCGTAGGCAACCGATCCATCCTTGTTAATCAGCGTGATGCGCAAGTCCTCTCGATCGAGGCTACGCAAGAACGGGATGGGCTCCTGCTGCTCGTCGAGGGCGGCAGCAATGAGCTCGGTTTCTTGCGCCAGGTTGGCACTCGTGGCATCCGCCAAGGTGTTTTGCACAAAGAACGCACCCAGCACCGTAAACGCCACGATAACCGCCATGGCGCAGACAAAGATCGTCACAAAAACGCGGTGCGACAGCGTATGTTTTCCCTGGGGGGCGAAGACCACGGGTTACTCCTCCGATGCGGTGGCCGCGGTGTCGTCACCTTCGGCACCATCACCGGCAGAAGGCTCGGCCAAGCGGTAGCCCACGCCGCGCACGGTCTCGATGGCGCTGGCATGCTCGCCCAGTTTTTGGCGAAGCGTCTGCACGTGCACGTCAACGGTGCGCGAACCGCCGTCGAAGTCCCAGCCCCACACGCTCTGCAGCAACGACTCGCGGGTAAAGACCACGCCGGGCTTGCGCATGAGGTACTCGAGCAGGTCGAACTCGCGCAGGGTGAGCTTAAGCGACTCGCCGGCAACAGTCACCTCACGATGGCTGGGCGAGAGCACGATGTCGCCCACGCTGAGCACATCGCTTGCCTGTTTGACCATGCCGCCGCGACGCAGCAGTGCGCGGCAGCGGCTGGCGAGCTCCATGAGCGAAAACGGCTTAGTCAGGTAATCGTCGGCACCGCCATCGAGCGCCATCACCTTGTCGAGCTCGGTATCCTTGGCGGTAAGCATCATGATGGGCACCGTCGCCGTCAGGCGATCGGCACGCAGTCGACGCATAATCGCCAAGCCATCGGTATCGGGCAGCATGATGTCGAGCAGGACGGCATCGGGTACCCGTCGCGCCACGGCAGCCTTAAACTCACCGTCGCACGAAAAGCCTTCGGCCTCAATCCCCTGCTTGCGCAGCGCATAGACCGTCAAATCCCTGATGTTGTCATCGTCCTCGACGTAATAGATCATGTTGAACCCCTTTGCGGCCGGCATGACCGCATCTTAACCCTAAAGGTACCTTTACTAGATGGTATCAGCCAAAACGCCCCGTCAAATAATCCGCCGTGCGCGGATCGGTCGGATTCTTGAAGAGTTGCGCGGTGGGCGCGTGCTCCACCAGCTCACCCAGCAAAAAGAATGCGACCGAATCGGAGATACGCGCCGCCTGCTGCATATTGTGCGTAACGACCACGAGCGTGCAGGTCTCTTTGAGCTCGCAGGCCAGCTGCTCCACCACCAGCGTCGATACGGGATCGAGTGCCGAGGTCGGCTCGTCCATCAGCAGAATGTCGGGCTGCACGGCAAGTGCGCGGGCGATGCACAGGCGCTGCTGCTGGCCGCCCGAAAGACCCAGACCCGACTCTTTGAGCTTGTCCTTGGCCTCGTCCCACAGGGCGGCGCGTCGCAGGGAGTCTTCGACCAGCTCGTCGAGCACGACGCGATCGCGCACACCCATACCGCGCGGCCCATAGGCGACGTTGTCGTAGATGCTCATGGGAAACGGGTTGGGGCGCTGGAACACCATGCCCACGCGCTGGCGAAGGCGGCAGATGTCGTAGTCGCCCAGGATATCTTGACCATCGAGCGCAATCTTGCCCTCGATTCGGCAGTCCTTGATGCCGTCGTTCATGCGGTTAAAGCAGCGCAGCAACGTGGACTTTCCGCAGCCCGAAGGCCCGATGAACGAGGTAATCTGCTTGTCGCGGATCTTGATATTCACATCCTTGAGCGCATGGTGGTCGCCATAGAACAGGTCGAGGCCCTCAACATCGATTCGCGTCGGCGAGGCGGCAAGATCCTCTGCCGTGGGGCGAGTCGCATCCCCAACCTCGCGCTCGTGCGCGGCCTCGGCCTGCGCTTTCATGAGTTCTTCAAGCTCCGTGGGCTCCACAGCCGCAGCAGCCGTCATACCGCATACCTCCACATCGATATCAATTCAGCAGTATCGATAGTAGGAATCGCGGCTCATATGCACGTGAGCGCATTGTCAAGTGTTTGTAAGGGCACGCTGGCTATGCGGCGGGCAGCTCGATGGTGAATATCGTGTGTTCGGGCGTCGATTCACATGCAACGGTACCGCCGTGCGCGCATACGATCTCCTTGGCGATGGCAAGCCCCAGTCCAGCGCCGCCGCGATTGGTCGCACGCGCCGCATCCAGGCGATAGAACTTCTCAAAGATCACCTTGAGCTTAGCCGCAGGGATGGGATCGCCCTGATTGATAAAGCGCACGCGCACGCCACCGCCGTCCCGGCGTCTGGCCTCGATCGTGATGGTCGAGCCCTCATAGCTATAGGCAATAGCGTTTTTCATGATGTTGTTGAACACGCGAGCCATTTTGTCGCCATCCACGAGCACCGTCAGGTCCTCGCGAATATCAACTTGGACTTCCTTATGCTGCTCGTTGAGGATGGGATAGAACTCGTCAGTCACCTGAGCCAGCAGCAACCCCAGATCAACATAGCCGCGCGTGAGCACGATATCGTGGAAGTCAAAACGCGTGATATCGAAGAACTCTTCGATGAGCGTATCGAGCCGGTGCGCCTTGTCGAGCGCCACGCCCGTAAAGTGCGCACGTTGCTCAACCGGCAGCTCGGGAGCCTCTTGCAGCAGCGAAAGATAGCCCACCACACTGGCAAGCGGGGTGCGTAGGTCATGTGCCAAGTACGTGACCAAATCGTCCTTGCGATGCGACTCGTCACGCAGAGCTTGCTGCACCTTGCGCTCACGGTCACGCACGCGGTTAAGGGCGCCCTCGACCTCCAAGAAGTCGCCGTCGATGTTATCCCAGGTGTCGGGGTGATCGATCAGGCGATCTTGAATACGAGCGGCCAGCACACAATCGGCATGCTGCTCGCCCTGCTCGTAGCCCTGGTAGTACAGGGCGCGGCCACACAAGAACAGCACGCACGCTGCAAGCGCCAGCACAAAGCCAAGCATGTTGAATACAAAGCCGGCATCGAACAGCACCGGCCCTTCGATGCCGCCGAGCGCCATGGCGCCAATCGCCAACGTCATGGCCCACGCGGCGCCGCCAATCACCACGCAGCGGCACACGATCTCAAATCGATCGATCAGCAAAAAGCCGACAAGCAGCACCGCCAAGATTCCGACGATGTTGTCGATGCCAATCAGCAGCAGGCTCAGCAAAAAGAGCAGCACCGTTGCAAGCGCGCGGTTGTCGACGACCGACCTCACGTATTCAAAGAGCCGATCGGGCACCTCGAACGCTTGCCTATCGTCTTTTGTCATATCAAGATCCTCACAAGCGAAAAGCGTTATTCGATGATGTAGCCGACGCCCCAGACGTTTTTGATAAAGCGTGGCTTTTGTGCGTCGTCGCCGATCTTTTCACGCAAGTGGCGAATATGCACCATCACCGTATTGTTGGAGCCGGGCATAAAGTCCTCGTTCCACACCGCGCGGAACAGGTCCTCCACGGCCACCACGCTGCCGCGATGCTCGACCAGATACAGCAAGATTGAATACTCGGTGGGCGTGAGGCGAACCGGTGAACCGTCCACTGTCACGGAACGAGCATCGCGGTTGATCTCCAAGCCGTCGAGCTGGAGGGTCGGCGACTCGGCCGCCTGTGCGCGGCTACCGTAGCTGGTGTAGCGGCGAAGCTGAGCGTGCACGCGCGCGATGAGCTCCAGAGGACGAAACGGCTTAACCACGTAATCGTCCGCGCCAAGCGAAAGGCCCTCGATCTTGTCTTGCTGGGCATCGCGCGCCGTCAGCATGATCACGGGATAGGTATGGCTGGAACGGATCGTACGCAGCAGCTCAAAGCCATCGATATCGGGCAGCATGACATCCAGCAGCGCCAGATCGAACTCCTGCTCCAAGATTGCCTTGGCAGCATCGGCCCCGCTATAGGCAATCTGGACATCAAAGCCCTCTTTTGTAAGGTAGATACCAACCAAGTCGGCGATGGCCTTTTCGTCATCAACTACCAAAATGCGCTCGTTCATGCGTGCTCCTCTCGCGCTCCATTATGCCCGAGGGGGCGCCCGTCACACACAACAAGCGTGGGTGATTAAGTCGGCCTTAAGCACCCTTGTGCCCGTTCGGGCGCGGATGTGGGCCACGCACGCACGCGATGATCGCCGACGCCGGCAAACGATATACTCTTGTTCCAGAAGAGACCATCCCGTCGAAAGCGAAATCCGTGAAGTCCCTCACCTCTTTTGCAAAGCGCTCAGCCCAGCTTGCCGCCGGCTTTGTCTGCGCTATCGCCCTTGCCGCTGGCGTGCCCACCGTCGCCGGCGCCCAAGTGCTTACGACCGACAATGTTTGCGGCAAAACCGCCGATGCGCGCGGCATCACGGCCGAAAACCTGCCCGATATCGATGCGACCAATGCCCTCGTCATGGGCAAAGACGGCACCGTCTACTATGGGCGCGGCGCCGATGAGCAGGTCAAAATTGCCTCGATCACCAAGGTCATGACCGCAATCCTAACCGTCGAGAATTGCAAGATGGACGAGAAGGTCACGGTGAGCAACGCTGCAGCCACCGTGGGCAATTCGACCGCCGGCTTGCTCGAAGGCGACAAGCTTACCGTGGAGCAGGCGCTGCGCGGCCTGATGATTCCCTCGGGCAACGTCGCCGCCATCGTGCTCGCCGAATATGTGGGCAAGAAGATCGACCCTAAGACCAAAGACGCCGAGGCCACCTTTGTGAAGGCCATGAACGAGCGCGCTAAGAAGCTCGGCTGTACCGGTACGCTTTTTGAAAACCCGCATGGTCTGGACTTTGATGAGTGGGCTGGCGATATGCACTCAACCGCACATGACGTGGCGCTGATGATGCAGGAGGCCATGAAAAACGACACGATCCGCGAGGTCGTAGCGAGCGAGGATTCCTGGATCGAGGTCACGGGCGCCGACGGCACCGACCATTCGCATTCCATGGACACGCATAGCTATTTGCTGGGCCAAGATGGCAACATCGGCGGCAAGACCGGCACCACCGACGACGCGGGCTATTGCTTTACGAGCGCCTACAACCGCGACGGCGACGAGATCTACACCGTCGTTTTGAACTCCACCACCACCGACCAGCGCTTTACCGATACCGCAACCCTTGCCAATTGGTACTACGGCCACAAGATCACGGTCGCGATCGCCAACACGCAGGAAAAGACCGCCAACGGCAACCCGCTTATGGCACGCATTAGCCAGACAGATTGGACGGACAAGACGATCGACGCCACGCTCGCCGACCCCACGGCGCAAGCGACCGTGTTTTCCCTTGCCGGCGAGGTAACCGAAAAGGTTAGCTACGACGATCTTTCGGGCACGGTGCATGTGGGCGACAAGGTGGGCAGCGTTACGCTCAAGCAGGACGGCACCAAGATTGCCGTCGTGGATTTGGTTGCCGACGAGGAAGGCTCGGGGCCGAATCCCATTGAGTGGCTCCTTGTGAAGCTCGACCGCCTGGGCCGCCGCATCGACAACCGCCCACTTGCGGCAGAGAGCGAGACCGTAGCCAAGGCACCCGAGGTGTAGGGCTGGGGGAACATTACATTTGAGATTGGAGAGGCGTCCAACGGGCGCCTCTTTTTGAATACCTCTTAAACGGGATGCGTCAGAATCACCAAAGCGACATTGCTAGCCGTTTACCTTCGCTGTGTCTTTTCGGACCTTGAAAACGGGTCCACCGGGCATGCTAGTAGATCCTTTCGACCTCCTTGGTCAAGGCCCTGAAAAGATCCCCAGCTGAGGGGTCTGCCCCAGGACACAGCGATTGCCAGGCACCCGTTTCTCCGATGGTGCCCGCACTCGTCATAACAAGATCGTCGCTCCGCCTGCGAATGGAAACACTAACGGAGCGGCCATTATGGAACCCATGGATATCGACTTTATTTATGCGCCCATCAGCTAGATAACTAATCATGACATTGATGCTGTCACCATACTCCGGCAATTCGAAGCCGTGGGAATCCATCAATAGCTTCACGTCCTGATGGTAAATGCGGGCCTCGACGACATTCTTGGGCATTTTCCCCGTCTTTGTTGGAGAGCAAAAGCTGATGCTTGGCTCCTCTTCGCTCATGCCTCGGTCAAACCTAAGCATGCACGGGCATACCGACTCAATGGTTCGCAAGGCGTCCGCCGCGACCTTTTCCTCGGTAAACATCTCCACGTCGATGCCGTTTTCTTCCATATAGGCACGGTTTTTACGTTGAAGCTCTAGCCGAGCCGCAGCCTCCCCATCTCCACGCTGTTCCCAATTTCCGGAGTCGGCGACATTTCGATCGAATGTAGAATCAACGGAACATGGCGCTTGCTGTTGAGTCTGATCACTGTCGCCGAGACGCCTTAGCTCGGAGCGTCTCATCAGTAGTGTCACAATATCAAACAGCCAACCAAATCCAAAAAGGCCAAAGGTAAAGAGATATAGAAAGAAGCTACCCCACATCCGTGCATACGCCCTATGAGCGCCCGACCACCCAAGAAGGAAGCATAGCAAAAGCGCCTTGTTTGCCCTGTCAACCGACGTAATCTCTCGAGTGAGAGATTTCTGTTCAGGCTTCGCCAAAGGTGTAATTTCATGCGATGAAACAGTAATTGAGGACGTCCTTGACGCCGAGCTCCGAGCGCCTGATTTAGCAACGGCGCGAGCGACATCCCCAACTCCGACGGTCGTTCTGCTGTATACGGCATTGTAAGCAGCCTTCTTCGGATTTTTGATCCACCCCATGCCCTTCTTACCATAGCCGGGGATTATCGCCCGCTTTACCGCGCGCTTCGCTCTGCCGGTCGTTCTTGCCTTGAGTGATGTCTTTAGATTCGGCTTACGCAGCCCGACCTTTACCATATTTCTACTCCATCCCCTCGGAACCCCACACCGGGGTGCACGAGCACGCCTGGGTCTCCCCGTTTTCAAGCGCCCCGTGTTTGCCTAATGTTCACGCCCTTTCGGACTCTAATCCCCAGCTGCCATTCTTGATAAAAAAAAGGCCCCAAATGGGACCCTTCTTCAAAGTCATACTGGCGGAGAGCTGGGGATTCGAACCCCAGATGCCCTTTTGGGGCATACTCGCTTAGCAGGCGAGCACCTTCGGCCTCTCGGTCAGCTCTCCGTAACAGCCGTTCTATAGTAACCAAACAGCCGAAGTTGGGCAAGGGGAATTTTGAGGCGTTTCCTCTTTTACCTCTCTTTTACCAGTAAACGTCTCAGTCAATCATCTCAACCTGTAACATCTGCAGGCCGTAATCCCCTCCAGATGTTACAGGTTGAGACAAAGATACAAGGACGGCCCCAGCGACAGCGCGGACAGCCCATTCTTTATTAGTCCTCTCGAACGGTCTCCAGCAGATAATCGCGCATGTACGGAATTGCAAACGAAACACAGCCATAGCCCGCGGGCTCAATCAACCCCGCATCGATCAGACGCTTGCGATATGACCCAACTTTGTTCGCCGACAAACCCATCTTCTTGGCGATATCGCCGTTGGCGATATCGACGCCCTCGCATTGAGCCATCGCCGCGAGATACTGAAACTGCCGTTCCGACACCCTGCGCAGCGCTGGGGCAATCACCATAGCATTAAAGCTATCAAGAGCCGCCTGGATACCCTTACGAGCCGCCTCTTCGCTCACGCTCTCCGCCCCACTGCGCGCAGCAACCTGCCAAGCGTAATATCCGACCAGCTGGACCATAAAGGGATAGCCTGCCGAAGCTTTTGTTAATAGCTCAGCGGCACCTTTGTCGAGCTCCTTGCCCGCTCGTCTCATCGTATCCTCAAACGATCCGCCAACTTCAAAATCGGAAAGCCGAGTAAGTTCAACATGTTTGGCTCGCTGAAGGAACGTCAACGTATCATCCACCACCACGCCATCTACCGATGTCGGCAGCCCGGCGAAAGCGAAAGCGACATTCGCTCCTTGGCGGATCAAGAGCTGCATCTCATTGCCTAGCTCGCGCATTTCCTCAGTTGAGGCATCCTGGATCTCGTCGAGCGTAATGAGCAGACCACCGCGCTTCGCAGCATCGTACATCGCCTCGCCCAGATGAGAGGCCGACTTCGACATCTCCATGGAGCCAAGGCTGACCCCTAAAATCGATGGGGAAATCGAGATTGATTCAAGACGAACGTTTCGCTGCAGAGCCTCGAGGATTCTATTGCAAAAACCAGCATTGGAGGCAACGTCAACGACCTCGAATCCTTTTTTGCGTGCAAGGTCACCCAATGCATTAAGGAGCACCGTTTTACCTGTGCCTCGGACGCCCGAGATGCGCATGAGTCGATCGGGGGCACCAGGACCATTCTCAAGAGCCTCGGCAAAGTCATCCAAAACAGTGTCCCGTCCGATAAGCTCAGGCGGATTCATGCCCGCCGTTGGCTTAAAGGGGTTAACAGCTTTCGTCATTCTGCCCTCCTCTGCTAGTTTTAACAACTTTAACAAAGTTTAGCAACTTTAGCAGAGTTTAACAGTTTTAGCAGGCTCGGCGGCTTTATGCCTTGATTATCGACTTCATCCGAACACCTCCCACATTCATCCGCACATGTGCGGATGAATGTGGGAACCCGATACCCTGAGGGCCGGACCGGCCGGCCCCGGAAGATCGGAGGACGGCATGTCCGGAAAGAGGAAGAAGGGTTCCGCGAAAGCGGCCCCGAGGGCCTACGGAAGGCTCACGAGGCACGAGCGGGACACGGTCCAGAGGATGCTGGAGCGCAGGGCCTCGTGCAGGGAGATCGCGAGGGAGCTGGGCAGGTCGCCCTCGACGGTGAGCGCCGAGGTGGCGTCGCACAGGTTCGTGACGGCGCCGAAGCCCAGGCGCGGCGAGCGCGTGGGCGCCGGCACCGACCTGTCGGCGGCCTGCCCGCGCCTGGCGGCGTGGCCGCGCTGCTGCAACGGGTGCGGCCGCTACCGCGCGGTGGGCTGCAAGCGCCGCCCGCACGTCTTCTACGAGGCCCGGGCCGCGCAGCTGTGCGCCGACTCGGTGCTCGTCTCGTCCAGGCGCGGGATCGACGCCGACGAGCCCGCCGCGGCGGCGAGGCTGGAGGCCATCAGGGACTGCCTGCGCCGGGGGCTGTCGCCCGAGCAGATGGCGGCGCGCAACGGCGGGCCGGTGGACCTGTCTCCCTCGACCATCTACCGCTGGGTCTCGGCGGGCTACGACGGCATGACGAACATGGAGCTCAGGCGCAAGGTCGGCTACAGGCCGAGGAGGCGCGCCGCCGGGCGGGCGGCCACGCGCCACTCCGCCCGCAGGTCGTATGCCGCGTTCCTCGCCCTCGGGGAGGACGCGTGCGCCGCGGCCTGGGAGATGGACACCGTCGAGGGCGCCCGGGAGGACTCGGCCTGCCTGCTCACGCTACTGCACCGCCCCAGCAGGCTGCAGCTCGCGCTGCCGCTGGGCGGGAAGACCTCCGGGTGCGTCGCGGCCGCCCTGGAGGGCGTCCGGGCGGTCCTCGGCGCCGACGGGGCGCGCCGCGTGTTCCGCGCCGTGCTCACCGACAACGGCGCCGAGTTCTCCGACGAGGGCGCGATCGCCGCGCTCCTCGGCGAGGGGCCCGGCGAGACGAGGCTGTTCTACTGCGACCCGCGCCGCAGCGACCAGAAGGGCGCCTGCGAGCGCAACCACGTCGAGATCAGGAAGCTGCTGCCCAAGGGCGCCGGGCTCAGGTTCGACCGGCTATCCCCGGCCGACATGGCGCTCGCCATGTCGCACGTGAACTCCGAGCCCCGCGGCGCGCTCGGCTTCTCGACGCCCGCGCGCGCCTTCAGGGCGATGCTCGGGGACGATGCGGCGGCGCTGCTTGACGCCTACGGCGTGGAGGATGTGCCTCTGGCCGAGCTCGACCTGACGCCGGGACTCATCGAGAGGGCGCGCGCAGAGAGGGGCGATGCCCCGCTGGCCTAGCCTGAAGGCAAAACGGAATAGACTGACCGACCGTCCGGCTGAGTCTGGGAAGAGGTGCCGGGCGGAGGGCGGAGCATGGCCACCGGACCCATCGAAACACATCTCCACCGTTCCTTCAACTGGGAAAACGGCGCCCCCGGGGCCCGGATGGGGCCTCGGGGGCGTTCGGCTAGCTGCGGGAACGGCCTGTCCGCCTAATGTGTTCGGCTGAGATCGGAAATCAACCCGGCGGCTTTATGCCTTACCAATCCTGCCGGGTCCTCCCGCCCGCGCCGATACAAATAGCGCGGTGCGGCCCCTCTATATCGCCCCTACCCCAGCGAGCGGTTGAGGGAGCCGAGCTCGTCGTTGCCCATGGTGCGCCACATTTGGAAGATACAACCGCGCGCCAGGAAAAAGAAACCGTTGTCGACCAGTTGCACAGCGGCATCTGCCAGCTGATTCGTCACGGCGGACACTGGCGGCAGCTCTAGTCCAGCCTTGTGGATGGTCTCGACCGCTTCCTCGAACGTCGGAGGCTCGCTGACGCCCATCTCGTTCATAAGGCCCTGCATTTCTTCCAGCGCGCTGCTGCCCGACTCCTCGCCGCGCGGCACCAGACGGTAACAAGCCAGCGCCAGGTCGAGCTGATCGCAATTCCAATAGGCAAACGCCAAGCGATAGAACAGGTAGCCGATTGCAGAACGATCGCTGGCAATACGTAGGCCGTGGCGCGCCACCTCGATAATCTCGTCAAAGCGCTCCAGACGCGCAAGCACGTTGATGAGCGCAAAGTGCGACTGCATGGACGAGCGCGCCAGATCGTAAAGATGGCGCACCTCGGGCAGTGCTCGTTCAAAGTCCTCTTGCTCGGCGTAAAAGCTGCAGATCTCGTGCTGGGCAAAGTACAGCGCATCGGGCGCACGAAGGATTCGCACAGAGCGGTCTTCTTCCAACACCGGTAGCACCATGCGCACCAGCTGGTTATCGCAAAACTGCGTTTGAACCGGACCTGTCGCCAAAAGCTCGGCGACGGCGCACTTAGCCTCCAACTCCTCGACAAGACGAGAAAAGCCTTCAAAAGCACCTGTACGGTCGACTTTTGCCTGCTCGCGCAATTCAACAACACGGGCCACGTATGGGTCGTCGTCCTCTTCCATGACCTCCAACTCGTCAGCCGTATCGGCAAGCAGCAGATCGCGCAGCGCCGGCGGCAGCGTGCGATGGTCATCACGCGGACGAGCATGAACCTCCGCAGGCTCAATCGTCTCCGGAGCGGTTGACTCATACGCCTCAAGTACACGCTTGCACGACATATCGTCCATGTCCATGCTCTCAAGATCCTTGGCGACAGGCACGCAATCGGCCAGATAGGCCGCACGCCCAAAGAAATACGTTGCAACAACGCGCTCGCCCTGCTCACTGTCGGGAGCAGCAATCTGCACATAGCAGCGCGTGATGCAGGTGCCCGCGGCAAAACACGCTGCCGCAAGCGTGAGTGCCACGCGCGCATCGTGCTCCGCGGCCCAGATCGCGCGCGTGTCCTCGTCCAGCTCGCGCCAGGCGTCATCCTGAGCGTCGTATTCACGTTGCGGCATGGCATCAACGACAGACTGCCCAAACCGAACGAGCATAATCCCCTCGGCAACGTTTACTCGATAGGTATAGTCGAGCCGCGTGACCACGTTGAGCACCTCAACGATTCGCGCAAAACGGGTGCGCACGTCCCACTCGCCGCCCGGTTGGCACGAAACCGTACCCGGTTTGCCCCACGGGTTATCGCTCGAGGCCGTATCGAACAGTCGGGGAACATCGTTGGTCGTCTTGGCGATATGCCACGCATCAAAGAGCGCGCAGCCCTCAAGGCTCGGCGAGGATGCCGCAGGGACCAATCCAGCCCCGATGCGCTCAAGGATGCCGGAGAGACGGTTAAGACGGCACTCGATGGCAAGCAGCATGTCAATCTCGTCCTGGTCCAGCAGGCTGCGATCAAAATTGAGATAGAAAAGCTTTGAGCAATCGATGCGAGCCAGGCTCATCTCGGACTTAGCGGCGATGGTGCGCAAGCGGGGCAAGTCAATTTCGCTCATAAGGGCGGCGGCATAGCGCTCGATACCGCTCGGATTCTCGGCATGGTCAACGCGGTAGAGCAGCGTCTCGATAGCGTCAGGCAGCGGTGTCGTGTTAAAGCCCAAAAACACCTCGACTGGCTCGGGCAACTTTACGAGCTTGATCTTGTCGACAACGTTTTGCATACCCTCGTCGAGTCCGTCGGCGTCCGCCGTGCTCGCAATGGTATTTTCGAAGTCAGCGAATATCACGTAGCGCAGGAACATCGATGCCATGAACTCACCGTAAGGAAGGGAGCGGGTCGAATTCCATGTCTCGTGATCGGACTGCTCGCGCATGGGGCCTTCGGGAGAGCCGACGGTTCGCGCGCACGCGCGCATCGTGCCGTTTGCTCCCCTCACCATAATCTCACCAATACCGGAGTCCGAGTCGTCAAGGACCAGTTCCATGTCGGGATCGTTGGGCAGCGGAGCCTCGCTAACGGGGCGGTCCACCTTGTACACCTCACCCGAAACGCTTACGTAACCCAAAAGCGACACATGGCTTTTGCCAACGAATTCGACGACATAACAAGATTCATGCTGATCCTCGCCAAAGAGTTTCCAGGCCACGCCATATGAGCGTCCCGCAGGCTGCTCGGGCATCACCGGAAAGCGCTTCTTGGGATCGAGAAACCTGAGCTTGTATGTCGGACGCTCTGCCACGAAATATCACCCTGATCGGTCGCTTGAGAAGGAGTGGTCGCGAATAAGTCGCGACATCTACTCGGAATCTTACACGAGTCGACACGAAATCGTCCCTTTGGACAAAAGCACTCAAGCTAGCGCAAAAGAAAAGCCCCCGTTGCCGGGAGCTTTAATCTCAAATGGTGCGGCGTATAGGATTCCGCGCATCCGCTGCGCGGATCCGCACCGGCTTCGCCCGCCTGCCGGCGCGCTCGCCCGCGGGCTAAAAACGCTCCGCGTTTTCTTTACGCCCGCGCCTCGACCGAGGTTCGAATCAATGCGGTGTTTACGTAAAAGAAAAGCCCCCGTTGCCGGGAGCTTTAATCTCAAATGGTGCGGCGTATAGGATTCGAACCTATGACGTTCTGATTCGTAGTCAGACCCTCTATCCAGCTGAGGTAACGCCGCGACTTATTGATTATTATGCACAGGAACTGAATAATGGTCAAGCATTTTTTCAAAAAAAGTTATCGAATTTGATTTTTAATCATTTGGAGGGCTTGGCGCGATCTTCGACGCATCGCGATATAAGAAAAGCCCCCGTCGCCGGGAGCTTTAAAGTCAATTGGTGCGGCGTATAGGATTCCGCGCATCCGCTGCACGGATCCGCACCGGCTTCGCCCGCCTGCCGGCGGACTCGCCCGCTCGCTAAAAACGCTCCGCGTTTTCTTGACGCTCGCGCCTCGAACGAGGTTCGAATCTCCGCAATGCTCCCATATAAGAAAAGCCCCCGTTGCCGGGAGCTTTAAAGTCAATTGGTGCGGCGTATAGGATTCGAACCTATGACGTTCTGATTCGTAGTCAGACCCTCTATCCAGCTGAGGTAACGCCGCAACGCACGGATTATTATGCACGCGAGCCCCCGATGGGTCAAGCGACAATTAGAAAAAATTTTACGGAGTGATAATTAAGTTGTTCGTGCCTCGACCGAGGTTCGAATCCATGCGGTGTTGCCATAAAAGAAAAGCCCCCGTTGCCGGAGGCTTTCAATTTCAATTGGTGCGGCGTATAGGATTCGAACCTATGACGTTCTGATTCGTAGTCAGACCCTCTATCCAGCTGAGGTAACGCCGCAGCGCAAGACATATAAAACCACTTTAGCTTATTGGAGTCAAGCACAATTTCAAACTTTTTTGTGGAACGCAGTCTTGTCATGCTGCTCCGCATATACCGCCATTCCCCGTACGATCGATTGGCTTTTCGATCACGTCAAACTTAGCATCAAGTTCCCTCAGGAGCGATCTCACCCGCTGGGCACAATCATAATCGGCAAACGAGATACTCAACATGCGAGCAACCTGGTTAGATGTCCGGACCCCATAGAAATGCTCCAGGGCCACAAGCCCCTCGTGCGCCACAAACGTCTCAACCACATGCGGCGACTCCTCGTAGCACCATTGGGTCAACGGACCCTCACTCGTCTGTCGAACCACCAGGCCACCCATGCCAGACGGCTCACACGTCACAAGCAGGTACTCTCCGCCCTCGTCGCTCTCAAACAAAACCACCCAATCATCAAACAGCTCCATCGCGTCCCCTTTCTCTCGCTCTTATTTAGCAAAAGCATAGCAGGTAGATGGCTGTATACAGAACAGTTGTTCGTGTGTTTTCTATTGAGCTGTCCGCACGGCATGGTATGGACCTGCGCACGAAATAGGGCGCCCCCGAAGGAGCGCCCTTGCATATCGCCTATGCAGCCAAGTTACGCGACCGGCTCGATCTTCTCGAGGCCGCCCATGTAGGGACGCAGGACCTCGGGGATCGTGATGGTGCCGTCGGCGTTCTGGTAGTTCTCCAGAATGGCAGCCATGGTACGGCCAGCCGGCAGGCCGGAACCGTTAAGGGTGTGCAGGTAGCGCGAACCCTTGAAGTTCTCGGGGTCGCGATACTTGATGTTGGCGCGACGGGCCTGGAAGTCACCGCAGTTGGAGCAGGAGCTGATCTCCTTGTAGGCGTTGTAGCTCGGCAGCCAGACCTCGATGTCGTAGGTCTGACGGGCAGAGAAGCCCAAGTCGCCGGTGCACAGGCTAATCACGCGATACGGAAGGCCCAGCTGCTGCAGCAGGTACTCGGCCTCGGCGGTCATGCTTTCGAGCTCCCCGTCGGACTCCTCCGGCTTAGCGAACTTGACCATCTCGACCTTGTCGAACTCGTGCTGACGGATGATGCCGCGGGTGTCGCGACCGGCGGAACCGGCCTCCTCGCGGAAGCAAGGGGTGAAGGCGGTGTAGCGGCGCGGCAGGGTGTCGGCGTCGAGGACCTCGCCGGCGTGCAGGTTGGTGAGCACGACCTCGGCGGTGGGGATCAGGAAGTTGTCGCCCGAGACGTGATAGGCGTCGTCCTCGAACTTGGGCAGCTGACCCGTGCCAAACATGGTCTGACGCTTGACGACGATGGGCGGCCACCACTCCTTGAAGCCACGGCTCGTGTGCGTGTCCAGGAAGAAGTTGATAAGGGCGCGCTCCAGGCGGGCGCCGGCGCCACCGAGAACGGTGAAGCGGCTGCCGGAGAGCTTGTTGCCGCGCTCGAAGTCGAGGATGTCCAGATCGGTGCCCAGGTCCCAGTGCGGCTTAAAGTCGAAGTCGAACTCGCGCGGGGTGCCCCAGCGGCGACGCTCGATGTTCTCGTCCTCGTCCTTACCGTACGGGGTGGCATCGCACGGAATGTTGGGCAGGTGAGCCATGAAGTCGTACTGCTCCTGCTCAAGAGCGGTACGGCGCTCGGCCAGACCGTCGATCTTCTCGTTGACGGCGCGCACGGCCTCCTTGGCGGCCTCGGCCTCGTCCTTCTTGCCCTCCTTCATCAGGGCGCCAATCTTCTTGGACTCGGCGTTACGCGTGGCCTGGAGCTCCTCGACCTCGGTGATGACGGCACGGCGCTCGTCGTCGAGTTCAAAGAACTTCTCGCGATCCCAAGACGTCTGGCGATTTGCCATGGCGGTATCGATGGCATCGGGGTTCTCGCGAACAAACTTGATATCAAGCATTAGATCCTCCGGCGATATACATTCCATTTAGGTTGCAACCTTGTACATGTATGGGCAAGTATATACTTATGAGCGTTTACGACCCAACCCAACTACGCAAGAAGGCACCCAATGGACGCAGTTTTTTCCTTTTTGTTTGGCACCCGCACCGGTTTTGCCATCCTTTTCGCCGGCGGCATCCTGTTATTTGCGATTCTTGCCTTTGTAATGGAGAAGCGTACCCATAAGATGTACGTCGACCGCGGACCCAAGTCCGAGGATGAGGAAGACAGCTTCTGGGACTAACCTGCCAAAAAGGGACAGGTTTATTTTGGTCGGTTTTATCTGGGCAAACGCAAGCGCCCCGCAACCGGTAACGATCCGGTTGCGGGGCGCTTTTCGCATATACGACAAAACCGCAGGAAAAACCTGCCAAAATAAACCTGTCCCTAAATGGCAGGTTTTACTGGAGAGTTGCGTCGATGGCCTTGACCAGGGCGCTGCGCATGCCGGCATCCTCGAGCGCGATGACGCCCTTGATGGTGGCACCGCCGGGCGAGCACACGGCATCCTTCATCGCTGCGGGATGCTGACCGGTTGCGAGCTGCAGCTTTGCCGTACCCAGCACCATCTGGCTCACAATGCGATAGGCATCGGCGCGCGGGATACCGTGCTTGACCGCCGCATCGCTCAGGGCCTCGATCGCCATGGCGACGAATGCCGGAGCGCAACCACCCACCGTGCCGCCCACAAACAGCAGGCTCGTATCGAGCTCAACCACCGCACCGAGCTTGCCAAGCAGATCAAGCACCACTGCGCTCTGTTCATCACTAAGCGTGGAAGCCTTCTCGCAAGCTATGACGCCCTCGCCCACCGAAACCGGTGTGTTGGGCACCGTCGAGATATGCGCGACGCCCGGCAGGACCTGCTCCCACTTGGCACTGTCCCAGGTCCAGGCAACCGACAGAACGACCTTTTTGGCAAGAGCATCCTTGAGCGGGGCGAATACCTTCTCGATCATGTACGGCTTGACCGCAGCGACCACGATATCGGATGCGGAGACAACCTCGGCGGCATCGTGGCAAGCGGCCATGCCGCGCGCCTCGCAGCGCTCAACCAGTGCGTCGTAGCGACCCGCGCAGGCGCACATGTCGCTCGCAGCTACACCGGCAGCGATCCAGCCATCGGCCATAGCGCTCGCCATATTGCCAAAACCGACAAATCCAATCTTCATATCTCATAGTCCTTTCAGACACATTCCTCAAAACGAAAGGTATTGTCCCACGCCATTGTTTCGTATTGCCGACCTATTTGTGATACGGCTCGCCACGACTGATCTTGCAGGCACGGTAAATCTGCTCTAGCAGCACCACACGCGCCAGGTTATGCGGCAAGGTAATGCGTCCAAAGCTGAGCATCTCGTCGGCGCGGGCGCGCACCTCATCACTCACGCCGTCCGAACCGCCGATTACAAAGGCAATGTCGCTACTGCCTCGCAGCATAAGATCGTCGAGCCTCGCCGAGAGCTCCTCACTCGAACGCTCCTTGCCCTCAATGGCCAGCAAGATCACATGCGCTCGAGACGGCAAGGCAGCAAGAATCGCCGCCCCCTCCTTGTCACGCGCAGCATCCACGCCGCCCGCCTTAGCCGGGTCGATATCGGCCACCTCGCGGATATCAACCTTGGCATAGGCACCCAGGCGCTTGGTGTACTCAGCGCACGCGTCCTTCCAAAAGCGCTCCTTGAGCTTACCAACACAAACGACGGTGTATTTCACGCGCGCCTACTCCTTCGAATCGTTTTGAACTTTGCCGGCGGCCAGCACCTGCTCGAACATCGAGGCCGACTGCGAAAAGTCGCTCGGCAGCACGACCGTCGAGTTTTTGCCCGTACGTGCGAACTCCGTCATCATCTCGGACCACTGCGTAAACATAAACAGCTGGTTGGCCTCGTCGTTACCGACGCCCGTCTCCTGGATAATCTCGAGCGAATCCTTGATGCCCAGCGCGATGGCCTTGCGCTGGTTGGCGATGCCTTCGCCCGCCTTTTCCATTGCCTCAGCCTCGGCGGTCGCCTCGGTGACGCGCTTGATGCGGTCGGCCTCAGCGAGCTCCTGTGCCGCAGCGCGCTTGCGCTGGGCGGCGTTGATGTCGTTCATGGAGTTCTCGACCTCGGTCGGCAGTGCAATCTTGGTGATGAGCGTCGACACGAGGGTGAAGCCGTAGGCGGCCATCTGCTCGGAAACGGTAGCGTTGACATCCTTGGCGATGTCGTCCTTCTTGGCAAAGACCTCATCGAGTGTGTAGACGGGAATCGAAGAGCGCAGGGCGTCGGTGATGAAGTCACGCATCTGGTCGACGGGCTCCTGCAGCATATAGTAGCTCTTGTAGATGCCCGAATCTGCCGGGCCGGCGCCCATGTCATAGCTCACGTGGTACTGAGCAGAGACCTCAAGGCCGATGGTCACGTTGTCCTGGGTCTTAACGTCGATACCAAAACCGTTTTTCATGGTTCGCAGGCTCACCGTAGCGGCTTTGCGGTCAATCACGGGTACCTTCATGTGGAAGCCCGCGTTGACGATGCGGTTGAACTTGCCTAAGCGTTCGATGATCACAGCATGCTGCTGTTCAACGACATAGCAGGCGCTGGGAAGCAGCAGCAACAGAATGATGATGGGGATCAAAAGGCTGGTAAGGGCGGCGATGATACCGGAAAACAGCATGGTCTCTCCTCTGATAGGCACACGTTGGCATTAGGATACCCGTCCAAGGAGATCGTGCATAACAAAAAAGCTCCCATTGCTGGGAGCTCTTTCATTTAATGGTGCGGGCGAAAGGACGTCCGCGTATCCGCTTCGCGGATCCGCACCGGCTTCGCCCGCCTGCCGGCGGACTCGCCAGCTCGCTAAAAACGCTCCGCGTTTTCTTGACGCTCGCTCCTTCACAGGTTCAAGTCCCTGCGATGGGCCCATAACAAAAAAGCTCCCATTGCTGGGAGCTCTTTCATTCAATGGTGCGGGCGAAAGGACTTGAACCTTCATGGGGTTGCCCCCATACGGACCTGAACCGTACGCGTCTGCCAATTCCGCCACGCCCGCGTGCAGGAATTAGAATAACGGAGCGCCACCGCGAACGCAAGAACTATTTTTGAAAAAGTTTGCAGGCGTTTTCCCAGGCGGCTCGAGCGATTGCTTCGGCGTCCTCGCCGGTACGATCGACGCGGTCGTTGACCAGCGCGTTTGCCGTAATGGAAATCATTGCGGGCTCGCACTCAAGACCGCGGATCGGCTCCGGCGCCATGTACGGGCAGTCCGTCTCAAACAAAATACGGTCGAGCGGGGTTGCCGCGAATGCCTCGCGCACGTCATCGTTGCGCTTAAAGGTGGCCGCGCCGCCATAGGCGATATAGCAGCCCAAGCCCACAAAGCGCTCCATCGTGGCGCGGTCCTCGCCAAAGCAGTGCAGCACGCAACCGGCCTGAGGCACACCTACCTCGCGAAGCACGTTGTAGGCGTCCGTGTGCGACGTACGCTCTTGGTCGGTGTCCTCGTGCCGCAAATGCAGCTCCACCGGCACGTTGCGACGCACGGCAACTTCGAGCTGACGCGCCATGCAATCAATCTGCACGTCATGAGGCGCCGGCGCAATGTCGTCGTCATAATCCATGTGGTAGTCCAGACCGATCTCGCCGATACCAACACACAACGGATCGTCGAGCGCAGCAACAACCTGCGCGTGAATGCCGTCGGTATAGTCCGGTGCGCCATAGGGGTGCACGCCGGCAAGATACTTGATCTGTGGAATATCCCGCATCGGCAGAATCTCGTGCGTCAGCCAGTCGCTATAGTCCGTCACGCTTCGTTTGTCGGCAATGGGATCGAAGACCGTCACCAACAGGTCGACGCCCGCGGCTTTAGCGCGCACGAGCGTCTCGGGCACTTCCTTGTCCCAAAATGAGAGCAGATGCGCGTGGGTATCGGCAAGTGGTGCCAGCGGCTCCGGACAGACGACCGTTTTCTTTTTCTTGGTAAACATCACGCGTTCGGCATTAAGCGTCATGGGATAGCTCCTGGGCCAGATGGACAAAGTCCGCAACGTCAAGTGTCTCGGCACGCGACGTGGGCGCGATACCACAAGTCTCAAAGGCAGCATCGAGCACGTCCTTGGCAAAGCCGTTGGCGCTCATGGAGTTGCGAATGGTCTTGCGGCGCTGGGCAAATGCGGCGTCAATCACGCGAGTCACAAAGTCGCGGTCAAGCCCCTCGGGCAGTGCGCCATCAACACGGTCGATACGCACGACGGCGGAGTCCACATGCGGTGCCGGCATGAAGCAGCGCGGCGGCACCTCAAAGCGACCCATCACCTGCGCATACAGGCCCAGCTTGGCCGTATAGCCGCCATAGGTTTTGTTACCGGGAACTGCGGCAATGCGATCGGCAACTTCCTTTTGCACCATGACCACGGCACGCTTGAGCGCGGGCATCGTCTGGAAAAACTGCAAGATGATCGTCGCTGCCACGTTATAGGGCAGGTTCGCGACAAACACCGTGGGCTCGCCGCCGGCGGCCTGCCCAATCTGCTCCGGCGTCACCTTGAGCGCGTCGCCCATGATAAAACGGAAGTTGGCGTAGTCGGCGGCGTGGGCATCGAGCACCGGCTCAAGCTCGGGATCGGCCTCGATCGACGTGACACACGCCGCCTCCTGCAGCAGCGCAAGCGTGAGCGTACCAACGCCCGGGCCAACCTCGAGCACGCGCTCATCGCCCGTGAGCTCGGAAAGCTCGCAGATACGCTCGATCACATGATTGTCGATTAGAAAGTTCTGGCCCAGGCGATGCTTGGTCGCAAGGCCAAACTCCTCCAGCAGCTCCCTGGTGGCCGTGGGGTTTGCCAAAGGCGAAGTTGTCATGGTTGCCTCCTTAGCATGATGGCGGCGTCTTGAAACAAAAGGGCATGGACCGTGGCGGCCATGCCCTTACAGCTAAACAGCAAATTGCCGATATGGCGCTCGCGCGGTCTCTACGCCAGACGCGGGAACAGCGGATCGCCCTTCTCGACGGGCTGACCGCCGGCAAGCAGGCCCCAAGTACAAATGCCCTTGAGGTCGTCGCTCGCGGCCTCGCCCTCACAGGACAGGCGGCGCAGGGCCTCGACAGAAGTCTGGGGCATGAGCGGCATCAGCAGGTGAGCGGCAATGCGGATGGCCTCGAGCAGGTTGTAGATCACAAATGCCAGCTCGTCAGCCTTGGCCTCGTCCTTGGCAAGCGCCCAGGGCTCGGAGTCCTCGATGTAGTGGTTGGCGGCATGGATGAGCTCCATGACCTCATCCTTGGCTCCGCCGTAATCGAGCACGTCCATCTTGGCCATGTAGCGCTCGACCAGGCCATCGGCGATCTTTGCCAGCGGGTTGTCGAACGCATCGAACGACGCGGGCTTGGCGGGCGCGCAACCGTCAAAGTACTTGCCGCTCATGTTGAGCGAACGCGAGATAAGGTTGCCCCAGCTGTTGGCCAGGTCGGCGTTGTAGACCTGCTCCATGCGATCGAAGCTGATGGCACCGTCGGTGCCGGGGACGACGTCGGTCATGAAGTAGTAGCGATAGCCCTCGACGCCCAGCATGTCGATAACGTCCTGCGGAGCGATGGCGTTGCCGCGGCTCTTGGACATCTTCTCGGCCTTGCCGGTCTCGGCATTGCGCACGGTCAGGAAGCCGTGGGCAAAGACGTGCTCGGGCAGGGCCTCGCCGATGGCCATGAGCATGGCGGGCCAAATGACGCAGTGGAAGCGGATGATGTCCTTACCCACGATGTGGAACTGCGCGGGCCAGCGATAGGCCAGCTCGGCACGCGCCTCGTCGGTGTCGACACCGTAGCCGACGGCCGTCATATAGTTGAGCAGCGCATCGAACCACACGTAGGTCACGTGACCCTCGTCAAACGGGACCTGAATGCCCCAGTCAAAGCTCGTACGGCTCACGGAAAGGTCATTAAGGCCGCCCTCGACAAAGCTACGTACCTCGTTCATGCGGAACGCAGGCTCGACAAAGTCGGGGTGCTCGTCGTAAAGCTTGAGCAGCTTATCCTGGAAAGCGGAAAGCTTAAAGAAGTAGGACTCCTCCTGCACGCGCTCAAGCGGACGGTGGCAGTCGGGGCACAGGTGCTGGCCGACGCTGCCGTACTCCTCGTCGCCCTTCTGGACCTGCGTATCGGTAAAGTAGGTCTCGTCAGGCACGCAATACCAGCCGTCGTAGCTGCCCTTATACAGGTAGCCGGACTCCTTCATGCGCTCCCACAGGTACTGCACGGCATGGTGCTGGCGCGGCTCGGTGGTGCGGATGAAGTCATCATTGGAAATCTCGAGCTTGCTCCAAAGCTCCTTGAAGTGCGGAGCCTGGCTATCGGTCCACTCCTGCGGCGTCATGTTGTGCTTGGCTGCGGCCTCGGCGACCTTCTCGCCGTGCTCGTCCATGCCGGTCAGGAACTTGACGTTATAGCCGGCGGAGCGACGATAGCGAGCCTGAACGTCGGCGATGATGGTGGAATAAGCCGTGCCCAGGTGCGGATCGGCGTTGACGTAGTAGATGGGCGTCGTGATAAAGAACGAAGGCTTGCTTTGATCCATGGGGTTTGTCCTCCAGAAAAACGTTGCATACAGGGGATGATTCTAGCGCAAGGGCTGGATATCCTCCATCTATTGCATATCGAGCACCATGGCATAGACATCGCGCTTGCGGCGCGAATACTTCTGAGACAGGCGCTTGGCCACCGCAGAGGCGGGCTCCCCCTCCTCGAGCGCGGCGCGGATATCCTCGCGCAGGGCCTCGTCGGGATCCGCTGCCGCGGCGCCAACCGGCACGATACCGGCCTCCTCATCCTCGCTCGGCGGCGCGATGACCAGCGCAATCTCGCCCTTTACCTCGCCGCGAGCACGCAGCTCCTCGGCAAGCTGAGCAGCGGGCCCGCGCAAGACCTCCTCGTGCAGCTTGGTGAGTTCGCGGCAGACGGCAACCTCACGCTGGGGAAAGACCTCCGCCACGGCCTCGAGCGTCGCCACGATGCGATGTGGAGACTCGTAGAAGATGAGCGCGCCGGGCACCACGGCAAGGCGCTGCAGTCGGCGCACGCGGTCGCCGTGCTTGCGACCCAAAAAGCCTTCGAAGAAGAAATGCTCGCAGGGAATGCCGGACGAAACAAGCGCCGTGACGCAAGCAGAGGGCCCGGGAATAACTTCGACGGGCACATCGGCCTCACGCGCCGCCTCAACTAGCGCCTGGCCGGGATCGGACACGCTCGGCATGCCGGCGTCCGAGGCAAAGGCGAGGGTCTCCCCCGCCAGCAGACGGTCGACTAGGCCGGCGGCGCGGCTGGCGATCACATTCTCGTCGCAACGGACAAGCGGCTTGGAAATGCCCAGGTGCATCAGCAGCTTTGACGTCACACGCGTGTCTTCGCAGCAGATGGCATCGGCGGCGGCAAACGCCTCGCCAACGCGCGGGGACAGGTCGCCCAGGTTGCCGATGGGCGTGCCGACCACATAGAGTTTGCCCGTATGGGCGCTGTTTTGCGTCATATCAACCTATTCAATCATGCCGCGCTCGAGCGTACCGAGCGCCGCGCGGGCGTCCCATGCTGCAATGCGCTTCTCGGTCTTCCACGTTTGGAAGAACCAACCGGCAGCCGGCGCAAACGAAGCCAGCTGATTGGCGATAAACACGCGCTCGTAGGCATTGCGGCCCTCGGGCGTAACCGACGAGTTGGCAAAGATCGCCGCGCCCGACCATTCGCCCACCAGCACGGGGAACCCAGTCGAAATCGCTTCTTTGAGCTCGCGCTTGTTGCGCGAAATCGCCGTCGTCAGCCCGCGGGGGCTCGTGATATCGAGCGCATGCTCGTCACGGTAATGGTACAGGTGAAGGTCCATGTAGACGTTCTTATACTTGGCGTCGCGCATAAAATGCTTCCACTCGCTGGGATGCCCCGACGACGAGAAGACGACGATCTTATCCTCGGGCATATATGAACGGACGAGCTCATAGGCATCGCGATAGAAGTTGCGCAGGTAGTGCGCCGGAATGCCATCCGTCATGGTGAAGAGGCTCTTGCGGACACTCATCTGCGGCGTATCCAGCAGCTCAATGCCCAGCAGGCTCTCGGCCTCGCCGTAGCGATCGGCCAGGCGCTCGAGCACGTCGAGCGCAACATGACGGCCGTTGGTGGACGAATGCCACTCGGCAACAGCCTCTGGCGTGGCGGGCGAATCATTGGAATCGCCCTGGCCACCGGGCACAGTTGCTAGATCAAGCAGCACGCGGATGTCGTACTTGGCAGCCCACTCAATCGCACGGTCAATGTAGTCGACAACCGAGATGTAGGACGCATCGGACTCCTGCGAGCCAAAGGCATACCAGGGCACCGGCAGACGCACGGCATTGAGACCGATCTGCGCCATGCGACGGAAATCGTCCTCGCTCACAAACGTCTCGTAATGACGGCGCATGCGCTCGTTATAGGCGGCGGTGCCCATGGCCTCCTGCAGCTCGGCCGCGTTGGATGCACCGGTCGCCGCGTATAGCGACGGGGTCACCCAAGGCTCGGGAATAAACCAGCCAGAGAGATTAACGCCGAGTATCCTCTCCATCACTGCCCCCTTCGGATCGTGCAGGCCGAGCCTGCATCGTATTGCATAGGAAAAGTATCGTTTTGAGTATACCCGCGCGTGCGGACAGACGACCGAACGGTCTGTAAAGTGGCGCAAAAGCGGGAGGAATATCTGGGCGGGCCCGAGATGGCGCGCCGAGATGTACATATGCGCCGGAAGTAGGCGGCCGAAAAGCGCATCCCGTTCTGAGCGCGGGATCTGGGACGCAGTTTCCGCCAAAGACCGCAAAAGGAAAGCACATCCCATTCTGACGCCGGATTCCGGGTCGCGCTTTCCCAAGCGGCCTCAAAGCGGAAAACGCATCCCACTCTGAAGCCAAATTCCGGGACGCAATTTCCGCAGAGCCCTCAATAAAAGAAAAGGACCCCTTTGCAGAGGTCCTAGTCAATTCAAGGTGGCGGGGAAGGGAATCGAACCCCTGACACGAGGATTTTCAGTCCTCTGCTCTACCAACTGAGCTACCCAGCCATTTGAGGTGTGCCTTGTTTCAAGGCTTGATTAGTATAACCAAGGACGCGTTCCGGTCAACCGAGAATTTTAAAAAAGTTTTTGGGCACAGCCTCGGTTCTATAAATCGGCACGTCAGAGGCATCAGCCGGCAGCAAGAAGTTTTTCACTCAGAGCCGCACGGGCAAACTCACTTGGCGTCATCCCCTCGGCAGCCGCCCGTCGACGAATGGCCTCCTTCATTCCCAGAGGAATCTTGACCGACAGCGTTGCCGTCCCCTCACCTGAGAGCGGGGGCCGTCCATGCACGATCCCACCAACGGTGTGTTCGCCATCCGGAAACTCTCCGCGCTCGTACGACTCGCACCACGCGTCAATCATTTCATCCGTTACAACCTGACCATTAGCGGCCGTATACGTCTTGCCCATCATCGACCCCTTTGCCGAGCCTGTTCAATCTCCTGCCAAAATTTCTTCTGGACTGGAGACAAGGCATGAATGATAAGCAGCCCACGGACAAGCTCGACCGCGACAAGCTCCACGCTTCGTCCGTCTGAGAGCCATCCAATTGCAAGCCATCTCGGCGGCTCGTCCTTCGGCTCGCGACGAATGCACTCAGTAACCGCAAGCCAAGCGCTAAGCACCTGCTTTTCCGTCAGGTGCTTTTTAGCGTTGGGATGGATCTCAACATCCATGCATCTTCTCCTCCATCTTACCCAATTTCGTATGACGAAAGTCCACTGTCGCCAATTCTTAAGCCGGCACGCGTTGGAGAGCAGGAGTCGAAACAATGATTGAAGGACGCTCTAGTACGGCCCAGGCGCCGAGGCAGGAGCACATGCGCCAAGGACGAACGTTTTCGTAGCGCGCGAGGATATTGCCGTCGCGATCGATGAAGGCGATGTCGATGGGATAGGCCATAAAACACGTATGGACCGAAGAGCAGCGTGGAAACGCCATGACGAGCGACAGGCCGTTGGCGGCAACCGGACGCCGTCCCAGCATGCCGCGCAGGCGCACGACAAACGACTCCGCCACCACAAACTCGGCCGGCGTCCAACCCAGCCTATTGAGTGCCCGCGCGTAGGCGATGTAGGACGAGACCGCGGTCACATGACCACCCCCGGATGCCATGGATCGACCGTCACCGCGCGCTCGTGCGACAACGTTGTCGGCGCCCCCAGCGGAACGCCAGCGATGCTGAGAGAAGTCGGCCACGGCTCATAGTGCATGGTGCAGGTGTAGGTCCTAAACGTACCGGATAGGGAGAGCAGGCCACCATCTGATGCCTTCGCGCCTTGCTCGCTCGACACTTCGATCTGCAAGTCATAGCCTTCCATGGCATTCAGAATTTGAGTCTGGACCGTCGCCGAGGCATCGGCAGAGCTTTCGTCGCCCTCCCCCTCCGACGCCACGGCATGCGCTAGCACGATGTCGGGCACCACGCGGTCGAAGCGCGCGACAGCGCCGGCAAAGATCATGACGTTGTACACGATGAGTGCCAGCACCAGCAAAACGGGCGTAACCACTGCCATCTCCACCGTCGCTTGGGCGCGCTCCTCGCGCAGACGCATGCGGATACTCATTACGACCCACCGCCCAGAGCGCCAACCAGCGTGGCGACATCGACGGTGAGCGGGATGGAACCGCCGCCGGGCAGAGGAATCTCCGCAAGTGTGAACACCGTACCGCTAATGGTGCGTTCGACTTGATATTCCAACGCCTCGCAAAGCGCCTTGGGATCGGTCACGCCCAACGGAATACTTCGCAGTTTGTCTTGCGCTTGAGAGAGACCCGCAATGTCAGACCCCGGACTCTTAATGACGTTGGCAGAATCGGTCAGCACCGGCTTTCGCAGGCGCAAGTCGCACGGTTCCAAACCCAGCGCCGCCACGGACGCCGAAACGGTATCGCCGAGCCACGATGCGATGGAGCCCAACGCGCCGCTGCCCCCTCCTAGGCCTTTAATCATCTCGTCCATAAGTTCGTCGGCCGAACCTTGAATATCACCGTATCCTACGAGCAGCCGTCCCCAAACATCCATGACGCCGTCGAGCACGCCGGCAACGCCGCCCGAGCGTTCCTTCAATGTCGAGAAAAATCGCGAAAGCACGTTGTTTTGCGCCGTCGCGTCATCGGGCGCCAGCACCGCGGCAGAGATAGCACCGCGATCGCCAAGCCTAACTGCCGTGTTAAACGAGGAGTTAAGTTGATCGGGGCTGGTAATATCACCCGAAACTGCAAATGCGACCACGCCGTTGCGTCCAGGTGGGGCGATACGCGGGCGCTCGCCGGAAAGCGCTTTAATGGCCTGGTCAAACGCATTGCCTGCACGGTCGGCCTCGTCCTCGGTCTGACGCTCGAGCTCGAACTCCTTGTTGCGGCATTCGACGTAGTCTTCCAGGGCCTCTTTGAACTTATCGAAGTGGTACTCGAAGCCCCTTTCGACAGAAGTCGTTGCAATCGCAACGTACCCTAAAGACGACACACCGAAATGGCATTCGCTACACGTTTCGTGACCGTCAAAATCTGCGACGGATGCCAGCCCACCCGGCTTTCCTTTTTTGTAATTTGGACAGTCAGTCCCATAATGCAAATAGGTAACTTTATCTACTTCACTCGTGGGCCAACACGCATCGGTATAGAGTTCAGTCGCCCGCGCCTCATCTGGATTTCGCGGAAGGAAAGGGGTGTGGGCGGAAACTTTGCCGTCCTTTTCAGTTATATATGCCCGCTCGACTTCTTCGCTCGCATAAGCGAAGAACACCTTTCGTGCAGCAGAATCTGCCTGTTTTTCCGGACCCTCGCCAAGCGGTTTCTCATTTGCCAGGCGCTGGCGATAGTAGGCCTTCGCGCGATCGAGCGCCACTTGCGGTTCCCACGTAACGCTCGAAGCGTAATGTGGATTTTGAGCACCAGAGAGATCCGTTAGGCTTTTCGCACGCTCCCACATACACGAGTACTTGCCAATCGAACTCTCGTCCGACCCGCCACAATCCGCCAGCCAAGCGCGCTCTTTAGCCTTCGCCGTGTCCTCAGAAGCCTTCCGCAGCTCCTCGGCCGCACGCTCTAAATCATCTGATGTGTCTTTAATGGTATCGGTCGAGATCTCTGACCCTTTGAGCGCAGCGAAGTCCGACTCGGATGTCCTGGGCACGGCAAGCGCCGTACCGGTATAGGTCACGCTATCGGTATCCTGCGCCGACACCGCCTGCGTGGCACGCGCGGCGATCAGATACGGCAGAGCCGTCTCGATTTTCTGTAAGCCTTCCGATGCGCTTTTGGCAAACTTGTTGCGCGTTTTAATGATCTCAATCCCGGTGTCGACCATATTGCCGGCAACTGGTTCGGCACCCGGGATGAGGATGGCGACCAGGCCCGTCCCGATTGTGGCAAACCCCGCCAGCCCCAGACTCAAGATGCTCGCATCAACCACCGTGGCAGCCGTGTGATAGGACGACACTACGTTGGCACCCGCCAGCGCGCCGCTATCGGCCGCCACCTGGGTATCCCCGGCACGCGACATGCTCCATATCGCCGCGGTCGACGAAAACAACAACGTGAGCACCACTAGGATGACCACGGCAGAAGAAAGCGTGGTGTAGGCACCGTCTTCGATAAACAGGTCGACACCGGCACGGCCCATAAAGCCGCCTCGCTTGCGATGGCAGCTCGGACGGCGCGTCAAAACGCATCTAGACCAGAAACGCTTAATCCCATGCAGCAATCCACGAATCATAATCTCCCTCCAGCCATTCGGGACGCGATTGATACGAGACATCGACCTTGAGCTCAACGTAGCCGCCCTCGGCGGTACCACCCATAGCCCGCGCAAACGCACCGATCACAGGCAACGGCTTGACCTTGCCGGAAACGGACACGGCCGAGACGCCACCCGCACCGGCCCGGCCAAGCTCGATATCCCACGACAACGGCCCGCCGGCATGAAAGATCGAAACGTTGGGCACTGCGGCAAGCCGGCGGCGGGTGAACTCCTTAAGATCGTCGTCCTCCGCCGTCGTCGTGGTCATGAGCCGCGCGGTCTCGGCGGCGGCAGACTCCATGACCGCGCGCGTATAAAGCAGGCACACCGGTTGCAGTGCGAGAAGGATGAGCGTCAGAAACGTCGGCAGCAAAAAAGCGGCCTCGACCGTAGACTGCGCCCGGTCCTCACGCGCGATATCAATACAACGCGATGTCCTTAGCACCCGCAGCGGCGTCGATAACCGACGTCGAGGCAACGCCATGGGATGCCGCCCGCTCAACCAGCGCCGCCAAGCGCCCATCGGTGCCAGCACGCCAAAGCCCCGCGATCGCCAGCACGATCGATAACAGCGCCACCGTGACGATGGCGTATTCCACAGTCGCTTGGGCAACCTCTTCACGCAGAACGCCATGCATTTCACGATCCCTCCTTTGAGCTTATTGTTTGCGGGACCAAGCGCACGGCGCGCAGACGACACGAAGCATCGCCAGTATCCGCGGCAACCGTCACCATATCGACCCAGCCGCGCCCATCGCGCACGATGGCGCCCCATACGTTGCCCTTAATATCGAGATAGCCGCTCAGGGCGAGCTGGGACGTTGGCACCTCGCGGTAGGCGCGTAACATATCCGCCGCTGCCTCGGTCATCGGTCGGTCCTCGGACCATGCAAGCCGGACCGCAATCGCGTTGTCCTCAGGCAAATCCGTCGCAGTGCCAGACCGCTTGTCGAGCGTCCGCAGAAAGGTTTGCGCCGTGACAGCGACATCCGAATCGTCCGCATCTCGCATCTCATCTTTTTGAGACGCCACCGCCGAATCTGAGCCCGAATCGAAGGCGGCCCCAGGACGCTGCTGCCGCGCGGCGTTAAGCCCCCAAAGCACCGCCGCTATCGCCACGGTCAGGCAAGCAAACACCAGCAGCACCCCGATGGGGCGCTCGCCCTCTACAGGCTGTTGATGCCCTCGCTGATCGCATCCCATAGCTCTTTAACCTTGCCCTTAAATGCGACGATGGCGATAATCGCGATCACCACGAGCACGCCGACCAAGATGGCATACTCGGTGGTACCCTGTGCACTCTCCTCCTGCAGTAGCTCCTTGGCGCGTTGACGAACATGTGCCGCCCGGCAAAACGCCCAGCCCTGGACCTTGCCAGCAGCGTCAGTCATCGTGTTCATGTATTCCTCCCTACATCATCCCGCCTGCTCCCAGCAGCGGGCCCAATATGGACAGAAGCAACGCCGGCAAGATGAGCGTGCCGGTGGGAATCAGCAGCTTGACGGGCGCACGCTCGATCTCGCGCTCGACCGCAGCGCGATGAGCCGCACGGATCTCGCGACTTTGAGCGGCCAGCGTCTCGGCAAGTGGGGCACCCAGGGCGAGCGCCTGCCCCACCGTGATGGCAAAGGTCTCGAGCGCTCGCACGTCCAGGTCGCGCGCGGCGGCCAACAACTCGTCCTCACGCGTGCCCACGCCCACCTGCCACGCCATGCAGGCCCGCTCAAGGCGAAGAGCCAGCACTGACCGGCGGTTGGCGCAGAAAATCTCAAGCGCCGCATCAAACGAAAGACCGGCCGAAAGACCCAAGCGCACAACATCGATCATCTCGGACACTTCGCCGAGCGACACTCGCGCCGGGCCGCCCACTCCAACCGCGCCCTTCACTCGCGCGGTCAGGGCATCGACCACTGAGCGACCCGCGGCAGCGACCAGCACCGCCTCGCGCTTGCAGGCCCCTGCGATCTTGCGTGCATCCGCCCGATCCAAACCCGTCGCGACAAATACACTCAGGGCGCACAGGCAAGCCGCAACTGCAACCGGGGCGCTCATAGCTCCACCCGCATAATGCGTCGGATAACCACCAGGGCAACGGCATTGAGGGCAAGACCCAGCACCACAGCGCCCACGCCGGCAGGCGTCGCAAGACCGCGACGAAAATCTGCCGAAAGCAGCGCCAACACCGCGCACATGCCCGCCGGCATCGCCGCGACCATATGCGCAGACATGCGAGCCTGCGACGTCTTGACATCCAGGCGGCGCTTGAGCTCAATGCGCTCCCCCACCATGCTCGACGCCTCGGACAGTAAGTCGGCAAGCGGAGCACCGGTGCGCTGAGACACCTTAAGCGCCAAGGTCACAAGCGAAAGGCCGGGAGCGTCGATGCGCACGAGCAAGTCATCGAGCGCGTCGGTCGCCGAGATACCGCAATCGATCGCCGCCGCCACCCGCAAAAACTCGGTATGCACCGGTTCTTGCGCATGAGCGCCCACAAAGCGCATGCCCTGGGCCAGCGAATGTCCCGAGGCAAGCGACATGGAAAGTGCGGTAAACGCCTCGGGCATTGCCTCTTCTGCATCGTGTTGCTCGCGCCGGCTCTCAAAGCCATCCCGAGCGGCGCCAGCGGCAATCGGAGCAACAAGTCCCAAGGCAAACCCGAGGGGCGATAACGACACCATCGTTAGTAAAACGCAGCAGACACCGCTCGATAGCAGTAGAAATGCCAAACGCCCCGAAGCATCTTCGATCACGAGGCCAAGGCGATGCGCCGGAGCCAGCGATGTCCACGAACGGGCGATCTTTTTCAGCAGATCGTTTTCCACCAGCTCACGCGGCAGCCTCTCTGCCACCGTCTCGAGCGCCTGACGCGCCAGCTCCGCCGGCGGCACCTGCGGCACACGAGGTTCCGCCCCGCACGCCGTCGCAACAGAAAACCCTGCCAAACCCCCTACGACGAGGGGCACAGCGACCTCCATTCGTCCACCTCCTCTTGTGTGAGCGTCCCCGACCGCAGGCCTTCTGCGATAAACGGCGGCTCGCGGTCAAGCGTCCAGGTGCGCTCGGCGGCATCGAAAGTCACATAGCGCTCGAGCTCTACGCCGCCCGACGCGGCGCGACGCACCCCCGAATACGAGGAGACGAAACGCCTGCCATCGGCGTGGCGCTCGGACATCACGATGCCGTCGAGCGCCATGGCAATCTGCTCCTCGATGAGCTCGCTCGGCAGATCGATGCCATAACGTGCAAGCAATGTCAGACGCACCACGGTCTCCTGTTCTGAACCCGCATGAAGTGTGGTGAGCGACCCGTCGTGGCCCGTGTTCATGGCCTGCAACATGTCGCAGCACTCGGCACCACGCACCTCGCCCACCACGATGCGGTCGGGGCGCATGCGCAGGGCATTAGTTACTAGGTCGCGAATCGTCACCGCACCCTCACCCTCAATTGAAGCCTCGCGCGCCTCTAGGCGCACCACGTGCGGATGATGCGCAAACTTGAGCTCGGCAGAGTCCTCGATCGTCACGATGCGCTCGCCGGTGGAAATCTCGCATGACAACGCGTTGAGCAGGGTGGTCTTACCAGATCCCGTGCCTCCCGCAACCGCCAGGTCCTGTCGCAGCGACACCGCGCACGACAGCAGCTGCGCATACCAAAGCGGCAGCGACCCCAGCCCCACAAGCTCGTCCAGTGAGCAGATGCGGTCCGAGAACTTTCGGATGGTGAGAATCGGTCCGTCAATCGCCACAGGCGGAATCACCGCGTTGACGCGATAGCCCGTTTTGAGGCGGGCGTTGACGATGGGGCTGCGTTCGTCGATACGGCGGCCAAGTGGCGAGATGATGCGGTCGATAAGCACACGGATCTGCTCATCATCCTCAAACGCATGCTCGATGGGGTACAAGACGCCACCACGTTCAAAGAAAGCCGAGCGGCAGCCGTTGATCATGATCTCGGTAACGGTGTCGTCCTCGATGAGCGGCTGCAACGGCCCCAAGCCCACCACGTCATCCAAAATCTCGTCGATGATGGTCTCGCGCTCGGGCGTCGCGAGATCGGTCGGTTCCTCAACATTGAGCGCCGCCTCCACCGCGGGACGCAATTCCGAGCGGGCAAGTGCCGGGTCGATATAGGCGCTGATACGCGCCACTTCGTCGTAACCCATGCGGTCCATCACGGCGCGCTTGGTGCGTCGTTTCACCGCGCGGCGACGCCCCGCATCTACAGGCGCTGCCGCCGCTGCAGCGCCGGCAGCCTTAATCCTCGTTTGCAGACTCATCGCTGATCACCCTCGCGCGACCAGGGAAGGCGGATACGCGGGCGCTCGGTACGCGTTGCACGGTCGGCGACCATATCGCTCCAAGGGCCGACGGCGCACCCCAGTTCCACGAGCATCTCGCGCGTAGCCTCGCGCACGCTGGTCGCAAAAGCGCTGGTCTGCCCCACTGCCTCGTCAGCGCGTCCAAACGCCATGAGCGCGGCGAGATCCTGCCCGCCATCGGCGATATGAATCTTGGAGCTCAACGCACAGGCAATCTCAAAGCGCATGGCGACGTCCTCGTCTGCCCCGCGCGCACCGAACCGGTTGAACACGGCGCTCATGCGCGTGCGCGGCACACCTACTCGACTTGCCAGTTCAATGACGCGCGACGCCGATGTCGCGGACGACACCGCCGCATCGCCAACGACCAGGCAACGGTCGCTCGCCGCCACCGCAGCCGCCACGGCATCGCCCCAAAAGACCGAGGTATCGATAAAGACCACGTCGGATTCGCGACGCAGGACATCGAGCAGCAGCTCCACCGGACGTGCCATGAGCTCAGCTTGCTCGGGCGCCGCGACGGGACCCCAGAGCGTAACGCCCGGGGCGACGCGCATCGATGCGGCCACGATATCCGGCTCGGTGAGCGTGCCCGCCGCCGACGGCTCGATAAGTGCCGCCATATCGTGCGGAGCATCGACGCCTAACAAGTCGTAAAGGTTTCCAAACATCAGGTCCAGGTCGAGCACGGCGGCACGCAAGCCCAACAGCGACGATGTGTGTGCCATGGTGGCAACGATCGTCGACTTGCCGCAACCGCCCGAACCCGAAATGGCGCAGATGACCGGAGCTCGATGCGGCGAAGCGGCAGCGTCTGCCGGCGGCATCGGAGGCGGCGGGGCGGGCGTCGGTGACAGCGTCCCCGTCTCCCCCGCCGCAACTACACGCTGCGTCCAAGCCGGCATGGCGGCTTGTTCGGTCTGCGAGGCAGGCTCGTTCTGCGCAATCTGCTCATGCTGCATCAGCGACAACTCGCCGCACCCGGCAAAGCCCTCAACTTCGTCGAGTTCATCCGCCAGATTCACGCCGCGCACGTATCCCATATCTACAGCCGGGGAGTCGCCAGCATGCTGCGCCGGTCCTCCAGCGTCATCGTATACAAGGGGGTTCCGGGGGCGCCGACCATGCTCGGCTTCCGCTTTTCCATAATCATCAACACGCGGGCCTCTTGTAGCGCGAGGCGCCCCGGGTTCCCTATCAACAAAAGCATCGGGCTCAATCGTCATGCGCCGATCGGAATCAACCGCTCCCTCGCCCGCTCGCCCGTTGCCGCATATACTGTGCGCAGCGATGACCTCGGTCGCCCCTGCGCGAAACAGCCCCTCGATATCCGACGGATCGAGTGCTTCTATCAACACGACCACGCGACTCACGCGGCCTTCGGCCGTCAGGCGCGCAACAGTCTTGCGCACATCTTCGGTATCAAACAGAGACGCCGCGATGATGGCAGCTCCGCGGCGCGACGGAAACGCCCGCGCCATGGAAACCAGCCCGTCCAGGTCACCCACGCGAAGCACCTGTGCACCCGTATCACGGCCCTCGACTTCCCGCTGCAACAGCCCGTAATCGCCGCACGCGCAGCACGCAAGCCAGATCGCCTTCATCACTCGTCGCCTCCGCTCTTTTTGCCGCGCGCCGTGGCGGGAATCGTCAAGCTGACCGTTCCCTTGCCCGAGGCTCCCAGCAGTTCCTTGACGTCTTCGGGGTCAGCCGCCAGCGTCACCCATTCGATCTTGCCCTCGCGCGTGGCACCGGAATCCTCACTGGTATCGATCACGTACGCGCCGCACAGTCGATCGGTTACGCCGTCTTTTTGCACATACACATCCACGTAGCTGCCCACGCCCGTAGCACCGCCGACCGAGTGCTCGGCATCGACCGCCACCGAAACGGCGACCTTGCCCTTAGGCACCTCGAGCTTGTGGCTCTCGGCCTTGGTGTAGACATTGCAGATCACGGCGTTTTTGGGAATACGCGAAGTCGTCACGTCGCCGCGCACCTGGCGCAGCTCGGTCGCCGCGTCACGCGGCAGCAGACTCGTCAGCCATTCCTGGGTTATGACATTGGTCTCATCGAGGGTCTCGCCCACATCGATATCGCGCGCCGCGACGCATACCTCGGCGCGATCGCCACCGTACTTGGCCAAGGTCTCAGCCTGGACCTGTTCGGCTTGCGAGCGAATCGACGAGCCGTAAACCATGCAGAGCAGCGCAGCGAGCACGCCCGCGACCAGACTGATGGCGATGCGCTTGCTCTTGTTCACGGCCGCTCCTCTCATGGCAGTGCCGGGCGAATGCCCGTACCACCATTGTCTGGGTGGTCAGAGTGCAAAGCGGCGCAATCGCGATCTCGGTTTTCGATGTCAAACCAATCGCTGACCAAAAACTAACCAGCCCGTCAAGCTCGTGGCAAGGTTTTGGTCAGCACGTCAGCAAACTGCATGTTTCGAGGCTTTTTCGCAGCAAAAAAGCCGTCTCCCGAACAGTTGGAAGACGGCTGTCATAGGAAAAATCAATTACAGGTGGACATCGGGATCGAGCATTTGAGCACTCACGCGCATGGATGACGCCAGGTTTTGGAACGTTTCCAAACGCAGGCTGTCGATCTGCCCGGCGTCCTCGGCCTCGCGAACGGCACAACCCGGCTCATGGGTATGCGTGCAATCGCCAAACCGGCACGCGCGCGATGCCTCGACAATCTCGGGGAAGGCGCGCGCCAGACCCCGCTCGTGACCCACGAGCGGTAAGCTGCGCAGGCCCGGGGCATCGGCGATCACGCCGGCGTCGCCCGGCAGTGCCACCATCACGCGCGCGACGGTAGTGTGACGGCCCTGGTCGTCGCGTTCGCGCACACCGCCAGTCGCCAACGTATCGTGGCCCAGCAGCGCATTGAGCAGCGTCGACTTGCCGGCACCCGACTCGCCCAGAATCATGGCGCAGCTCCCGGCAGGCACGCAGGAACGAACCTCGTCCAGGCCGCGCCCCTCGGCAGAGGACGTCACGATCACGCGCACGTCCGGACCCACCAGGCGGCGCACGCGGTCCAGATCGCGCTCGAGCTCCTCGGCATCGCAGCGATCAGCTTTGGTGAGCACCACCACCGGTTCGGCATCGCAGTCGAGCGCCAACACCAGCGAGCGCGCCACGCGGTCGAGCAGCACCTCACCGGCACCGAGCGCCTGCACGATTAGCACGCAATCCACGTTGGAGCAGAGCACCTGACGCTCTCCGCGGGCACGGCCGCGCCAACGCTCAAAGCTCGTACGGCGCGGCAGCACGCACTCAATCACGCCCATATCGTGCCCGGGAGCGCGGCGCACCGCCACACGGTCGCCCACGGCAGGCAGCAGGACCTCGTCCTCGCCGCGCGACTTGGCAAACCCCACGGCATGCTCGGCGCGGAAGGTGTCGTCGGCAGTCGCCACCAGCGGAAACCCGCGATCCAAGCGCACCACGGCGCCAAGCTGCATCTGCTCGGGCTCCTCGGTATGTGCGCAAAAGTCGTCAAATGCCGCCTGCTGAGCTTCATCGACCGGCAGGTCATCGAACGCCGGAACATCCTGCAGCGCGTCAAGTCCCGGCACGTTTGCCAGCAGCTCCTCGGCAGACGCGGGGGCTTCGGTCGCGAGCTTCCGACGACGATCGCGCTTAGCCCGCGCCCCCGTCGTCTTTTTCTTCGCCTTAGCCTTCGCCTTGCCCACAAGCGCCTCCCAGCACCATAAATCACAACTGAGCAGGTATTTTAAATCAAAAAGAGCTGGCCGGGCAAAGCCCGACCAGCTCACAAACTTTTCCTCAGCTTACGGTCCCGAGAGGTCATCCGAAGGCCCGCCCGCCGGGAGGGGTTTCTTCTGAGCGATCCCGCAGCGCGAAGCGCGAGGACCAGCGAAGAAGAAACCCCGCAGGCGGTCGGGCCGGTGGGAAGGATGGCCTTTCGACCTACTCCTTCTCGACCGCGCGCATGATCGCCTTGTAGATCTCCATCAGCGGGATGATCAGGAAGGCCAGGCCCAGCGCGGCAAGAACGCCCTTGAGCTCAAGCGTCACGGGGCCAAAGAACATCTCGGCAAGCGTCGGCTGCACGGTCACGATCACCGTCAGCACCAGTGCCAGCGCGGCAGAAGCCCACAGCCACTTGTTCTGCTTCTTCATGGTGAACAGCGACGCACGACGGCTGCGCATATTGAAGCAGTGGAAAATCTCGACCATGTTGAGCGTGATGAACGCCATCATCACGCCTTCCTCGTCGGCATTGCCGGCGATCATATCGACGATGTGGATGTAGCCCATGTCAAAGTACACGCCCACAAAGAAGCTCGCCAGCACCAGCACGGTGATGATCAGACCCTGGACCACGCAGTCCAGGCCCATGTGACCGGCAAAGACACCGTCCTTGGCGTTGCGCGGCTTGCGCTTCATGATGTCGCCCTCGGCGTCCTCCATGCCCAGCGCGAGCGCGGGGAAGCAGTCGGTGACCAGGTTCACCCACAGCAGCTGCACCGGCTGGAAGATGGTAAAGCCGATGAGCGTGGCGATAAACACCGAGAACACCTCGGCAAGGTTGGCCGAAAGCAGGAACTGGATGACCTTGCGGATGTTGTCGTAGATGCGACGGCCCTCTTCGCAGGCACCGATGATGGTGGCGAAGTTGTCGTCGGCAAGCACCATGTCGGCAACGTTCTTGGTGACGTCGGTGCCGGTGATGCCCATACCGACGCCGATGTCGGCGCGCTTGATGGACGGGGCGTCGTTGACGCCGTCGCCGGTCATGGCGACGATCTGGTCGCGCGACTTCCAGGCCTCGACGATGCGCGTCTTGTGCTCGGGCTGGACGCGGGCGTACACGCCGTAGTCCTCGATGTGCGCGTCGAGCTCCTCGTCGCTCATGCGGTCGAGGTCGGCACCGGTAATGGCATGGCTGCGATCGGTGACGATTCCCAGCTGCTTGGCAATGGCCACGGCGGTGTCGATATGGTCGCCCGTGATCATGACGGTGCGAATACCGGCGTCGTGGGCCTCGCGGATGGCGTCGGAGACCTCGGGGCGGACAGGGTCAATCATGCCGGACAGGCCGCAGAAGACCAGGTCGTGCTCGAGCGCAGCGGGGCTGCAGTCGCTCGGGACCTCGGTGTAGGTGCGGCTTGCCAGCGCCAGCACGCGCAGGGCCTCGTCGGCCATGGCCTTGTTGGCGGCCACGAGCTCGGCGCGACGCTCCTCGGTCAGCGGAACGACCCTGTCGCCGTCGTAGATATGGGTGCACAGGCCGATCACCACGTCGGGCGCGCCCTTGGTGTACTGCTCATACTCGCCGTCCAGGGTCTCGACGACCACGGACATCATCTTACGGCCCGAGTCGAACGGGGCCTCGCCCACGCGCGGGTGCTCGGCAGTCAGGCCAGTAAGACCAGCCTTGCCGGCATCGTTGACGAGCGCGCACTCAGTCGGCTCACCAACGGCCTCGCCCAGGTCCTCGTCCCACTGGGCATCGGAGCACAGCGCCATACCGGCCAGGAACTTCTCCTTAGGCGCAGCGAGCTCGTGCTTGACGACGGTCATCTTGTTTTGGGTAAGGGTACCGGTCTTGTCGGAGCAGATGGTCTGCGTGCAGCCAAGGGTCTCGACGGCAGAGAGCTTGCGGATAATCGCCTGGCGCTTGGCCATTTTGGTCACGCCGAGCGAAAGCACGATAGTCACGACGGCAACCAGACCCTCAGGGATGGCGGCGACGGCAAGCGAGACAGCGACCATAAAGGTATCGAGCAGCGCGGTCGGGTCGGTGAGAACGTTGCCCACGCCGTGGCGGATGATGTCGACGCCAAAGATAACGACGCAGATGACGATAACCATGATAGTGAGGATGCGGCTGAGCTCGGCAAGCTTCACCTGCAGCGGCGTGAGCTCTTCCTTGGCCTCGGCCAGGGCGCCGGCGATCTTACCCATCTCGGTGTTCATACCGGTACCGACTACGACGGCGCGGCCACGGCCGTACACCACGGTGGAGCCCATGTAGCACATGTTCTTGCGGTCGCCGAGCGGCACGTCGTCGGTGCCGGCGGCGAGCTCGATCACGTTGGCATGCTTCTCGACGGGCACGGACTCGCCGGTAAGGGCGGCCTCCTCGATCTTCATCGTGGCGCTCTCGAGCACGCGGCAGTCGGCCGGGACGGAGTCGCCCGCCTCGAGCATGATCACGTCACCGGGCACGAGCTCGGCGCTCGGCAGGTGCACGAGCTTGCCGTCGCGCAGCACCTTGGACTGCGCCGCGCTCATCTCCTGCAGGGCCTCGAGAGCCTCCTCGCTTTTAGCCTCCTGGACCACGCCCAGCACCGAGTTGACGATAACGACGAACATGATGATGGCGACATCGGCAAAGTCCGCCTCGCCCTTGACCATGCCCGTGAGCGCGCTGATGACGGCGGCAACGATCAGCATGATGACCATGGGGTCGGCCATCTGCTCAAAGAAGCGCTTCCACAGCGGCGTCTTCTCGGCTTCCTCGAGCTTGTTAGGGCCTGTCTTAGCGAGGCGCGACGACGCCTCGTCGTCGCTCAGGCCGAGGTTCTCATCGACACCTTGGTCGCTGAGCACCTCCGCCGCGGCGGACAGGTATTCCTTTTGCATATAGAGTCCCCTCCTGGGATTCGGGCCACTCAGCAGATTGATGCCCGATCATAATTCCCAGGAGAAGGGCAAGGGCTCATCAAGGCTGCCGTGCTGAGCGGCAGTTGATAGTGGAGCTATGGTACCCCAAAGCAACGCGTCTAGCCAAAACAATCCATTTGGAAATATGGTCCATAAGCAACGGTGCAGACCGTGTGATGCTCCATACTGATAAAACGTTTTTTCTTCGGCGCATCATCAAATTGAAATATCGCCCAGATAGCAGCGGTTAGAACGGTTGGTAAAGTTTTTGCATATACCGTTTTCCGCAAAAAATGAACTTCTAATTCGGCATACGGTCGATTTTTTGGGGTATTCGGACGCCATTTCGTTATAATCAACTCGGTTTTATTTCTTATGGTTTATCTATCAGCGCAAGACGATGTCAGATGGAGGTCTGAATGTACAAGCGCACCAAGATTGTATGCACCATGGGTCCCGCCTGCGATAGCGACGAGACCATCCGCGAGATGATCAAGGCGGGCATGAACGTCGCCCGTTTTAACTTCTCGCACGGCTCCTACGACGAGCACCACGGTCGCATCGAGCGCGTCCGTCGTATTTCCAAGGAGCTCGGTATGCCCGTCGGCATCCTGCTCGACACCAAGGGCCCCGAGGTCCGCACCGGCCTTCTGGTCGACGGCAAGAAGGTTGCCGTCAAGACCGGCGACAAGATCGTCGTCACCGCTCAGCCCACGACCGAGGATTTCCACGGCACCTCTGAGCACATCTCCCTCGACTACCTGGCTCTGCCCTCCGAGGTCGAGAAGGGCTCCCTCATCCTGATCGATGACGGCCTGGTTGCCCTCGAGGTCGAGTCCGTCGACGGCCAGGACATGACCTGCGTCGTTAAGAACGACGGCCTGATCGGCGAGCGCAAGGGCGTCAACATGCCCAACGTCAACATCTCGCTGCCCGCCATCACCGAGCGCGATCGTCAGGACATCCTCTTTGGCCTGACCGAGAACATCGACTACATCGCCGCTTCCTTCATCCGCGACGGCGAGTCCGTCCGCGGCATCCGCGAGCTTTGCCGCGAGAACGGCGGCGAGCACGTGACGATCTTCCCGAAGATCGAGTGCGCCCTGGGCGTCGAGAACTTCGACGAGATCCTCGAGGCTTCCGACGGCATCATGGTCGCCCGTGGCGACCTGGGCATCGAGATCAAGCCCGAGCTCGTTCCGCACATCCAGAAGGAGATCATCGCCAAGTGCAACGCGGCCTACAAGCCCGTTATCACCGCTACGCAGATGCTCGACTCCATGCAGCAGAACCCGCGCCCGACGCGCGCCGAGGTTGCCGACGTTGCTAACGCCATTTACGACGGCACCGACGCCGTTATGCTGTCCGGCGAGTCCGCTGCCGGTAAGTACCCGGTCGAGGCCGTCAAGATGCAGGCCAGCATTGCTCTCGAGACCGAGAAGTACCTCCCGGCTCACGCTCCGCTCGAGGTTCCGGCTGACGCTCACGGCACCCGCGTTGTCAACAACGTTGTGGGTATGTCCGCTGTGAACATGGCCACCACCGTTGGCGCCAAGTGCATCACCGTGCCGACGACCACCGGCCGTACTGCTCGCCTGATCTCGCACTTCCGTCCCAACATGCCGATCTGCGCGTTCTCCCGCCACGAGTGGGCCGTCCAGCAGATGATCATGTACTGGGGCGTTATCCCGCACCAGGCCGAGATTACCCAGGGCACCGTCAACGGCACGATCGTCAAGGCGATCGAGACCGCTAAGGAGCTCGGCTACGTCGAGGCCGGCGACCTGACCGTCGCCACCGCTGGCGATCCCCGCATGAGCGTCCAGCTCGAGGACAAGGTCTCCTCGACCAACGTCGCTTACGTCGCTCAGGTGCGCTAAGTCGTACTTGCAAGCACACTTGCATCGCAAAGGGCCCGGAAGGCGAAGCCTTCCGGGCCCTTTTTCTGTGCCAATGCCGGTGCACGGCAAAACACACACTCATTTCTTTACCAAAAGCGCGAAATCCACCCTTCGAGACCCAATGAATAAAGTCCCAAGCGCTAAAAGTGTTCGCCCGGTGGCAAACCCACACCTTAACCGACGCTGCTAAATCGTTTTAGCAAGAGCCGGATTGACCTGCTTTTCGGAAGTATGCGGCAAATTCTGATACCTCCGAGCACACCCCGTTTTTTCGCAACAAAATGCCTGATAAACTAGCCTCAAAAGCCAGGTCTGCTCACAAGGTTTAGATTTTGCCGCATACTTCCGAATTGACACTGGCATCGCACGGTCCAAAAGCATATTTCGACCAGGAGGACGTCATGGACCTGACGCTATGCGGTCAATCCGCTTTTTACTATCACCGTATCCCGCCACAGATATTAGGCCTTTACCCTGCCATTAGCCTTGGCAATATGGATCGCAGATGTTGCGGCCTCGGAAGTCATGCAGTTGTAAAAGACCTGCTTCACGCACCGCTTCACAGGATTGTATTCACTCGGGCACAATCCGGGTCGCGAAGCCTGTTTAAATCGCACCTCCTGACCCAAGAGCCGCCTCCCGGGTCGTTTAGGCAAACCGAGCATGGGTTTGATGTCACATCGCCCGAGTTCACACTGCTCAACCTTGCTACGCAGGTCTCACGCAACCAGCTGCTTATGGCGTGTTATGAGATGTGCAGCTCGTTTGCTGTGTATACACCCTGCAAACGAGCGCAACGGCAACTTGATGAAGCTATTTCGCTTAAGCTCATTCCACCCAACTGCGGCTGGGAGCGGGTTATCGACGTCAACGGCAAGGATACCAACCTGTGGAAGCGCACGCCGCTTCTTTCCGCAGCGGATATCGCCGCGTTCGCCAAGCAGGCCGCAGGCCTGCGCGGTGTTAAGCAGCTCCGCTGGGCCGCCGAACGCATGACAGGACAGACCGCCTCGCCCTTCGAAGTACAGACCTCCATGCTTATCTCGCTCCCCCGCGACGAGGGCGGCATGGGCATCAACATCGCAAACAACGTGCGCATCCCACTCAGCGACGCCGCGCGCTCGCTGTATGACAAAACCTGCTGCTACGCCGATATCCTCATCGAAAGCGCCACCGACAGCATGGGTGTCATCCTTGAATGCCAAGGCCGCTCCGCCCACGACAGCGAAGCCGCGAGCCTCTCCGATGCCGAGCGCGCCACCGCGCTCACAAGCATGGGCTACGACGTCATCCAAATTACCTTTGGCCAGATTAAGGATAAGAAGAGCTTCGACCACATAGCCGAGCTCATCCATAAAAAGGCTGGACTTTCCTACACCCCAAAGACCAAACAGGAGCGCGCCGCCGAAGTCACCCTGCGGCAAGAGCTACTTGTCAATTGGGTTGAGCTATTCACCGCCAAGCCGGCCAGCTAGCAGCTAGCAATCAGGGGAAGCGCAGGCATATCGGGCGATTCGACGCGAGCCGCAAATCCCGCCTCGGTTAGCTCGATGACCTCGGTAAACGTTGTATCGAAAAACTCCTCGGTTAGCAGGCGATACGGCGGATGATCGGACTCGCCGGGGTTTTCGCGTACAATCTCGTGCATAACGCCGATGGTCTTGAGCACATACTCCTTATGGATGGGATACTGACCAAAACGGGTCGCCGCAGTATACAGGCGATCGGTCGCGCGCGGTATCGAAACGATGCCGAGTGTCTTGCCAAACCAGTCAAAGTCGCCTTGCTTTTTAATGCGGAATTCCTCGCACGGCTTGCCGCCGTGCGCCTCCAGGTACTGATTCACACGCGTATTCCATACGGTATCGGCCACCAGATGCGACCAAACGCCCAGCGTCAGATCGAGCAGCGACTGCGCCACGTCATCGGGCGCGAGCGAAAGCTCGCTAGCACCGGGACCGGCGACCGGCTCGGCGTCCTTGTAACGTTGGGGATAATGCACGCGATTCAGTCGCTCGCGCTCCTCGACAATCGAGGTAGCCGCGGCTGGCGCACCGGTGGGCGAACTTTTAAGCAACGGTGCCACATAGGTATCCCAGAACTCATGCTCACGAGGCTTAGGGATAGGCTCGGGCTTTGCAAAGTGCGTAATGCGGTACGGGATGGGATCGGCGATGCCAGGGACCATATAGCCCACGAAGATATCCGGAACCACGCAGCCAAACAAAAAGGCATTGCGGTCGCGCACGCTATTGGCAAGTGCACCGGTGCGCTCCAGCAAACGCTCCGTCTGAGCGATATGAATGTTCCAACTTGGCATAGCCACCCCCATAAAAAACCTGGATAACTATACCATCACGGCAAAGCCGCGCGGGCGGCTACGCACGCTCTACGCAGCAACTAGTCCGTAGTACCGCTTTCGGTTCCATACGACGGCGAAGGCGCCTCGACCACATGGTGATATCGATCGATATAGATTGCACGGGCACCCAGGCGTCGCACCAAATCCTGGTGATGCGTGCTCATCAAGACCGTCTTACCCGCCGCGACGTAGGCCAGCAAGAAGTTGACCACGATGTCGCATGAATCCTCGTCGAGCCCATTGGTGGGCTCATCGAGCACTAGGATATCGGGGTTCATCGATACAACTGCCGCCAGCGCCACACGCTTCTTTTGCCCGCCCGAGAGCTGATAGGGAGAGGCGTCGGCAAGGTCGGCAACCTGGAACAGCCCCATGGCATCGCGCACGCGGCGCTCGAGCTCGTCTGCCGGCAGCCCCATCTGCGCGGGACCAAAAGCAACTTCCTCGTCCACCGTGGCGCAGAACAGCTGGGCATCGGCGTTTTGGAACACGAAGCCCACGCGCTGGTGGAACTTCTGAGCAGCAGCAGAATCCTTCAGATACGCCGCATCGACCACGTGCCCGTCAAACAGGTATGCCCCTGCGTCCGCGAGTTCAAGGCCGTTAATAAGACGCATAATCGTCGTCTTGCCGCAGCCGTTGGGACCGAGCAGGGCAACGAGTTCACCACGATCGACCTGCAGCGACACGCCATCGACAACCGTATGCCCCGCATAGGAGAACACCACGTCGCGCAGCTCGATGAGCGGAACGACCTCGGCGCCGCCCACACCGTTCGTGCCCGCCGCACTATTCATATCGATCGTCAAAACGTCGCCCTTCCCCATTTGCATCCCCAGTCGGAACCAGCAGCGCCTACAGCACGGCGCACAACACTGTCAGCAGCGCCACGCCGGCCGCATAGGCCGCATCGCGCCAGCCAAACCTGGCGCGCGCGGGAGCCGGATACGCACCGGCAAAGCCGCGGCAAAGCATAGCCTCGTCCATCGCGCGGCTGCATTTCATCGCCTTGATAAAGGTCATGCCCATGATACCCGCGATCGAATCGGTACGCGAAAATCCCTCGGGCGCACGGCCAACGCTGCGCAGCATGACCGATTCGCACAGATCGTGCGCCGTACGACCCAGCACCTCGATGTGCTTGAGCGCCATATCAAACGTAAAGATAACTTCGTCGGGTAGATGCAGCATCTTGAGCGCCGCCGACATGCGGCTCCACGTGAGGGTCCACGAAGCGCCCAGCACCAGCGACACATTAATGAAGGTCTTGAGCGCAATCTTGAGCATGGCGCCCGTAGCGGAAGCACCCAGCAGCAGGGCAGGCAGCGCCAAAACCACTGCGAGCCCCGCGGCGCCAAGCGCCGGCACAAAGGTCGCGCGCAGCCCGCGTATGGGACGCACGGCAACGAGCACCAGCGCAATGGCCGCCATCAACATGAGGTACAGCGGGCTTTGTGTCAGGCACACGCACAGGACGCAAACGAATATCCCCACCAGGCGCACCGGAGCCGAAACGCAAGAAAGGGCGCGGTCGACCATCGACCCGCCCTCGTGCGCGCCTCCACCCAGGCGAACCCGCTCAAGCAGGCTCGCCAGGTGCAGGACGTTCTTTTGCATCACGCGATGACGAGCGCCCGTGGGCTCGTATCGCTCCTCGGCCGCAAGCCAGCTAGGCAGCTCGACCATCGCCATGGGCTCCGCTTTCCTTGACCGTCAGCGAGATCAGACGGAATGCGATGGTGAGCACCGCCACGCCAATCACGCCGGACAAGATATACATGGCAGCCTGACCGGCAAAGCCGAGACCCTGCTCCTCGGAATAGGCCTGCAGGTAATCACCCGTAGGCAGAGCGTCGGCAAAGGTCGGGGTGTCGAGACCGACCGAAGCCTGCAGGCTGTCGTCGCCAGCCTCCTGAACGGCGGTCGCGGCGCCCTCGGCGTCCCACTCACCCCAGGCGTCACCCGTGGCCAGCAGGCCCAGCGGCGTGGCCACGACAAGCACGGCAACCAAGATGAGCGTGGGGACCAGCGAGGTCTTCTTTGCAGCAGCGCCCTCGGCAGCAAGCTGTCCATCGGCGGCTTCGGGGCCGACGATAACGCTCGGCGCCGTCTTCTTGATAAAGCCGTAGATCGCGGCAGTCGCCACGCCCTCGACCACGCCGGCTACCAACATATGCGGGATCATCATGGCCGGAATGGCAATGGACAGCGGGAAGGGGCAGTACAGCGGAGCGCCCGAAGCATTCGTGAAAAGCATCGGCTGAATACCAAACTCGATTGCTGCGCACAGGGCCGCCAGGCACAGGCCGACCCAGCCGCTTACGATGGCCGAAACCGAGGTGCCCCAGCTCTTGTCGTGCAAACGGCTGTTAAGCGCGCGGAACACGATGGCTGCGGCAAACGGCAACACGAAGGCCATGTTAAAGCAGTTAGCGCCAAAGGACAGGATGCCGCCGTCGCCAAACAGCAGCGCTTGCAGCGCCAGCGCGACCGAAACCGCGATAGCCGCGGCCTCGGGGCCCAGCAGCAGCGCGATGAGTGCGCCACCAACGGCGTGGCCAGTGGTGCCGCCGGGCAGCGGCACGTTGAACATCATAAGCAAGAAGGAAAATGCGGCGCAGATGCCCAGGAAAGCCATGTGCTCGCGATCGAGCGTGGCGCGCACCTTCTTGATACAGTGAGCCCAGACGGGCACCATCGCCACCGCCATGACGGCATCGGTCTGCGGGGACAGATAATTATCTGGAATGTGCATGTACGCCTCCCGGTTATCGGCGCACGGAATTGCAACGCCGCTTGAATCACCTTTCCAGTGTTACGTAATGTCAGATTCGTAACACGCCGCGGGCTATCATAGCAAAACGGCGCACTGCCGACAAAGCAGCACGCCGTTATGTAATGCGCGTGTCATATATGCAGGCTCAACGGTGCCTTATACCGAAAACAGCAGTCACGTAGGACTCGGCAGCAGCCACCGCTGACCCATACCCCAGCGCAGGACCTAGCCGCGGACCTCGCCGTTTACGCCCTTGCACACCTTGGTGACGATCTTCTGGTGCGCCTTTTCGACCTCTTCGCTGGTAAGCGTGTGGTCGTCGGAGCGATACGTAAGCGCAAAGGCCATGGACTTCTTGCCCGCTCCGATGCGGATGGGATCGCGGTAGACGTCGAACAGACGCACATCCTCGAGCAGCTTGCCTCCGGCGCTGGTAATACGGCGCTCAAGATCCTCGCAGGTCACAGTGTTGTCGACCACGATAGCAAGGTCGTGCTCAACGGCCGGGTACTGCGAGAACTCACGGTAGTTCTCCTGGTTGCGGGCGCCCTTGATCAGCTTGTCCAGGTCGAGCTCAAAGGCAACGACAACCTCGTCAATGCCCATAGCCTCGCGCGCCTCGGGGTGAATCTCGCCAACCCAGCCCAGCACGGTACCGCCGGACAGAACCTCGGCGGCGCGACCCGGCTGCAAGAAGGCATAGCCCTCGCCCTCGACGGGACGGAAGCGAACCTTCTCGATGCGCAGCTGAGCAAGCAGCTCCTCGACAATGCCCTTGCCAAAGAAGAAGCGCAGCTTACGGTACTTCATGTTCCAGGACTGCTCGCTCCACTGGCCCGAGAGCACGCCCGCCACGGACTTGGTCTCCTTGGGCAGGCTGGCGTTCTCGCGGCCATGGAACAGGCTGCCGACCTCGTACAGGTGCACGTTGGGCGTGCCGTGGGCCTCGTTGTAGGCCACAGACTGCAGCAGACCCGGCAGCAGCGAGCGGCGCATCTCGGTCTGCTCGGCCACCAGCGGGTTCATGAGAACCACGGGGCAGCCGCGGCCCTCGGTGGACATACCAATCTTCTCCAGGTCGCCCGGGGCGGCAAAGCCAAAGGTCGTGGTCTCGTTGAGGCCGCAGGCGCGCAGGATCTCGCCGACCTTACGGGTGAGCTTCTGCTCGCGGGTCAGGCCGCCGATGTGGTTCTTGGCAGCCGGGATGGTCGCCGTAACGCGGCCCATGCCCCATAGGCGCAGGACCTCCTCGATCAGGTCGATCTCACGCGGCAGGTCGGGACGGAAGCTCGGCGGGGTGACCATGAAGTCCTCGCCGTCGCGCTCGACGGTGCAGCCCAGGCGGGTGAGCGAACGCTCGATAAAGTCGGGCTCGATGTCGGCACCGCAGATGGCACGCACGCGGGCCAGGCGCAGCTTAATGCTGTCGATGGTCTTGGGCGCGGGGAACACGTCCACATAGCCGGGAGCAACCTCGCCGCCGGCGATCTCCTCGATCAGCGCGCACGTCACATTGGCGACGTCCACGCAGCCGGTCTCGTCGACCTGGCGCTCAAAGCGAATGGAGGCGTCGGAGATCAGCGACAGATCGCGGCTGGTGTGCGAGGTGCGACCGGCGTTGAAGCAGGCGCTCTCGACCATCACGTCGACGGTGTCGTCCTCGATCTCGGAATCCATGCCGCCCATTACGCCGGCCAGCGCCACGGGACGCTCGCCGTCGGTGATGAGGCCCATGCCGGCGTCGAGCACGCGCTCCTCGCCGTCGAGCGTCGTGAACTTCTCGTCCTGCTGGGCGGCACGAACCACCACACGACGGTGGCCATCGCGCTCGGCAAAGGTGTCCAGGTCAAAGGCGTGCAGCGGCTGACCGGTGAGCATCATCATGTAGTTGGTGATGTCGACGATGTTGTTGTGCGGGCGCACGCCCAGGGCGTTGAGGCGCTTGACCATCCAGTCTGGCGACGGGCCGACCTTGACGTTGCGCACGATGCGGGCAACGTAGCGGTCGCACAGGCCCTCGTCGGCGATCTCGACGGAAAGCTCGTCGTCGGTCGCGCGGCCGGTCTCGACCTTGATAGCGGGCAGCTCAACGTGGAAATCGCGGTCGAAGATGGCGCCGGTCTCGCGGGCCATGCCGATCATGGACAGGCAGTCGGGACGGTTGGGCGTGATCTCACAGTCGAGCACGGTGTCGCTCGAGCCCACGTACTCGGCAAACGGCATGCCGCAGGGCGTATCCTCGGGCAGGATCATGATGCCGGAGTGGTCGCCACCCAGGCCGAGCTCGCGCGCGGAGCAGTTCATGCCCATGGACACGACGCCGCGAAGCTTGCTCTTCTTGATCTTAACGTCGCCGGGAAGCACGGCGCCAATCATGGCCGTGACGATGTGGTCGCCGGCCTCGAAGTTCTGCGCGCCGCAGACGATCTGCAGCGGAGCGGGGTTGCCGTCGGCGTCGAGGTTCTTGTCACCCACGTCGACCGAGCACACATACATGTGGTCGCTATCGGGGTGCGGGGTCTTGGTGAGCACCTTGGCGGTCACCACGTGGTCGAAGGACTCGCCCACGGTGTCGATCGCCTCGACCTCGGTGCCGGTACGGATATATTCGTCCGAAAGGGTCTTGGGATCCTCCGGAATATCGATCATGGTCTTGAGCCAGTCGTAAGAAACGCGCATCTAACTGGTCTCCTTTCATAAATGCGGCTTTGAGCCGGAAACTGCAACTAAGAAGAAAGCGTTCTAGAACTGGTTCAAGAACCTCATGTCACCAGTCATCAACGTGCGCAGGTCGGGCAGGTCGTAGCGCAGGGCCGCGACGCGCTCGGCGCCAATACCAAAGGCGAAGCCGGTGTACTTCTCGGGGTCGATACCGCAGTTGATCAGGACGTTGGGGTCGACCATGCCGCAGCCCAGGATCTCGATCCAGCCGCTGTGTTTGCAGAAGTTGCAGCCCTTGCCGCCGCACACATGGCAGCTCACGTCCACCTCGCAGGAAGGCTCAGTGAAGGGGAAGAAGTGCGGGCGGTAACGCGTCTTGCGGTCCTCGCCAAACATGCACTTAACAAAGTAGTCGAGCGTGCCCTTAAGATCGCCAAAGGTGATGCCCTCGTCGACGACCAGGCCCTCGATCTGGTTGAACTGCGGCAGGTGGCAGGCGTCGGCCGTGTCGGGACGATAGACGGTGCCCGGGCAGATCATGTAGATGGGCGGCTTCTGCGACTCCATGGTGTGGATCTGCACGCCCGAGGTCTGGGTGCGCAGCAGCACGTCGGACTCGCCGTGGGCGTGAGCCTCGGGGTGTGCGACGCTGCCGGGGTTGTTGTCGACCACGTAGAAGGTGTCGCGGGCCGAGCGGCTCGGGTGATCCATGGGGGCGTTGAGCGCGGTGAAGTTGTAGTAGGAGGTGTCGACCATGGGACCGGACTCGACGGTGTAGCCGATGCCGCAGAAGATGTCCTCGGCCTCCTCGATGATCTGCTTGATCAGGTGCTGGTGACCGATCTGCGGACGGATGCCCGGCAGCGTGATATCGACGGCCTCGTGCTCGAGTGTGTGCTTGAGGGCGGCGGCCTTCATCTCGGTGGTGCGCTCGTCGAGCATGCCCTCAATCAGCTGGCGCATCTCGTTGGCGCGCTTGCCCATCATGGGACGATCCTCGGGGGCGAGCTTGCCCATCATGCGCATCAGGCCAGTGATGCGGCCCTTGCGGCCGAGCAGCTCAACGCGCGCGGCCTCGAGCTTTGCGGCGTCGTCGGCGCCCGCGACGAGCTCCTTGGCCTCTTCCTCGAGTTTGACCAGATCATCAATCAGACTCATGTCTTCCCTTTCGTCTCTCGCGCTCCCCGCTTGCCGAGGCGGCTGCCGCCGTCTGACGTTGCGAAAACGCGGCCCGGTTCGGTAACAAAAAACCGCCCTCGGGCATGTGCATTGCCCAAGGACGGTTGAATTCCGCGGTACCACCTTGTTTGACCCGGCGGATGTCTGGCCCGCCGTGCCCACTCTGCGCCCCTTATCGCGAGGCTCACGGCTTCCCTACTGGGGCTTCGCCGCCGCTGGCCGCGCGCCCGTTGAGGTCGCTGCTCGGGAGTGAACGCTTGGCCCTTGCCACCGCAGGAAGGCTTTCAGCCCATGACCTTCCCTCTCTTGCCGGCGACGCGGCGGGCAAAACCCTCTCCGTCAACGCATTGGGCTATAGGATACCACATTGTGCGAGCGTATCGCCGCGTTCCGTTTTGTTCGCGCTGGGTACAAGACGGGTAGCTGTGCAAACTGGCCGTGCGCCCAAAGGCGGCGCGGCCTGCGAGATTAAGGATATGGTATGGGAAAGAAACTCGATAAGAAGGCCAAGGCCGCCGTGGCAAAAGCCGCCAAGGGCGTCAAGGCCGACAAGGCCGTCAAGAAGTTCCGCAAGCTCGAGGGCAAGCTGTGGACCCGCGAGTACCTACTCAAGATTGCCGAGTTTGACGGCGCGACCATTGCTCCCGCCAACGGTGCCGCCGCCCGTGCCGACGCCATGGGCACCCTTGCCGGCGAGCACCACAAGCTCCTGACCAGCGAAAAGTCTGTCGAACTTGTGCGCTCGCTGGCACGCGAGACCGTCGCCGGCGGAAAGATCGACGACCCGCAGTTGCTTGACGAGATTCGCGTGCTCGGCCGCGACCAGCGCGAGGCAAGCGTCATCCCCACCGAGGAGGCCGAGGCCTGGACCAGGCTCACCTGCGAGGCCGACGCCGTGTGGCACAAGGCCAAAGCGGCCAACGACTGGGCGAGCTTTGAGCCCTATGTGGACAAAATCGTCAGCCAGCTCAAGCATCAGGCCGAGCTCATGGACCCCAAGCGCGACCCATACGACGTGTGGCTCGACCAGTACGAGCGCGGCCTTTCCACCGAGAGCTTCGATGCGTTTTGCGACGAGGTTAAGGCCACGGTCGTGCCGCTCGTGCACGCCATCGGCGAACGCGGCCAGCAGCCCGCTGCCGACTTTTTGCACGCCCGCGTGCCCGAGGCCGCCCAGCGCGCCATGAGCTTTGACCTGATGAAACTCGTCGGCCTGGACCTGGACGACACCACGCTTGCCTTTACCGAGCATCCGTTTAGCGAGGGCTTCTCGGTGGGCGACGCGCGCATCGCCACGCACATCTACGAGGACGATTGCATCTCCAACGTCTACAGCATCATCCACGAGGCGGGACACGCCATGTACGAGCTGGGCGTCAATCCCGCCTATGCGCGCACCTGCCTGGAGGGCGGCACCTCCATGGGCATCCACGAGAGCCAGAGCCGCTTTTTCGAGAACACCGTGGGCCGCAGTCGTGCCTTTATGGGACCGCTGCTCGAGGTACTGCGCCGCCACGCGCCCGAGGTCTACGGCGACGTTGGCGAGGACACGCTCTACCGCGCCGTGAACATCGCGCAGCCGTCGTTGATCCGTACCGAGGCCGACGAGCTCACCTACCCCCTGCATATTATGGTGCGCTACCAGATCGAGCGCATGCTGTTTGCCGGCGAGGCCACGGCCAAGGACATCCCCGCGCTTTGGAATCGCTTTATGGACGAGTACCTGGGTATTCCCGTTCCCGACGACACGCGCGGCTGTCTGCAGGATACGCACTGGAGCGGCGGCTCGTTTGGCTACTTCCCCACGTATGCGCTGGGTAGCGCCTACGATGCCATGTTTGTGCCGGCCATGTGCCGCGACGGCGTTGACCTTAACGGCGCCTGCGCGAGCGGCGATCTGGCGCCCGTCCGAGCCTGGCTGGGCGAGCACATTTGGCAGTGGGGCCGCGCCAAGGACGCGCCGGAACTCATCAAGGGCGCATGCGGCATGGCGTTCGATGCCCGCTACTACTGCAGCTACCTGCAGGACAAGTTCACCACGCTCTACGAGCTGTAAGGCATAACCGACACGTCAACGCAAAGGGGACGCCGCGGAACCAATCCGCGGCGCCCCCTTTCCACCTAGTTGTTTAAGAACGTCCCCAATGACTACCTTACAGAGCCTCGAGCGCGTTGGCGATGCGCTTCATGGCGGCATCGGCGGATGCTTGGTCGGGCGCCTCGGCCAGCACGCGGATAACCGACTCGGTTCCGCTCTTGCGCACGAGCACGCGGCCCTCGCCTGCCAGCGCAGCCTCGGCCTCGGCGATGGCGTTCTGCACGCCCATGTTCTCGAGCGCGGCGTCCTTGTCCGCCACGTGCACGGCCACCTGCGCCTGCGGCAGCAGCTTGCACGGAGCCGTGAGCTGCGAGAGCGTCTCGCGCTCGGCACGAATCACTTCCATCACGCGCAGCGAGGTCATAATGCCGTCGCCCGTGCGCTCGATATCGCCAAAGATCGTATGGCCCGTCTGCTCGCCACCCAGGCTGTAGCCGCCCTCGCGCATCTTGGCATACACGTGACGGTCGCCCACGCCGCTGGTCACGGCGCTCAGACCGGCAAGCTCCAGCGACTTGACCAGGCCAAAGTTGCTGGCAATCGTCGGCACCACGGTACCGCCCGAGAGTCGCCCGTGCTTGTTCAGATACACGCCGCACACGTACAGGATCTGGTCGCCGTCTACCACGCGACCGCGCTCATCCACGGCCAGGCAGCGGTCGGCATCGCCGTCGTAGGCAAAACCCACGTCCAGGCCCTGCTCCACCACATGGCGCTGCAGACGCTCCATATGCGTGGAGCCGCAGTCGACGTTGATGTTAAAACCATCGGGCGCGGCGTTGATCACGCGCACGTCAGCGCCCAGCGAGTCGAACACCGGCTTGGCCACCGAGGAAGCCGAGCCGTTGGCGCAGTCGATACCGATCTTGACGCCCTGCAGCGAAAAGTTCACGCTGGCGATGAGCGAAGCAATGTAGCGGTTGCGGCCCTGCATGTAGTCCACCGTGGCGCCGATGTGGTTGCCCGTGGCCAGCGGCACCTCGCTCTTGCCATCGATGTAGTCCTCGATGAGCTCCAGTACGTCCTCGTCCATCTTAAAGCCGTCGCTGTTGACGAGCTTAATGCCGTTATCGCAAAACGGGTTGTGGCTCGCGCTGATCATGATGCCGCAATCGAAGCAGCCCTCCACGGTCTGATGCGCCACGCCCGGCGTGGGGATCACGTGCAGCATATAGGCGTCCGCACCGCTCGCGACCAGACCGCTCACCAGCGCCGCCTCGAACATATAACTCGAGCGACGCGTGTCCTTGCCCACGATGACGCGTGCCTTGCGCTCGCGGTTGGCGCCGTAATACCAGCCCACAAAACGGCCAATCTTATAAGCATGCTCTACCGTCAGCCCAACGTTGGCCTCACCGCGAAAGCCGTCGGTGCCAAAGTACTTCATGCGCTCTCCTTACAAAATAGGGGCGGACAGATTGCCTGTCCGCCCCAAAATGGTACTCGATTATCTGCGCTACCAGAAAAACCCTACGCCGACGCGCTGTCGCGAGCCGCCTGGCATGTAGGGGTCTGACGCAGCGTAAGAGGCTTGTCCCCCGCCTCGGCCGACGTGGTCAGCGTATACGTGATCGTCGTCGTCTCGCCAGCATGCAGGTCAACGGTGCCCGAATAGAAGGGGATTCCATGCCACGTAGCGGCACCAAGACCAAACTGGGTACCCTCAACCGTAAGGTCACTGATGTTGCCACCCGTCGGGGCAAACAACGAGACATTCAGACGCTCGTCGTCACGCGCGGCATCGGGCGCGCTCGCCGCAACGTAGTCGGGCAGCTTGCCAGCCTCCTCCTGCGTCATGATGTTCGTCAGGGTAACGGTGATGTGATAGGAGCACGTGCCGTCGCCGTTCTTCACGCCCTGACCAATCTGAGTGTCGGCGTTCAGATACCAGTCGAGCTTGGAGAAGCTCAGGTTGTTAAAGTAAACGCCGGCAACGGGATCGGCACTCGGATCATCCGGATCGGGCAGCGAAGCGTCAATGCTCGTCTCTTTGATGGCATTCTGCTCATCATCGTTTCTCATCCACGCGATCAGGCGGCCCTCTTCGGCACCGCGCTCAACGGCGCTGACAAGCTTCGTAACATCGACATCGCCGATACCGCCAAGGACCTTGTCGAAGGCAGCGCTGGCGACGGATGCAAAGATGCCGTCCGACTCCTCGACCGGATAGTTCCAGTACACATCGTGCATGAGGACCTTTGCGGCGTTGGTGCCGTCGACAACCGTTCCGTCGGGCAGTGACACGTTACCGACCAGGCCCAGCAGATACTGCAGGAACACCGGGTCGATACCGATGACGCCATCAACGTCCTGTCCATACTGGGACTTCCACAGCGCGGCGACACGCTGCGAGTTGCGGGGCCAATCAGGCGAATAGGTATTGCCCGAGTTGTACAGGTTGCTGTGGTTGCCGAACAGCGCCTCATCCTCTTCGTCGACGCTCTCGACCGCCTCATCCTCGCTGAGTCCAATGCGGGGAACAAACTCGCCAATCGACATCTGACCGTCGGTGACCGAAATCAGGCCCTGCGAACCGCCAAAGCCGCCGCAGGCACGAATCTCGACGTTGTTCATGGCGTACATAAGGTAGTTGCGCGTCTGGCCGTTGGCGCCGAGCATCTGGGGAAGGACGGGGGCGACCTTCTCCGCCGCGTCAACCGCGCCGTTGAGGGTGGCAAAGCCGTCCTTGGCCTTATCGACCAGCTCGGTCACCTGGGAAATATGAGTATCGCCAATGCCCTGGACCTTCTCGTTGGCGCTCTTGAACACCTTCGAGCTGCTGGAAAGCGAATCGGCGACCGCCTGCAGCGCGGACACGTTAATCATGCCGTCCTGGAACAGCTTGCCGGGCGTAGCCTGCGAAAGGTTATCGGCCATGGGAACCAGCGCATTGCTCGAGACATCGGACAGGGCGTCAATCATGGTGCGGGCCGCATTGATATCGCTGCCATACACCGGGATAAACGAAGCCGCCGTCCACAGCGGGCTCGAGGTCTCCGCCTTCATGCTGTTACAGAGCTCATCGATCTTCTTCGCGTCGTCAGGCAGCGTCGAAAAATCGCCCGACGTGACCTTGTCCTTAAGGCCACCGACGATCTCGACAGCCTCCTTCGCTTCGCTCTTTACGGTCTTTGCCGAGTTAAGCAGCATAAAGCCGCTTGCGCCAAGCGCAACGAGAAGCACCGCGACTACAGCGGCAATAATGGCGCCGGTGTGACGCTTTTTGCGCTCGCCCTTGCGATGGCGATGACGGACCAGACCGTCAGAGGTCGAACTCGACGAAGCATCGCTACCGTAGTTCAAGCCAAAATCGTAATAATCTTCCTTGGAACCCGAGCCCGCAAACTCGGCACCGCTATCATCCAGGCGGGCGAACGTGCCTGTCTCGGAGGCGCCGGTGTAAATCGTGCCGAGGTTACCCGTAAGCCCCGCGCCACCGGCAGAGGGAGTATTGTTGTCGGCCTTGCCGGCATTAACGTTGCCGGCGCCATTCGCGGCGTTGGCAGCACCTGCGTTGTTCGCAGGTACCGAAGGAGCCCCGCTCGGCTGCGACGCAGAGGTTGCACCGCCCGCAAAGACATTTCCTCTTGCACGGCCGGTCTTTTTTGCCTTTTGAGACTGCTCGTACAGAGCGGTAAACATCGCCGTCTCGCCCGGGGACACGCGCTTACCGGAACCGCCCTGTCCAGCGCCGCCCGGCGTGCCGGCCTTACCAGCCCCGTTCGGACGCGGCGGAACTGCAGGGCGGCCGCTATCGCTGCCCTTAAAGTGATTACCAGCCATAAAGAAATCCTCGCAATTGAGTCGCAATGAAAAAGTCCATAACGTTACTAGTTTATGGCATTTTGAGCATCGACAGCTAAACTCCAGACACGGACATCAATTGGCGAAAATGCGGCACAACACCTTTTCCGTCTTGGCAGCGGCGCTAGCTACACCGTGAGGAACATCATCACGATGATCATGACAAAGCCGATAAGGTCGGTCGGCAAAAACACCGTCCCCAGCATAACGGCGCTGGTGATGGTCGCCGAAACCGGCTCCACAGTTCCGATGAGGCTCGCGCGCACCGAGCCGATGTCCTTAACGCCCTGCATATAAAGCATGTAAGCAAAAAACGAGCCGATAACCACGAACACCGCGAGCGCCTCGATGCCGGCAGCGTCGAGCGCCGGCATATGCGCCCAGGGCTGCACGAAGACGCACGAGACCACGCCCGCCGTGAGCATTGCCGAGCCCGTGACGATGGGGCTGCCGTATTCGGGCAGGATCTTGGCGGGAATCACCGCCATACACGCGGCGCTGACCGCACACATAAGACCTGCTGCCAGGCCAAGCGGCGAGATATTCAGGCTGGTGGGGTCGCCGCCGGTGGCGATTAAAAAGGTTCCACCCAGAGCCAGGCCAATGCCGATGACTTCGCGAGTACGCGGCATACGGCGATCGGTCACGCAGGCGTAGCCCATGATGATAACGAGCTGCAGGCACTGGAGCACCGTCGCGGTTCCGGCGTTCGTCAGGCGCACGGCCGAAAGATAGCAAAACTGGTTGAACAGCAGGCCAAAAGCGGTAAAGAGCAGCAGCTGCTTGCGATCAGCGGGCGTCGTCCAAAGCTTGACCAGGCGTGCGCGGTCGCGCGTGACAACCACAGCCATAAAGAGCAGGCCGGCGAGAATCTGACGCACGCTCATAAGCCACAGCGTATCGACATGGTAGGTATCGAACAAAAAACTCGCGCTGGTGCCCGAGAAGCCCCAAAACGAACCGCCCACCAGCGTAGCCAAGACGCCCGTGATCATCTTGCGCGTCGAAGCGCTGTTCAGGCGGTCGCGCCATGCGCGACGGGTGTTGCGGCTGAGCTCGTCGGTGCCCTCGGGCACATCAATGTTCGATATATCGGTCATCGGCACCGAAGCCCCTGCGCCTTCGACCTGCTCGACACACTCTTTGCTCATTCCACTCCCCCGAAACAGCCTGGAAACAATTCGGCTTACCTTACCACGGCGAAGTCACCAGCTGGAGGCTTGTCCGCTTATCGGTAGGACAATTCCGCAGGCGTCTTTCCATAGCTCGATACCGCAATGGCCTTGCATTATGCGACAGCCAAATCGCGGCAGCAGGCTCTTTTGAAATGGATGCGACAAAGCCCCCGAATTCCACAATGTAAGCGATTTTTAAAAATGTTCTTGCCACCGAGTTCAGGCTCCGTTATATTATCCCTTGCGCGCTTGCGCACCCTTGATCGGGCGTTTAGCTCAGGGGGAGAGCGCTTCCCTGACACGGAAGAGGTCAGAAGTTCAAATCTTCTAACGCCCACCAAATGTTCGCAGCTCAGAGGCTATGTCCTCTGGGCTGTTTTGTTTTATGTCGCCAAATCAGCTGGCAGCTCCAACCGCCCAACTAGCCAAAAGCCGACCATCTACTTGCCGATCTATTCATCGGCATAACCAATCAGTCCGCACCGCAACTTCTCAGCAAAACGCCGCGATGTCTGCGCCCTGCGGTATCCTTGAGCCACTTGCACCTGCAGCACCAAGGAGCCGCCATGCGCACCGAGCTCGATGTCCCCTTTTCGCACAAAGAAGAAGCCAAGGCGCTGGGCGCCAAATGGGACCGGACCAAGAAGATCTGGTATGTACCCAGCGGCGTCAACCCCGAGCCCTTTGCCGAGTGGCTGCCCGGTGTTGACCGATCCGACCCCTCAGCGCCGTATATATATCTAGTACTGGGCAAGCGCGAGTGCTGGAAGTGTCACAAAGAGACCTCGGTCGCAGCCTTCGGCATTCCCTATCGAACCGATAACGACGAGAGCATCGCCATCGCGCACGCGCCCAACGAAGCCGGGTACATTGCCATCGACACGGCCAACGCCAACGCACTCGCCATCGTGCCCGCTCTTGGCTGCGTACCGGGCGAGATCCGCGACTACCTTCATAAGCGCTGCGGCTACAAGCCCGTAGGCGCGCGAGCCTCCAAAGCCCCGTCGCTCGGCAACACGTGCACCAGTTGCGACGCGCTGCAAGGCAGCCGCTATCTGTTCGAGGAGCCCTCGTCCCCGTTTGCCCTCACTGCCATCAACAAGCTGCCGGCACTGGAGTTTATACGCGTCGAAGTTGCCGGCGTCTTTGGCGTCCCGGTCACGCGTACCGACTTTGACCAGGCGCTCTTTACCTGGGCACGCGACCATCACGCCGAGTTCCACAAGCAACTCGGTGAGGGGATTTATTTGTAGAGGCAAAAGACACTCACAGCCAACTCCTCCGCATCACCTATCCCTCGTCGCCGGCGTCGTACACGATATCGAGGCCACAAACAGGGCATTTCTCCGGATACACCGGCATATGAACGCCTGTCCGTTTTCTCACTTCGTCGCTGAGTCTGTCGCGCGCATCGATAAACCGAATGTCGAGACACGGTATTTGCGAGCCGCAGCAAGGGCAGGTGACGACAAACGACGCGCAATCAACCTCTACGCTCGGAAACATATTGTTGTCTATAAGGGCACACGGCAGTTTTCCGTACTTCCCCATCGCAATATCGCCTCGCCAGCTCATATACGCTCCCCTCTCGCTATACAAATCAGGAAGAGCATGCACCGGCGGGCGTGCGCGAGATTGCATCGCCACGCGATCCGATCAAACAACACGATCGTCAAAGAATGCCAAAGCCAAATACGCTAATACGGCAGAAGCCCCGCCTTTTCACGCTTCTTTTCCGAGCGATCGAACTCAATGCGATGGGCCTCAAGAAACACCGTATCGGGTCGCCACTGACGCTCATCCGGCTGCCTTAGCGTCGCACCCGCAAAGGAAGCGTAGTCGGTCTTATCCAGCAGGTACGATCCGCACAGCCGATATTCGCCGCAAACAGGCTCAAACGAAATCAGGTGAGCATCAAATAGGGAATGAAGATCGCGCCGAAGCAGAATACCGTTGCTGGCAACCTGCGATTTGGGTCCCGAGTAATTCTCGATATGTGCAGCCTCCAGAGCTTCACTGACGCCGCAGTCCGACACCGCGCAACGGCCATCATAGGCGGCAACGAGCTGCTTGCGGAACCATTGCTGCCCCAATCGCTCGCGCCTTAACGCATAGCGGACCTTTTCGTCGTCGGTCGCACCCTGTCCGGCAAACTCAATATCGACGGGTATGTGCTTCAGATAACTCATGTCGGGCGCAAAACGAGGGTCCGGTCCGCCTTTATGAACAGGACCGTGCAGAACAAACCATCCATTTTCGGGCTCGAACCGCTCAACAAACGCAAGGCCGAGCACCTTATAGCCCACCTCGGTTGCAAATATGACTCCGACTGGGACGCCACATTCCATGCAGTTGAGCATTTTACGGTTGTAATTCTGGTCTCGAGAACCAACGGCTCCTGGCGCTTGGACCGAATACTTAATGACCCACGTACCGTCATCCAAATAGAGCGGAGGCACATCGGTGTAGAAGCTCTTTTTAGAGTTATGGACCGAAAGCGCAAAGATCTTATTGGGATCTTGCTTCACCCGATCCTGGCCCGGCCAGAAGATCCCTGAATCCCGCGTTACGGGAAAGAAGTCCGAGCCAATTCTCAAACGGTACTGATACTGAGGACTATCTTCCTTGGTGTGGTGCGGAAGGCTGGTCCAAACGCCGCCGCGCTGTTCCTCACCCAGAAACCACTCCCATGCCTCAACGTATTCGGAAGGCACGAGACTGCAGGCGCGGTCATAGCTTGGTCCATCCATCAACGGAACAGCAAGGTCAATGTCGTTCATCGCCAGCACCTACAACCATACGAACGCGAGTCATGCCCCTCAATAATATGGCCGAGAGTCAATTATTACGAGATCTCATTCCGCGATCGGCACATCGTTGATGCTCTCGGTTTGCCGCTGGCGCGCTTGTACCCCGCTACCCCACTTCCCTGTATACTGATGTAGCACGTGTTTCATCCGGGCTTGTTGGGCCGGGTCGTTCATGGGAGGTTCTTGTGGCTGTTTCGAATCCGCCTAAGGGAAGCGTTTCTTCTTCGTCCATCAAGCCGGTTACGCGCAAGGCCGTGCGTTGCCAGCGCGAGGTCGCTTGGCTTGTCACGCAGGCGGCGGGCAGGCTTGTGGCGACCACTCAGGACGTCAATGCGCCTACGCCGAGCTTTGTGTTAGCGGCGGCGCTGGATTTTGTGCGCCAATTGGAGGTTGCCGCGCAGGATGCCAACGGCCACCTCGACTACCAGAACGTTATGGCGCCCGACCTGCAAACGTTCTGCCACATGGCCAAGTTGCCTGCCGCGCCCAATGCGCTTTCGGACGCAGGCTACATGTTTACGCTCTCGGGCGCGGACCTTATCCGCGACATCTATGCATACTGCAGCGAGCTCGCCGAGCGCCACGTCTTTGACGCGGCAGAAGTCAAACCGGGAAATGTCATCAAGCTGGTTCTTAGGCTGTTCCTGATAGACGGGTTCGGGGCCATGCCGGCGTAAGCCGAGTCTTTAGCATCACCGTCGACTGGGCAACAACCGCTTTACCTTAATGGACGCCAATCGAGGGTCGATTATTGGGTCGCCTCGTCCACTAACGCATCTATCCCACGCGCTCCGACAGTCGATACTTGCGGTTGCGGCTCGTCGCCGGCGCCGTGGGCTCAAGCTCGCCTTGAGCAATGAGCGCGTTGACGCGCGACCTAACCTGGGAAATTGTGAGCCCTGTGTGCTCTGCCAGCTCGCGCGTCCCCAGCTCGCCGTAGTGTTTGAGTGCCGTCACAATTAAGCCCCCGCCATGATCGACCGGCTCGATCTTTGAACGGTAAAGTACGACCTTGAACCGATCGAATCCCGGGCAGAACAGGGGCCCGGCCAGACCATGCGCGCGCATGGCATCGATCATCATCGGGATGCCCGAGCCATTGCCCTCAGCCGGCGAACCTGCGCCATCCGGCAGCGGGACAATCGACATGAGCTTCACAAGCGTCGCGTTACGGCATCGGGAGCTGCCGTCAAACAAGTTCTCGCGAGTCTTTCCCCCGTAAAGGCCGCCAGGATTTGTCACCTCGACACGATCATCAAAGACGTCGACGGCAATCGATTGTCCACAGAACCGATCCCCGTATTCTCGATGGATTACGGCGTTGGCGATTGCCTCGCGCAGAACCTCCTCGGGAATCTCAAGCGAGTCGACACGCGAGACGCCTTGGACGGTCGAGGTTCGCCGCAAATTCTTGGCGACGGCTGCGACGGCATCCGAGATCATCTCGCCCAACGTTCCCTCACAGATTGTGCGGTCCATGAACCTCAGCGACCCCGCCATGCCCTTCTGAGTTCCCGCATGGACAGCCACGTCAATGAAGAGCTTGGGATAGAACTGCTGAGGGTAGGTGCCCACAACTAGGAGTCCAGCCTTGGTGACATTGCCCTGGGAATCAAGGATATTTAGGCGCTCCAGCTTCGTTTGTTTGTCCGGCGCGCCGCGCATTGCCCGGGGCGTCAACGAGAAAGCCCGATCTATCGTACGGTCGACCAGCGTCTCGTCGAGATTGTCCGCGCCCGCACCCGCCACCGCGTCCCGATCGCTCGGAGTCGCTCGACCGTATGACGCCAATGCGAGCACCTCGGTCGATGAAAGCGGCACATCTTTGTCATCGATGCGCTTGTAGCTGCCGCCCTGGGCGCCCCGCTCTATGACATAGCAGGGCTTGCTCGACGGATCGAGCTCCTCAATCGTAATGACGAGAACGATGACGTCCTGAAGCTCCACTCGCTCGATCGTGTATTTAGGCGGATTGGCCAGCTTTCCTCGACCGCCCGCATCACCCATGCCTGACACAAATTGGTTGAGCACTTTCTCGGTCTCGAAGTTCTCAACCGGGACAAAACCTGCGCGCTCACTCACTCCGAGCACGATGATTCCGCCGGCAGTGTTCGCGAATGCGCTCACCGTTTCCCACACATCGCGGGAAAGCGTCGTGGCGCTCTCCTTCACTTCGACGTTAAGATCATCCGAGCCCATACGCCTTAAAGACTCAAGCAGACCGGTCAGCTCGTTTTCGTTCATCTGCACGTCCTTTCGCTCGGTCCTGCGGAGAATGCCGCGGATAGATTTCCCTCGTCTCTCAGTTATCTCTCGAAATTATCTCTCATCTATCTCTCTATCTCTCGGCTTAGAGATAGAGAGATAGATGAGAGATGGAATGTCTACCATTTGCTTCATTTATACATATTTTTGCTGGTAGAACAATTGGTATTGAGACAATACCATGATTGCCTGTCTCTTTGCTGCTCAGTTATCTCTCATATTTTTCTCTCATCTTCCTGTCATCTCTCATATTAGAGACGAATGAGGGACGAGAGATACGCGAGTGATGGACGAGCGAGGATTTTCGGACGGTCGGATATCGAGAGTGGATATTTGGACGGTTTTTGGGGCTTTTGCGGCAAATTCCGTCCAAATATCCACTCTCGTTCGATAGGTATCCGGAAATCCTCGCTCGTCCGTCCGAATATCCACTCTCGTTTGGCGAGTGTCCAATTTTCCACGCTCGTGCGGCGGGCACGCGAGCCCTTCGCCCAATCCGCTGGCATCGTCTCCAGTTCGCCGCAGGGTCGCGGCCCCATATGGGTATACTCTCGAGGATTCGACTCGATTCGCCCCCGCTGGGGCGTCAAAGGAGACTGCATATGCCCACCACCTCAACCGACCCGCGCGCCGCAGCCGCTGCACTGCTGGTGCCCGGCACTACCTGCCACGGCTTTGCCGTCGAGCGCCGCGAGACCGTGCCCGAGCTCGACTCGGACGCTTACGTGCTGCGACACACTGCCTCGGGCGCTCGTCTGCTGTACCTGGCGTGCGACGACGAAAACAAGGCCTTTGCCATTGGCTTTAAGACGCCGCCGGCCGATTCCACCGGCGTGTTCCATATTCTTGAGCACTCGGTGCTGTGCGGATCGGCCAAGTTTCCCGTCAAGGAGCCGTTTGTCGACCTGATCAAGAGCTCCATGCAGACGTTCCTCAACGCCATGACCTACCCCGACAAGACCATCTACCCCGTTGCCACCACCAACGAGCAGGATCTGTACAACCTGATGGACGTGTACCTGGACGCGGTGTTCAACCCGGCCATCTATACCAAGCCCACCATTTTTGAGCAGGAGGGCTGGCACTACGAACTGGACCTGCCGGAGGGCGACGGCGACAGCAGCGCCGCGAGCCTGCACGAGGGCACGCTGCGTTATAACGGCGTGGTGTTCAACGAGATGAAGGGCGCGCTGTCCGATCCCATGAGCGTGCTGGACGATGCCGTCAACGCCGCGCTCTATCCCGACACCGCCTATGCGCACGAGAGCGGCGGCGACCCGCGTGCGATTCCCGCGCTCACCTACGAGCAGTTCCTGGACACGCACGCGCGACACTACAATCCCTCCAACTCCTACATCACGCTCTACGGCGACCTGGACGTGGACCGCGCACTGGCCTTTTTGGACGAGCGCTATCTGTCGCAGCCGAGTGCCGCGAGCCGCCGCATGGACGCTGCCGTTGCCGCCGGCGAGGACCCGTCCACGCTGGCGCCCAATCCGTTGGACGCGCAGGCGCCCGTGACCTGCGAGTACAAGCGCATCGAGATGGCCACCACACCCGAGAACGCCCTGGTGGGCCTGGGCCTTGTGCTGGGCAGCGCGCTCGACCGCAAGCGCACGATCGCGGCGGATATCCTGTTCGAGGCGCTGCTGGGCTCCAACGAAGCGCCGGTTAAGAAGGCCATTCTGGCCGCCGGCCTGGGCGGCAACGTGGTGAGCTACACCGCGGCCGAGAGCCTGCAGCCCTACGAGCTCATCATGCTGCAAAACGCACAGCCCGGTGTGGCGCGCGAGCTGCGTCGCGTGTTCCAGGACGCCTGCCGCGACCTGTGCGAGCACGGAGTTCCGCGCGAGCGTCTGGAAGCCATCATCAGCAGCAACGAGTACGACCTGCGCCAGCGTGACTATGGCATCGCCGACGGCGTGGCCATTGCGTGCGACGCGCTGAGCACCTGGCTCTACGATGACGACGCCGCGACGCTGGCGCTCAAGTACGGCCCGGTGTACGAGGAGCTGCGCAGCGAGCTGGACGGCAGCTATTTTGAGGACCTGCTGCGCGAGCTGGTGCTGGAAAACGACCACATGGCACTGGTCGAGCTGGTGCCGGTGGACGCCGCCGAGGGTGCGGAGAGCGCCGAGGCCGCAGAGCTTGCCGTCAAGCGTGACGCCATGACCGACGCCGAGCTGACCAATGTGGTTGAGCGCACGGCCGCGCTGCGCGCCGCACAGGAGGCCGAGGACACGCCCGAGGCCAAGGCCACGCTGCCGCGCCTGCGCGTGTCCGACATTGGCGAGGCGCGCTCCGAGCCGCCGCTCGTTGTGGACACGACCGCGCCCATCCCCTGTCTGCGCCACGGCATCCCCACCAACCGCCTGGCCTACGCCATGCAGTACTTCGACCTGAGCAGCGTCGCATTTGAGGACCTGCCCTATGTGACGTTGCTCTGCCGCCTGCTTAAGCAGCTGCCCACGCGCGAGCACTCGGCAGAGGAACTCGACAACCTGCTTGCCGGCAAGCTGGGCTTTTTGAGCTTTACGACCGAGGTCATGACGCAGCCCGACGTGGACGGCGTGCGCCCCTACCTGCTGGTGAGCGCCGGCGCCCTGTCCGAGAAGATCGATGCGCTGGCGAGCCTGCCGCGCGAGGTGTGGTCGAGCACACTTTTGGCGGACGCCGACGCCGACCGCGTGCGCGACGTGCTCACGCAGATTCGTATTGGACTCGAGCAGGGCTTCATTAACAACGGCCACTCGGCGGCGCTGGGCCGCGCGATGAGCTACAGCTCGCCTTCGGCCGTGGTGCGTGAGCAGCTCTCGGGCGTAGACTTCTACCTGTTCCTGCGCGATTTGCTCGACCACTTTGACGAGCGCCTGGACGGCCTGCGTGCCAAGCTTGCCGAGCTGGCAGGCCGCATCTTTGTGGCCGACGGCTGCCTGGCGAGCTTTACCGGCAGCGATGAGGACTTTAACGCGTACTGGGCCGCCGCGGGCGACTTGGGACTGGGAGCTGGCGACGGCGCCGATGCCGGCCGCGACGCGCTCGTGGTGCCGACGCCGTGCGACCGCCACGAGGCTTTTGTCATCCCCAGCGACATCTGCTTTGCGGCAAGCGCATGCGACCCGCGTCGCTTGGGCATTGACGTGACGGGCGCCTGGGCGGTTGCCGCCAACGCACTCTCCTACGACTACCTGTGGAACGAGATCCGCGTGAAGGGCGGCGCGTACGGCTGCGGATTCCGCGCGGCCGGCGAGCGTCAGGCGGCGTTCTACACCTACCGCGACCCGGCAATCGATCCTTCGATTGAGCGCGTGGAGCGCGCAGGCGAATGGCTCGGCAGCTTTGAGCCCGACGAGGCCGCCTTTGAGGGCTTTATCGTGAGCTGCGTGAGCGGCATGGACGCGCCGGTGAAGCCGTACGCACTCACCAAGCGCCGCAACACGACCTACCTGGCCGGGCTCGATCCGCATGCGCGCGAGGAGCGTCGCGCCCAGATGCTCGCCGCCACGCCCGGTGAGCTGCGCTCGCTCGGCGCCGATGTGACGCGCATCGCAGCCGAGTCGCCCACCTGCGTCTTTGGCGGCCGCGAAGTCATCGCCAAGAGCAACGCCGGCTTTAACGTCGTCGACCTGCTGGGCTAACGCACAAAGGTAGATTTTTGGGACATGCCCGGAAATCTACCTTTTTCTTTTGCCGCAGTCTGCCGGTTTGTCTCGATCTGTAACATCTAGACGGTAATATTGGATCCAGATGTTACAAATCGAGACGTTTTCGGATGATGCCGGCCCTTTGTCTCAATCTGTAACATCTAGGTCAGATTTTGCAGAGTTACTGTTACAGATCGAGACAAACCGCCGCAGACGCCCATCACAGCACAGACCACCACAAAGGTGCCTGTCCCCTTTCTCAGTGGTGATTCGAACGCTTGTTCTATACGTACACATGTTCTATATTATGAGTGTTTGCATCGGACTTAAATTGCAACTAGAATATAGTTGCAGAATGTGAGGCGGGATGACTCGATCCGATAAACTCATCGCCCAGCTGCTTAGCTGTCCTTCAACGTATAGATTTGCTGACTTTCTTAAAGTTATGGCTTCATATGGCTTTGAAATGGACAGCAAAGGCAAGACGTCCGGATCGCGCGTTCGCTTCTACAGGCCATCAGATGGCAGGATGTTCGTAATGCACGCGCCTCATCCATCTGACGAATTGACAGCGGGGACCATTCGAAACATCGTTCGCTTTCTGCAAGATGTCGGAGGTAGTCATGAGTAACGTTTTGGCATACAAGGGTTATTTCGCCCCGGTCGAGTTCGATGCCGAACAGCATGTGCTAACAGGTATGGTCGCCGGCATTAGGGACGCAATCGTATTTGAAGGCTCCACGGCTGAAGAAGTGGAGCAATGCTTCCACGACGCCGTCGACGATTACCTTGAGTTTTGCGCCGAGAAGGGCAAGGAACCCGAGCGGGCTTTTAAGGGCTCGTTCAACGTAAGAACGGGCTCTGAGCTCCACAAGCAAGCAGCGCTGGCAGCGGCAAAGAAGGGTGAGTCACTCAATAAGTTTGTGACTGAAGCGATCGCTGCGGCGCTGTGAAGCCAACGTCGAGTCGAAGCCGCCACACAGGGCGCCTTTGTGGCGGCTTCGACGTTTGCCCAGATAAAACCAGCCAAAATAAGCCTGTCACTTTTTGGCAGGTTTGCTAGAGGAGGTTGGGATGGACAAGGCTGAGTTGCGGCGGGCGGTGATTGCCCAGCGCGATGCTCTTGATTTGGACTTGCGGGCGGCGAAGTCTGCTGATATCTGTGCGCGGCTGGTTGAGCTGCTGGGCCGCTTGGATGCCGCGGCGCCGCGCATCGTTGCCGTCTATGCCGCGATGGGTTCCGAGGCAGACCCTGCCGCGTTTGCCGCTGCGGCCGCCGTGCGCGGCTGGCGCGTAGCCTATCCGTGCATGCTCTCGGCAATTGATGCCGCAGCTTGTGGCCAGCGCATGTGTATGCGGGCAGTTGCCGCCGACGATGCGTCCGCGGCTCCGTTTATCGCCCACCCTACGCGGGCCTTTGCGGCCACGGACATCGACAGCGACCGCTTCCCCATCGTGCCTGCCGAGGCTCTCGACATGATTGTTGTGCCGCTCGTGTCCTTCGACCAAACCGGCGCGCGCCTGGGCTACGGCGGCGGTTGCTATGACCGCTATCTGCCCATGCTCTCGCCCGCATGCCAAATCATCGGCATCGCCTTTGACGAGCAGCGTGTCGACCGCGTTCCCACCGACGCTCACGACCTGCCGCTACCCCACATCATCAGCGCCTAATCGCCGCCATATCAGCCACGGCTACAGCAGTACCATCGCAGCCTAGTGCTCCTCGCCGGCGCAGGCCAGGTCGTAGGGCGTGGTCTGGTAGACGTAGTAGTTGAGCCAGTTGGTGTAGAACAGCTGAGCTTGGCTGCGCCAGACGTTGCGCGGCTCGGCGGAGGGGTCGTCACCCGGAAAGTAGTGCGCCGGCACCTCCGGGTTGAGCCCGCGCTTCACATCGCGCTCGTACTCCAGGCGCAGCGTATCGGTGTCGTACTCGGGATGGCCAAAGACAAAGAAGCGACGGCTGTCGGTCGACTTGACGATGTACAGGCCCACCTCGTCGGACACGGCCACGACCTCAAGCTGCGGCTCGGCCTCCACGTCCTCGCGGCGCACGTCGGTGTTGCGCGAATGTACGGCATAGAAGCGGTCGTCAAAGCCGCGGACCAGCGGGCTTTGCGGCTTCACCAGATAATGCTCGAACACGCCGCTCGCCTTTGCCGGCAGGTCGTACTTCTGGATGCCGTAATGATGGTACAGCCCTGCCTGCGCGCCCCAACAAATGTGCAGCGTAGAGTGCACGTGCGTGGTGGACCAATCCATGATCTGGCAGAGCTCGGGCCAGTAGTCGACCTCCTCGAACGGCATCTGCTCCACCGGCGCGCCCGTGATGATCAGGCCGTCGTAGTGGATGTCGCGGATGTCGTCGAACGTGCGGTAGAACGTCTCCAGGTGGCCGGCGCTCACGTGCGTGGCCTCGTGCGTCTTGGTGCGCAGCAGGTCCACCTCCACCTGCAGCGGCGTGTTGGAGAGCTTGCGCATGATCTGCGTCTCAGTGGCGATCTTAGTGGGCATGAGGTTGAGGATGAGCACGCGCAGCGGACGGATGTCCTGGTGCAGCGCGCGGTACTCGGTCATGACAAAGATGTTCTCGCTCTCGAGCTGCGCGGCTGCAGGGAGAGCGTCGGGGATACGAATGGGCATGGATGCTCCTTACGAGTCAGTTACAGCTATGGTACAACGACCGGCCCCATCCGCGCGAGCGCATCGCCCAGCGATGCCGTCAACGGCCCAAATCACTCCAAAAGTAGAGATTAAGGCATGTCCCAAAATCTACGGCACTTTAGCCTAGCAAAGTAACAGCAGGACGCTACAATGGTTCGACGCGAAAAACTCGGCCGAAAGGATACATATATGTACCAGACGCGTAAGATCGGTGTGGTCGGCCAGGGCCACGTAGGAGCACATGTTGCCAACAGTCTGCTCATGCAGGGCATTGCCGATGAGCTGTACCTGTGCGATATCAACCAGGCCAAGGTGACGTCCGAGGTCCAGGACCTGCGCGACTCCCTTTCGTTTGTCCCGTACAACACCAAGATCGTCAACTGCTACGACCACTACGAGGAGCTTGCCTGCTGCGACGTCATCGTCAACGCCGCCGGCAAGGTCGCGCTGGCCGCCGGCAACCGCGACGGCGAGCTGTTCTTTACCACCGACGCCGCCCGCACCTTTGCCAAGCGCATCGTCGACGCCGGCTTTGATGGCATCTTCGTGAGCATCTCCAACCCCTGCGACGTCGTGTGCACCGAGCTGTGGCACCTGACCGGCTACGATCCCAAGAAGATCATCGGCTCGGGCTGCGGCCTGGACTCCGCCCGCCTGCGCACCGAGATCTCCAAGAAGGTCGGCGTGAGCCCCAAGTCCATCGACGCCTACATGATCGGCGAGCACGGCTTTAGCCAGCTGGCCGCCTTTAAGGCCGCAACCATCGCCGGCAAGAGCCTTAACGAGCTTCAGGCCGAGAACCCCGACAAGTACGCCTTTGACCACATGGAGGTCGAGGAGCTCGCGCGCAAGGGCGGCTACGTAACCTACCAGGGCAAACAGTGCACCGAGTACGCCGTCGCCAACTCCGCCGCGCGCGTTTGCGCCGCCGTGCTGCATAACGAGCACGCCGTGCTTTCCGCCTCCACGCTCATGACCGGCCAGTATGGCGAGGAGGGCATCTTCACCTCCCTGCCGTGCGCGATCGGTGCCGAGGGCGTCGAGGAGGTCTACACGCTGGACCTGTCCGAGCACGAGCTCGAGGGCTTCCACAAGAGCTGCCAGCACATCCGCGACAACATCGCCCAGCTCGACTGGTGGGACGCCGAGGCCTACGACGCGAAGTAGGCCGCCGCTTGACGCGACACCTCGCTCATACGGACGCTATGCAAAGCGGGCCGCGCCGGAAATCCCCGGCACGGCCCGCTTTTTGGCTCATGCGACACGCTCGCGAATCGAAGGTGAATGCTTTTCCCGTTACCTAGTACTGCTCGATGCCCATGTAGCGACGAATCTCGGGGCTGTGGTCGAACACCTTGCCGCGGGCGGCGCGCAGCTCGCAGCTCATGTTGTAGAAGAAGATCGGCTCCAGGAACGAACGCACGCTGGCAGGCACTTCGCCCACGCCGTACTCGAGCGCATCGAGCACCATGACTGTATCGGTGTGCGTGTTGAGGAACGCCAGCGCGCGCTCCTCCATGGGGCGGCACTCGCCCGATCCGAGCTGCACAAAGTAGAACACGCCGGGCTCGGTGGCTTCGAACGGGCCGTGGAAGTACTCGCCGGAGTGGATGTAGCAGCAGTGCTGCCACTGCATCTCCATGAGCGAGCAGATCGCCATGGCATAGGTCTGGCTAAAGTTGGGACCGGAGCCCAGGATATAGAAGAACTTGTGCTGCTGGCAGAGCTCGGCAAAGCGGGCGCCCAGCTCGGCGTTGACCTTCTCACGGGCGGCGGGCAGCAGCGCATCCATCTGCTTGAGGCCCTCATACATGTCGGCGAGTGACTCGTAGCCTTCCTGCTGGTCGAGCAACTCGGCGGCGATCAGAGCGCCAATGCCCTGCGGCACCTCGGCCTGCGACACGCCCTCACCCCACGGATAGACCCAGGTAGTCCACTTGCCGTTGTCGATCTTTGAGCCCTCGCAGTCGGTAAGGGCAATGACCTCGGCACCGGCGGCCAGCGCCATCTCGCAGCCGTCGACGACCTCCTGCGTGTTGCCGCTGTGGCTGCAGGCGATGACGAGCGACTTCTCGCCAAGACTCTTGGGAGCCATCAGGCAAAACTCGCGTGCCGTGTAGACCGTCGAGGTAAACGTGGTGGCCTCACGCTTGAGCAGCTCGTTGGCCGGCATGAGATCGATCATCGAACCGCCGCAAGCGATCCAAAAGACGTTCTCGATCTTGCCCTTGCGCTCGATAATTTCCTGAATCAGATCATGTGCGTTCATGCTGATGCCCCTCCTTGTGTGGCGGCTTTTGGCGACGGCTGCTCGTACCTGCTGTCGTTCTATGTTGTTCTATATATACCACGCATGCAGCCACGGTGGAAGCCATTGCGGTAAATTTGTTCCATGTTGTTCTATTCGTGAACGTTAGATGTCGAACACGTAGCGCGAGCCCACGATCTTTTGACGACCGAGCAGCAGGGGCCGCTCGTCCTCATCGGTAAAGTAGGCCTCCATATAGAAGAGCGGCTCGCCGACCGGCACCTCCAGCAGCGGGGCCGTCTGAGTATCGGCAAGCGCAATCTCCACGGTGCAGGGGTCGGACTTGAGCGGCGCGCGACCCGAATGCTCGGCAACGAGCGCAAAGATTGAGTTATCGGTGAGGTCCTCGTCGGCCAGCGTCTGCAGGTAGGGATGGTCGGCGAGCACAAAGGCGTTGTTCTCGAGCATGACGGGGATGCCGTCGGCCGTGCGCACGCGCTCGACCACGATAAGCTCGCAGCCGGGCTCCACGCCAAAGAACGCCGCATCCTCGTGCGTCGCCGCGACCACCGTGCGCGACACCAGACGCGCACCCGGCACCATGTCGTTGGCAGCACAACCCTCAGTAAAGCTCTGGACGTCACCCTTCTGGCGAATCTTGCGCTTGAGCTTGGGGGCGCACACAAACGTGCCCCTCCCCTGCTGGCGGTTGAGATACCCCGCGCGCGACAGCTCCTCGATGGCACGGCGCACGGTGATGCGCCCCACGCCGTAGGACTTCGCGAGCTCCATCTCGGAAGGAATGCGCGAGCCGGCCGCGTACACGCCGCGTGCGATCTCGCCTTTCAGGTCGTCCATAACCTGCTGATACAGCGGCACGGCGGATGCGCCAGAGCGGTCGGTTTTATCGTCGAATGCCATCGTTATGCTCCATTCCGTGCATGCTCGGACTCAAACTCTTCAATCGCCGCCATAAACTGCTCGCCAAAGGCGTCGGCCTTTTTCTCGCCGATGCCGTTGACCTGGATAAGCTCGTCGCGCGTCTGTGGGCGTAGGCGGCACAGGCCGCGCAGGGCCTTGTCGGAAAAGACCATGTACGGCGCCATCTCCAGCTCCGTCGAGATCTCCTTGCGGAGGGCACGCAGGCGCTCGAACAGCTCGGCATCGTCGCCAACACGCGGGCGCTGATCCAGCTCGGCCTCCTCGCGCAGCAGATCGACGGCGCGGCGGGCGCGGGCCGAGGCCTTGCGCTTGGACGCACGACGCTTAACGGTAAAGGCAAACACCTCGTCCTCGACCTCGCCGGCGCGCGGGCCCAGTCCCACGACCGGGTACTGCCCCTGCGAGGTAGCCAAATAGCCGCGCCCGCACAGCTGCCCGATGATGTCCTTAATGCGTCCGACCGATTCGCTCGACAGCTCACCATAGCCACTGTCCTGATCCAGGTTCATCTGGCGAATGCGCTCGGTGTTGCCGCCGTGGAGCACGTCGGCGATCAGCGACTTGCCAAAGCGCATGGGGCGCGTGGCCACATAGCGCACGGCGGCGCGGGCCATGTCGGTGACGTCCTCGACCTCGAACTGCGTGAGGCAATTGCTGCAGTTGCCGCAGCCCTCGGCGTCATCCGTGGCGGTGGCGCCCGCACCAGCCGCAGCAGCATGCTCGGCCGCGGCCTCGTCGCCAAAGTAGCGCAGCATGTATTCGCGCAGACAGCCGGTGGTATTACAGTAGCCCTCCATCTGGCTGAGCAGGCGATATCGATTCTGGAGTGCCCACGCGCGCTGCTCATCGTCAAGCGCCTCGTCGGCAGCGTCGCCGCGATCGATCAAAAAGCGGCGCATGCGAAAATCGTTGCCGTTCCACAGCAAATGGCAGCTGGCCGGGTCGCCATCGCGACCGGCGCGGCCCGCCTCCTGGTAGTAGGCCTCGATGCTCTCGGGCACGTTGTTATGGATCACGTAGCGCACGTTAGGCTTGTCGATACCCATGCCAAAGGCGTTGGTGGCAACCATCACCTGGGTATCGTCGTCGATAAAGGCGCGCTGGCTTTGACGACGGGCGTCGTTGCCCATGCCGGCATGGTAGCGGCCAACGCGAATGCCGCTGGGGCCCAGCGCCTCGGCAAGCTCACCTGCCAGCGCATCGACCGTCTTGCGGGTCGAGCAATACACGATGCCGCTCTCGCTCGAATGCGCAATCACATAGTCGCGCACCCACGCGGCCTTGGCCTTGTCGCCCATCTCCTCGCAGCCAAAGTAGAGGTTCTTGCGATCGAAGCCCGTCACCACCGTCGCGGGGTTTTGCAGGCCGAGCATCTGCTGAATGTCCGCACGCACGCGCTCGGTCGCCGTGGCGGTAAAGGCCGCCACGATGGGGCGCTGCGGCAGGGAATCGATGAACTCGCGAATCTGCAGGTAGGCGGGGCGGAAATCCTGGCCCCATTGACTCACGCAGTGGGCCTCGTCAATGGCCACGAGCGGCACGCCAATGCCGGCAGAACTCGCGGCCTCCTGCGCAAAGGCTAAAAAGCGCGGCTCGAGCAAGCGCTCGGGCGCCACGTACATAAGCTGGTAGCGGCCCTCGCGCGCCCGCTTGAGCACAGTGTTTTGCTGGGCCGGAGTAAGACTGGAGTTGAGATAGCTGGGCCGCGCGCCCGCCGCAAGCAACGCACGGGTCTGGTCCTCCATAAGCGACAGCAGCGGACTCACCACAAAGGTGATGCCGGGCAGCATGAGCGCGGGCACCTGGTAGCAAATGGACTTGCCGGCGCCCGTGGGCATAACACCCAGCGCATCGCGACCGGCAAGGATCGCATCGACCATGCGGTCCTGTCCCGGGCGAAACGAGGTGTAGCCAAAATAGGCGCCGAGCGTGTCGAGCGCCATCTGCTGCATGTTATCGGTCATGGTTTCCTAACGTCCAAGTCATCTGCCGCCGATTATACGCCGCCACGCGGACAGCAGCACACGGCCGCCGCCCAGACTAGTCGTTTAAGAACGCCCCCAACGGCTAAGGAGTGTCCCCAGGTGCCGACAGAAAAGGAACGTCCCCAAGTGCCGGCCCGGCAACGCCGATGTTTTGGCGCGGACAGACACTATGACCCAATCCAAGGGCACTGAAAAGATAGGAGCCCCCGCTCGTGACCGCGGGTCGGGGCTGCGACAATGATGTTGAAGTGCCATAGGCGCAGCCGCGCCGCAACGAGGTTGGGAGGCTCCCATGCCAAAGTATTCTACCGCGTTCGGGATGGACGTCCACCTGAGGTCGACCACCGTCTGCGCCCTCGACGCGGACACCGGCGAGGCCGTGACGAGGAGGTTCCCCGGCAACCCCTGGGGCGAGATCGCCGGGTGGATGGATGGGTTCCCCGGGCCGTCGCTCGCGGCCTACGAGAGCGGCTACCTCGGCTTCGCCCCGCAAAGGGAGCTCGCCGGGCTCGGCGTCGAGTGCGTCGTCGCCGCGGTCTCGAAGATCCCCAGGTCGGCCGCCGACTCGGCCTCCAAGAACGACAGGAACGACGCCGCCAGGATGGCCAAGGCGATACTCGCCCACGACATCTCCCCCGTATGGGTCCCCTCCCCCGAGGTCGAAGGCATCAGGGACCTCGCCGGCGCCTACGACGGGGCGACCGCGCGCCTGGCGACCGCCAAGCAGCGGCTGCTCGCCTTCCTCGCAAGGCGGGGGTTCGTCTACGGCGGCACCACGCCCGCCGGCAACCCGAGGAAGTACTGGACCTACGACTTCCTGAGGTGGCTCGACAAGGTCAGGCCGGAGGACGATGGCGGGGCTCGGACGCTCGCCGCCCTGAGGAACGAGGTCGAGGCCGCGGCGGAGGCCCGGGCGGACCTGCTCTCCGAGTACAGGGCGGCCGTGGATGCCAGCCCGATCGCCGCGGAGGTGGCCGCCCTCCAGTCGATCAAGGGCTGCGCCTTCGCGCTGGCCGCGGCCTTCTCGGCCGAGGTCGGCGACTTCGCGAGGTTCCGCTCCGGAAGGCAGGTCACGGCCTATTTCGGCCTCGCGCCGAGCCAGAGGTCGAGCGGCGACTCCGTCCGGCTCGGAGGCATCAGCGGTGCGGGCAACGCGCTCGTGAGGAAGCTGGCCGTTGAGGGTTCATGGTGCTACGCCGCGGCACGGCACCAGCCGAAGCTCATGCCGAGGGACACGGGCGTGCCCCTCGAGATAAGGGTGCACGGGAGGAAGGGGTCCGAGCGGCTCCTGCGGCGGCGCGAGGAGATGCTCGCCCGCGGCATGCCCGCGGCGAAGGCCAACGCGGCCACCGCGGCCGAGCTCGTGAGGTGGCTCTGGGCCCTCGGGATGATGTGCCGGGAGGGCGCGGAATAGACATAGCCCCCGTCCCGGCGAGCCGGGCGGCCTTCGGGGATACCCCCTATTTCGCTGTGCGCGCGGAGCCCTCCGCATGCGCCTCGACAGACTTGGGGAACCCCGCCGAAGGAATGGAGTGCGGGCCGACAGAACGGTATCCGCGGATATGAGACTGAGCCGAAGGCGTCGATGACATGCCGGGGGCGGACCGGGACGGGTTAACGGCAGGCCCCGCCGACCGATTGCAAGCGGTCGGCGGGGCCATTGTGGCTCTTGACAGCGGATTGGGTCATATGAGCGAAAGCCCGCCAGAGCGAGCAAGGTGCCTTGAAACGAGGCGGCATTGACCTTCTGGTCATGCCGCCGAAGTTGAAAGGCAGATTGCCGCTCTGGCGGGCTTGCAGCGTCGAGCCGTTGCGCGGTTTGGAAAACCGCGCAACTAGAGCTACATGACCATAACGTAGCGCGATCCCACGTAGTACTGCTTACCCATCAGGACCGGCTCGCCATTGGGGCCCGTGAAGCCGGCACGCAGGTTGAGCAGCGGATCGTGCGGAGCAATGCCCAGCTCGGCCGCCTGCTCGGTATTGGCACGAACGGCCTCGACCGTGCGGTAGTCAACCGAAACAATCGGCGTTCCGCCAACACGCTCGACCTCGGCAAAAATCGACTTGTCCTCAAGATCGGCCGTCAACAGCTCACGGTAGGCATCAAACGGCACAAAGATGTTCTCCTCAAAGATGGGCTCGCCGTCGGCCGTACGCACGCGCTTGATATGCAGCAGCAGCGCATCCTTCTGCAGGCCAAAGAACTCCATCTCGTTTTGGCGCGCCGGAACGATCTGGCGATCGATCACGTGCGCACCGGCCTTCATGCCGTTGCCGGCACACAGCGCGGTAAACGTCTGCAGCGTCGAGGCGTGAAACTGGCGATTGATGTGCGGCGTGGAGACAAAGGTGCCACGGCCCTGCTGCTTAACCAGGTAGCCGTCGGAGCACAGCTCCTCGACAGCGCGGCGCACCGTAATACGGCTCACCTCGTACTGCTCGGCTAGTTCAAGCTCGGACGGAATACGCTCCTTGGGTGCATAAACACCTTTCTCGATCGCATCCTTGATTTCGTCATAAATCTGCTGGTAAAGCGGTGCATTTTTGGGCGCAGGCATATCTGATCACTCTTATCAAAATAGCTAAATTTCTAATACGTATATAACGTCTAGTTTCATGTTACCTCATATTGATAAAACGATACACCCTCCCTACCAAAAAGCGACAGCTTCATTTTGGTAGGTTTTATCTGGGCAAACGAGAGCCCTCGAAAGCAACGGGGCTTTCGGGGGGGGCTCGTTCGGATGGGTTGCGCAGGACCGGCAAAATGCCAATACCCTACTTGCCGTCGTCCTGCTGCAGGCTGTCCTGTTCGCTGAGGCGCGCCTGCCTGCTGGCCATGCGTGCGGGCTTGTCGGGATCGGGAACGGCCGTGGGCATGGGCTCGTCGACATGACCGCCCCACCAGCCGCCCACAAAGTTGAGCGTGTGGAACACGTTGATCACGGCGCCGGGATCAACGTCGCACACCAACTTGATAATGTCCTGGCTCTCGTAGGTCGAAACAACGGTGTTCAGCAGGTACATCTTTTCGCGGCTGTATCCGCCGACGACCTCGGCGCAGCTAATGCCGTGCTGAAAATGGTTTACGTAGGCAGTCATGACCTCGTCTGCCTTGCGCGTCGTAATCTGCAGCGTCACGCGATCGTAGCGACGATAGAAACTGTCGATGGTCTTGGTCGAAATAAACTGGAACACGATGGAATACGCCGCCTTGTCCCAGCCAAACATAAAGCCAAAGATCGCCAGGATAAAGCAGTTGAAACCAAAGATGACGCCCCAGATGGTCTTGCCCGTGTGGTTGGAAACCCACAGCGCGATAAAGTCGGTGCCGCCGGTGGATGCGCCGGATTTAAGTGCGATGGCAGCGCCCAGACCCGAGACCACGCCGCCAAAAATGATGAGCATGATCTTGTCGCCCAAAAATGGAGCGAAGTGAAAGACGTTGAGGAACAGCGACGAGAGCACGACCTGCATCATCGAGAAGATGACGAAGCGCTTGCTAATGCCGCTCCAGCATAGGAGCGCCACGGGGATGTTGAGCGCGAGCATACCGAGCGAAATGTCGATGTGAACGCCGCCCAGCGAGGTAACGCGATCGAGCAGGACCGCAACGCCGGTGAGGCCGCTCGGAAGCAGGTCGGCGGGCTGAATGAACGCCTGGATCAGGAATGTCTGGAGGACGGCAGAAATTGTGACCGCCACGGCAGTAATGGCACGGCGGACGATGGTGAGGCGGCCGAGCATGAGCACGCGGTCCGTGAGCTGATCGATGGCGTTCGCCACGTAGGCTCCTTTCGAAGGCAGATGTGGTTGTGGGGCATGCCCGCGATTGTAGCATGGAGCGTGCGGGGGCGCTTCAATTCAACCTCCCTCGACAACCAAAACGGGACCAGCAACCCCCACGACCAAAGGGCAAAATTCCAAGTGAGTAGACTTTTTACGATCTGCCGAGCACACCCAAAACCGCCACCCCTGTGACCTGCGGTTTTACAAAGGAAGATATGCATTGTGCTCGGCCTGCGCCAAAAAGTCTACTCACTTAGTCCGAATCGAAGCCAAACGGATCAAAATCGAAACCAAATTGAGCCAGTCCACCGCAAAAAACGTTTGAACCCGTGCTTCTCGCGGCGGATTGACACTACAAAGCGGCCAAAATGTCGGTCAGATTATCAATAACGGCATCGGCTCGCGATTGATCGAGGTTGACGCCCTCGTGCGGACGCAGTGCCAGGACGCGGGCGCCGGAACGTTTGCCAGCCTCGATCCCCAAAGGCGAATCCTCGATAACCAGGCACTCGGCAGGCTCCACCCCCAGCGCCTCCATGGCACGCAGGTAGATCTCGGGGTCGGGCTTAAACGCGCTGCACTCGTGACCGCTGATGGTGTAGTCCAGCACGCCGGCGATACCGGCAATCCCCACCAGCTCGTCGATCAGCTCGCGATAGGACGAGCTCGCGATGGCGCACTTCACGCCGCGCTCGTGCAGCTTGCGCATCACCGGCTCCGTCTGCTCATTGAGCAGCTCGGCATACGGAACGGGATGGTCCGGGCTGTAGACCTGCTTATACTCCACGCGCAGGCGCTCGCGCAGCTCAACATCGTCGGGCACCAGCGCCTCCCAAATGGCAGGCTCGTTAGACCCCGAAAGATCGGGGATCTCGTCAAAGTGGAACCCCTTCTCTTCCATAAACGCCACGCGGCGACGGTTGTAGAACCACTCGGTATCGACCAGCACTCCGTCCATGTCAAACAGCACTGCCTTGATCATACGCATCTCCTCCCACCTGCCAAAAAGGGACAGGTTTATTTTGGTAGGTTTTATCCGGGGTTTTATGGCGCGACAGACACGCCTTCCCCAGAGCAAAAAAGGGGATGGGGCACAAACCCCATCCCCTCTCAATCAACCCGTAAGGTCTACTTACTTGTGATTAGTAGGAAAGCTTCCACATGTAGCGACGCATGGTCAGCGGGTGCTGACGGGCCTCGGCGATCTGGTTGCCGTACTCGCGCATAACGGCGAGGTGCAGCAGCGGGTTGAAGTAGGTGACGACGCTCGCGGGCACGGCGTCAGCCAGGCCGTAGTCCTTGGAGTCGATCAGAGCGACCTTGGCGCCCATGCGCTCAAGGAAGGTGAGGGCGCGGGCGTCCATCGGACGGGTAGCGCCATCGGACATGAAGAAGACGTAGGGCTTACCCTCGGTGGAAACCTCGAACGGGCCGTGGAAGTACTCGCCGGTGTTGTAGGCGGCGGCGTCGATCCACTGCATCTCGGTGAACAGGAAGGCGGCGTGAGAATAAGCCATCTTCTCGGAGGCACCGGAAGCCATGAAGTAGATCATCTTGTCGTCCTTGAAGTCCTCGGCGAACTTCTTGGCGAGCTTCTTGCAGGACTGAGCGGCGTTCTCGCAGAGCTCGAAGACGTTGGTGAGGCCGGTGATCATGTCCTCGTAGTGGTCATAACCCTCGGTCTGCTGAAGGATCTCGACAGCAAGAGCGATGGCGTAGCCGGGCTTCTCGCACTTGGCAGCGAAGTTGGCGTGGAAGCCGTGAACGATGACATAGTCAGCGTCGACGGTCAGAGCGGAGCCAGCCTTGTTGGTGAGGGAGACGACCGGGCAGTTGTGCTTCTTGGCGGTCTTGTTGGCCTCGACGGTCTCGGGCGTGGAGCCACCGAGGGAGCAGGTGATCACGAAGGTGTGCTCGTTGACCCAGGAAGGCGTGTCGTAGTTGAACTCGTTAGCAGTGAAGATCTGAACGTTCAGCTTGTCCGTGTTGTTGGCCAGGAAGTACTTGGCGGGGTAAAGGTCGGACATGGAAGCACCGCAGCCGACGAAAGCGACGCTGTGGATCTCGTGGTTGGACAGGACGTCAGCGACGATCTGCTTAGGGAGGTTAAGGTCGATCTCGTACATCTGACACATTCCTTTCAATTTTTGCGGCGCCACATTGCCGGGCGCTCGCAGGGTTACCGTGGTTTGGACCGAGTCGCCGGCCCGTTGAGGATGCGACAAAGGGACTGTCCCATTGTCGCATTTTGGGGATGGAAGCCTGCCTGGGGTATGGGATGCCAGGCAGGCCCCCGGGGGAAAGCGGTTAGACGCTTGGTCGCGACTAGGCCAGGATGCCGGCCGCGGAGAGGGCGATGCCGCCCACGATGGCGATCACGAGAAGCCAACCGGTGTTGACGTTCTTCTTGATGAGCCAGTACATAAGGCCGGTGAGGCCAAGGGAGATCATCTGGGGCATCATGCCGTCCAGGATGTCCTGGATAACGACGGTGCCCTCAGCGAACTGCAGCGGGGTGGTGGCGCCGATCAGCGTGGCGATCATGCCGCCTACGGACATAAGACCCACGATGCCGCAGACATACATGAGCTTCTCCATGAGGTCGCCGCCCTGAAGCTTGCTCAGGTACTCGTGGCCGCCCTGATAGCCCATCTTGGCTGCGAACCAAGTGATCAGCACAGAGGGGACGATGGAGATGAGCATGGCCAGGATCGGGCCCATGATGGAGCCCTGCTGAGCCAGCTGAACGCCCAGACCAAAGGCGATAACACGAATGGTGCCCTGGAAGAAGGAGTCACCGATGCCGGAAAGCGGGCCCATAAGGGAGGTCTTGACCGCGTTAATCGAATCGGGGTTGAAGTTCTCGGGATCCTTGGCGTACTCCTCCTCCATGGAGGCGGTGAGGCCCAGGATAAAGGCGCTCGTCTGCGGGGTGCAGTTGTAGAACGCCATGTGACGGTGGTAAGCCTCTTTCTTAGCAGCGAGCTGCTTGGGGTCGGACTCGTCCGGATAGAGGCGGTCGAGCGTGGGAACCATGCCGTAGAGGAAGCCCATGTTCATCTGACGCTCGTAGTTCCAAGAGGCCTGGATGGCCCAGGAGCGCCAGAAGAACTGGCTGACCTTCTTGTTCAGGGACACGTCCTTGGTTGCGGTTGCCATAGTGTGTTCCTCCTTAGTCTTCGTCGTCTTCGAGCGGATCGTAGTCGGAATCGACACCGGCAGCTGCATGGGACCCGTTGAACTTGAAGCCCATGAAGACGACAGCCAGGCACACACCGATCAGAGCGACCGCGATGACGGACAGGTTGAGGTAAGCGGCGAGCAGGAAACCGATGAACAGGAACGGAGTCATACCCTTCTTGATCATCATGGTGAGCAGCAGGGCCAAGCCGTAGGCGGTCATGATCTTGGTCGAAACGTTAAGACCAGTGGACAGCCACTCGGGAACCATGTTGACGATGGCCTGAACCAGGTCGGTGCCAACAAAGACGGCGAGGAAGATCGGCAGGAAGTACATGATGGCGTACAGACCGGAGCCGGCGCAGATGTGCATACGATAGGCGGTCTTGAACTTTCCGTTATCGATCGCGCTATCTGCCACATGGGTGAGGGCGGCGATGATGGAACGGAACACGATGCCGAGGAGCTGACCCAGGACGGCGACCGGGATGGCGATCGTCATGGCGGTCTCGGCAGAAGCATCGGTCAGGCACGCAAAGGCAGCGGCCACGATGCCGCCCAGGACCATATCGGGCGGAACGGCGGCGCCGACCTGCACCAGGCCCATGGACACGAGCTCGACGGCGGCACCGACGGCAAGGCCGGTGGGCACATCGCCCAGCAGCAGACCGACGAGCGTAGCGCCAACGAGGGGCTGCTCGAAGTTAAGACGACCGAGCAGGCGGGAGTCCCACATGCAGAACACGCCGACGAGGCCGACGAGCACCGCACTGATGAACGTATTCATACCCTTCTCCTTTCAGTCAGGCAAAAGCCTGGTTGATTACAGCTTGGCGTCGATGTCGACGCTCTGATACGTAGGGGTCTGCTGGACATAGAGCTTGATGCCCATGTCGAGCAGCTGGTTGACGTCGGCCTTCTGGGTGGCGTCGAGGAAGACGGAGCTGTCCTTGCCGCCGACCTGATCGGCACCGTCGTGGTTGGCGGTGGCGCCCAGGTTGATGGCGTCGAGCTTGTAGCCCTGACAGAACTGCAGCATCTCGGCAGTGTTGCCAAAGACGAACATGACGCGCTCGCCGAGGGTGTTGAGCTTATCCATCTTGGCGAGGGCACGCTCGACGGTGAAGACGTTCAGGCGCACGCCCTGGGGCTTGGCCAGCTTAAGAGCGCCCTTCTTGATGTCATCGTTGGCGGCAGCGTTGTCGACGACGATGATGCGCTCGGCCTGAACCTTGGTGGTCCAAGTAAAGACGACCTGGCCGTGCAGCAGACGGTAGTCAAGACGTGCGAGGACGATCTTGGCGGGACCGGAGCTGTGACGGGACGCCTTGGCCTTCTTGGCGGGAGCCGCGGCGGCCTCGACCGGTGCGTTGGGGTTGGTCAGACCGGTGCGGGCCTCATTGATGAGGGCCGCGAGCTCGGCGCCCTTGACGGGGGCGGGGCTCATAGCAAGCGTGAGCGCCAACGGGATGTTGAAACCGCTGACAACCGTGAACTTCGTGCCGTTCTTGGAAAGCTCGACCATGTTGTTGTTGACCGAGCTGCCGAGCATATCGGTCAGCACATAGACGGTGTCGTCCGCGTTGAACGTGGCGATCATAGCCTCAACCTTATTGGTGATGGGCTCCTTGTCGTCACGAGCAAGCGACACGACGTGGACGTTCGACACGTCGCCGAGAACCATCTCGAGCGTGTCTTTGGCGCCTGCGGCCAGGCCGCCATGAGATGCGAGAATGATCTGATTCATCTTGCCTCCTCCTTTTCGTTATGGTCATTATAACGTCTTATACGTTGCTTATATTGCTAATTAGTATAAAGACCGTTCGCGGGTGAAAATCGACCGTTGACGGGTTTAACGTACTCGAAACGTTGGACTGGGTAGGCCGGCGCTAGCTGGATAACCCCAGGTCAGACCCTGCGCGCAATCCCCTATCGCACGAAGTACCAGGGGCTTTCCTGTACGGTGGGTTCCAGCGCAATGCCGGTGCGTTCCTTAAACAGATCCATGTCCTGAGATTTTTCGGTCCACCACGCGTTGGGCTTAAAGGTCATGCTCTCAATGACATGACCGACAAACACACTGTTGCGCAGCTTGGAGAAGTCGGTGTTCATAATCAGGATGGACGCGAGCACCAACACGATGCCCAGGACCTTAATCGCGCCGGCGGGCTCGGCGTAGACACCAATGCCCACCAGTACGGTGACGACCGTCTCGAAAGACATTACGACGGGAACTTTCGATGTCTCGAGCCCCATGGACAGACCCTGCATATATAAGATGTAAGCAACGGCTGTGGGGATGAGTCCAAAGCCAAGGAACAGCAGCAGCAGCTGTGGCGACATTGCCGCGGCGACATCCGGCCACGGAGCCGCGATAGCTGCCATAACCGCACCGCCAAAAACAAAGCCCCAAAACGTGACAGCCAGCGGGTGGACCGTCTTGGTTGCTATTCGGCTAAACACCGCGAGCGACGCACCACAAAGGCCTGCAATCACGCCCGACGTGACGCCCCAAACCGAAAAATGAAAACCGGAAAGGTCGCCATTGGTCACTGCAAGCACGCAGCCTACGATGTTAAAGACAATGGCAACGAGCTTGTTGGGGGTCACGTCCTCGCGATAAAGCACGCGGCCGAGCATGACGCCAAACACCGGCGAGGTGTAGAGCAGCACCGAGGCCGTGGACATGCCCACCTCGCCCATGCACTCGTAATAACAGGTGTTGGCGGCGGCCAAACCGACGATGCCGACAAGCGCACAGGGAACAAGCTCTTTAGGGCTTGCCTTGAACAGGGCCAGCGGACCCTGAGCCACGGTAGACCCCTCACCCGGACGGCAGCCCATAAACATCAGGACCGGCGCCAAGATAAGCGCTCCGACCAACAAGCGAAAGGCAGCCATGCTCTGGGACGAAACGCCCATGGCCGAGATGCCGTTTACAAAGATTCCGATGCTGCCCCACATAAGCGCGGCGATCAGCACCAGCACATAGCCCAGATTGCTTTTCTTCAACGCAGCCTCCTCGGTATTGTTTCCAATATGTTTCATACTACGTTATAGTCGTTATATACATTTTTCAAGACACAAATCGGCGAGCGGATAAGTGATCCGTTTTCCTCCGCCCCCAGCGGATTACTGGGCGGTTGCGGTGAAATAGTTCCTAAATAGAGGCTTCAAGCCCCCAAGCAGGAACTATTCCACCGCAACTTATGAGGACATCGAGCTGTTAGGCCGCTCTATCCCCTAGTAGTCCAGCTTCCACATGTAGCGGCGCGTCATGTAGTCCTTGTGGGTGACGGCAGAGAGCGCACGCATGTACACGTTGTTGAGGATCGGGGCAAAGATCAGGTGATTGAAGTACTCGCTCACGCTGTCCTTGATGTCGTTGAGGCCGAGCTCCTTGGCGTCGAGCTGATAGACGCGCTCGCCACCGTACTGGTTGACGAAGCGGATGCCGCGCTCGTCGTTGCAGCGGCTGCGGCCGACGCTGATGAGCTGGAACAGCGAGGTGCGCTTGTCCAGGATCTCGAAGGGGCCGTGGAAGAAGTCGCAGGTGTTGATGGTGCAGGAGTCGATCTGCAGCATCTCCTGCACGTTGCAGATGCTAAAGACGTAGGCGGCACCAAAGAGCGGACCCTGAGCCATCACGTTGATGCAGGGCTTGTCGGCGTTTTGCTCGGCCCACTTGGCGGCGAGCGGACGGGTGTACTCGACGGCCTTGCGATAGATGGGGTCAACCAGGTCGAAGGCGGCCATAGCGGTCTCATACTCGGCATAGCCCTCGGTCTGCTGCGTAAGCTCCATGGCGATCATGGTCACGACGGCGGAGTTGGTACGGCCCATGCAAGACTCGTCGACGGCCAGGCTGTCATACTGAATCTTGTAGTCGCAGACCTCGGTGAGGCCGGACTCATCGACATAGATGGCGATGGTGCTGGCGCCGTGGTCCTTGGCGACCTGGGCGGCGACGATGGTCTCCTTGGTGCCGCGCATGGACACGACGACGGCCAGGGTGTTCTCGTTGACATAGGCGGGCGTGGCGTGCACGAACTCATTGCTGGTGTAGCTGGAGCTCACGACCTGCGTGGCCTCGTGCTCCATAAAGTACTGGGCAGGATAGTTGCCGCCGTTGGATCCGCCGGCGCCAATCCACACGACGCGCTTGATGCCGCCCTTGTCTGCCTTGTCGGCCAAAACCTGGGAGACGACGTCCTTAACCTGTTCCTGAGTAGTCATCGTGCATCAGCCTTTCTTCTCGTTTGATGCTCTCGATGGCATACAAGTTACATACATGTTTTGGTTATGTCGACTAGTTGTATGCTATATTTGTCTTAAAAAATTTGCTGATACGGTTTTCGATAACTTGATACCAGCGGTTTTGTTGTTGTATTGAATACATGCTTGATTAGATACGCATACAGGTTAGATACAGGTTGATCGCATGAACGCTTCATCTAAAAAGAGACTGACCCAATACGAGCGCTTGGCGGGCATGCTGCGCGACCGCATCGCCTCCGGCACCTACGCGCGCGGAGACAAGCTGCCGTCCGAGATGGAACTCATGGACGAATCGGGGCTGTCGCGCAGCACCGTACGCCACGCCCTTAAGGTGCTCGTTGACGAGGGCCTGGTGCGCACCGAGCGCGGGCGTGGCGCCTTTGTGGCCGACACGCCGGCACTCCACGAGAACAACCTGGTGTTTTCGAGCTACACGACACAGGTCCAGGGTCAGGGTATGAAGCCCACCACGCGCACGGTGGACTCGGGCTTTGCCAAGGCCGCGGGCAATGCGGCCAAGTTCTTCGATGTCGCCGTGGGCAGCAAGCTCGTCAAACTTGTCCGCCTGCGTTATCTGGACGATGCGCCGCTGTGCCTGGAGACCACCTATCTACCACCGAGCTTTGAAGCACTCATCGATCGCGATATCAACGGTTCGCTCTACGCCACGCTGCGCCAGGAATTCCATCGCGCGCCGGCACAGGGACATAAGACCTTTGAGGTGTGCTATGCCTCGCAAAACGAGGCGTTTTTGCTCAACGTTGGGCGCGGGCAGGCGCTGATCCTGATCACCGACTACGTGTACGACACCGACGGCCGACCGCTCCATGTCTCCAAGCGCATCCAGCGCACCGACCGTGCCAAATACACCGAGCCCATCGGCTAACCTGCCAAAATAAACCTGTCCCTAAATGGTAGGTTTGAGGAGGTCGGGGAACCAGGTTGGTTTGGGTTGGTTGGGGACGCGCTCGGCTAGGACCAACTCCATCCAGCACATGTCGTACCAGCGGCCGAACTTTTGGGCGCAGCGATCGAAGGCGCCCACCAGGCGATACCCCATATGGGCATGGAAGTCCTGGCTGTTGTGCGTCAGGTACTCATCGTCCTTGTCGTGCGGCACGGCGATGAGGGCGCACATGTTGGTGATACCCATCGCGATCAGGCATTGCTTAAGCGCGTCATGCAGCTTGCGGCCCAGCCCGCCGTGGCGCACATCACGCGCCAGGTAGATCGATGTCTCGACCGACCAGTCGTATGCCTCGCGGCTGTTGAGCGGACTCACATAGGCATAGCCTACCGGACGCCCGTCCAGTTCCATCACCAGATACGGATAGCGCTTGAGCGTGCGCTCGATGCGCCCGGCGAACTCCTCAACGCTCGGCACCTCGTATTCGCAGGTAATCGCCGTCTGGCGCACATACGGCTCATAGATGGCAAGCAACGCCGGCGCATCATCGGGCGTCGCCAGACGAATCGTCGGATCGGACATCTCGGTCATACAACCCTTCCCCCTCAAAAACAAAGGCCACCTTGCGCCAAACCCAGCGCAAGGCGGCCCCTTGTCATTACATCAGGCTACAGAACAGCCGCCAACGCGTCGATGTCCTCCTGCGTCGTGGCCCAGCTGGTGCAAAAGCGCACCACCGTGTGAGTATCGTCGTACTTTTCCCAGTACTCGATCGAGGCATGCTCGCGAATGCGGGCCATATCCTCGTTGGGCAGAATCACAAACTGCTGGTTCGTGGGCGTCTCCAAAAAGAACTGGTAACCGCGCTCGTGCAGCACACGACGTAGCGTCTGGGCCGTCTCGATCGCCTGTCGACCAATCTCAAAATACAAGCCATCGGTAAAGAGTGCCTCAAACTGCACGCCCGTCAGGCGGCCCTTGGCCAACAGCGCGCCGTGCTGCTTAATGCGCGGAATGGGATGTGCCGGAGCGTGCATGCCGCAGAACACCACAGCCTCGCCGCAGAGCGCGCCGCACTTGGTGCCGCCGATGTAGAACACGTCGCACAGCTGCGCCAGCTCGGGCAGGGTAATGTCGCACTCATCGGCCGCCAGCGCATAGGCCAGGCGAGCACCGTCCACAAACAGCGGAATCTCGCGCTTCTGGCATACCGCATGAATCGCCGCGAGCTCGGCCTTGGAGTACAGCGTGCCGTACTCGGTCGATAGACTCACGTACACGGCGCCCGGGAACACCGTGTGCTCGTAGCTCTCGTTTTCGTAGAACACCTGGATATAGTTCTCGAGGTCCTCGGCGTGCATCTTGCCCTCGTAGCCGGGGATGGTGAGCACCTTGTGGCCACCAAACTCGATGGCGCCCGCCTCGTGACAGGCGACGTGGCCAGTCTCGGCAGCAACGACGCCCTCGTAGGGCGCAAGCAGCATATCGATCACCGTCGCATTGGCCTGCGTGCCGCCCACCAGAAAAAACACGTCGGCATCGGGGACCTGACAGGCCTCGCGGATAAGCTGCTTGGCACGCTCGGTGTGTGCATCGGTACCGTAGCCGGGCTGCGGCTCCATGTTGGTGTCGACGAGCGCCTGCAGCACTGCCGGATGTGCACCGTGGGAATAATCGTTGTTAAACGCGAGCATGGCAATCCTCTCTTACCGGGTATCGGCCAGATGATTCAAACGGAGCTATTGTACGCCGTTGGGATAGGCAATGCGCGCGGCAAGGCACTCAAGCGCCAGCACCAGGGCAAAGCCGCAGCTCACGTCACTCAAAAAGTGCGCTCCGATCACGATGCGGCCAAAGGCGACGAGCGCCGCGACCATAGCCGCCGTCCAAAAGACCACCCGGCGGCGCGACGGTTTTTCCTTAAAGGCCGCCGCGGGAAGCCCGGCGAGCATAAGGCCGATCGCCGCATGCGCCGTGTGTCCGCTCGCAAACGACTTGAAGCCGTCCTTGATCACGCCGGCGGCGATAAAGGCCCACTTGTCGGGGTTGCCAATCACCCACCACGGCTGAAAATCGAGCCCCTGCGTCACCTCGATCACGCGCATGCGCGGGCGCGACCACAGCGGCTTAACAATGACGTTGAGGATGATGGCTTGAGCGGCCCACACGGCCAGCACCATCAACGCCCAGCGCATAAGCTCGTCGGGCGCGGTGTCGCGCGTGAGACGATAGACGATAAAGTTAGCAGCAATCACCAGCACAAACGTCAGCACCAACTGAGCCGCGATGAGTTTGCCGCCAACCCTCAGGGACGAAACGATCTCGTAGCCGGTCAGGCCAACGTTGACGAGGATGCCGAGCACGGCGAGCCATTTGCTCCCCCTGGAGTCGGGACGCACCGCGCGCACGAGCATAACGCCCGCGATGCTCGCCGTCAGCTCGAACGGCAGCTCACCGGCCGCCTCGACAAAGCGACCGTACATGCTGCCGATATTGAACAGCGCGCTCGAGATCTGATAATCGAAGAAACTGCCCACGCCCAGACAAAGACACAGGACAACCGCGATAATGGCGACATCTTTCTTATAGATGTATCCGAACATGCTTTCCTTTCGATGGAGCCAGAGTGCCCAAATGGGGTGTTTGCAGCGTCGACTCGCTAGTCATCATCACTAGCGCCCAGCTGTTGCAGCAGCATGAGCGCCGCGGCCACCGGGCCGGTGCCGTCGTTGGCGTCGAGACCGCGACCCAGGCCGCTGCCCGCACCGGCGCCTGCCTTGTAGGGTACCGACAGCTTGCGGCTCTTGGGGAAGTTCACCGCGCCATAGCGGGTCTTAAGCTCAAAAGCCACCTTCTTGGGCACGTCGACGCCCAAAAACGTGATGCGACCGCCACTGAGCGTGACGCTCTCGAGCCCCAGGCGCTCGCCGCGAATGCGGATTCGTGCGCGATTGAACAGGTTGAGTCCCGCCAGCGGCAGCTCGCCATGCGCAGCCTCGGTCTCCTCCTGCACCTCATCGATGCTCTCCAGGTCCTCGGCCGCTGCAAGCTTACGGTACACGAGCACGCGCTGATCCACCGCCGGCAGGTACTCCTCGGACAAGAAGTAGTCGGCCGGCAGGTTAATACCCACGCTCGCCGCCTCCACGCCGGCATCGTCATCGCCGCGCGCCTCGGCCACGGCCTGTCCCAGCATCTGCGTAAACAGGTCAAAGCCCACGCTCGACAGGTTGCCGTGCTGCTCGGCGCCCATAAGCGAGCCGGCACCACGGATCTCCAGGTCGCGCATGGCGATGCGCATGCCGCTGCCCAGGTCCTGGAACTCGGAAAGTGCGGTCAGGCGCGCCGTCGCCTCCTCGGTGAGAGGCAGCTCGCCCGGGAACATAAAGTACGCGTAGGCCTGCGTGGCAGAGCGGCCCACACGGCCCTTGAGCTGGTAGAGCTGTGCCAGACCCAGGCGCTGCGAGTCCTCGATGATCAGCGTGTTGGCGGTCGCGTTGTCTATGCCGCTCTCCACGATGGTCGTGGCGATGAGCACGTCGATCTTTTTGGTCGCGAACTCGATCATCACGTCCTCGACCTCGCGCGGGCTCATCTTGCCGTGCGCCACGCCCACGCGCGCCTCGGGCGCGGCCTCATGCACGCGCGCCACGGCGTCGTCGATGGTCTTGACGCGGTTGGACACGTAATACACCTGACCGCCGCGGCCCACCTCCAGGCGAATCGCCGCGCTCACCACATCGGGGTCGTACTCCCCCACGTGCACGATCACGGGACGACGCCCGGTCGGCGGCGTCGTGATCAGGCTCATGTCGCGCACGCCACTCGTGGCCATCTGCATGGTTCGCGGAATGGGCGTTGCCGAAAGCGTGAGCACGTCGATCTGCTCGCGCAGGTTCTTGAGTTGCTCCTTGTGCTGCACACCAAAGCGCTGCTCCTCGTCGATGATCACCAGGCCCAGGTTCTTGGGGTTCACATCGGCCGAAAGCAGGCGGTGCGTGCCGATGAGCACATCGATCGTGCCCTCGGCAAATGCCTTGAGCGCGCGCTTCTGCTGCGCCGGCGTGCGGAAGCGGCTGAGCACCTCAACCTCGAGGCCAAACGGAGCAAAGCGCTCAAAGAACGTCTCGTAGTGCTGCTGGGCAAGAATGGTCGTGGGGCAGAGCACCATGACCTGGCGGCCGGAGTCCACGCACTTAAACGCCGCGCGCAGGGCAACCTCGGTCTTGCCGAAGCCCACGTCGCCGCACAGCAGGCGGTCCATGGGCTTGGGCGCCTCCATGTCGGCCTTAATGTCGGCGATGGCCTCCAGCTGGTCGCGCGTCTCGTCGTAGGGGAAGCTCTCCTCCATCTCAATCTGCTCGGGCGTGTCGGGCGGACAGGCGATACCGGCAATCGACGAGCGGCGCGTATACAGGTCGACCAGATCAAACGCCAGCTTTTTGGCGTTCTTGCGCGCCTTGTTGGTGGCACGCGTCCAGTCGGCGGTATTGAGCCTGGTCAGGCGCGGCTTGTCGCCGTCGGGGCCAACGTAGCGCGTGATGCGGTCGACCTGCTCGAGCGGCACGTAGAGCTTGTCGCCATCGGCATATTCCAGCAAAAAGTAGTCGCGTTCCTTGCCGCCCACTTCCTGGCGCGCGATCTCGCTAAAGAGCGCGATGCCGTGGGTAGCGTGCACCACGTAGTCGCCCGGCTTAAACGGGAAGGTGATCTGCGTAATGTCAACCTTGCGGCGGCTGCGCGCGCGGTTGGCATCCATGCGGGCATTGAGGTCGGCGATCGAGAACACGGCCAAATTGGCGTCGGGCACCACCACGCCCTGCGGCAGGGCAGCGTCCACAAAGGTCACGCGCCCGCGCGAGATGGTGGGCACGGCAGCGCCGGCGGCAGCCTGCGCGGCGCCCGCCTCGAGCGAACGGGCGTTGAGCGCGTCGGCCTTACGCTCGCGAATGGAAGCATGGGCCTCCTGGCGTGCGGCACGGTCGGCGGAATCCGCCGCCGCCACGCGCACACGGTCGCCGATAACACCAGCGTTTTCGGGGGCGGACGTCAGCGACTCCTCAAAGGTAATGCCCTCGTCGCCAAAGGTGAGCTCCATCGACTCGCGCGCACCGCGGTCGGGAATGGCAAACACGCAGGCGTAGCGCTTGCCCACGACTTCCTGAATGCGCGTCATAAAGCGATTGTCCGAGCCCGCAATGGCCGGCTGCTCAATCTTGAGCTCCGCCGTCACCGCGCCGCCGGCACGGATGAGGCTCACGTAGTTCAGGCGCTGCTGGGCACCAAAATCGAGCTGCTGGGCACGTACATACAGGCCATCCAGCCGGTCAATCCCTGCCTCGCCAGCACGCGCCTCGATATCCTCGTAGGCACGCAGGCAATCGTCGAACAGCGAGCGCGGCTCGGACAGCACCACGAGCGCCTTGCCGCTCACGTGCGCCAGCGGGCTCACGGTCTGGCCGTACATTACCGGCAAAAAGCGGTCGAGCTCGGGTGTAACGATGCGCGCATCCACCATCTCGAGCAATGCGGCCAGCTTGTTGTCGTCCTGGCTAGCGCGATAGAGCGCCACATGCATGTTGTGGACGGCCTCGTCGGTAAGCGCCAGCTCACGGCAGGGGAAGATCTCGATGCTGTCTTCGTTACCGATGGTCTGCCCCGTTGAGCTCACCATGCGACGGATGCGGTCGATCTCGTCGCCAAAGAACTCAATGCGCACGGGCGCTTTTTCCTGCGCGGGAAACACCTCGACGGTGTCACCGTGCACGCGGAACAGGCCGGGCGCGTCGGCGGCGCCGGCATTGGTGTAGCCCATGCCCACCAGACGCTGCGGTACCTCATCAAAAGGAATCTCCTCGCCCACTGCAAAAGTAGTGGACTCCCAGTAGCGACTCTCGACCGGCGGCACGCAGCGCAGCAACGCGCGAGCCGAGGCAACCATGATGCAGTTGTCCCCGCGCACGATGCGTCCCAGGGCCTCGCATCGCTGCGCTACCACGGCGTCGTCGGGCGCCTGCTCGCGCCACGGATAATCCTTGCGCTCGGGGAAACGGCACACATGCGCCAGGCCCACGTAGGCGGCAAGGCTACGAGCGGCGCGATCGGCCGCATCCTCGCCGCTCACAACGTAGACCGTCGGGCGCGGACGGCGCGCAAACTGGGCGGCCGCCATAAGCGTGCGACCCGACTGCGACACGGCCAGCGTCACGTCCTCGCCGGCATCGAGTCCGGCCTCGACGGTCTGCAGCGTCTCGGCAGTGTAGAGCTGCGCGGCTATACGGTGAATGAGCATGCTGTTCCTCCGGCATCGCAACGCCAAAAGCCCGCCGGGGCAAGCTCGGCGGGTCGTACGTCAAATACATTGTCTGTCATGGTAGCGCATGGAGAGGACTCCGGCTCAAGGGCAAGCCCAGCCCCGCAAAAAACGCCAGACGAAAATGCGCTCCGCCCTACCCCGCTACGCGCACGCTGGGGCACAAATCTGCCAGCGGACACTCGTCACACTTGGGTTTGCGGGCGTCGCAGATCTCGCGACCGAAGGTGATCCACTGATGGTTGACCGACTCCCAATACTCGTGCGGCAAAATCTTGAGCAGATCCTGCTCGGTCTTGAGCGGCTCCTTGGCATGCGTCTTGGGACTCAGCATCAGGCGGTGCGCAATGCGGTTGACGTGCGTGTCCACCGCAATGCCCTCCACGATGCCATACCCCACGTTGAGCACGATGTTCGCCGTCTTGCGTCCCACGCCCGGCAGCTTCACGAGTTCCTTCATGTCGGCCGGCACCTCGCCGCCATAGTCGGCGACGATCATCTGCGCGGCCTCGACGGCATGCTTGGCTTTGCTCTTGTAGAAGCCGAGTGACTTGATGGCGTCTGCCACGTCAGCCACGCTCGCCCCGGCCATGGCCTCGGGCGTGGGCCACTGGGCAAACAGCTTCGGCGTCACCTTGTTGACCTGCGCGTCGGTCGTTTGCGCCGAGAGCAGCACCGCGATCAGCAGGCGGAAGGGATTCTCGTGGTCCAAAAAGCACTCGACCGGGCCATAGCGACGGTTGAGGCGCTCACACACCTCAACGGCGCGCTCGCGTTTGGCGGCATTGGTCTCGCGTGGCATAACGGCTCCTCGGCTCAACGGCACAATAAACTTATGGGCACAATTGTCCCACGTCCGAGACGCTTACGCCTCCAAGAATGCGCCGGTCTGACGGCTCCACAGGCTCGCGTACTCGCCACCCGCCTCGACGAGCTGCGCATGCGTGCCGTCCTCGACAATCTCACCATCGGCCAGCACCACAATGCGGTCGAGCGCCGCCACGGTGGACAGGCGGTGCGCCACCACAATGGAGGTGCGCCCGCGCATCAGGTTCTCGAGCGCCTCCTGCACCAGCGCCTCGGACTCGCTGTCGAGGGCAGAGGTCGCCTCGTCGAGCACTAGAATCGGCGCGTCGGTTAGGATGGCGCGGGCGATAGCCACGCGCTGACGCTGGCCGCCCGAGAGCTTGACGCCGCGCTCACCCACCATGGTGTCAAAGCCACGGGGCAATCGGTCGATAAACTCCAGGGCATTGGCCAGGCGCGCGGCTTCGCGAATCTGCTCATCAGTGGCGTTGGGACGACCGTAGGCAATGTTTTCGCGAATGGAGCGGTGGAACAGCAGCGCCTCCTGCGGCACGTAGGCAACCTGGCGGCGCAGGCTTTGCTGCGTGCAGCGCGAGACATCCTGACCGTCCACGAGCACGCGGCCGCCCTGGACATCGTCCAGGCGCAGCAGCAGCTTGGTGAGCGTCGTCTTACCCGAGCCCGATTTGCCCACCAGGCCCACGCGCTGGCCCGCCGCCACATGAAGTGTCAGGTCATCGAACACGTTCTCGCCCGCCGCAGCGTCACGGTACGCAAAGCTCAGGTGCTCAAAATCAATCGCGCCCTCGGTTACTTTGAGCTCAGGGGCGTCCGGGTCGTCTGCCACCAAACGCGGCTCGTCCAGCACGCGCGTCATCTCGGCCGCATCGCCGAGCGCGCGGTTGATGCGCTGCATCATGGAGCTTACGTAGTTCAGGCGCATGGTGAGGTTATAGGTGTAGGTAAAGATCATGACGAGCGAGCCGGCCGAGATGCCAAACCACGCGTTGCCGCCCGCCACGAATACACTCACCACGGCCATGGTAATGACGATAAGGCCCGAGGTCGTAAAGTTGCGCTGCATCATGGCGTGCATCGAGACTGTCTCGGCATCGCGCGCGGCACGATCGGCGGCGTCGAACAGATCGCGTTCAAAGTCCTCGCGCCCGCAGGTCTTGACGGCCAAGATGTTCGTGACCGCGTCGGAGAGCACACCCGAGAGCTTGTTCTGCGCGGCGGACGTCGCGGCCGAAAGCGGCATGATGCGTTTGTACATAAGCCAGACAAACGCGATGTAGACGACCATGATGCACACCAGGATCACGGTAAACGTCGGCACCACCGGGGCGAGTGCGGCCACGGTGCAGATGACCGAGGTGATGGTGGGGATGAGCGAATACACCGTCACGTCGACCAGACCCGTGTAGCCGCTCATAAAACGGCTCGTCTGGCTCACGAGCGATCCGCCAAAGCGGCTGGTGTGAAATGTCATGGATTGATTGGAGAGCGTGTCGAAGCACAGGCGCGCCAGGTGATAGTTGCCCGCAATCTCGAGCTTGTAGACGGTGTAGTCCTGCAGCTTGGAGAGGATTTGGCCCACCAGGTTAACGAGTACGAGCGCCAGGATATAGGGGCCGAAGACCTCAAACACCTGATCACCCGCCACGGGACCGGCTTGAACGCGGTCGACAATGAGGGCCATCACATAGGTATTGGCAAACGTCAGCAAAAAGATGTAGCCCGCCGACGAGAACACCGAGAGAAAGACAATCAGCGGCTGCGTACGCGTGACACCCCAAAACCGCTGCAGCGTGCGGCGCACGGTGGAGCGTTTCAGCGGACTGGTGTTTCTCTGAGACATGGGCTTCCTTTCGCGTCTGATAGGGCGAAACGCCATTGTTGCACACTAAAGCGCACTTCAGGCAAGCGCGATGTGAAAGGCAGCGGGGTGCCCGCGTTTGCGCCGGTGCCCCGCTGCCTTGTTGCAATTAGTCCTCGTCTTCTTGGTCTGTGGAAAGGCCCGCGGGCGTGAGTCCCAAGATCTCATCGGCTTGGTCGGCGTCTTCCAGCGCGTCGATATCCTTGAGTTTGCGCTCCATGACGTTGGTGCGCGTGGTGATAATGCCCTCGACCGTTTTACCCGCGGTCTCGATCTGCTGCTGGGCGCGGCGCAGCGCCTTTTGATAGCGCGGCAGCTCGGCCTTGACGGCGGAGAGCACTCGCAGTACATCGTCGGTGCGTTTTTGCAGCCTAAACGTCTGGTAGCTCATCTGCAGGCTGTTGAGAATGGCCGCCATGGTGCTGGGGCCGGCAACGTTGACGTGATAGTCGCGGCCCAGGGTCTCGATAAGCCCGGAGCGGCTGACGACCTCGGCGTACAGCCCTTCAAACGGCACGAACATGATGCCAAAGTTGGTCGTTGCCGGCACACTCAGGTACTTTTCGCAAATGTCCTTTGCCTCGCGCTTGACCATGGTGTCGAGCGTCTTGCGCGCAGCCGCCACGGTCTCCGCATCGCCCGACTCCTGCGCGTCGAGCAAGTGCTCGTACGCGTCGCCCGGGAATTTGGAGTCGATCGGCAGCAGCACGGGATCGCCCTCGTCCACCGGCAGCTTGACGGCAAACTCAACGCGCTCCGAGGCACCGGGCTTGGTGGCGACGTTTTCCAGATACTGGTCGGGCGTAAGGATGTCCGCCAGAATTGCACCCAGCTGCACCTCGCCCAAAATGCCACGCGCCTTCACGTTGCCCAGCACGCGCTTAAGGTCGCCCACGCCGGTGGCGATAGATTGCATATCGCCCAGGCCCTTGTACACGGCCTCGAGCTGGTCGCTCACCTGCTTAAACGATGCCGACAGTCGGTCGTTGAGCGTGCGGGAGAGCTTCTCGTCCACCGTCGCACGCATTTGATCGAGCTGCACGTTGTTGTCTTTGCGGATGGCGCCCAGCTGAGCATCGACCGTTTCGCGCACCTTGTCCAGGCGATGCTCGATACCCTCGCGGTTGGCACCGAGCTGTTGGGCCGTCTCGCGGCGCAGGTCATCCATCCGGTCACCAGCTTGCGAGAACTCGCGTGCGATGGTCAGGTAACGTTGCTGCTCCACGGCCGCATCTGTCGTCTGCTGCTGCGCGATGGCATTGGCCGTGCGGCGAGTTTCGGCCAGCGCGACGTTCAGGGCATCGAGCGCGTTGTTGGCCTGCTCGAGTGCTGCCAGCGTTTCCGCGCTACTGTCGCCACGCTCCCGCAACTCGGCACGCAGGCTCTTGAGCTGGAGGGCGCAAGCCACAGCAACCCCCACCGCCACCAAGGCGATCACAACAAGCACGATATCAATAGCAGACATAGACTCCGCCCAACAAACTCAATCGGTCATCAATCAAAACCGCGATCAATCTTACCCCGCCACACACACGGATCACTCACTGCCTTGCAGACAAATTTCTCTTAGAGCCGCGGACGCTAAAACGCTAGCTCTCCCAGCCGGTGCGGATGGTTGTTATGACGTCGCCTAGGTGCTGGCCCAGGGCTGACAGATGTTGGAGCACCTCGTTGGGCGATGCGCCGTTGAGGATGCACGTGAGGGCATACGACGCCAGAAAGATGGCCGCAAGCCCTAACGGGATGAGCACGATCATCGCCAATATGCGCAAGCGCTGGCCCACACGGCGACGACGCGCACGACGCTTGTCGAACGCGAGCTCCTGCGCATATGAATCTTGCTGTACGGAATAGGCCTCTGGCGCCGATTTACACCCGGGCACAGCTGCAGGTACAGCAGCGGGCACGACATTTTGCGCAAAGGGCTGGGCTGCCGCCCCTTGCATTTGCATCTCCATGAGTCGTTGCTGCTGACGCAGCATGCGCTCAGCTTGTTGCTGCGGAGTCTCAAGAAACAGGTCCATGTTGGCCTCCAAAGTCGGAGCATTCGACGCTTACGACCAGCATCCCGCACCGCCATGACCGCGACAACGCAATCGCCGGCAATAGCCACAAAGTTTCTTTTGCTCAAAAGCTGTCGAAAAGCTCAACAACACCCCTACCAGCACTTTCTCTGAGCTTTTTTCGCCAGCAATCTTTTGGCCTTCCGCCTTTACGCCAACTGACCAAAATCTAACCAAAAGCTTGACGAAAATTGTGAAGACAGGGACCCCACACAAAAACGTGCCGCCCCAAAAGGGGCGGCACACAAACCAATCTATTAGTCAAAACTCGTTGGCAAGCTCGCGCCGTCAGACCCGCGGCGTATGTCTTTGCCTCGCGCGACCCTGCGAAGCCGTGAGCGAGAGGGAAAGGGATGCGCCGCGGGTCTGACGCCCGGAGCGGTAAAGCCAGCAGTTGCCCCGCGCTCCGCAGTCGGTGATAGCAGGCTACATGCCCGCGAGACCTCGAGCTGCGGTGGCACACATAAACGCCAGGACTAGGATCACGAGTGAGCCCGCGATGTCGACTAGCACGCCCATTGCGCGACGCTCAAACAGCCAGCTCTCAAAGTGCGGAGCAACATTGCGCCAAACACGCCACAACAAGATGCCCATGCCGATGACGCCGGGAATATTGAGCAGCAAAATCTCGGAGCACAAGAGGCCAATCAGGTTGCCGGCGGCAAAGCCCGCATCGCCCTCGCAGTATTTGCGATAAATCATGTACAACATGTATGCCACAAACGGCTGCAGGCACGCAGAGATAAACGTAACCACCATCGAGGGGTCCTGAGAAAAGACATCGGTGAGCTTATCCACGCTCGTGGCATCCTTAGAGGCCAGGAACAGGCCAATGACCACCACGGGCACCACGCCCAAGATGACCTCGACCAGAGTAAATAACTTGGCAGTCAAATCCTCACTAGCCGAATTCAAATAAGGCGCCCACTCAGGATGAGCATGCGCGCCGACCTTCTTGTCTTTCTCGGCACGATCGGCCTTTTTACCCTCGGCAACCCGACGGCCAGGATCCTTGCGAGTTCCCGCCGCAGCCACCCGAGCCCGAGACTTCTTACCCATACAAAAACACCCCATCAGGTAGTAGATAAACTAAAAGTCGCTACCCAGTGTACCCCACCCATGAACGGTGCCGTCCCAACCAGCCCCCATACAAAAACGTGCCGCCCCTATCGGGGCGGCACACAAACTTCTTATCAGCTTTTCTGTATCGAGCACGCGACGACCCAAAGCGGGCCGGGAGGGCCGGACTACCTTCCCTCAACGCGACCCTGCGAAGCCGTGAGCGAGGAGGGAAGGTAGTCCGGCCCTCCCGGCCCAGCTCACGCTAGCGCCACGCGCTAGTAGTTCACCACCTGCTCCTCAAAGTACGCCTTGGGGTGGTTACACACCGGGCACACCTCAGGCGCCTCGGCACCCACATGCAGGTGCCCGCAGTTCAGGCACTTCCACACCTTCACGCCCTCACGCTCAAACACCTCGCCCGACTCGATGCGCTCGACGAGCTTGTTGTAGCGCTCCTCATGGGCCTTCTCGACTGCGGCGACACCACGGAACTTTGCGGCAATCTCGGCAAAGCCCTCTTCCTCGGCGGTCTTGGCAAACTCGTCGTACATCGTGGTCCACTCGTAGTTCTCACCCGCGGCGGCATCGCGCAGATTGTCCAGGGTATCGGGGACGGCGCCATCGTGCAGATACTTAAACCACAGTTTGGCGTGCTCGGACTCGTTGCCAGCCGTCTCGGCAAAGATGTTCGAGATCTGAACGTAGCCGTCCTTCTTGGCCTTGGAGGCATAGTAGCGATACTTGGTGTGTGCCTGGGACTCACCGGCAAAAGCAGTCTCGAGGTTCTTCTTGGTTTGGGAGTTCTCAAAATCCATAGGTGTACTTCCCTTCAACGCATACCGCCCGTAGGCTTCGAGCGGCCTCGTCTTTAGGATGCCCTCATGCCGGAAATCTAAACCTTACAATCCTGTTCTTCAGATTTGCACAGGCTAGATGCTCAGCCAGCGATCGCCCTCGGCTCGGCAAAAGCCCTCACGCTCCAGGTCGGCTAGAATGCCCGCGACAAGCTCGCGCTCGACCGGTCCACGCCCAGCCGCCGCTTCCATCTCGTTAACGCCCACCACGACATCAGCAAGCGTAATCCCCGCCGGCTGGCCATCGCGCGCTGCCAGCAACATGCGCACGATATGCGCGCGCTTTTGGCGACGTGAGCCCTCAAACTTTGACTGACGGCTATAGCCCGCCGAACGCCTAGACGGATTGGGCAACGTCTTTTTTAGATATGCGCCGTAATCCAGCAACGCGTAATACCACGCGCGCGGCGTGTCGGCATCATCGAGCGGCACGGCAAAGGGAGCGGTCTCGTCCGCCAACGCACCAGGGGCCGCCGGACAGGCCGCCTGAATCAGCGGCACCAGCTCGCGATCGGGAACAGCCGGTACATCGGGAAAGAAATGATGCAAAAAGACCGTGCGCACATTGGTCTCTAGATACACGCCTGGAAGATCAAACGCAAACGAACGGATGCCCTGCGCCGTTGCCGGGCCAATGCCGGGCAGAGCGACCAAGTCACGCGTCTCACGCGGAAACTCCCCGTCCCAGTCCTCTACAACGCGCTGAGCGGCCCCATGAAGCGCCAGAGCGCGTCGGTTGTAGCCCATGCCCTGCCAAGCGTCCAAAACATCGGAAGGCGCGGCCTGGGCAAGCGCCTGCACAGTCGGAAAACGATCGAGCCACGCCGGCATGCGCGTCTCCACGCGCGGCACCTGTGTTTGCTGCAGCATGACCTCGGAAAGCCAAATGATGTACGGATCGCGCGTGCGGCGCCACGGAAGGTCGCGATAACGCAGGACCCCTTCCGAACGAATCATCGAACGAAAGGGGTCCTGAATCATATCTATGCTCCTTATGCGGCGCTATTCCTCCCGGCAAGCACATGCACAGGCGGCGTACTCGGGAAACGCGTCGCGGTCGGCGAATTTGGAATCGACGGCCGGGAACTGGCGGTGAGCGACGATGTCGCCGAGCGAAACGGAATCGAGGTAGTCGCGCATCAACGCTTGAGCTCCGGCCCACAGGGGATGATAGCAGCACGTGCCCATGCGCGCACAGTCACCATCGGGCGCGGTGCAATCGTTCATAACCATAGGGCCCTGAACGGCCTCGACGACCTGGCGGATAGTAACATCGTCCGGACTGACCTTTAGACGCATGCCACCGTGGACGCCACGCAGGCTCTCCACAATACCGGCCTGGACCAAACCGTGCTGAATCGAGCGGGCAAACGAATACGGGACATTGACCTCTTCGGCAGCGGTGCGAACAGAAAGCAAACGCTCCGGATCCTCGGCAAGCATCGCCAGCATGCGAAGGGCGTAATCAGTCTTCCTCGATATGTCCATTTTTCCCCTTTCAAGGAATACGAACAGCTCGAACGAGCTCCGGGGCCGAGCTTGTGTCGAGACGCTAAATGACCGCAGGACATCCAAATGGTAAATCGGATATCCACTGAGTGCCGCGCTTGGAGCGAAATGCATCAGATGCGGCCTACAGTGCAATTTAGTATAACCTAACCCCCTGTCTCGTTGAACAGGTGTTGCGCAACAAAGCTGTTGTTTAGACAGATATGCTTATTAGATTTTACTTGCGTTCCTGAAGGGGCGGGGATTCTGGGCGAAGATGCGCTAGGGCGATCGTTCTACCGAAACAAAGTGCATCAAACGCAAAAAGCCACGTCCGAAGACGTGGCTTTAATTGCGTTGGCGGGAAGTACGGGGCTCGAACCCGCGACCTCCGACGTGACAGGCCGGCGCTCTAACCAAACTGAGCTAACTCCCCAGACAGTCGTTCGCGTTTGTTTCCGCTCGCGTGCGCTGCGGGGATTAGTATACACAGAAGTCTGTCCGGTGCGCAACAACTTTTTTGAAAAAATTTTTGGGCCCTCCGGGAGGGTCTCCGGGGCGGGGTTTGTCTAAGGATCTTGCTGAAGCTCCGCCTTTGGCTCAAATGGAAACGAGGGACGCATCTGCATCCCCCGTTTTTGTTGCGGTTACTCCAAGTCAATAAACTTGGTGCTTAGGATCTTGCCGTCTTTTACTAGCATTCTGGCCATGGTGGGACCTCTGCTGCCTCTGGGGTAGCTGGCGCTGCCCGGGTTGAGGACTAAGCAGCGGCCTACTTGGGCTTCTTTGGTTACGTGGGTGTGGCCGTTGATGGCTACGTCTACGGATCCCACTGGGAGGTCTTCGCGGTAGTGGGCTACGGCGAACTTGAGGCCTTCGTAGGTGAAGAGGGCCAGGCGATCCACATCGGGGCCGTAGTCGCGGTAGTAGTCGTTGTTGCCCAGAACCGCTCGCACGGGGGCGATGGTGCATAGGTGCTCGTAGTCCATCTCGGATGTGAGGTCACCGGCGTGGATGATCAGGTCTGCGCCCTTAAGCTCGTCCAGGAGCGCAGGCGAAAGATAGCCGTGGGTGTCCGAGATGATGTCGATGCGCTTGGCGCTTGCACTGTTCATGGGATCCCTTCCGCAAAAAACGATTCGGCAGATACATACAAAAAGGCCCCACGGCTCCGCAGACGATGGGTCTACAGGGCTGCGGGGCCAGTGTGCTAGAGACTCAGAGCCTTCTTGAGCGGCACGACGCGGCGGCGCGAAACCGGCACGCGTTCGTCGACGCCCGTAATGCCCAGCTGGATGGCACCCGAGGGCACCGTCTCAACGTCCGTGACGCACGCCAAGTTGACGATATAGCGGCGGTGAACACGGAAGAAGCCAAAGTCGCAGAGCTTGGCCTCAAACTGCGCCAGCGAGGTCGTCGACAAAAAGCGATCATCGACGGTATAGATGCAGGAGTAATCGTCCTTGGCCATGATAAAGCGGATGTCGTCCACGGGAATGAGTACCTTGCGGCCGCCCTTTTCCACCGGGATTCGCTCGATGGTCACCTTGCTGTCCGTAACCGGCTTGGCGCGTTGCATGACCTTCTCGATCGCGCGATCCAAGCGAGCTTCCTCGACAGGCTTCATCAGATAATCGACGGCATCCACGTCGAATGCCTCGACCGCATGGTCGCTATACGCAGTCACAAATACGATCGCCGGCGGATTTTTGAGCTTATGCAGTGCCTCGGCAAGTTGCAGGCCCGAGGCACCGGGCATCGAGATATCGAGAAACACGACATCCACGCGACTTTCCATAAGCATCTCGATGGCGGAGCGGACGCTCGACGCCTCCGTGATCGTGCCGATCTTGCCCGTTTGCTCGAGCAAGAAGCGAAGCTCCGAGCGAGCCGGCGCCTCATCATCCACAATCATCGCACGCAGCATAGGGATAAAACCTTTCGTCAACTAACTACGCCGGGCATCCGTCGCATGACGTTGAGCCCGTAGCCTTTTATTCTACTCTTGAATGTCAAAGATGCTCTCTGACAAATCAAGATGAAGGAGCACTTTGGTGCCCTTGCCCGGCGCCGATTCGACACGCGTATAGGAGTGCGGCCCATAAAAGCGATGGATGCGCTCCGAAATATTGTGCATGGCCACACCGGCGCCGCCACCCTGGGGAGAGCTGGCGTCGGGACGGGCAGAGCGCTCGTCAAACAGTCTGGCGGCGGTACCCTCATCCATGCCCACGCCATTATCGGCCACGGCAATCAAGATTGCATCCTCGCCGTCTTGGTGAACGGTCACGTCGATCCTCAGGGCGTCGTCATCGCCCATACCATGACGTACGGCGTTCTCGACAATCGGCTGGATCACGAACGCCGGCACCAGCGTATCTTCCACGTCCTCGGACACATCGAACGTCGCAAGCACGCGGTCCTCGCCAAAGCGGGCCTTCTCAAAGGTAAGGTAGCGCTTGGTCTGTGCAACCTCGCGCGAGACCGGAATAAGCGATCCCGAGTTGTCGAGCGTGGCACGATAGAACGATGAGAACTCACGAAGCAGTTCGCGGGCCCGCAGCGGGTCGGTGCGCGTAAACGATGCAATGGTGTTCAGCGTGTTGAACAGGAAGTGCGGGTTAATCTGCGCTTGCAGCGCACGCACCTCGGCGCGCGCCGTGAGTTCCTTTTGCACCTCGAGCTCGTGGATGGCGAGCTGCGTGGACAAGATCTCGGCAAAGCCCGAGGCAAGCGCGTACTGGGTACGGTCGACGGCGCGCGGGGTCTTGTAGTAGAACTTGAGCGTGCCGACGGTACGATCGCCCACCTTGATGGGGGCGATAATGCCGGCGGGGACTTGGTTGTGCGAGCCATCCGAGCCCACGACATTCACCATACGGTTGAACGACTGCACGATGCCATGTTCGATAACGTAGCGTGTGGCAAGCGTGTGGATGGGAGAATCTGGCAGTAGTTTTTCCTCAAACTCGCCTGCGCAGGCCAACACGTTGCCCTCGTCGGTGATGGCCACCGTCATGGCGCGCGTCTCGGGCAAAATGCGCCGGCACACCAAACGCGCCGACTCCTGCGTCAGACCGCCCTTAATGTCCTCAAGCATGGCCGAGGCCACCGAGAGCGTCTCCTCGGTGTACTGGGAGCGCACCGAATCGGGATTGAGCGTCAAGAAGATAAAGATGCACAGAAAGATGCACAGCAGCGCGCAGGCAATCACCGTGGGGATCGGCTCGATACCGGTCACCAAGGCAAAAATAAAGTACACCAGCACGCAAATGGCGCAGGCAACGGCAATGATGCGAAAGATTGATATTGAACTATCGCGCTGGGCGCGGCGGTCGATCATTCGGCCCCCTCCAGGATACTGATCAGTTGTGCGTCACGCCAAAGCCCGTCCATGATCTTGGGCCAAAAGCTCTGGAAACGCAGGTAGCTTGCAGCGTTTTGGCGCGCATAGGCCTTTGCCTCGTCGATACCATGGCGCCAGATGCGCAGGTAGCCCTCATGCTCGCGGGTAAACACGCTGCGGACCATAGCGGTCTTGCGCACGCGGTCGTCGAGCTCGCGCGAAATCCACGGGCCCGGGTAGGGCATGAGCGATGCCGCCGTAACGGGAATGAGCTCCTTTTGATGCGCGGCGAATGTCAACTTTGCCCTTTCGTAGTACCAACGGTATACATCCTGCATAAAGCGCGGTGAGCGCTTTTCGGACTCCGGAGGCAGATGGCGCACGGTCCACTCGTTATCGAACCACACGTCGTAGCCAAACATGCGCATGTTAAAGAGGTAATCCAAGTCCTCGCCACGGGTGATAAACGGGTCGAAGGCCACACGGGTAAAGGCGCGGGCATGCAGGGCCATCAGGCCACCGCACACGTAGTTGGAACGCGAGATGCGGGTACCCGAAAGCGCCTTTTTCATCCAGCGATTGAACTCGATGCGCTTGGTCCACCAGCGATGACAGATACCCGCCTTGTCCGTAGGGGCCAGCGGCGATCCATCGCGATCGTAGAAGTAGCCGCTTTTGACCAAGATCGGCAAGCCCTGGCGCGTCTGCTGCCCCAGTGCATACGTCGCACGCTTCATAAAGTCGGCGTCGATGACGGTCTCGTCGTCATCCAAAAAGACAACCGCATCGTGCCCCAGCACCGCCGCGCAGGCAAGGCCCATGTTACGGATGGCACCGTAGCCTCGCAGGCTCACGCACTCGCCCGAACCCTTGGGCGCAATCTGCGCCACTCGGTCGGCGATACGCGATGCCTGAGTATTGGTGACAACGGTGACCTTGAGCGTAGGATGTGCGTTGACGATATCGTGCACGCGCAACGACACATCGGCTGTGGCAGAAACGGGGCAAACCACCAGCAAGATAATACGTGGAATGTCGCGCACCTGCTCGAGCGAGGTCAGGCAGCGGTCGAGTTCGGGATTGTCGGCGTTGAGTCGCGTCGAATGATCATAGGTGCCAGGGGCGTTTGCGCAAGCGTCATCGCCCGCCCAATACGTTGGAATCACGACCGTGGCGTTCATGCCTTACCCTCCCTGCAACACAAAAACGGGACGCCGCCAAACACAGGCGACGCCCCGCGACCTAGCTGATTCCATCATACCCACTTGGGCAAATCATTGCTCGCAAGTCGCAATGTTTATTGCGGATAACCCCAAAAGAGTACCGTGGACAGGCACAATAGCCGCTCGCTCCTATGCGGCATGCTCTGCCGCCCGAGTCATGCGGGACAGGCGGACCAGCAGCATAAAGCCAACGATCAGCAGCACGCCAATGGAAAGGACGCCCAGCGACGGGTTGCCGGTCAGCGAGGTGACGACCGACACCAGGAAGGTGCCCATAACGCTTGCATAACGACCAAAGATGTCAAAGAAGCCGTAGTACTCGTTGGACTTTTCCTTGGGGATAATGCGGCCAAAGTAGCTACGGCTGAGCGCCTGCACGCCGCCCTGGAACAGGCCGACCATAATGGCAAGCACCCAAAACTCAAAGGCGGTCTTTAGGAAGAACGCGGCGAACAGCACAATGCCCATATAGGCGGCGACTGCCACCAAGATCATGTTGAGCGTGCCCACGCGGCCGGCGAGCTTGCCGTAGATGATGGCGGACGGAAAGGCCACGAACTGCGTAACGAGCAGCGCCAGGACCAACTGGGTCGAATCGATGCCCAAGGCCGATCCGTAGCTGGTTGCCATGGAAATGACCGTGTGCACACCGTCGATATAGAAGAAGAACGCGATCATGTAGACCAGCACGGTCTTGTTGTGGGCGATCTCGCGCATGGTGTGTCCGACCTCGGAGAACACACCGCCCACGATGTGGCCGATAGTGTCCTCGGGACCGCGCTCGCGACCGTACTTTTGCTTATAGGTGCGAATGAGCGGCAGGGTAAAGACGAGCCACCAGGCACCAGTGATGATAAACGACAGACGCGTTGCCAGCATGGTAGGGACGCCAAGAGCGGGGCCACCCATGATGAGCGCCAGGCAGATGACGAACGGCACGGTGGAACCGATGTAGCCCCAGGCATAGCCCGAGCTGGACACGGCGTCCATGCGCTCGTCGGTGGTAATGTCGGGCAGCATGGCGTCGTAGAACGTCATAGAAGAGTTAAGGCCGATGGTGCACAGCACGTACACGGTCAAAAATGCCATGGCGGACATTGGGATAGCCTGCGCCAGGCAAAGCACCAGGCCCGTGAGGAAGAAGCCCAAGAAGAACTTGATCTTGTTGCCGGCGTAGTCGGCAAGCGCGCCCAGAATGGGCATGAGCATGGCGATGACCAGCGAGGCAATCGTCTGCGCATTGCCCCAGGCGACCACCAGGTCGGCCGAAGAAGCGCCGGTATTGATGGCGTTAAAGTAAATGGGCACCACCGAGGTATTGAGCAGCACGAGGGCCGAATTGCCCACATCATACATAACCCAGTTACGCTCGAGCTTGGTGTATTTCATGGACAGGGACCCTTCGTATTCGCCCGATATGCAGTTAGTTCATCGTACCCCAATTGTCCAGAACCGCCGGTAAGGATTCGGCAAAGGGGCACGCACGGGCCCTATTCCTCGCGGTCGAACTCCTCATCGGCATTGAGCACGCGACCGCTGTAGTTGACGTGACTGGTCACGGCATCCATGTCACCGGTCTCGATAAAACGTGCGACCGTGCACTCGTAATCGACCAGCGCGCGATCAAAGACCTCGGGGAAACTCTCGTTCGAGACCTCGTCGGTAAAGGGATTCTTCCATGTCAGATGGCCCAGGTTACCGGTGCGCTCGGGCAGCTCCGTCGTCACGCGATGGGCAAGGCCGTCGAGCAGCGAGTAGTCGTGCACCAAGCCCTCAACCAGCGAGATCGCGCGCGTCTTTGCGGAGCCGGCCGGCTCAATCGCGCGGTAAAGTCGCTGCATATTGGCAACGGCAGCACCGTACTCCCCCGCCGGAATGTCAATGCCGTACACGCGTCCGGCAACATAGCTCATCAGCACGCCGGCCACGCGATTGATGCGATCGGTAGTGACGATCTCGCCCGCCGGCGGGTAATCGTCGACCGTAGCGCCATCGCGTTTAAGCTGCAGCATCAGTACATCCAGGTCGCTCTCGATCACGGCATGGACCTGACTGCTCGAATCCTCAAGCTCTGAATCGGACTCCACGATGCCAAACTGCTGCTCATAGACAAAGGGATGGGCGTTGCGGTCGAGCACGTAATGAGACAGCAGGCCCAGCGCAAAGGCGCGACCCAAGCTGGCGTCGCGCGGCAGCAGATGCGACACGCCGTCGCGCAGGCACGCGAACTGGCGAGACATACGCGACCGATGCATGACCTGCGCCAGCAGCGTGCAGTCGGAAACACGCGGTGTCAGAATGTGAAAGAAAAACGGGTCGGGGCCTTGGTTGCCCAAGATAAAGGCAATGCGCTCTTCATCGGACGTGATGACGCCCTGCGGAAGACGGTCGATGCTTTCCTCGCCAAACAGATGATGGGTGATAAGCGCGGGCATAATGATCCTTTCGATTTCATTCGATGCCACCCATTATGCCCACCGCGCGCCCATGCCAAACCTGCGATGGTAAACGACGGCATGCAGACCGTCTACGCAAGCCCCAGGTGCGACTTGACCTCGGCGGCACGACGACGGGACACCGGTACCGTCGAGTTCACGCGGTCGAGCCTGAGCTCCATCAACCCCGTGGAGCCAATCTCAACATTGTGCACGTCTTCCAAATTGACCAGGTAGCTGCGATGAACGCGAATAAAGCCCTCGGAGTCCAAGCGACGCTCGAGCGAAGAGATCGACTCATTGATCAGGTACGTTCCCTCGGCGCAGATGGCGTTGCAAAAATCGGCGCGCGCCTCAAAGTAGCAGACGTCTGCGGCGGGAATGAACACCTTTTTGCCCCCGCGGTCCACCGTCAGACGCAAAGGTTGGCGCGGAGCATGGATAACACGACGGGCACCCAAGGCTGCCTCGATCTTGTCGAGTGCCTTTGACAGGCGTGCGTCCTCGACCGGCTTGACGACATAGTCGACCGCATCGAGGTTATACGCATCGGCGGCAAATTCGGCAAACGCTGTCACAAACACAACCACCGGCGGCGTCTTTAGGTTCTGCAGCGTCTCGGCAAGCTCAATTCCCGAGCGACCGGGCATGGTAATGTCTAAAAACAGCACGTCGGGCTTGTTCGACAGAATCGACTCCACGGCTTCGGTGACATTGCCCGCCTCGGCAATCTGACCCACACGCGCATCCTTTTCCAACAGATAGCGTAGCTCAGCCCTAATGGGAGACTCGTCATCAACCACCAAGATGTTCCAGCCTTCGGACATATGTGCTTCCCCTCTTTTTCTCTCAATCCAACCGCGTGCTACGCCGTCAACGGCGCCGGCTCATGCGGCTCGCCGTTCAGCTCGACGATGACCTGCGTGCCAACGCCCTCCTGGGACTTCACGCGCATGCCAGAATCTTCTCCGTAAAAGAAATGGATGCGCTGAAGCACGTTGAAGAGCGCCAAGCCGCAGCCTCGTTTGATGGAGCCGTCGGCGGTAATGCTCTCGGGCTCCTCTCGGCGATGCTGCTCAAACAGATGCGCGCAGACTTCTTCGCTCATACCGATGCCATCGTCCTCGACGATGATCTCCAAACCGTCATCGGTCTCGAAAGCCCTAACATGAATAGAAAGCGGCTCGGTCTCGCGCTGCGCGTGCTTGATGCAGTTTTCGAGCAACGGCTGCAAGATAAACGGCGGTACCATGCAATCGCGCACCTCAAAGTCGATATCGACCGAGACGCGCAGACGACCGTCGCCATAACGAGCCTGCATAAGATTGATATAGCGAGTGCCCTGTTCCACCTCGTGCTCGAGCGTTGTGAGGGTATCGGAATCAGAAAGCGTCTGACGGTAGTAATTGGAAAAGTCAATCAGCAGCGACCTGGCCTTGTCCGGCTCGGTACGTACGAGCGACACGATGGTGCTGATGGTGTTAAACAGAAAATGAGGATCGACCTGCGATTGCAAGGCGCGCAGCTCCACGCGGGCCGTAAGCTCGTCCTGGCGCTCAAGCTCAAAGCTCGCAAGTTGCGTGGAAATGAGGTCGGCAAAGCCCGAGGCAAGCGCCGTCTGGCGCATATCGATGCTGCTCAGACGGGGATAATACAGCTCGAGCGTGCCCACGCAATGCCCGCGCACGGTAAGCGGTGCGACAATACCGGCGCGCAGGCGCGGAAAGTAGCCACCCGTCTCGGTCGAGGCATCGCGCGAGAACACGCTTTGCTCGCCGCTGTTGATCACGTTGAGCGTAGTCCGCAGTACCACCGGGGTGCCCGCGGGGCATTTTGCCGAGTCCTCGCCCCAGCTCGCCAACACCTGCTTGCCGTCGGTAAAGCAGATGGCAGAGGCGATAGTTTCAGACAGGATGATCTTAGAGGCGCCCAAGGCAGCTTCGGGCGTAAGGCCGCGCGACGTATAGGCGAATATTTTTGAAGCGATGGCGAGCGTGCGGTCGGTTGCGCTCGATGTGAGGTCGTCGGGAACGACAAAGACGTACGAGAAGAAGAAGCACAGCATGACCAAGCCGGCAATGACGACAACGGCCGGAACGGGATTGGGATTATCGGTTAGATCCCAGATGAGCAGCAGGATAAGCAGCGGGACGACAATACCGAGCAAGATGGCTTGAACCACATGCTGAGCGGTACGAAAGACCTTGGTAGAGTTGTAGCTCTTGCCTAGAATCAGCCTATTGAGATCCACCGTCATCTCCTTCTTACTGACGCACCCCATAGCAATAAAGAGGGCCGCAAGCGACCCTCTCCATTGCATTATGCAATCAAATACTGTGTTTTACATCAAGCCATCGACAAACGGTATCTTAGGCGCTGTACTTGTTTGCCTCGCCGAAGGTGCCGGCCTCGACAATCCAGCCGTCCTTCATGATGACGTCCATGTTGTCAGTGTTGAGCACGTGGATGTCGGCAGCGACGTCACCGTTGACGACCAGCAGGTCGGCGCACTTGCCGGCCTCGATGGAACCGGTCTCGTCCTCGATGTGGCACATCTTGGCACCGTTGAGGGTTGCACAGGTGATGGTCTCGACCGGGGTGAAGCCGATCTTGTCGACGAACTCGTACATCTCCTCGATGGAGCAGGTGCCGTACGGGGTGACGAAGGAGAAGGAGTCGGAGCCGATCGTCATGACGACGCCGCGCTTCTTAGCCTCGCGCAGGCAGTCGTAGTTGCGCTGCAGCTCCTTCTCGACCAGGGTGCCCTCGTACTTGTCGTGCAGCTCGGGGACGTAGACGGGCGGATAGGTGGCGTACCAGGTGGGCAGGAAGGCGATCGTCGGGGTGAAGAAGGTGCCCTGCTCGGCCATGAGGTCCATGGTGCGCTCATCGATATCGAAGCCGTGAATCAGCTGCTCGCAGCCAAAGCGAACGGAATCGTAGGCAGCGGCGTGGTTGTTGTAGCAGTGGCTCCACACGGGGATGCCGACCATCTTGGCCTCTTCGACCACGGCCTGAATCTCCTCGGAGCAGTAGTGCTGGTCGCGGCCGGAGTCCCAGCGCCAGATGCCGCCACCGGTAGCCCAGATCTTGATGGCATCGGGGTTCTCGCGCAGGCGACGACGGACGGCCTTGCGCAGATCCCAAGGACCGTCGACCTGATCGCCCCAGGGGTGCGATTCCTTGTTGAGCTCCTGGCTGCAGTGGTGGGAGTCGCCGTGGCCGGCAACGCGGCAGAAGCCAAGGCCGGTGGCCAGAACGCGCGGGCCCTTGAAGACGCCCTTGTCGATGCAGTCACGGATCTGGATACCAAAGCGGCCGATCTCGCAGACGGTGGTGAGGCCGTGGGTGAGGCAGTCATAGGCCTGCTTGACGGCGACGGCCTGCTTCTCGAGGAGCGGCTGCATGACCCAGTCGGTGTCATCGTCAGTCAAGTTGCCCGAGAAGTGCAGGTGGGTGTCGATCAGGCCGGGAAGGACAGTCTTGCCGGCGGCGTCGATAACCTCAACGCCCTCGGGAAGGTCCTGCATAGCACCGGCGTACTCGATCTTGCCGTTGTCGTCGACGAGAACGAGGGAGTTCTCGACCGGCTCGGCACCGGTACCGTCGATGAGCTTACCGCCAACGATTGCATACTTAGTGGACATGGTTCCTCCTTATGGATCCATATAGTGGGCGAGGCCGTGTTGGGTTAAGGCCTCACAAAGCTACCCAAGTGGCGCCGGGTTCGGTGCGCGGAAGAGAGAATTCCGCGCACCCGATCCGCCCCGGCTAGGCGTTACTTTTTGCGGGAATTGGTGAAAGCCATGAGGGCCAGGCCAATAGCCAACCAGCCGATCACGATGCTCCACTCCACCATGTTGAGGGAGGCGGGAGAGAACGGGATCACGAGCAGGCCAATGATGGTGCCGCAGGCAACGATAGCGAGGCTGATGCCAAACTTGCCGCCGGGCACCTCGTAGGGACGAGGCAGGTCGGGCTCGGTGAAGCGCATGCGCAGGCAAGCGAGGGCGACCATGCCGCAGGAGAAGATGAAGGCGAGAGCCGACACGTTGGTCAGAGGGATGAGCATGTTCTTGCCCAGGAACGGACCGACGACGGTGATGACGCCCAGAACGACGCAGGCGAGCTTGGGAGCGCCGGACTTGGGATCGACCTCGGCGAACTTCTCGGGCAGCTGGCCCTTTCGGCCCATGGCGAGCATGATGCGGCTCGTGGCGCCGTAGAAGGAGTTCATCGGGCCCATGGGTCCAAGCGTGGCGATGACGAGCATGGCCAGGTACAGGAGCATGTTGATGCCCTTGAGGCAGGCAAGCGCGGGAACCGGGCTCTTAACGAACTCATGCCAGTCGAGGATGGTGCCGAACGAGTAGATGCAGACCATGTAGAAGCCGCCTGCGGCCAGCAGGGCCAGGGAGATGATCTTGCCGAACTTGTTCCAGTTGAGGCCCTCGGCCGCTTCCTCAGCCTGCTGAGGAATGGTGTCGAAACCGGCGTAGAAGAACGGGGTCAGAACCAGGACCGAAACGATGCCTGCGAACAGGCTGGTGCCCTCGGTAGCAGGCTTGCCGCCGCCAGCACCGGTGACCTGGGAGAACACGGGCATGGCGTTGTCCGGCGAGCCGGTGAACAGCGAGACGCCCATGGCGAGCAGCATGCCGCAGAGCAGGGCCTTGGTCAGGAAGGCCTGCAGCTTGGCGGCCGAGCTGGCACCGCGGAAGTTGAGGAAGATGACGTAGGTTGCAAAGCCGAGCGCGATCAGCGTCGGGAACAGGTAAACGTCGGCGCCCAGGATGGTATAGAGCTTGACGGCACGCAGCCACTCAAGACCGGGCAGGCTGCCGAACATCTCGGACACGAGGGTCGAGATAGCGATTGCCTCCCACGGGCACAGGATGCCGTTGCCCAGGGCCAGGAGCCAACCGGTGATATAGCTCAGCGTACGGCCAAAGCTACGATCGACATACTCGACGATGCCGCCCGAGATGGGGATAGCAGCCGTGAGCTCACCGAAAACAGCTCCGACGGGCACGAGAAAGATTGCACCCAAGAGGAATGCGATCATAGCGGGAACGGGACCGCCGCCCACGACCATCCAGTCGCCGACCTGCAGAACCCAGCCAGTTCCGATGATGGCACCGAAACCGATGGTGAAGAAGTTCCAGAGCGAAAGCGTTTTCTTCATGCCGCCGTTACCTTCGACTGCAACTTCTGCGTTCTTGTCCGCCATTGTTCCCCTCCTTTCCTTATTGACGCCTCTTTGGCGTCACCCCTTGCGCGGTCTGTTTTGCCGCGCGCTTTTATTTCATGGCTTTAAGATACGGCCTTGGCACAGCAGCGCCGCTTGTGGCTCGACCGAAGGCAGAACTGCAAAACGAGCGGCGCCGTTTTTGGGACGAACGGCACGGTTTGCCGCTCATTGTTGTCGCCCGTCCGACGGGCGTACGCTCATCGGACGCATATAGAGATGTTTTTGAGGCCGTGTGTTTTGCGCCTTTCGTACCGTTTACCGAGCTTTTGACGCGCGGACCCATTTGTTGCACATCTTTTTTGTAGGATAGACAGGTTATACATGAGACAAGGCGGTACGAATGGCATACGGATACAACGACGGTGATCAACGGCGACAAAGCGTTCGCCTTGCTGGCCGCACCACGCCGACGCCCAGAAGTGCCACGAGCAGCAATCCGCAACGCCCTCAAGAGCAACCCAGGCCTTCGTCTCGGCAGCAGACAAACAGAACACGGCAGAGTGGCCGTCCGAGCACGGGCACAAGCGCACAGCAAGATAGCCGCTTGGGCGCGCGCACTCGACAGCGCCAAGCCGAGGTTCCGCAACTGCGCCGCAACGGCGCACGTCAGCCCGGCAGCCATATCAACCGCTTCTTTTCGCATCCCCAAGGCGGACGCGACGGCAAGCCCTACCGCTCGACATCGTACGTGAATGCCCCCGCCCTGCCGGCTCGTCGGCTTTGCCTCGCACTGTGCTCTATCCTCATCTGTCTGGTCTTTGTGCTTATGAGCTCCTGTATGTCCCACGGCTCGGCCGGTCTCGAGCCCACCGCCGAGGACAAGCTGCTCAAGGCCCCCGTCGCGCCCGGTTATTCTTTCGCCTTTTCGACCCCGCGCTCGCAATGGCAAGCCGGCACGATGCCCCATATCTATCAGATCGACCCTGCATGGTAGGAGCTGCCTTACGCCGGCGGTACCATCCGCCAAAATGCCTGCGGGCCTACGTGCCTCACCATGGTCTATATCTTTAAGACGGGACGCACCGATATGACCCCCGTCAATATGTGCGCGCTTTCCGAGGCAGGCAATTACGCCCCCACCGGTGCAACCGAATGGTCGTTTATGACGAGCGGTGCGTGGCAGTTGGGACTTAACGGAACGGAGCTTCATAACAATCGCGACTCGATGACTCAGGCGCTGCGTTCGGGAGCGCCCGTCATCGCCGCCGTTCGGCCGGGCACCTTTACCAACGTGGGCCACTACATTGTACTTTACGGTATTGACGACGCCGACCAGATTGAAGTCTTCGATCCCAACTCGGCCAGCCGCAGCGCCCGCCGCTGGGGCGTCGTAGAGGTCCTCAACGAAGTCGAAGCCATGTGGGCCTACTACTAGTCGTTGGGGACAGACTTAAATGAGTGGTCTCTGGTTGCCCGGAACTGCTGGCACGGAAAATGCATCCCGCTTTGAAGTTCGATAGCGAGATGCACTTTCCGCGCACGGCCTGTTTGGGAAACTACGTTCCACTTTCCGGCAACATTCCGGGATGTATTTTCCGGTTGAGGCCCTCAAGGGAAACCATGTCCCATGTTGGACGCTCATTCTGGGATGCGCTTTCCGCAGTTGATTGATGCGGGCTTTAAGGACTGTTCCAAGCTGCCGGCAGAGACGATATGAGCAGGACATAAAAACATTGAGAGCCCCTGCTGCATGAAAGACCGCGGATTAGGCCGACAATGGTGAGTGTCTAATTCAGCCGCGGCGGCCACGCCGCATTCATGGAAGGGGCTCCCATGCTCGATACTACCACCTTCGTCGGCCTCGACGTCCACGCCCGTTCGATAAAGGCCGTCTCCCTCGACGTCATGACCGGGGAGGTGCGCTGCGCGACCTTCGGCTACGACGCCGGCGCCGTCGCGGGGTGGGTCCGCTCCGTGGACCCTAAGGCCAGGTGCGTGTACGAGTCCGGGGTCACGGGATTCGACCTGCAGAAGAGGCTCTCCGGCCTTGGGGTCGACTGCGTGGTCGGCGCCGTCTCGAAGATGATCAAGCCCAGCGCGGACAGGCGCAGGAAGAACGACCGCAACGACGCCGAGTTCCTCGCCCGCATGCTGTCGGTCGGCAACGTGGTCGAGGTGTGGGTCCCCGACGACGAGTGCGAGGCCGCCCGCGACCTGACTAGGGCGCTCGAGGACGCGAGGGACGACCTCTCGCGCTCGAAGCAGCGGCTCTCCAAGTTCCTGCTCAGGCACGGGCTCGTCTTCGACGAGAGGACGCCCACCGGCCGCAGGAAGGGCAACTGGACCCGGGCGCACTGGTCCTTGGATCGAGTCGATAAGGTTCGCGGAGGGGGCCGACAACGAGGCGCTCGCCTACTACGTCGACGCGGTCAGGCGGGCGGCGGAGGACAAGGCGCGGCTCGAGGGGCTCGTCGAGGCCGAGACCCGCAAGCCCAGGTGGAGGAAGAGGGTCGACTCCCTGCGCTGCCTCAAGGGCGTCGACACCGCGACGGCCGCCGACCTCGTGTTCGAGGCCGGCGAGTTCTCGAGGTTCAGGAATGCCCGGTCGTTCGCCGCATGGGTCGGCTTGACGCCCTCCGAGCACTCCAGCGGGGAGAGCGACCGCAGGGGCGCGATCACCAAGGCGGGCAACAAGCACCTGAGGAAGGCGCTGGTCGAGGCCGCGTGGCACTACCTGACGTGCTCCGCGCGGCCGAAGGAGCCCGCCAGGGGCCAGGCCCCGGACCCGGGCGCCCGCAGGCATGCCGCCAAGGGCGTGCGGAGGCTGGTCGAGAGGCGCGGGGCCCTGCTCGCGCGCGGGGTCCACAACAACAAGGCGAACGTCGCCACGGCGCGCGAGCTCGCCTGCTGGGTGTGGGCGGTCGGTCTCATGGCCGAGGAGGCGTAGGGGGAGGCTCCCCCGCACATAAGCCGATCACCCCGGAAGCGGTTGGATCCGAAGCCGTTGAGGCGAACCTCAGGTCCCTTTTCTGCGAGCGCCCAGGGCGCCACACGCGTGCACAGACTGTCGGTTCGACGAAGAAGCCTCAGCCGTAGCAACGGATTGCCCAGCGAGAGATCGCCACGGGCGGATATTAAACTGCAAAGACGAGCGTCGGGAAGACACGCCGAGGTCGCCGCGGACGGGTTGATATAGGGAGAGGGCCTGACCCCATATCGTTGGGGCCAGGCCCGATTTTGCCTCTTGACAATGTCCTGCTCATATTAAAAGGAACGTCCCCAGGTGCCGGGTTTCCGCAGTCATTGGGGACAGACTTAAATGACTAGTCGTTTAAGAACGTCCCCAATGACTACCCACAGAATGAGGGTCTCATCGGGGACTAGGTAAATAGCAAAAGCCCCCGCGGCCGAAACGGGCCGCGGGGGCAGCAGGCTTGCAAGGGTTAACTCAAGTCCTCGCCATTTGATGCAATGACCTTTTGATACCAGCAGAAGCTGTCCTTTCGGTAGCGATCGAACGTGCCTTTGCCCATATCATCGGCATCAACATAAACAAAGCCATAGCGCTTCTTCATCTGCCCCGTCGAGGCCGACACCAAATCGATACAGCCCCACGGCGTGTATCCCATCAGGTCAACACCGTCCTCGACAATTGCATCGCGCAGCGCAAGAATATGCCTTCGCAGGTAATCAATATGATACGCATCGTGGACTTTGCCGTCTTCCAGCGCATCGAGTCCGCCCACACCGTTCTCAGCGATAAAGAGCGGAAGATGGTAACGATCGTGGTAGCCGGCAAGCGTCACGCGCAAACCCAGCGCATCGATCTGCCATTTCCAGGCAGTCTCTTTATCCTTGAGGTACGGATTGCGCAGCGTCGGGAACACGTTGCCCTCCGCCTTCTCGGCGATCACCTGATCATCGGCGCACACCAAGCGCGAGCAATAGTACGAGAACGAGATGAAGTCGACCGTATGCTCTGCCAGATACTCCGTATCGCCCGGCTCAAAGGGCACGTGAACACCCTCTTTCTCGAGTGCACGCAGCTTCCAAGCAGGATAGGCGCCCGCAGCCATCACGTCTGTGTAGAAGTAGCGGCCGCGGTCCTCCTCATACGCAAGCCATACGTCCTCGGGCGCACAACGGTACGGATAGGTCGCACCGGCAGCGACCATGCAACCCACCTTGTTTGCAGGATCGATCTTGTGCAGAATCTCGACAGCGCGAGCGCTCGCCATAAACATATGGTGCGAGAACGCCGCGGTCACGGCTGCACGGTCACGCTCATCCTCGAGCGTGACACCCGCGTTGAGATAGGACAGCGCCACGCTGTTGATCTCGTTGAACGTAAGCCAATAACGCACGAGGCCCTGGTACGCGCGTCCGACGGTCTCGACGTAGTGCGCATACCGCTCGATCATCTCTCGGCTTTGCCAGCCACCATAGCGCTCGACCAGAGCCAACGGATAGTCGTAGTGCGACAGCGTCACAAGCGGCTCGATTCCATGCTCGCGCAGCGCCTCGAATACCTGACGGTAAAACTCCAAGCCCTCGCCGTTGGGCTCGGTCTCCATCCCTGTGGGAAAAATACGGCTCCAGCAAATTGAAAGACGCAGGCACTTAAAGCCCATCTCGGCAAAGAGCTCGACATCCTCGTGCCAATGATGGAAGAAGTCGTTGCCCCAGCGGCATGGATACAGCCTGTCCGGATCGTCCACGGGCTTTTGCCTGCCAAACATTACATCCCAGCGGTCGGAACCCTGTGGGATCAGGTCGGAGTGCGACATGCCGCGGCCGCCCTCGTTCCAGCCCCCTTCGGCCTGGTTGGCGGCGAGGGCACCACCCCACAAAAAGCCCTCGGGCATACCGGCGGCAGACGTTCTGTCAAAGTAACTCATGCTACTCAGCATCCTCGGCAGAAGCTGCCGCGGCGTTCTCCTGCTCCTGAGCCAGGAGCTGGTTATCGTACACCTTAAAGAACGGGTACCAGACCACAGCCATGACCACGATCAAAACGATCGTAAACACCCAGATGCGCGGGTCGAGGCACTGGACAAAGCCCTGAACGAAGATGGGGAACGTGCCGCTCACCAAGATGTAGAAGTTAGAGACAAGACCCAGTGAGACCGCACCCCAATACAGCAGGGCCGAGATCATGCCGCCTAGCACAAACGGAATCATGAGGATCGGGTTGAAGATGATGGGCGCGCCGAAGATCGCGGGCTCGGAGATACGGAAGAAGCTCGGCACGATCGATGCCCTGCCAAATGCCTTGAGCTGCTGCGACTTTGCCCTAAACGCGCAGAGCGCCACAAAAGAGAACGTATTACCCGTGCCGCCGATGAGGTTGATGGCCAACGACATGAGCGCCGGGTGGAACTCAAGCGGCTGCCCGGCAGCATAGAGCGAGGCGTTGGCGGCAAAGGCGGCAAGCGTGACCGGGGCGGTGATGGGCATTACGATCATGTTGCCGTGGACGCCAAAGCACCAAAACAGCAGCGTCATGAAGCAGATAAGCAGTGCGCCGGGCACAGAGTCAACTGCGACGGAAAGCGGGGCAGCGAGCAGCTTCTCGATAACCGAGGGGATGGACAGCGCGGGATCGATCATCTGGATCAGCAGGTTGCCGCCAAAGAAGATGAGGATGTTGGCGAGCATAGGTACGATGGCGCCAAAGGTTTCGGACAAAAACGGCGGCACGCCATCGGGCATCTTGATGGTGATGCCCTTGGTCTGGCAGAAGCGCGTGACCTCGACGGAGACCAAGGCAACGATGATGGCGGTAAACAGGCCCTGCGCACCCAGATAGGTGCAGGGGACCGCCTGGAGCACGGACTCGTCAGCAAGCTGGTAGTAGGACGACGGCGCCGCGGCGATCAGGAACATCACCAGCGAGGTCATGCCGGCGTTAAGCTTGGGCATCTTGTAGGTGCCCGCCAGGTTATAGGCGATTGCGAACGTCACGATCACCGACAGTATGCCCATCGTCATGTTGAAGGGAATGAGCAGCGTGAGCTTATTGGCCGTGGCAAAATCGAGCCAAGGGCCAAAGACGGACCAGAACCCGCCCTGCGCCACCAGGTCGGCCGTGACCGGCGGGTTGGCGAGGATCATAAAGACGGCAGATACCAAGATGAAGCTGATCGCGCTCATAAAGCCCTTTTGCATGGAGGCAAAGTGGCGCTCGGTGCCGCAGAAATTGGCGATAGGGGTCAGTTTTTCCTGAAGCAGGGTCATGAACTTCTCCATGGTTGCCTCCTAACCCAACAGCGACTGGGCGAGTGCCAGCACGTTGGCGGCGTTGCCCATGCCGTAGTCCTGTGCGGGGATGACCGCGGTCGGCTTACCGCTCCCCTGCTTGACGGTGTTGAGCTGGTAGGACACCTGCGGCCCCAAGAGCAGCACGTCATAATTGGCGCACGTCTCCTGATACTCGCCGATACCCACCGCATCGATATCGAGCTCGATGCCGTTTTGCTCCGCATATTTCTCGAGTTTCTTCATCAGAATGCTTGTAGACAGACCAGCTGCGCAAACAAGAAGGATCTTCATAAGGGATTCCCTTCGCATTGATTGGTTGGATAGTCACCGCACGCCGCTAGGCGTTCTTGGTTGCAGTGCGCTCATACAGGCAGATCAGCTCCTGCACGAGCTCCTGAGCAAGCATGGAGCACATGAGGTGGTCCTGAGCATGGACCAGCAACACATCCACCGACAGATGCTCGCCCGCTGCCTCAGTCGAAAGCAGCTGCGTTTGGATGTGGTGAGCCTTGATTCCCGCATCCTTTGACTGCTTCATGAGTTTGGCGGCGGCGTCAAAATCCCCCGCCTTTGCCTTTTCAAGGGCTTCGAAGGCAAGGCTGCGTGCCTCTCCCGCTGCAGCGACCAGCTGAAACGAAACCATCTCGGTTCCCTGATCGTCCATAACGGTCTCCTCTCCCGTGATGTTTGGTTTGTACTTGAATATTCGAAACGCCTATCTCCCGCCCGCAATCCTCGAGGTTTATTGCAGGTAGACTGACAGGGTCATCGACAAAAGAAGTCTTAAGCCGTATGCGCTTGCACAAGCGCCATCAGCTCATGCCAGGACCGGCGCTCGCGTAGGCGCTCGACCCCCTGGCGGTCCATAAAGATCTCGGCGAGCAGTGAGCTCAAGATCCGCGCCTCATCGCCGCCCGACCGGGCAAACGACACCATAAAGACGATATCGACCTCATGGCCGTATTCGTCCCAAAGAATGGGATGTTCGAGCAGGCCCACGGTAACAAAGGCCTCGGCGCTCAAGGGATGCATCCCATGGGGCATGGCTACCCCATTGCCAAACGAGGTGGCGCTCGCGCTCTCGCGCTCGGCGACCTCTTGGGCAAACTGGGCATCGACACGGCCGCTCTCGACGGCGCGCTCGGAGAGATATCGGAGAACGGCCTGCTTCGACGACGCCTCAACGCGGTTGAAGAACAGGGCACGGCTAAAGAAAGAGCTCACGGAGTCCGATTGCGCAGTGTCGTCGCTCAGCACCTTGCGGATAGCGTTGACATCGCTCGTCTCCAAGAAGAAATCGGCCTCGCGGACGGGCACGGGCAACTTGACGTTGAGCGGCACCGTTGTGAACACGTAGTCGATATGCGAAAAATCGAACGTTCCCACGCGGGCGACATCGCATGTCTCAATCGAATCGATATACATGCCAAACTGCCTGCGGTACTGGTGCTCGAGCATACGGGCGCTTCCCGCTCCCGAGGCGCACACGATCAGGATGCGTTTGCGACGCGGCTGGTCGGCTTGCTGCTCGAGGGCCAGGGCAAATGCCATGGCGATGTAGCCGAGCTCTTCATCAGAGGGCTGGCTGCCAAAATGACGCTCGAGTACCTGCGAGGTGCCAGCTGCCATCGAATAGGCCAACGGAAACCTCGTCTTGATATCGGACAGCATGGGGTTATCCATATGCATGTGATATTCAAGGCGATAGCCCAGAGGGCCGATATGCCGAGCAAGGTTCATGCGAAGTTCAAGATCGCCGCTAAAGTCAAACCTAAACTCATCGTTGACCGCACGTACCATCTCGGAAGCAATCTCCCACATCTCGTCCGAGATAACGGCAGAGCCCTTCTCGGGCACGCCCGTGCCCCTGCCGAGCAAATGGATTGCGATAAAGGCAACCTCTTCTCGGGGCATGCTCACGCCCAGGGCATCCTTGATGTTTGCGGCAATCTGGAAAGCCGCGGCGTATTCGCGCGTTCCCTCCAGTTTTTGAACGTCCGATTCTGCAGCTGGGACATAGCAGCCCTGCTCGATGCGGCCAAGAGCAATGTAAAGATGCATGATGAGATTGCGGGATGCCAGCGAGCTCACCGTGACGGGCGAGGCCGTCAGAGCATCGTCCACACATGCGGCGATGGCCCGCAGGCGCTCGGCGAGCTTTGCATCGTCGGTGTCGGGCAACACGGGCCTCACCAGCGAGGCCAGGCACAGGCGCCGCTGCGACTCCCCGCCCGCAACGCGGATTCCGTAGCGTGGGCGCTTTTCGAGCGTTAAGTCAAATTGGGCGAGTTTCTGCTCTACCAGACGCATGTCATTGGACAGAGTTCGCGCCGAAACGTAGAGTAAATCCGCATACTCCTCAATCGTCACCCACTGGGACCGCATGAGGAGGTCGTTAAGAAGGAAGGACACACGGCCGTCGCGCGTATCAGGAATGCCCGGATGGGCCAGAGCCGCACCGTCTAGCAAGCGAGCAAGCTCATCTGCACGTGCAACATCGATACGATACTGCCCCTTGCTGCCAACGATGCGTGCAACCCCTGCAAGGTTGTCGTTTGCGCGATGGATATAGTTTCTCACGGCGCGCTCGCTTACCTCGAGACGCTTGGCAAGTACCGCGACAGCGACAGGCTGAGCGTCCTCGATCATATTTACAAGCTGCTTGACGCGAGCATCCATGTCCTCCTCCTTTCCCTGCGTCTAGTCTAACGCGGTAAAGAATGACACTCCACGTCACGCTCGTTCCGCCAACTCGGAACAGGTTGCGGGGAGTCCAGCTGAGCTATGGAGAGCCTGGGGAGAGGGCCCGAAGGCAATGCGTCGGTGTGGGATGCGCCTTCCCAGCCATTGGGCAGTCATTGGGGACAGACTTAAATGAGTAGTCGTTGGGGACGTTCTTGTTTGGCTAGTCGTTTAAGAACGTCCCCAATGACTATTAAGGACTGTCCCAAGCTGCCGGCAGGAAAGGACCGTCCCCAAGTGCCGGGTTTGTCCCCAATGACTAGGTGAATAGCAAAAGCCCCGCAGCCGGAGCGGACTGCGGGGCTCATGAAGAGAGGCTAGTTTGTGGGCGCTTTGCCTGGCGCCCACGAGAGAGGCAACAGAGTAGAGACTACTCGTGGATGCGGGTACCGGAGAGACCGGCCATGGTCTCGGCGGCCTTGTCCAGAGCACCGATGATGCAGGTGCGGCCCTTGCGGGAACGGGCGAACTTGATGGCAGCGCGGACCTTGGGCTCCATGGAACCCTTGCCGAACTGGCCCTCGTCGGCCAGGCGCTCGGCCTCGTCGGCGGTGAGGTCCTCGAGCTCCTCCTGGTTGGGCTTGCCAAAGTTGATGGCGACATGCTCAACGGCAGTCAGCAGGAACAGAACGTCGGCGTCGCAGTCCTCGGCCAGCAGCTCGCCGCCCAGGTCCTTGTCGATGACGGCGGGAACTCCCTTGTAGCAGCCCTTGTTCTCGTAGTCGCGGACGACGGGGATGCCGCCGCCACCGCAGGCGATGACGATGAACTCGTTGTCGAGCAGGTTAAGGATGGAGTCAGCCTCGACGATCTTCTTGGGATCGGGGGAGGCGACGACGCGACGCCAGCCGCGGCCGGAATCCTCGACGAAGACCTTGGAGGGATCCTCGGCCATGAACTCCTTGGCCTGCTCCTCGGTGTAGAAGGGGCCGATCGGCTTGGTCGGGTTCTTGAACGCGGGATCATCCGGATCGCACTCGATCTGGGTGACGACGGTGGCGGCGTGCCAACGCTTATAGCGCTTGTGCATCTCGCGGCCGATGCCCTGCTGCAGGTGATAACCAATGTAGCCCTGGGACATGGCGCCGCACTCGGGCAGCGGCATCTCGGGGGTACCGATGGCATCGTGGGCAGCGGCGAAGGCGTTCTGGATCATGCCGACCTGCGGGCCGTTGCCGTGGGTGATGATGATCTCATTGCCCTGCTCGATGAGACCGAGGAGAGCGTGGGCGGTGTTGCTCACGGCCTCGATCTGCTCGACGGGGTTGTTGCCGAGGGCGTTGCCGCCAAGGGCGACGACAATACGATCGGGCTTGCCAAGAGGCTTAGACATTGCTGGAATCCTTTCTGTAAAAGGCCTACAACCCATTAATAACCCGCGTCCGTGCGATACGCGAGTTTATTAAGGTTTATATTCTCTTTATCGCTCATTTTATTCATTTTGAAAATAGCGGAACGGTGAACGGTCGTTTTTGTCCGCTCAGCGTACAGAACTCCAGCTCAGACATATCTACGTAATTTACGTGCGACTTTATTTAAATGAAGCGAGGATTATGTCGGATTATGCAAACTACATCTCTGCTAAACACAAAACGGACAGCGCAATATCTTACTCGCGCTATACGAGATTCTATGCACTTATAAGTCGAGTATGCACCCCTGCAAAAACAAGGGGCTTTTCATCCAGCAAAAGGAATAAAGAAGCGCTCCGAAAAGGCGGCAACAGCCAAGTCCCCCATCCATCCCCAAAGTGGCGCGAGGTTTCGCGGCAAAGCCGCGAAACAGCGAAAGGGACGGAATACCCGGCCAACTACGTCCTTCATCCGCCCACACAATCTGAGGACGTAGTCGTAGCAGGATCTGAGGGCTGACCTTCGCGGACACTCCGCAGGACGAAAGAACCCCCGCCGCACGTAGTGCGCAGCGGGGGTTCTTTCATGTCCGAGGACGTCCGCGAAGGTTAGCCCTCAGATCCTGCGGTGGGAGACTTAGGCCTCGTTGTACACCGTCTTGAGCTTCAGCAGGTGCTGATAGCGGTCCATAGCGGCCTGCTCATTCTCCTTGAAGAGCTCCTCGGCGCGCTCGGGGAAGGAACGCGTCAGCGAAGCGTAACGGGCCTCGTTCATCAGGAACTCCTGATAACCGCCCGCGGGCTCCTTGGAATCGAGCGAGAACTTCTTGCCGGCAGCAGCCTCGGGGTTGAAGCGGAAGAGGTTCCAGTAACCGCACTCGACGGCCTTCTTCATCTCGGCCTGGCAGTTCTGCATGCCGCCCTTCTTGATGGAGTGCATCTCGCAGGGGCTGTAGCCGATGATGAGGGACGGGCCGTCGTAGGCCTCGGCCTCGTGGATGGCCTTGAGGGTCTGAGCCGGGTTGGCGCCCATGGCGACCTGCGCCACGTAGACGTAGCCGTAGCTCATGGCGATCTCGGCCAGGGACTTCTTCTTGGTCACCTTACCGGCAGCGGCGAACTGAGCGACCTGACCCAGGTTCGAGGCCTTGGAGGCCTGACCGCCGGTGTTGGAGTAGACCTCGGTGTCGAAGACGAAGACGTTGACGTTGTGGCCGGAAGCCAGGACGTGGTCCAGGCCACCGAAGCCGATGTCATAGGCCCAGCCGTCGCCGCCGAAGATCCAGAAGGACTTCTTGGTGAGGTAAGCCTTGTCGGCGAGGATCGCCTTGGAGGCGTCGCAGCCGCACTTCTCGAGCTCGGCAACGTAGGCGGCGGCAGCGGTCTTGGAGGCCTCGGCGTCGTTGACGGAGTCGATCCAAGCCTGGCCGGCAGCCTTGAGCTCATCGGACGGACCATCGGCAGCGATGATGTCCTGGGTAGCGGCGATCAGCTTCTTCTGGACGGCCTCATAACCGACGGCCATGCCCAGACCGTGCTCGGCATTGTCCTCGAACAGGGAGTTGTTCCACGCCGGGCCGTGACCGTCCTTGTCCTTGCAGTAAGGAGCGGTGGCAGCGGGGTTGCCCCAAATGGAGGAGCAGCCGGTGGCGTTGGAGATGAACATGCGGTCGCCGGCGACCTGGGTCACCAGACGTGCATAGGCGGTCTCGGCGCAGCCGGCGCAGGAGCCGGAGAACTCCAGGTAGGGCTGCTTGAACTGGCTGCCCTTGACGTTGGCCGCGATGAGCTCCTTCTTCTCGGAGACGTTCTCGACCATGTAGTCCCAAACGGGCTGCTGGTCCATCTCCTGCTCGGTGGGAACCATCTCGAGGGCGCCCTTGGGGCAGACCTTGACGCAGTTGGTGCAACCCATGCAGTCGAGCGGGGACACAGCCATAGTGAACTTCATGCCCTTGGCCTTGGGGCCCATGGCGTCGAGCGTGCGGGTAGCCTCGGGCGCGGCGGCAGCCTCGTCCTCGGTCATCGCGAACGGACGGATGGTGGCATGCGGGCACACATAGGCGCACTGGTTGCACTGGATGCACTTGGTCTCGTCCCAGTGGGGAACGACCACGGCGACGCCGCGCTTCTCGTATGCGGAGGCGCCCAGCTCAAACTGGCCGTCGGCGCAACCGACGAAGGCGGAAACGGGCAGGCTGTCGCCATCCATGCGATCGATGGGCTCGAGCAGGTTCTTGACCTGCTGGGCGATGGCGGACTTGGTCTCCTCGGAGAGCTCGACGGGAGCGGCATCCTCGGCGGTAGCCCAGTCGGCCGGAACCTCGAACTTACGGAAAGCGGTAGCGCCGGCATCGATGGCCTTGTGGTTGGCGTCGACGATGGCCTGGCCCTTCTTCATGTAGGACTTGGTGGCCGCGTCCTTCATGTACTGCAGGGCGTCCTCGGCGGGCAGGACCTTGGCCAGCGCGAAGAAAGCGGACTGGAGCACCGTGTTGGTGCGCTTGCCCATGCCGACCTTGGCAGCCAGGTCGATAGCGTCGATCAGGTAGACGTTGACGTTGTTGTTCGCGATGTAGCGCTTGGCCACGGCGGGCATGTGCTCGGCGAACTCCTCGTCGCTCCACTGGCAGTTGACCAGGAAGGTGCCGCCCGGCTTGACGTCGCGGACCATCTTGAAGCCCTTAACGATGTAGCTGGGGTTGTGGCAAGCGACAAAGTCGGCCTTGGTCACGTAGTACGGCGAACGGATCGGAGAATCACCAAAGCGCAGGTGCGAGACGGTGACGCCGCCGGTCTTCTTGGAGTCGTACTGGAAGTAGGCCTGGACGTACTTGTCGGTGTGGTCGCCGATGATCTTGATCGAGTTCTTGTTGGCGCCGACGGTACCGTCGCCACCCAGACCCCAGAACTTGCACTCGATGGTGCCGGGGGCTGCGGTGTTGGGCGCATCCTCGGCCTCGGGCAGGCTCAGGTTGGTCACGTCATCGACAATGCCGATGGTGAACTCGCGCTTGGGCTCGTCCTTCTTGAGCTCCTCGAAGACAGCGAACGCGGACGCGGGAGGCGTGTCCTTGCTGCCCAGGCCATAACGGCCGCCGACGACCTTGATGCCCGTCTTGCCGGCCTCGTAGAGAGCGGAGACGACGTCCTGGTAGAGCGGCTCGCCGATGGAACCCGGCTCCTTGGTACGGTCCATGACGGCGATCTTCTGGACGGTCTCGGGGAGAACGTCGACGAAGTGCTTGATGGAGAACGGACGGAACAGACGAACCTTGACCAGGCCGACCTTCTCGCCGTGAGCGTTGAGGTAGTCGATGACTTCCTCGAGCACGTCGCAGAAGGAGCCCATGCACACGACGACGCGGTCGGCATCGGGAGCGCCGTAGTAGTTGAACAGGCCGTAATCGGTGCCGAGCTTCTCGTTGATCTTCTTCATGTAGCCCTCGACGACGGCGGGAAGCTCGTCGTAGACCTTGTTGCAGGCCTCGCGGTTCTGGAAGAAGATGTCGCCGTTCTCGTGGCTACCGCGGGTGTGCGGGTGCTCAGGGTTGAGCGCGTGGTCGCGGAAAGCCTGAACGGCGTCCATGTCGCACATCTCGGCCAGATCCTTGTAGTCCCACATGGCGACCTTCTGGATCTCGTGGCTGGTGCGGAAGCCATCGAAGAAGTTAAGGAACGGGGTCTTGCCCTCGATGGCGGCAAGGTGAGCCACCGGCGAGAGGTCCATGACCTCCTGGACGTTGCCCTCGGCGAGCATGGCGAAGCCGGTCTGGCGACAGGCCATGACGTCGGAGTGATCACCGAAGATGTTCAGGGCGTGGGAAGCGACGCAACGCGCGGAGACGTGGAAGACGCCCGGGAGCTGCTCGCCCGCGATCTTGTACATGTTCGGGATCATCAGGAGCAGACCCTGAGAAGCCGTGTAGGTGGTGGTCAGAGCACCGGCGCCCAGCGAACCGTGAACGGTACCGGCTGCACCTGCCTCGGACTCCATCTCGACGACCTTGACCGGGGTGCCGAAGATGTTCTTGCGACCCTGGGCCGCCCACTGGTCGACATGGTCGGCCATCGGGCTGGACGGCGTAATGGGATAGATTCCCGCTACCTCGGTGTACGCATACGAAACATATGCGGCCGCCTCGTTGCCGTCCATAGACTTAAACTTACGCGCCATATACCCCTCTCCTCTCATATAGGTATACAGGCCCCGGCGATCGCCGGGATGTTGGCGTGATGGGATTTACGCTGTTGCTTCCAATCATCTGGCAGGCAGGCTCAGCAGCAGGTACGTGGCGTGGAGAGAAGACATGCCGAGGCGAGGGACAGCTGATGCGCCCCACAGACCCGACCGCCCGTCTTGCACATGACCGAGCGCCGCAAAGGCCGCATGCCGGATGCTCCCGGGCACGCCCCGGCGATGGGAAGCGCCCGCAACGGAAATCCGCATGCGGGTTTATTGTACCCCGCCGTTAAGTGTAATTTCGACAAATATAGGCGGGCGGTAAAGGTTTACCTCGGGTCCTTGAATATCAACTTCATCCGAACACCTCCCATATTCATCCGTACATGTACGGATGAATATGGGAACCCGATACCCTGAGGGCCGGATCGGCCGGCCCCGGGAGATCGGAGGACGTCATGTCCGGAAAGAGCGGAAAGAGCGGGAAGGGCGCCGCGAGGGCGGTCCCGAGGGCCTACGGCAGGCTCACGAGGCACGAGCGGGACACGGTCCAGAGGATGCTGGAGCGCGGGGCCTCGTGCAGGGAGATCGCGAGGGAGCTGGGCAGGTCGCCCTCGACGGTGAGCGCCGAGGTGGCGTCGCACAGGTTCGTGACGGCGCCGAAGCCCAGGCGCGGCGAGCGCGTGGACGCCTCCGCCGACCTGTCGGCGGCCTGCCCGCGCCTGGCCGCGTGGCCGCGATGCTGCAACGGCTGCGGCCGGTACCGCGCGATCGGCTGCAAGCGCCGCCCCCACGTCTTCTACGAGGCCCGGGCCGCGCAGCTGTGCGCGGACTCGGTGCTCGTCTCGTCCAGGCGCGGGATCGACGCCGACGAGCCGGCCGCGGCGGCCAGGCTGGAGGCCATCAGGGACTGCCTGCGCCGGGGGCTCTCGCCCGAGCAGATGGCCGCATGCAACGGAGGGCCGGTGGACCTGTCGCCGTCGACCATCTACCGCTGGGTCGCGGCGGGCTACGACGGCATGACCAACATGGAGCTCAGGCGCAAGGTCGGCTACAGGCCGAGGAGGCGCGCCGCCGGGCGGGCGGCCACGCGCCACTCCGCCCGCAGGTCGCATGCCGCGTTCCTCGCCCTCGGGGAGGACGCGTGCGCCGCGGCCTGGGAGATGGACACCGTCGAGGGCGCCCGGGAGGACTCGGCCTGCCTGCTCACGCTGCTCCACCGCCCCAGCAGGCTCCAGCTGGCGCTCCTGCTCGGGGAGAAGACCTCCGGGTGCGTCGCGGCCGCCCTGGAGGGCGTCCGGGCGGTCCTCGGCGCAGACGGGACGCGCCGCGTGTTCCGCGCCGTGCTCACCGACAACGGCGCCGAGTTCTCCGACGAGGGCGCGATCGCCGCGCTCCTCGGCGAGGGGCCCGGCGAGACGAGGCTGTTCTACTGCGACCCGCGCCGCAGCGACCAGAAGGGCGCCTGCGAGCGCAACCACGTCGAGATCAGGAAGCTGCTGCCCAAGGGCGCCGGGCTCAGGTTCGACCGGCTATCCCCGGCCGACATGGCGCTCGCCATGTCGCACGTGAACTCCGAGCCCCGCGGCGCGCTCGGCTTCTCGACGCCCGCGCGCGCCTTCAGGGCGATGCTCGGGGACGACGCGGCGGCGCTGCTTGACGCCTACGGCGTGGAGGATGTGCCTCTGGCCGAGCTCGACCTGACGCCGGGACTCATCGAGAGGGCGCGCGCAGAGAGGGGCGATGCCCCGCTGTCCTAGCCTGAAGGGAAAAAAGGAATAGGCGGACCGACCGTCCGGCTGAGTCTGGGAAGAGGCGCCGGACGGAGGGCGGAGCATGGCCACCGGACCCATCGAAACACATCTCCACCGTTCCTTCAACTGGGAAAATGCCGCCCCCGGGGCCCGCGAGGGGCCTCGGGGGCGTTCGGGTAGCTGCGGGAACGGCCTGTCCGCCTAATGTGTTCGGCTGAGATCGGAAATCAACCGTTTACCTCGGGTGACCGCCAAAGGCCAGAATGGTCCCTCCATCCCCGGACGACTGGCTCTGACGCGCCAAGGAGTGTCCCCAAGTACCGGCAGGAAAGGAACGTCCCTAACTGCCGGCTAGAGGGCGCCGAGCAGGATGGCGTAGGTGGTGGATTCGCCGAGTTTGAGCTCGTCGCCGGGGTTGAGCTGGGCGGAGCGGCCGGGCTCTACTTGAATACACACACTCGTGGCCCCGTTTACCACCACGGTGCCGTTAGTGGACGACAGGTCCTCGACAAACCATGCGCCAGACTCGTCGCACCAGATATGGGCATGGCGGGCCGAGACGTCGTCGGTGATGCCGCCCTCCCCCGTTGCCAGCGCGCCGATCTCAACGCCTTCCTCACTCGGCTGAATCCAGCGCGGGACGCTCACCACGTAGCCGTTTTGCACGCACAGCAGTCCCAGCGGATGCGCCGGCGCGACCTCGTGCTCGCCCGCGACCGAAGATGTGCTCAGCGAGCGCGGCGTCGACGTGTCGCCGCCACGGGTCGCATGAGCGCGGCGGCTCGCCCGACTTGGAACTAAGGCGGGCGTGAGAGCAAACGGCATAGGGAACGAATCTTGCGGATGTACTCCTCGACGTCAGGCAGGTAAGCCCCACGAAGTCACCGGGGAGGCCCAAGCGGCCCGGCACCACTTCCAGATTCTGACCAGGGCGAGTCGTTCGCCGGTGGCTGAAGGCTCGCTCCCACCCAAAAGGGGAGATTCGCGTTGTTCCCCAATCGCTCTCGCATCTTTCATTTTGCTCGAGGTGGGCTATAAAAACTTTCCTGGTGAAAGGCGGCGATTGGTTTCCTTTCTTTCTAGAGGAGCGCGCCTGTAATCTGTTTTCATCCTAAATCAAGTTAAGATCGGACCTTCCAGAGGCAAGTCGACTCAAACTGCGAGGCTCCATGTTGGAATAAAGAGCGCTGTCGAAGTGCCAACAACACAAAGCTTGCCAGTCTCAAATAGAACCTTTTGGGAGTCCGATTGGGCCGCACACCGAATCCCCGCTGGTGGTTTTTTATAGCTGCGCAACAATAAACAAGGTTAGTGCCAGTCCAGCATGAAATTGAGGAACGTATGCATTTTTTCTCAGTAAGTGATCGTCGTTACTGCTTCGATGAGGTCACTCGCAATTGCTTTCAGGTTGACCAAGCATCAGAAGATGCGCTTCGCATATTTGAAGCATCGGGAAGAACGGTCAACTCGAAGTTGCTAACAAAGTCACTTGCTGCGAAAGGCTACGACCAAACGACCATAGCAGAACTTGAAGACGACATTGATGAGTATCAACGATTGTCTGAGCGGACTTTCTTAACAAAAGACACGCCTCGACAACTCAGATCCATCGAACTCCACGTTTCACATGCATGCAACCTTGGTTGTAGTTACTGTTTTGCCGGTAAAGGAGATTATGGAACGTCTCCTCTGCTGATGACAGACGAGATAGCCTTCAAGGCGGTCGACTACCTCGTCGCAAGTTCATCGGAAAACGAAACGCTTGCGATCGTCTTTTTTGGTGGGGAACCCATGATTAACGAGCCGCTGATATGGAAAACGGTCGACTATTCAAAAAGAATATACCCCAATAGAAACTTTACCTATTCTATTACGACCAACGGAACGCTTTTGAATGACACTGCTGTGAATTCTTTCAAGGAGCACGGGTTTTCTGTTCTGATTAGTCTCGATGGTACAGGATGCAAGCACGATGCATCGCGCCCGTACAAGACGGGAGGCGGCTCTTTCTCCGATATCGACAAAAACGTTCGTCGTTTTTCCGAGTCGTTCCCCTTCGGCGCAAGAGCGACCTTAACAAATAATAACTGTAACCTTGTTGAAGACTATCTTCAGTTTAAAGAGATGGGCTTCAGAAGGATTTACTTCTCGCCCGTGAGCTCATTCGATGAGAATATCAAACTCGACGAACACTCATTAAACAAAATCAGGGCGGGCCTAATAGATTTGGCGGATCAATATCTCAAACAGATTGATCAAAGGGAAAAGCCCTTGTTTAGAACATTGAAAACTGCAGTTGATTTGATTATGAGCAACAGGATCGCCTTTGTCGGATGCGGGGCTGGCAGGCGTTTTATTTCCGTGACTCCCGAAGGGGACGTATACCCCTGTCACAGGTTTGTCGGGATGATGCGATTCAAAATGGGCAACATCGTCACCGGAATTGACGAAACTAGGTATATTGAAAACTGGAGTCAGGGTGTCGAAAAAAGAATTGACTGTACGGACTGTTGGGCTCGGTCTTTCTGTGGTGGGGGCTGTAGCTGGGAGGCTGCAGACGAGCACGGCTACTTGCCCAAGAGTCTACACCCTGCATCATGTGAATATAGAAAAATGTGCTACGAGATGGCTTTTGACCTTATTTCCCGCCACTCATCTTCGCAGGAGAAAAATCAACGAGAAGCTACTGTATCGGAATAAGCGGTTCAGCGCATTGCTGTCACCATTGTGGAGGTGTTCGTTCTTCTGATTACCGTCTGCGAAGCTTATTGCTACGTTCGCCGAAACCATTCTAGAAATATGGTGAACTAGACATCTTGGTTTGTTATACACAATATTGAGGTTTTTCTGCACTCAAAGGGAGGTAGTCGTGAAGCATATTCATCCGATTAATCCAGGAAGTGGCAACGAGGCAGGCGTGAAGCCGATGTCTTTTGACTGCCTCTTGGGCATTACTGACATCTGTACTGTTTATGATAAAGCAGATGGCTGTGGTGCATACGATTACTGCGACTATGACATGGATGGCGGCAGCATCTGCGTTGTAGATCACTGTGGCATTGATCAAACGTAGTCTCTAATTGGATTAAGGTGAGGAGCTGTTATGAAGCATATCCATCCTGTTGGTTCAAATGAACATCCTCCCGTTGAGCCTTGTTGTCTTGGAGTTGATATATGCAATTTTTACGACATCGCCGAGTGCCCTGTTGCGGATTGGTGCTATGTCGATAAAGAATCAAGCTGTGTTTTGCCAGCAGATTGGTGCGATCCAGTTGACGAGTAGTTTTGTGGCTAGGAACTACTTGGTCCAAATCAGAATAAGATGGGAACAAATACCAAAATCTCGTGTCTGGGAGGAGTTATGCCATTATTGCAAGGTCTCGTTGGATTAGCCTTTATACTTGCGTTATATCTGGCACCTTTTTTAATTCTATTCTTCATTATCCGACTCTTTCTTCGGAGAAAATAGGAGTGTCACGCAAACATTAGCGTAGCTTTCTTCCAATATGAGCCGAGCATTGGCAAGTGGAATAAGAAGCCCGACCGTTCGCCACATGAAAGTGATCGGACGGGCTTCTCTATTTAACCCGGGCCGCCACCCATAGCGGCTTTCCAAGCGTATTCTCAGTGCAAAGCAATCGTCAGTTTAATCCTATGCGCTGATACCGCATTTCATTTGTTCGGCTCGAATTCTACGGCCTGGCAACCCTCGCACTCTCCGGCAAATGGATTGAACGCGAAGGCAGAGATGATGTGTGCGTGGACATCGAGGCTGCTGTAGGCAACATACTGGGACATGGACCCCCGCTGCGCGTGGTATGCGGCCCGGCATATTCATTGCCGTCCAACCCCGTGTAGTTGCAGCAAAGGGTGGAACCTCAATGCTCAGCTCATGTTGTCCGTGGGACACGAGAATCGTAAGTACACTTTGGTGCGATTCTCACGCTGATACTGAGCCACCTGGAATAAGATACGTCGCGACAACACTTCGCTTCACCTCTGTCTCGACAAGATGACGTAGACTAAAGTTTCCTTTAGTAAGAGAACGAGAACTATATCTGAAAGCGTTGCGATGGCGTGAAGGCACCGAGTCCGAACCGCCTGAATGCTACGTGCATCTGCATCGCCTTTTTGTTATCTCTGCCAGTTGGGTAGCACTACACTTGTCATCATTTACCCTGGTACATGCTGCCTAAATCCACTACCCCTTCTACCGCGCCGACCATCTCGTCATCGTGAGAGACAACGATGATCAGCTGGCTTTGCTTGTTGCGCTTAACATAGGCCGCAAGCTCGGCGCGGCTTACAGCGTCTAACCCAGTCGTGGGCTCGTCGAGTACCAAAACTGACGACTTGCGTGAAATCGCCGACCATAAGTACACTCGGCGCAGCTCACCGCCCGAAAGCGCGGAGCAACGCTTCCCGAGCAACTCCTTCACGCTGTTTTCCAGCGAAAGTAGGCCATCTACACCCCGGTGATAGGAAGAAAAGGGCGTGTCGAAATACTCTAACAGCTCTTTCACCGTTTCGTCCGGCGCGAAGCACGACTGTGGGCAGCACGATATCTCTCTCGCACGTATGTAATCCAAGTCGCATTCTTCGATTGGCACGCCGTTGTATTTTACTTTGCCTTTCGATGAGTATAGCCCGAGCATCAAGTAAAGAAGTGACGTCTTGCCTCTTCCGTTTTCCCCAACTATGCAATATGTACCAGGACCGGAAAACTTGAAAGAAAACCCGCCGAGGACCTCTCGGACAGATCCGTCTGGAAGGGCAACCGAGAATTCCAAATCAGATACCGAAATGTCATTTATTTCATCGAGTTTAGCTAAATCGGTCCGATTCCACCCCGATCTCTCCTTTTCTCTCGTCGCGATAGCCGTCCTATCCCATGATGCTTTGGCATCTTGATAGGATTTGAACAATGACATCATACTTTTCAAAGTCTTAAAGAGAACCGCGAAGTATGTACCGATGATAGTGTACTCGCCTATTGACATAGTTCCGTTAATGATTCGTACTCCGGAAACAACAAGTATCACCGCTTGAAACAACGCTGCGAAAAGACCATCGAGCGATGTCAGAGAATATGATAGCTTTCCGGAGCGCAAAACTTTGGGAAAATAGCTCTTAAACCCAGCGTCGAGCGCTTGTTCGCTCTTGCCGTACGAAGATGTCAGTTGAATGTTGAGAATCTGATTAAGCTGCGATGCAATTGCGGCGTAAAAGGCGCTGTCCGCCTCTTTCTTCTCATACGTGACCCTATACAAAAGTTTCCTCAACCCAGTAATTACACAGAAATACACGATGAGGAGAATGATGGAAAACACCGCGAGAGTTGAATCAATTGACCATATGATAAGCAATACGATGGGAATGGCTACAATGGACAGCGGCGCACTGATAAAATTCGCCAAAACGAAGGATGAGACCACGCTGGAGTCGGAAATAATCCGTTGCGTTGTATAGGCTGGATCGATGGTCCGACTCACCAAGTAATCGTCTCTTTCAAAACGCAAGACGGCCTCCCTGAGAAGATCAAAGGAAAGTCTCGTGGTTATGCGAATGGAAAGTGTTCCTGCAAAATAAGTAAAGAGGGTGGAGAAAACTCCTATTGACGCAACCAGGAGCGCGAAGAGTACGGCGTCTCTTTCGCTGCGGTTACCGAGAAGAAAATCTAAGAATTTCCCGTTCACGTATGGCATGGCATAGGAGAGAGCGGTTCCAATCACCGTGATAGCAATGAAGACGAAAGCCCCTTTTGCTCTGATGAACCTCGAGAGAACGCATCGAATCAAGGAAGGCCCCAATCTACCCGCCACAAAACATCAATCACTGATACCTTACACCTCAACACAACAGGAGCGAAGATTTGCCAATGAGACTGCTTTAAGATTGCCTTGGGCCAATACGATCTCAAGCTCTTCCTACAAGAGAGTCGGAATCGGACATCTCCTCCGACGAACCTGGCAATCGGGCGGTTGAAATATCTTTTTCAACCGCCCGATTGCCACAATAGATTTGAGCATCCGCCCACAAACGTCCGCGTTTTATACCCATCAAATCCTTTGCCTTTTGTCGTCTAGACTAGAAAAATCGCTCGAAATAACGCAACCGGCCTGCTCGCTTGAAGAAACCTAAGCCCGTAACGTAGATGTGCAAACTTCCGAAACGCCTTGCGCGGCATAGTGCGTATAAACTTCGTCAACCGCCTCAGAAATATCTGAGTATCGCGCCGGGTCAAAAGCATACGATGTCGCAGCTATACCCTGCACCCATTCGGAACGCGGATTAATTGAATAGCCACACAGCATCATCATACATGCATCTAGACCTGATTTCCCAAGTATCCGACGTATTGATGAGAGCATCGCGGGTCGCCCCTGCACCATCGTCGTCACCCCTATTAGCAGTATTTACCGTTTTTCTCTAAATGCGTATCGCCACCCTTAAGAATACGAAGTGTTTTATCCAGACCCGATTGTCCTCCATCTCAAACGAAGGGATAAGGAATCTCATCCGGAATCGGCAGTAACGGAGGATTCACAACGACAAGCGAAAAACATGAGTCATCTCTCAGAGGGGAGTAAAGGCTCCCCTCAAGCACCCTAGTTTCGTCATCCAAAGAGTTGATGGCAGTGTTTTTCTTACAAAGGTCGACAACAAAAGGGTTGATTTCTACAGATGTTACATCCATGCCACAGTTGGTAAGTATCAGGCCCTGTATTCTGGGGCCAGAACACAAATCGAGAGCCTTCCGTGCGCTCTGCGGTGTAAGGCGCCAATCTCAGCAAATCTGTCCCACAATACTGCGCTGAAGAACAAGACGGAACCCCTGAGCCAAACTCCCCTATACCTTATTAGGGCTAAGACAGGCAAGTTCACGCACCCGGCATATTCCAGAATAACATCCTATTGTTTTAGATGCTCTACAAGCATGAACAGCCGCGAATCGGAAAGATCTTCTAGTTTCGCCCCGACTGACCGCCAAGGGCCAAAATGGCCCCTCCATCCCCGGGCGACTGGCTCTGGCGCGCCGAGGAGTGTCCCCAAGTGCCGGCAGAAAAGAAACGTCCCTATCTGCCGGCTAGAGAGCACCGAAGAGGATGGCGTAGGTAGTGGATTCGCCGAGCTTGAGCTCGTCGCCGGGATTGAGTTGGGCGGAACGGCCGGGCTCGACCTGAATGCAGACGCGCGTGGCCCCGTTTACCACCACGGTTCCGTTGGTGGACGACAAGTCCTCGACGTGCCAGATATTTTGAGCATCGCACCAGATATGAGCATGGCGGGCCGAGACATCGTCGCCGACGTCGGTAATATCGCCCTCACCAGTGGCCAGCGCGCCAATCTCAACACCCTGCTCGCTCGGCTGAATCCAGCGCGGGGCGCTCACGACAAAACTGTTTTGTACGCGCAGCAAGCCCAAGGGGTGCGCCGGGGCGGGTTCGCGTTCGCCCGCGGTCATCGACATGCCAAGCGAACGCGGCGTGGAGGTGCCTCCGCCACAGGTCGCGTGCGCGTAGTCGATGGCATAGTTCACCGAGGACCGCACATCCGCCGAACAACCGACGGCGACAAACAGCACCAGCACGGCCTCGGCGCGCTCGGCGGGCATGAGTTCCGCCGCCTGGGACAGGCGATCGAGCGCGTTGCGATAGAGATTCGTGTCCTGGTGGCACTCTTCGAGCGCGCGTACCATCGGTTCACCTGCAGGACCGCACACCATATTGATCACAGCCGTGGAGTCCATGGGATTTCGCTGGCGCAGGGCCAGTTGCGACATAATACGCGCAGCCGAGGTACCGTATTCGGCAAAGTAGCGATGCTGAAGCGTGCCGACCGGCGCGCGAACGATAAAGCGGGAAACCCAAGAGCGATCGGCGGCTCGGCTCTGCGGGCTGCGGCCGTCGGCGAGCGGACGGGACGAAAGCACCAAGCCGCACAGCTCGATATGGCTCAGATGCGCCGCGCGCTTAAAGATGTCAAACATGGCCCCGCATGGGGTGAGCTCAACTTGAGATGCCATGACCTAGGCCTCCTTGGTCGTAGAAATAGAATCGGACGATACTTCGACAGGTCCGCCAAAAGTACGGGCAGCTGCGGCTCCACCGGCAAGCGGAGTCGCCATCTGGGCTTTTGTGCGTCGCGGTGCCGAAACGGGAAGTTCAAAGGCAAAGCCCATCGCAAGCAAAAACCACGTAAGCGTATAGGTTGCAACCAGAGCGGCAACAAGGCCGCCCGTCACGGCGCGTTGGGAAAATACGCTACATGCAGCCACAACCAGCACCGGAACCTCGCAGGCAGAAAGCGCAAGCACACCCTGCAGGAACCCCGAGCGCCGATCGCGCGCAAGTGCCCCCGCGGCAACGCCGGCTATGCCTGGCAGCGCCAACGCCAGTGCGGCAATAATACCCGGTAGCGATCCAGACCACACGAGCGATCCCAAAGTCGCCGTCACGCGAGCGCCCGACGCCAGCAGCGCTGCCGAAACCACGACCACAGCCCAAACCACGCTGCAAACGACCGCCGCACCGATCATCGCCGCGCGACGAACCGCGCGGCCAGACGCATCCATGGGGCACGGCGTGAGCGGCTCGCCGCGAAGCGAACGACCGACATTTTGCGCATAGTGGTCACAAAACGCCGAGAGCGCCGCCTCGACCGCCGCCGGCTCGGGACGATCTTTTTGATGGCTGGACAGACAGGTCATCACCACGTCGAACAGCTGGGCATCGACAAACGCCAGCGCATCGCGTAGCTCTTCGGAATCCGGCTCAAGCCCCAGCTGCTGGGCCTGCTCGGCCGCGGCGAGCGCCACATCGGGCTCACGACGAAGCAGCTGAGTCAAATCGCAACCGGGCGCATGGGCACCAATGGGATAGTCGGGCCGCGTGTCCATCTTGAGACGGTAGGGGCTCGCGATGTCGCGCGTCTTTTTGCGCGAACCCGAGGTGCCCGAAGTGCTCGGCGCGGCTTCGTATGGTGCGACGCCGACAATGAGCTCGTAAACCGTGCTTGCCGCGGCATAGACGTCAATCGCCGGCGACATACGCAAAGCGCGCAGGTCGGGAATATCGTCGGTGAGCATCTCGGGCGGGGCATAGGCAACCGTCGCGCGACGCAGCGTGGCATAACGCTCCGTAAACGACGCCTTGCCGCCGGTACCGGCCACGGCCGACGCAGGCTCGAGCGCCAGCGACGAGCCAAAGTCGATCAGGCACAGGTTAAAGGTGCCCTCGGCAAGCTGCCGATCAAGCGGCAGACGCGCCGTACGCACCATAATATTAGCGGGCGAGATATCGCGATGGACAAAGCCCTCGCCCACCAGGCTCATACGGCAGAGCAGATCGAACAGGTCGCGACCCAGACGCGCCGCCACAAGCGGCGACAGGCGTCCGGCATCGTCCACGGCGAGTCGCGAACGCAAGCGGGCAAGTGTCTCGCCCTCGACCCATTCCATGACAATTGCAGGCACACCGTCGACCTCGCCCCAGCCATAGAGGCGGGGAAAGCCCTTAAGGCCCGAAAGGGCGCGATGGCATTCGTATTCCTCGCGAAACGCCGCCTTGAACTTGGCGACCAGCGCCTCGTGAGCGGCATCGTCATCAAACTCATCGCGCGTCGGCAAGATGAGCTGCTTGAGTGCCACTGCCTCGCCTTGGGCGTTGACGGCACGCGTCACGCGGCCGATACCGCCACGGCGCATGGTGGCATCGTCGGCAAACAGCATCGTAAAACGACGCAGATAGGTAGGCAGTTCGTCCTGACCGAGCGCAATGGCCGGCTCAAACCCGTCGACACGCGCCAGGCGCAGGCCGACCATGGGATCGCGACCGAGCGATTGTGGTGTGGTGGATGCAAGATCGGTCATCATAGGGCAAGCGCCGCCACGTTATTGTTGAAGTTACCGAGCGCGACGTCATCATCGCCGTAATGGCCGACCCATTGACATAGGTTGGTGTAACAGCCCCACAGATTGGCATACTGCTGATACCACCTTGACCGGGGCGAGAATGTCTGACGACCGAACTCGGCTCGAATGACAAACATCTCCCCGACCAGGCTGTCGCACGGCCTGGGATCTCCCGTAGAGTTATAGGTCGAGACCACGTCATTGGCACGAGAAACATAGCCGTCGAGCATGTTGTACTTGGTCACAAGCCAACTGTGAATGCTCTCTTCCTCAGCAGCGGAAAGGCCGCCGGAGTTTGCATCGTTGTCAGTGTTGCCGCCCGTCGAGCCGCCGTTTCCAGGCCCTCCGGTAGAGGAACCCGACCCAGAGCCGCCGCCCGAACTCGATGAATCCGAGCCGGAGCCAGAAGTATCCGAGCTACCGGGCTTTCCGGACTGCTGGGCGTCCTGCTCCTTTTGCTGCTCGACCTTATTCACCGTTGCCGCCACGCTATTGTTGGACAATCGATCGATGATCTTGGTGTTGGTGAGCACGATGGTTTTGCCATTGGCAAGCGTGACTTCGTTGTCCGGGGCCTCGGCGCCGTCCGCATCGTCGGTGCCAAACACAATATGCCCGACCACACTTGCCCAAGCATATCCAGTCGTGGTGCCCAGATCGCTTTTGACCTCATGCCCCACGCGCGGCTCGCGTGCGGCATGCGCCTGCATCATGGACGGCACGGTCATGCCATAGGCAGAAACGCCAGCTATGACCAGCACCAGCGAGCACGACAGCAGTGCGTACGCCCGCGGTGCCAAGCCCAGTCGGCGTCGCATGCGCACCGCGGCGCCGCGCTTTATCTGAGTGCCACCGGGCCGCATGCGTTCTCCTCCAACAAAAACACGCCGCTCGGGAGCGGCGCATTCATTCGAATCCATATTTGAGTGTATCAGCGAACCCAAAAGGTTGCGCAACGAATGGGCAAATTAAGGATGCGAGCGGAAGCATCCATGCGATAAGCGGATACGAAGCATCTTTGTTGCACAACAAACTCACAGTCGCACGGGGAAATTATGACTACCCCGTGCATCGCGAGGAAAACATACGGCAGGAGCAGGCTCGCCACCTAAATCGTGCGACGGGCCTCGATGGCGCGCCCAAGCGTAAGCTCGTCGGCATACTCCAGGTCGCCGCCCACGGGAAGGCCGCTTGCCAGACGCGATACCTCGACGCCCAGCGGCTTGATAGTGCGGGCCAGGTAGCTCGCCGTGGTCTCGCCCTCGATGTTGGGGTTGGTGGCGATGATGACCTCGTGGATGTCCTCGTGGCCCAAGCGTGCCAGCAGCTCTCGAATGTGCAGCTGCTCGGGGCCAATCTTGTCCATGGGACTGATCACGCCGCCCAATACGTGGTAGAGGCCGTGGTAGCTGCCCGTGCGCTCGATCGCCTGGACATCGCGCGGCTCGCCCACCACGCAAATGCGAGTGGTATCGCGCATCGGGTCCTGGCAGATGGAGCACTCGTCGGCCGTGGCGTAGTTAAAGCAGCGGCTGCAAAAGTGGACCTCCTGCTTGACCTCCAGGATGGCCTCGGCCAGGCGGCGCGCCTCCTCGGCGTCGGCCTCCAACAGGTAATAGGCGATGCGCTGGGCCGACTTGGGACCAATGCCCGGCAGACGGCCCAGCTCATCGAGCAGTTTTTGCAGACTGTGGTTGGCACTCATATATATGCGTGTCTTAGAACGGCATGCCCGGGATGTTGAGGCCGCCGGTGATGGCGCCCATCTGCTTGTTGGCGAGCTCGTTGACGCCGCGGACGGCCTCGTTGACGGCAGCCATGATCATATCCTGCAGCATATCGACGTCCTCGGGATCGAGCGCATCGGGATCGATGGTGAGGTTGACGAGCTCCATCTCGCCGTTAACGGTCACCTTGACCATGCCGCCGCCGGCAGAGGCGTCGACGGTCTGGGACTTGAGGTTCTCCTGCGCGGCGGCAAGCTGCTCCTGCATCTTGCGAGCCTGCTTCATCATCTGCTGCATGTTCATACCGGCCATGATGGCTCCTTTACGTGCGGCCGCACGCCGAGCTGCAAGGGCAGCCGGAGCACGGCGGGACTTTCAAACTCAAAAATCGTACCACGGCGCGCGGCGAGAGAGCGGGGCGGACGTGTTACCTCAGTCGATATACATGTCCTCCAATACAAACCGCACTCAAAGATTATGCAAGGTCGAATTATGCAAGGTTGCATAATATCGCACACTCAATCTAGTAGAGCCGAATCCGGCATTTCATGTGCGCCACTAAATAGCTAAATGCCGAACCGCTGCTCGAGGCGGCGCACATGGCGGCAGGGTATAATTTGATTGCCATAGATAGTAATTTGGAGGTGCCCCATGAATGCCCCCAACGCGCTCCAAAACATCCGCTCAAAACACCCCGTTGCATATGTGGTTCTCTATCTCTTTGTCGGCTGGGCATTGCTGGTTGTCATCACCCATGCCATAGCTTTTGGAGCAGAACTGCTGATAGCCAGCTCGGACCAGCCCGTCGTCAAATGGGAGACGACCGATGAGTGCACCGACGGAACCCGAACCGTCTACTACAACAGCCCGTCCCTCTATCAAGAGTTCAAGGTCAAGATAAAGGACTTCAAGATTGTCGATGCCGAGCTAGGCGTTTATTTGGCAATCGGAGCAACCATTAACGCCGAGCAAGTCGAGTACACGGACAGCCATGCGACGTATCGTATCGACCTCAGCATCCTAGGCCGACCGTCACGCACCTGTCTGCTCAAATGCGACATACGCGGCACCACACTACACATGTCCGAAATACAGATGCGCCCGGACAAGGGGTCCTCTTCTTGAGCAGTATACCCGCCTGCGCAGCTACTCCACCGGCTTGAAGATGGTGGCCTGGCCAAAGACGCTGCGGATGAGGTCTTTGGCCTCGTCCTCGGTCTGCGGGATGCTCGGGGCTGCGCCCTGGTGGCCGAAGGGGCTGCCGGCGCCGGGGTTGGACTCCCAGGGAGCTGCAGAAGCGTCCTCCTCTTTGGGGGCAGCTACAGCGGACTTGGGCGCGGGCGTCGCACCCGGCACGTCGAACGGAGGAAGATCGTCCCCGCCAGCATCGGCAGCAAAGCCGCCGACCATGGCGTCGTCGTAGGGTACCTGCTCGGATTCCCACGGCGCGGACTGCGCGACAGGCTGAGCCTTGGGGGCAGCCGAGCGCTCGGGCGCACGGGGTGCGGGCTCGGTCGGGAGCTTACCCGTGGCAGGAGCACCGGCGGGGTTGTCGGAGCGTAGCCAGGGGGCTTTGCCCAGGTCAGACGACTTGGGCGCGGGCGAGACGGGCTTGGGCGCGGGTGTCGGAGCAGCCGGTTTGGGCGCCGCGGGCTTAGGCGCCGACGGGGTCGATGCCGCTACCGGTGCCGTTTGCTGCTGCGGCGCGCTGGCGCTCGAGGATACAGGGGCCGCCGAGGACACGGGTTGCGGGTCCGCAGATGCCGCAGCCCGTGCAGATGGAGAATGCTCCTCATGTTGAGGAGCCGGCGTGCCACCCCCATCCAGGACATAGTCGACGGTACGACGACCGAAGACCGCGCAGACCGTCGGCAGGACCACCGACTGCGTATCGGCGCGACCGAGCATCTTAATGGCAAAAGTCGAACCCGCGGGGAACGAGACCGTGAGCTTGGAGCCGTCGTCGGCCGTGGCGCGGGCGTTGAGCAAAAGCCCTGCGTAGGAAGCCTGACGTGCCTTGACACGCTCGACAACCTCGGCCCATTTGCGCTGCAGCTCTCCGGCATCCTCGACCGCGGGCGTCTCGGCAGCACCGGCGACGGCAACCTGGGCGGCATTGTTGGACTGGGGCTTAGGTGCCGGAGCTATGGCAGGCGCGGGGGCCGCAACGGGCTGAGGCGTCGGAGCCGGCGCAGGCTGAGGTGCAGGCGCAGGCTGAGGTGCAGGCGCTGCAGGCTTGGAAGCTGACACGGACGCAGAACGGGGCGAAGGCTGGGCAGCCGGAACAGCAGCACCACGGTCCCAAGGCATACCGCCCTGGCGCGCGGACGTAGCAGCGGGGGCAGCGGATGCCGCCGGGGCGGCAGCGCGGGCGCCCGAAATGAGCGTCGGCTGTTGGGCAGCAGCGGGTACGGATGCTGCAGGCGCGGCGGCCTGAGCAGCAGCCACGCTCGCCGGCACGGCGGCGTTGGCAACCATGGCCTCCAGGCGTGCCACGCGCTCGGCCAATGCCTCAATCGTTAAATCAGCCTCGGGACGCGCCAGACGCGTGCAGGCAATCTCGAGCACCAGGCGCACGTCGCTCGCGCCCCTCATCTCCAGTGCGGCATCGTCGAGCACTGTCAGCACACGAGCCAGGCGGTCGGCAGGATGCTCGCCAAAGGCAGCGGCCTCGGCAGCAAGCGCCTCGGCCTGCTCGGAGCCGCCCTCAAACAACTCGGCACGGGCACCGGTAACGCAGGCAACATACACGTCGCGCGCGTGCGCCACCAGGTCGCGCGTCAGCTCCAGCAGATCGTTACCTTCCTCGACCTGCGCGCGAATAAGCCCATACAGCTCGGCAACATCGCGATCGGCAATGGCGCGGGAAAACTCGCCCAGAATCTGGTCCGAAACCTCGCCTAAAAGCGAGCGGGCGTCGTCCGCATGCACAGAACCGTTGCCAAAGACGCTCAGCTGCTCCAGCGTGGACAACGCGTCGCGCATGCCGCCCTTTGCATGGCGCGCCACGATAGCCAGCGCCTCGTCGTCGTAATCGAAGCCCTCCTGCTCGCACACGTATGCCAGGCGATGCTCGATATCCTCGTTGCCGATGCGATGGAAATCGAAACGCTGGCAGCGTGAGAGGATGGTCTCCAGAATCTTTTGCGGGTCGGTGGTGCACAGCACAAAGATCACGTGTGCCGGCGGCTCTTCAAGCGTCTTGAGCAGCGCGTTGAACGCCGCCGTCGTGAGCATGTGGACCTCGTCGATGATATAGATCTTGTACTTGCCGCGCACCGGGGCAAAGTTGACGGAGTTGATGATCTCCTCGCGCACATTGTCCACGCCCGTGCGGCTTGCGGCATCGAGCTCGTAGACATCCGGGTGGTTGCCCTCGGCAATGAGCTCGCACTCCTCGCAAGTACCGTCGGGCATGCAGCCGCTTGCACCCTCGGCGCGCGCTGCCTCGGCATTACGGCACAGCAGCGCCTTGGCCAGAATGCGCGCCATGGTGGTCTTGCCCGTGCCGCGCGGTCCGCAGAACAGGTACGCGTGGGACAGGCGTCCCTCGGTGATGGCGTGCTCGAGCGTCGAGACGATATGCTGCTGGCCCACCACGGAGTCGAAGGTGAGCGGGCGATACTTTCGGTACAACGATTCCATGGGTGCTCCCCCGGGTATACTGAGTCTTGTTGCCGCGACGGCCATGCGGTCGCACGGCATACTGCATTCATAATAACCCGTACGGCGAGCCCGCCGCGATAGGAGTCCAAAGAGCATGGCAGACGCAGAGAGCAACCTCGTTCCCTCCGAAGCAGCCGACCAGGTCGAGGTCGCGCTCGAGGAGCAGGCCGCAGCCGATGACGGCATCCTGTACCTCAACGAGTACCAGTACGAAAACGACCTGGTCACCGACTTCGCCCGCCTGGTCGCCTCGCCCAGGCGTCGCGGCTCGCTGTATGTCGCCGCGGCAATTGCCGCGCTCATCGGCATCGGCATGCTGGTGGCCGGCGGCAACTGGATCAAGTTTGGCGTCGTGTTGATCGTGTTCGGCGCCTTTTTGGCCTGGTGGAGCAAAAACCTGCACCACACCCTCGCCCGCGACTTTATCGATTCCGTCGAGGCCGACGAGTCCATGGGTGGCCGCTATCGCCGCGTCGCCGCCAACGAGGACGGCCTGATGGTTTGGGGCAAGAGCGGCAAGTCGCAGTTTTTCCCGTTTGAGAAGCTCGACCACGTGCTCGACGGCGAGCGCATCTTTGTGGCCATGTTCGCCGACCAGGGCGTGACGATCCCTAAGGACACCTTTGTCCGCGGCGATGCCGAGCAGTTTGGCACCTTCCTTAAGGCGCGCATCAACAAAAAACTCCGCATCGAGACCAAACGCAAGAAGATGAAGGCTGAAAAGGCCGCCGCCGAGGCCAAGCAGGGCGACAAGCCCCAGGAGACCAAGGGCAAGCAGCGCAAGCAGAAGAAGAACAAGAAGAAGCGCTAAGGCCAAGACAGACAGGCAGCCTCGCATCCCGTTATCCTCGCCATCCGCCCGAGCGTGCTACACTAGCAGCATCTATGCCACCGCGAATGGCTCGGCCCCGCGCCCGCCGCTCGCAAACGAACTTTAAACGCACGAGGGTTGGCCATGCCGCTTTTCCCGCAACATACCGCCCGGTTCTCGCCGGACGTTCCTTTGGAGGGCACCAGCTCTCGCGAGCTGCTCAAGCGGTACCAGCCGCTCGAGACACTTGCGACCGGCGGTTTTGGCTCCATCGAGATCTGCCGCGACACGCACCTGCGCCGCCGCGTCGCCATTAAGCGCATCCCCCTTATCAACGGCGCCGGCATGCCCGCCAGCGACATCATGGATGTCCTGCGCGAGGCACACACCGCCGCCATGCTTCAACATCCCAATATCGTGCAGGTTATCGACTTTACGCACGATACCGCCTATGCCTACCTCGTCATGGAATATGTCGACGGCATGTCGCTCGCCGACTTTTTGCATCGCGTGGACGGCCATTCGCTCACCTTTGACGAGGCCGCGGCAATTGCCGACGCGCTGGGCCAGGCGCTCACCTTCGCCCATAGCAACGGCGTGCTCCACCTGGATATTAAGCCCGCCAACGTGCTCATCGACCACTCGGGCAACGTAAAGCTCACCGACTTTGGCATGGCGCGACTGTCGTCTGCCGGCGGCTTTGGCGGCTCGCGCGGCGGCACCATCGGCTACATGCCACCCGAGCAGCTCGATATCGAGACCGGCACAGTCGACGAGCGCGCCGATGTCTTTGCCCTCGCCTGCGTGATCTACGAGGGCCTGTGCGGCAGCGCCCCCTTTATGGCCGCCACGCCCGGCGACTCGCTCGGCCGTATCATCGGCGGTGCCACCTACCCCAGCGAGCTCATCCCGCACTTTCCCCCGGGAGCCGAGGCTGCGCTCATGAGCGCCCTCTCCCCCATGCCGCAAGACCGCCCCAACAGCATCGAGGCATTTTGCGACCAGCTGCTCGCCGGCTTGGGCAGCGTGCGCGAGGGCCGTCGCAGCCTGGAGCAGATGGTGGGCGAGCTGTCGGATGACGAGCGCGCGGCAGACGATATCGAATCGTTACCCTATGAGGACGACACCATCGAGGTCGACCCCGCACTCGGCTGGGCCGGCACGCGCTGGAGCCACGCGCGCGATTACACCATGCGCGCCATCTCGGCGCTAACGTGCGGTGCCTTTAGCTTTTTGATCATGCAGACGGCTGGCGTCGCGGCGCTTCCCGGACTTATTGCCGCGGCCATCGCAATTGGGGCGGCCGCCGGCCTGGCCCCGCAAATTGGCTCGGCCATCTCGGCCGTGGGCTTTTTGGTACTTATGGCCAACGCCACCATGCAGACGCAGGGCATCCTGTCGATGCTACCCGTCGCGGTGCTCTTTGCCGCCACCATGTCCGGTTGGTGGATCGCCTGGGGCCGCACCGAGGCTGCCGCGAGCGCCGCGCTCACCTGCGCGGTGGCACTTGGCTGTCTAACGGGCGACGCCCTCCTTGCCGCCGGGGTCGCCGCCGGCATCGCTGCCTTTTGGCTCGACCCGGCAAGCGCCGCGGCCGCCACGGGGATGGGCGCACTTTTTGGCCGCCTGGCTACGGTTGCGCTTTCCGCCGGAGGCGTGCTGGGGCTCGGCAATGTTGCCGCGGCGCTGGGAGACATGCTCTTCTGGGCTGCCGTTGTGCTTGTCGCGGCGACAGCTGCACTGACATCTCTGCTGCTCAACGCCCATGCCAGGCGTGCCGAGCAGGGCTCGAACCTGGCTGCAATCGCTGCCATCGCCGGCTGCGGAATAGGCACCGCGGCGTCGCTCTGTCTTGCACACCATATGGAAATTGCCAGCCTTGCGGCCGCGGTCGTCGTCAAGGCGGCGGTTGCGGGAACCCTATCCTCTATAATCGTTGGGATATGCCTATATTTGCTCGGATACCAAAGAACCTATACGGAGAGTGATCTTTCGTGAACTTCCTGAACATCTTCGAGGACCACGTGGCCGGCATCTTCGGTGCCACCCGTGCCCCGTTCTCCTTTAAGAAGCTTGCCAAGCAGGCCGCTCGCGACATGGAGGATCAGACTCTGGTGATCAACGGCGTCAACACCGCGCCGGCACTCTATACCATCCTGATCGCCGCCGACGACGATCCCATGCTCGCCCCGTTCTACCCCGAGCTTTCACGCGAAGTCCGCGAGTTTGTGAAGGCACAGGCCGAAAAGCGCCGCTATGTGTTTGTCGGCGAGCCCCTCGTTCGCTTTATGATCGACCCGCAGCTGCGTGCCGGTAAGTTCTCGGTCTTTGCCGAGAACGTCGACGCCCCCACGCTCGGTCGTCTGTACGAGGAAGAGCGTGCCTACCAGAATGGCCTGGGCCAGAACAACTCTGCCGCAAGCCGCGCCGCCAGCGCTCCCCGCGCCGGCAAGCAGCAATTCGCAGCTCCGCAGCAACAGCACCCCGCCGCCATGCCCCAGCAGCCGACGCCCCGTGCCGCCGCTCCCGACCCGCTCGCCGTGGCCGATCCCTTTGCGCCCAACGCCCCCGACCCCGCCGCCGCGCCCATCCCCGTGCCGCAGACCGTCTCTCGTGACGCCCTCGCCGGTATGGGCGGAGCCGCCGCGACCGGTGCCGCCGTGGGCCTTGGCGCCGCGGCCGGTATTGCCTCCAACATGGCGAGCACCCGCGCCCCGCAGCGCCCGCTCGCCCAGCTCGTCGATGTCGTGAGCGGCGAGAGCCACAGCATCACTTCCGCGCAGGTGACCATCGGTCGCGAGCGTTCGGTTTCGGACATCGCCCTGCGCGACCCCAACGTGTCGCGCCGCCACGCCCAGCTCACCTTTACCGGTTCGGACTGGTCGATCGAGGACCTCAATTCCACCAACGGCACGCTCGTCAACAACCGCCGCATCACGCGCTGCCCGCTGCGCAACGGCGATCTGCTGACGTTTGGCCTGAGCACCTTTGAATTTAGGGGATAGTCGCTTATGAACATCGATATCGTCCTTTTTGCAGGCCGCATCGTCCTGGTCGCCCTGCTCTACATCTTCCTGTTCGCCGTCATGAAAACCGGCGTGGGACTCGTACGCGGCCAGCGCCGCGACTCCGCTATCTGGACGATCGATGTGGACAAGGGTCCGCGCGGCATCCGTGGCATCCATGTAGACATGCTCGGCCCCGTCATCGTTGGCCGCTCGCCGTCCTCGGACATCTGCATCAACGAACCGTTTGTCTCGGCCTCGCACGCACGCTTTTCGCTGCAGGGCCCGGCACTCATCATCGAAGACCTCAACTCTTTGAACGGCACGCTCGTTAACGGCCGTCAGCTGGTGGAGCCCGCAACGCTGCGCGAGGGTGACGAGGTCCAGATTGGCGACGTGGTCATGAAGGTGAACCGTCGATGATCGACGAGGAGAACAAGTCCGCAACCATGCCCGAGACGCCAACTGTCCCCGCAGCTGCGCCGGCTCATGCCGCTCCGGCGCGCCCTGCGACCGTGGAGCCCGAGGACACGGTGTTCTCCCTGCCTCTTTCGCATGTAACTCAAGAATATCCGGCACTCGTCGATGACGAGGACGCCGGCACCGAGCAGCTCGACGCCCCCATCGGCGCGCACGCTGCCGAGCAGCCCGCGGAACCGGAGCCAACGCCCGCACCGGCTCACTTCGCCGAGCCCGTCGCCGAGGCGATTAACGAGAGCGCTGCCGTGTTTGCAGCCCCCGAGCCTGCCGCGCCGGTATTCCCCGTCGCCCCGGCAAGCGAGGCGGCACCCGCATCTGCAACGCCTGCCGAAGTCGAGCAGCCCGTTGCCGCGCCCGCCGCAGCTCCCGAGCCCTCTGCTCAACCCCAGAGCACGCCCGCGCCGTCGCACTTTGCGACGCCCGAGCCGACGGCTGTCGAGCCGCAGCAGGACGGCGACCCCGCCGACCGCGTAACCGAAGATCTCAACCTTCCGGACGTCTCCGATGCCGAGTCGGGCAACGATGCCGACACCGTCTCCCCCGGCGACACCGCCGAGATCGATGTCGCCGCCGTGGAGGCAAAGCTCAAAGATCCCGGCTCGACCATGAGCTTTGAGCCGCTGACCGACGAGCGCATCGAGACCGACTCGACCTACGACGCCGGCACCACCACGCAACTTATGTGGGGCGCCCGCTCCGACGTCGGATGCGTACGCCCGCACAATGAGGACTCCTATCTGGTGCAGTCGCCGCTCTTTTGCGTGTGCGACGGCATGGGAGGACACGCCGCCGGCGAGGTGGCATCCTCCATCGCCGTCGAGACCATCGCCAAGACGGCACCGCAGTCCGCCGACGCCGCGCGCCTGGCCGCAGCCGTCGAGGCCGCCAACGCCGCCGTGATCGAAGCCGCCCTCAACGGCCTGGGCAAACCCGGCATGGGATGCACGGCCACCTGCGCCTACATCGAAAACGACACGCTCGCCATCGCCCATGTGGGCGACTCGCGCGCCTACCTGCTCCACGAGGGCACGCTCATCCGCGTGACCCGCGACCACTCCTACGTGGAGGAGCTCGTGGATGCCGGCGAGATTACGGCCGACGAGGCCCGCGTCCACCCCAACCGCTCGGTCATCACCCGCGCGCTGGGCTCGGATCCCGCCATGTATGCCGACCACTTTACCCTGCACATCGAGGAAGGCGACCGCCTGATTCTGTGCTCCGATGGTCTTTCGAGCATGATTCCCGATAGCGATATCGAGAACATCGCTACGCAGTCCTCGAGCGCACAGATCTGTGTCGACAACTTGGTGGACGCGGCGCTCGCCGCCGGCGGCCACGACAATGTGACCGTGGTGGTCGTCGACCTAGTCGACGACGGCGTCATGCGCGAGGCAAAACGCGTCCGACGCCGCAATGTCACCATCGCCACCGTCTTGGCCCTTGTCTTTGTGCTGGTAGCAGGCATCTGGGCATACACGGGCGTCACCGGCTCCTATTACTTGGGAACCTACCACGGCAATGTCGCCGTCTGGCGCGGCCTGCCCGGCAAGACGCTCGGGGTCGAGCTCCACTGGCTCGAGAGCGAAACCAGCATCAAGCTGTCCGACCTGCCCGAAGACACGCAAAACCGCCTGAAGGCAGGCATTCCGCAAACGAGTGTCGACGATGCGCAGGACACCATTTCCAAGTACCGCCATCAGATTGACGAGGAGCAGACCCGTCAGGTGATTGACGCGCAAACGATTCGCAACAACACCGATCAGGAATCCACCTCCGAGTCAGATTCCGAGAAAACCGCCGAACAGTCAGCCGAGGCCGAAGCCTCTGATAAGAATTAGAAAGGGAGTGCCGCTTATGAGTCGCCGCAACACCGAACTGCTCTTGCTCATCGCCTCGGCGTTCCCCGTCATCCTGCTCTATGCGATGTACGTGCTCACCGCGGGTGCCACGATTTCCTTTGAGACGCTCGCCGTGCCGATCGGCCTGTTCGCCGCCTTCGCCGCGGCGCATATCGCCGTGCGCATCCTGGCGCCCGGCGCCGACCCCGCCATCCTGCCCATCGTCTTTGTGCTCTCGGGCATCGGCATCACATTCGTGACGCGCCTGGCCCCCGACCTCGCCATCTCGCAGCTCATCATCTTGTTTGTCTCGGTGGCGCTCATGGTGGGAACGCTCGCACTGGTCAAGAACCTCGACGTGGTCATGCGCTACAAGTACACCTTTGGCATTATCGGCATCATCCTGCTGATGCTGCCGATCTTTATCGGCACCACGATCTCGGGCTCCAAGCTGTGGATTCGCATCGCGGGCTTCACCATCCAGCCCGGCGAGTTCGCCAAGGTCTTCATCGTCTTGTTCCTGGCAGGCTATCTGGCCGAGAACCGCGAGCTGCTCTCCATCTCCAACCGCAAGATCTTGGGCCTCAAGATTCCGCGCTTCCGCCTGCTGCTGCCGCTGTTTGCCGTGTGGGGCGTGTGCCTGCTCATCGTCGTCTTCGAACGCGACCTGGGCTCGGCCGTCCTGTTCTACACCATCTTTTTGCTGATGCTCTATGTTGCCACGGGACGCTTTTCGTACGTCATCATCGGCCTTGCGCTGCTGGCCGTTGGAGCCGTGGGCGCCTACAAGTTCCTGTCTCACGTGCAGGTGCGCTTTCAGGTCTGGGTCGATCCGTTTAAGGACGCCCAGGGCCAGGGCTACCAGATTGTCCAGTCGCTCTTCTCGCTCGCCGACGGCGGCCTGGTTGGCGTCGGCATTGGCAACGGCATGGCAAACAACATCCCCGTCGTCGAGTCCGACTTTATCTTCTCGGCCATCGGCGAGGAAATGGGCCTTTTGGGCGGCGGCGCCGTGCTCATCCTGTTTATGCTTTTTGCCGTGCGTGGCCTCACCACGGCCGCCCGCGCCAAGTCCGACCTTGCCGCCTTTAGCGCGACCGGCCTTACGGCGGCCATCAGCTTCCAGGCATTCTTAATCGTTGGCGGCGTAACCCGCCTGATCCCGCTGACCGGCGTCACCCTGCCCTTTATGAGCCAGGGCGGCTCCTCGCTGCTGGCGAGCTTTATCATCGTCGCGCTGCTGCTGCGCGCCGGCGACGAGGCAACCGGACGCGAAGCCGAGCTCACCGGCACCGGCACCATGGCCGCCATCACCGATGATCAGGTCGCATCCGCCGCTGCCCCGACCGGTACGCGTTTTGCCAACGCACCTTCCTACAGCCACGGCAACCACTCTGCGGGTTCTCGCATGCGTCGTCGCCTGCTCGACACGCCAGAGTCCGGCGTGCTCGGCCGCGTTGCACTTGCCAACCGTCTGACTCGTGCCGTGTTTGCTTTCACGGCGCTGTTCGCCATCCTTATCGGCAACCTCACCTATGTCCAGGTCATCAAGGCGAAGGACTATCAGGACATGCCGACCAACAACCACACCATCGCCCGCTCCAAGTACATCCAGCGTGGCTCCATCATCACGTTCGACGGCGTGACACTAGCCGAGTCGCTGCAGCAGGAGGACGGCACCTACGCCCGCTCCTACCCCAACGGCAACATGGCCGCGCACGTGGTGGGCTACGTGAGCCAGCAATACGGCACCGCCGGCATCGAGAGCGTCATGAACGATACGCTCACCGGCTCCAAGGATTACTCCAGCTGGAACAACGCCATCGCATCGCTCGCGGGGCAGACCCAGCCGGGCAATACCGCCAAGCTCACCATCGACTCGCGCATCCAGACGGCTGCCGAGCAGGCGCTCAAGGGCTTTAAGGGCGCTGTGGTGGTCATGGATCCGCGTACCGGTGCGGTCCTCGCGTGCGCGAGCTCGCCCACCTATGACAACACCAACATCGATGCCCTGATGCAGTCGGGCGGTGGCGAGGACGGCTCCATGTACGACCGCGCCATGGACGCGCTCTACACCCCGGGCTCGACCTTTAAAGTCGTCACGCTCTCCGCGGCGCTCGAAACCGGCACCGCCAGCCTTACCAGCACGTACCAGGCGCCCGGCTCCATGGATATTGGCAACGCGCCGGTCACCAACGATGCCAACGAGAGCTACGGAACCATCAGCCTGCAGCAGGCCTTCGCCGTGTCGTCCAACGTCGTCTTTGGCCAGGTGGCCAACGAGGTCGGCGCCAACTCGCTCGTCCAGTTTGCCAACGCCTTTGGCTACGGTCAAAAGCTCGGTCAGGATCTGACCACCGCGGCTTCCATCATGGCCGACCCGTCGCTTATGACCGAGTGGGAGACCGCTTGGGCAGGCGCCGGCCAACCCGTCGGCATGGACCACACACCTGGCCCGCAGACCACCGTCATGCAGAATTGCGTGATCGCTGCCGCTATCGCCAACAGCGGCGTGGTCATGAACCCGTTCTTTGTGTCCCAGATACTCGCCCCGGACGGAACCGTGGTTAAGACCACGCAGTCCCGCTCGCTGGGCCAGGCTGTCAGCTCTGCCACGGCCGACCAGGTCAAGCAGGCCATGCTCGCCGTCGTCCAGTCCGGTACCGGCACCGATGCCCAGATTCCGGGCGTCAAGGTTGCCGGCAAGACCGGTTCGGCCGAGACCGGCGGCACCAACGTCAACTCTATGTTTGTTGGCTTTGCGCCTTACGATTCACCCACGGTTGCCATCTCGGTGGCCCTGGAGGATTACGACAAACACGACGTCGAGGCGGCCAAGATTGCCGGCATCGTCCTGACCGCGGCGCTCGCCGCACAGGGAGCGTGATGCCCGTGATCAAAGCGGATACTTGGGGCGCGCCGCGGCCGATGAGCTAGCGGCAACGCGCCACACGGCCCCAGCGGCCACACATTTGGTACTACACACATCGTTGAGCGAATAGTTATGTTAGGAGCAGGAATGGAACAGAGGGTCCTCGGGGGAAGATACCTCCTCAAGGATAAGGTGGGAACAGGCGGCATGGCGACCGTCTACCGTGCACAGGACCAGGTCCTCGACCGCACGGTAGCCGTCAAGATCATGCTGCCGCAGTATGCTGGCGACGCAACCTTCGCCGCACGCTTTAAGCAGGAGGCCCAGGCAGCAGCCGGTCTCTCCTCCCCCTATATCGTGGGCGTCTACGATTGGGGCAAGGACGGCGACACCTATTACATCGTCATGGAGTACTTGCGCGGCACCGACCTTAAGAGCGGCATCAAGAGCCACGGCGCCCTCGACCCCAAGAAGGTCGCCCAGATCGGCTCGCAGATCAGCTCCGCGCTTTCGGTCGCCCACAAGCACGAGATCATCCACCGCGACATTAAGCCGCAGAACATCATGGTGCTGCCCGACGGCAACATCAAGGTGATGGACTTTGGCATCGCGCGCGCCAAGAACAGCCACCTCACGCAAGACAACAACGTGCTGGGAACCGCCCACTACGTCAGCCCCGAGCAAACCCGTGGTCAGGACCTCGGCCCCACCTCGGATATCTACTCGCTGGGCGTCGTGATGTATGAATGCGCCACCGGCCGCGTTCCCTTTGACGGTGACGACGCCATTTCGGTCGCACTCAAGCAGGTCAACGAGTTGCCTATTCCGCCGAGCCAGATCAACTCCGGTGTCGACGCCGACCTTGAGCGCATCATCCTCAAGTGCATGGAGAAGGACCCGGCAAACCGCTTCCAGACCGCCGACGAGCTGCGTCAGGTGCTCAACAGCTACCTGTCGGGCCGTGCCGTCAACGTCTCGGAGCCCACGCGCATCATCGGTGCCCCCGGTGAGCTGGGCGCTACCCAGACCCGTGAGCTGTCTGACTCCACGCGCGCTATGGTTCGCCCCGTATCGGGCGTAAGCGGACAGACCAACCCCCGCAGCGCCGTCTCGGGTTCCACCGGTTCCTACGAGGTCGATCAGCCCAAGTCCAACAAGAACAAGATTATCGCCGCCGTAGTCGCCGCAATCGCCGTGGTTGGCGTTGTGGTGGCCTTCGCCACCGGGCTCTTTGGGGGCGAGCAGGTTACGGTGCCCGATGTGCTTAACAAGGACCAGCAGACCGCTATCGAGCTGATCAAGGAGGCCGGCCTTGAGGTCGGAACTGTCGACCAGAGCTATAACGACGATGTCGACGAGGGCAAGGTTGCCGAGCAGACCCCCAACGGCAACACTAAGAAGCCCAAGGGCTCCAAGGTGAACCTGGTGATCTCCAAGGGCCCCAAGCCCTCCGAGAAAGTTGAGGTTCCGCAGCTCGTCGGCCTGACCAAGGACCAGGCCGAGGCCGCGCTGGCAAGCGTGGGCCTGAAGGGCAACGCAACCGAGGAGGCCAACGAGGCCGACGAAGGCCAGGTCTTTGAGCAGGGCACTGATGCCGGCAAGGAAGTCGAGAAGGGCACGACCATCTCGTATAAGGTCTCCAGCGGTCCTGACACCACCTCCGTCCCCGATCTGACCGACATGACCGAGGCCCAGGCACGCAACGCTCTCGACATGGCTGGCTTTGGCGTCGACGTGAGCTACCAGGAAAACGACTCGGTTACCGAGGGCACCGTAATTAGCTGGAACCCTAGCGGCAAGCAGAAGCCCGGTGCCACGATCACCGTCGTCATCGCCAAGAAGTCCGGCAAGGCCAGCGTCCCGGGTAACCTGTACGGCAAGAGCATCTCCGCCGCCGTCACCGCGCTCAACAACGCCGGTTTCTACAACATCGCATTCTGCGATCAGAACGGCAACCCCGTGAGCGGCAACGAAAACGCCACCGTTACGGGCGTCTCCCCCACCGGCAAGCAGTCCACCGACAGCACGATCACGCTGACGGTTTCGCTTTCTGGCTCTGCCTCGGGTGACGATTCCGACACGACGACTAACTAGTCGACAACCCATCACCTGCAGCGGCTATGGCCGCAAACATATTCGCTCAACGGCGCCCGCTTGCTCCCCAGCAAGCGGGCGCGTTATTTATCGACAGGCCAGGGCTCCATAGCAACGCAAAGAGGCCCGCAAAAGCGAGCCTCTCAGGTAACAACAGATATGTGATGCAGTAATTACTAGCCGCAGAACTTCACCATGGTCTCGACCATGGACTCTTGCCTATAGACAAAATGTCCAGAAGCAAGGAGATGAAAGAGTAAGGACAACGCCCTCTAAAAGAAGGCCGTATATGAAGATTGCATATCCCTTTTGCCTTCATATACTCAAGAAGCACCCCTCGAAGCGCTCCTGAGAGGCCCCCTTGGATGCAACCCAGGGGATCCAGATTCTGGTAGACATCGGCACAGCAAAATCCTGCCGCGCAGGCACGAACGGACATCTTGACTCCCAACGCAATGCGGGGCGCCCCAAGACACCCCGCCACGACAAAAAACTAGTTCTCGTAGACCAGCGGGTGGCCCCAACTGCCCTCGATCTTGCAGGTCTGCGCTGCAAAACCGGCAGCGAAGTCCAAGCTCTCGCGAATTGCGGCCTCGCCGCACTCGCCGGCCTTCTTCTTGGAAAGATAGGTGACCAAAAACGCCGTCAGCAGTGAATCGCCGGCCGCCATAGCGTCTTTGAGCTCCTCGGGCGCCACGGGCTTGATGCCCTGCTCGTAGAAGTTTTCGCCGTCATAGGCGACGGAGCCCTTGCTCCCGCGCGACGCGCATACGATTTGAGGGCCAAGGGCCTTCACCCACTCGAGCTTCGCCTTGATATCCTCCAGGGAAGCGTCGCCCATGGACATAAAGGCGTACGTCACAAATGGCGCAATCTGCTCGAAGTACTCGTCGGTGGAGTCATCGGAGAAGTCGAAGCTGATAGGCACGCCGGCAGCCTTGATCTTGGGGAGCTCGCGCTCGGTGAAGCAGTAGTTGCCGCTGTGCACCAAATCGAAGCCGCTGACGTACTCGGCGGCGAAGCGGTCTATCACGTAGCGCATGTCGCCACGTATGCCGCCTTCATTGGAGCCCAGGAAGATACGGTCCCCGGTCTCGTCAACGGTCACGCGAGCGGCGCCGTTGACGCCCAGGACCTGCTGGCAGCGAAGAAGCTCGACGCCCTCGTCCTCGAGCGATGCTATAACGTGCTCGGCCTCCTCATCTGATCCGAAGATTCCCATGTAGGCGCTGCGATCGACGCCGAGCTTCTTGGCGAAGACGGCGAAGTTAACTGCATTGCCGCCGGGATACATGGTCTTGATGTGCTCGTACTTATCGACAACGTTGTCTCCAAAGCCAAGCACGCTTATAGGATAGGCTGCCATGGTTATCTCCATTCAGGTAAACCGCCGTGGTTACGGCGAGCAGACGGGGCGCGAGGGATTCGCACGTCTCAACGCGCCTCGCGCCCCGTTTTAAAATCGCTAGTACTTCTCGATGCCCATGTAACGACGCACGTCCGGGTGATGGTCGAACACCTTGCCGCGAGCGGAGCGCAGCTCACAGTTCATCGCGTAGAACAGGATTGGATCAAGGAACGCGCGAACGCTCGCCGGTACTTGGTCCATGCCGTACTCCATGGCGTCGAGCACCATAAGAGTGTCGGTATGGGTCTCGAGGAATGCGAGGGCGCGCTCATCCATGGCTCGGCACTCACTAGAAGACATCTGCAGGAAGTAGAAGACTCCGGGCTCGGTCACCTCGAAGGGGCCGTGGAAGTACTCGCCGGAGTGGATATAGGCGCAGCTCTGCCACTGCATCTCCATAAGCGAGCAGATAGCGAAGCCATAGGCCTGGCTAAACACGGGACCGGACCCCAAGATATACAGGAACTTGTGGTCCTGGCACAGGGCGGCAAAACGGTCGCAGAGTTCGGCGTTGACCTTCTCGCGAGCTGCAGGCAGGATCTGGTCCATCTTGGCGATGCCTTCGTACATGTCGGCAAGGTCGGCATAACCTTCCTGCTGATCCAGGAGCTCGGAAGCGAGAGCCAAAGAGATGCCGGCGGGCACCTCCGCCTGCGGAACTCCCTCGCCCCACGGATATACCCAGCACGTCCACTCACCGTTATCGATGCCGGAACCCGCGTTGTCCGTCTGCACGATAACGGTCGCGCCCGCCGCCTTGGCGATCGAGCACGCATCGATTACCTCGGGGGTGTTGCCGGAGTGGCTGCAAGCGATGACAAGGGACTTTTCGCCCAGGCGCTTGGGACGCATGATATCGAACTCGCGGGCGGTATACGCCTCGCTGGCAAACGTAGTCGCCTCGCGCTTGAGCAGCTCGTGGGCGGGCAGCAGGTCGATGAGGGAGCCGCCGCAGGCAACCCAGAAGACGCTATCGAAACCGCCCTTTTCAGCGATTGCGTCGGCGATAAGATCATGTGCGTTCATTGTTATTCTTCCTTTCGATACGGCGGACGAATCCGCCAACGTTTACTGCGAGTCTTCTCGTCAAGCGTGTTGACTTCCCCACGCGAATGGGAGCTACGCGCTAGTCGACAAAATACCTCTCGAAGGCGTCCATGTTGTGCCGGTCCGCTGCTGCGGGATCATCGAAATACCTTCCATCGGTGATCTCCTGACCAAGATAGCCCTCGAACCCATGCGCGTTGAGGACGCGTACGAAATCGTCCATACTGTGCTTTCCATCGCCCCAAACCAGATGGCCATATGGGTCGCCATCAATGAAGCGCATGTTCCTTATGGCACCATCGCCAAACTCAGCAAACCACTCTTCAAGGCTCTCGCCGGCGACTCCCATAGCGGTAGTGTCCACCATTGGAGTAAGGTGCGGGCTGGCTACTTGGTCAAGCATGCGCCTGGCGTCCGCGAGTGTAACCACCAAGTTGCTCTCTTCCGGCCTCAGGCTCTCCATGCAGAGGGTCACGCCGTGCTCGCCGGCATAGTCCGCAAGAATCGCCAAGTGCTCGGCAGAGCGCTTCCAAGCCTCCTCGCGGTCCTCGTCCCAATCGCCCCAACCGGAGTTGATGGACATATACGGGGCGCCGAGCACCTCGGCGAGCTCGATGCCGTGCTTAAAGTAAGCGAGGCTCCGCTGCGCGTGGAGGGGCTTTCTGGCAGCGTACTGCCACGGATACACCACGTTCTCCGGACACAGGGAGCTCACGGAGAGTCCGCGGGACTCGATCTTGCGGCGAAGCTCGTCGGCCTCGAAATACCCCGTGTGGTCCAGCGTCACGTGCGGCTCGGCCGCCCAAAGCTCGATGGTTTTGAAGCCAAGGCGCTGCTGAGCATCAAGGAAGTAATCGAGCGACCACATGATGTAGTGAATGTTCATGCCGGCGACCTGCTCGCGACGCAGACGGGGTGTGGAAGCGCTTAAATCCATGCTGGGCACCTCCTACATCGGCAGTAGGCCGGAGATCACAGTCGCGACCAATCCGAACAGAACCATGAAGATAAAGAACTTCCAGATGGTCTTCCACCATTGCCCGAAGGAGATCTTCGCCACGGCAAGACCCGCGACGGTCATGCCCGCAACGGGGCTGATGGTGTTGACGGTCTGGTTCGCGAACTGCAGAGCGGTGACGGCAGCCCCGGGATTGAGGCCCATAAGCTCGGTCAGCGGGCCCATGACGGGCATGGTGAGTGCAGCGAGGCCGGAGCTGGAAGGAACCAGCAGCGAAAGCAGGCCGAGGACGATGTACATGAAGGTGGTATAGATGAAGGACGGAGCGCCCGCAAGGAGTCCGACGAGCCAGTTAAGAATAGAGTCGATGATCATTCCGCCCTCTGCGACGACCAGGATGCCGCGGGCAATGCCGATGATGCAGGCTGCGTAGGCGAAGTCGGCGATTCCGCGGACGAACTCCTCCGCAATGGTCTTCTCGTCCAGGCCGCCGAGTATGCCGGCAAGAAGGCCCATGGCCAGGAACACCATGGAGATCTCGTCCATATACCAGCCCTGGGTAACGAGGCCCCACACGATAACGCCCATGCCGACCGCGAAATCAATGAGGACGAGCTTGTGGCGAAGCGTGAACTCCTCTTCGATAGAGGCATCGGTGACAGAGAACTCGATGCGCTTCTGCTTATCGTCCTCATAGGTGATGGAGGACTTGGGATCGAGCTTGACGCGGCGCGCGTAGCGCATGGCCCAGAAAATGCCCGCGGCGGTGAAGATGACCCACAGGATGGCGCGGAGCCAAAGCTGGGGATTTCCCTCGATGCCGATAACGCCCTGGGCGATCAGCACGTTGAAAGGATCAATAGTGGATGCGCAGTAACCAAGGTTGGGGCCGAGGAAGCAGATGATGAACGCGGTCATGGAGTCATACCCGATGCTCAGCATGATGGGGATGAAGATCGCGTAGAACGGCAGCGCCTCCTCGGACATGCCGAACGTGGTGCCGCAGATCGAGAGCAGGATCATGGAGATGGGGATGATCAAGATGTCCTTGTTCTTCAGCTTCTTGATCACGCGGCTCATGCCGGCGTTTAGGGCGTTGGTCTTGGTGACGATGGCGAACGATCCGCCGATCAGCAGGACGAACGCGACGACATCGGCCGCAGCCTGAATGCCCTTGGCGGGAGCCTGCAGGACGGCATCGATGCCCTGTCGCAGATCGACGGTCTCCCCCGTCTCCGAATCGGTGTAGACCTTGTCGACCTCTTGGTACGTTCCGGCTACGGCGACTTCTCGCTCGCCCGCGGCCGTCTGAATGGTCTGGCGGTCGAACTGACCCGATGGGACGATCCATGTGAGCACCGCGAAGAACACGATCAGCATGAACGCGATGGTGTACACATGGGGAAGCTGGAGATGGAATCTGCGCTTGGGCTTCTCCTGTTTGGCATCCGGCATTCTTAACCTCCTGCCAGAGCAACGATGCTTGCCAAAAATCCTTCACGTATAGGCAAACATCTTAGGTTGTTCTATGTATAACCTGCATGAAGGCGTCGGTCAAGAAACATATTAGGTTGTTCTATAAGTGGTAACTTTTACGCGCTAAACGGACCTGCCGCGGCAATACGAGAACAGCGCTGTGTGAGACAGAGCCGCTAGATATCGAAGCTGTAGCGCGAACCCACGTAGTACTGTCTGCCATAGCAGAAGCGCTCTCCGTTGGAATCGAGAAAGCCCGCGTTCATGAAGAACAGCGGCTCCCCTACTGGGACCTTGAGCTCGCGGGCGGCATCAATTCCCGCACGGGCGATCTCCAGCCTGCAGGGATCGGACGAGCAGGGATACCTACCCGTACGCTCCCCCACGGCCTCGAATATCGAACAATTGGAGAGACCGATATCTTTGAGAAATTCGAATCCATCGACAGGATAGTAGTTGTTCTCGAACAGGACCGGCACGCCGTCTGCGGTACGCACGCGTGAGACCAAGATGAGGTCAGAGCCTTCATCCAAGCCAAAGAAAGAAGCGAGGTCGCGATCGGCGGCAACGGTCTTGCGGGCAACGACGCGAGCGCCCGCCTTCATGCCGTTTTCAGCGCATGCTTGGGTAAAACTCTGAACATCGTCCTTCTGATGCACCTTGCGAATTATCTTTGTCGCGGTCACAAACGTACCACGCCCCTGCCGCTTGGTGAGATACCCCTCGCCCACAAGCTCCTCTATTGCGCGGCGAACCGTGACCCTTCCCACGCCGTACATCTTAGAAAGCTCAAGTTCCGTTGGAATCTGCGAGTCAACGGGATATGTCCCCTGTTCGATATCGCTCTTAAGCAAATCGAGCACCTGTTGATACAGCGGGGCGGAAGAGCCCCCATCCAGATGCGCATCCACAAAAACTCTCCCTTTAAGGCGTTCGCGATCTCAACGACTCCATTCTACCGCACACGGAAAAATGAGGTTAAACACATAGGGGCCCTGCATGTTTGAGCGTATCGGGAATCTGGTCGCTGATTTCGTCCGCATTTGCTTGCGAAAAACCAAAACGCTCCTCGCGCTTGGCGAACACGGTGAGGCCCGCCGCCTTGCACGCAGCGATCGATGATGCTCGTGTGATGTTGGCTTCCTTCCTTTGCTTGCGAGGCGCGTCACTCGTCCTGCTGAGCCGCGGGCCCATCGTTCGGCGTGGCCTGCCTGCGCGGGGCATGCCGGGAATTGATGTAGTCGTATGCGTAGGCGATCTCCGTGACGGGGACCTCCACGTGGTAATGGGCGGAAATGTCAGAGAAGCTCGTGCGGAATGCGATCGAGGTAGGCTCTGTGTCTCGGGGATGTTCATGCGGCTGGTCCTCCTTTCGCCACACACCTTACGGGCGGGGTGGTGCGCGGAACGGGTTGGCGCCAGTGTTTCGTCACGGGCGCGTGCACTTCGGCACTCCATGCTACATCTGAGTGGCATATGGCGACTTCTCGACACTCGCGCTCGACACAGCGAGCGGAAATGGCGCTGCCTGCCGAGCGCCTCGCGGGCGCATCCCGACCGCAGAAGTGAGCGCGAAGGCTCGTCGAAGTGCTGGGTGGGGGACCGGCGGTCTGGATACGCGGTTTCGTTCGGCGAAGGCGGCGAGGCGAATGGCATGGCGAACGTACGGGTTTGACGTGAACGGGTTGCCCGTGGCGGCGTGGTATCGGGAGGAGACGGTCGAGCAGGTGCTCGCGCCGCTGCTCGCCCGTCTCGCGCGCTCGCATCAGGAGAAGGGGTCGCAGGCCCATCTCGGCAACCCGGTGCGCATACGCTATTGCGACCGGGACGGCCACGTGTCGCGAACGGATATCGTCCGCCAGGTGGACGTCGCGCCGCGAAATGCAGACTCGCCTCAATCGTCGGTAAGGGGTGCCGCGGGCGATACGATGGAATCCACGGACCGCACCGCGCCGCCGAGATTGCGACGCGAACGCAGGCGATGCGCCCGAAAAACTCCTCCGCGCATGTAGGGCGAAACGCCAGATTGGAGCTCCATGAACGATTTCTCCTTCTACTCCCCCACCCGCTTTGTCTTTGGGCGAAAAGCGACCGACAAGGTTGGGGGACTCTGTCCGCCTCCGGCTACCGCTGAGCGCTCATTGTCTACGGCAGGGGTTCCGCAGTTCGCTGCGGAACGCTCGTCCGCGTGAGGGCATCGCTCGATGCCGCGGGCGTGGAGCACATCGGGCTTGGAGGGGTGCGTCCAAACCCCGAAATAGGCTTGGCACGAGAAGGCGTCGAGCTCGCACGGGCAAACGACGCCGACATCATCCTGCCCGTGGGCGGCGGCTCCGTCATGGACTGCGCGAAGGCCATCGCACTGGGGCGGTATACGACGGCGACGTATGGGACTTCTTCCGCAAGCGCGCCGTTCCCGCCGACCGCATCGACGTCGCCTGCGTGGTGACCATCCCCGCATCCGGTTCCGAGGCCTCTAACTCCTGCGTTATCAGCAACGACGAGGAGCACCTCAAATGCAGCATTAACACGGACCTCAACCGCCCGGCCATCGCCTTCCTCGACCCGGAGCTGACCTTCAGCCTGCCCGCCTGCCAGACCGCCGCGGGAGTGACCGACATGATCGCCCATATCATGGAGCGACTCTTCTCCGGCGAGCCCGCCGTGGGCGTAACCGACAACATCGCCTGCGGGCTAGTGCGCGCCGCGAGGGAGGCGGCGCCCAAGGTGATGGAGAACCCCGATGACTACGACGCCCGCGCCGAGATCATGTGGGTGGGTACGCTCGCCCATAACGCCCTGCGCGACGGCGATTGGACCTGCCGCGGCCTTGAGCACGAGCTATCCGCACTGGACACCAAGATCACGCACGGCGCCGGCCTCGCCGTCATCTTCCCCGCCTGGATGCGCTACGTATGGCGAGAGCACCCTGAGCGCTTCCTGGAGTTCAGCGCCCAGGCCCTTGGCATCGAACCCATCGATTCGGACGCGGACGAGCTCGATGTGGAGGTAACCCCCGAGCAGGCAATCGAGTACGCGGTCGAAGCGACCATCGACGAGCTGCAGGATTTCTTCGTCTCGCTGGGAATGCCGCGCGCGCTATCGGAGTTCGGAGTCACCGAGGACGATATCGAAAAGATGATTCCGGGCCTCAAGATCAACCGCGGAGAGCTCTTCGGCAGCTTCAGGAAGCTCACGCTGGACAACGCGAGAAAGATTTACCGCAGCGCACTCTAGGAAACAGATGCCAGTCCCCCACGGGCGAGCAGCACGGCGGCCCCCGCAAACCAGAAACGGCGCCGCTCCCGCGACGCCGTCATATTCCCTGGTGCCCCCGGGCGGATTCGAACCGTCGACACCCGCTTTAGGAGAGCGGTGCTCTATCCCCTGAGCTACGGAGGCATGTTGTACTAGTGTAGCAGATTTACCCCTTTGCCATGTAGCGCATGGCCACTCATCGAGAAGGCTCTATAGCGAATAGTTTCCGAGGGCAATCCTCAATATCGGAAAGAATAACCCGGAATAACGCGAAATAATGGGACAAGCTTTCCCAACTGGCCCTCAAAAGGAAAATGCATCCCGGAATGAGAACAAATTCCGGGATGCATTTTCCGCCATCTATCGCCAACGATTAGCTGTCTCTGTGGAAAAGGCTCTTGATGGCAGCGGGGATGCTCTTGGCGCCCTTGGTCGTTACGTCGATAAAATCGGGCGAACGCACGAGCTTATCCTCATCGACGTACTTACGGACCGCACGAAGCGTCTCTTTGTCATCGCGCGTCGTAAACGTAAAGTGGCCGTTATCCTTGGTAAAGATGGCAAAACGCGTGATCTTCTTGGTGCCGCGCAAAACCTCGGCGGCAATATAGTCGACCTCGTCCCACGGGATTTGAATATAATCCTCGGGATTGCGCTCGTTATAGTACTCGAACGCCTTATTGCCCACCATCACGTTACCGTGGCTGGTAAGCCCCATCAGGCAGGTTGCCGGCGTTGCCAGATCGACCGTGCTGTTCTGAGATTGCGCCATACGCGCCTCGCCCTCCAATTAAAACAATCGGACCGCATCCAGTGTACCCACCGGGTGCGGTCCGTTTCAATGGCTCAAAAGCCCTTACCTAGCAACTCTCGGTCTTAAGCCGAAGCGTGCTTACATGAAGCCGCAGAAGCGACCGATGATGCCGACGGCGAAGAGAGCCAGGATGATGACGATCGGGCTAACCTTCTTCTTGAGGAGCTTGCAGACCAGCAGGGTCAGGCACACGGCGGCAAGGCCGGGGATGAGCTGATCGAGGTTGGCCTGAAGCGTGGTGACCTTCATCTGATCAAGGGCGGTAGCACCGACGGAGTTGTACATCGTCAGCGCTTCCTTGATACCCTCGGAACCGGAAGGCAGGCTAGCCCAGTCGATAAAGGCGCCAGCAGACTGCTTGACCGTGGAGACGATCGGGGTGAAGGAAATGGACACCCAGCGCTCGACCAGGGCGCCGATGATGAACATACCCAGGATGGAAGCGCCCTCGGTGACCTTGCCCATCAGACCGCCGGAGAGGTCCTTGGCGATAGAGGAGCCGACCTTGTAGCCAAACTCCTGCGTGTACCACAGGAAAGCGTAACGGATGATGTTCCACGCGAAGAAGAACAGCAGCGGACCGACGATGCTGCCGGACATGGCCAGGGAAGCGCCCAGAGCGCCCAGAATCGGGCGAAGGGTGAACCAGAAGACGGGGTCACCGACGCCGGCGAGCGGACCCATCATACCGACCTTGACGCCCTGGATGGCGACGTCATCGATCGGAGCACCGTTGGCGCGCTCCTCCTCGAGGGCGAGGGTAACGCCAATGACGGGGGCGGAAACATAGGGGTGGGTGTTATAGAACTCCAGGTGGCGCTTAAGCGCGGCAATCTGGTCATCCTTGCTGGTGTAGAGCTTCTTGATCGCAGGGATCATTGCGAAGCACCAGCCGCCGTTCTGCATACGCTCGTAGTTCCACGAGCCCTGAAGGAACTGATGACGGAAGCAAACCTTCTTACGGTCAGCCTTGGTGAGCTGAATCTTGTTCTCTGCCATATGTATCACTCCCCTCCTACTCGTAATCGTTCAGAATGTCGCCGAGCGGGTCGCCGGAGCCACCGCCCGTGCCGCCACCCTGCTTGGCCAGATCCTTAAGGCCAAGGTAGATGAGGGCAAGGGAGATGCCGATGAGGCCAAGGGCGATCAGCGTGAGCTGAGGGATGGCAGCAAGGACAAAGCCGAGGATGAAGAACGGCCAGGTCTCCTTGGTGGCCATCATGTTGATGACCATGGCGTAACCGACGGAAGCGACCATGCCGCCGCCGACGGCCATGCCGCCGGACAGCCAGTCGGGCATAGCGTTAAGCGCGTTGGTAACAGCCTCGGCCGGGATAACGCACAGAAGTACTGCCGGGATGGCGATACGAAGGCCCTGCATGAGGATGGCAGCGTACTGCCAGCGCTCGATGCCGGAGAAGTCGCCCTTCTCGGCGCAACCGTCCATGGCGTGAGCGATAGCGGTAGCAATGGTACGGCAGATCATGGTCAGGAACAGACCAGCGACCGACAGCGGGACGGCGACGGCGATGGCCGCGGTAACGGCCTTGGCCGAATCAGTGGCGCCACCGTTGAGGGCGAGCACCATGATGATCGAAGAAGCGACCGAGGCCAGAGCGGCGTCAGGCGCGACGGCGGCGCCGACGTTAGCCCAGCCAAGGGCCATCATCTGGAGCGAACCGCCCAGGAGGATGCCCTCCTGAAGGTGACCGGTTACGAGACCGATAAGCGTGCATGCCACGAGCGGCTGATGGAACTGGAACTCATCCAGAATGCCTTCCATACCGGCAAGCAACGCGACAATCGCAACAAGCAGAATAGTGATTGCAGACATGTATCGGACCCTCCTTTACTATGCTTGAGCGGCCAGTTCGGCCTTAGCTTTCTTCAACATGGCGTCGAGATCCTCGGAGGAATCCGAAGGAACCTTGCGGACCTCGAACTTGACGCCCTTGGCCTTGAGGGCCTCGAGAGTCTTAACGTCGTCATCGCCCATGGCGACGGCGTTGGTGACGACGACCTTGCCCTTGGAGTGAGCCATGGAACCGATGTTGACTTCCTTGATGTCGACGCCGGCCTCGATGGCCTTGAGCAGATCCTGCGGGTTCTCGAAGAGCAGCATCGCCTTGGTGTCACCAAAGCGCGTGTCCTTGACGACCTCGGCCATCTTCTTGATGGGCACGACGTTGGCATGGACTCCCGGAGGGGCAGCCTGCTCGATCATGGTCTTGCGGAGCTCGTCGTGAGCAACGCCGTCGGAAACCACGATAATGCGGTTGGGGTTGATCTGCTTGGTCCACGTGGTGGCCACCTGACCATGAAGCAGACGGGTGTCGATACGGACATGGGCAATCTTGATGTGCCCATCGCCGATGACCGTTCCCGGAGGAATGGCGCCTGCAGGAGCAGCGGCGGCCGCAGCCGGCTTCTTCTCCTCGGGCTCCAGAGACTCGGGCTTGACGCGCACGCCAGCCTTAGCCTCAGTCACGAGATGTTTTGCGATCGCATGTGCAGTGTTCTTTGCGTCAAAGCGCTGCGAATATGCCTCGATGAGCATAGGCAGGTTGACACCGGTGACGATAGCCCAGGAATCGTGGCCCTCGATGAGCCCGCTGATCTGGTTGAACGGCGTGCCGCCCCACAGATCAACGAGGAAGAGCACCTGCTCCTGGTCCTCGAAGGAAGCGACTGCTTCCTCGACCTTGGCGCGGAAATCGTCGGGGCCCATGCTCGGCTCGAGCGAGACCACGGCAACAGACGGCTGATCGCCAAAGACCATCGAGCCCGTCTGCTTGATTCCAGCTGCCAAGTCCCCGTGGCTAGCAAGAACAATACTTACCATCACATAACCTCCTTTTTGTCTACGTATTTCCTACACGACATGAAAGGAGTATACCTGTTTGGATTGTGGAATTATAGCTAAATTCGCAAAAGGTTGGATTATTTGTTTAAACGTCTAAGTTTGTTACAAATTGATTACATTGCTGGTTTACAGCTCATTGCCTGATAAAACGTGATTTGCCGATTGTTTCCAAAGACATATACAGGCGCACTGTTCGTTAAAACCGCTTTTAGGTGGATCCCAATGCGCCTGCGTGCCGCCATTTTGTTTAAACAGACATGACTTGACTAACCGAAGCAAATATGTTTAGAACTCTAGCCCATGCAGTCATTGGATGTTAGGCGATGTGGAGTGGGTTGGCGGCGTCGACGGCATCGGGTGCGTCGGAGAGGCCGTCAGGAGCAGCGTCTGCCGGGTCCTCGTCGGGAGTCTCGATCTGTTTGATCATTACCTCTTGGCCCTGCAGCAAATAGGTCTCGCCGCTACCGCAATGGGGACAGGTCTTGCCGTGCTCGACCGTCGCGTAGTCGCAGCCGCACGCCTCGCAATGTGTCACGGCCTCGACGGGCTCCACGATAAGCTCCGCGCCCTGCGCGATAGGCTTTTTATCTGCTGCCCAGCGCCAAGCGTCGAGCAGCAAGTCGGGAACGACGCCCGAGACCTCGCCCAGTAGCAACGTCACGCTCGAAACGCGACGCACGCCATGAGCGCGCGCCACATTCTCGACATCGCGAATGATGTGGTAAACGATTCCCAATTCATGCAAGGTAGAAACCTTTCAACAACGGTTGATGCGATGTCAGCCAAACGTCAGCGAGCGGCGATCCAGGTGCCCCAGGTTGCCCCGAAACAAGGCGTCCGCTGGGCTTTTGCCCGCGGCGCCGAAGTTGAGGGGCAAGATGGGGTGCTTGGGCGCCGCGCAGCGTCGGCAGTGCCGCCGTTCGTTAGAACGGCGGAACCTCATTACTTGCGACCGAACTTGATTTTGATTGCACGCTTTAGAGCGTACTTGCCGAGGCTTGGGAGCTTTTGCTCGTATTTGACCATCGTGGAGCACTCGGGGCGGTCGCGATCCAGATGGATGGCGTCAAACGCGCACTTGGTGGTGCACAGGCCGCAGCCAATGCACTTGTTGGGGTCGACGATCGAGGCGCCGCAGCCCAGGCAGCGGGCGGTCTCGGCGCGCACCTGCTCCTCGGTAAAGGTCTCAACATACTCGCTAAACGGCGCAGCCTTCTCGCGTTCGCGGTCCACATGCGCAACCTCGCGGCTCGCGTTGTCGTAGCTCTCGAGCACAACGTCGTTGCGGTCGAGCGCGGTGTAGCGGCGCTGGTTGCGGCCGATGGTGAGCGTGGAGCCCGGCTGCACAAAGCGATGGATGGACACGGCGGCCTCGTGGCCGGCGGCGATGGCATCGATGGCAAAGCTCGGACCGGTGTAGACGTCGCCTCCCACAAAGATGTCGGGCTCAGCGGTCTGATAGGTCTGGGGATCGGCAAGGGCGCCCTGGCCGCGGCCAAGCTCCACCTTGGAGCCAGCCAGCAGGTCGCCCCACACAATGGACTGGCCAATCGACATGACGACGCGGTCGGCATCGACACGGCGCAGATCGTTCTCGTCGTACTCGGGCGCAAAACGGCCCTCGTCGTCAAAGACACGCGTGCAGCGCTTGAAGGTGATACCGCACACACGGCCGGTCTCGTCCAGATGGACCTCCTTGGGGCCCCAGCTGCAGCTGATGTGCGCGCCGTCCTCGATGGCCTCGCGACGCTCCTCCTCGCTCGCGGGCATCTGGGCCTCGCTCTCCAGGCAGAACATCTCAACGTGCTCGGAGCCCAGGCGGCAGGCGTTGCGGGCCACGTCGATGGCCACGTTGCCGCCGCCCACCACGATGGTGCGGCCGGGCAACGCGTCGATCTTGCCACTGTTGACCTCGCGCAAGAAGTCGACGGCCACGGTCACGTCCTCGGCATCCTCGCCCGGAATACCGGCAAGGCGGCCACCCTGGCAGCCAATAGCCACGTAGAAGGCCTTAAAGCCCTGCTCGCGCAGCTCGTCGAGCGTCACATCGCGACCGACCTCCACGCCATAGCGGAACTCGGCGCCCATCAGGCGAATGACCTCGACCTCCGCCTCGATAACATCCTTCTGCAGCTTAAAGCTGGGAATGCCGTAGGTGAGCATGCCACCCGGGCGCTCGTTTTTCTCGAACACGACGGGTTTATAGCCCTTCTCGGCCAGATAGAAGGCGCAGGACAGACCGGCCGGACCGGCGCCGATGATGGCAATCTTCTGATCGAAGCCGCCGGCGCGCGTCGGCGTCACCACGGGCGGAACGTAGCGGGTCGCGGCGTCCAGATCGCGCTGGGCGATAAACTTCTTGACCTCGTCGATAGCCACGGCGGCGTCCACACGGCCGCGGGTGCAGGCATCCTCACAGCGGCGGTTGCACACACGGCCGCAGATAGCGGGCAGCGGGTTCTCGCGCTTAATGAGTGCTAGGGCCTCGTCATAGCGACCCTGAGCCGCGAGCTTCAAATAGCCCTGAACGGCAACGTGCGCGGGGCAGGCCGTCTTGCAGGGAGCGGTGCCGGACTCATGCGTCTCGATGCGGTTGTCGTTGCGGTAGTTGGGCGACCACTTGGTGTGATCCCATTTGGTGGCATCGGGCAGCTCCTGGCGCGGATACTCGGGCACGCGGCCGCCGGCCTTTTTGCTGCAGAGCTTCTGGCCCAGTTTGGCGGCGCCGGCCGGACACACCTCAACGCAGCGACCGCAGGCCACGCACTTGTCCTTCTCGACCTTGGCGACATAGGCCGAGCGCGACAGGTTGGGCGTGTTGAACAGCTGCGAGGTGCGCAGGGCATAGCACACGTTGACGTTGCAGTTGCAGATGGCGAAGATCTTGTTCTCGCCGTCAATGTTGGTAATCTGGTGCACAAAGCCGTTGTCCTCGGCCTGGCGCAGGATGTCGTAAACCTCGTCGCGCGTTACATAATGGCCGCGGTCGGTCTCGACCACGTAGTCGGCCATATCGCCCACGGCGATGCACCAATCGGCCGGGTCGTCGGCGCAGCCCTCACCCATCACGCGACGGCTCGCGCGGCAGCTGCAGGTGCTAGCGGCATATTTGCCATCGTATTTGTCGAGCCAATGCTCGATATGCTCGATCGGCACCGAGGTGCTCGAAGCATCGATAGCCTTCTCGACCGGAATGACGTGCATGCCGATACCGGCGCCTCCGGGCGGCACCATCGGCGTAGCCTTGGACAGCGGGCCTTTGGATGCCTGTTCAAAGAACTTGGCGTAGACCGGGTGCTCTTCGAGCTGGCTCACGCGCATGTTGAGGAACTCGGCAGAGCCCGGCACCAGCATGGGCAGCACCCACTGCTTGGCGCGCTCGGGGTTTTCCCAGTTGTACTCGAGCAGACCCGTGTAGCTCATGTCGTCGAGCATCTTCTCGATATCGGCCTCGGGCATGCCGGTGAGCTTGACCATCTCGGGCAGCGTATAGGGACGGCGCATCTTCATCTTGCAGAGCACTTCGGCCTGCTCGTCGGTTGCGGCCTCGGCAAACGACCAGTACTCGTAGCCCAGCAGCTCGTCGCGATGCAGCAGACGGTTGGTGCAGTGCTCACACAGTTTGACGATTGCCTCGCGCGGATGCTCCGGCAGCGGCGGCACGAACTCCGAACCGATGTCGGGCTCGGTGTAGCTAATTCCCGGTCCGTTGAGAATCATGTTTGTCCCTTCTCTTGCCGCAGCCCGACGAGGCCGCAGCGCCCCTCTTTTTTTGCAGGCCGGGCATGCCCCATGCCGTTCACCCGCCATTGTTGACATTGTGTCAAAAATAGTATTGACGAACCGTCAACAATATTCAAGACTGTTAGGCGAACGGTCAGGCAAAAGAGGATGAAAGGCGGCAAAACATGGGCAACAACACAGCAGGTACCTCTGTAGTCAATGCCGTCCCCGCATCCGATAGCGCGGCAAAGCGCCTGACGGGCGACGAACGCCGTCGCGAGATCCTCGATGCCGTGCGCACCGTAAGCTCCGAGCTGGGCGTGTCCCACCTATCGGTATCGGCCGTGACCAAGCGAGCCGGCTGCACGCGTTCATTGTTCTACCACTACTTCGCCGACATGGACGCCGCCGTCACCGCCGTCATGGACGAGGCGATCGACGGTTTTATCTCCGAGCTCGAGCAGTGGAATGCCAACCGCATCGTCGGTGATATCGAGGGCGCACTCGACACCGTCGCCCCGCTCTTTAAGCGCCTGGTCGCCAGCGGCCACGAGCTGCCGAGTACGCTCACCTCAAGCAGCGGCGCGCTCTACGGCGGCTTTTTGCACAACGTGGTCCAGCGCGTGGCGCAATATATCTGCGACACCACCGTGGTGGACTTTGTCGCCCATCATGAGCTACGCATCGACCATGTCTACGAGACGTTCTACACCCTCATCATGGGGTTGTTGATGTATATCCGCACGCACCCCGATGTGCCCGACGAGACGGTCAAGGAAATCATCGCCTCGACACTCCACATCGAGGGCTATACCGCCAAGTATCCGGAGCGCAAGCCCCAGAACTGACGACATTTGGCCAAACTGCCCGCGATCAGAAGAGGGGCCGCGGGCGTGTGAAAGGAGAGCAGCATGCTGTTCGATGTTTGGGGTAGCGATACCCTTATCCACTGGGCCGGCTGGGCCATAGTCTTTATTGGCCTGATCGTGCTCAACGAGGTCGGCCGCCGCACCAAGCTGGGCGCAGCAATCATCTTTGGCGTGGCTCCGCTGGCCATGACCATCTACTGCGTCGCCATCGCCGTGGGCGTTTCGCAGGGTGCCGAGTGGGCGCTCACCAACCCCACCCATGTGTACCAGAACAGCTGGTTCCACTACGCCAAGGTATACGCGGCGCTCGCCGGTTGCTGGGGCTTCATTGCCATTAAGTACCAGTGGGGAAAGATCGGCAAGGCGCATTGGTTCCGCGCATGGCCGTTTGTGATCGTCGCCATCAACATCATGATTGCCGTCGTGTCCGACTTTGAGAGCGCCTATCACTTCTTTGTCCTGGGCGAGTCCACCTGGGTCACCTCCGAAGGTGCTACGCAGCTGGCCGGCTGGAACAACGTGTTCAACGGCATCGCCGGTATCATCAACATCTTCTGCATGACCGGTTGGTGGAGCGTCTACGCCTCCGAGGACAAGACCGACATGCTGTGGCCCGATATGACCTGGGTCTACATCATCGCCTACGATATCTGGAACTTCTGCTACACCTACAACTGCCTGCCCACCCACTCCTGGTTCTGCGGCTTTGCACTGCTGCTGGCGCCCACCGTCGCCGCCTTTATCTGGAACAAGGGCGGCTGGATCCAGAACCGCGCCTTTACGCTGGCCATTTGGTGTATGTTTGCCCAGGTGTTCCCGTACTTCCAGGAGGAGTCCATCTTTGTGACCCACTCCACGCTCGACCCCGGCGCCGCTACCGCGGTCTCGATCGCCGCTCTGGTCGCCAACGTCGCCGCGATCATCTACATCGCCTACCGCGCCAAGAAGCTCGGCCGCAATCCCTACAAGCAGGATGTCTTTGAGGGCACCAGCGATTGGGAGAAGGCTACCGCTCGCCGCGCCAAGGTTGATTACGCGCACGCCGAGTAACATGTTTATTCCGTCCACATTTGGATGTAGGCAAACTTAGCCGATGCCGCAATCGCGCGTCATGCGCAGCCCCGGAAAGCGATTCGTCCGCTTTCCGGGGCTTTTTGTTGTTGCGCGCATTCACGCACATATGCAAAACCTCTCTCACAGATAAAATCAGATTTCCAACCGCCTGACAGCTCTATGTGACCCCAATTTTGGGTACATTGTTGTCCCGATATTGAGCTTGGGGGATGTATGAATGATGAGACGATGGGCCAAGAGGATGCGGCCCAAGATGCAGAAGCTTGCGCTGAGGCCTTGGAGAGCTTAGACCGGATTTCACTCGATGAGATTGCGTTTGACGATTCGGGCATTGATGTGCAGGATGAGCCAGAAGCCGAGGCGCAGTCCGATGATCAGGATGCAGGCGACGTTGAGCCTGCTGAAGATGAGGCAGGTCACGAAGACACCGAAAGCGAGGCCGGCAATCAGCCCGAATCCGACACGGGCGAGGAAACCGTCTTGCTCGACAGCTTGCCGGCCGAGGATTCGCTGACCCGCGAACTTCCTGGCCTGGGCTCTGCGCCTGCCGTGGACGAGACCATCGCCATGGGCGATATCCCCCTACCGTCCGTTCCCTCAGCACGCGAGGCCGAGGTTCGCCATCGCAAGATGTCGCCCAAGCGCCGCAATCTGATGGTCGCCAGTGTCGTGGCCGTCGCGCTCGTCGCCGGCGGCGCAGGCTATGCCGCCTGGAACGGATATCAGCAAGAGCAGGCTGCCGCTGTCGCCGCCAATGCCCACACGATGATGTCAGTGCAGATTGGCGTGCATGCCGCGGGCCTCGACTGTTCCACCGGCTCCAAGATTCCCGTACAGGTAAGCGGTCAGGACGCTGATGGCTCCTCCGTGAGCGAAACGCTCTATGTTGACGAGCACGGCCGCGGCATCAAACTGCTGCCCGGCGATTACACGCTCTCCATCGCCGCCTCCCCCATCGCGGCCGACGGCACCATCTATACCGTCCCGACCACCAAGACGCAGGTCACCGTTAAGAGCGATGGACAGGATTTAAGTGCCCAGGCCACCTTTAAGCTCAAGGTGCCTTCGGCCGACACGGTGACTGACGACCAGATCGATGCCGCCGCCAAGTATGCCGAAGAGGGCGGTGCGAGCTCCGCCGCGGCTGCCAAAGTGCTCCAGCAGGCAGCAACCGCGCGGCGCGACGCCGCCGTCAATGCCGTGAGCGCGCAAAAGGCACAGGCATCCCGTGATGCTGACGCTCGCCACAAGGCAACCGACCTTTACCAGCTCGATATCCCCGTCGAGTGGTACGGCAAGGTCGAGACTTGGCAGAATGGCAGCACACTATGCATCTATCTTGCCGGCGACAGCGATACGCCGATCGTGACGCTCGTCGCGGTGCGCGAGGGCGAGAGCTTTACGCCCGATGAGGGCGATACGGTTTTGGGTGCGGCCAATCTAGGCAACGGTTATACCGTCTATGCCAGCGGCCCCGTCTATCCGTACGTGGTGCCCCAGACTATCAACGGGCGCACCCAGGATCCAGTGTCGACCTACCCCATGGACACGGCCATTGAGCTTGTCGAGCTCACGACCGGTAACCGCTACACCTATAGCCAGATCAAGAACGTACTGGTCGGCAAAGACGGCAAGGCAGACGCCGCGACCAAACTCGAGACCGACTACCTCGCCCAGATTCTCCTGCCGAGCATCAAGGCCCAGGACTAGCCTGGCGCAGCAAGGTGCACCCCAACCGTGATGAAGGAGCCAGGAGGTCCTGACCCCACAGGTCCATAGATGATTAGGCAAGGAGCCACTTCCATGCGGGCATAACGTGTACCACACCGTGCTCGCATGGAATATCGGTCTGTTCATCCATGGTAACGATTGCCGACTCGCCAAGATCAAACTGGGCCATCGAGGCATCAAGCGCGGCAATTTCGCGCTCGCGCGTTTTCTCACCTGCCATATCCGTACTCACCTGAATCAGGCTATAAGCCCGCATGAGAAGCGCGTCCCCAGCCACAAAGTCCACCTCATGGCTTTTGCTCTTCTCTTTGATTAGCAGGCGGCAGACCGAGCCGGTCCTCACCGCGGGAGTCCTTCTTCTTAGCGCATTGAACACTGCGGTCTCGAGCCTCTGGCCCTGGTCCAATGCCGATGCGGGAGAGAATGCTCCAAACATCGCAGGGTCGACAGCGTAGACCTTAGACGCAGACCGCATGTTATTTGCCAGTGAACGCGTGAACTCCGGCACAGAAAATAACAGGTAGGCGTCCTCATAATACTCAAGTAAATCGCTGAGCGAATTACGACTGACGGGTATCTGTCTGCTCTTGAACTCGTTGTACACTTTGTTCACTGACAGCTCTCGTCCCGAAGATGCCATACACCGCGTCAGAAACAGCGATGCCAGGCGAGGGTTCTTGACGTCGTAACGTTCAACGACGTCCATGGCGACCGTTCGCGAAGCATATTCCTGTAGCAGCTGAATCGCGTCTGCAGGCGTCTGCTCAAGTGTCGCGATGAATCCCCCTTGTTCAAGATACCCGATCAGATGATGTCGAAGCAGCGCTGCATCGCTCGGGGAAAAGGTCGCATCTGGCTCGGGAACGCTCCCCGTCTTATATCGAACGTATTCCGAAAAACTCAACGGAAAAAGCTCTCGCACAAGAGAACGACCCCTGAACTCGCTCTTAAGTTCTGAGGACAGCATCTTGGAAGAAGATCCCGTCACATAGACGGTCGCTTTCTCCGTATCGACTACACGCCGCAGAAACGCACCCCATTCGGGAATTTCCTGGATCTCGTCAAAGAAAATGTAAGCGCCCTCGGTTCGAGCAACAGGATACAGCGCATAGAACGTGTCGAGCACGTCCGCCAGCAGCGATGGCTCATACGGGCGCAAGCGCTCATCCTCAAAATTGAAGTAAAGCATCCGGTCAAGCTCGACGCCCCGGCTCTGAAGCCGCCGCATCTCCTGATACAGGCGATACGTCTTTCCACAACGGCGGGCCCCCACAATCACATTTACGATGTTGTCGCGCTTTGGCTCCTGTGGGTTTCCTAGATCAAGGTCTCGCTCAAAGACCTGCGGAACCCCCTGTTGTTCAAAGTCCTTTATTTTTTGGGCCACCAAGTCGTTGAATGCCATGATTCTCCAATCTTGCTCTCTTGCTAATCAAGATTATACTGCCTCTTGATTAGCAAGAGAGCAAGATTGCGTGTAACTTGATTAGTAGATAATCAAGTTTTTCTGCTGCAAAGCATCAAGGCCCAGAGCTAGTCGCCCGCGACACCCAGGACAGTCTTTTGGGACGGGGCTCTTTTAGCTACTTTGAGGATGGGCAGGCAAGACGGCAAAAGTAGTTAAAAAAGCCCCGTCCTAAATTAGCTACTTTAGCGCCAGGGATCGGCTTCGAACATCGGCTCGCGCTCGGGGCGGCGATCGCTGTAGGGATCGTAGCCGTCGTCGTCCTCGTTCTCGGCACGAATGAAAGGGTCGCGCGGCTTGGGTGCCGGCTTAGGCGCAGGCTTGGGTGCGGCGGGCGCAACATCGGTCGTCGGCACGTTCGTCTCGTTCTCGTTTTTCATCTGCATATCTCCTTGCCATGTGCTCATGTTCAACATCATCGATTGTCGCACGAAAAAGGGCGGCAGACCCAATTGGATCCGCCGCCCTTGGCGTTTTGCGATGAGGGGCAATTTAAAGCCGGCCCCAAAATCTACTCGGCGTCGGGGACCTCGTAGGTGGCCGCCGGCGTGTTGTCGCACACGACGGTAAAGCCGCCGTCCTTGTCGACATCGACCGTCACCTGATCGCCCTCGCGCACCGTGCCGTCGATAATGGCGGCCGCGATGGCATCCACGACCTCGCGCTGGACCAGGCGCTTGAGCGGACGGGCACCAAACACGGGGTCCAGACCGCCCACGGCGAGCATCTGCTTGGCCGCCGGGGTGATGGCAAGCGTCATGCGCTCCTTGGCCAGACGCGCGCGGACGTCGGCAAGCTGGATGTCGACGATCTTCTCGATCTGCGCCATGTCGAGCGGATGGAACACCACGATGTCATCGATACGGTTGAGGAACTCGGGGCGGAAGGTCTGAGCCATGGCCGCGTCGACCTGATGGCGCATCTCCTCCTCGTCCTTGCCGGAAAGCTCGGCGATAGCCTTGGAGCCCACATTAGACGTCATGATGATGATCGTATTCTTGAAGGACACTTGGCGACCCTGGCCATCGGTCAGACGGCCGTCGTCGAGCACCTGCAGCAGCACGTTAAAGACATCCGGATGAGCCTTCTCCATCTCGTCGAGCAAGATCACGGAGTAGGGCCTGCGGCGCACGGCCTCGGTGAGCTGACCGCCCTCGTCGTAGCCCACGTATCCCGGAGGCGCACCAATCAGACGCTGGACGCTGAACTTCTCCATGTACTCGGACATGTCGATACGCACGAGCGCGCGCTCGTCATCGAACAGGCACTCGGCCAGCGCCTTGGCGAGCTCGGTCTTGCCCACGCCGGTGGGGCCCAGGAAGAAGAAGCTGCCGATGGGCTTGTCCGGATCGGAGAGGCCCGCACGGCTGCGGCGCACAGCTGCGGCGACGGCGGAGACGGCCTCGTCCTGGCCGATGACGCGCTTATGCAGCTCGCCCTCCAAGCCCTTCAGCTTGTCGAGCTCGCCCTGCATCATCTTGGACACGGGCACGCCGGTCCAGGCGCTCACGACCTCGGCGATCTCATCGGAGGTCACCTGTTCGTTGAGGCCCTCGCCGTCCTGCTGCTTTTGTGCCTCGAGTGCGGCCTCGGAATCCTGAATCTGCTGCTGCAGGCCCGGAATCACGGAGTAGCGCAGCTCGGACGCACGGCCCAGGTCGCCGTTGCGCGTCGCACGTTCCTCCTCGCTCTTGGCCTCGTCGAGCTGTCCCTTGAGCTCCTGCACGTGGTCGATGGCGTTCTTTTGGTTGAGCCAGCCGGCCTTTTGCACATTGAGCTTTTCCTGGACCTCGGCAATCTCTTGGCGCAGGGCCTCCAGACGCTCCTTGGAGGCGTCGTCGGTCTCCTTCATGAGCGCCTGCTCCTCGATCTGCAGCTGGGTGAGCTGACGCGTGGTGGCGTCGATCTCGACCGGCATACTGTCGAGCTCCATGCGTAGGCGGCTTGCCGCCTCATCGACCAGATCGATGGCCTTGTCGGGCAGGAAGCGGTCGGCGATGTAGCGATCGGAGAGGTCGGCGGCGGCCACGAGCGCGCTATCGGTGATGTGCACGCCGTGGAAGATCTCGTACTTTTCCTTGAGGCCACGCAGGATCGAGATGGTGTCCTCGACGGTGGGCTCGCTCACCATCACGGTCTGGAAACGACGGGCGAGCGCCGCGTCCTTCTCAATGTACTTGCGGTACTCGTCGAGCGTGGTCGCGCCGATCGCGTGCAAGTCGCCACGGGCAAGCGCCGGCTTCAGGATGTTGCCGGCGTCCATAGAGCCCTCGGTGGCACCCGCGCCCACGATGGTGTGGAGCTCATCGATGAACAGGATGACCTTGCCCTCGGATTTTTGCACTTCTTTGAGCACGGCCTTCAAGCGGTCCTCGAACTCGCCGCGGTACTTGGCGCCAGCGACCAGCGCGCTCATGTCGAGCTCGATAAGGTCGCGGTCGCGCAGGGTGCTCGGCACGTCGCCGGCCACGATACGCTGGGCGATACCCTCGACGATGGCCGTCTTGCCGACGCCTGGCTCGCCTATGAGCACGGGGTTGTTCTTGGTGCGGCGGGACAGGACCTGAATAGTACGACGAATCTCGTCGGTACGGCCGATGACCGGGTCGAGCTTGCCGGCGCGGGCCAGATCGCAGATGTTGCGACCGTACTGCTCCAACGCCTCAAACTGAGTCTTGTCCTCGGCAGACGTCACGCGGTCATCGCCGCGCAGCTCCTCATAGACCTGCTCGATGCGCTCCTTGGTCACGCCGGCGTCGCGCAGAACGCGGCCGGCCTCGCCCTTGTCCTCGGCAAGTGCCATCAGCAGATGCTCGGTCACCACAAAGCTGTCGCCCATCTTGGTGGCCTTCTTCTCGGCCTTCTCGATGACGCGGACGAGCTCATTGGAAAGACCCATCTGCTGACCCTCGCCCGAAACCTTAGGCGCGTGGTCGATGGCGTCCTGCGTGGAGCGTGCGAGCTGGGCCGGGTCGGCACCGATGCGCTCGATGATCACGGAGATATTGCGCTCGCCGGCACCGAGCAGGGCAGACAGCAGGTGAATCGGCTCTACCGCGCCGGCCTGCGCATCGGCAGCCGTGCTCATGGCGGTTTGCAGCGCCTCGCGCGACGTCATTGCTAGCTTATCGATTCTCATGGAATCACCTCTCTTGGGGCGGCCGCCCTACGGGGCGGCTTCACGTTGTTCGAGAAGTATTGTTGCCAGCTTTGCGCGATCTTATACACAAATCTAAGTCTCTATATATAAGATTTTATGAGTGCTCTCATGACATGCAAACCACCACAAAGGGGACAGGCACCTTTGTGGTGGTCCAGAGAAGAATCAGCCCCGATTAAAAGAGGCGACATCAAGCCCAGTCTACGTTTGGCGATCCCAAGATCCAACGAGAACACAGCGACAAAATCGAGAGCCACCGATAGCCCGTTCGCGCAGATATAGATGGAGATTCAAGACAAGGATGCCGGCTTAAACGGCTTGGTTATCGTACGCCACAATACTCTCGTCATCGTCCCTGTCGTTTTTATAGTGCTTATAGTGAAAATAGCGGGTTTAGTGAGAATAGTATTGCGCAAAACTCGTGAACTCAATTTTGACCCCTCGCCCAGAATGAGTGGGGCAATTATTTCTATTAGAGGTCAAATCGAAGCCCAATAGGGCCTTTTAGCCCTCTCATTCCGGGCGGTCGCTTTCTTTTGAATATTGTCGTAAGCTTGTATCATCTATCTTAATGATTGCATATTGCATGAGAGGTGCCCCACCGTGAAACGCTCCACCTATATCGGCCTGCTCGTCTTAGCGTTTGCAATTACCGCAGTCGGCGTGGGCATTATCTATCTCGCATTTCTCCCTGCCTCGGCAACGCAGGCGGCGGTTGAAACCGTAAGCTACCCCATCGAAATCCTCACCGATATCGTCAAACCCGATTCAATCACCGTCGATTTCGACGGTACGCCCGCAGCGCTTGGGGTCAGTAACTATCCCCGAATCGAACTTGGAGCCACGCGCTATACCCAAGATGAGCAGCTTATCGGCAAGGCAACCAGTTTACTCAAAGGCAAGACGTTTAAGCGATGGTACGGCGCCGCAATATATCGAGCCAAGAAAGGCCAAATGAATGGCGGGTATTATTCGACCCTTGAACTCGATGCGGCAAACGGGAGCAGACTGTGCAACGTTTCATACGACCCCGGCTACGTGGACAACGAAGGGCCGGGAGTCTATATCTCGGATGGCAACGTGATCTACGTCATGGAAGGCGACCAGACGGCAGTCGTCGATTTTATGGATCGGTGTACCGAGGATGCCTACGAACAAACTTGCGAGCCCGATCCACAGACAGCGCGCGACAGTGGCTCAGCACGCACTTGGCTATTTGACGATGAAATAACCTGGGCCCCATCGAAATAAGGACCCGCCAGGCAGGCACCTTTGTGGTGGTTTCGGTTCCGATGTTCCACTGTCTCGATCTGTAACATCTAGCGGCCCTTTTCAATCCTAGATGTTACAGATCGAGATGAAATGATCGGCGGCGATTGTTTGTCTCAATCTGTAACAGCCGCTCGTCAAATAGGGGCCCAGATGTTACAGGTCGAGACAAACGGAACCACCGCAAAGGCACCTACCCCTTCATGGTGGTTTTCGACAAAAGAAGCCGCCCCGATAACAGAGGCGGCATCAAGCAAGTCTATTTTTTGCGTCCCTCAAGGCTCAACGAGAACGCAGAAATGTAGCCCGGGGCTTACCCTTTGCCGAACGCGACCCTCGCGAAGCGCGTGAGCGGACGGAAAAGGGTAAGCCCCGGGCGGACAAGTATGTGCGTTACTCGGCAGCGGCCTTGAACTTGTTGTAGTTGATCAGGCAGCCGGCCTTGACGATGGCACGCTCCTCGGCCGTCATATCGGCAATATAGAGCTCAATCTGCTCGACCGCACCGTCGGCGCGCACCACGTAGGCAGCAATGTTCTTGAGGTCGCCATCGAGTGCGGCACGGATACCCGGCACAAAGACGTAGTCGCCCACCTCAAAGTTGGGCTCGGCCTCCATCTGGAAGGGCACCATGCCCCAGTTCATCACGTTGGAGCGATAGCGCTTGGTGGCGTACTCGTGGACGATGTTGGCCAGGCCGCCAATTACGCGCTGGCAGCTCGCGGCCTGCTCGCGGGCAGAACCGTCACCGGGCTTCTTGGCATAGAGCATGGAGCCGTACTCAGTCGCCTTGGCATCGGCCGCGACGCCCGCGCCGGTCAGCGCCTCAAACACACCGGCAAGCTCGGCATCGAGCGCGGCCAGGTCACCCGCGGCCTCACCGGCAACGCGGCGCTTCTCCACGGCGTCGACCTCCTTGGAGCGGCCCACGTAGGCAGGATCGCGGCGGCTGAGCGTAAACTCGGCCAGACCCAGCGGGTTGGAGCGGAAGGAACTCGTCTCGCCCGAGGGAATGAGCTCGTCGGTCGTGGTGACCGGGTCCATGATCTTGGAGCACGCCTTGAGCAGGATGTCGTCGCCGAGAGGCTCCATCGCGGGCCATGGCTTGATGTTGGGACCCTCGACCAGCTCGTCGGCCGGCTCAGCCTTGCCAAAGCCCCAGTACACGCGCTTTTTGTACGGCGCGTCGTCAAAGGCGTACTCGCAGGCCTCGTCCCAAGTCTCCTCGGGCAGGTCGGTCGCCGACGTCAGGACGCCGCCGTTGGCAGCCGTCGCCGCAATGGAGCGGGCGTCCATCAGGGCCACGGCGCTCAGCTGGCCATTACCCGGCTTGGAACCCTCGCGGTTGGGGAAGTTGCGCGTGGTGTGGCGAATGGACAGGCCGTTGTTGGCAGGCGTGTCGCCGGCGCCAAAGCACGGGCCGCAGAATGCCGTGCGCACGATCGCGCCGGCCTCCATAAGGTCGTAGATATAGCCGCGGCGTGTAAGCTCGAGCGCCACGGGCTGGCTCGTGGGATAGACCGACAGCGAGAACTCGCCGCAGCCGGTGTTGGCGCCCTTGAGCACGCGGGCAGCCTGGACCACGGAGTCGTAGTTGCCGCCCGAGCAGCCGGCGATAACGCCCTGCTGCACGTGCAGCTTGCCGTCGACGATCTTGTCGAGCAGGCTAAAGTGCGTCTTGCCCTCGCCGATCTTGGCGGCCTCGAGCTCCACCTCGTGAAGGATGTCCTCGAGATTCTCGTTGAGCTCGTCGATCTCAAAGCCGTTGGAAGGATGGAACGGCAGCGCGATCATGGGCTTGATGCTCGACAGGTCGACCTCGACGCAGCCGTCGTAGTAGGCGACATCGGCGGGCTTGAGCTCGCGGTAGTCGTCGCCGCGGCCGTGCATGGTCAAAAACGCGTGCGTGTCCTCGTCGGTTGCCCAGATGCTCGACAGGCAGGTGGTCTCGGTGGTCATGACGTCGACGCCGTTGCGATAGTCAGTCGTCATGCTCGCGATGCCGGGGCCCACGAACTCCATGACCTTGTTCTTGACGTAGCCCTTGGCAAAGACGGCGCGGATGATGGCGAGCGCCACGTCGTGCGGGCCGACGCCGGGGCGCGGGGAACCCGTGAGGTAGATGGCGACGACGCCGGGATAGGCGACATCGTAGGTGTCGCGCAGCAGCTGCTTTGCCAGCTCGCCGCCGCCCTCGCCCACGGCCATGGTACCCAGGGCACCATAGCGGGTGTGCGAGTCGGAACCCAGGATCATCTTGCCGCAGCCCGCGAAGTTCTCACGCATAAAGGAATGGATGACCGCGATATGGGGCGGAACGAAGATGCCGCCGTACTTTTTGGCAGCCGAGAGGCCAAAGACGTGGTCGTCCTCGTTGATGGTGCCGCCCACGGCGCACAGCGAGTTATGGCAGTTGGTGAGCACGTAGGGCAGCGGGAACTGCTCCATGCCCGAGGCGCGCGCCGTCTGGATGATGCCGACAAAGGTAATATCGTGGCTCGCCATGGCATCGAAGCGAATCTTGAGCGCCTCGGGGTCGCCGGACGTATTGTGTGCCTGGAGGATCGAATACGCGATGGTTCCGCGCTTGGCATCCTCAGGCGTCTGCGTAATGCCGCGCTCAGCAGCCTCGGCCTCAGGCACAACCTCGCTACCGCCGCGCAGGTAGATGCCGTCCTCGTACAGCTTAACCATACTGTCTCCCACTCTGCCCGAAAGGCTCGGGCGCATAGCATACATTCGTTCAATATCGTGCCATAGAACGGTTGCGAGTGGGTTACGAATCTACACGTTCACTTTATCTCAGTAAAGCACAGGACGAGCCCAGCGTGGGGTCGGCAGATCTGGCGCAAGAGTGTCCCTTTCGACTAGTCATTTAAGAACGTCCCCAATGACTACCCATAACAACGTCGATGTTTTGGCGCGGACAGCGAAAGCCCGCCAGAGCGAGCAAGGTGCCTTGAAACAAGGCGGCATTGATCTTTTGATCATGCCGCCGAAGTTGAAAGGCAGATTGCCGCTCTGGCGGGCTTGCAGCGTCGACTGGTTACGCGGTTTGATAAAACCGCGTAACTACAAATCCCCGCCGGCGCCCAAAAGTTTGCGCATGACTTGCTCGGGGTTGACTGAGCCGTCGCGCGGGGCCAGGGCGGTGATCTTCTTCTGCATCTTGTACTCGTGCAGCTCGTCCTCGAGCTGGCGCACGCGAGCACGGAGCTTTTCGTTCTCGCGCTCGCGTTCCTCGGCACGCTCCTTCATATCGAGGATGCGCACCACGCCGGCAAGGTTGATGCCCTCGTCGGTCAGCTGGTTGACGAGCTCCAGGCGCTCGATATCGGCACGCGAATACAGACGCGTGTTGCCGCCCGAGCGCTGGGGGTTCACCAGGCCCTTGGACTCGTAGACGCGCAGAGTCTGCGGATGCATGCCGGTCAGCTCGGCCGCCACGCTGATCATGTACAACGGTTTGTTCCTATTGTCCTCGGCCATGCTACCTGACCCCTTTCCGTCTCGTTATCGTCCATCATAAGCCCGCGGGCGCGGTCGTGCGTCACGACCGCCCTAGTACGTCGCCTTGTAACGGTTGACCTTCTCGCGGTAGTCGCGCGTGTCGGCCTCGCGCAGCTTGGTCATCGCGTCGCGCTCGTCATCGGATAGGTTCGTGGGAACCTGCACCTTGATCTCGACGAGCAGCGCACCCGTGCGGCCACGATGCTTAACGTCGGGCGCACCCATCTCCTTAAAGCGGAACTTCTTGCCCGTCTGGGTACCCGCGGGCACCTTCAAACGGACCGTCGCACCGCCGGGCGTGGGCACGTCCACCGTGCAGCCGAGCGCCGCCTCGTAGACCGAGACCGGTACCTCCATGGTCACGTCGGCACCCTTACGCTTAAACAGCGGATGCTCCTCCACGTGCGTGGTCACGACCAGGTCGCCGCGCTCGCCGCCGGCAACGCCATACTCGCCGCGACGTTTGTAACGCAGCTTACCTCCGTCGACCGCGCCCGCAGGCACCGAGACCGTAATGGTCTGCTGCTCGCCCGTCGAGGGAATGCGGTAGGTAACCTTGTGCGTCACGCCGCGAAACGCGTCCTCGGCCGTCACATCGACGGTCAGCGACAGGTCGCCGCCCTTGCGTGCGCGGTTGCGGCCCGCGCCCGCACCGGCAGCACCCGCGGCACCGGCAAAGCCCGAGCCCCAGTCGCTGCCCCAGGCGCCGTTGCCGCTGAAGATGCTGTCGAAGATATCGCCCCAACCGCTCGCGCCGGCACCGGCGCCGTAGCCACCGCTATACGCGCCGCCCGCGCCCGGCATGCCGCCGAACATGAGCATCTGGTCGTACTCTTTGCGCTTCTTCTCGTCCGAAAGCGTCTCGTAGGCCTCGCTAATCTCCTTAAACTTGGCCTCGTCGCCGCCGGCATCGGGGTGATATTTTTGCGCGAGCTTGCGAAACGCGCTCTTGATCTCTTTGTCGGAGGCGCTCTTGGATACGCCCAGGATGTCATAGAAGGTTTTGCCTGCAGCCATCGTAGCTCCTCTCCTGTTACGTCCGCCGCCCATGCAGACGACGGCTCATGCTTTCATATGGCACTAGGCCAGAAAGGGCCCCGGGTGTTGCCCCGGGGCCCTTCTCAATTACTCCTCGGTGCTCTCGGCCGTATCGGCCGTAGCATCCTCGGGCGCCGCTTCGGGCTCCGGTGCGGGGCGCTTCTCGCCACCGTAGGTCACCGTCACCATCGCGGAACGCAGGATGCGATCCGCCATGCGGTAGCCCTTCTGGTACACATCGTTGACGGTCTCGTCATACTGCGATGCGTCCTCGACGCGACCCACGGCCTGATGCTCGAGCGGATCGAACGCCTCGCCCTTGGGATCGATGGGCTCAACGCCCTCGTGCGCAAACACATCAAGCAGCTTGGCATGAACCGCATCGACGCCGTCGACGAACTGCTTAAAGTCGTCGGAAAGCTCTTGGCTGCGGGCATGGTCGATCGCGCGCTCGATATCGTCGATCACCGGCAACAGCGCGGTGACAAGCTTCTCGGTCGCGCGCTCGCGCTCGGCGATACGCTCGTTTGCGGTGCGGCGACGAAAGTTCTCCCAGTCGGCCTGCAGACGGGCGGTGCGCTCGGTGGCGTCCTTTGCCTTGTCCTCGGCGGCCTTCTGAGCCTCTGCCGCAGCATCAAGCTCGTTGCGCACGTCGGTAAGCTCCTTCTGAGCCTGCTCGAACTTAAGCTTAAAGTCGTTGTCGGCGGCTTCCTCACCGGCGCGGATAGCGGCTTCCACCATCTCGTCCTCGGTCATCGTCGCCTCCTTGTTGGAATCCTCTACCTGGTTCTCGGCAGCCTCGGCGGCCTCGGCCTCGTTGGCCTCGGTATCGTCGACGGCCTCTACGGGAATCTTCACGTCCTTCTCCTCAGAGTCAACGGGGGCGGCGCCAGCGGCAGCCGCCTCCGTGCGAGCTTTACGGGCGGACATGATTACTTGTCCTCGTCGTCCACAACCTCGTAGTCGGCGTCGACGACGTCATCGTCGGCAGGCTGGGCACCGGCGGCACCGTCGGTCTGCTGCTGAGCGTCGGCGTAGACAACCTGAGCCAGCTCGTAGGCCACAGACTGCAGGGACTCGCCGGCGGCCTTGATGGCCTCGACGTCAGAGCCCTCGAGCGCCTTCTTGGCGTCGGCGATAGCGGCCTCGGCCTTGGACTTCACGTCGGCGGAAACCTTGTCGCCCAGCTCGTTGAGGGTCTGCTCGGTGGAGTAGCACAGGCTGTCGGTCTGGTTGCGGACCTCGACCTCTTCCTTCTGCTTCTTGTCCTCCTCGGCATGAGCCTCGGCGTCCTTGACCATACGATCGACTTCGTCGTCGGACAGAGCAGTGGAGCCGGAGATGGTGATCTGCTGCTCCTTGCCGGTGCCCTTGTCCTTAGCGGAGACCTTGACGATACCGTTGGCGTCGATGTCGAAGGTGACCTCGATCTGCGGCACGCCGCGGCGGGCAGCCGGGATACCGGTCAGCTGGAACTTACCGAGCGACTTGTTGTCGCGGGCAAGCTCGCGCTCGCCCTGGAGCACGTTGATCTCGACGCTGGTCTGGTTGTCGGCAGCGGTGGAGTAGACCTCGGTCTTGGAGGTCGGGATCGTGGTGTTGCGGTCGATCATCTTGGTCATGATGCCGCCCATGGTCTCGACGCCCAGCGACAGCGGGGTAACGTCGAGCAGCAGGATGCCCTCGACGTCGCCGGTGAGCACGCCGCCCTGGACGGCAGCGCCGTCGGCAACGACCTCGTCGGGATTCACGGACATGTTGGGCTGCTTGCCGGTCATGGTCTTGACGAGCTCCTGGACGGCGGGCATACGGGTGGAGCCGCCGACGAGGATGACCTCGGTCAGATCGGAGAGCTTAAGCTTGGCGTCGCGCAGGGCGTTGGTGACAGGCTGCTTGCAGCGCTCGAGCAGGTCGCGGGTGATCTTCTCGAACTCGGCGCGGGTCAGCGTGTAGTTGAGGTGCAGCGGGCCGGACTGGTTCATGGTAATGAACGGCAGGTTGATGGTGGTCTGCTGGGCGGCAGAGAGCTCCTTCTTGGCGTTCTCGGCGGCCTCCTTCAGACGCTGCAGGGCCATGGGGTCCTGACGCAGATCGACACCGTTCTCCTGCTGGAACTTATCGGCCATCCAGTCGATGACGCGCTGATCCCAGTCGTCGCCGCCCAGGTGGTTATCGCCCGAGGTGGACAGAACCTCAAACACGCCGTCGGCGAGGTCGAGGATGGAGACGTCGAAGGTGCCGCCGCCCAGGTCAAAGACCAGGATGCGCTGGTCGGTGCCCTGCTTGTCCAGGCCATAGGCAAGAGCAGCAGCGGTCGGCTCGTTGACGATACGCTTGACGTTGAGGCCGGCGATCTTACCGGCGTCCTTGGTGGCCTGACGCTGGGCGTCGTTGAAGTAAGCCGGGACGGTGATGACGGCGTCGGTGACGGTCTCGCCCAGATACTTCTCGGCGTCGGCCTTCATCTTAGCGAGCGTCATGGCGCTCACCTGCTCGGCGGTGTAATCCTTGCCCTCGATGTCGACGACGGCACGGCCACCCTGGCCCTCCTTGACCTCATACGGCACGGTCTTGATCTCGGAGGTGCACTCGGAGTACTTGCGGCCCATGAAGCGCTTGATGGAGAACACGGTGTTCTTGGGGTTGGTGACAGCCTGGTTCTTAGCGGCCTTACCCACGACGCGGTCGCCGTCGGCACGGAAGCCCACGACAGACGGCGTGGTGCGGTCGCCCTCGGCGTTCACGATGATGGTCGGAGAACCGCCCTCGAGAACGGCCATTGCGGAGTTAGTAGTACCAAGGTCGATACCAAGAATCTTACTCATTAGAAATTCCCTCTCTCTTGTGCGTTTGCACCGACTCGGCGGTCTGCCGCGCGGTGTTTCGGCTTGTCTTTCAGGATGTAGTGTATCCCCTTATGGGCCGGAATATACAAAATCTAAGTCAATTCATATAAGATTTCTTATCTCTGAGAGTTTAGGTTCGTAAAGGCGCAGGTAGACGGCTTGTTTGAGTTCTCGATAGATCTATTGAGATCTATGTAGAGTTGGCTGAGGTTTGAGCTTGGAGCCGCGCAGGAGACTTTGGGGCGACCCCGGGGAAAGCGCGTCCCGTTTTGAGCGGCGATTCTGGGATGCAGCTTCCGCTTGAAGGCTCAACCGGAAAATGCAGCCCAGTTTGAGCGTAGATTCCGGGACGCAGTTTCCCGCGGAGCGCTCAACTGGAAACTGCATCCCGTTTTGAGAGCGAATTCTGGGACATAGTTTCCGCTAAACGTCCATCGGGAAAGCGCGTCCCAGTCTGAGCGTCAATTCCGGGTCGCGCTTTCCGTAAGCACGCTCAATCGCCCTATATTTCAAGTCACCTTTAGCTAACATTTGCGCAGCTCAACGGCCCCACCTGCGTGTTTTTTAGTAAGCCGTGGCATACTCGGCGAACGGTATGAAGATGCCGGTCAGAGGGTATTGCAAACGGTCGCTCCCGTGGTATGTTTTTGCCCGAATCAAACCGACGCGCATCGCCTGTAGCGTCGGTCAACAGAGAGGAAACTACCATGGCTCATCCCGTAATTGATGCCGACGAGTGCATCGCTTGTGGCGTTTGCGTCGACTCCTGCCCCGCTGGCGTTCTGGAGCTCCAGGACGTCGCTACCGTCGCTGACGAGGACTCCTGCGTCGCCTGTGGCGCTTGCCAGGACGCTTGCCCCGCTGGCGCGATCACCGAGATCGTCGAGGAGTAATAACTCCCCCACTTGCACACTCAAAAGTACACCGTGCACAAAAAAGGAGGCCTCCGCATCGCCGCGGAGGCCTCCTTTTGCTTATATGGGCAGCTAATTTGGAGCGGGACCCTTGGCAGTTGCGGTGGAATAGTTCCTGTTTTATGTCTTGGATGCCGATTGGGGGTGCGGACGATTTCTTGGACCGCGCCTAGGCGTATCCAAGCTTCCTGCGGTACTCCATCGGGCTCAGCCACCCGAGGGACTTCTTGATCCGCTCCTCACGATAGTACACGAGGTAGGCCTCGAGCCTTCCCATGAACTCCTCGGCCGTCACGCCCTCCCAGTCCCTGTAGTGGAAGAACTCGTTCTTGAGGCGCCCGAAGAAGCCCTCGCAGGCCGAGTTGTCCGGGCTGCAGCCCTTCGCGGACATGCTCCTGATCAGGCCGTTCTCCTCGCAGATCCCGATCCACTCCGGCCAGCGGTAGTGGCCGCCCCGGTCCGAGTGGATCGTCGTGCGCGCGCCCGCCGGCCTCGCCGCGCAGGCCTTGAGCAGGCTCGAGTTCGCGAGGCGCTTGTCGGGGTGCAGCCCGATCGACCAGGCGACGGGCATCCCGTCGAAGCAGTCGACGATCGGGCTCAGGTAGACCTTCTCGCCGCCCGGGAGCCTGAACTCGGTGATGTCGGTGAGCCACAGCCGGTTGGGCTCGTCGGCGTGGAAATTCCTGCTCACGAGGTTCTCCGGCGCCTTGGAGACCTCGCCGGCGTAGGAGCTGTAGCCCCGGGCGCGCCTCTTGTTGTAGACGACCTCGAGGCCCTCCTCGCGCATCACGCGGGCCACGCGCTTCTCGCTGGCGCGGACCCCCTCGCGGCGCAGGCGCGCCCAGACGGTGCGGTACCCCCAGCACCCCGAGCCCTCGCGGAAGATGCGCACCACGCGGTCGCGTATGTCGGCGTCGCGGTCGCGCGGCGCGGCGACGCGGGGCCTCCAGTACTCATAGGAGCTCTTCGATATCCTCAAGAAACCTGTGATCGAGCGGAGGGGCAGGGCGGTCGCCCGCCTCAATCTCTCGCCGAGCTCGCACTTGCTCCTGTTCGAGATCGAAGCCGGGTCCCACCCTTCCGCTTTTAGGTCGGCCAACACCGCCCTGAGCAGCAGGTTCTCTATCTGGTCCTCGTTGAGCCCGGCGAGCGGGCCGGTCGCCGGCGGGGCGTAGGTCGACTTGTCGGGGCCCAAGCTGGCCTCCTTCCGTGGCGGTTTCCTCGCCCCGATTCTACAGCGCGCCCCGGTGTAGCTGTGCGGGAGGTGCCCCGTCGCCCACTTCTTGGCCGCGCCCACCGAGACCCCCGCGAACTTCGCGGCGGCGGTCGGCCCCATGCCGTCCTCCGTCGCCAGGAGGAAGAGCTCGACCTTCTCCCTGCTGTACATGCGAACCTCCAGTCCGGACCGCTTCACGGTCCAACTTTCTGTCCGCACCCCCATTTTAGGAACTATTTCACCGCAACTTATAGATGCGGCGTCGACTAGGACAAATCGTCTTCGTAGGGCATCAGGTCTGCCAAGTAGCCTTTCTCCTTGAGCATAGCCTCGATCTCGTCGAGGGTTTGCTCGTCCTCTGCCGCAATGCGATGGAAGTGATAGCCGCTCGTCACCGTTAGTAGTGGAAAGCTCTTGCCGCTCTCGATATCGTGCAGGTAGCGCTCAACATCGCGACGGTTGCGAATGTCCAGATCGGCTGTGATCTTGCCATACACGCGGTGGTTGACGATTACATTGAGCACGGCACCGCCCACGTCGACGATACTCGTGAGCTCATCACCTGCCTGCTCCACGCTGTGGCGAACCTTGACCAAGCGCGTGGGCACGGCGGGGCTGCTGGGGGCCTCCTGCAGCACATAACCACGGTTGGTCGCCACGATATCGTGCCCATCGGCGCGCAGCAGGGCGATGTCTTGCACGACAATCTGGCGGCTCACACCCACCTCGCGAGCAAGCGCGCTGCCCGAAACGGGCTCCGTGGCCCCCTCGAGCACGCCCATGATGGCACGGCGACGCTCGCGGGCGTCCATTATTTACCGTCCAGCAGACGCAGGTGCTTGAGCGAGAGGTCGAGAATCGGCGCAGAGTGCGTCAATGCCCCCGAGCTAATAAAGTCAACGCCCAGGTCGGCGAGCGCGCGGATATTGCTGACATCCACATTACCCGAGCACTCGGTCTTGGCGCGGCCGGCGATAAGCTCAATCGCGGCAGCCATGTCGTCGTGGGTCATGTTGTCGAACATGATGATATCGGCACCGGCCTCCACGGCCTCGCGTACCATGTCCAAGTTCTCGCACTCAATCTCGACCGTCGTGGTAAACGATGCGTGGGCACGTGCCATCTCGATCGCACGCGTCACACCACCGGCGGCGTCGATATGGTTGTCCTTAAGCATAACGGCCGTCGACAGGTTGTAGCGGTGGTTGCTGCCGCCACCGATCTCGACCGCGGCCTTCTCGAAGACGCGCATGCCCGGCGTGGTCTTGCGTGTGTCGACGAGCACGGTCTTGGTGCCCTCGAGCGCCGCGGCCATCTGGTGCGTATAGGTGGCGATGCCGCTCATGCGCTGCAGGTAGTTGAGTGCCACGCGCTCGCCCGAAAGCAGCACGCGCGCGTCGCCGCGCACCTGGCCCACATGGTCGCCGGCGTGCACCTCGTCACCGTCGGCAACATCAAACAGCACCGAGCTCTGCGGATCCAGCAGCTCAAAGGTGCGAGCGAACACGTCCAGGCCCGCGATGATGCCGTCGGCCTTGGCGATGAGCTCCACCGTGGCGGGACGCGCCGTGGGGCACACGCTCGCCGTGCTCACGTCCTCAAACGTAATGTCCTCGCGCAGAGCCTGCAGAATCAGATCATCGACGACGAGCTTCATGGTAATGGGATTCATGGTCTACTCCTCCACGGCCTGCGTACCGGCGGCACGGGCCAAATCATCGATTGCCAGGGAGTCGGCGCTCAGGGCGCGATGACGGCCATCAAGCGCGGGCTCGCCCGCCTGCTCCACGGCAAGCGACTCGCCGGTGCGCATACGCCAAGCGGCGCGACGGCCCCAAACCAGGGACTCGAGCAGACTGTTGGAAGCCAGGCGGTTTTTGCCGTGAACGCCGTTGCAGGCCGTCTCGCCCGCGGCGTAGAGCTCGGGCATCGAGGTGCGGCCGTCCTTGTCGACCCATACGCCGCCCATAAAGTAGTGCTGCGTAGGCGTGACGGGAATGGGCTCGTCCAGGATGTCGCGGCCATCCTCCAGGCAGCGCGCGCGGATATTGGCAAAGTGTCCGGTCACCACGTCGCGATCGACGGGGGCAAAGCTCAGCCATTCGTGCTCGGTGCCGTCCTGCTTCATCTGCTCGCGGATGGCGGCGGCAACAACGTCGCGCGGCTGCAACTCGTCGGTAAAACGCTCGCCGGCGGCATTGAGCAGAATCGCGCCCTCGCCGCGGCAGCTTTCGCTGATCAGAAACGTGCGACCCGGCTGCGGCGAGAACAGGCCCGTGGGGTGAATCTGCACGTAGTCCAGGTGCTCCATCGTGATGCCGTGCTCCTGCGCGATATAGCAGGCGTCACCGGTGAGCTGCGGGTAGTTGGTCGAATGGTCGTACACGCCACCGATACCGCCCGTTGCCCACAGCGTATGGCGGGCATGGATCTTAAACGGCTTACCGGTATGCACGTCCTTAGCGGCATTTGCCAGCTCGTCGGCGGGGCGAGCTGAATCGTCCTCGTCCACGGCGACGGCGACGACGCCGGTGCACACCGTGGCGCCATCGCGCTCGGCAGTCAGGATGTCGGTCATGGCAACGTGTTCGAGAATCTGCACGTTGTCCAGTTTGCGGACAGCCTGGAGCAGCTTGGTCGTAATCTCCTTGCCCGTAATATCGGCATGGAAGGCAATGCGCGGGCGGCTGTGCGCGCCCTCGCGGGTAAAGTCGAGGCTGCCGTCGGCCTTGCGCTCAAAGTCCACGCCCATGGCCAGCAGGTCGTTGATGACCGAACGGCTCGAGCGGATCATGATGTCGACGCTCTCGCGGCGGTTCTCGTAATGGCCGGCGTGCATGGTGTCCTCAAAGAAGGCATCGTAGTCAGAACCCTCGGGCAGCACGCAGATGCCGCCCTGCGCGAGCATCGAATCGCACTCATCGACGGCGCCCTTGGAGAGCATGATTACGCGCGCGCTCGTCGGCAGATTGAGAGCCGCATACAGGCCCGCCACGCCGCAACCGGCAATGACGACGTCACACTCCATATCGGGGTATTGTTTGGTTTCCACAGGAATCCTCTCCCTTGAATGTGACAAAGGGACTGTCCCTTTGTCACATTGTTTTAGCGCGCTGCGTACTCGAGCATGCGGTCGAGCGTGAGCTTGGCCTGGTCGGCGGCCTCGTCCGAAACGCCGATCTGCACCTCGCCCTCGCCCGTCTCCAGGCAGCGCACGAGCTTTTCGAGCGTGATGAGATCCATGTTGACGCAGGTGGGCTGTACCGCGGGGAAGTAGAACTTCTTGCCGGTACCCTGGCAGCGGCGCTCGAGCTCGTAGAGCACGCCACGGACCGTCACGATAATGAACTCGCTCGCGTCCGACTCCTCGGCGTACTTGATGATGCCGGCGGTGGAGCCGATGTAGTCGGCCTCGGCCAGGACATCGGCCTTGCACTCGGGGTGCGCCAGCACGAGCGCGTCGGGGTGGGCCTCCGTCGCGTCGACAATCTGCTCGACGGTGATGATGTGATGGCGCGGGCAGTAGCCGTTGTTGAGGATGACGTGCTTTTGCGGCACCTGCTCGGCTACGAAGCGGCCCAGGTTTTGGTCGGGAATGAACAGGATATGCTGCTGCGGCAGCTCAGACACGATCTTGACGGCGTTGGAGCTGGTGACGCACACGTCGCTCCAGCTCTTGATCTCGACCGTGGAGTTGACGTAGCAGACGACAGCCAGGTCGTCACCATACTCGGCGCGGGCGGCGTCGACCGTCTCGCGCTTGACCATGTGAGCCATGGGGCAGTCCGCGCCCGGCTCGGGCAGCAGCACGGTCTTAGTGGGATTGAGCAGTTTGGCGCTCTCGCCCATAAACTCCACGCCGCACAGCACGATGGTCTGCTGCGGCAGGCTTTTAGCGAGCTTAGCCAGGTAGAAGCTGTCGCCGACGTAATCAGCCACGGCCTGCACCTCGGGCGCCACGTAATAGTGCGCCAGGATCACCGCGTCGCGTTGGATTTTTAGTTGCTGAATGGCCTCGACGAGCTCTGCGGGCACCAGTGCCGCGCGCTCCGTTGCCGTCGTTGCCGATGCCAGGCCGGCCGCGATATCGCGTGCAAGCTCCGACGCATCCATGTTCGCGCTCTGTGCCATCAAGGCCCCTCTCTTTTGGCGAATCTTGGGGCTTTAGTATGACACCTAGGTTTACAGCTGACAAGACAGCTGTAAACCTAGGTGTAAAGTTGAAATAAAGATTCGATCTTGGGTCGGGTCCATTTTCGAACTGGCAAGCTGAGAATAGCCGAGCTCTCGATAGCGCAGGAGGCATCTTTCGCCACCGCAATACCGCTCGGCGCGAGTTGCGCGACGTGGGGCGCAAATGGGACACGCCTCCGCGAGCGGTCCGCACCCAATGTGGCAAAATCGAACTACTAAGGGGGCTCAGAATGCTCAAGATTATTGCCTGCGACGACGACGTCGCTTTTCTAGATAGACTGCACCGGATGATCGACCGTTGGTCGAGCGAGACGGACACGGCGGTCGATGTTGCGCTCGTCACGCGCGGCGAGGACCTGCTGGCCCGCCATGCCGCATCGCGCGCCGACATCATCCTGCTCGACATGATCATGCCGCTCGTCAACGGCATGGACACCGCGCGCGAATTGCGCCAGGCCGATACCGCCGTGCGCCTGGTGTTCCCCACCTCGTCGCCCGAGTTCGCACTGGAGTCCTACGAGGTCCGTGCCTTCGACTATCTGCTCAAGCCCGTGACTTACGAACGCCTGGCGCAGTTGCTCGACGAGCTTTCGAGCATGCGCCCGGCGGCAACCGACGAGCTCGTGATCAAAACGTCCTTTGGCTACCACGCCCTGCGCCTGTCCGACATCGAATATGCCGAGGCGCGCAACAAGCACGTGGTCTTCCACCTGCGCGACGGACGCGATATCGAAGCACTCGAGTCGTTCCGCAGCGTCGAGGACCGCTTGGAGCAAAACGCAGGCTTCTTTAAATGCCACCGCAGCTACCAGGTCAACCTGCGCAATATCGATCACTTTGACCGCACGGACATCGTCATGCGCTCGGGTGCGTGCATCCCGCTTTCGCGCAGCTGCAAGCAGGGATTCCAAGACGCCTACTTTGCGGTGCGCTTTGGGGGTGGGAGACACTGATGGTCTCCTCGGTCGAAATGGTCCTTTGGGCAATCCACCACGCCACGACGCTGCTCTTTGGCGTCTTTGCCTCGGCGGCGCTGTGCGGTGTCGAGATCAACCGGCGTCATGCGCTTGAGCTGCTGGGGGTCGGCGTCGTGACCGGTGCCGCCTTCTCGATCGCCAATGCCGTCGGCGGCGAGCTTTTTGCCCGCCAGGTATATCCACTCGTCGTGCATCTGCCGCTCGTCATCTATTTGTGCGCGCGCTACCGCCTGAGCCCGCTGCTTGCCGTGCTCGGCATTACGAGTGCCTATCTGAGCTGCCAGTTCAGCAATTGGATGGGCATCGCCGCATTTGCCGCAACCGATTCTCAGATCGCGTACTATCTGGCGCGCATCGCGACCACACTCGCCGTCTTTGCCGTCCTGTTGCATTGGGCCGGCGACATCGGTCCACGCTTGGCGATTAAAAGCACCACCGAGCTGGGCATCCTTTTAATCCTGCCGCTCGTCTATTACGTCTTTGACTATGCCACCAACGTCTACACCACGCTGTTCCACTCGGGCTCGGTGGTAACGGTTGAGTTTTTGGCATTTGCGCTCTGTGCCTTCTATCTTATGTTTCTTGCCGTTTACCTGCGCGAATACGAAGAAAAGGAAACCGCCGAGCGAGAGCGCTGGATGCTCGAAACCCGCGACAACGCCGCCATCAAAGAGCTCGAGGCTTGGCGTCAATCTGGGCGCGAGCTGTCGATTCTTCGCCACGATATGCGCCACTTCCTACGCGGCCTGGCCGCTTTAATTGAGGAGGGCCACACCGACGAGGCGCTCAAACGCATCGATGAACTCTGCGAAGCCGGCGATCGCACCGCCGTACGCCGCTTCTGCGCCAACGAGACCGTAAACATCGCGCTTTCGTCATTTAACTCGGATATCAATAGAAACGGCATTACCGCCAACCTGCGCGCCGCCGTACCCGAAACCATCCACGTAGGTGACGCCGACCTGTTTAGCGTGCTCTCAAATGCCTTGGAAAACGCTATCACCGCCGCAAGCGCCGCACCCCAAGGAAAGCGATTCGTCGACTTTGACCTGCGATTAGAGGACGGCCAGCTGCTGCTGTTAGTTTCCAACACGTTTGACCGCGCGCCGCGCATGGTCGATGGCATGCCCGTGACCCGGCATGCGGGCCACGGCTTTGGCACCAGGAGCATCAAACTTGCCGTGGAGCGCATGAACGGCAACTGCCAGTTCCGCATTAACGGCGATCGGTTTGAGCTGCGTGCCGTGATGTAGGGACGCGACAAGCTGCCGGCATGCTCGGCCCGCCGGGGCCACCTTGCCAGCGCCGGTCCGCTACAGCGGCGCGGCGGCCGGAGTCAGCTGTTTAATGTAGGCCCACATGCGCTGCTTGGCGGCCTTGTCGGTGAGCGCCGCCTCAAAGCCGTCGAGCGCGAGCACGCGGCGCCCTTGCACATGGGCGACCAGGCCGGGCTTGAGCATGGCGGTGTCGAAGTCGTCGATCGCCACGAGCATATCGGCATAGGTCTCGCGCATGGTATCGGCCGCACGATCATCCAGCAACAGCACCGCCTCGGGGTCCAGCGCCTCGAGCGCCTCGCGGAACAGCTCGCACGGCAGGGCATGGCCCACCGCCACCGTTCCGTCGCCCGCACCGGCGACGCTTGCCAGCACGCAAAAATCCTCGGGCGCATAACCGATGGCCCCGAGCGCCTTACGCAGCGCCGCGCCATCCGCGCCTGCGGCAAGCTCGCCGCCCGAGCGCTCGGCCTCATCCAAATCGCCTTTTACCAGCACAATCGGCGAGCACGCGTTGCCTGCGATGCGCACGCCACGACCCGCAAGCGATGCGAGCTCCTGCTCGGCCGCCTGGGCGATGGCTTCTTTTTTCTGGCTTTGTGACATAGGTATGCGCTCTCCAATCGTTTGCGTGGGCACCATTATATAAAAGAGCCGCCCGCGAGTGGTTGCTTTGCGGGCCGCTGGGTATAAGCACGGTCGTACTGAGTTTTACGCGGCCGAGCCGCGTCGCATTATGGAGGTCACCATGGCTGACATTAAGCAGATTACCCCCGAGAACTTCGACGCCACCGTCAACGGCAGCCTTCCCGTGCTGGTCGATTTTTGGGCTCCCTGGTGTGGGCCCTGCCGTTCGCTGTCGCCCATCGTTGACGAGGTTGCCGATGAGCTGGCGGGCAAGCTTGCCGTTGCCAAATGCAACGTCGACGACAACCAGGACCTGGCCATGAAGTATGGCGTCATGAGCATCCCCACGCTGATTGTGTTTAAGAACGGCGAGGAGATTGACCGCTCGGTTGGCGCTCTGCCCAAGGCGAGGCTGCAGGCGCTGCTGGAGAAGCATCTGTAATACGCTTGTTACTTACCCGCCGTCCATGAGCGCTTTTGCACCGCTCGCCGGACTGCCGGGCGCGGCGCGGACGACCACGGATAGTATGGTAGTTACAAACAGCCCCCAGTGAACGGGTGCGAGTCACACAGACTCGCACCCGTTTTCTTATGCAGCTGCGCACAGAGCGGGCGTAGTAAAATCTGAACCACTGAACTGCCCCATACAAAAGGAGATTTTCCATGCATGATGTTGGAATGAACATGAGCCAGCTTGCCATGAGCGTCAAGCAGGTCGACGACACCATCGAGCTCGCTCACGAGTGGAGCCATCAGCTGCTGCATGCGACCGAGAACTTTGACATGGAGCGTATTGGCGCCAAGCTCGAGGCCGCCATGGCTGCGCTGCACGAGGCGCATGACGCGCTCGAGGGCTACGAGGACGCCATCGAGGCCGACCATAACTCCGTCGGCTCCGTGAAGCTGGTGTAGCGTGACCGAGCACGAGCACGAGCACGAGCACGGCTGCGACCACAAGCACGAGCATCCGCACGGTCCGGCCGACCAGGCGAGCTGCCGTTGCGCCGGCTCCAGCTCCGAGCTGGTCCGCTTTTCGGTGACCGCGCCCGACGATCTGCTGCGCCGCTTTGACGAGCAGATCGCACGCCGCGGTGACGTGGCCAACCGCTCCGAGGCCGTACGCGACCTGATTCGCGCCTCGATCGCGAAGGAGCAGATGCGCACGCCCGACGAGCAGGTCATCGGTTCACTCACCATGATCTATGACCACCATACCGGTGATCTGACGCGCCGTCTGGACGAAGTACAGCACGACTACACCGACGAGATCGTATCGACCATGCACGTGCATCTGGATCACCACAACTGCTTGGAGATTCTGGCGCTCAAGGGTCGCGGCGAGCGCGTCTACGAACTAGCCGACCGTCTGCTGGGACTGCGCGGTGTTAAGCACGGTGAGCTCACCTGCGCTGCCACCGGACAAAGCCTAGGACTGTAGCGGGATTTCCCGCAGCGCACCTGCCAAAAAGGGACAGGTTTGTTTTGGCGGGTTTAGAAGTTTTACCTACCAAAATAAACCTGTCCCTTTTTGGTCGGTTTTGATGAGGGAGAGCCGCATGCGGCATGTGCATATTCATGTGACGGGCATTGTGCAGGGCGTTGGCATGCGGCCGTTTGTGTATCGCGAGGCCATGGCGCATGGCATCTGCGGCTGGGTGCTCAACGCAGGCGACGGCGTGCATGTCGAGGCGCATGCCTCGGGTGCGGCCGTCGACGGCTTTGTCGCCGCGCTGTCGGAGCACGCACCCGCGGCTGCCCGCGTGGAGCGCGTCGACGTTGCGGATTTGGAGCCCGGCACTTGGGATGACGCCAATGAGCAGGACTTTCGCATTGTGGCGTCACAGGATAAGACTGCACATACGACGCTCATCTCGCCCGATATCGCCACCTGCGACGACTGCCTGCACGAACTGTTCGACCCCGCTGATCGACGCCACCACTACCCCTTTATCAACTGCACCAACTGCGGACCGCGCTTTACCATCATCCGCTCGCTGCCTTATGACCGAGCGGCCACCTCTATGGATCGCTTTCCCATGTGCCCCGAATGCGCCGCGGAGTATGCCGGCCCACTTGACCGGCGCTTTCATGCGCAGCCCGATGCCTGCTTTGACTGCGGGCCGCATATTACCTGGCGCGAGGCGGCAGGCGGCATGGTGCTCGAGAGCTCAGAGGCGACGCCGGCTGTCGGCGACACGCGCGAGTCTAGCGACGCTATTATCGAGCGCTGTGTCGAGCTGCTCGAGGCCGGCGGCATTGTTGCCATCAAGGGCCTGGGCGGATTCCATCTGGCTTGCGACGCCGCCAACGAGCAAGCAGTAGTCGAGCTGCGCCGTCACAAGCGCCGCAGCAACAAGCCGCTTGCCGTTATGGTGCGCGACCTTACCGATGCCGAGCGCCTGTGCCGTGTCAACGACGCCGAGCGCGACTTGCTGGCCGGCAGCATCCGCCCCATCGTGCTGCTGCGCCGGCGTGGTGTTGGCATGGGAGATTCCTTCGATGCTCTCGAACTTGCGCCGTCCGTTGCGCACGATCTGCCCGAGCTCGGCGTCATGCTCCCCTATACCCCGCTTCAGCATCTGCTGCTTGCCGCGGCAGAAACGCATGGCATGCACGCGCTGGTTATGACCAGCGGAAACTTGAGCGAAGAGCCCATCGAGACCGATGACGATCTTGCCTGGGAGCATCTCGTTGCCGCCGGCATCGCCGACGCGCTGCTCGGCAATGACCGCGCGATCCTCTCGCGCTACGACGACTCCGTGGTACGTGTGGTCGACGGGGTCGTTATGCCCGTGCGCCGCGCTCGCGGGTACGCCCCGCAGCCGTTGCCGCTGCCGGCACTCGCCAGCGCCGCGCCCTGTGTGCTCGCCTGCGGCCCGCAGCAAAAGGCCACGATCGCACTCACGCGCGAAGACGCGAATGGAACGTCGGCCTGTTTTGTGTCGCAGCATATCGGCGATGTCGAAAACGGTGCGACTTTCGATGCGTGGAATGCGGCACGCACGCGACTGGAAGACCTTTTTGACCTAGCGCCCGCCGCGCTGGCCTGCGACTTGCACCCCAGCTACCTATCGAGTCAGTGGGCACGCGAACAGGCGCGCGAGCGCAATCTGCCGCTTATCGAAGTCCAGCACCATCATGCGCATATCGCGAGCGTGATGGCTGAGGCTATCGCCACAGGACAGCTTGCACCCAATGCGCGCGTACTTGGCATCGCCTTCGATGGAACGGGCGCTGGCACCGACGGAACCATTTGGGGCGGTGAGTTTCTTGTCGCCGGCCTCGCCGATTTTGAGCGCACCGCGCACCTGCGTACCTGGGCACTCCCCGGTGGCGCCGCATCTGTGCGCCACGCCCGCCGCAACGCCTTTGCCCTGCTGAGCGAGCTCGACCTGCTCGAGCACCCAGGCGCCGCTCGGCTTTTGGACAGCCTCGACGAGCAAACGCGCAGTATCACGGCTACGATGATCGAACGGAATATCAACAGCCCGCGCACGAGCAGCATGGGCCGCTTGTTCGACGCTGCGGCCGCGATCCTGGGCATCTGCGGCACCGCAACCTACGAGGGCGAACCCGCCATCGAGCTCGAGGCCGCCGCTTGGCGCGCTCTCAACGACGAAAACAGCCATTTCACTGACAATCAAGCGGGTGTATCCGCATCCGCCTCAACATCGCTGGACAGTTTGTTCAGATACGTATTAACTACTGACCCCCTATCCCGCATTTTTGCCTCAGATTTGGCCAAAAAAGGCTCTCCAGACACCCTATTTGCGGCAAATATGTCTGCCGAACACCCCAAATCAACCCATTTGGGATCATCGCAGACGGCTTTTGCCACCCAGAACCCATCACAAAAATACGTATCTGAACTAACCGTCCAGGCGGCCTCGGACAACCCCCTCATTTTGGATCCCAAACCGCTTTTTGAGGCGCTTTTGAGTGGAATCGAGGCCGGTGTGCCGGCCGACAAGCTCGCGCTCGACTTCCATATCGCCATTGCACGCGCATCGGCACGTATCGCAAGCGAAATCTGCGCTCGCGAAGGCATCGACATCGTCGCGCTCTCGGGCGGCGTGTTCATGAACCGACTTTTGCTTCGGCTCCTCACGCGCGAGCTCAAAGACGCCGGTCTTGCCGTCTTGGTTCCCCACACCGTGCCCGTCAACGACGGCTGCATCGCCTACGGCCAGGCGGCGGTCGCCCGCGCTCGCCTCACGCAGATCGCATCGCGGTAGGCTGCTTGGCCAGCCCATGCGCCGCCGTCTCACAGGTGTAACGCGTTTGCCCGCAACCCCCGCGAGCGCTACCATCAACTGATGGATTATTAAGCGCCCATCCAGCGCAAAGCGTATAAAAGGGAAACATTATGTGCCTTGCCGTTCCCGGTAAAGTGGTCAAACGCGACGACGACCTAAAGGCGATCGTCGACATGATGGGCATCGAGCGCCCCGTATCGCTGCGACTTGTGCCGACGGCACAGGTGGGCGACTATGTTCTCGTACACGCCGGCTTTGGCATCCAGATTGTCGACGAGCAGGAAGCCCAGGAGACGCTCGAGCTGGTCAACGCCATGACCGAGCTGGTCGAAGAGGACCAGCTCGCCACCAACCCGGCCGAGGCATACTAGTGGCGGCGGCGCAACCGGTTCACTCCGGTATCGACTTTTCGGCATTTCGCGACCCACGGCTCGCTCGCGAGCTCATCGACCGCATTCATGAGCTTGTCGGCGACCGCACCATCAACCTGATGGAGGTCTGCGGTACGCATACCGTGAGCATTGGCCGCTATGGTTTTCGCTCCATTATGCCGGCGGGGCTCAAGCTGTTGAGCGGCCCGGGCTGCCCCGTCTGCGTTACCGCAAACCGCGACATCGACCACGCAATCGCACTCGCCAAGATGGACGGCGCCATCATCACTACCTTTGGTGACATGATGCGCGTGCCCGGATCGTCCACCTCGCTTGCCGCGCAAAAGGCAGCCGGACGCGACATCCGTATCGTCTACTCGCCGCTCGACGCGCTCGATATCGCCAAACACAGCCCCGACCGCCCGGTCATCTTTATGGGCGTGGGCTTTGAGACTACGACGCCCACCATCGCCGCCGCCATCCTGGAGGCCGATGCACGCGGACTCCAGAACTTCTCGGTCTATTGCGCCCACAAGACCACGCCACCGGCGCTGCGCGCGATTGCCAACGACCCCGAGACCACTATCGACGGCTTTATCCTGCCGGGCCACGTCGCCACCATCACAGGCCTGGTACCCTTTGGCTTTTTGGTCGATGAGTTTAGGACCCCAGGCGTGGTCACGGGATTTGAGCCGGTCGATATTCTGCAGGGTATCTGCATGCTGGTGCAGATGGTCGTTGAGGGGCGGCCCGCGATCGACAACGCGTACCGTCGCGGCGTCAACGTGGACGGCAACCCCGTGGCGCGCCAACTGGTCGAGCAGGTGTTTGAGCTGTGCGATACCACATGGCGCGGGCTGGGACCGATTGCCGCCTCGGGCCTTTCCATCCGCCCCGAGTTCTCGCGCTTTGACGCCGGCGCCCGCTATGACGTGCCCGTTGAACCGACGGTCGAGCCGCGCGGATGCCGTTGCGGCGACGTGCTGCGCGGGGCCATCGCACCGAGCGACTGCCCACTTTTCGGCCACGCCTGCACGCCCGGGCATCCTGTTGGCCCGTGCATGGTGAGCTCGGAAGGCAGCTGCGCTGCGTACTTTAGATACCAAATCTAGCCCGAACGCCCCCACGCACCAGACGCACCACGATTGGAGTTTTCGATATGTCCCATAGCGTCACCGATAGCACTGTCCTGCTGGGCCACGGCTCCGGCGGCCAGATGATGAAGCGCATTATCGACGAGGTCTTTCTGGATGCCTTTGGGTCGCCCGAGCTGCTCGAAGGCAACGATGCCGGTGTCGCCGCCCTGCCCGCGAGCGGGCGCATCGCCATGTCGACCGACAGCTTTGTGGTGACGCCGCAGTTCTTCCCCGGCGGAAATATCGGCAGGCTCGCCGTGTGCGGAACCGTCAACGATGTTGCGACCTCGGGTGCCAACGTGCGCTTCCTTTCGTGCGGCTTTATCCTCGAAGAGGGCTATCCTATGGATAAGCTGCGCCAGATTGTGCAGACCATGGCCGAGACGGCGCGCGAGGCGGGCGTCAAAATCATCACCGGCGACACCAAGGTGGTCGAGCGCGGCGGAGCTGACGGCGTCTACATCAACACCGCCGGCGTGGGCGAGGTTCCCGCGGGCGTGACGCTCAGCGGCGCCAGCTGCCAGCCCGGCGACGTCGTCCTGGTCTCGGGCACGCTAGGCGACCACGGTATCGCCATCATGAGCCAGCGCGAGGGCCTGGCGTTCTCGAGCAGCATCGAGAGCGACGCCGCGCCGCTCAACCACCTGATTGCCGACGTGCTGGCCGCCGCCCCCGACACGCGCTGCTTCCGCGACCCCACGCGCGGAGGCCTGGCCTCCACGCTCAACGAGTTTGCGCAGGCCAGCGGCATTGCCATGGAGATTGACGAGGGCGCCGTACCCGTGCGCCCCGACGTGCAGGCCGCCTGCGAGATGCTCGGCTACGACGTGCTGCAGGTTGCCAACGAGGGCAAGATGGTCGCCGTGGTGCCAGCCGAGCAGGCCGACGCGGCGCTAGCGGCCATGCGCGCCGCCCGCTACGGCAAGAACGCCGCCATCATCGGTCGCGTGATGCCGCTTGCCGAAGGCGCTCGACCCGCCGTTCGCGTGCGCACCGGCTGGGGATCGACCCGCATCCTCGACATGCTCGTGGGAGAGCAACTGCCCAGGATCTGCTAGCGGCAAAGGCTTGCGCTGGCGCGATGCGCCCCGATGCCGTTAAAGATGTTCAGATTCCAAACGCGCCCGACACGCAAGCCCAGTATCATGGGGTGCGCTTTACAACTCAAACGGCAGGAGCACCCATGGCAGCAGCCTATTCCCATGTGATTTTTGATCTGGACGGCACCATCCTCAATACGCTCGAGGACCTGGCGGCAGCCGGCAACCATACCTGCGAGATGCACGGCTGGCCCACGTTTGCCGTAGACGAGTACCGCTACAAGGTGGGAAACGGCATGCTCAAGCTGGTCGAGCGCTTTATGCCCGCCGAGTATGCGGGCGACGGCCGCATGTTTGAGCAGACGCTTGCCGAGTTTAGGGCTTATTACGGCGAGCACAAGGAAGACCACACTGCACCGTACGCCGGCACGATCGAGATGCTCGACCGTCTGCGCGCCGCGGGCGTGCAGCTTGCCGTACTCACCAACAAGGACCATGTCTCGGCCGCTCCGCTTATCGAGAGGTATTTTGGTTCCGAGCGCTTTGCACTGGTGCAGGGCCGCGTCGATGCGTTTCCTCCCAAGCCCGAGGCGCCTGTTACGCTGCATGTGATGAAAGAGCTAGGCGCCGACCCGGCAACCACACTCTATGTGGGCGATTCCAATGTCGATATCCTGACCGGTCACAACGCCGGCCTTAAGAGTGCGGGCGTCAGCTGGGGCTTCCGCGGCCGAACAGAGCTCGAAGCCGCCGACGCCGACTACGTAGTGGACACCCAGGACGAACTCGCCGCGCTGATCTTGGGCGAGTAGCGAGCCGCCCACCAATAAGTTGCGGTGAAATAGGGACTGATTACCGGCCTACTGCCCCCAAACAGTCCCTATTTCACCGCAACTTAGATGGGCACGGGGTAGCTAAAAGAGCCCCGTCCCAAATTAGCTACCCCTCAACAATGGCGACACCACAGGTAGAGGACGGACAGCGAGCGACGTCCAAGCCGAACAAGTTGGCATAAAAAAGGCGAGGCATAGACCTTCTGGTCATGCCTCGCCTTTTGAATGACAAATTGTCGGCTTGGGCGGCGCGCAGCGTCAACTGGTTACGCGGTTCGTAGAACCGCGTAACTCCCCTAGCTCAGCATTGCATCCATCATCTCGGAGTTGACGGAGTCGTCAGCAGACCACTCGCCGTCATCGTTGCAGGTGTACTTGAAGATAACCGTGGTCTTCCTGGGCTCGGTGGCCTTGGTCACATCGACCATCACCTGGCCGGCCATCTTGTACAGCTCGTCATCGGAAGGAACCGTGTCAAGCGCAGCGACCTTCTCCTGATACTGGGTGGAGAAGTCCTCGACGATCTTGTTCATAGACTTGCAGGTGATGGAGACCTCGGCGGTTGCAACGCCCTTGTCCTCGTCGACCGTCACGTCGCCGATCTCGTAATCAAAGCCCTCGAGATAGGTCTTGGCATACTCCTTGGGATCGATGCCCAGCTGCTCGAACTCGTCGCCCGAAGCCTCTTCCAGACCAGAGAGGAAATCGTCGCCACCGTTTTTGACCTCATCGAACTGAGTCGTAAGGTCCTCGGTGATGAGCTCTTCGATCGAGGGGCCTCCGCAGCCGGAAAGCACGACCACACATGCAACCAAAACGGCCATGAGGGGCGCAAGCAGCAGCTTCTTTTTCATGATGTTCCTCCCAATGAGCGGCACCGCGCTTCCCAGACACGGCGCACGTTGTGATAGTAAGCACATACTATCCACTTATGAACACCCTCGGCAGCACGAAGGCGCGGTCGGTTCGTTTTAACGTCCGAACGGTCTGCGAGTCCGCTCAGCGTGCAATAAAACGCATCCGTACCGTGCAATCAAAACCACCCCTAAAAGGGGTGGTTTGCTCTTAGGGTATAACCCTTGGATTTCCGGCACGCGTCTAAAGGCGCCGGCCCTCACGGGGTTCGGGCCGCACTGCAGATTGACCCGTGGCGGGCCGGTCAAACCGGCGCTATTTACGCCCCGGCCCCCTGCCGAAGGGGTCCTCGTACTCCTTGACGCTCAGCCGGTCGAGCGCGATGTCGGCCTTCTCCTGCTCCCGGATGTACTTCGCGATCGTGGCCTCGTTCAGGCCGACCGTGGACACGTAGTAGCCCTCGGCCCAGAACTTCCTGTTGCCGAACTTGTACTTCATGTTCGCGTGCTTGTCGAATATCATCAGCGAGCTCTTCCCCTTCAGGTAGCCCATCACGCTCGATACGCTGTACTTCGGCGGTATCGCCAGCAGCATGTGGACGTGGTCGGGCATCAGGTGCCCCTCGATGATCTCTATCCCCTTGTACTGGCAGAGCTTCCTGAAGATCTCCCCAAGGTCGGACCTTATTTGGTTGTAGATGACTTTGCGCCTATACTTCGGCGTGAACACGACGTGGTACTTGCACATCCACTTCGTGTGCGACAGGCTGTAGGCCTTCTGGGCCATACGCCACCACCGCCCTCTCGACTCGGATTCCTTGCGGCCTGAACAATCGCAAGTGTCCGGCGAGGGGGCGGCTTTGTAAAGCCGTTTGGCCCCACCCGCATAGCGGGTGGTTTCTGATGCGGCGCGCTGCGCGCCCCGCACAGGCTAAAGCCTTTAATCATCAAAACCACCCCTAAAAGGGGTGGTTTGCTCTTAGGGTATAACCCTTGGATTTCCGGCACGCGTCTAAAGGCGCCGGCCCTCACGGGGTTCGGGCCGCACTGCAGATTGACCCGTGGCGGGCCGGTCAAACCGGCGCTATTTACGCCCCGGCCCCCTGCCGAAGGGGTCCTCGTACTCCTTGACGCTCAGCCGGTCGAGCGCGATGGCGGCCTTCTCCTGCTCCCGGATGTACTTCGCGATCGTGGCCTCGTTCAGGCCGACCGTGGACACGTAGTAGCCCTCGGCCCAGAACTTCCTGTTGCCGAACTTGTACTTCATGTTCGCGTGCTTGTCGAATATCATCAGCGAGCTCTTCCCCTTCAGGTAGCCCATCACGCTCGATACGCTGTACTTCGGCGGTATCGCCAGCAGCATGTGGACGTGGTCGGGCATCAGGTGCCCCTCGATGATCTCTATCCCCTTGTACTGGCAGAGCTTCCTGAAGATCTCCCCAAGGTCGGACCTTATTTGGTTGTAGATGACTTTGCGCCTATACTTCGGCGTGAACACGACGTGGTACTTGCACATCCACTTCGTGTGCGACAGGCTGTAGGCCTTCTGGGCCATACGCCACCACCGCCCTCTCGACTCGGATTCCTTGCGGCCTGAACAATCGCAAGTGTCCGGCGAGGGGGCGGCTTTGTAAAGCCGTTTGGCCCCACCCGCATAGCGGGTGGTTTCTGATGCGGCGCGCTGCGCGCCCCGCACAGGCTAAAGCCTTTAATAAAAAAGGGTGGCCGGATAATCCGACCACCCTTAGACATTATGCGATGCCGCGATTTACTTGCGGACAACCTTGACGATGGCATCGCCGGCGGCGACAGCGGAATCAGCCTCGACGGCGAGCTCGACATCGGCGAACTCGGCGGTGTTGGACACGGCCACGACGACGCAGTCCTTGTAACCGGCAGCGGCAATCTTGGCGCGGTCGATCTTGAGCATGGGCTGGCCGGCCTTCACGACGTCGTCGGCCTTGACGAAGCCCTCGAAGCCGTCGCCGTTCATGTTGACGGTATCGACGCCAACGTGCACCAGGACCTCGATGCCGCTATCGGACTGCAGGCCCACGGCGTGACCCATGGTGACGGTCACCTTGCCGTCGCAGGGGGCATAGACCAGATCGTCCTCGGGCCACACGGCGCAGCCCTTGCCCAGGACCTCGCCACCAAAGACGGGATCGGGCACATCGGCCATCTTGATGACCTTGCCCTTGACGGGCGAGCACAGCACGTCGGCGCCGGCAGAAGCAGAAATGGAGGCAGGAGCAGCGGCAGCCGCGGGCTCAGCCTTCTTCTTGAACATGTCAAACAGACCCATACGTTTTCTCCTCTTGATTAAGCGCAACGTAGTGCGCATGCCTATGGTGATTATAGTGCCAATTGGACCAAAACTAAGGTGGGGAGTCGAATCGAAAACTCTGCCGACGTCTTTGTCCATCGGCACCCGTTTTGTTGATTAACCCTCGATGAGCCCCAGGCGCACGAAGGCGTTCCAGATGCCGTCGTCGTCGACATTCGTGGTCACGAAATCGGCCGCCGGTCCGGCGTTCGTCAGAACGCCGGAACTCAATCGCCGGAACTCAATTACTCCAAGCCCTCAGCGCCGTTGGACTTGATAATCTTCTGGTATGCGAAGAAGCTGTCCTTGCGGCGGCGCTCGTAGGTGCCGGTGCCGTCGTCGTACTTGTCGACGTGGATGAAGCCGTAGCGCTTGCGCATCTCGCCGGTGCCGGCGGACACCAGGTCGATGGGGCCCCACCAGGTGTAGGCAATCAGGTCGACGCCGTCGGCAACGGCCTCGCCCATGGCCTTGATGTGACTCTGCAGATAGGCGATGCGGTACGGATCGTGAATGGAGCCGTCCTCCTCGACCTCGTCGTAGGCACCCATGCCGTTCTCGACCACCATCAGCGGAATCTCGTAGCGGGCGTAGATCTCGTTGAGGGCGATACGCAGGCCCAGCGGGTCGATCTGCCAACCCCAGTCGGTGGACTCCAGGTAGGGGTTCTTGCCGCCAAAGGTCATGTTGCCCTCGGTCATCTCGTGGTCCTTGTGGGTGCCCACGGTACCGGACATGTAGTAGCTAAAGGTGTAGAAGTCGACCTTGCCGTCGGCGATATCCTGCAGGTCGCCGTCCTCCATTGCGAGCTCGACGCCGTTCTCGGCCCAGAAGCGCTTGGCATAGAACGGGTACTTGCCGCGCACCTGCACGTCGGAGCAGTACCAGTTCATGGAGTTCATCTGCTGCTGCGTGGCGAACACGTCGACCGGATCGCACGTAGCGGCGTAGGAGAGGATGAAGCAATCCATGTTGCCCATCTTGAACTGCGGATAGTGCTCGTGGGCGTAGCGCACGACGCGGCCGCTGGCCACGAACTGGTGATGCAGGGCCTGGAAGCGCTGCTGGGCGGTGGTCTTGATGGCGCTCGCCGGGCCCTCGAATCCCTGGATCAGGCCGGTCTCCATCATGGCGCCCATGTCCATGGTGCCGCAGTTGATCTCGTTGAAGGTCAGCCAGAACTTCACCTTGTCCTGATAGCGGTCAAAGACGGTCTGGCAATACTTCTCAAAGAAGCCGATGGGCTCGCGGCTTGCCCAGCCGTTGTACTTCTCGACCAGGTGATAGGGCATCTCGTAGTGCGAGAGGGTCACGAGCGGCTCGATGTTGTGAGCGCGCAGGCAGTCGAAAACGCGGTCGTAGAAGGCGAGGCCGGCCTCGTTGGGCTCAGCATCGTCGCCGTTGGGGAAGATGCGGCTCCAGGAGATGGACATGCGGAACATGTTGAAGCCCATCTCGGCGAACAGCGCGATGTCCTCCTCGTAGTGATGGTAGAAGTCGATGCCGTCATGGTTGGGGTAGAAGCGGTTGGGATCGATGTCGATCGTGATCTGGCGCGGCTCCTTGTAGCTGCCGCCCAGGAAGTGGTCGTCGACGGAAGCGCCGCGGCCGTCCACGTTCCAAGCGCCCTCAAACTGGTTAGCGGCGGTGGCGCCACCCCAATAGAAACCCTCGGGGAACTTGATGTTTGCCATGAGCATCTCCTTTGCATCGTGGGTCGATAAGCCGAGTATCGCCCACGCGCGGGGAATGCGGGAGCGGCCGCGCCAAACCCGACACTTCTTTTCGCGCCCGCGGCCTGCCGCCGTCCCGCCCCTGACACTTCCTGATACCCGCCAAAAAGGGACAGGTTTATTTTGGTCGGTTTTATCTGGGCAAACGCTGACGATGGGCCGCCGGCGTGCAGCCATAGCGCTCGGCAAACTTTTTGTAGAAGAAGCTCATGTTGGCATAGCCCGCCTCGTGCGCTGCGACCTCCGCGGTGGCGCCGGCGTCGAGCAGCGTCGCCGCGCGCGCCAGGCGGCTCTCCTGCACGAGCTGCATAAACGTGCGGCCTGTCTGACGCTTGAGTAGGGCGCTTGCGTAGTTGGGGCTCAGGTGCAGGTGGCGGGCGAGGTCATCGAGCGCGCAATCGCAGGCGTGACGCTCGATATAGCCCATAGCAGCCGCGACCTGCGCCGATGGCAGCGCGGGTGCGTCCGTTTGCAGCAGGCCGGCTTCGTAGCTTTGCATGAGCTCAACCAGCAGCAGCTCGAACAGCCTCGAGACAATCTGGGGGCTCGCCGGCGTGGGGTCCAGGCGCTCGCACAGCATCTCCTGCATATAGCGGCGCACGCGACGGCTACCGCCCGTGTGGAAATGAACGTGGCCGCGGTGGTCGGTTTCATCGTTGAGGGCGTTGAGCAGGAACCGCGACACCGCGCTTGCGGGCGAAAGGCTTTGCTCCAGGCTACGGCGCAGCATTGGCCGCGAGATGATGACGCTCAGCATTATGTCGTGCTCACCGAGCTCGCCAACAGCATGCGGGCAGGCGGCATCGAGCAGGAGGACCTCGTTTTGAGCGAGCATGAGCGGCGCGCCGTTGACGATCTGCGGCGCTCGTCCTCGATAGACATAGCTGATTTCGACATAATCGTGGACATGTTCCGGCACGGGATTGAAGCGCGAGTTGCGAACAATCGATAGCCCCTCGGGCATGCTTTCTTGTCGTAGGACGAGCGTTGGGTTGCCGATTTTACGAATGTATCGGCCATCAATATCTGCTTGACTACCTTGACCGAGTGCATCGCTCCAGTCGTAATGGGCGCCCGCGCGATAGGCTCGCTCACTGTTGGTCAGCTCGAGCAGAAGGTTGTCCAGCCGTGCGATATCCATTACATCACCATCGTTGATTCGGTCATATTCTGCCGTGGTTTTGATATTAGCAGGGCTGCGCGCTCGGCGTACTCTGACTTCAATGAATTTGAAAGGCTGTTTTGGAGGAGCGTATATGGCGGCGTATTTTGAGCAGGTGCTTGGCGGCATCTACGACAACCACGTGCTTCCGTTCTTGTGGCTCAAGGGCGAGGCGCGCGAGACGATCACCGAGTATCTGGAGCAGATCGCTGGGGCGGACATCCGCGAGGTCTGCCTGGAATCGCGCACGCATCCCGATTTCTGTCGCGACGGCTGGTGGTCTGACCTGCGCTTTATCATCGGCGAGTGCAAGCGCCTGGGGTTAAAGATCTGGCTGCTCGACGACGCCCACTTCCCCACAGGCTATGCCAACGGCGCGCTTGCGGGCGATGGCGTCGACCCCGCGCTCAAGAAAACCGTGCTCAAGCATCGCACGATTACGGTCGTTGGTCCCCAGCCGTCCACGACTATCAAGCTCGGTAATCTCATGGACCCCACCGAGCGCTTTGTGGGCGCAGCGGCTTTTGATGCCGCCGGTGCGCCACTCGATCTTGCGCTTGCTGTTGAGCATGGTGACGATGGCGCACCCGCCCGCCTGCGTTTTGACGCCCCCGCCGGCGTCACCACGATCGAACTCTACATCACCAGCCAAAAGACCGGCTTTCGCGATGAGTACATCAACATGGTCGACGCCGCCTCGTGCCACGTGCTCATCGACGCCGTCTACGAGCCCACGTTTGAGCATCTGGGCGACGAGTTTGGCAAAACGATCTTGGGCTTCTTTACCGACGAGCCCGGCTTTATGAACGAGAAGGGCACCACGCTCGACGATGCCTCTACCAGCAGCTTTATCGGGCGAAACGACTTGGCGCTGCCGTGGTCGGACGAGCTTGCCCGCCGCCTACATGATGCGCTTGGCGAGAATTGGCTTACCAAGTTGCACGGCCTTTGGACGCGCGAGGCAAACGGCGCCCAGGTTCGCCACGCCTATATGGACCTTGCTACGCAGCTCTACCGCAGCTGCTTTGACGAGCAGATTGGCGATTGGTGCCGCGCGCACGGCATTATGCACATTGGCCACGTGATCGAGGACAAGAGTTGCCACACGCGCCTGGGCCAGGGCGCCGGACATTACTTCCGCGCGGTCGCGGGGCAGGGCATGGCTGGCGTGGATGTGGTCATCAACCAACTTGCCCCCGGAATTGACCGCGGGCGCTACAGCTACTTCCACGGCGCATGGAACATGGAGTTCTTTACGTACGCGCTCGCCAAGTTGGGATCTTCGGCAGCGCGCCTCGACCCCAAAAAGCAGGGGCGCTGCATGGCCGAGGTCTTTGGCGCCTTTGGCTGGCACGAGGGCCTGCGCGAGATGAAGTGGATCGCCGACCATATGCTCGTCCGCGGTATTAACTGGTTTACGCCGCACGCGTTTAGCATGGCGCCCTTCCCCGATTGGGACTGCCCGCCGCACTTTTACGCGCACGGCAACAACCCGCAATGGCCGCACTTTGGCCAGCTCATGCGCTATATGAATCGCACGGCGACGCTCCTTTCGGAAGGCGCTGCCGCTCGCCCCGTCGCCATTCTGTACCATGCCGACGCCGAATGGGCCGGCAACGCCATGCCCGTCGAGCGCGTGGCGGCCGAACTCACGCGCGCGCAGATCGACTTTGATTTTGTGCCGGCAGAGGCTTTTGAGAATGAGGAGCGTTACGAGGTTTCGATTGCCGATGGAATGCTGGCTGTTAACGGCTGTCGCTACCAGGCGTTTGTCATGCCAGGCGCCTCGTTTATTGGCGCGGCTACAGCGGAAGAGGTGAGGCGCATGATGGCCGCGGGTGTCACGGTGCTCGCTGCTGACGAAGTGCCCGGCGCTCTTTATGACGCGGATGGCGCAGCCGATCTGGACGGGCTTACGGCAACGCCACTTGCCGATGTGGCGGACGCGCTGGCAGACGCGGGGCTGCAGACCGTTGTGACCGATAGGCCACAGCCCTGGCTGCGCGCACTTCGCTACGAGCGTGCCGGCGAGACCTACGTCATGTTGGTCAACGAGCACCCACGTGAAAGCATTTGCTGCACGGTTTCGCTTCCGCAAGACAAGTGTCTTTGCGGAACGCGCCTCGACCTGCTGAACAGCACCAAGCCCGTTGCGCTTGACGGCGTGCTGGAGCTGGCGCCTTACGAGAGCTGCGTTGTTGTTCTGGAGGCAAGCGGCGCAATCGAGCCCGCGGACTGTACCGACACGAGCACACGTGCAACGCTCGCCCTCGACATCAGCCACCCCTGGACCGTTGCCCTCTCCCCTGCCGGCAGCGATGGAACCTTTGGCGAGCCGCAAAAGCTCGAGCAGCTGTGTGACCTCACGGCCGAGCAGTTCCCCGGCGTATGTGGTACGTTCCGCTATCGCACGTCGTTCGAGCTGGCCGACGACCTCGCCCACACCGTCATTGACCTAGGGGATGTCTACGAAGTCGCAACGCTCACGCTCGACGGACAAACGCTCGGCACGCGCATCTGCCCACCCTATCGCTTTGCGACAGGCACACTTGCCGCCGGCACGCACGAGCTCACCATCGATGTCATCAACACGCTCGACCATGCGATTCCCGACATCTTCGCCCTCACCGAGCCCGTCGCGCCCAGCGGTGTCCTCGGCCCCGTTACCCTTCGCGGGCAAAACCTGCCAAAATAAACCTGTCCCTTTTTGGCAGGTTTGGCGAGTGCGGGAGTTCGAATGGATATCAAACGCAAGATTACCGAGGCGCAGGGCCTAACCCCTACCGAGCAGCAGCTCGGCATCTCGGCCCTTGCCATGGGCGGGGAGATCCGTGGACTACCCATTAAGGAGTTTGCTGCCCGCACCAACGTTTCGGTCGCGAGCGTGCACCGCTTTTGCAAAAAGCTCGGCCTCGAGGGCTTTAAGGACCTCAAGGTCGAGCTCATCCGCCTGGCGACCGAGGCGGGCAACCGCCGCGACGTGGATATCAACTTTCCCTTCGATGCCACGTCCACGCCTGCACAGGTTATGGAACGCATGGAAGGGCTCTACCAGACCACGCTGGCCGAAACACAGGAGCTGCTCGACCCCGCGCAGCTCGACCACGCCGCCAAACTGATCGCGAAGGCACGGCAGGTCGATATCTACACCGGCTCGCACAACCTCTATCCAGCGGGGATGTTCCACGACCGCTTGCTTTCGTCCGGCAAGAGCGCCACATGCTACAGCAGCACCGAGGCCCAGGTGCGCACGGCGCTCGCCTCGGATTCCGGCAATGTGGCGATCGTAATCTCCTACAGCGGCCTTGCGCCCAACCTCAAGGAAATCTTGCCGATCCTCAGCAGCCGACATGTTCCCGTCATTGTCATCGGCACACCTTATTGTGCGCGCCTGCACCCCGGCTTTGCCGCCTACCTCACGGTGAGCGACCACGAGAGCATGACGCACCGCATCACGCAGTTCGCCAGCCACATCGCCGTGCAATACGTGCTCGATTCGCTCTACAGCAGCTACTTTGCCAAAGACTACGCCCGCTGCGCCGAGTTCCTAGAGCGCTCGTTCCCCTACACCCGCCTCCCCGGCCTCAAATAACAATCCGGCCCCACCGCGCCTCCAATCGCCCTCCTAAGTTGCGGTGAAATAGCTCCTGTTTAGGCTCTAAACCAGCACTTTCAGGAACTATTCCACCGCAACTCGTTGGCGCAGGGGCATCGGGCGGACAGCGGGCTTTTACTTGCGAGGCGTCGGCAAAACAAAGAGTCCGTGCTGGTTGCAGTAGAGGTACATTCTGCCGCGTCCGGTGATATGAAAACGCGGTTGCACCGATTGCTCTGGATAGAGCTTCTTGAGGCAGATGCCATCCATAGTCGCATATGCCACAAAGCTAATGTAATGATCCTTGGTCATGGGATGGTCGAGCGTGACGTACCAATCGTCCTCGATGCGCTCGATGGAAAAGGCGTGGTCCGCGTCCGGCTCTTCGGCCTCCTGGGGAAACATCGTGGAGCCGCAGCAGCTAAAGCTGCCTTCTCCGAGCGCGTGCACAACGTTTCCGCAGATAGGGCAAACGTAAAAGACGCCTTTGAGCATATTGCCTGCACGGTTGGCGTTGGCCCGAATGTCACCAGCCAAAAGCTCAGCCACGCTTATGCCGAGTCTCTGGGCCAAAGGCTCAACGAGGGAAATGTCGGGAAGGCCGCGGCCGGACTCCCACTTGCTGACGGCTTTATCGGTCACGCCAAGGCTTTCCGCCAGGGCGCGCTGGGTGAGGCCGCGATCTTCGCGCAGCCGCTTGATGGCATGTGCTGCCAAAAAAGTATGGGGGACATTGCTTTGCGGTGTCTGGTTCATGAGATGTCCGATCAGATTGGAAGAATGGAGCGAACCGGTTCAAGAGCCAGTATCCATTTGAAGACAGCCCTCGACAACCTACGCTGCGTAGACATGCACCGACCAAACGAGCGTGGATTTTCAGACACTAACCTAACGAGCGTGGATAATCTCCCACTTTGAGACCGTCACCGAGCCAAAAACGGGAGATTATCCACGCTCATTTCAGACTGATCATTGGGGACGTTCTTAAACGACTAGTCAAACAGGAACGTCCCCAAGTGCCGCATTTGGAGCAAGATGACGCCGCAGGTAGAGGACGGACAGCGAGCGACGTCCAGAGCGAACAAGTTGGCATGAAAAAGGCAAGGCATAGACCTTCTGGTCATGCCTTGCCTTTTGAATGACAAATTGTCGCTCTGGGCGGCGCGCAGCGTCGAGCCGTTACGCGGTTTGGAAAACCGCGTAACTACTCCCGGGCTCCGTACTGCTCGTAGTAGGCGTCGATGGAGGCCTTGAGCTCGTCATCGATGACGACCTTGCCGTCGATCTCGTGGTTGTAGAGGGTCTCGACGACCTCGGCCATGGAGACGATGCTCGCGACGGGGAAACCGTACTTGGCCTCGATCTCCTTCTGCGCGGTGGTCACGCCACCCTTGCCGACTTCCATGCGGTTGAGGGACACAATCAGGCCCTTGATCTCGACATCGGCAGCAGCCTTGACCTTGGGATAGGTCTCGTCGATGGACTTACCGCTGGTGGTGACGTCCTCGACCATGACTACGCGGTCGCCGTCCTGGGGCTCGTAGCCCAGCAGGTTGCCCTTGTCGGCGCCGTGGTCCTTGGCCTCCTTGCGGTCGCAGCAGTACTTGACCTCCTTGCCGTACAGCTCGTGGTAGGCAATCGCGGTCACGACGGCCAGGGGAATACCCTTGTAGGCAGGCCCGAACAGCACGTCAAAGTCGTCGCCAAAGTTATCGTGGATGGCCTGGGCGTAGTACTCGCCCAGCTTCTTGAGCTGATAGCCCGTCACGTAAGCGCCGGCGTTCATAAAGAACGGGGACTGACGGCCGCTCTTGAGCGTAAAGCTGCCGAACTTAAGAACGTCGGACTCGACCATAAACTTGATGAACTCTTGCTTGTAAGCCTCCATGCGGGCTCCTCTCGTAATCGCGTACGTGCTTCACAGTTTAGCGCAGGTAGGACGTCGATGCGGGCGCGCTTTGAAGCCATGGCGCTCTGTAAGGGCTTTGTCAGGGGCGATGATTTTCCGAACAATGGGGTTGACACGGCAAACCCCCTCGTCAAAAATACCGGCGGATTGAAACGGGTACGAGATACCCAAAGCGCGCTGCGCCCGGCCTTAAGGAGGTGTGCCATGGAAGGCAGCCATAGTCGAAAAACCTGCATGTCGCCCTCGGCACGCCGCGAGGATTCCGCGCACGCATAAGCGCCAACAGTCGATCACCAAAACCACCACAAAGGTGCCTGCCCCCCTTGTGGTGATTCGCGAGCATGACGTGAGCGACATCTAGGTTTTTTGCAATTCAATACGACACGTACGCTAACTCCCTTTAACAAGGAGGACCCTATGCTGATGCTCAAAACCGCCACGGTACTCGAAGTCATCTCCAAGCGCCGCCGCACGGCGCGCCCTGCCGCTCACGCCGGCCTTGCCAAGAACACCATCTTTGCCGCAACCCATAGCGCCGAGGACTCCCTCGTGCTGCTCGACGCCACGGCTGACGGCCTCACCGCCGGGCAGGCCGCCGAGCGCCTGGACGCCGCCGGTCCCAACACCATCGAGGCGCCGACCAAGACACTTGCCCGCCGCATCGCCGACGCCTTCATCGACCCCTTCGCCGGCATCCTCGCCGCGCTCGCGCTGGTCTCGCTCTACATCGACGTGCTCGCCGTGCCCGAGCCGCAGCGCGACCCCTCCACGGTCATCGTCATCGGCATCATGCTACTGGTATCGGGCGGCATGAAGTTTATCCAGGAAGCACGCAGCGGCAATGCGGCAGAGGCCCTCAAGGACCTGGTCTCCAACACCTGCACCGCCCTGCGCGACGGCAAGCGCATCGAGATACCCTTCGATGAGCTCGTCCCCGGCGACGTGATCCGCCTCTCCGCCGGCGACATGGTGCCGGCCGATGCCCGCATCATCACCGCACGCGACCTGTTTGTGATCGAGTCCGCCCTCACCGGCGAAAGCGAGGCCGTCGAGAAGACCGCCGTCGCCACCGTCGTCGAAGGCGCCGACAGCTCCACGCTGCCGCTCTCCGCCTGCAAGAACATCGTCTTTACCGGCACCTCCGTGCAAAACGGCACCGCCATGGCGCTTGTCGTGGCCACCGGTTCGGACACCTACCTGGGCGGCATCGCCAAGATGCTCAACGGGCGCGGCGAGAAGAGCGCGTTCGACCGCGGCGTCTCGAGCGTCTCGATGCTGCTGGTGCGCCTGATGCTCGTCATGGCGCCGGCAGTCTTTGCCATCAACGCCGCCACCAAGGGCAACGTCATCGATGCGCTGCTGTTCGCCACGAGCGTGGCCGTGGGCATCACGCCGCAAATGCTTCCCGTCATCGTGACCACGAGTCTGTCGCAGGGAGCCAAGGACCTCGCCCGCCGCCAGGTCATCGTCAAGGAACTGTCTGCGATCCAAAACCTCGGCGCCATGGACGTGCTGTGCTGCGACAAGACCGGCACCCTCACCGAGGACCGCATCGTGCTCGAGCGCTACCTCAACACCGACGGCAACGAGGATACGCGCGTGCTGCGCCATGCGTTCTTGAACAGCTTCTTCCAGACCGGCCTCAAGAACCTCATCGACCTGGCCGTTATCGACCGCGCCGATGTTACGCTCTCGACCGTCGTGCCCGATTCCATGCTGGGCCAGAGCCTGCGCGACCGCTACGCCAAGGTCGACGAGGTGCCCTTCGATTTCTCGCGCCGTCGCCTGAGCGTAGTTGTCGCCGACGCCCAGGGCAAAACCCAGATGGTCACCAAGGGAGCTGCCGAGGAAATGCTCGAGATCTGCTCCTTTGTCGAGGTCGATGGTGCCGCCCAGCCGCTCACCGAAGAAAAGCTCGCCCAGATTCGCAAGCAGGTCGCCGGGCTCAATGCCGAGGGCCTGCGCGTGATTGCCGTGGCGCAGAAGACCAATCCGCGCTGCGTGGGCGAGTTTGGCATCGCCGACGAGTGCGACATGGTGCTGATGGGCTTTTTGGCCTTCCTCGATCCACCCAAAGCAAGTGCCGCGGGCGCCGTCGCCACCCTCGAGGCCAAGGGCGTAGCCGTTAAGGTCCTGACCGGCGACAACGACCGTGTCGCCGCCACCGTCTGCGAGCAGATCGGCATCGACGCGAGCAACGTCTTGCTAGGCTCCGAGATCGATGCGCTCGACGACGCCGAGCTTGCCGAGCGCGCCGAGAACACCTACCTCTTCGCCAAGCTCTCGCCGCTGCAGAAGGCGCGTCTGGTGCGCGTCATGCGCGAGCTGCTCGGCCACACCGTGGGCTTTATGGGCGACGGCATCAACGACGCCGCCGCCATGCGTGCGAGCGACTGCGGCATCTCGGTCGATTCGGCCGTCGACATCGCCAAGGAATCCGCCGACATCATCTTGCTCCAGAAGGACCTGGGCGTGCTCGAGCGCGGCATCATCGAAGGCCGCCGCACCTACGGCAACCTGCTCAAGTACCTCAAGACCACGGTGAGCTCCAACTTTGGCAACGTGCTATCCGTGACCGTCGCGAGCCTGTTCTTGCCATTCTTGCCCATGAGCGCTCTGCAGCTGGTGCTGCTGTCGCTGGTCTACGAGATCGTATGCATCGCGCTGCCGTGGGACACCGTCGATGACGCCTGGACTGTCCGTCCGCGCGCCTGGGATGCCGCGTCCATTAAGGGCTTTATGCTCGAGTTGGGTCCCGTGAGCTCACTGTTTGATATCGCGACTTTCGCCGCGCTCTTCTTTGTGGTGTGCCCCGCCGCCGTGGGCGCAAGCTGGGCAGAGCTTGCCGCTGTAGGCGACGTCGCAGGCATGGCGGCCTTTACGGCGCTCTTCCAGAGCGGTTGGTTTGTCGAGTCCATGTGGTCGCAGACGCTCGTGGTCCACATGCTGCGCTCCCCGCGCCTGCCGAGTCTGCGCGACCACGCTGCGCCGGCACTGTGCGCCCTCACCGTGTTGGGTCTGGTACTCGTCACCTGGCTGCCGGCAAGCCCCATCGCCGATGCGCTGGGTCTCATGCCGCTGCCGCCGAGCTTCTTCGCGCTGCTCATCGGCATTGTCGCCGCCTACATCGCGCTCACCCAACTGGCCAAGCGCCGCTACATCGCCCGTCACGGTGAGCTGCTGTAACAGACAGCCCGAGTCCACCACGGCAGCCGTTTCCACAACCCGTCCCCTCAGCAGTTGCGGTGAAATAGTTCCTGTTTTAAGACCCCCAAGCCTTATTCAGGAACTATTCCACCGCAACTTATTGAACCACCACAAAGGTACCTGTCCCCCTTGTGGTGGTTTTGGGGCGTTACGAGGCGTTGGTCAGGCGACTCCAGAGCTCATCGATATCGATCTGGTCGCCGCCGCTCAAGTAGCCGGTTCGAATAAAAGCCTCATTGTAGATATAGATGTCATGAGCGCTATCGCCATCGTCTTCGGTGTCGTTGGCCATAATCACGTAGCGGTGGCCGTCAAGCGCCTTGACCAGCCAATACTGGGTATCATCGATCGTGCATTTCTCCTGCACCATCGCCGCATCGCCAATCGCGCCGATGAGCGCCCGCTCGCCCTTCGTATAGCCGCCCACCGAGAGTAGAATCGCGACGTTTTCGTCTCCGCCGCCCGGTTCAAGCTCCTCGTACTCGGACTCCGAAAGCGGTATCGCGCTGTTCGCAAGTTCGTCCACATCGTCCGAAACCTTGGAAAAGGTAAAAGCGAAAAATCCCGCGTCATCGACGGCGCCGTAGCCCACGTTCTCGCCTTGCCACTCATTATTTTGATGTTTGAGCAGGCGCACCATATCGGCACCCGCCAAGTTGATCGCGGCATAGACCGTCACGTTAGCATTGTCGTCCACGCAGGCGGCGTCCGCCGTGCTCGCTGCTTTGGCGCCGCCCGTTGTGCCCGAGCAGCCAGCCAGCGCGCAAGCCGCCGCGCCCGCGCCCGCCACAAAGACCGCACGGCTCATCGTCATCTCGTTCATCATGTTCGTCCCTCGCTATGCTATTGGCCGCATCGCACTTAGCCGAGCGCGCGCCCGGTCTTCTCCTGCCAAAATTCGTTAATCGTGGGGGCACCGCCGCCTTGGGTAAACGTACCGGTTTTGATGGCCTCCTCGGTAATGAGGTCCAGGCGGTAGTCGCCGTTTTCCATTGGGCTCACCATGGCAACGTGACGCGCCATGTTGGAACCGTAGACGCACGCAATCCACGAGCCCGAGGTAATCTGCGCGCGGTCCTCAACCGGAACGGAAAAGCCCGCGATAACATCCTCGCAGCTCGAATAGCCCGCAAGCTGCAGCGTAAACATCACGGTACTCCCGGTGCCGCCCTTGTCGAGCTTTCCGATTTCATCCTCGCCGAGCCATTCGGTTGCGCCATCCTTGCTGATATTGCAGACGCTGAGCACGCGACCTGCCTCGTTCTCGTACATCTCGAGCGCATCTTGCCAGGTATAACCCTGTTGCGACGCAAACTCCTGCAACTGCCAGCCCCTAAGCTCGAGCAACGCTGTGATGCTGATGTTGCGGTGCGCATCCCAGCAGTCATCCGACCACGTATCGAACGCGTCCGCCGAGCCGCTGTCTGTGTCCGCACCGCCGCCCGCATCACCGGAATCACCCGATGACGAGCCCGCATCCATCTTGTCCTTTACCGGGCGATCGTCGTTAAAACCCGTCGTGTCCTGCGCCTGCTGTCCGCCGCATCCCGCAAGCGTCAGCAACGCCGTTCCCGCCGCCGCGACAAACGCCGTGCGCGAAATAACCGTCTCCCTCATCGTTGTTCCTTTCCCGTTTCTTATCACAGCGCCGAGCAACGCCTCGACACCGATCCTCCCGTAGCCCACTCACGCTATTGACGGGGCAGCTCCGTCCAGCCAAAACCGGGCTCAAAGCCATCGCGCGTGCCGATCACGTCGCCCAAGCCGTTCACCCAAGCTTGATCCGCCATCACCGAAACCTCGACATCGGTACCGTCGGGCCTGGTGTAATGGTTGACCCCGCGGATGGCATCGGAATACGACGCCGCGCCCGTTCCCACACCTGCACTGGAGAAATTGGCCGCGCTGGCGGCCATATTCGCGGCGTGTTGACGATCGCTGCGCTCAAACCAAGCCTGCTGGTATCTGTCGAACGCCGCCTGCTGCGAGGCATGCATCTGCTGCCAGGCCGCGAACTGCTGTTGCTGCTGGGCGATGTTCATCTGCGTGCGCTGACGCTGCTCGAGCACCATCTGCTGCTTTTGAGCGCACGCTTCGCGCGCAATCGACGGGTTGAGCCGCAGAGTCGACGCCATTGAGGCAAGCGCCGTGGAGGCCGCCTCGTCCAGACGGCCTTCCGGCGCAACCAGGCAGAAGCTGTCCCTGATACGCCACTGCAACAGGTCTGCCGCGCCCAGCTTGAACGGCGCCCCGTCTGGGCAATCGCCTTGATCCGGAGCCTGATCTTTCGCGGCGCGCTGACCCGCCGCCGCAGCCGCCTGGCGCTCGCGCAGGCGCTTACCCAGAACGCCACCGATCAGTCCGCTCGAAAGGCCCGCGCCCAGCAGCGCCTCGGCCCCGGCGGCAACGCCTTTACCCACAGAACCCGCGACTCCACCGATCGAGACTACATAGCCCTCGACCTTTGCCGCCACCGCAAGCTCGGTAGGCGCCGGGACGCCCGCGAGCCGATATCGACGCATGCGGCACTCATAGACCACATCGCTCGGTTCCATCGAAAAGCCCTGAATCGCAAAGTCGTTTGCAGCCTCGCGCTTTACGCGAGCACGCTCATGTTCAATATCGCCTGCCGCGCTCGACGGATAGGGTTGCTCGGCCACAACCTCCGCCCGTGCGCCCAATTGCGCCGCGCAGGCTTGAGCTAACTCGTCGCACGCCGCCTCCACGTGCACAAACGCCTTGCGCTCGGTTTGCGTGGGGATACGCTTGGCAACGGCGCCCGCGTCCACGTAGCAGAGCTCGGAGCGATACATGATGCGTTCGCCCGCCGGGCCTGCCGCCGTCACGCCAACTGAAATCGGGCAGTCGAAACTACTGCTGCGCTCAAGATGCGCCTCTTCGATACGCCAACCCCGCGGCAGCGCCACTTGCGCGAGCGCTTGGCCGCCAGAGGCATCGCATGCGGTGTGGAGTTCAAGGTCGCCGACGCGGGGAGCATCCGCTGCGGCCACGTCGCGGACCGGCGACGCGGCGTCGGCATCCTGCATCGGCACATCGACCGGCGCGTTCGCGCTCGGCTCACAACCTTCGCCCGCGCCATCATCGGCAGCCGCCCCATTTGCGTGTTCCGCGACACCCGGGTCATCCTCAACGCTCTCAAGCCGAACACCGCAGCCCGGGCAAAATCGCACCGGCACGCCGGCGACCCGCGGCAGCTGCATCCCGCACGCCGGGCAGAATCTCAAATCACTCATCCCGTACACCCCTCATTTCATTGGCTGTTCTTGATGGCGACTAGCTGTCGCCACAGTTCATCGGCACCGTCAAGGCGATATGCCGTCTTGTCGAGCACAATATTCCCGCCCTCGAACTCCACCGATTGCTCCGAGCCGTCTTCATAGACAAAGACGAGCGTGCGACCGGCATCGCTCATCCGCTCATCCACCGCACCTCCCACGGTGCAATCGTCGAGCGCGGCAAAAGTCGATGCGACCAGCTCGGCATCGTCGGTCTCATAGATCGTCCGCGCCTCGCCGTCCTCGATAAGCTTGACTGCCACCGGATCGGCAGCACAATCGTTCAGCAACGCTTGCGCGGCGTTCTTTCCCTAGTCGGCACGGGCACCAAAGCCGTATGCCCGCACAAGCGTCACCGCCGCAGCAAGGACCACCACGGCGATAAGCGCGCCCGCAATTTTATTAGACGAGCAACCACGAGACGCCATAGGCCCACCCCTTCCGCTCTGCTCCGCTCAACATCACATTCATATGCCTTTGAGCGCCAAAACGGCAGGTGACAAATGTCTCATATTCATATTTTTGCAGGTAAAACCACCACAAAGGTGCCTGTCCCCTTCGTGGTGGTTTTGGCTAGTCTTGGGGCGTCCAGGACCAGAAGAAGTTGATGAGGGCCACGCGCGAGGCGGCACCGGTCTTTTTGTTGATCGAGGCGATGTGGCGATAGAGCGTAGAGCGCGAAAGGAAGAGCGCCGCCGCTACGTCCTGCACGCTGTCATCCGAAACGACCAACGCCTCCAGCACATCGCGCTCGCGCTTCGTAAGTCCAAAGGCGGCTACAAAGCCGTCGAGTCGATCGTCAAACGAAAGCTCCGGCGTCTCCAGGGGCACCGCATCGGCCTGATCGGGCGCACGGCTCACGCCAAGATCGTCGGTGGCAAACGTCAGCCCCCCTGTGACCCGCTTCGTCCTCAACGCCTTGTCCAAACTGCCCCAGCAGCGAGATCGCAATGCCGACAAACAGCACGAGCACGACGCCCACCGCCATCAGCACGTTTTGACTCGAGATAATCGCCACCGCCGGAGCCGTCACAAGCATTGAGCAAATGTTGTTGATGGCGCGGCCCATGCACGGCCACAGATACGACCAGCGGGCATACATCGAAATCGCGGCGAACTTCGCGGTGAAGAACACCACGAAAAAGCCCGTGCCCAGGTAAAAGATAATCGTGGCGGCGAGCGCATTGCCGCCGTTGCCATCGGTGATAAGCACAAAGAACGAGAGCGTGGACAGCATGGCGGCGCACGTCATGATGATATTCATATACGAGCGTCCGCGCAGGTCATACAGGGCGCCGGCAGCAAGCGCACTCACAACCAGCAGCAAGCGCGGCCAGTCACCCAGATCGATAGCGCCGGCGGCATGCGAGGTCGTAAGACCGGCATTGAGAGCCGCGAATACGCCGGTGAGGCAGGCGGTCGCCACCGTCAAGCGCACTACGGCACCCTGGAAGGCCGCCTTTGCCTCGGGATTATCGCGCCACTTGGCGCCATGCTCCGACGCATCGACCGATAGCTCGGCAATCTCGGCTTCGAACTCGGGCGCGGACTCATCGCGTAATTTAGCTCGGCGGGTACCGTGAAGCAGCCCAACCAGCGCAATCGCACAGGCAATAAGGACAAACTGTTGAGGAATGCCCGCAGGCATCACCATATGGTTGAGCACCTGTACCAAAATGCCCGCAGCATAAGAAACCGCCACGGCACGTGCCAGACAAGGCGTCTGCGCAAAACGCCGCGCCAGATTGGCATGAGCGGTCGATCCGCAGTAGCCCAGGGCGCAGCACGCCACCAGACCGCCCGCAATCACAACCTGAAACTGCGCCGCCATAATCAGCAGCAGCAATGCCGACACCAGCAGCACGCCCGTCATATCGCTCGTTGCATCGATTGTCTGGGGACGGCGATAGTACAGGAGAGGACGCACAAAATAGCCGATCACGCTCGCGCCGACGACGATGCTCTCGTAGATAACGACCTCGTTCGCTGGCACAAACTCGGCCACGCGTACGTCAAAGAAGTACTCGCCGGCCAAAAACGTGAAAAAGAAAAGCGCCAGGCACAGAATCTCCCGTATGCCCCGGCGCAAGTATGCGGTTGTGTCTCCCAGGTCCCTCATGGTAACCCCCACTCGCTTAGATGTCCGGAGAACCATTTTAATAGAGAACGGGTCTTACTACCCACGCAATAGCCGAAGTGTTACGCAATTGCCCTCAACCGCCCTCAACACAAGTTGCGGTGGAATACGGACTGTTTACAGCCAAAAAGGCTGGATTTAGACCGTATTTCACCGCAACTAAAGGAGCCCTTCTCCGATCGCACGCTCAGTTGCGGTGGAATAGTTCCTGTTTGTCCGGCTGGGGGTGCTTTTTAGGAACTATTTCACCGCAACTTATTGAGGGACTGGGTTGCGTGCGATGGAGAAGGGGATGGAGGGATCGGAAGTGTTGGAGCTCGGGCGTTAGTGCTCGGGCGTCAGGATCACCAGGGCGTCGTGCTCAAAGGAATGCTGAGCCACGCGCACGGTGCCGTCGCCATTGTCGCGAACGGGCAGCTTGGCGATACGCTTGGCCTCCATGTCGAGGGCCGTCGCCGACCAGCCGCGCGCACTATCGAGCTTAAACGTAAGTGCCGTGGTGCGCGGCAGATAGGTGACGACACGCTCGCCAATACGCGCCACACGGATGGACTCGCGCGCGTCATCGAGCAGCTCCTGTGCCGGGATAACGGCGAGAGCGTCGTCGCTAGCCGTGGCACCCAGGCCGGCAAGCACGTGCTCGATGGCGGCAAAATCCCACACGCCCGCAAACTGCAGACACTCCTGCCAGCGGAACGGCATGTCAAAGCCCTCGCCCAGCACCGAACCCTGGCTGCGCGATGTCTGCCAGTTCCAAACGCCGTGGGCGCCGTAGGTCACGCCCGCGCTGGCGCCGGCAAGGATCGAAGACCACACGCTCGCGCGACAGTCCTGCGCGGTAAAACGCCAGTACACGTTGCGCGACGCACCCATCTGCTCGTAGCAGGGCTCGGAGTTGACCATCGGCTTTTTGGGATAGCTGGCGATAAAGTCCTGCGGCAGGTGCCAGGCCTCGGGCTGGCCTTCGTAGTTGTGGCCGGGCTGGAACATATAGAAGTCCAGGCGGTCCAAATACTGCGCGGGAATCGTGCGGTTACCGCGATTGATGTGCATGGTACGCAGGGCCTCGGGCGCGCGCTTCGCAACCTCGTCGAGCGCATCCTCGTAATAGGCAATCGCCTCGTCACCGGCAAAGTCCGTGTCGCCCGTCACCACATAGACGGGATCGAACTCGCCCAGGTTCTCGACGACGCGGGCAACGTGGGCACGGACCTCCTCGCGCGGCATAACCTCGGCACCGCAACGCTCGGCGATCTTAGCGCCCCAGGTACCGGGCACGTAGTTGCACCACATGAGCACGAGCGCCGGACGAATGCCGTGCTCGACGGCAGCGCGGCACATGGCGGCGGCGCGATCCCAATACGCCTGGTTGGGTTGAGACCAATCAAAGCGCACGCCATCCTCGCTGGCATAGGGCCAAATGCCCAGATCGGGGCAGCAGCGATCCCACTGCGGCAGCGTGTTGATCTGCAACACGTTCATGCCCTGCTCGGCGCGGCGGGCCAGATAGTAGTCCCAGTCGGCCTCGGGGATGCTGGTAAACGCACTCCAGCACGTGTCGGCAAACCAAAAGAACGGCTTGCCCTCGCACAAAAAACCGTCATGACGACCGTTGACGGTCAGTTTTCCCAAACTCATCTGCATGTCCTTTCGCTCGATAAAGGAATTGCGAACCGGCAGAAGCTTTCGCGGTAACCCCTGATGCGAAAGCCCCCGCCGTTTAACAAACCCCTGCGGGCGGACACCACTTGCCCACTCCAGTCTACCTTGCAAGAAGGGCCCCGCCGGGCTTGCGCCTGACGGGGCCCTGTCGTGTAGGTAAGGTCGTATGCGACCGAATGGCTTGGCCTTAGGCCTCCATCTCGGCGAGCTCCTCCTTGGAGAAGCCGGCGACGAAGACGACGGCAGCGGCGATGACAAAGGAGATTGCCATACCGACGATAGCCCAGACGGTGTTCATCTGGCCACCCTGCAGGTAGTTGGTGAAGACCAGGAAGTTGGAGGCACCACCGGCGAGGTAGTAGGTAACACCCATGAGGCCGGAGAACACGGCGCCGATGGCACCGCCGATGAACATACCGAACATGGTGCGACGGAAGCGCATGAGGATACCGAAGAGCGCGGGCTCGGTGACGCCGCCGGCGATGGCGGAGATGACGTAGCCCAGGGCGAGACCCTTCTCGTCGGGGTTCTTCATCTTGAGGAAGGCACCGAAGGCGCAGCCCCAGACAGCGGCCATAGCGCAGTTGGTGGAAACGAAGACGAAGGGATCGTAGCCGGCAGCGATGATCTGAACCTGAGCGAGCAGGATGACGGGCATGTGCATGCCGCAGACCACGAAGAGCTGCCAGAAGGCGCCGAGGACGGCCATGACGATCAGGATACCGACGCCACCCATGTCAGCGAGACCGAAGAGGGCGTTAGCGATGAGGCTACCGATCTCGTTGCCGAGCGGGGCGAGGACGATAAAGGCAATGGGGATGGTGACGATCATGGTGCAGAACGGCGTGAAGACCGTGGAGAGCACGTCGGGCATGACCTTCTTAAAGAACTTCTCGACGAAGTAGAGGACAGGCACCGAAAGGATGATCGGCAGGACGGACTGCTGATAGTTGGCAGCGGCGATCTGAATGCCGTAGACGGAGATGATTCCGCCGCCATCCTGGGTCGCGACACTCACGACGGACGGGGCCATGAGGGCGCCGCCGAGGAGCATGCCCAGAACCGGGGAGGCGCCGAGCTTCTTAGCGGCGGCATAGCCCAGGTAGATGGGGATAAAGGTGAACGTGGCCTCGTACAGGGTGGTGTAGAGGAACGTGTAGGTCGGATCGGTGTCAGAGAGAACGCCGAGCATGGTGGGACCGAGGACCGCAGCGATGGTGCGGAACAGACCGCCGGCCATGAGCAGCGGGATCAGCTGGGTCATGGAGCCCGACAGATAGTCGAGGATGATGTTCGGCAGGTTCTTGAGCTCGAACTTCTCCTTGGGAGCATCGAGGTTCTCGTCGACCGCGGCACCCTGCTTGACGCCGGACATGGCGACGAACTCGGCGAGCACCTTGGGCACGTTCTGGCCGATGATGACCTGGAGCTGGCTGCCGGCGAACTGGCAACCCAGAACACCCTTGACCTTCTTGATCTTCTCCACGTCGGCCTTGTTGTTGTCCTTGAGCGTCAGACGCAGACGCGTCATGCAGTTGGTGGCGATGGTGACGTTTTCCGCACCACCCACGAGCTCGAGGACATCGGTGGCAATCTGCTTGTTATCTACTGCCATGGGACCCCTCCCCATATCTTCGTGTGCCCGATTACCTAGATGCGGGCACGCCTTTGGCTCGGCGACTATAACCCCTTACGGTTGCCGAACCCTTGGACACGCTGTCGTAAACAAGGTGTTTACTGAACGTTTATGGGCTTTAGTTTACACGGAACGCCTAATTTGTGGCAATTTTGCCGTCTATAGTCCGGTGAACGGTAGGAAATCGGGGGTGAACGTATCTAAATGGATGAGGACCGTCTCTTTGCCAACGTTTAGCTATATGGCTGTTTACGTGGGTTTTTCCTTTAACTAGCACCTCATAGCCTTGTTGATGTCTTAACAAAAGCCCTGATAGACGATAGTAAACATACGTTTAGTAGTTCATTGGGTGTTCAATTCGACCGTTTACCGAGTTCATCTGCCTGTTCTGAAGCTCTGTGTTAAACTAAACATGTTTAGATTGTATTGCCGCAGATGTTTACCGCTCGCGGCGCAAAGGAGGCCGCCTCATGGAACTCAAATCGTGCACCTACGCAACCGTCACCACGCTGGGAGACTTTGGCCCCTGGATCAGCAAAGTCGTGCTCGACCTGCCGTGCACCGTTCGCGCCAACGATATCGATGCGCGCACCTTCCATATATATGTAGAGCGCCATGAACGCACGGGCGAGATCCTGATGCGCAAAGAGCGCGGCGCCGACCACGCCGCACCTTCCGTAGGCTATGTCGACGTCCTCGCCGCCTATCCGTGCGATGAGTGCGGACGCAAGCTCGCCTTTGGCACCCATGTGGCGCTCGAGATCGCCGAGCAGCGCCTGACCAAGAAGATCGAGGGCAGCGTGATGGGCTCGCGCTTGCTCGACGACCAGCTGCGCATCACGCAGCTCGCGGCCCTTCCCGGCAATGACGGTGACGATCCAACCTGCGGCCTGGTCTTTGACACCTGCCGCGGCGACATCTGTCCCGCGCTCAAGGGCTGGAGCAATGCCACGCAAAAGACCGCCGTCAACGGCATCGCGCTCGAGTACGGCTTCTTTGAGCCCAGCTTTAAGGCCGAGGACTCCGCCTGCTTCAACCCCTTCGCGCCCGAAACGACAGTCGTGCCCCAGAAGGCCCCGCTCGTGGTGTACCTGCACGGCGCTGGCGAGGGCAAGGGCGCTACGCAAGGCGAGGGCGCCACGCGCGCTTATATCGGCAACCGCGTGACGGCCATCAGCCAGGCGCAGATCCAACGCTACTTTGGCGGCTTTGCCTGGGTTCTCGTGCCGCAGTCGCCCACGTTTTGGATGGACAACGGCACTGAGCAGCTCGGCCACTCCAACCAGAGCATCTACTCCCCCGTCATTAAGGCGCTCATCGACGAGTTTGTCGCCGAGCATGCCGACCGCATCGACACCGACCGCATCGTGGTCGCTGGCCTTTCCAACGGCGGCTTTATGACGCTGCGCCTGTGCGCCGACTACCCCGAGTTCTTCGCCGCGGGCCTTCCCTGCTGCGCGCCGTGGTACAACGCCACGGACGAGGACGTTGCTGCCCTTGCCAAGACACCGCTGTGGTTTACGCACTCCAAGGGCGATGAGCTCGTGATACCGCAGGAGACCGTGCTGCCGCTCACGGCTCGCCTGCGCGCTGCCGGCGCCAACGTGCATCTCACCTACTTTAGCCATGTCGAGGACCTGACCGGGCGCTACCGCGAGGCCGACGGCTCGCCCAAGAAGACGTTCAACCATGGCGTGTGGATCCACCAATTCAACGACCTGTGTTATCAAGACTTCGACGGGGGCAACGTACTCATCGACGGCGAGCCGGTGGGCTGCTGGGAGTGGTCGGCCAGGGTCGACAGGTAATCTATCCCATCACGGGGCCGAGGGCTTACCTCTGAAAATGTCCTCGGGCATGCGGCCCGGTTGCACCACGCGCTTCGCGCTGTGCAACCGGGCCGCCCCCTGCGGAATATTTTCAGAGGTAAGCCCTCGGCCCCGCTGCGTTTCCGTTGCTGTTGACCCTGGGTGAGCGCTTCCGGCGGGCCGCCGGGTTGACGGCGATGGGGACGTGGGTCCCGTCTTGCCTTGCGCGTAACTGGCTGAAATGATTTTGGTTGGAGCTTTCTTATGACTCGCGATTTAACTCGGGTGATTGTTACTACTGATATGGAAGTCGATGATATGAACTCGCTCGTTCATTTGGCTCTGTATCTTAACTTGCTTGATGTGCAGGCTGTGGTGTATACGGCTTCGCAGTATCACTTTCTTGGGGATGGCGTCCATACGCTCGGCGAGGTGAATCCGCATTGGCGGACTAAAGGGCGTCGCTCTTATGAGTGGAATGTTGTGCCCCATGAACCTGATCCCACGGCTGGGGAGCTTCGTGAGTATCGACCGTTTCCTGAGCATTGGATCGAGAGCCTCTGGAGCAATGAATATGCCCAGGCTTGGCCTCAGCTGCAGGCTAATGCGGCCGCTGCCGGTGAGCCGCCGTTTCCTTCGCCGGCTCAGATGATTGAGCGTACCTTTGTGGGCAACGTTGCCTTTGAGGGCGATGTGCGTGAGGAGACTGAGGGTTCGCGCGTGATTGCTCAGGCAATCTTGGATGATGACCCGCGTACGCTTTGGCTGCTCAGCTGGGGCGGCATGAATACCATTGTTCGTGCGCTCATGAGCATTGCTGAGCGCTATCGTGATACGCCCGAATGGCCTTCTGTGCAGCAGCGTGTCTATCAGAAGGTGCGCGTGATGGGCGTTGCCGATGGCGTGGGGCAGGACAATTCCTGGCTCGACCATGGGCATGAGCTCTTCCCCGATCTCATCTTTTGGTGTGTGCCCTATATGTATGGCGGCTATGTCGATGCCAAGATGGCTCAGCCCGATACACTGCCGCTGTTCCAGGCTCCCTGGCCCGAACAGAATCTCACGCAGGGCAACGGTCCCCTTATGGCGCGCTATATGCTCTATGGCGATGGCAAGGTGTACGAAAACGAGCCCGAGCGCTTTCAGTTTGGCAAGCATGCGCGCTTGGACTGGGGCCTGGAGGGCATGCCTGCGATGCAGTTTGAGCGCGGCGACTTTATGGCCGAAGGCGACTCAATGACCTATATCCCGCTGCTGCCGTTTGGCCTGCGCGGCATCGATAACCGCGACTTTGACACGTTGCTCGGCCGCATGTTCCTCGACGGGCATCCCGACTCGGACGCACCTGCCGGCTTTGCAGCCATAGGCACGCCCGTCGATGGCAATCCTAATCCCCATCTGCGCGCCTATCAGGAAGACTTCGCCGCTCGTGCGCAGTGGTGCGCCCATGGGCCCGCGGATTGCTCGCATCCGGCGTATGTTGCCGAGGTCACGGGCGACATGAGCGCCGCGGCCGGCGAGCGCGTTGCTCTTGCAGCGACCATCGTCGACCCCGATGGTAGGGGCTTCGACGCGCACTGGGATGTCGCCGTGGAGCCGTCGCGCTATGCAGGCGCTCAAGATCTGTCGCTGTGGCAGGAATGCGCGACGAACGCCACGTTCACCGTACCCACCGATGCACAACCCGGTGACCGCATCGTGCTCACCCTCGGCGTGCAGACGCGCGCCGAGCGTCCCTGCACCCGCTACGCCCAGGTCGCCATCACCGTCGCGTAGCAAGCGGCGGCACCCACATTCGGCACGGAGTGTCCCCAACCGCCACTCATTTAAGTACGTCCCCAATGAGTGGCCGAAGACTGCCCCCAACGACTAGTCGTTTAAGAACGTCCCCGATGACTACCCAGAAGTTGCGGTGGAATAGTTCCTGTTTGGCCTTCTATGGCCCACATTTAGGAACTATTTCACCGCAAGTTATTTGGGGATGAAAAATGGGCCATGTGTCCCAGTTGTGGAGACCTCTTGAGCCGTCTGGGTATCGTGAAAGGTTGCCTGCTCCCCCATCATCAAAAGTGACACACGCTACCTGTTGATGGGAGGCAGCCATGGGCTTCTTTGACAAGATGTTCGAGAAGAAAGAATGCGCGATTTGCGGTACCGAGCTGGGACTTCTAGGTAAGACCAAGATCAACGAAGGCTACCTGTGCAAAGAATGCGTCGGCAAGCTCTCTCCCTTCTTTGGCGGTTATCGCTCTAGCACCGCGGACGACATTCGCGAGCAGCTCGCCTATCGCGAGGCTAACGCCGAGCGCCTGGCATCGTTCAACCCCACGCGCACGCTCTCGGCCGGGCGCACCAATATTATGCTCGACGAGGACGCGGGCCTGCTGATCATTACCTCGCAGACGCGCTGGCGCGACGCCAACCCCGACATCATCGAGTTCTCGCAGGTGCTCGGTTGCGATATGGATATCGACGAGCATCGCACCGAGATCTATCGCGAGACCAAGGACGGCGAGCGCGAGAGCTACAACCCGCCGCGCTACGACCTGGATTACGACTTTAATCTGACCATCCACGTCAACACGCCGTACTTTACCGAGATCAACCTGCGCGTGAACGACTCCACCATCGATCAGCGCGGATCCATCGAGTACCGCGAGGCCAAGCGTCAGGCAACCGAAGTCCGCGACGCGCTGGTGCAGCTGCGTCAGGAGACGCGCGATAGCGTCGTTGCCGCCAAGGCCCCCAAGACCGCGGTGACCTGCCCCTTCTGCGGCGCCACCACCATTCCCGATGCCAGTGGGCGCTGCGAATACTGCGGCGGCGCCATCGGCGCATAGCCCTCGGCACGGAAAGGACCGATCATGGCCTTCGAAAGCGTTAACTATCAGTGCCCCGCGTGTGGCGGCCCGCTGCATTTTGCCAGCGCCGAGCAAAAGCTCGTCTGTGACTACTGCGACTCGCGCTTTGAAGTCGAAGAGGTCGAGGCTCTCTATCGCGAGCGCCAGGACAAGGCAGATGCCAAAGCCGATGCGGCGGCCGCAACATCCAAGCCCGCATCCGACGATGCGGTGCAGGAACTGGCCCAAAACGCCGGCTATATCTGCTCGTCATGCGGCGCCGAGCTGATCTCGGACGGCACCGTCGCCGTCACCACCTGCCCGTACTGCGGTAACCCCGCCGTGGCACCTGGCCAGCTCTCAGGCGACTTCTCACCCGATCTGGTGATCCCGTTTAAGCTCGGGCGCGACGATGTCATGGCCGCGCTCAAGGAACACTACAAGGGCAAGATCCTGCTGCCCAAGAGCTTTGTCACCGGCAACCATATCGACGAAGTCCAAGGTGTCTACGTGCCGTTTTGGCTCTACGGTGCCCACGTGGACGGCGAAGTGCACTTTGATGCGACCAACGAGACCGTGACTGAGGAATCCGACCGCACCGTCACGACCACCGACCACTACGACGCCTACCGCAAGGGAAACATCTCGTTTAAGCGCGTGCCCGTCGACGGATCCTCCAAGATGCCCGACGGCCACATGGACGCCATCGAGCCGTTTGACTACGACGCGCTGCGCCCGTTCTCGGTCGCCTATATGCCCGGCTACATCGCCAACCGCTACGACGAGGACTGCGAGACCTGCAAGGCGCGCGCCGAGCGCCGCATGGAGGAGAGCACGATCTCGGCCCTGCGCGAGACCGTCGTCGACGAATACGACGACGCCACGGTCGAAAGCAAGCAGCTCGACTACACCTGGGAAGACAGCGACTACGCCCTGTTCCCCGTGTGGATGCTTTCCACCTCGTGGAACGGCAAGAGTTATCTGTTTGCCATGAACGGCCAGACCGGTCGCATGGTCGGCGAGCTCCCCTGCTCCAAGCCCAAGCTCGCCATCGCCTCGGTGCTGTTCTTTGTGATCGGGTTTGTCCTCTCCCAGATTCTCTTTATGGGTGGGAATGCCTTCGATCCGGACTACCTCACCTTTGATGTCGAGGGCATCCTCATCAACATCGTCGCGCCGTTGATCATCGTGGTCATCGTAGACGTGCTGCTGGTGGGCCAGCTCAAGACGGCCAACGAGGCCACCCACGCCGACTGCTACTGTGGCGAGCTCGACCTGACCGAGAAGCACGACGCCTTCAGCCACACCGAGACCACCGTTGTCATGAAGGACAACAAGGACGATTAGCCATTCTGACCAATACCACCCGGCCTTTGACGAGAAAGGAAGATCACCATGGGACTCTTGAGAGCTGGATTGGGAGCTGCCGGCGGCGTCATGGCCGACCAGTGGAAAGAATTTATCTATTGCGAATCGATGCCCGCTGACGTCTTAGCCTGCAAGGGCAGCAAGCGCACCGGCGGTCGCAGCTCCAACACGCGCGGCGAGGACAACGTTATCTCCAACGGCTCGGTCATCGCCGTCAACGACGGCCAGGGCATGCTCGTGGTGCAAAATGGCAAGATCATCGAGGTCGCGCTGGAGCCTGGCGAGTTCGTCTTTGACACCGGCAGCGAGCCGAGCGTCTTCAGCGGCAACCTGGGCGACTCCATCAAGGAAACCTTTGCCAATATCGGCAGCCGCTTTACCTTTGGCGGCGACGCGGGTAAGGACCAGCGCGTCTACTTCATCAACACCAAGGAAATCATCGGCAACAAGTACGGCACCGCCTCGCCCGTGCCCTTCCGCGTGGTCGACAACAACATTGGTCTGGACGTCGACATCTCCGTGCGCTGCAACGGCGAGTATTCGTACCGTATCACCAACCCGCTGCTGTTCTACACCAACGTGTGCGGCAACGTGACCGATAGCTACACGCGCGATAAGATCGACAGCCAGCTTAAGTCCGAGCTGCTCACCGCTCTGCAGCCCGCCTTTGCCAAGATCTCGGAGATGGGCATTCGCTACAGCGCCATCCCCGGTCACACCACCGAGCTCGCCCGCGCGCTCAACGAGGTCCTCTCGGCCGACTGGCGCGACCTGCGCGGCGTCGAGATCGTGAGCTTTGGCGTCAACTCCATCGCCGCTTCGCAAGAAGACGAGCAGATGATCAAGGACCTGCAGAAGGCCGCAGTCATGCGCGATCCCACCATGGCGGCCGCCAACATCGCCAGCGCCCAGAGCGACGCGATGCGCGCGGCAGCCGCCAACCCCAACGGTGCGATGGCCGGCTTTATGGGCATGGGCATGGCAGGCGGCATGGGCGGCATGAATGCCAGCCAGCTGTTCGCCACCGGTCAGGCACAGCAGCAGGCCGCCCCGCAGCCGGCTCCGGCGCCCGCCCCGGCTCCCGCCGCCGCGCCTGCGGCCGGCGCATGGACCTGCAGCTGCGGCGCCACCAACACTGGCAAGTTCTGCTCGGAATGCGGCAGCCCCGCACCCGCCCCGGCACCGGCCAAGTGGTTCTGCCCCAACTGCGGCAGCGAAAACGGCGGCAAGTTCTGCAGCAACTGCGGAACGCCCAGGCCCTAACCCCTCTATCTGGTAATTGGCGGGGGGTCCGCCACCCCCGCATTTGCTTCTATGGGTTTCGTTCGATAAAGGAGGACACCATGAAGACAACGTTCAAAAAGTCCGTACTCGCATTTCTGACATGCGTCCTGGCGCTCGCCTTTGCCCTGACGGGCTGCAGCGGCGGCGGCAAAGACCCCAAGGCCAACTTCGTCGGCAGCTGGGAACTCTCGGGTGGAACCCTGGAGGGCGAAGAGCTGACCGATGAGTACATGAAGATGCTCGAGGATTGGGGTGTCCACTGCGTCCTGATTCTCGATGAGGACGGCACAGGCGCCCTCGACCTGTTCCTTGAGGTTGTCGACCTTAAATGGGAGGCAAAGGACGCCACCACCGTGACGATCACCGCCGAAGATGAGTCGCACGACATGAAGCTCAAGGACGGCAAACTCATCCTCGAAGAGGATGACGGCAACCTCGTCTTTACCAAGTCCGACAAGGATCTGTCCGGCACGGTGAAGAAGGATCGCGAGGCTGCCGAAAAGGAAGAGGAGATCGATGAGGCCGTCGAAGACGACGACGTCCAGCGCGCCGAAATCTCCCCCGCCGTCACCGTCGCCGATGACGATCTGTGCACCATCACCGTCACCGAGAAGTTCAAGGACGACTGGGGCGACATCGGCTTTGTCGTCAACATCACCAACAAGAGCGACAAGGACCTGACCTTCTACGCTCCCAGCGGTAAGACCAACGTCAACGGCACCATGAAGGAACCCTGGTTCTCGGCTCACCTGATGCCCGGCACCAACGCCACCGAGGAATTCACGTTCTCGAGCGGCGAGCTCGATAGCCTCGACGACCTGGTCAACACGACCATTGGCATCGACGCCTACCTGACCGATTCCTACGAGGACGTCGCCTCCTACAGCGCAACCATCGCGTAACGGCATGTAACATCAGCCGCGGATTGGCGGACACATCCGCGCACACCAGACGGGGCCGCAGGAGTTAATCCTGCGGCCCCGTCGCTTTTATGCCGATGCGTACCGAGCGTTAGCGCTCCATGTTGGGAACAATGCTGCCCTCCGTTACCGCGTGCACGGCCAGGCGCATGATGTTGTCGTAGCCGGTCTTGTTGAGAATCTCCGAGATGCGGCGCTTGATGGTGCCCTCGCTCATAAACAACTCGGCCGCGATCTCGCGACGGCTCTTGCCTTCGCAGGCAAGGCGCAAAATCGACAACTCAACGTCGTCGAGCGCCGCCGTGCCCGAAAAGATGCTTTCGGGCGGCTTGGGAAACGTGCAATAGCCCGCCAGCGTGGAGCGCATCACGGCAAAGAGCTCATCGATGCCGACGTTCTTGTACACAAAGCTGTCGACGCCTGCCTCGCGCGCCTGATCCACAAACGTAATCTCGGGCATGCCCGTCATGATAATGACGCGGCACTCGGGCAGCTGCTCTTTGATGCGCGCCGCCGCCACGATGCCGTTGGAATCGTGCTCGGTGCACACGTCCATCAAAATCATGTCCGGATGCTCCTTGAGCGCGACGTCCAAGGCATCTGAGGCATCGGCGATGGCGGCAACAACGGTCATGTCGGGCTGGTCCCCAACGGAGCGCGCGAGGCTCTCGCGCAGGATGGCCTGGTCTTCGACGATAAGGATACGAATCATGAGCTTCTCCTTTGGACCGTTGCGTTGGAGTTCAGCGGAATGGACACCGCAAGCGTAAAGGGCGGGGCGGCATGGACCTCCAGGCTGCCGCCCAGATTTTGCGCGACATGCCTCATACCAGGAATACCCGTTCCCTCGCGATACGATACGGGAGCAGGCGCGCCGTCGTTTGATACCGTCATGTGGGCAATGGCACCGCCATCCGACCCCTCCTGCCACAGGCGCACTTGGACTTGGTGAGCCTGCGCATGCTTGGTGGCATTGGTCGACGCCTCGCGGATAATCTGCAAAAAGGCGGCAGCGACGTGTGCATCGTCCGGAAGCGATCCATCCACATCGATCTGCACGCTCACCAGGCCAAAGGCATGAACGATATCGCCGAGCTGCTCCGCCGGCTCGCTGTCGCCACCGCTACGCAGGTCGGCGGCAATCGAGCGCAGCAGCGGGTCAATCTGCTCGAGCGACTCGTCATCCAGACGCCCCTCCTCCAAGTATCGATGGAGAATGGACAGGCGCTGCCCGATCACGTCGTGTACGCGGGCGCGCATACGCAGGTAGGCCGCATTGTCGGCAACCTTTTTGACTTCTTCGATCTGGGCCTGGAGCTCTTGGCCCGCAAGCTCGAGCAGGTGGTTGGCCTGCGCCAGACGGTCGTGGGCATGTGCGTACTCCGTCACGTCCAAGCCGATAATGCGCTCAAAGGGGCGGCCCGAAACCATAACCTCATCGCACGCGAACAGACGAATCTCGGAGGGGGAAACCTCGACCACCGCACGTGCCTCCCCAAAGCGGTCCAGGTCGATTCGAACGCGGTTTTTGCTGCTCTCGGGCATCTGCGCACTGAGTTTTCGAAGACCGCCCCACGTATCGCTCATGTCGTGCAGGTCGGTGGGCATGTGAAGCTCCACAAGGTTCCTGCGCATGCAGCGGTTCATGAGCAGCGGGCGGCCCTTCGAATCCAGATACAGAATGCCGACGGGGATCACGTTAATAGTCTCGATCGTCGAAAACGCCGTGATGTCCTCCTGGCGGTTGCGCACGTCCATCAAAAGCGCCGCGACGGAGCGGAACAGGAAGAACGCGCCCTCCGCGATAAGGACTGCGGGCCACGCCGAACCCATGACGTAAACAACCGGCGGCGTCGCGGCGGCAACAAGCAGCAGCTCAACCATCATGACGGGACGACGATAATGCACCATAAGGACTACGCCATAGGCGGCAATCGCGGCGTTGAGCCATAGCAGCGCGCCCGCCGCCTCGGCGACGACATAGAGCGGCGCCACCAGATACGACCCGCTCGACGCGAACAAGATGACGGCCGAGATAATCAAGTGCAGCACAAGGCTCGACTCATAGACGCAAATCACTTTGCGGTTGTAAGACGAACGACGCGATGCGATGAGCGGAACATGGATGGTCTGCAGGCATGCCACCAAGGCAAAGAGCACATCGAGCGCAACGATCTGGGGAAGGATAAGCGGCATCTGCATCATCACTCACCCGCCCGCGGCATCAGCACGATCATACGCAGCCGACCGGCCTCGCCCTCAAGACGATACGCCACGTTACGCCCCTGCAGTGCAACCTCGAGCTCGTGCGCGGCGGGCGTCTGCGACAAGTCTTCCTCGTCGTTGGAAAAGAGTGTGGCACGCAGCTCCACGCTGCACGAATCGTGTTCGCTCAGATGGTACATGAGTGCCGGATGATCGGTGGTGTAGGCGAAAAACGCAAAGTCATACACGCAGTCGTACAGCGCGCTTACCGTACTGGCATGCATCGGACGCTGTATGGCGATGATCGAAGCGCAGTCGACATCGATGGTGCGCAAGTCACTTGCCAGCTCGTTGGCAATGAGTTGGATGCGATCGCGGTCAAATCCGCTTTCCCCATGCCGCGCCAACGTGAGCGAGCCCTTGCGTTTGCAATAGGCGACGAGCATCTTGGCACATTGCAGCATGCGATAGCGCTCATGCGAGGATGCCTCATCGGTTAACGGCGGCAGCGAGCCCAGCAGCCCATACATCTCATCGAGCGCGCGGGCAAGCGCCTGGTCGACATCTTTGACCAGCAAGGCCTCGGCCTCCTGGTCGGCAAGATGCGTCTTAAGATCGTAGTCGGCCGTAAGTAGCTCGTTTTGGCGCTGCAATTCCATGCGCCGGTACGCCAGCTCGCGATTGAGCTCGTTGAGCTCCGATACGTCTTGGGCGAGCAATGCCGATCCGCCTAGCAGTGGGAAGGCGCGGTACATCACATCGGGATCGGACGCCACGGTAAAGGCGTGGGCATGCCCGTGCTCCTGAGCGCGCAGCTCTTCGCGCACACCCGCCGGAATCGGCTTTGATACCGGCGTGGCATAGACTTCCTGCAGGTCGCGCGTTATAACTTTAAGATCGAGCGGCAGGGTGTCGAAAATGTTGGCAATGCCGTGGTACGACGGAATGACGCCGCAATCGAGGCAAATCTCGAGCGTCACCACGCACAGCACGCAATAGACGAGCGAAAAGTTGAGCTTCCATGCCCAAGGCGCGCGCAGGGCGTACGAAATGGCAAAGAACGCGCCGCCCAGCAGCACGAGTGCCGCCGTGCCCGAAAAACGTTGGATACGGAAGGACGATGACCGACCCACCAAAATGAAAAAGGCGACAAAGTTAAAGGCCGTCCATATCAGAACGGCAAAATAGCCCCAGCCGTACGTGTAATCGTTACTCCAGGTTTCACTCGAGCGATCGAAATGAAAGACCTGTTGGTGAAAATCGTTGGTAAGCACAAACCCAATGAGCAGGATGGCCGCGATCCACAGGGCTGTGCGGTAGCGGCGACCCGCACGATGTTGCTCCAACCCTGCAAGGCGCAGGCCGCACAGCTGGTAGAGGAGCGGAATGAGCGTCATGGGCACGTAGTACAGGTACCACAGCACGGTGGCATAGAACGGCGTGAACGACTTGTACTTGAGGATGACCTCGATCATCCACGAGGCGCTGATGGTGGCAACGGCAACGAGGCGCCGGCGCAAGACGTAATCCAGACAGCGCAGATAGACCAGCACACCCCAGATTGAGAACGCGACGGCAGCGAGGAGCAGCGGAATCGAGCTCGAATGGATAAGCCCGTCCACGACTTCTTTGGACACCTCGTTATAGATGGGCACGGTGTTGGAGAGCTTGGGATCGGAAGCGAATGACGCCGGCAAGACCGCCAAAAGCAGAAGAAACAGTGCGGTTATGACGCCGGCAATGACGAAGGCGCGGCGACGGTACACCAGGTGCGTTATGCCAACGAGGAATCGCGGCATGGCGAAGAGCCTGCCGCCCCTGGGATCCGCCACCGGCGCGGATCGGGCGGCCGCATGGCCGATATGTCGCTCGCGGGTACCCATAGTGCTTTTAGTGTACCGACAGGCGGGCTCAAAAAACGGGCCGCATGTCCCAAAATCCGCGGACGGCAAAGCGCCCGGCAAGCACAAACTACTCGCCGGGCGCTTTGGTTAGGAGACTATGAGGTTGGGGGCTCGGTGCCCTTAGGACAGGTCCTCGCCATTCGAAGCAATGACGCGCTTGTACCAGTCGAAGCTCTTCTTCTTGGAGCGCTTGAGGGTACCGTTGCCGGCGTCGTCGCGGTCCACGTAGATGAAGCCGTAGCGCTTGGACATCTCGCCCGTGCCGGCCGAGACCAGGTCGATCGGACCCCAGGTGGTGTAACCCAGCAGGTCGACGCCGTCCTCGGTCACCGCGTCGCGCATCGCGGCGATGTGCTGGCGCAGGTAATCGATACGGTAGTCGTCGTTGATGGAGCCGTCCTCCTCGACAACATCCTTGGCGCCCAGACCGTTCTCGACCACAAACAGAGGCTTCTGATAGCGGTCGTACAGGTCGTTGAGAGTAATGCGGAAGCCTAGCGGATCGATGGCCCAGCCCCACTGGCTCTGCTGCAGGTAGGGGTTCTTGGCACCGGCGAAGGCGTTGCCCTGGGTCTTCTCGACGTCGGGATTGTCAGCGCCCGCGGAGCAGCGGGTGCTGTAGTAGCTAAAGCTGATGAAGTCGACGGTGTTGTCGGCCAGGATCTCGCGGTCCTCGTCGGTCATGCCCACATCGATGCCCAGGCGCTCGAGCTTCTTGACGGCATAGGCCGGGTAATAGCCACGGCTCTGGACGTCGACGAAGAAGTAGTTGTCCTGGTTGTCGAGCTGGGCCTGGCGCACATCGCCCGGGCGACAGCTGTAGGGGTAGTAGGTGCCGGCAGCGAGCATGCAGCCGATCTTGACCTCGGGGTCGATCTCGTGGGCGATCTTGGTGGCCCAAGCGCTGGCGACGAGCTCGTTGTGGGCGGCCAGATACTCGACGGCCTCCCTGTTCTCGCCCTCCTCAAAAACCAGGCCGGCACCCATAAACGGCAGGTGCAGGATCATGTTGATCTCGTTAAAGGTGAGCCAATACTTCACCAGGCCCTTGTAGCGGGTGAAGATCGTGGTCGCGAGGTTCTTGTAGAAGTCAATGAGCTTGCGGTTGCGCCAGCCGCCGTATTCCTTGATGAGGTGAATCGGGCAGTCGAAGTGCGTGATGGTCACGAGGGGCTCGATGCCGTGCTTCTGGCACTCGCGGAACACGTCCTCGTAGAAGGCCAGGCCGGCCTCGTTGGGCTCGGTCTCATCACCGTTGGGGAAGATACGGGTCCATGCCAGGCTCATGCGGAAGGTCTTAAAGCCCATCTCGGCAAAGAGGGCGATGTCCTCCTTGTAGTGATGGTAAAAATCGATGCCGGTCTGCGCGGGATAGTAGTAGCCGTCCTCGAAGTCGAGCATCTTGCGCTGGCCGGAGACCACCGCGAAGCGCTCGGAGCCGTGCGGGGCCACGTCCACGTTGGCCAGGCCGCGGCCGTCCACGTTGTAGGCGCCCTCGCACTGGTTGGCAGCCGTCGCGCCGCCCCACAGGAAGTCATTACGGAAAGCCATACATCGATCCTTTCACACGCTGTTTGTCGTGATTTCAGTATCCCTGCAAACAGCGCGTCGCTCAACGGCAACGGCGCAGGTCGACACTTCTTTTCGCACGCGGGCACCCGCCAGCCGCCCCCGTCTGATACTTTTTGATACCCGCCTGCCCCGACCACCACAAGCACCTTTGTGGCGGATTGGGCCCGTTTGTCTCAATCTGTAACAGTTAGGCCGTCAAAACCGGGCTTGGCGTTACAGATTGAGATTGTCCGGGCGGCCCCCGCGGTTCGTCTTGATCTGTAACAGATAGAGACGATTTAGCGCGCCAACTGTTACAGACCGAGACGAAGGACCCTAATCCACGGTGATGTCGAGGTTCTTGCCGACGAGGCCCACGTAGCCGCCCTCGATTGGCAGACAATTTGACTGAATAGGAAAGAAAGGAAAAAATAGGAAAGAAAGGAAAGGAGACTTATGACTGAAACCATCTTCTCCCCCTCATTTGGAAATCGCCCATCCTATCTCGTCGGGCGCGAAACTGTAATTTCGACATTCATATCCGGCCTTGAGCAGGAACCGGGCAATCGCGACCGAGCCATGCTCATGCTTGGACAGCGAGGCAGCGGCAAGACAGTTCTTCTGTGGGAACTTGCCGACCGCGCACGCAAGCTCGGCTTTGTTGTCGCCACGCCTACCGTAGCCTCCGAGGATATGCTCGAGCGCATTGTCGAGAAAATCCAAGAAGCAGGCAAACCTTACGTCAACAAACGCCGCCTTCCCAAACTCGCGAGCGGCAGCCTAAGTGTTTTCGGGCTCTCGGCAGGCCTCGAGTTCACACGAGACGTGCAGGAGACCAAGAGCTTTCAGTTCAAGCTCACGCAGCTCGCGCGCAAACTGACCGAGCAGGGGCACGGCATCCTCATCCTCATCGACGAGCTCCAAGCAAATTCACCCGAGATCAGACAGCTCGTCACCGCCTATCAAGAGCTGGTCGGCGAACGACTCAACGTCGCGCTCGTCATGGCGGGCCTTCCGGGAGCCGTCTGCGCAACACTCAATGACCGTGTGCTGACATTTCTCAACCGCGCTCGAAAGGTCACGCTCGAGCCACTTTCGGTCGGAGATGTCGATACCTATTACCAGCGGGCTTTCGATGAGCTCGGCCTTGATATTCCAAGCGATCTTCGCCTCCGTGCCGCTCGCGCAACCCAAGGCTCGCCCTATATGCTGCAACTCATCGGCTATAACATCGCCAATCGCTGCAGGACAGGCGAACGTGCGACGCAAGGGTTAATCGACGGAGCCATCGAGGCGTCGAAAGTCGATTTCGAAAACGATGTGTGCGAAACGACGCTCGCCGCGCTGTCAGACCAAGACGTCGCGTTTCTCTCCGCAATGACTGATGACGAAGACGCTGTGTCTCGCATTTCTGATGTTGCGAAGCGCATGTCAGTCACACCCGACTATGCGCAAAAGTATCGCCGGCGCCTCATCGACGCCGGCGTTATCGAGCAGGCGCGCCGCGGCTACGTGCGCTTCGCCGTCCCCTATATGGCCGATTACCTGCGCAGCCAGCTCTAGGCAACCACCGCAAAGGGGACAGGCACCTTTGTGGTGGGTTGGGCCCGCTTGTCTCGATCTGTAACAGTTAGGCCGTCAAAACCGGGCTTGGCGTTACAGATTGAGATTGTTCGGGCGGCCCCCGTGGTTCGTCTTGATCTGTAACAGATAGAGACGATTTAGCGCGCCAACTGTTACAGATTGAGACGGAAGACCCTAGTCCACGGTGATGTCGAGGTTCTTGCCGACGAGACCTACGTAGCCGCCCTCGGCAGCCTTGGGACTATCTGCGTGGCAGAGAACCCACTTGTCGGCCTTCCAGTAGCAGTAGCTATCACCGGCCGCGGGCATGTCGGCCGCAGCCTCGGGGCGCGGACCGTTGGTGCCGGCGGGCAGCGCAACCATCACCTGGAAGCCGCCGCCGTCGACCATGCACGGCGTGTAGTGCAGCGTGGTGGCGTAGACCTCAACGAGCGTGCCGGCGGGCGCGCGGAACGCCTTGACCTGCGCGGTGTCGAGCTTGCCGTCGACAATCTGCTCGCGCTTGGCCAGCAACAGGATAAAGTCGCGAGCACCCAGGTTGAACTCGCTCGCGCGGTGATACTCCAAGCAGTTGAGCTTCGTGTTGTGGCCGTTGCACCAGCCCAGCTGGAACGGACGGCCGCCATACATGAGCAGGCCGAGCGTGTCGGCGCCCTCGACCTGCTCCAGCTCGGGCGCGGAGGCCACGTACTTGCTGCCCTCGGGGACGGGCGTTGCGGAGAGCACCTCGACGAGCGGGGCGGTCAGGCTGGACGGAACGTCGTCCCACACGCGGCCATAGGGCTTGAATTCGGGGTCGGTAACAGAGTAGATTTGCATGTTCGCTCCTGTTCGTTTGTGTGACAGTATGAACATTCTAGAACAATTTCTTCCTGTTTTGAGCACTCGGTATGAAAAAGCGCCCCCACACGAGCGGGGGCGCTTCTGGTACGAACGATATTCCCGCGAGCAGCCTTACGCCTGCTGATAGTGCAGGTGAGCCTCGTCGATATCGATCAGATCGCGGTCGAGGTAGCGGCGCGCGAGCCAATTTGCCATGGGGAGGTTCTGGTCCAGGTAGTTGCCGCATTCCTCGGGCGCGGCGCCGGGAACTTCGCCCTCAAACCCGGCAACGAACTCGAACAGCTCGCGCACGAGCGGCAGGATCTCCTCACTCGTCACCTCGCCAAACACAACCAGGTAAAAGCCCGTGCGGCAGCCCATAGGGCCAAAGTAGACAATACGGCTCGACCACTCGGCATGGTTGCGAAGGAACGTCGCGCCCAGATGCTCGATGGTGTGGCACTCGGCCGTGTTCATAACCGGTTCTTTGTTGGGCGTGGTCAAGCGCAGGTCAAAGGTGGTGACGGCGGCACCGGTCGCCGGATCGCGGTCGACGCGGCTCACATACACGCCGGGCTCAAGCAGCAGATGGTCAACGGAAAAACTCGCGATGCGCTCCATGGCAGATCCTCTCGGTAGTCAATTTGGGACAGGGCTCTTTTAGCTGGTCGCAACAATCCCACCCATGATAGCAGTCAAAAAAGCCCCGTCCCAAATGACTACTTTGGGACGGGGCGCCGCGCAGCCGATAATATCGACCGTTCAGCATCTAGTTTTCTGACCCCTCACCTATTGATGCTGCGTCGTCCGCAATGCAGAGCGTGCGAGCAGCTCAACAGCCAAAAACCCGGCAGCGACTGTAATCGCCACCAGACCAATAGATGGCCTGCACTTACAGCACCTGCAAACAAGTTGCGACGGCACCGTAGATATTGGCGTCGTTACCCAGCTGCGCCGGGACCACGTGCGGACGAGGCATATCTTTCAGAAAACCAGTGTAGTGCGCCATGACGTCATCCATCTTACGGTCGAGCGCCTCGAACAGCGCGGGATGGCAGCTGATGCCACCACCAATCGCGAAGACTGCCGGGTCGATGACGCACTGCAGATTCACAAGCACACGATCAAACAGCTCAGCATAGGCATCCAATCCGCGCTGCACGGCGGCGACTTCGGACGCGCTCCCGTGCTCCAGTAGCTCGAAGATCCGTCGGCCATCGAGGGCCTCCAGTTCAGCTTCATCCGAAATGCCAAGTTCGACTGCCACGAGATTCTGCAGGCCGTGCCATCCGCTCGAAGTCGCGAACGTATCACGATGATCAAGCGGTTCGCTTACGTTGTTGGACAGGAAGCTGAACTCGCCCGCGAAGCCGCCCGCACCTGTCAGCACCCGGCCGTCAACCACGATGCCTCCGCCGATGCCCGTACCGATTACCGCCACGCAACCCACGTCCACGCCGCGCAACGCGCCGGCAGCGTACTCGCCAAGCGCACAGCTTTTGCCGTCGTTGACAACGGTCACGGGCAGCCCCAGCCGTTCGCGCAGCGCTCGGCCAAGCGGAAACCCGTCCATGTACGGCAGCGCACCACCGCGATGGATCGTCCCGTCTGGATCGACCTCGTAACCGAAGATGCCACCTGGGGCCGAGATGCCCACGCCTACAACCTGTCCGCGATACGGCCCTACGAGTGCCGCGAGCGCGTCGACCAGCTGATCGGCCGAGACGAACGCCGTCGGAATCGAACCACGGTCACCAAACTCGTAGTTCTCATTCACAATCGCCCATTTGACGCTCGTTCCGCCGATATCAATTCCAAACAGCTGCCTCATGGCCGCTCCCCTCTCGCTCAATGCGTCTACATGCTCGCAGGCTCTTCCATAAAGGCCATGAGCCTGCAGTTGAGCAGACGACCCCAAAACGTGCAGATACCGCCCGCCAGGAGCGCGGCGGCTACGGTGCCGATACCGATGCCCACCGCAGCACCCGTACGCACAAGCCCGTAGACCAGTGAGATGCCCACACAGCTCCCGTCAAAGAAATACTTCGCCTTACCAAATTCACAGTGAAACACCTGGGAGAGCGTCTGCACCATGCCGTCGGGCGCAACGGGAACGAGCCGCGCGGAGACGATCGGCGTCACGCCGAGCGCTGTGCGTGCATTCATTACAACGCCGCAGCTCAGGAATAGAATCCCACATACGTAGACCATCATTCGACGCGTTGGACTCTACCGCATCACATCACTCTCTCGTTCGCATCTTCACCTATCGGCACGAATAGCGCTCCGTAACATCGCCCCAAGGCGTCACTCGTACGCAATCGTCGCCTCGACGGCATGGCGCCAGCCGGCGATCTTTTTGGCTCGCTCGTCAGCGGGCATCGACGGCTCCACGATGCCACGGGCGCCGTAGACGTCGACGACATCGCGCGTATACATGCCCAGCGCGATACCGCAGGCCCAAGCCGCGCCCAGACCGCTCATCTCGTCGTTGCTCGCAATGCGGATGGGCGAGCCGACCAAATCGCTCTCAAACTGCATCAGGTACGCGTCGCGCGTGGGGCCGCCGTCAACACGAAGCTCGGCAAGCGCCGCGCCCGAATCCTCGACCATCGCATCAATGACGTCAAAAATCTGATAGGCGATCGACTCGTCGGCAGCCTTTACGAACTCCGCGCGGCCCGTGGTGCGTGTCATACCAAAAACGCATCCCTCGGCATCACTTGCCCAGTGCGGCGCACCCAGGCCGGTAAACGCCGGCACAAAGTAAACATGGCTCGCCGGGTTGGCGGCGTAGCACAGGTCGGTGACCTCCTCGGGGTTGTTGATGAGCTCCAGGTCGTCGCGCAGCCAGGTCTTGACGGCGCCGGCGTAGCTCACGTTGCCCTCGAGTACATACTCGGTCACGCCATCCATACGCCACGCAAGCGAGCTCGAAAGCCCGTGCGAGCTGGCGACAAACTCGTTGCCGACGTTCATCATGACCGAGCTACCGGTGCCATAGGTCGCTTTGGCCATGCCGCGGCTGTGGCAACCCTGCGCAAACAAGGCCGCGTGGCTGTCGCCCAGCACGCCGTGAATGGGCACGGGCGCCGGCAAAAAGCCGCCCAGATCCGTCGTGCCGAACAGTCCATCGGAATCGGTCACCTGCGGCAGGCAGGCCACGTCAACGCCAAAGGCCTCGCACACTGGCTCGCTCCAGCAGCCACGGCGCAGGTCAAAGAGCTGCGTGCGGCTGGCGTTGGACCAGTCGCAGCGGAACTCTGCGCCGCCCGTGAGCGTCCAGACCACCCAGGCATCGATGGTGCCCAGGCACAGTTCGCCAGCCGCCGCGGCCTCGGCAGCAGCGGGAACGTTCGCGAGGATCCAAGCCATCTTGCCCGCCGGGTAGTAGGGCGAGAGCACCAGGCCCGTCGTGTCACGCACCAGCTCGGCCGCACCCTCGCGCGCGGCCAGCTTGTCGCACAGCTCGCGGGCGCGGGCGCACTGCCACACCACGGCGTCGCACAGCGGCTCGCCCGTCGTGCGGTTCCAGGCAACGGTGGTCTCGCGCTGGTTGGAGATGCCGATACCGGCGACGTCGGCCGGATCGACCCCGGTCTCCTCCACCACGGCACGTGCCACGGCCAGCACATTGGTGGCAATCTCGGCCGGATCATGGCTCACCCAGCCGGCCTCGTTGACAATCTGGCGATGCGAACGGTCGGCACGATGAATCAAATGGCCGCCCTCGTCTACCAGCAGCGCCTTGGTGCCCTGCGTGGATTGATCGATTCCGATGATGTAGCGGCCCATGGCCACCCCTTTCAAAACGAATGTGACAAAGGGACGGTCCCTTTGTCACATTCCAATTACTCTGCGGGCAGGAATTCGGCAACGGTCTTGGCGATTCCGACACCCGTCAGGCCGTAGTGTGCAAAGACCTCGGGGCTCGTGCCGGTGATGACCGGCGCGTCGGGCAGGGAGAGGCACTTGACCGGGCGCGGGCAATGCTCACCCACCACCTGCGCGACCATAGAGCCCAGACCGCCGAAGGGGCTGTGCTCCTCGACGGTCACGACGGCGCGCGTGGCACCGGCGGCCTCAATCACGGCCTCGGCGTCGAGCGGCTTGACGCAGTACATGTCGAGTACCGTTGCCGAGATGCCCTGCTCGGCCAGCAGGTCGGCAGCGTCCACGGCATGGCGGACCATCTCGCCGGTAGCGACGAGCGTCACATCGGTGCCGCGGCGTACCCAGGTGGCGCGATCCATCTGGAACGGGCACTCGTCCTCGGTGTACACGTCCTCGACCGGGTTGCGGCCCACGCGGATGTAGGCCGGTTTGTTATCGGCGACCAGGGCCCGCACGAGCTCGGCGGTCTGGAAGCGGTCGCTCGGCAGATACACGCGCATGTTGGGAATCGCGCTCATGGCGGCGATATCCTGCGCGGAGTGATGGCTCATGCCCAAGGCGCCGTAGGACACGCCGCCCGAAATGCCGATGAGCTTGACGTTGGTGTTGGAGTACGAGACGTCGACCTTGCACTGCTCATACGAGCGCGTGGTCACAAAGGACGCCGGCGAGGCGGCCCAGGCCTTCTTGCCGCACGAAGCCATGCCGGCGGCGATGCTCACCAGGTCCTGCTCGGCAATGCCGACCTCGACGGACTGCTGGGGATACTGATCAAAGAACGGCGTGAGCGATGCGGAGCCGCGGGAGTCGGAGCACAGGACGACGATATCCTTATCGGTCTTCGCGGCCTCGAGCAGCGTGTCGCAGATAACCTTGCGATTGGCAATCTTGTTAGCCATTGATGGCCTCCTTATGGGCAGCGAAATCGGCGATGATCTGGGCATATTCCTCATCATTGGGCAGGTGATGATGCCAGGCGGCCTTGTCCTCCATAACAGGCGAGCCATAGCCCTTCACCGTGTTGAGGATGATGACCGTGGGCTTGCCGCAGGTCTCGGCCGCAAGCGTCAGCGCGGCGTCGATGGCCCGGACGTCGTTGCCCGGAATGGAGAGCACGTTCCATCCGAAGGCTGCCCAGCGCTCCTCCTGCGAGTCCTGCTTCATAACGTCCTCGGTGCTGCCGCTGATCTGCAGGCGGTTGCGGTCCACGAGCGCGCACAGGTTATCGAGCTGGTAGTTGCCGCCGCTCATGGCGCCCTCCCAGACCGAGCCCTCGGCAAGCTCGCCGTCGCCCATGATGGTGTAGACGCGATAGTCGCGGCCGTCCATCTTGCCGGCGAGCGCCATGCCCACGGCCACGGGCAGGCCGTGACCCAGCGAGCCCGAGTTCATCTCGATGCCCTTGAGCTTGTTGTTGGGGTGGCCGATGTAGGGGCTGCCGAACTTGGAGAAGCGGGCCTTGACGTCGTCGAGGTCAAGATAGCCCTCGTGGCAAAGCACCGCGTAGTAAGCCTCCATGGCGTGGCCCTTGGAGAGCACGAAGCGGTCGCGATTGGGATCGTCGACGGTCTCGGGCGAAATGTTGAGGTGGTTGGCGTAGAGGGTCATGAGGGCGTCGATCACCGACATGTCGCCGCCGATGTGGCCGCCGGCGCCAGCCATGATGATATCGACGCAATCACGGCGAAGGTCCCAGCGCAGGGACTCAAGCTCTTCGATAGTTGCCATTTCTACTCTCCTCGCAGGTAGGCTTTGACGTCTTCTTCAATGGGGTCGTACAGGTCGGGAGCGATGCCGATATACTTGCACGCCTCGTAGAGCACCGGCACCACGTTGGCGTGGATGGCCACGCAGTGGTGGATGTAGGGACCCTCGACGATCTTGGCCTCGAGGCGCTTGAGGTTGTCGACCTCGACCCACAGGTAGGTGCCCATGCCGGCCGGGCCGTCGATGCCGCGGGCGTTGCCCAGTAGCAGCGAGTACTCGCCGTTGTCACCGTCAAAGCGGGCAAGGGTGAGGTCGCCGTGCTTGGCCTCGGCCGTCAGCGCGCCGGGGTGATCGAAAGCCAGCGGGTAGGTGAGCTTGGGCTTGACGGCCGCGCAGCTGCAGGGCCAGGGGCCGCAATGCTGCAGCAGCTCGCCGTTCTCGTTATCGGGATGGCGCACGGTCCAGTCGGCGAACATGCCGCGGTGACGGCCCAGGTCGGCGGCCTCGACCATCAGCGCGGTGATGGCGCCGTGGATATCGGTCTCGCATACGATAGGAATGCCCATCTCGTTGAGGATGGCGTTGGCGGCGCAGGGCATAATGCCCAGCTCGTCCTGCAGAGCGTTCCAGCACTGAATGGCACCGGCGTTGCAGCCATACTTCTCGACCAAGCGCTTCATGGCGATGGCAAGACCGGCGACCGCAGGGACCTTGTCCTCGGGGATGCAGATCTCAAAGCTGTCGTTGATGTGGGCAAGCATGGCGGCCATGGCCTGCTCGTCGGCCTGGGCGTCGCGCACAGCCTGGACAAGTTCGGTCATGGGGATAGGCGAAAGCTGGATGTTGAACTTCTCGAGCAGCTCGCCCTCGTTGCACATGGTCGACCAGAAGTCGAATGGACGGGTGGCCATCTGCAGGATGCGGGTGTGCTTGAAGGTCTTGACCACGTTGCAAACGGCCAAAAAGTCCCAAACGCCGCGCTCGAACTCGGGGTCGGTCAGGCGGCAGTTGGTCATGTAGGTGAAGGGAACCTGGAAGCGGCGCAGGACCTTGCCGGTGGCGAACAGACCGCACTGGCTATCGCGCAGGCGGGTGCCATCGGGCTCGGGGCGCTCGTCGCGCGGGCCCCACAGCAGCACGGGCAGGCCGAGCTCGCGGGCAAGGCGAGCGCAAACGTACTCGGTGCCAAAGTTGGCGTGGCACAGCATAATGCCATCGACGCCCTCGGCGCGGAATTTCTTGACGATAGGCTCAATGTGGCTGTCGTCGAACAGCAGGCCCTCGTCATTGATGTCGTCGATATCCACGATGTCGACGCCGATCTCGCGCAGGCGATCAGCCGTCAGGCCGCGATACTTGATTGCGTCCGGCGCGCTAAAGATGCTGCGGCGCGTGGGCACAAAGCCGAGCTTGATCTTGTCCATGTACGTCCTCCCCTAATCACATGTTCAGTAAACAGACGCATGTTTCGTTTTGTTCTGTTTACTAAATGTTTTACTCTTTTGTTTAATAGTCTAGCGCGAAAGTCCCGTAAACGGTAGAGAAATCAGCCTAAACGGTATGTAAACAAACTGAACATACAAGGGAAACAAAAAGAGGGCCCCGAAGGACCCTCTCTTAGTAGCGTTAGATATGGCTGCCTTAGCGAGCTTTGCCGCCCTGCGCCCCGGCGTTTTCTTCGCCTAGATCTCGCACACGCTCTGGCGCTCGACAAAGTAGGTCGACACGGCCGTCTTGCAGGTATAGCTCTTGGGGTTGCGGATGTTGCCCACCAGGCGACGCACCGCGATCTCGCCCACCTCGTGCTTGGGAACATGCACCGTGGTGAGCGGCGGGTTGGAGAAGGCGCCCAAAGACAGGTCGTCAAAGCCGATGATCGAGACATCCTCGGGCACGCGAATACCGTGCTCGTTGAACGCGCGCATGGCGCCCACGGCGAGCACGTCGTTCTCGGCAAAGAAAGCCGTCGGCAGATCGTCGCGCGAGACGTTGTCGAGCCACACGCCCATGTCGCGATAGGCACCCTCGAGCGTGGTGCCCAACGTGACACGCCATGCCGGATTGGCCTCGAGGCCCGCGTCCTCAAGCGCTTGGCGATAGCCGCGCTCGCGGTCCTTAAAGTTGCGGATCCGAAGGTCGCCCGCCAGATAGCCGATTTGCCTGTGGCCTTTCTCGATAAGGTAATCCACGGCACGCAGCACCGAATCGGTGTTGGCGATGACTACGGCATCGAAGTACTGGCGATCGCTCCAGCCGTCGAGCACAATCAGGTGGGCGGCAGCGTCGGCGAACAGGGCGTAGTCCTCCTCGCCCAGCTCGGTACCCATCAGCACGATGGCGGCCGACGGGTCGGCGATCAGGCCCTCGACCTGCGGGCGCACGGCGTCCAGGTCGCTAAAGTCGAGCGAGACAAAGCTCGTGCTCATGCCGTGGCGACGCGCCTGGCGCTCCACGCCCTCGATGACCGCGGGATGGAAGGTGCTCTCGTCCAGGATGGCGCCCGTCTTGCGCGCAAGCACAAACTGGATGCTCTCGAGCTGCGTCGACTGCTGATAGCCAAGCGACTGCGCGCACTCCAGGATGACCTTGGCGGTCTCCTCGCTCACGCTGCGCTTGCGGTTGAGCGCGTTGGACACGGTTGCGGGCGAAAAGCCGGTAATGCGGCTGATCTCGCGGACGCTTGCTTTAGCCATCGTTCCCCCTAGCATCGGTCGCGGCCGAGCATCGTGGCTTGACCGCCCCGTGGCTCGGCAACTAAACGACCGCAAATTCAATCTAAACAGAATAGTAAATGTTTAATAGCTAGTTTAGCCTGTTGTCAAGCGAAGTGGCACGACTATTCCCCCAACGGGCGCATTTGTCCATCTTAACGTTATTACGCAAGGTCTTCGCCATTGCTTGCTATTACGCGTCGGTACCATTCGAAGCTTTTCTTTTTACGTCTCTCAAACGAGCCCGCACCGCTATCGTCTCGATCGACATAGATAAACCCGTAGCGCTTACGCATCTGTCCTGTGGCGACCGAAACCAAATCGATCGGGCCCCAACAGGTATATCCCATGAGTTCCACCCCGTCGAGCTCGACGGTCTCCCTCATCGCCTCGATGTGGGCCCGCAGGTATTCAACTCGATAGTCGTCTTCTATTTCACCCGAATCTTCCGGCACATCAGGAGCACCCAAACCGTTTTCGACGATGAACAGCGGCTTTTGATAGCGATCCCAGATTTCATTCATGGTGACGCGCAGCCCTTTGGGGTCGATAAACCTCCCCCAAGGCTCCTGTTTTAGATACGGATTAGGCGCCGAGCGAAGAAGGTTCGAATCGAACTGACCTTCCGCATGCGCTTTTGCGACGCGCGTCGAGTAATAAGAAAACGAGACGAAATCGACCAGGTTTGCAGCCAGTACTTCGCGGTCATCATCCCGATAGGGCACCTCAAAACCATGGCGGGCGTATTCCTTGAGAACATAGCTCGGGTACGCACCGCGCACCTGGACGTCGGTAAACATGTAATGGCTGCGATTCTCAGCCTGCGCAGCCAGCACATCGTCCGGATCACATGTAGCCGGATAGAAGACACCTGCGTTGAGCATGCAACCGATCTTCGCCCCAGGGCACAGTTCATGACACGCCCCGACCGCACGGGCGCTCGCAACCAATACATGGTGCACGGCCGTGTGAACCGTTGCATAGCGATTCTCCCCTTGCTCGAAGATGATCCCCGCCGCCATAAAGCACGCCTGCGTCATGATGTTGATCTCGTTAAAGGTCAGCCAATAATTGACCAATCCCCGATAGCGCTCGAACACGGTACGCGAATATCGCTCGAACAGGTCGACCAGCCTGCGATCGCGCCATCCGCCATACGCATCGACGAGATGCATGGGGACATCATAGTGGTTGAGCGTCACCAAAGGCTCAATGTCATGCGCGCGACACGTCCTAAAAACATCCTCGTAAAAGGCAAGGCCTTCTTCATTGGGCTCGGCTTCGTCTCCTTTGGGAAAAATGCGGCTCCAGGCGATTGATAAGCGCAGGCATTTAAAACCCATCTGGGCAAACAGTTCAATATCCTGCTTGTACCTATGGTAAAAATCAATGCCCTTGCGAGCGGGATAGAAGCTGTCGGGTGCCAACGCACGCGGATCAAGGTCTCCCCGCATGACGTCCATGCGTTGATCGCCAAACGGCAGCATGTCGGAATTGGCTAAACCGCGACCGCCTTCGTTCCATCCTCCCTCGCACTGGTTTGCAGCCAGAGCCCCGCCCCATAAAAAATCTTCTCTAAACATTATGGTGTCGTCCTTTCTATCAAATTCCCGGCCCACACTGTCGAACGCAACGGACTCGGCAAGTGCCGCGCAACAGCACAGTACCGTTGCGCGGCCAAGGGGTCGGACCGCGCAACGGCTGGGGAGCATATTTGTGTAGTAGCCTCTTATGCCTCGACGGATTCAACGGCCTCAGAATCGCCGTTCTTGGACTTCAACGGCATCTTCTCCTGTCCTTCAAATCCAAAAATCATCGCCAACGCAAACGTCACGGCACCGCCAGCAAGACACCCGATGGTGCCAGGGATGATATCCTGAGCAAACATGAGCACGTTCATCCATGGGAAACCAACGCCAGTGAAGATATAGACGTTGGCATGAAGAAGGCTTACCAGCAGACCACCGACAGCACCACCAATCATGTTCCAGGCAAGAGCCTTCTTGTCGCGAAACAGGATGCCGTAGATGATGGGCTCACTCACGCGACCGAAGGCATAGGTGATGAACAAGTTCCAGCCCGTGGCTCGACTCTCCTTGTCCTTAGCGCGCAGGCCATAGGCGAGCGCGATGGCAAGCGTGGTGTAGGCTACAACCGCGGTGCCGGGGTATAAGATGGCGTCGTAACCGTTCTGGAGCGCGGCGGGCAATATGGCGGTATAGATCGGCACGTGCATGCCGGTGGCGATGATCAGATTCCAGAATGCGCCGATAACCGCGGTCGCAGCGGGACCGGCAACAGAGGCGAGCCAAATGATGAAATCGGCCACAAGGCCCATGACAAATTGGACGGCAGGGCCGCAGAGGCACAGCGCGACCGGCAACATCACGAGCACCGTACCCACGGGTACGATCAGAATGCGCAACATATCAGGCGAGATCTTCTTAAAGAAGCGCTCAACATAGGACTGGGCCCAGGTGATCAAGATGACCGGAAGAACAGCCTGGGTGTAGTTGACGAGCTGCATGGGGATGCCGAAGACGCTGAAAGGCTTTCCGTCCTCAACAATAGCGAGCATGTCGGGATAAATCATCACAACAGCGATGAGCAGTGCCAGCACAGGACTCGTTTTGAACTTCTTAGCCGAGCTATAGGCGGCAAACACCGGGAAGTAGTAATACGCCGCATCGCCCACCAGGGAAAGGATCCGATACAGGTCGCTCGTTTCGGACATAAAACCGGCGCCTTCGGGCCCAAACAGAATAACGAGCATCTTGAAGATACCGGCGACACAAAAGATCGGAAGGATCGGGGTGATAGCGCCGCTCACGGCATCGAGCAGCTGATTGAAGAGGTGCTTGGGCGCCAAGCGCTCCTTCCAGCTAAGCTGAGGGCCATCGAGTTCCTCGTCAATCGATACCGTGACCTCGAATCCGCCCTGCTTACAAACCTCGTCGTAGACCTTGTCGACCGTGGGCCCGACCACCAGCTGCACCTGCCCTCCGGCGTGCACGACGCTGATGATAGACGAGATGTCCTCAAGCTTCTCATCATTCGAGAGGCTTTCATCCTTGAGGTTGAAGCGCAGGCGCGTCATGCAATGCGTAACCGAAGCCACGTTTTCCGCCCCGCCCACAGTGGAGAGAATCTGCTCTGCCACCTTTTTGTAATTTGCCATCATTGGCTCCTTTGCACAATCTTGGCTTACTGTTCGAATCGGCAAAGGTCATGCCCCGAATGGCTACGGGTTACAATCCTTTTTTGGAGATGATCCGGTTGAGATGGATCATCAGATAGAGTTCCTCCTCCTCGGAGAGCGTGGCGTCCCACGTTTCACGACAATAGGAACCGATATGCTTCACGCACTCTGCCAACTGCGGAAACTCCTCACGAAAGTTCTTGTACATCTGCATGTTGGCGCTGTTCAGCGACTCGCCGGCTTGAATGCGCTTGAACAGGTACCGCAGATGCGTGGCGAAGCGGGTGAAATCAAAGGAATCGCGGTCGACAATAATGCGGAAATCGCTTTCGAGAATCTCGATAACGTCCTCGAGCATATCGTCGAACTGCTTTGCGGGCTCGGCCGTGGCTTTGACGGCTTCAACAACCCGTGCGTTCACGAGATTCATCGCAATACTGGCAATCTCATCCTTGGGAAGCCGCTCTCCGAGCTCCTTCTCGAGTCGCATGACGATAAACTGGGCAGCCTTGTATTCCTTCGGATACGTCTCCCGCACTTCATAGGCAAGAGGCATCGCGATGCGGACCCCCTTTTGGGCTCGCGCAACGGCAAACGACAGGTGATCAGCCATGAACAGCGTCGCATTGGTCGAGAGGTCGTAGGGCAGTTCGTTGGCAACGATGTCCATAACTTTCGCCGCAAACATCACGATATCCGAGGGAAGATCCCTCATGACATCTTGTCCTTTAGGATCAATGTCGTAAAACGTATGCTCGATTTTAGAAAGAGGGAGCTCTCGAGGAAAATCTCCGCCGAAACCGACGCCCCTGCCCATGGCGATGACATCTCGCCCCTGTCCGTCACGGCAAAGAACCGCGTTGTTGTTAAGCTTTTTAATTGCAAGCATGGTGAACCTCCTTTCAAGAACACTCACAGAAAAAGGCATGATAGCCAATAGCAGTGCTATTGCGGTCATGCCTTACGTAACAATCCGTGTTGTATTGCTCTTGGGCATGCCTCCACACAGGAGTAACAATCCAAGATGCAGAATGCATTATAGCGCTCTCCCCGCCCCGGGGACCATCGGGCTGGCGAACGGTAGATGTCGGCCCGCCAGCGGCCACATCGAGCAGATGGGCGTGCTTCGATCCCGAGCCTAGCCTAGGATGCGGGCCATGCGCGCCTTGAACTCGGACAGAAAGCGCGGGGCGTCCACGGTGAGTGCCACAAGCGCGCTCTTGTCGGGGTCGGACAGGCGATGCTCGTCGCAGATAGTGCGGCCGCGATACTCGCCGAGCAGGTCGACGCGCAAGTTGCAACCAAGTGCGCCCACGAGCGTGGGATCAATCGCCACGGCAACGGCAAGCGGATCGTGCAGCGCGCAGCCGCCCAGGTAAGGGGCGTTCATCTCGTACGAGCCAATGTAGTGCTCGACCATGCTCGCAAATGCGCAGCCCGCCATGGTGCCCGAGCCCGTCCAGCCGGCAATGTCGCGGCGTGTGAGCACCACGCGATGCGTCACGTCCAGACCCACCATGGTGAGCTTACGGCCCGAGCGCAGCACTGCGTCGGCTGCCTCGGGGTCGCTCGCCATATTGGCCTCGGCGCCCGCGCTCACGTTACCGGGCACGGTAAGGGCGCCGCCCATTACGACCACGCGGCCGATGGACATCATCGCCGCCGCATCGCGCTCCAGGGCGAGCGCCAGGTTGGAGAGCGGGCCAGTCGCTACGTAGACCAGATCGGGACCATAGGTGCGCGCGGCATCGATCAGATAATCGACCGCAGCGTTGCCGTCGGCCGAGGTCGCCCCCACCGGCTCGTAGGGCGACGCGGGCACGCTCGCGCCGCCGATGCCGTTCTTGCCGTGAATGAGCGCGGTGGACGCCGGCGGCGTATAGGGCTCAGTCGCCTGCAGAGGACGGTCGGCACCCAGGTACACCGGAACCTCGGGGCGACCCAGCAGATCGAGCACCGCCAGGCAGTTGTGCGCCGATTGCTCGACGCGCACGTTGCCAAAGCACGTGGTGATGCCCACGAGCTCCACCTCGGGGCTCGCGATGGCATAGGCCAGCGCCATCGCATCGTCCACACCCATATCCAGATCAAGGATCAGCTTCTTGATTGCCATTGTTCTACTCCGCTTCTCCGTCTTTATCGTTTAACTAAACCAATGTTCAACTTCGGCGCGCGTGGGAATCGATTGCTGAGCGCCCAGGCGCGACACCGTCACTGCCGAGGCGCGAGCACCCGCGGCCATGCACTCAAAGAGCGGCAAGCCCTCTAGGCGAGCCGCCGCCAACGCGCCGATAAACGTATCGCCGGCGGCCGTGGTATCGACTACCGTACTCGAAAGTGCCAGCATGCGCAGCAGCTCACCGCCATCGCCGAGCGTAACCGAGCCGGCACCGCCCAACGTGATGACCGCAGCGCCGGCGCCCTTGTCGAGCAGCGCATTGAGCGCGGCGACGCAACTCACATCATCCGTGGGCAGAATGCCCGTCAGAACCTGGCACTCGGTCTCGTTGGGACAGACCAGGTCGACCGCAGGCCAGACCTCCGCAGGCAGCTCGCAGGCAGGCGCCGGATTAAAGACCGTATAGAACCCCAGCCCATGAGCGCAAACAAGCGCCTCGGCCGTCGCTGCAAGGTCACATTCACCCTGGGCGATAAAGACGCTTCCGGCAGCCGGGGCAATCTCGCTGGCGTCGCCGTCGAGCTCATGGGCCACCAGACGCCTCAGCGCGCAGGCAACGTCCGCGCCCGCAAGCGCATGGTTGGCGCCCGGTGACAGTATGATGCGGTTGTCGCCCTCGCAGCGAATGATGGTCGCGGTACCGGTCTCCACGTCATCGCGAAGCGCCACGAACTCAACGCCCACGCCAGCATCCTGGAGCCCTGCCACAAGCGCATCGCCAAAGGTATCGCGCCCAACAGCGCCGATCATGCACGTGCGCGCACCCATGCGCGCAGCGGCGACGGCCTGGTTGGCGCCCTTACCGCCGGCGTTGGTGATAAAGCCGCTACCGCCGACGGTCTCGCCCGCGCGCGGCATGCGCTCGCACGCCACCGAAAGGTCCATGTTCATGCTGCCGAACACCGCAACGATGCCGCGATCTGCCATGGAAACCTCCTCATCTGCGGGCCTTATACCCACCGCCAGTCGTCGATCGTGCACTCTCGCACCCCCTATAACTTTAGTTCACTTTGATGTGGACGCGCGCTTGAGCTTGCGCCAGCAGCAAGCATTCACAGGAGCAGGCAGCTACAATGAAGGCGTGCTGATTATTCTCGTCATTGGATGATGTTTTATGGAACAATTCTCGCAATCGGGCTCGCGCGGTCGACGCCGCACGGGCAACGAGCCGGCGCCGCACGAACGCGTGAAGAGCGAACGCCGTGCCAACGAGCCGCGACGCACCGCGAGCCCCCATCGCACTTCTGCCAACAACGCGGGCCGCGCCAACACTCCCGCCGCGGAGCAGACGCCTGCTCGCCCCAAGTCCCGCTACATCCCTGCCCTTGACGGCCTGCGCACGCTTGCCGTCGTCGCGGTGGTGCTCTATCACCTCAACCTCACGTGGGCGCAGGGCGGTCTGCTCGGTGTCACGATTTTCTTTGTGCTTTCGGGCTATCTGATCACGCGCCTGCTGCTCAACGAAGTCGCTAAGACCGGACGCATCGACCTCAAGAGCTTCTGGATTCGCCGCATCCGTCGCCTGGTCCCCGCCGTGGTGACCGTCGTGGTGGTGACCTGCGCGCTGTGCACCATCTTTAACCACGTGATGCTCACCAAGATGCGCCCCGACATCCTGCCGTCGCTGCTGTTCTTCAACAACTGGTGGCAGATTGCCCAAAACGTCTCGTACTTCAATGCTCTGGGCGACCCCTCGCCACTCACGCACTTTTGGTCGCTTGCCATCGAGGAACAGTTCTACCTGATTTGGCCGCCACTGCTGTTTGCCATGGTATCCATGCATGTGAGCAAGCCCAACACGCGCCGCGTGGTTCTGGGCCTAGCTGCTGTCTCCGCCATCGCCATGATGGTGCTCTATAACCCTGCCGCCGACCCCAGCCGCGTGTACTACGGCACCGACACCCGTGTGTTCTCGCTGCTGCTGGGTGCCTGGATGGCCTTTATCCCCGATCGCGACCTGGCGCCGGTGCGTCTCGCTCGTCGTTTGGGGCTCAATCGCCTAGCTGGCGCCGCCAAGCACGGCAAGAACGCCGAGGGCAAGCCTGGCGAGAAGGCCGACGAAGCAGCCGAGACCGCCCCGGCACAGCCGAGCGCCCTCGTGCGCTTTTGGTCCTCGCCCGCATCCATCGATGTGTTGGGCCTCGTGGGTCTGGTTGGCCTTGCCGCCATGGTCGCGCTCACCAACGGCTACACCGCGTTCCAGTATCGCGGAGGCACGCTGCTGTGCTCCATCCTCACGCTCATGGTCATCGCGGCCTGCGTGCAGCCCCAGGGAATGGTTGCCCGTGCGCTGTCCGCCGAGCCGCTCGTGTGGATTGGCAAACGCTCGTACAGCATCTACCTGTGGCACTATCCGCTGCTGTTGCTCATGAACCCGGTCGCCAACATCAACGATACGCCCTGGTGGCAGTACATTTTGCAGGTGCTGCTGGTGGTCGCCGTAGCCGAGTGTTCCTATCGCTTTATCGAAACGCCATTTAGGAAGGGTGCCTTCGGCCGCACCGTCGCCGAATTCCGCGATGGCACCACCACGCCCGCCAACTGGGCACGCGCGCACGTCCCTGTCTGCGCAGCCTGCGCTGTCGTGTTGGTCGTTGCACTGGGCGGTCTGATCTTTGTGCCCGAGACGTCTGCGCTGAGCGGCGAGGGCGCCGAAGTTCTGAACAAGGAAGCCGAAAACACCGCGCCCACCGACCAGCAGGCGGCCGACGACACCGACAAGGACAACGACGGCTTCCCCGATGGCTCCTACGACCTGTTGATGATCGGTGACTCCGTGTCACTGCGCGCCGTTGATTCCTTTGACGGCGTGTTCCCGCACAGCCATATCGATGCCGAAAAGGGCCGCCAGTTTGATGCGGGCCGCGCGACATTTGAGGGCTATATCCAGCAGAACCTTGCCGGCAAGATCGTGGTCTTTGCCCTGGGCACCAACGGTTTGGTAACGGACGCCCAGGTCGACGCGATCATGGCCGACGCCGGCGAGCAGCGTATTGTCGTGTTTGTAAACACGCGTAGCCCGCAGCCGTGGGTCGGGTCCACGAACCAGGCCATCGCCAACGCCGCCACGCGCTACAAGAATGTACGCGTTATCGACTGGTACGGGCACAGCGCCAACCGCAACGACCTGTTCGACGGCGACGGCACGCACCTGTCGACTACCGGCGTGACCGAGTACCTCAACCTGATCCACGATGCGGTCATGAAAGACCTGCCCGTGCACCCCGAGGACCATGTCAACGATCCGCAGCCGGCAGCCGTCAAGTCCGCCGCCGACGCACTCGTCAATGCCCTCGCCTACAAGCCGCACAAGCTGGGCACCGACAAGTAACGCGCAGCAAAATCTGTTTACACCCGCAGGGGGCGTCGGCCGTGGCCGACGCCCCCTGCGGCAGTTAGGGGCGCTCCTTAACTACCGGCACCTGGAGGCACTCCTGGCGCGGCCAATGAAGACCTCTGCGGATGAATTCCAAGCCGCTCCGCCGCTCCAGACATCGTTTCCGCGCCTCGCGCCTGCCCCAAACAATCAAAACAAGCCCTTTTCGCCGCGACCTCAAAGGTCCGTGGGCAAAAAAGGGCAAATATGAGTACTGTTACCATTTTAGTCGCAGGCAAAACCACCCAAAAAGACGTCCGAGCATCCCCTACAACCCCCTAAAGCAGCCAACCTGACTGGTTTAAGGCGTATTGGAGCCAATTTAATGAACATACTATGGGTTATGTTCATTATCTTCTTGGATGTAAATGCTATTCACTTAGCAACAGTACTCATATTTGGCATTTTTTGCCCACTGCCATATAACTAACACTCTATAGCAGACAAAATACAGGCCGCAGCCCATGGCGGCGGCCTGTTAAGAACCAAAAGTGAGCGTTAAGCACTGTAGCCCATCGCTTGCAGCGCAAACATGACGACCGTCAGCACCGTAATCACGCCGATAGTCGCCCAAGTGAGCACGTTCCATACGCGGCCGTTGCGGTTGGCGCCCATAATGTGGCGATCCGCCGCGATAACCACCTGGAATACCAAGACTACGGGCAGCAGCACGCCGTTGATGACCTGCGAGGTCATCATAATCTGGAACAAATCGACGCCAGGCATGAGCACCAACACGGCAGAGATGCCAATGATAGCCGTAATGATGCCGCGGTAAACCGGGGCCTCGTCCCAGCTGCGGTCGGCGCCGCGCTCCCAACCAAATGCCTCGCAGATAGCACTCGACGTAACGCCCGGCAGCACGCAGGCGGCCAAGAAGCTCGCCGCGACCAGACCTGAGGCAAACAACACCGTGGACCACTGACCCGCGATGGGCTCCAGCGCGCGGGCGGCATCGGCGGCATCGCTAATCTGAATACCCGCCGGAAACAGCACCGTACCGGTCGTGATGATAATGAAGCCAGCAATGATATCAGCGGCGATCGAGCCGCTCACGGTATCAATACGCTGCAGCACGATGTCGTCCTCGCCCGCATTCTTATCGACCACGTTGTTCTGAGCCAAGAAGATCATCCACGGTGCGATGGTAGTACCGATCGTTGCGACCACGAGCGACACGTAGCTGGGATCGTTCTGAATATTGGGGACGACCAAGTCGACCGCGACCTCGCCCCAGTTGGGGCCGGCCATAAACGCGGCGACGATGTAGGTCACGAACACGCAGCTTACCAGCAGCAAAATCTTCTCGATGCGCTGGAAACTGCCCGACATGGTAAGCATCCACACCAGCAGCGCCACGAGCGGCACCGAGATGCTCGCCGGAACGCCAAACAGAGCAAGGCCACTCGCGATACCCGCGAACTCCGAGATGGTCACCGCCGTGTTGGCGATCAACAGCGCCGCCATGGCCAGCACGCTCTTGCGCACGCCAAAGCGCTCGCGAATGAGCGACGCCAGGCCCTTACCCGTGACGCATCCGCAGCGCGCCGCGGTCTCCTGCGTCACGATAAGCAGCACGGTCATGACGGGAAGCATCCAGAGCATCTTATAGCCATAGCTGGCGCCCGCGCTGGAATACGTGGCGATGCCGCCGGCGTCATTGCCCGAAAGTGCCGCCAGCAGACCGGGGCCCATGGCGCCAAAGATGGCGGCGATGGTCAGCTTTTGCTTGATGCTCGGCTTTTGCTTCGTATTTTGCACGCGACCACCTACCCCATGACCGACATGGTGAGCAGCACCGCGGCGATGCAGTACGCCACACACGAGATCATGACGGCGATGACGTTCATGGCAGTACCCGACGTATTGAGGTCGTGCTCATCGCGCCAGAACAGCATCATCAGATAAATCACAGCGCTCATGTTGCCAACCAGGCAAATGACGGCAGCGATGTTAAAGCAGCCGGTAAAGAGCTGCTCCTCAAACATGGTGGCATCGGGGAACGCGGCAGTGCGCACCAGCTGCGCGCACAGGTAAGTAACAAGCGAAAGGATCAGGCCCATACCCGTGCTCTGGAAGAAGAATCCCAGGTACGGTTTGGGCTCGTCGTCGTGACCGTCGTACTCGAGGAAGTAGTTCTTGACGAACGACACCATGCGCGAGGCAGCCAGCAGCACGAGCGGCATGGCGCACATGGGGAACACCACCAGATGCGCGGAGCCCAGCGCCGTCCCCAGCACGGTCGCCATAATGCACGAGGCGATGCCCCACACGACGACCCAGTACTGACGATGCACGAACCAGCTGAGCACGTTCGTCGAGTCGTCCGACGCGCTATCGCCCGAGCCGACACCGGCGATCTGCAGGTCCTCCTGATGCTCCTCGGCGATAACGTCCATGGCGTCGTCGAAGGTCACGATACCCAGGATATGACGGTTCTCGTCGCAGACAGGGATGGCAACCAGGTCGTACTTGGTCATCTCGTCCGTCACGTCTTCCTGGTCCTCGTCGGGCGACACGTAGACCAGATCGCGATAGGCGAGCTGGCCCAGCGTGGCGTCGCGGTCGGCCACGATCAGCGTGCGCAGCGAAAGCACGCCCGTCAGCATGCCGCTCGGGTCCTCGGTATAGACGTAGTAGACGCTCTCGAAGTCCTCGTCGAGTTTGCGAATCGCCTCGATGGCATCGCCGACCGTCGCCGTGGCGGGCAGCGAGACAAACTCCGAGGTCATGATGCGGCCGGCGGTGTTGTCCTCGTAGCCCAACAGATTACGAATCGCCTTCTCCTCCTTGACGCCCATCAGGCGCAGGAGCTTCTCAGCCTTCTCATAATCGAGCTCGTCGATCAGGTCGGCAGCGTCGTCCGGGTCCATCATGGCCAGCATCGACGATGCGTCGGTATCGGACAGGCCCTCGAGCATCTCGGTCATAAGCTCGTCGTCATCGAACTCCGAGATGGCCTCGGCGGCCTGGGCAGTATCGAGCTGTGCAAACACCTGCGCACGCAGGCGCGGGTCGAGCTGCTCGATAATGTCGGCGATGTCGGCAGGGTGCAGCTCGCCGAGCGTCTTGTGCGACACCGAGAGTTGAATGTTCTTGGTCGAGCGGTCGAGCAGGTCCATGTAGGACCAAGCGATGATGTCCTCACTGAGTGGCTTGCCCAGGTGCTTCATAAAGCCTTCGACGATATGCTCGAGCGCGGGGCTGATGGCGCGTAGCAGACCGCGAGCACCGACCTCGGCGCCCAGCAGGCGCAGCTGGTTTTCGCCCGACATGGAAAACTTGATGTCGTTTACGCGCACGACCTTCATGCCCTGCGTGTCGACAATCTGCTTGTTGAGCACGTCGCGGGCAAGCAAGAGTTCGGTCGGCTGCAGGTACGAAAAACGGATTTCGGTGGCCGACGTCTTAAGGTGTACACCCGTCTCGTCGATACGGTCGACCCATTTGCGCCAGCTGATCATAAACGGCGTCTTGCCGGGTCCGCGGAACGCGAGCGACGTCACGTGCGGAAAAACTTCGCCGGTAGCAATGCCAAAATCGTTGACCACGCCGAGCTTTTCGCCATCGACGTCCAAGACCGGCAATTTGAGCATCTCACTCAGATAATTCAATGGTGCTCCCCATCATTATTCCTCCGAACGCGGCCGCATGTGCGACGTCCGGGGGCTTCTGGATATGTATACGCATGCGCGGGCGGCACGCCGCTCGACGCTTACACCCCGTGCATGCGCAAAAAGCACCTGCATGGGGTCATCGACTGTATGGTCGAGGTTTGGATTTCACCTGTAACCTTTCTCTTGACCCTCATTAACCGCAGTAACTATAGCATCAGCATCGCCCTGCGGCATCGAATTTATGCGCTGCACATTGCAGGCATACCAAACGCTGACGTATCCGTGACATAGCCATTGGGGACGTTCTTAAATGACTACCCAATAACTACTCTGTGGTGTCATTGTCCTCGGCAAGTTGGGGGAGCACAGCGTCCTTGGGCATGGTGGCCTTCGTCAGCGAGGTGAGCTTTTTGCTCAGCGACGTGTCCGTCTTGACCAGGTCGCTGAGCGTCACGATCTTGTAGCCGTCGGCGATGAGGCCGTCGATAATCTGCGGCAGCGCCTCGAGCGTCTGCTCGGCGCATTCGTCTCTATCGGTGAGCAGCACGATATTGCCCGGCGTCACCGAATCGAGCACCGTCGAGACCTGCTCGTCGGCACCGTTGAGTAGCCAGTCGCCCGAGTCGATATTCCACGAGACCACGGCGGAGACCAGGTCCATCGCATCAATCCAGTTTTGCTCGTCAAAGGCAGCGTAGGGAGCACGCAGTAGCATCGTCTTCACGCCGGTCGCCGACTTAATCGCATCGGTGCCTTTCGTGATCTGTTCGCGTACCGCCTCACGGTCCTGACCCTTGAGCGAATCGTCGCTGTAGCTGTTGGATCCGATCTCGCACCCGGCATCGACAATCGCCTTGGCCGTGGCAGGCGAGGCCTCGACCGCATCGCCCGAAAGGAAGAACGTCGCGGTGACGCCCTTTTCCTTGAGCACCTGCAAGATCTGTTTGGTGGCGCCGCTCGGACCCTCGTCAAACGTCAGCGCCACGTACTTTTTGTTGCCCTTGGGCGCCACGCTGGCGCACGCAACAACGCAATCGGTGGCGGGCACAACCTCGCCGCGATCCTGCGTCTTGCCCGACTGCTCACCAACCCACACCTCGGAGCGGCCCTGGACACCCCACGTCTGCACATACTCGATAGCACCCGTGCCCTCGACCTTGAGCTTGGGCTCGATAACCGTAGCCTGAACCTCGTGTTTCTCGTAGGTGTTACGGCCATCCTTGACCGTCACCTTCTCGCCACCCTCGAGTTCGCGGCTATCCCATTTGCCCTGCTTCACGCGCTTGCCGTCGACCTTCACCGACAGCTTTTCGCCCCCATGGCGCTTGAGCACACTGTCATCGACGGCCAGCAGGTCGCCTGCGTCGTAGGTGTCAGTCAAATCCTGTTCGTCGATGAGATTCTGCAGCGTAGAGCCCACGCGCACCGCGGTCTTCTGGCCGTTGAGCTCCACGTCCACGCTGCGGTTGACGTAGCCCACGACGGCAGCGATAAACAGCACGAGCGCGCAACCCACGGCGATGAGCGCATAGGGCAGGCGAGACGAACGACGGGGTGTGCGGCTGTTGCCGATGCGCGCGCTGCGATCGCTAAAGCCGCGGCTATGGTTGAGATACATCGCGCCGGGCTTACGGTGACGCTTGCGCTGACCGCTAGGCAGCTGCCCCAGGTCGCGGCGCGCCGTCGGACGCGCACCCGAACGCCCGTTTAAGTTGGATCCGTTTTGGCGCATGTGCCCTCCCCCATAAACACAGCAAGCCGGAGCAACAGGTCTCCGGCTTGCCTCCCATCATTTGGTACGTCGCTATTTTGTAGCTTTTGACGAGCCTCCGCTCGCCTTTTGGTATTCGTCCTTAAAGGCCTTGAACATGCCGCGCGTCTTGCCGAGCTGCTTGCCCAGTGCGCGACTGCCCTTGTCCACGGCAACCGATCCCTTGTCGTCGAGCACCTTGGCGCCCTTTTTGACCTTGTCGCCCACCACGACGCTGGCCTCGGCGGCCTTGGCAGCCGCACCGCCCGAATACCCGAGCGACTTGACCTCGTCCGAGACGACCATCGCGCCGTTCTCGTAGCCGCGCAGCATCGTCGGCGGCACCTGCGTGTCACCAACCAAAACACTCGAAGCAGCACCGGCGGTCACATAGAATGCCTGCACGATGCCCGAGCGTGGCTTGAACTCAACATCCGAGCAATAGCCCACGACGTCGCCCGATTCCGTGCGCACGTCCATACCGACCCAGATGATGCAATCGTCCAGGTTGATGTCGAGGCGCTTGGCGGCGGCGGCATCGTACGTGTCCTTGACGTCATCAACCGCAATGGCGCCCTCGTAGACACCAATGGCGTCGAGCGCCACGAATCGGTCGGGACGCTCGATCATGCCCGCGATATCGGACTGGCGGACCATAAAGCCGACCACGCGCGTACCGCCCGGGGTAAAGACCGGAAAGTGAATCTTTCCGAGCTTTTTAGGGCTGCGCGGCGTGCCGTCCTTTTTGGTGCGCTTGTCCTCGGTAGGCTTGCGATAGATCTTGGCGCCGACAAAATCCCCAGCGCGCATTATGCCTCGGTCGAGGGCTCCGCAGCCTCGGTATCAGCCTCGACGGCGTTCTCGACCACGACGTCGGCGGCAGGCGTCACGTTGCCGCCCGAAATGGCGTCGTTGAGCTGCTCGCGCAGCTGGTCCATGCGCTCGCGGGCCAGGTCGACCTTGGCGCGCAGGTCGTCGGTCTTGGCGTCGACCATCGGGCCAAAGTCATTCACCGCAGCACGGGCCTCCTCGGCGCCGTGCTCGTAGGTGTCGCGCATATTGTCCCAGGCGTCGTTGGCGATATCGGCAGCCATGGCGCGGGTCTCGGCGCCCGAGCGCGGGGCCAGAGCAACGCCGATAATAGCGCCGGCAGCGGCACCAAAAAGTGCGCCGGAGACAAAGCTGAAAGTCTTACCCATGATCATTCCTCTCCTGCGGGCACGTCGGTGCCCACCGTTTGAATGCTGTCCATTATACCCGCAGCGCATCACTTGCCGCTCCGCTCATCTGCGTACGGCAAAAGCGCAGGTACGTGATGGTGATAAACGAGTAGGCCTACTCCTGAGGCATAGCCGGCATGGCCACTGTGGCACCCGGGTCCTCGCCGGCGCCGTCCACGAGCGGCAGGCCGCCCTCATGCGCAGGTCCTGCCGGAACCGTCGCCGCGCCGCCAAAGACAGCCGCGGAAGCCTCGTGGTTCTCGGCAACCGCGCCCTCGGTATCGATCGCCACCTGGGGCTCGTCGTCAAAGTTGGGGACGCCCTGGGGCTCGGTGGGAACGGGCTCGGCGGTCACATCGGCAGCGGGCTCGGGGTCGACCGGCACATCGCCCTCGTCAGCGCCCTCGTCCTCGGCAGCATCTTCGCCGTTCGCAGCGGCGACGGCCTCGTGAGGATCCTTGCCCTCGGCCTCGGCGCGCATGCCCAGCACCAGGTTGCGCAGGCCCGCGACCGTGCCTTCCACGTCGGGGGTAGGCTGGTCGGCGTGCAGATAGGCCCAATCCATCATAAAGGTGGCCGAAGACAGCGCGCCGATGGCCAGTGCGTCGTCGGGGCACGAAAGCTCAACCTCAAAGACACGCTCATCGTGTTCGCTTACGCGGGTGCGGCCGCACGAGATGCTACCGGCAAGACCGGTCTCGTTCATGAGCTCAACCGTCACGTGCTCCAACAGGTGGCAGAGCTCGGTCTGGCCCATGCAGTCTTGGAACTCGCGGCCGGAATCGCCCAGGCACAGGTGCTTGGCAATCGCGGGCACCAGGTAGTACACGCGCGCCGTGGCCTCGATGTCCTCCGAGGTCATGAGCGGCATGCCGGGGTTCACCAGCACATGCGCGCAGATCTTGTCCTCACTGACGGTGACCTTAAGGATGTTGAACAGGCCTGCCATAACTCTCCCCTACTCTTCCTTGTCCTACTCGTCGCCGTCGTGCGGATTCGCGGAACCCGCACCCGACGTCGTCGGCTCGTCTACCGAAGACTCGGAATCCTTCTTATCGGTTTCGGCCGGAGCGATCACGCGAATGAGCGAGATGCGCTGGCCACGCATCGACTGCACTTTAAACTTGTACCCCGCGACCTCAAACACCTCTCCGATGTCGGGCACCGAGTCACAAAGCTCCAAGATCCAGCCGGCGATGGTCTCATAATCATCGCTTTCCTCGAGCGGCCAACCAAGCTCAATCGCGTCATCGCACGAAAAACGCCCATCAACGAGCCACTCGCGGCGCGAAAGGCGCGTGAGATACTTGTTGTCGGGGTCGAACTCGTCCTCGATCTCGCCGACGATCTCCTCGACGATATCCTCGATGGTGATAATGCCGGCCGTGCCGCCGTACTCGTCCACGACCACCACGATCTGGTCGTGCGAGGTCTGCATCTCGGACAGTAGCGGCAGGATGTCCTTGGTGTCGGGCACAAAGGTGGCGTCGCGCAAAAAGCCGGCGATGGGCTGGTCACCCTTGCCGTCGAGCGCGGGTTGGATCAGGTCCTTGATGTGCGCAATGCCGGCGACGTTGTCGGGATCCTCGTGATAGACGGGGATGCGGCTGAAGCCGGTCTGGCGCATGGTGGACAGCACGTCGGCGACCGTCTCGTCGTCCTCGCACATGGTGGTGTCCACGCGCGGCACCATGACCTCGCGGGCAACGGTGTCGCCCAGGTCGAAGATCTCGTGGATCATGCGCTTTTCCTCGTCGAGCAGGTCGTCCTGCTCCGAGACCATGTACTTGATCTCTTCTTCCGAGACGTTCTGACGGTCGTCGGCACTCTTGATGCGCAGGATGCGGGCCAGGCCATCGGAGCAAGCGCCGGTCAGCCACACGAGCGGACGAGCGATCTTTTGGAAAAACGACAACGGCCCCACGACCTGCTTGGACACGCCTTCGGCGTTGGCCAGGCCGATGCGCTTGGGCACAAGCTCGCCGATCACGATGGACACGAAGGCGACCGCGACGGTGATGATGACCGGCGCCAGGCCGCGCGCGATGGCGGAGAGCGGCGCGATGCCAAAGCTCATGAGCCACGTGGCGAGCGGGTCGGACAGACTCGTCGAGGCGACGGCGGACGAGGCGAAGCCCACGAGCGTGATGGCGACCTGGATGGTGGCGAGCAGCTGGTCGGAGTCGGCAGCCAGCTTAATGGCACGCTCGGCGCGCTTGTCGCCTTCCTCGGCCTCGTGCTCCAACACGGCGCGCTTGGCCGTGGTGAGCGCCATCTCGGACATAGAGAAGTAGCCGTTGATGAGGGTCAAAACGAGGGTGGTGATAAGGGAGATGGTTATGTCCATCGGGAGTTTCTCGAACCTCCAAGATTCGGGACGTCAGGTTAAAACGTTGATGGCGGATACGGCAATTGCACCGGCGCCCAAACGAGAACGCGGGCGCGCAGGCATGGTCGCTAGATTACGAAGAGGATCACCGCCATGAACTGGAAGATGCTGCCGGCGAGCACCCACAGGTGAAACACGCTGTGCAGATAGCGCACGTTTTTGGCGATATAGAACGGCACGCCCGCGGTGTAGCACACGCCGCCGACGGCGAGCAGGGCAAGTGCCACGGGGTTGAGCAGCGCAACAAGTTCGGGCAGCTTAAAGACAACGAGCCAGCCCATCAGCAGGTAGACCAGGCCGCTTACCCAATGCGGCTGGCGCTCGCGTAGGAAGCACTCGAGGGCGATGCCGATGATGGCGATGGCCCATACGGCAAAGAACAGCACAGCGCCGCCGTCGTTTGCGAGCGTGATGAGGCAAAACGGCGTATAGCTGCCGGCTATGAGCAGGTAGATGCAGCTGTGGTCGATGATGCGAAACACGCGCTTGGCGCGCGCGGGCTGAATCGCGTGGTAGAGCGTGGAGGCTAGGTATTCGAGGATAATGCTGACGCCATAGACAATCGCCGCGGCCATATGGGCCGGGCCTCCGCCGCGCAGGGCGGCGAATACGATCAGGAGCACCAGGCCCGCGATACCCAGCAGGCAGCCGACACCATGGGTGACGGAGTTCATGATCTCCTCGCCCACTGTGTAGTGTGGAACGACCGCGGTCTTGGGTCGCGGCTTAGAACTGTCGCTCGAATCGGACATGCCGGTTACATCCTCCAACGTAAAGAGTTCTCAACACTATATCAAAGCGTCTAGGTACGTGCGAAATTTGCACCATACGTGACCCTTTGTTTACCCATTCTTTGCCTGTTGACGCATCAACGGCGAACGTCCATAATGCGCTTGCATTAAATGTTGATGTATTAACATCTTATAGGAGAATACCGCATGGCTCAAAACGCACGTTCCCATCGAAAGCTCAAGATAGCCGGCATCGTTGCACTAGTGGTTGTCGTTGCGCTGCTCGGATTTGCCGGCAACTTTCTGTTTGACTTCGCGCTGAATCCCCGCGCGCCATACACCATGAAGATGATGCAGGATAGCAAGAACGACAAAGAAGGTGAGCAGCCGGATGCCGAGGATACCGAGGCGCGGGCGTGGTTTAAGGAGAACCGCGAGAGCAGCAGCCTCACCGCGGACGATGGGACCGAGCTTGCCGCCTGGTATTTTGCTGCGTCGGAGAGCGCACACGACTACGCCGTCTGCCTGCATGGATATACCAACGAGCCCATCGGTATGGCCCGATACGTCAAGCGATTCCACGACCGCGGCATGAACGTACTCGCACCCGCCGCCCGCGCCCACGAGCGCTCCGGCGGCGACTATATCGGCATGGGCTGGCCCGAACGCCTCGACATCGTCGCATGGATCGAGCGAATCGTTCAGGCTGACCCCAAGGCGCGCATCCTGGTCTTTGGCGAATCCATGGGCGCGGCGACCGCCATGAACGTCGCGGGGGAATCTCTGCCCGCAAACGTGAAATGCATTATCGAGGACTGCGGTTATACGAGTGTTTGGGACGAGTTTTCTCTGCAGCTCAAGGACGTGTTCGGCCTGCCCAGCTTTCCCTTGCTCGATGTAGCAAACTTGGTGTGCAACGTGCGCGCGGGCTACGACTTTCATAAGGCGAGCAGCGTGGAACAGCTCAAGCGCGCGACGGTTCCCATGCTGTTTATCCACGGTGACCAAGACACCTTTGTGCCGTACAGCATGCTCGACCAAAACTACGACGCGTGCGCCAGCAAGGTCAAGCAAAAGCTCACCGTCCATGGCGCCACCCACGCCAAGAGCGCGCAGGTCGACCCCGAACTCTACTGGAACACGGTCGACGACTTCCTCGACGAGTATTTTTAGGCAAAAAGCAACGTCTGGGGTTTTGTTGCCAAAAATCGGTTTGTGGTCGGCGCTATTCGATTTTCCTCGCACTTCCAAAAAGCCGCCCGTGGGCGCTGTGCTCACGGGCGGCTTTTGCTCAACTTACGCTACAAAGGCGCTTATTTTGTCCAATAGCTAGGCGCTACTTGACCTCGATAAGCTCGTACTTGCTCGTGCCCAGGCCGATCTTCTCGGCATGCGCGATGCACACTCGCCAGTCGGTGTCGGGATGCGTGATGCAGAAGGGATCCTTGGCCTGCTCGCCCTCCAGATGCTCGTGGTTGTGCTCCATCTTGGCCGCGCTATCGGTGAGCTCGGTGTTTGGCAGCGGCTCGGATGCCATGACGGCATCGGCGCAGGCCTGGTCGATGGCGACCGGGTCGAAGCTCGCGAACATGCCGATGTCGTTGACGATAGGCGTATCGTTTTCGGGATGGCAATCGCAATTGGGGCTGATATCCATGGCAAGCGAGATATGGAAGCTCGGGCGACCGTCGACGACGGCCTTGGTGTACTCGGCGATCTTGCAGTTGAGCACGTCGGCCGCGGCGTCATAGCCGGGCTTGATGCAGTCCTGGTTGCATGCCGCAATGCAGCGACCGCAGCCCACGCAGCGATCGTGGTCGATGGTGGCCACGTGCACCGTGCGGGTGTTGCCGTTGGCAAGCTCGCGCTCGCGGGTGTCGTTGAACGAGACAGCGTCGTGCGCGCAGATCTTTTCGCAGGCACGGCAGCCAACGCAGTGCTCGGTCGAGACGTTCGGCTTGCCGGCGGCATGCTGCTCCATCTTGCCGGCGCGGCTGCCGCCGCCCATGCCCAGGTTCTTCATGGCGCCGCCAAAGCCGGCCTGCTCATGACCCTTAAAGTGGGTGAGGCTGATCACGATATCGGCATCCATGAGCGCCTGACCGATCTTGGCCTCGTGCACGTACTCGCCGCCCTCGACCGGAACAAGCGCCTCGTCGGTGCCCTTGAGGCCGTCGGCAATGATGATCTGGCAACCCGTAGCATACGGGGTAAAGCCGTTCTGGTAGGCGGTATCGATGTGCTCGAGCGCGTTTTTGCGGCTACCGACATAGAGCGTGTTGCAGTCGGTGAGGAAGGGCTTGCCGCCCAGCTCCTTCACGACATCCGCGACGGCGCGGGCGTAGTTGGGGCGCAAAAAGCTCAGGTTGCCCAGCTCGCCAAAGTGAATCTTGATGGCGACGAACTTGTTCTCGAAGTCGATCTGCTCGATACCGGCGTGACGGATGAGGCGCTTGAGCTTGTCGAGCTGGCTCTCGCGAGCATGCGTGCGCAGGTTGGTGAAGTACACCTTAGCGGGTGCAGTTGCGGTCATAGATCTATCCCCTCGGTCTATATGGCGTTACAGACATAGAGGATGGTACCAGTTAAAGCAGAGTTAAAGTCAAGTACGGCACCTAGTCATTGGGGACGTTCTTAAATGACTACTCTTGGACTTTGAGGGCTTCGGCCAGACTGACGCGCTTGATGGAGCGCGTGTGCAGCAGCGCCACGACCAGGTAGGTCGCAAAGCCGATTCCTGCGCACGCCGCCATGGACCAAGCGGGCACGTAGATCTCGATATTGCCGTTATAGGCGAGCAGCATCGAGCGGAAGATGGCCGTTAGCGAGCCAATAATGACCGGCAGGCTCAGCACGAGTGACGCTGCCACGCACAACGTGATCGAGCGGATGTACAGATGCGAAATCTCGCTATCGCGATAGCCAAAGACTTTCATGTAGCTGATCGAACGGGCGCTGTGGTCGATCACAGCCTTGGTCAGCAGGTACATAAACAGCAAGAAGATGAACACCGCAAGCCCAACCATCATGCCGATCATTTTGCTCATCATGCCGATGAACTGGTCGCCCACGGCGCGCATGTCGTCGGGCGTGGTATCGCCGGCAAAGTAGCGCGCGTCGAGGTCGAGCTTCTCATCGCTCACATAGCCGTTAAAGTAGGCCGCATCGTTGTCAAACAGCTCGTTAAAGTCTTCGATACTCATATAGACATTCATATCCGACTTAGAGCCCCAAACGCAGTCCTTGCCCACGTACTCAAAGGAATAATTCTCGCCCTCGTACTTGTCGCGAAGCTTAACCTTCTGGCCCTCGCTCCAGCCAAACTTGTCGAGTAAGCCACCGCCAAAGACGACGCGTCCGTCGCCGACGTCCAGCCCTTTCCAGTAGCGCGAATCGGGCGAGATGCCGTAGACAGAAATCGTCTCCTCGCCATTACCATCGCCGCGGTCGTATTGCAGCTGGTAAACGGCATATTTCTCGGCCTGCGCGATTGCGCCCGCGCCGTTGTCAATCGTGTTGACCGGGTGAATGTCGTCGTTGTCGGTGTCGATCTTAGAGGCCTTGTCAATCAGGTCGATAGCCTCGTCGCGGTTGCAGCCGAGGATATCGGCAAGGTCATCGAGGCGCGCATAAAGCGCATCCTTCTTGTCCTGAACCTTGGCGAGCGCGTCCTGCGCCGCGGCCAAGCTCTCGGCAGACGGAGCGCTGGTCGCGGCATCGGCTGCCGCCTGCGCCGCATCGGCCGCGTCGTCAAGCTCGTCATCGGCATCCTGAGCGGCGGAAAGCAGCGCGCCGTCAACCGACTGCAAGCGCTCGAGTGCCGACCACTGCTCGCGCTCCTCGGCAGTACCCTCGAGCTCCAGCGGCGCCTTGAGCGTGTACTGGTGTTCGGCGACCAGGCTTGTCTCGAGGTTATCCGCATAGTGCGTCATCGTGGGCAAAATCGCCAGGCCAAAGAGCAGCAGCAGCGACGCAAACGCAATGCCCACGAAGAGCGTGGCGAAGTTGCCCAGGTTGCGCAGGAAGATACGCAGGCGGAAGCGGGAAACAAAACCCATGCGCTCCGGCAGCTGCAAGCCGCGCTTGGTGCCCGATTTGCCGCTCGCCTCGTGACGAAGGAACTGCAACGGCGTCTTGCCCATCTTGCGAAGCAGGCCCACCAGCGTGATGAGGATGAGCGCGGCGGCGGGAACCACGGCGCACTTCACAAAGATCTCCCAGCTCCAGTACACCTGGAAGGGCGGCAGGCTATACGAACCGTAATAGAGGCTGCGCATGGGCTCGGTAAAGAACACAACGCCGAGCGCAGTGCCCAAAAGCGCCGCGACCACGCCCACGATAGCGGGAAGCGCAAGGTAGTGCAGCACGATCTCGCGTCGACGATAGCCGCTGGCGAGCAGCGTGCCGATGATGGCGCTCTCCTCCTCGATGGTGGCGTCGGTAAGGACCACAAAGACGAACGCCATGATCACGATGATGATGTCGAGCAGCGTCATCCACATCATGGAGTCGCCGTCTACGTCGTCGCGCGCGTAGCCAATGCCCTGGTTGGAATCGGCGTCGATGAGGTCATCCACGCGCGCATCGGCGTCGGTCAGCGCCTCGACCATATCCTGCTCGGCGTCGATGCGGTCTGCGGTGGAGAGATCGCGATCGGTAAAGGTGAAGGAGTAGGTGTAGGCAGGCGCGCCGCCGGCATCCTCGAGCGCGGCAAAGCCGGCGTCGGTGACCTCGGCCACGCCATAGGTGATGGTGTTGACCGTAAAGTCCGAGTTGTTGAGGAACAGCGCCTGGCTATCGGGCTGGGTCATGATGCCGCAGATGGTGTAGGTGCGACCCTCGAGCTCGACTTTATCGCCCACGGCGAGGTCGTTGTTGGTGGCGAAGACACGGTCGATTGCCACCTCACCGTCCGTCTTGGGCTCCTTGCCCTCACAGTAGGACGCGATATCGACCTTGGTGCGGTGCGCATAGGTGCGCAGCGTGCGCTTGGTGCCGTCGTCGCCGGACGCCTTTTTGATGATGGCGTCGATGGAGAAATTCTTGTAGAGCGTGACGCCGCCGACGTCACTGGCGGCATCCTCGGCAGCCTTGAGTTGATCGTCGGTAGCCTCGAAGGAGGTGGTCACGCGGCCGTCCTCAATCGTGTACGCATCGCGCATGTCGTCGATAAGGCAGCCGATGGAATGCGCCGCGAGCAAAAAGCCCGATGTAAGGGCAATGCTTCCGCACATAAGCAAAAAGATGCCCAGGTACTTGCCGATATTGCGGCGCAGCTCGCGCGGGAGACGTTTTGCGAGAGGTGTCATGGCGCCGCCTACCAATCGAGCTCGGCAGCCGCGACGGGCGACTCATTGAGCTCGTCCTCGACGATGCGCCCGTCGCGCAGGCGCAGCACGCGATTGGCCATGCGGGCGATGGCAGCATTGTGGGTGACGATGATAATGGTGCAGCCGTACTCGCGGTTGACGTCCTCCATGAGCTGCAGGATTTCCTTGGATGTCTTGTAATCGAGCGCGCCCGTGGGCTCGTCGCACAGCAGCAGGCCCGGGTTTTTGACGAGCGCGCGACCGATGGCGCAGCGCTGCTGCTGGCCACCCGAGACCTGGCGCGGGAACTTGTTGCGGTGCTCGTAGAGGCCCAGCGAACGCAGCAGGTCGTCGACATTGAGCGGGTTTTTGGACAGGTGCGCCGTGACCTCGATGTTCTCCTTGATGGTGAGATCGGGCACCAGGTTGTAGAACTGGAAGACAAAGCCCAGCTCGCGGCGGCGATACTCACCCAGGTCGGTAGGCTTGAGCGCCGTGAGATCGCAGCCGTCCACCAGAATAGAGCCGGCGTCGGCATCCTCCAAGCCGCCGATCAGGTTGAGAAAGGTCGACTTGCCCGAACCCGAAGGCCCCAGCATGACGCAAATCTCGCCGCGATTGATGGACGTGTCGATGCCGTCGAGCACCGTCAGGCGCGCATCGCCGTCGCCGTAGTGCTTCTTGAGCCCCTTGACCTGGACGTAGGCTTGCTTCGTCGCCATGCTATCCCCCATTGTTAGCCTTGTACTACTTTATGAGGGTAATAGTAAACCTTGGCGAACTATTTTTGGGCGAGGCCTGAAATTTATTTCAGACTAGTCATTGGGGACGTTCTTAAATGACTAGTCGCTGGGGACACTCTTTCGCCGCCCGGCAGTTGGGGACGTTCCTTTCCTACCGGCAGTTGGGGACAGCCCTTGGCAACCCGGCCGGCAAGCCGGCGGTTCGGCAAAGACTGTCCCCAATGACTAGTCGTTTAAGTCTGTCCCCAATGGCCACTCTTGGTCGTTTAAGTCTGTCCCCAATGAGTACCCAGTGACTAGGTGGCTAGGCGCGGGACTTGGCGCGTGCGAGGGCCAGGCCTGCGGCGGCGATGGCCATGGCAAAGAGCGCCGTGACGCCCAGGTCGCAGGCGATGTCGCCCAGCACGGTGGACGTCAGGTCCGCGGCGAGCGCCTTGCCGATCGCGTCGTTCACCCAATATGTCGGCACAAAGTGCGCCACGGTCTGCACGGCCGGGCCCATCAGCGACAGCGGCATCCAGGCGCCGCCCAAAAACGTCATGAGCATGCCGAGCAGGTTGCCCACACCGTTGAGCAGCTCCTCGCGCGCGCCCAGGCTCGAAAGCGCAAAGCCAACGGCCAGCGGCGTGCACGCCAGGGCAAACGTCGCCGCCAGTGCCAGACACACGCGACCCACGCCGACCTCGACAACCGCGCCGGCAAAGCCCACGACGCCCATCATGCTCGACACAAACCAGATGCAGACGGTGAGCACCGCGGCAGCCGCAAACACGGCAAGCGAACGCTGGCGCCCGGAGATTGGGCCGGCCTCCATGCGGCGCACGCGCTCGGGCTCGTTCATGCCCGAGAACACCAGCCCCACCGACACGATGACAGACGAGATGATCGCGTACGCACCAAAGTTGAAATACGACTCGAGCGTGGCGGCGGCTGTCGAGTCGACCTTGACCTGCTCGATCTCGACCTCGGCACGCTTGGTGGCCGCATGTTCGGCAGCCTTGGCGACGTCGCCGTTGGAGGCAGTGGGCTCAAGCGCGGCCGCAGCACCCGCGAGCGAGATCCAGCGCGAGGCCTCGGCAGACGAAAGCGCTGCCGCCATGGTGCCGGAACCATAGGTCACGTCGAGCTTGGGCAGGGCCTCCCCCGCGCGAGCGGCTGCGACGAGGTCGTCCTCAAACCCCTCCGGGATAAAGAACACGCAGTCAGCGCTGCCCTTGGCGCTGTTGCTCTTGGCGAGCGCATCCGCAAGGTCGTACGTGTCGTCACCAACGCCCGTGACCAGCTCGAAGCGCGACCCCAGGTGCTTGGTAAGCGCCCGCGAAAGGTCGCTATTGTCGCGGTCGACCACGATCACGTTGGTGTCGTAGGGCTTGTACTCGGTAAGCTGCGACGAGTTCCAGCTCACCGAGGCCGCGATGAATACGCCCATGAGCGAGATGAACACCGTATAGATAAGCAGGTAGAATGGGTGCGCCAGCGCCATGCGAAGCGCGGTCTTAAAGGTGCTCATAGCGGCTCCTTCCAAAGATCAGCGTGGCGGCGGCAACGAACAGCAGCGCCATAAGGACGAGCGCGCCGGCGCGAACGGCAAAGGGGCCCAGGTCCTCAAAGAAATACAGGCGGTTGAACATGTCGCAGATAAGCTTGACGGGGTTGAACCAGCACTCGGCCGGGCAGGCGCGGGCGACGTCGTCGGCAAGCGCCATCGCCGGCTCGCCGTAGAGGCCGGCAAACAGGGCGCACGTGGTGGCGAAGCCCGTGAGGATGCCCGACTTGGACGCCTTGCCGCCCTTAACGGGAAGCGTGCCCACAAAGAGCCCCAAGCCCGTGGCGGCAAGCGCGGAAGCGGCACCGCCCACCAGACACAGTCCCTCGCGCCCGCCAAAGTCGACGCCCACGACCAGGCGCACGTAGCCAATCGCAATCGCCATCGAGGCAAAGGAGACCAGCCACGAGCCCACAAAGATACCGGCTAGCGACGCCGTCTTGGAAAGACCGCCCACGCAGCGGCGCGCGCCAAGGCCCGACAGATTGGGCTGCAGGTCGACGACGCTCAAGGCGGCAAACTCGGCAGACATCATCGCGACCAGGCCAAAGAGCGCGTAATAGTAGATGACCGTGCCGTCGGGCGTGGTGCGTGTCAGGCTCACGCGGCGAGTTCCGCCCTCGAGCGACAGGGCGCGCGCAACCGCCTCCGGGTCGGCGAGCGCCGCCGGGTTGTCCTGGGCAATCTGGCGCATGAGCTCGGCATTTTGTGTATACGAGCTTGCCACCGTCTCCAAAATGCTGCGGTCGGTGAGCACCGACGACGCACGCGAGTTGTCATAGCTCGAAAGCAGCGTGAGCTTGGGCGTGCCCGCGTCGTCGACCGTATAGATGCCCGCGACTTCGCCGGCCTTGAGTGCACAGTTCGCATCGGCTGCGTCGTCGCACTCGTGGATTTCGAGCAGCTGATCGTCGCCCTCCTTGGCAAGCGACGTCGCCACGTCCTTAAAGGTCGAGGCGTCCCAGGCCTCATCCGCTACGACGGCAACCGGCACCGGGTCGACCGTGCCGTCGGAGCTCAGATTCGCAAACATAAACATGAACATCGTGGAAAGCGCAACGGGAAAGATCGCGCCCCAGACCCACGTGCTCGGCCGGCGCAGCAGCGTCTTGACCGTAATGATAATGGTGTTGAACATAGCTGCCCCCTAGTCGCGCAGCTCGCGGCCGGTGATCTCGAGGAATACGTCGTTGAGGGTCGGCGGCTCGCTCCACACGCGGCCGAGCGCCACGTCGGCGGCGCGCAGCGTGTCGAGGATGTCAACCAAATTGTGCGGGCTCGCTTCGCAGGTACAGATGAGCTCGCCGCCGGACAGCTCGACGCTGAGCACGTGCTCGAGGGCGCGCAGCCGCTCGATCGTGGCAGCCTCGACGGCGCCGACCTCGACAGTCACGCGCTCGCCCATCTGAATCATGCGCTTGAGCTCGTCGTTGGTGCCCTGCGCCAGCACGCGCCCGCCGTCCATGATCATGATGCGGCTGCAGATCTGCTCGACTTCCTCCATGTAATGGCTGGTATACACCACCGTGGCGCCCTCGTCGCGCAGGCGGCAGATGCCCTCCAGGATGGCGTTGCGGCTCTGCGGATCGACCGCCACCGTGGGCTCGTCAAAAAAGATGAGCTCGGGCTTGTGCGCGATGCCGCAGGCGATGTTGAGGCGGCGCGCCAGGCCACCCGAGAGTTTGCCGGGGCGGAACTTGGTAAAGTCGCCCAGCCCGACAAAGTCGATGGCCTCGTCGACTGGCGCGCGACGGCGCTTGCGGTCGTTGACGTAGAGGCTGCAGAAATAGTCGATGTTCTCGCGCACGGTGAGTTCGTCGAACACCGCCACCTGCTGCGGCACCACGCCGATGCGACGCTTGAGGTCGTAGCGGGCGGGCGTCATGGGCTCGCCGAACAGCTCGATGGTGCCTTTGTCGTAGGCAAGCAGCTGCAGAATACAGTTGATGGACGTGGTCTTGCCCGAGCCGTTGGGACCCAGCAGACCAAAGATCTCGCCGGGGGCGATGCTCAGGTTAAAGTGGTCGAGCGCGATAAGATCGTCGTAGCGCTTGACGAGGTTTTCGACGTGGACGATGTCTGTCATGAGGCGGCCCTTCCGTTGATTGCGGCCCGGTACGATTCCATCATCGCAGGAGCCGCCGGCGCGCACCAGTGAGCTTTGTCACGAGTGCGGGGCTCGGTCGCGCGGCCTGCCGACGTCCCCGCTTTGCCGCACGGGAGGAATGTCACGGTTGCGCAGGCGGCCCCTCCACCACGCGCGGCTTCGCGTACAATACCCGTATGAACAGGCTTTTCGACAAATCGATTGTGCTGGCGTGCTGCATTGCGGCCGCCATGGGCCTTGCTGCGGACGCTCGCCTGGTCGCGGCCTTTTGCCTTGGCGTTATCGCCACCTCGCTGGCCGAGGTCGCACAGGGGGAACGCACGCACCGTGTAAGCGAAGCCGCGAGTTACGCTTACATCATCGTGGCCGTCTTCGCGCCGCCGTTTGTGCCGTTTGCACCTCTCGCCCTCTATGACATCGCACGACGCGTGCGCCGCGAGCACGCCTGGGTCGCACTGGGCATTGGCGTCGCTTTTGTCTTTGCGCTCGTCGCGGACCTTCGCGCCGGCGTGCTCACCGCCCGAACACTTCTGCTGACCGCCATCCTTTCGGTTGCCGCCACCTTGCTATCGCTACGTACTGCCCAGCTGGAGCGCGAGCAGCAGCGCATGCGCCGCACCCGCGACGAGCTGCAGGAACGAGCCCTCTCGCTCGAGGCGCGCAACCGCGATCTTGCCGACCGCCAGGACTACGAAGTCGAGCTCGCGACGCTCGCCGAACGCGCCCGCATCGCGCGCGAGATCCACGATAACGTCGGGCACCAGCTCACGCGAGCCTCGCTGCAGGCCGAAGCCCTACGCGTGGTTCACGCCGACGAGCCCAGGGTTGCCGCCGATTTCGCCGACGTCAAACGCACGGTTGACGAGGCGCTCCAGCTTGTGCGCACCAGCGTCCACGCGCTCAACGACAACGCCGTCGACCTTTCCGTGCAGCTCGAACGCATTGTTGAAGGCGCGCGCTCGGACGGCGGCCCGCAGATTGAGCTTGAAGTTTTGGCCGAGCATGCACCCGCAAACGTCGCCAACTGTTTTGCGGCGGTCCTGCGCGAGGCGCTTTCCAACGCCATGCGCCACGCTTGCGCCCAGACCGTCACCGTACGATGCATGGAGCATCCGTCGTTTTACCAGCTCATCGTTACCGATGATGGCGCGGACGCGACCCCGGCGAGCAGCAGCAACGTCGTAGAAGGCATGGGGCTCGCCTCCATGCGCGAGCGCGTCGAGGCGCTTGGCGGAACCTTCACCGCCGGCCTGCGCGCCGGCGCCCCCGGCTGGCGCGTGTTTGCCACCGTCCCCAAACAGCAAGGAGATGAGGACCGATGAGGCTCATCGTTGTCGACGACGACCGCTTAGTGGTCGATTCGCTCAAGATTATCCTGGGCGCCCAGCCGCAGATCGAGGTAGTGGGTACCGGCGCCAACGGCAACGACGCGGTTTCGCTCTATGCCGAACACGCACCCGATATCGCGCTGCTCGACATTCAGATGCCGGAACGCGACGGCCTATCGGCGGCACGCGAGATCCTTGAGCACGAACCCACGGCACGCGTGGTGTTTTTGACGACATTCTCGGATGACGAGTACATTGTGTCGGCGCTTAAACTGGGCGCCCGCGGCTACCTGATTAAAACCGATGTCGCCGCCATTCCACCAGCGTTGGCGCAGGTCATGGCTGGCAAGCGCGTGCTCGAGGGCAAGGCGATCGAGGACATCGATTTTGACGGAACGGACGTCGAGGCGGGCACGCCCCGCCGGCCCGCAGCCTTCGCCAGCCTGACCGACCGCGAGTTCGAAGTCGCCGAACTCATCGCCCGCGGCCTCGACAACAAAGAGATCGCCGCCACCGCCTACATGGGCGAAGGCACCGTGCGCAACCACATCAGCTCAATCCTGGCAAAGATGGGCCTGCGCAACCGCACGCAGATCGCTATCGCCTACCTGCGAGGGTAGTTGCCCGAAGACCGACCGTTCCGGCATAGCAAAATGGCTGCTACCGATTTAAGGCCATTTCAAAACTATGCCGGTTTACGGGGCCAAACTCAGGACCCCCATCCATACCCGCGTTTTCTGCAAAATGACGGCTCGTCTACCTGCGGTTTTATTTTCACGAATATCGGCATGGTTGGAGACTCGTAACTCAGCCCCGTAAACCGGCATAGTTTTGTTCGGGCGGCCCTGCACGAGTGCCTCCGCCAGCCTCACGGGACCAAAATGATCCGTTTTCCTCCGCCCCCAAGGGATCAGCCGGAACCGCGCGCCACGAAACCGGCCCATCTACTACGTTTGACTCGACACCCCTGACCATACCTTCGTTTTGAGCATAACCGCAGGCGTTCTACCTGCGGTTATGTTTTGGCGTTTTTTGGCATGGTTGGAGGTAAGGGGCCAAACGTAGTAGATGGGCCGATTTCGTGGCGCACCCACCTCCCCCACGCACAAAAATGCCGCCACGGAGGAGGGAGATGCCTCCGTGGCGGCTGGGGGTGGGGTGGGGGCTACATTTCTGGCTCCCCGCCGGCCGCCCGGGGCCTTTTGGCCCCGGGCGCTACCAGCGTGCCTAACGCTTACGGATACCCCAGACCAGGGCACCGACACCGGCCATGGCGATGACAAATGCCATAAGCAGAGCGGCAGCCTGCTGGTCGCCTGTGGTGGGCAGGAAACCCTTGACCGTCTTGACGATGTTCGTCACGGTCTTGGGCGTGCCGGGATCGGGCGTCGGCACGGGCGTCTCGGGCTTCTTGTACGTGTTGTTGAACACGATACCCTCGACGCTCTTATCGCCCTTGGCAAAGGCGACATTCGCCTTGAGGTTACCCTCGCCGTCATCGGCCACGTTGACGGTCGCGGTAAAGACGGACTTGTCGTAGGTCATACCGGCCTCGTCGCCCTTGACCTCGCTGATGGTGTAGACGTACGTACCAGGCTCGTCGTACTCGAACTTGTCGAAGTTGATCTTGCCGTCGGCATCGTTGGTGACGGTGGACTCGATGCCCTCGCCAACGAGCTTAAAGCTAAACTCGTCCTTCTTGAGCTCGCGTCCCTCGAGCACCTTGACCGCGCCGATGGAAACCTGCGTAGGCATGGCGTGATACTTGTTGGTAAAGCCAGCCGACTCGGTGGTTCCCTCGAGCTTGTGCGTCGCGGTCAGCGTGCCGTCGCCGTTGTCGGAGACGGTGGTCACGACGGTGTAGGTCGTGCCGTCATAGGTGACGCCCTTGTACAGGCCGAGCGCGTTGGGGCAAGCCTCGCGCAGCATGTACGTGTGCGTGCCGGGTGCCTCGTAGCGGATCGGGCTCAGCGTAACGTTACCGTTGACGTCGTTGGTACCGCTAGCGACAACCACACCGTCCTCGAGCAGCTCAAACGTGAACTCGCCAGCTGCAAGGTCGCGGCCGGTCAGACGCTTAACCGTCTTGACCTGATCGGTCACGGAAGAATCGGTAGGTGCCACGCCGTACGTGTTGGTGAACGTAAAGGCCGCACCGTCGCCGCCGTCGCGCTTGACGATCAGATGTCCGGCACCGTCATCGGTCACGGTGTAGGAAACCTTGCGCGTGGCGTTGGTGTCGTTGGTCACGCCAGGGGCGCTACCGGACTCGGCCACCGTGTAGGTAAAGGTGTGCGAGCGCGGGGCAGCGGGATCTGCGGGCTCGGACTCGTCGCTGGGCTCGTCGGCGTTGGCATCAGCGTCGGCGTCGGCCTCTTCAGCCTCTGCCTCGTCGGCCTCAGCCTCGTCAGCTTCGTCTGCCTCGGCCTTATCGGTCGCATCGTCCGTCACGCCCAGGGCGCGGTTGAGGTCCTCGAGCGTAAAGTGGATCTTGCCAAAGTCCACGTTGCCGGCCGCGTCGTTGGTTGCGGTCGTGCGCTCGGGCATCGGGGCACCCGCCTCGTCAGCGGTCACGGTAAAGGTAAACTTACCCGCGATGTCGGCCGGGGCCAGGCCCTCGGCTGCCTGGAGCTTCTTGGTGCCGATGAGTGCGGCATCCACGGCCTCGGCGCCGTAGACGTTTTCGAACAAGGGCTCGACGCCACCGTAGTCGACCGTTGCCGTCAGGGTACCGTCACCGTTGTCGACAACGATAACCTTAAAGCCAAAGCTCCACGTTGTAGCGGAAACGCCATTCGGCAGCCCGAATAAATCTTCGTAGGCCGTGTAGTTAATGGTCCAAGCGAGCTTACCGTCCTTGTCGGTACGATGGGCAAGCCCAGCCGCCTCAAGATTGGCAAGCATCTCGGTGTCGTAGTGCAGCGCATCAAAGCTCACATGCCCGCCGATATTAGGCTTGAGGTTTTCGTAGCCCACAAGCTCGCCCTGATAGGCAATGCCGAACCAGAACTCGCCGTCGGCCATCGGACGACCGGTCAGGGTCTTGGTGGCGACAACCTGAGCAGCGGTACCACCAGGCGTATTGGTCGTAGCGCTGTAGCTGTTGTGGAACGGAACCAGGGCACTCTCGACCTTGTTCTCACCGCTCTTGTAGACCGTCGTATGCGTACCCTCGGGACCGCCGGAGACGGTCGTCGTGGCGGTAAGCGTACCGGCACCGTCATCGGCGACGGCGATCGTCACGGTACGCACGGCGTCGTCGTAGGTGTAACCGGGCTTGCCATCATTCTTCTCGGCTACGGTGTACGTGAAGGTCTTGCCGGCGTCAGCCTGCGTAAACTTGACCTCATGGCCAGCCAGGATGTCGATCAGGCCGACCGTTGCCTCTGCCGTCGCAGGGGACTTGAAGTTGTTGGCTCCGGGCAGCAGGCCAAGCGCGTTGGCCGAGGCCTCGTCGGCAGGCGTCACGGTAAACGTGAACTGACCCTCGGTCATAGGACGTCCGGAGAGGCTCTTGCTGAGCTTGAGGCCGCCGGCCGCGGTGTAGTTAAGCTCAGTGCGGTACGTGTTGGTGAAGCGTCCGTTTTCCTTCTTGGTGACATTGGCGGTCAGCTTGCCCTCGCCGTCCTCAGTCACGGTCACTTCGGCGGTCGCGACATGCCCGTCATACGCCATGCCGGCCGCGTTACCCGCGTTCTCGCGGATCTCGTACGTGTAGGTTCCGGCAGCCGTGTAGCGGATCTTGCCGAACTTGACGGCAGCGATGCCATCCTTCGCATCGTGCTTGTTCACGGTCACGGTTGCAGGATCGGGCAGCGGGGTGCCCTCGGCGGCGGTGATGGTAAAGCTGAACTCGTCGGAGTCCGTCCAGTCGCGACCGTCGATAGCCTTACTCAGATCAAAGTCGAGCTCTGCGTCGAGCGGGGTCACGCTGTAGGTGTTCTTGAAGGTCGCAGCCGTGGCGTCCTTCAGGACATGCTCAGCCTTGAGCGTGCCATCGCCCTTGTCGGTAATGGTGGTCTCGATGGTGTACTTGGCGTCGCCGTACGTGATGCCCTTGCTGGTGGTTCCGCCGTTGACCTCGCGCAGCGTGTAGGTATGCTTGCCGGCCTCGGTGTACTTCACGGCGTTCATCGTGATGTTGCCTTCGGCATTGTTGGTGCCGGTGGCGACGACCTTGGCGTCCTCGCCCTCGCCCTCGACGAGCTCGAAGAAGAACTCGCCGTCCTTGAGGTCGCGCCCGGTCAGGAACTTGGTCGCGGTGACCTGGTCGGTGACACTGAACTCGCCAGGATTCGGCTTGTAGCTGTTGTTGAACTTCGCCTCGTCGGCTCCATTCAGCTCATGCTTTACCACGAGCTCACCCTTGCCGTTGTCGGTGACGGTCGTCTCGATGGTGTAGGTCTTGCCGTCGTAGGTGATGCCGTTGCCGGCGTCGCCCGGGACCTCGCGCAGCGTGTAGGTGTGCTTGCCGGCAGCGGTGTACTCGATGGGGCTCATCGTGATCTTGCCGCGGGCGTCGTTCTTGCCGGTGGCGACGACATCGTTACCCTCGACGAGCTCGAAGGAGAACTCGCCCTCCTTGAGGTCGCGCCCGGTCAGGAACTTGGTCGCGGTGATCTGGTCGGTGACACTGGAGCTCTTGGGGGCCACCGTGTAGGTATTCTCGAAGATCGCCTCGTCGGCGTTCTGCAGCTTGTGCTCCACGCTAAGGGCGCCGTCGCCGTTGTCCTTGACGATGGTCACGATAGTGTACTCAGAGGTGCTGTAGGTAATGCCGTTTTCGGTGGCGCCGGCCTTGGTCTCGCGCAGCATGTAGGTGTGCTCGCCAGCCGCGGTGTAGGTGACGGAATCCATCACGATCTTGCCGTCGGCATTGTTGGTGCCGGTGGCGACTACGTTATTGCCCTCGACGAGCTCAAAACGGAACTCGCCGGCCTTGAGGTCACGGCCGTCCAAGGACTTGATCGCGGTAATCTGGTCGGTGACGCTGGAGCTCTTGGAGCCAGGCTCGTAGGAGTTGGTAAACTTCGCCTCGTCGGCGCCCTTCAGCTTATGCTCTACGCCGAGCGTGCCGTCGCCGTTGTCCTTGACGACAGTCTCGATGGTGTAGGTCGCGGCATCGTAGGTGATACCACCGACGTTGCCCCTGACCTCGCGCAGCGTGTAGGTGTGCTTGCCGGGCTTGTCGTACTTCACGGCGTTCATCGTGATGTTGCCTTCGGCATTGTTGGTGCCGGTGGCGACGACCTTGGCGTCCTCGCCCTCACCCTCGACGAGCTCGAAGGAGAACTCGCCGTCCTTGAGGTCGCGCCCGGTCAGGGACTTGGTCGCCTTGACCTGGTCGGTGACGCTGGACTCAGTGGGGGTCAGATTGTAGGAATTCTTGAACTCAGCGGTCTTGGCATCCTTCAGGACGTGCTCGGCCTTGAGGGTGCCGTCGCCGTTGTCCGTGATGGTGGTCTCGATGGTGAACTTGGCATCGCTGTAGGCGATGCCCTTGCTGGTGGTTCCGCCCTTAACCTCGCGCAGCGTGTAGGTGTGCTTGCCGGGCTCGTTGTAGGTGATCTCGCTCATCGTGATCTTGCCGCCAGCGGCGTTCTTGCCGGTAGCGACAACCTTGTCGCCCTCGACGAGCTCGAAGGAGAACTCGCGGGCTTTGAGGTCGCGGCCGGCCAGAACCTTGGTCGCCTTGATCTTGTCGGTGACGCTGGAGCTCTTGGGGGTCACGTTGTAGGAGTTCTTAAACTCAATCTTCTTAACGTCCTCGGCGCCCTGCAGCTTATGCGTAGCCACCAGCTGGCCCTTGCCGTTATCGCTGATGGTCGTCACGATGGTGTAGACCGTATCGTCGTAGGCGATACCGCCGGCGTTGCCTGCAACCTCATGCAGCGTGTAGGTATGCTGACCGATCTCGGTGTACTCGATGGCGTTGAACGCAACGTTGCCCTCGGCGTCATTCTTGACAGTCTCGATAAGCTCAGAGTCCTCGCCCTTAATCTCGCGCAGCTCAAAGCTAAACTCGTCGGCCGTAAGGTCGCGCCCGGTCAGGGACTTGGCCACGGCAATCTGGCTGGTAACGCTGGACTCAACAGGATCCGCAGCATAAGTGTTCTTGAACTCGACCTCGCCCGAGGTCTTCTTCACAGAAGCCTCGAGCTTTCCCTTTGCGTTGGGTGTCACCGTTACGGTGAACTCTGCAACGTTCTTGCTGTAGGCGATGCCGTCGACCGTGGTCCCGGCATGCTTCTCGCTAACTTTGTAGACATACGTGCCCGGCTTGTCATAGGCAATCTCGCCAAAGCTAATGTCCGCATGGCCCTTGGTTGCAAACGCAGTCGTGGACCTGGGCATCGGGGCGTTGTCCTCGGACGTCAGGCCAAACTCAAACTTGTCCTCATCCGTCCAGTCGCGGCCCTCGAGCACCTTGGTCAGGCCAAAGTCGGCAGTTATCAACGTTGTCGGCGTGGTATTGAGCGTAAAGCTAATCTTGCCGTTATTGCCCAGGTAGACATTGACCTTCGTCGCACCAGAAACAACCTTCGTGTTGTTCCACTGGGGATTGATCACGTCGCGTGCGGTGTCCGTCGGGTTTCCGCCCACACGCTCCTTGGTGGTGTGAAGCTGGTTGATAAAGGCGAGGCGCGCGGTGCCAGCCTTAATCGACCAGTGATCGCCATCCTTTACCAAAGCACCTTCAAAGTTTTCGAGCTCGCTTCCCTTAACCGGGATCGAAACGGAATCATCGTACGGCGCGCCCGACGAGTTCTGCGCCATAAACTCATCTTTGTACCAATAGGTCTTAGAGCCCGAAGGCTTTTCCGTTGCGAGCTTGGTGCAAGCCGCGTCTGTGTAGACGGGCGTTAGCTTTTGGAAGTAGTAGTAGCTGTTCATAGCAGCAGGCTCAAAGCTTGCGACCGTATCGCCCGCATCGTCGCCGGTCCACTTGTTGGCGTAGAAGCTAACGGTATTGGAATCGGCGTCCTTGTGCTCATTGATGTAATCCTGCAGTCCCGGTACGTTATTGGGAGTAAACAGGTTTTTGCGTGCAATAGCCTTTACGCTCGATGCATACGCAACGCGGATAGGCGAGATGGCATCCGTGGAGTCAACCACAAACGTGCCCGCAGACTCGTCAACGGTAAAACGGCGCAGCGGAATGAGCGATGCGGGGACCTTGACCGTCACGATGTCGCCGCGCTGCGGATTGTTCTCGTCCGCGCGATCAACCGTAATTACAAGATGGGCGAGCTCGCCATCAAACGTATAGGTATCGATGTTGCCATCGGTCGACTTGGTGGCGGCCCCATAGGTCTTGCCGTTGTACTCGGCACCGGTAAAGCTATCGACCTGCATAAAGGCGCCCAGCTCGTCCTCGAATGTGATGTAACCGGAGCCGTTGGGATTGTTGCCCTCGATCTTGGTCGGGAAACCCTTACCCGACGTAATGGCACTCGAGATGTCTGCGAAGACTTGATCTAGCTCTGCAGCGTTGGCTGCAGACTTGTAATAAGTAGCACCGGCAACGCGATCGTCCAGCTTTCCGCTCGTATACGAAGTCGCCTTGGGATAGTTGCTCGACATGGCGTGCATGAATTTATTTGGCTCTGTTAGACCAGGATTGACATGCCGACCTGCCGGCTAACTCGCCGTCTTCCCGTCGGGCACCGGCGTCTTGACCCTCATCTCGAACGGCATCCCGCCCTCCCGGACGAGCGCCCTGAGGAACGCGTTGACGGCGGTGGACATGGACAGGCCGAGCTCGTCCAGGATGGCCGTGGCCTCCTTTTTGGCCTCCGGGTCGATCCGGATCGTCGTGGCCGGTATATTCGACGGCATGGCCTCACCCCTCCTCGTATATCGCGATGCGACCATTCTACCGCCTCTATGCGGCGGGCGCGGCCCAGTAGTCCATGTAGGGCGGCTCCACGTTGAACATGTCGCGGACGCGGCTCCTGCAGACGCCGTGCGCGAGCTGCCGCGCGACCGTGCGCCCGGCGGCGCCGGAATCGGTCGCCATGAAGGTTCGGCACCACCTGAACCAGGCGAGGTAGGCATCGAGGTGCTTCGTCGACACGCCCTTGAACGGCTCCATGAAGGCGCCGAGGAGCGAGTGGACGGTGTTGACCCGGTTGATGGTTCCCCCGGAGCGGTCCTTGGGGTCGTAGGCCGCGTGCGCGGCGACCTCGAGTTCCGCGAGGACGCCGACGTAGGCGGCCGCCCTGTCGGTCGCGACGACCGAGCCGGCCGCGATGCGGCCCCTCAGCGCGTCCATGGCGCGCTCCCTCGAAAGGGCGCCCCGCCCCGTGACCTCGAGGAACGTCTCGTTCGAGTCGTTCACTCCGGTCATAACGCAGATCCGCTCGCGCGACAGCCCGCGTCTGTGCACCTGCTTGCCGCGGTGCCGGGAGGGGCGCGGCATCGTGAACGACCCCTTCGCGTGGTTGCCCTTGAACGACTCGGGGAAGTAGGTCTCGTCGAGCTCGCAGCCGCAGCCCCGCTCGACCCTGAACGAGGGGGAGTAGGCCGAGAGGCACTCGATCAGCCTGTGGCGCATGGTGTAGGCGGTCTTGAGGCAGACGCGGCAGCGCCTCGCGCATTCGCGCAGGGGCAGCATGAGCGCGAAGCACTCGGCGTAGGCCATCCAGGTCTCCTTCGGGAGCCTGCTCGTCCCCAGGATGCGCTCGCTGCCCATGCCGAAGGTCCTGCCGCAGCCCCGGCAGAGGTAGCGCTGCTCGCCGTTCTTCGATTTGCCCTTCTTCACGACCGCGGCGGACCCGCAGCGCGGGCAGCGCTCGATTTCGCAGGCGGAGCCGGCCGCGTCGTCGAACGCCGCCGCGCGGATCACGTCCCTGACGGACTCGATAGCGCGGCGGCGCTCGGTCTTGCTGAGGTTCGCCATGCCCTTCTTGAAGTTGAGGACCAGGTCTTCGGCGTTCATGCTGCCCCCATCATCGCGGTCTATGGGGTCAACGATATGGCACCGTGAGGACACATATATGTCAATCCTGGTCTAACAGAGCCATTTATTTTCATCGCTTGTCTTGTAGCTCGTAGGATCGGCACTGGGATCCGCACCGTCAAAGATGCCGATGGTGTAGACGGTAGCGCCTTTATCTTTCATGCCCTTGGCGGCAGCTATGGCATTGTCGGCAACAGTAGAGCTGAAGTCACGGAAGTCTGTGGGCGTGCCGTCCGTAAAGAACACAACGATCTTCTGGGCATCTTCGCGTTTGGAAGTAATTCCCTCGGCCAGTGCCATGCCGTTATCGGCACGAGTAGCACCAGCAGGGTCAATGGAATTGATTGTTTTCTTGAGGCTCTTTGCGCCATCACCCGAGCACGCCGTCAACTCTTGCATTGTCTGAGAGTAGTTATAGTCATGGCCACCGGAGGTGTATAAATTGTTGCCAACGATACTGGTCGACTTGCCCGCAAACTTTACGATGGCAACCTGGTGCTGCTTGCTCGCGTCCTTAACATTCTTGTTTTGCTCGGCAATGGTATCGATAAAGTGGTTGGCAGCATTCTTGAGCGCATCGATACGCTTGGTCGAACCTCCACCACCCATCTCACCATCCATCGAGCCAGAGGCATCCAGCACCATCACGATGTCGAGCGGCTTGGAAACCAGCGACGTTGTATCGGATGTCGAAGACATCGCCGAAAGCGTGGTCAAAAAGTCCGATTTCCCGTCATCGATTGCCTGGACCGTCTTATCCGTCCAAATTCGGCCGACGTTTTGCGTCGTGACCTTGCTGCCGTCATAGCCGCCGGCCCAGAACTTCCAGTGGTTGCTGGTGTCGTAGTCGACTATCTTTGTCGCTGTCGGTCCGTCCATTCCGGTGCTGGACCTGGCGTTGGCCTCGGGCAGCATGGCAAATGCTGCAGCCGGCAATACCAGCACTACGGCCAGTATCACCGCCAAGAAACCCCTCGTGTACTTACTCATCGCGTCTCCCTTCTCGCGGGCTCAGACCTTGCATCAGCCTAAAGTTACGGAATGAGACACAATTAGGGCAGGTGACACATGTTCCAGATTCTGTTTTGGGCGTGAGACAAATGTCTCACCAAAGTTGAGACACGAGCGTTTTCGCAGGAAAATAGGTGCGACTCAGAGCCATCGGGCCAAAATGATCCGTTTTCCTCCGTCCCCGGGGGCTCAAGGGCTGTCACCGATATGGCGCCATTTCAAAACTATGCCGGATTACGGGGCTAAGCTCGGAGACCTCATCCATACCCCCTATTTTTGAAAAACAGCAAGCGATCTACCTGCGGTTTTGTTTTTGCGATTTTCCGTATGGTCGGAGGTTCGCTATCCAGCCCCGTAATCCGGCATAGTTTTGTTCGCGACGGCACAGCCGCGCGTTTAAGCGCGGGGCCGGTGGGGCATTTTTGCCCCGCCGGCCCCCATTCCAGCGCAATGCCAGCCCCATTCCAGAGCTACTCCGGTTTGGTTTCTACCGTGGGAGTCTTGTCCGCCGCGACTGGAGTGCGCGCGGTGTCCATAGTCAGGCAGTGCTTGGGGCAGCTCTCGATGCACTCACCGCACACCACGCAGGCATACGGGTCGATCGACCAGGTACCACCCTTGCGATCGACCGCAAGCGCGCCCGCCGGGCAACGGCGCGCGCACATGCCGCAGCAGATGCACACGTCCATGTCGTTGACGATATGTCCGCGCAGGCGCGCAGGCGCCGCGAGCTTCTCCTGCGGATAGCACACCGTTACTGGCCGCTTGACCATAGAACCCAAGGCCGTCTTGGCAAATGTCAGCAAACTCATGCCGCGCCTACCTTTCCGTGCAGCTAATGCAGGGGTCGATGGTCAGGATAATCATGGGCACATTGGCAATGAGCACACCCTGCAGCGCATGCGTCAGACCCGCCAAGTTCTGCGACGTCGGCGTGCGCACGCGGAAACGGTCCAGATTTTTGGTGCCGTTGCCGCGCACATAGTAATAAGCCTCGCCGCGCGGCTGCTCAATCACAACCTCGCCGCGCGCGCCGTCGGCCGGCGTAAGCTTGGTGCGCCCGCCAATCCCGTCGTGCGGAATCTTGCCCACAAGCTCCTTAATGATGTCCATGGCCTGCGTGACCTCGGCGCAACGCACCTGGCAGCGGGCATAGCAATCGCCATCGGTAGCAACGATGGGCTCAAACGCGGCCAAGTCCGCATAGGCGCCGTCACCGAACATGCGCACGTCGTAGTCCACGCCCGAGGCGCGGCCGAACGGACCGACCATCGAAAGCTCCAGCGCGTCTTTCTTGCTAATCACGCCCACGCCATGCAGGCGCTCGCCGCAGCTGTTGTCGTCCAAAAACGTATGCACCAGGGCCTCGTAGTCAGGACGCATGGCATCGAGCGTCTGGACAATGCCCGCCAGCTCGGAGTCCTCGATATCGTGCTTAAGGCCGCCGATCTCGTTAATCGACAGAATCACGCGCCCGCCGCAAGTGCTCTCAAAAATCTTGAGTATCTGCTCGCGCAGGGTCCATGACCGATAGAACAGCGCCTCGAAGCCAAAGGCGTCGGCGAGCAGGCCCAGCCACAGCAGATGCGAGTGAATGCGCGAAAGCTCGTGCAGAATGGTGCGGATATACTGCACGCGACCAGGCACCTCGATGCCGAGCATGCGCTCGCAGGCGCTGGCATAGCCGCAGCTGTGGCCCACGGCGCAGATGCCGCAGATGCGCTCGGCGATGTAGCCAAACTGATGCATGTCGCGCTTTTCGGTGAGCTTCTCGAGCCCGCGGTGCACAAAGCCGATCTGCGGAATTGCCTCGATGACGCGGTCGTCCTCGATCACCAGGTCCAGATGAAGCGGCTCGGGCAGCACCGGGTGCTGCGGGCCAAACGGAATAACGGAGCGATGTGCCATGGGCCTTACGCCTCCTTTTTCTGCTTGTCGCGGGCGGCCTTGGCGGCAAGCGCCGCGCGGACCTTGGCCGCTTTCTCGGGATCCATGGCGGCGAGCTTTGCCTCCATCTCGGCAGCCTTGAGCGCGGCCTTCGCAGCAGTTTCATCGTGCTGAGCATCGGAGCCGGCAGCCGCAGCGGGCTGAGCGACGGCAGCGCCCGCAGCATCGCCAGCGCCCGCAGTGCCCTCCCCCGCAGCGGCCGTGGCAGTAGCAGCCTTCTCGGCCGCGGCCTTGCGCGCCTTGGCCTCGGCAGCGGCACGGACCTTCATGGCTTTCTCGCGCGCGGCCTTCACCTCGGGCGTGATAACGCTCATGGGCTCGGCAGTCGAGACCTGGTAGAAAAAGCCCTTAAAGTCAATCTGCATATCGGTGATGGCAAGACCAAACAGGTCGTGCGCTTCGTTTTCAAACGGGAATACTGCCGGATAGTACGAGCTGATGGACGGAATCTCCTGGTACTGATTAATTCCCTCAACCACCAGGTTCTCGATCGCATAGCTGCCGTCCTGCGCAATCTGCTCCTGAGCAACACGAACGTTGATAAACGTATAGACCAGGCGATACGTGCCGTCGTCGACGTTGCGCTCGGCGTGCATTTGCACAAAGCGCGCGCCGACGCCCTTGAGCGCCTGGACATGCGACAGGAGCTCGTCGATCCCGACGGTGGTATAGATAGCCTTTTGCATTACTCGGCCTCCTTTGCAGCGGCGGGCGCGGCGGACCTAGTGGACACGTTGGCCTCGACACCGTCACCGGCACCATCAGCCCCGGCCCCCGCAGCCACAAACCCGTCCTCGCCCAGCTCAACGCCACCGTCCCAGGTTGCGGCACCGCCCACGGTGAGCGGATCGCCACCGGCGCGCATCACGGCCTCTTTCTGGTCCAGGATGCCGCACGCCTCCACGATGGCATCGATCACGGTCTCGGGGCGAATGGCGCACCCGGGCGCGTACACATCCACGGGAATCGCGCGGTCCACGCCGCCGATCACGTTGTAGGCATCGCGGAACACGCCGCCCGAACACGCGCAGATGCCGCAGGCCACCACGCACTTGGGCTCGAGCATCTGGTTGTAGATCTGGCGCACGACGGGCAGGTTCTGGGCATTGACCGACCCCGTCACCAAAAAGATATCCGCATGCTTGGGGTTGCCGGTGTTGACCACGCCAAAGCGCTCCGCATCGAACAGCGGCGTGAGCGAGGCCAGCACCTCGATATCGCATCCGTTGCAGCTCGAACCGTCGTAATGAATAACCCACGGCGAGCGCGACATTTTATGATCCATGGATGCCGCCTCCTAAATAAACACGTCGACGAGGATGGGCATAAGGTTGAGCAGGCCAAACACCAGCGCCACGCCCCATCCGAGCCTAAAGCAGCTGCGCCAGGTGCTGCGTGCGAAGGTGTTGTCGATCAGGACCTCGACAAAATACGTCGCGGCCATCACGACCAGGGCTACAACCCAGCTCACGGGGTTGTCCCAAACAAAGAACATGCCCACCCACATCAAAAACAGCACGGTCTCGCACCAGTGCATAAGGGTCATCTTGGCCAGCGTGCCGCCGCTCATCTCGGTGGCGACGCCCTGGACGATCTCCTGATGCGCATGATGCGAGTACGAAAGGTCAAACGGCGACTTGCGCAGCTTGATGGTGAGCACCGCGAGCAGCGCGAGGAAAATGGGCGCGCTGTACACGATGATGGGGACCGACTGCCCCGTCACGGCGATGGAATCAAAGCTGTCGGTGGCAAGGTACAGGCCCACGCTCATCAGCAAAACGGCGGGCTCGTAACTCATAACCTGCAGTAACTCACGATCGGCGCCAACCTGGGCAAACGGGCTTTGCGTCGAGGCGGACGCCAGCACCACAAAGATCGCGGCGAGCGTCACCATAAAAGCGCACAGTAGCGTGTTAGAGCCCGACACAAAGATGCCGCCGCCCACCACGGTAAAGATGAGCGCGCACGCCATATAGGTATCGTCCATGGTGTTTACGCTGGCGGGGGCCTTGCGCAGCAGCTTGGCAACGTCGTAGAAGGGCTGCAGCAGGCGCGGGCCCACGCGGCCCTGCATGCGGGCGGACAGCTTGCGGTCGATGCCGTCGATCATGCCACCCACAAGCGGCGCCAGCAGGGCAAACGCCACGGTGCCAATAAAAATGCCCACGACACCCGAACCTTCAAAATACTTGCCGCGCAGCACCGAGGGCGCACTCATGGCAAGTCTCTCGGGCCCAATCCATGCGCAACACAGCAGCGCAAACAAGATAATGCTGCAGCACACGACGCTACCCGCGGGGCCAATACGCTTCTCGCCAAGGGCGTCCTCCGAGTACCAATTGCGCTTTTCGGCCTTTACCTCGTGTCCCATCGAGCCGCGGAAATGGCGATATTTGTCGGTTCCCACACCCGAAAGATATACGTTTACATGCGGTTTGTTGCTCACGCGGAATGAAGTCAGCAACACCACGGCAATAAAAGCCACGATAACCACCATCAGATACATGGCGTCCTTGCCAATAACGTACGGCACACGGCCAAACACCATGGCCAAGTAAGGCGACACCAAACCGCTCGAGATGAGCGGGAACGCCACGCAGCACAGAATCAGCAGCGCGGCGATGGTGTTGAGCGCCATCCATTCGGTCTTATGGACATTGACCTCAACGTTTTGAGCCGTGGGGTCGACGCCCGAAAGCTTGGCAAGCCACTTGCCCCAGAAGAAGAACGTCGCGGCAGAGCCAAAGGCAAGCACCATGATCATGAGCACGTTGCCGGTCTGCGCAAACGCCACCAGGGCGCCCCACTTGGACACGAGCATGCCAAACGGCGCCACGAACATGCCCATGATGCCCAGCATCATCAGGCGCGTCAGGTGCGGCATGCGGCTGAACATACCGTCCATGTCCTCGATATTACGGCTGCCGATATGATGCTCGGCCGTGCCCACGCACAGGAACAGCAGCGACTTTGCCACCGTGTGGAACAGGATCAGGAAGATGGCCGCCCAGACGGCCTCGGGCGCGCCGACACCCAAGCAGGCACTGATGAGGCCCAGGTTGGAAATGGTGGAGAACGCGAGCACGCGCTTGGCATTGCTCTGCGAGATGGCCATGAGGGCAGCGAGCAAAAACGTGATGGCACCCACACTCGTAACCATAAAGCCGGTCACGGGATAGATGGCATAGAGCGGGCTCAGCTTGACCATTAAGAACACGCCAGCTTTGACCATGGTTGACGAGTGCAGCAGGGCGCTCGTGGGCGTGGGGGCAACCATGGCGCCCAACAGCCAAGTGTGGAACGGCATCTGTGCGGCCTTGGTGAGTGCGGCGAGCGACAGCAGGATGACCGGCATCACCAGTAGCGCGGATTGCACGGTTCCGGCGCCGGAAAGCTCGATCATGCCCGAGATGGTCAACGGCATACCGTTAACGTGCAGGAACATGAGTCCGGCCAAAAACGCGATGCCGCCCAGCATGTTAAGGATGATCTGGGTGAAGGCGTTCTTGATGGCCTCGGGCGTGCGCGTGTAGCCAATCATGAGGAACGAGCACACAGTGGTGATTTCCCAGCCGCAGAACAGCCACTCAAGGTTATCGCTCGTCACGATGACGAACATGGCCGAGAGGAACAGGAACATAAGCGCCAGGAACTGCGGGCGACGGTCGGGCGCGGTCTGCCCGCGCAGCGCGGCCTCGTGCTCGTCATGAGCCTGGAAGTCCTTCATGTAGCCCAGGGCATACACGCAGATTAGGCTGCCGACAATGCCGACGGCGAGGACCATGATCACGCTCATGTAGTCCAGGTAGAGCGGCGTCGCCGTGACGGCTTCGGCCGCGGGCAGCGTCATGGCTGCAAAGGCGAGCGAGCCCACCAGCTGGACTATGCCGAGCACCGTGGTGAGCGCGTTCCTATATTTATACGCGTTGTACAGGATGACGGCGCACAGGATGGCATCGATGGCGGAGCTGATGATCGAGAGCACATGCGAGGTGCCGGGGGCAACCTCAAAGCTCTGCGGACCCGTGCCAAAAAACAAGACGGCGACTACAACTGTCACCGCCATAATAATGCCGGAGCCTACAAGCCCCACCGCATCGCGGGCGCGGTCACCGCGCGCGAGCAGCATGCCCAGCGCCGGTACCAGCGGAAACAGGGTAAGGAAATACAGTAGCGTCATACCATCACTCCCCCATGCAAAAACGCTGCAATTGTTTAACGTTATAGCTCAATTGAGGAGCAGCGGCGGCAGGTTTTCGGTCAACTGGGGAGTTTTAGGCGTACGGGGTAAGGGCACGTCCGCTTTGGAGCAGTGGGGCGACGCTCCCCTATCGCAGCGACAGGCACGCGGGCCACTGCGCGCAGTTTATTGGCCACTTTGGAGAATGTCCCGACAGGCTCGCGCCGGTCCAAAAAGTTGGCGCGGCAAGAAAAATGCGCCCCTGTGGGCGCACCATCCCGTTTGCTATTCCGCCTTTTTAACGCGCGGCTTGCGACCGCGCGGCTTATCGACCAGTGCGGCCTCACCGCTCTCGCGGTACTGACGGCACCAAGCCTTGACCGAAGACTCGCTGGGAATCTTGTGCTTGATCATGGCCTCGCGAACCGTCAAGCCGTTTTCCAGACGGTCCTTAACCACAGCGAGCTTTACGTCGTACGAGTAGGTGTGATGATGCGAACCGGCATTGAGAACGGCGTCGGCACCGCCCACGGCATACGCGCGGGCCCACTGACGAGCCGTGGCCTGGGGAATGCCTAGCTCCGCGGCGAGGGCGCGATGACCGACCCCCTCTTGGAGGATCTCGACGGCGCGCTGCCTAACCTCGGGCGCATGCGTGCGAGTCCTAGTTGCTTCCGACATACCTGCCACTTCTTAGCCTTAACCGTTAATCTGCTTTCTTACGTGCAAGTTAGATAGTAGCATTTTACTGTTTGCTCAAAGCAGTTAATTAAAATAGACGCGGCGTTATCTGGGCATTTGGCACCAAATTACGACATTTCTTTATCGATTATTTACGCTGGTAGCTGACTCGCAGCTAATCGTCATTCGCTTGTCAACAAAATTGGCATCTCTTTATGTCCTTTGGTATAGAGGATATAGTTATTAACCCCTCCCCCAATATTTTTGAGTGATCTGCAAGGCAGTAGACGTCCTCACTCCTCATGATTACCGCGCATTGCCATCCACCGGAGCAAAACAAAAAGGGCGGGACCTGCTGCGATTGCAGGCCCCGCACCGGTTGACACCCGACGGGACACAGCCGGGCGAGACGGATCCGTGCTACCGCCCCGCCTGGCCGCGATGTTCAACTACAGCTCGTTGGCCGCGTGATACGCCGTGCGAATGGCGCTCGCGATGTCGGCGGTGCGCTCGCCCGAGCAGTCGCCCACGCAGGTCACGGGCACCGTCACGCCATCCAGGTCAAACGCGTTGGCCTTGGAGCCCACGGCCATCACCACGTAATCGCAGACGATCTTCACCGGCTCCTCGGCGCCGTCCTCGGTGGTGCGAACAGCCTCCACGCCCTCGTCGGTAATGGCAGTCAGGCGGGTCTTAACATGCTGCTCCACGTTGTGCTCTGCAAAGTCGCTCATAATCAGCGGCAGAATGGTCTCGGACTCGCCCGCGGCAATCTTGTCGAGCATCTCGACGATCGCCACCTCGCAGCCGTGCTGTAGCAGGTACTCGGCAGTCTCGGTGCCCACCAGGCCACCGCCAATGACGGCGACGCGCCCGCTGAGCTCCACCTTGCCGGCCAGCACGTCCCAGCTCGAGACGACCTTCTCCGAGTCGGCGCCCGGAACGGGGATGACCACGTCGTGCGCGCCCACAGCCACAATCGCGGCATCGGCGGCGTTGAGGTCCTCAGCGGTAGCGGCATGGCTGAGCTCGACCTTCACGCCTAGGCCAGGCAGAATCTTCTCATAGTACTCAACCGAGCGCATGATCTCGTCCTTGCGCGGAGGCGCAGCCGCCAGCACAATCTGGCCGCCCAAGTGATCGCTCGCCTCGTAGACGGTCACGTCGTAGCCGCGCTTGGCCGCCACGCGCGCGGCCTCCAGGCCGGCAATACCGCCGCCCACCACGGCGATCTTCTTGTCGCCCTCGCCCGGCTTGATAGCGACGGTCGCCTCGTCACCGTTCTCGGCATTGAGCACGCACGAGATGTACTTGCGGTTTTGAATCGCGTCGACGCAGCCCTTGTTGCAGTTGAGGCACTCGCGGATGGGCTCGCCCGTGGCGGCCTTCAGCGCAATGTCGGGGTCGCACATGAGCGAGCGGCCGTAGGCGATGATGTCGGCCGCGCCGTCTTCCAGAATCTTCTCGCCGGCCTCGACCGAGACAACACGGCCGACGGTTGCCACCGGCACGGAGACCAGGGCCTTGACGCGCTCGGCCACGGGCAGCGTCCAGTTGTAGGGCATGGCGCCCATGGGCGGAATGGTGTCGCCCATGTTGCCGGTGTGGTTGGCCTGCGCGACCTGGATCATGTCGATGCCCGCGCCCTCGAGCAGCTTGGCAAACTCACAGGCCTCGTCGGGCTGCAGGCCGCCCTTGCCGCGCGGCGTGCCGTCGGGGTTCTCCATGATCACGGGGAGCTTGTACTCCACCATCAGCTGCGGCGCGGCCTCCTTAATGGCGGCGACGACCTCCAGCGCGTAGCGAACGCGGTTCTCGAACGAGCCGCCGTACTCGTCGGTGCGATGGTTGAGGATGGCCGAGCACAGCGAACCCACCAGACGGTCGCCGTGGACCTCGATGGCATCGATCCCGGCCTGCTGCGCGCGAGCGGCCGAGGCAGCGATGGCCTCCTTGATCTGGGTGAGCTGCTCCACGCTGGCCTCGTTCACAAAGTGCTGCATGTCGTGGTGCAGCTTGGCGTATGCCTGGTTGCGGATCTCGTTGGACTCGGCCATCTTGGCGGCAAAGGTCTCCTCGTCGCCGGCGGCCTTGGCCTCCTGCGCGGCCTTGGCGGCGGCCATGGATCCCATGACCATGCGGCCGACACCGGGCACATCGTACTCGGGGTGGAACAGCTGCAGCGCGACCTTGGCGCCGTGCTTGTGGACGACGTCGGCCAGGGCCTTAAACGTGGGGATCTGGGCGTCGGTCGCCAGCTTGGGCGTGGGGCTTGCGGTCATGACGGGGGCAACGTCACCGATGACGATGTAGCTCACGCCGCCACGGGCCAGGCGCTCGTAAAAAGCCAGGCTGCGCTCGCCGATGGAACCGTCGCGCTCCTCGTAGCCGGTGGTCAGCGGCGGGAACATAATGCGGTTTTTGAGCTCAAGGGGGCCAACCGTAATGGGCTGAAGCAGCTTGGATGCAGGTGCGGTCATGGACATTCCTCTCTTGTAGGCGCGGCGGCGATGATGCCGCGTAGTTGTCTAGAGGATATGGCATAGGGGTACAGCGGCACAACGGAAATCGGCGAATATCAGGTGCCGGCAGGTGGATGGGGGTGGGCGGCCCGTCGGTTTGCCCGCCGGTTTATCTCAATCTGTAACAGTTGCGCGGCAAAACCGGGTCTTACTGTTACAGATCGAGACAAACCAAACCCGCCTGCTAGAAAATCTCAATCTATAACAACAACTCGGCAAAATCCGTCCCTCGTGTTACAGATTTAGACAAACCGTCCAGGCGGGGACTCAACATCTCAATCTGTAACACCTAGCCGCCCAAATCGGGTCTAGATGTTACAGATCGAGATTTTGTTTGAGAGGCTGAGAATTGGACCGAAAACACGGTCCCGGAATAATCAAAACCACCCCTAAAAGGGGTGGTTTGCTCTTAGGGTATAACCCTTGGATTTCCGGCACGCGTCTAAAGGCGCCGGCCCTCACGGGGTTCGGGCCGCACTGCAGATTGACCCGTGGCGGGCCGGTCAAACCGGCGCTATTTACGCCCCGGCCCCCTGCCGAAGGGGTCCTCGTACTCCTTGACGCTCAGCCGGTCGAGCGCGATGTCGGCCTTCTCCTGCTCCCGGATGTACTTCGCGATCGTGGCCTCGTTCAGGCCGACCGTGGACACGTAGTAGCCCTCGGCCCAGAACTTCCTGTTGCCGAACTTGTACTTCATGTTCGCGTGCTTGTCGAATATCATCAGCGAGCTCTTCCCCTTCAGGTAGCCCATCACGCTCGATACGCTGTACTTCGGCGGTATCGCCAGCAGCATGTGGACGTGGTCGGGCATCAGGTGCCCCTCGATGATCTCTATCCCCTTGTACTGGCAGAGCTTCCTGAAGATCTCCCCAAGGTCGGACCTTATTTGGTTGTAGATGACTTTGCGCCTATACTTCGGCGTGAACACGACGTGGTACTTGCACATCCACTTCGTGTGCGACAGGCTGTAGGCCTTCTGGGCCATACGCCACCACCGCCCTCTCGACTCGGATTCCTTGCGGCCTGAACAATCGCAAGTGTCCGGCGAGGGGGCGGCTTTGTAAAGCCGTTTGGCCCCACCCGCATAGCGGGTGGTTTCTGATGCGGCGCGCTGCGCGCCCCGCACAGGCTAAAGCCTTTAACAAAAAAGCTCGCCGGCTAGGCCGACGAGCTGCAAGTTCTTGGTCGCGGGGGCAGGATTTGAACCTACGACCTCCGGGTTATGAGCCCGGCGAGCTACCAGACTGCTCCACCCCGCAATGTCTGGGCGCCTCATGTGCGCAAGAAAGAATATTACGCGGGAGTTCGGTAAACGGCAAGGAAAATCTCGTGGAGCATAATTCCTTCATATTTAAACCCCTCGGCCCCTATCACCGTAAACGAATCGCAGCCGAGTGCCGTCGGCGGCGCGTATACAATGGTGCGCGTCCTTTTATGCCAACACTGGGAGTAGACATGCTGCTCGCTATCGATATGGGAAACACGCAGACGGCCATGGGGCTGTTTGACGGAGACGAGCTGGTGCAGTCGTGGCGCATGCCCACCGACCGCTCTTATACCGCCGACGAGATTCATGTGCGCCTGATGGGTTTCTTTAAAATGTACGGCCTTTCGCTCGACGCGGTCGACGCGATCGCCTTTGCCGGCGTGGTGCCGCAGCTCTCGCGCGAATGGCACGCCGTGGCCGACCGCATCGCGGCAGACGCCATCGTTATCGGGCCGCAGACTGCCGACGTGACCAAGCTGCGTGCGGCACGCCCTCAGGCCGTGGGTGCCGACCGCATAGCCAACGCCGTCGCGGCCGAGACCTTCTACGGCGCGCCGGCGATCGTGGTGGACTTTGGCACTGCAACCAATATCGATGTCATCGACAAGGACGGCTATTACATTGGCGGAGCGATCGCGCCGGGCATCCGCATCTCCATGGACGCGCTTGCCGCCCGTGCCGCCAAGCTCGCCAGCGTGCCGCTCGAGGCGCCCGAGCATGCCATCGGCCGCGATACCGAGGAGTGCATCAAGGTGGGCGCCGTGACGGGCGCCGCCGCCATGGCTGAGGGCCTGGTCGCACGCATGAAGCGCGAGCTGGGCCGCGATGACGCCACCGTCATCGCCACGGGCGGCCTCGCCGGCATCGTCGCCGATTCGACCGACGCCTTCGACGTGGTCGATGGACAACTCACCATCAAGGGTATCTGCGAAATCTACCGCCGCATGCAGGAGCTGGGATAGAGTAAACGCCAGGTCGCAGCAACCAGCCGCCAATCCTATTCCTCAAAATCGAAAATTTTTCAGTTTTGAGGAATAGGATTTTTTGCTAAGCCTCGCCGCACAACCACCTCGCCAGGTCCACGATCTGCACCCCATCGCGATCCGTGGCCTCGTGATGCGTGCGGGCAAGAATCATCTTGGGATACGCATCGCCAATGCTCAGCAGTGGCGAAATCTCGCGTTCAAACGTCTTATCCGAGCTGATGTCGTCGCTCACCTGAATGTAGAGCTTCTCGCTTCGCTTGATTGCTACAAAGTCTATTTCCTTTTTATAGAGCACACCGACGTATACCTCGTATCCGCGGCGCAGCAGCTCGATGGCCACCATGTTCTCGTATACGCGTCCCCAATCCATATCACGTGTACCAAGCAGTGCGTATTTGAACGCGTGGTCTGCCAGGTAATACTTCTCGCCGCTCTTAAGGTATTTTTTGCCGCGAATGTCGTACCGACGAACTTTATAGAAGGCAAACGCATCGCACAGGTACCCCATGTACGTGCCGACCGTCTTGTTCGTAATCTTTAGCCCATCCGCATTCAAAACATCTGTAATGTTGCGTGCCGACGTTATGTTGGAGACGTTGTCCATCATGTAATCGGCAATGCGCAGCAGTGCCGATTCGTTTCTCACGTTATGCCGCTGCACGATATCCCTCACGATGAGCGTTTTGAAGACATTGGAGAGATATTGGTAGCGCTGCTCCTGCAGTGGATAAGGGTAAGAGCCGGACATACCGCCGGTTCTCGCGTACTCATCGAAGTCGCGATCGACCTCGCCCTCGTCACTATAGAAGCGATACTCCTCAAACGAGAATGGGAAAACCTCGATCTCGAACGTGCGCCCCGTAAAGAGCGTCGACAGATCGCTCGACAGCAAAAAGGCGTTCGATCCGGTGATGAAGATGTCGTACTGCTCGGATGCATGGAGGCTGTTGATCGCGCGTTCAAAGCCGTCGCACATCTGAACCTCGTCGATAAGCAGGAAGTTTTGCTTGTCGGACACTCGATGCTCTTTCACATAGGCGAGCAGGGCATGATATTCGAGCAGGCCCTCGAACTCGTCGAGGTTGTAATTGATATGGATGACATTCGAATTGGACAGATTTGCCTCCACGTAATCGCGGAGGGCCTCGAGCAATTTTGACTTACCGCTACGGCGAATGCCCGTTATGACCTTGATGTCCGGTACGCCAATAAGGCTCGTCAACGTGTCCATATATGACGTTCTATTGATGAGTTTCATTGGTGCCTCCCTGCGGTCTTCTATCGCTATTCCTCAAAAACGAAAATTATTCAGTTTTGAGGAATAGACTCTGCAACGAATATACCTCGTTAAAGGCCGAGCTGGCTTAATTCTATTCCTCAAAATCGAAATATTTTCAATTTTGAGGAATAGGGTGCTGACAACCCATTCCCCAGACAACAAGACCCTCCCCGGCACAGCCGAGGAGGGTCTTGTTGTCATCGCTATCTTTGAGCGCGGGCGCCTCGCGTTACAGTCCGCGAATCCGTACGGCCTCGGGCGGAAACTCCTGCTCGCCGGCGTCGGTCTTTATGGTCGCGCGACCCCAAATATCCAGGCCTGCGAACACGCCCACCGCGAGCGGCAAGCCGTTGGGCGACACCGCCGCGACCTGACGACCCAGCAGCGGCACCATGTCGAAGTAGTCACCCAGCACCGGAGCCAGCGGGCCGGCAGCTCCCTGTGGCGTGTTGGCGACAACCGCCCAGGCGTCCACGCGGGCGAGCACCGCGGCGGCCAGCGCCTCGACCAGTGCCTCGTCTGCCATATCAACGCCAAGCCCACTCAACGCCGCGCGCTCAATATCCACCGTCACCGCGGCAAACATGCCCGCGGCACCTGCACCGCCGTTGACGGCGACACGCGCGAGCGACGTCTCAAATGCGGGCGCGCCGCACACGATGTCGCTCGGCCACTGGATACCCACCTTGCCGGCAAGCCCCAGGCCCGGCGTTGCGGCCGTGCCCGCGAGCGCATCCATCATGCCCATCGCGGCCACAAACGGCAGGCCGTGGAACGCATGCATGTTCACATCGGGGCGCACGACCAGCGAAAACGTCAGCGAAGCATCGCCCGCGCTCCACGCGCACCAGCCCGCGGACACGCCCTCACGACCCGCATTACGTGCGACGTCCAACTCGGTGCCGGCGGCAACAGCACTCATCTCAATCATCTACATACGCCCCAATTCGCCCACGATATGGCCCACGCGATCCTCGGGCTCCTTGACCTCGACGCCGTTGTAACGGAAGAATCGCGCCGGGTCGTGCATCAGGTCCTCGAGCGGCACCAGCACAAAGTCGCGCTCGCCAATGAGCGGATGCGGCAGGCGCAGCTTCTTGCCGCCGTGGGTCTCGCCGTCCATCCACAGCAGGTCCAGGTCGATGGTTCGCGGACCGTTGGCCTTGGCCTTTTTGGAACGGTCTCGGCCCAGCTCGGCCTCGATCTTCATGAGCTCGTCGAGCAGCACCAGCGGCGCCAACTCGGTCTTGATCTCGATGACGGCGTTGGCAAACGCGTCCTGGCGCGTCTCGTAGGCCGGCTCGCTCTCGTAGATGCGCGAGCAGTTGGACACACAGGTGAGCGGGATCTCGGCAATCATGTCGCGCGCGGCGCGGATGTTGTCGCAGCGGTGACCCAGATTGGAGCCCACGGCCACAAACGCGCGGCGCGGCTGCGGCTTGGCGACGGCCCAATAACCGTTCAAGAACTGCGCAAAGCCGGCAACATCGTGCACGCGCACGATGTTGGCACCGGCCTGGATGGCGCCCAGGCACACGCCAAACGTGGCGGCATCGCGCTCAGCGGCCTCGGTCACGCCCGAAACGGCGCCCACAAAGCGCTTGCGCGACACGGCGCACATGAGCGGATAGCCCAGCGACGCCATCTTGGCGGTCTCGCGCTGAATGACGATGTCCTCGTTAGCCGACTTGCCAAAGCCTGGGCCGGGATCGATGCAGATGCGGTCGCGCGACACGCCGGCATGGATGAGCGTGCGGGCTTGGTCGGACAGAAAGCCCATGACGCGGCGCATGATGGGCGCCGAATCGGGCAGGGTGAAGCGGCGGAGCTGTGAGGTGGGCACATACGCCTCCTCGCGGCGGGCGCTGCGGCGCATCATGGCGGCCAGGTGGTCGCTGGGTTCCGGCGTGGGCTCGGCGGGTGCAGGTGCGGCCTCGGGCGCGGCGGTCGCAGCGGCAGCAGTCTGCTCGGCGGCCGGCGTCTCCTGTTCGGCTGCGGGCTCGGGCGCGGGCTCCGGTTCGCCAAACGGCAGCGAGGGCTGTACCACACCGCCCGGGAGTTTGGCCTCCGCCTTGGGTTCGCCCAACAACTTGCCACGACGACGGCGGGCCGGCTTCTCGGCCTCGCGCGCAGCCTCGGCAGCCGCCTCGCGTGCCTTCTCGGCAACAAACGCCGCGGCCGAGGTATCGAGCTGCACCGTCGCATGCGTGCGCGCAGGCGCGGCAACCTCGCCGGCATGCATCACGATGACGCCGCAAGTGCTCGTCTTAACAAACTCAATCATCTTGGGATCGGTGAAACCCGTCACATCGTTGACGATCGAGGCTCCGCAGCGCACGGCCGCCTTGGCAACCGCCACATGACGCGTGTCAATCGAGACGATGGCGCCCTCCTTGGCCAGTGCGCGCACCACGGGCAGCACGCGGCGGGCTTCCTCGTCGGGGTTGACCGGGGTAAAGCCGGGACGCGTGGACTCGCCGCCCACGTCGATGATGTCGGCACCGGCGTCGAGCATCGCCAAGCCGTACTCAATCGCGGCATCCGGATCGAAGTGCTCGCCGCCATCGCTAAACGAATCGGGCGTCACGTTGAGGACGCCCATGATGCGCGGACGGTCAAAGCTGAGCTCGTACTTTCCGCACCGCCATGTCTTGCTGTCGTTCGCCATGAACATCCTCCTAAAATGCCCACGCCGCCGCGCTCGGGCGCTGGCGGCGGGGTCGCTTTGCAATCAGTCTTTCTATTGTATCCGCGCACGCGGGCTAGAACGCAAACGCGGCCGCGATGTCGCAAGAAATCAGCAGGTCGGCATTTGCATCCTGATCGGTGGGCACCAGATTGCAAATGGCCAGCGTATCGCCGGTAAAGTAGCGCGTGAGGCCCGCCGCCGGGTACACCACGAGCGAGGTTCCGCCCACGATGAGGGCGTCGGCCGCGGCAATAGCGGCATCGGCGCCGGTGAGCACGCGCTCGTCGAGCGGCTCTTCGTAGAGCACCACATCGGGCTTGATGCGGCCTCCGCATGCGGGACACACAGGCGCGCCCTCGGCGTCCTCGTGCTCGCGAGCGCAAATCCATTCGGCGCTATAGACCGCACCGCACGCTTGGCAAATGTTGCGATGAACCGAGCCGTGCAGCTCGAACACGCGCTGCGAACCGGCTGCCTGGTGCAGACCGTCGATGTTCTGCGTCACCACGGCATCGAGCTTGCCGGCGCGCTCCAGCTCGGCCAGTTTAGTGTGGCAGCGGTTGGGCTTGGCGCCAAGCGCGATCATCTTGGTGCGGTAGAAGTCGAAAAACTCGGCCGGATGCGTCTCGTAGAAGCTGTGCGAGAGCATGGTCTCGGGAGGATAGGCAAACTGCTGGTGATATAGGCCGTCTACGCTGCGGAAATCAGGAATGCCGCTTGCCGTGGAAACGCCCGCGCCGCCAAAAAACACCACGTGATTATGGGTGTCGAACAGCTCCTCCAGCGCGGCGGAGGCCTGCTTGGGATCCGATATTGCCTGCGTCATATGTGTCCTCCGTCCGTGTCGCCGGAGCGGCGACGTTCACACCGTCGCTCGCGGACTCCGCCCCGCTCTTGTTGCGTTAATCTTAAGCCTGCCAACCCCGTCGAAAGGACACCATGCCTCAGACTTATACCTTTGCTTCGTGGAACGTTAACGGCCTGCGCGCCGTGCTCAAAAAGGACCCGAGCTTTATTCAGATCGCGCAGGAGCTCGACGTCGATATCCTGGCGCTGCAGGAGACTAAGCTGCAGGAAGGCCAGGTGCAGGTCGACCTGCCTGGCTATCACCAAACCTGGAGCTACGCCGAGCGCAAGGGCTACTCGGGCACCGCGGTCTTTAGCCGCCAGGAACCGCTGCGCGTGTTGAACGCCGATGCACTGCTGCCCTATGCCGGCGAAGGCGAGGCTGCCGAGCTCGTCGCCCAGGCCGCGACTGAGGGTCGCGTCTGCGCGCTCGAATTCAACAAGTTCTGGTTTGTGGACGTCTACACGCCCAACGCTCAAAACGAACTCGCCCGCATCGACGTTCGCATGGCCTGGGACGACGCCTACCGCGGCTTTTTGAACGCGCTCGAGCACGAGACCGGCAAGCCCGTGGTGACCTGCGGCGACTTTAACGTAGCGCACGAGGAGATCGACCTTAAGAACCCCAAGTCCAACCGCGGCAACGCAGGCTTTTCGGACGAGGAGCGCGGCAAGTTTACCGAGCTGCTCAATGCCGGGTTTACCGATACCTGGCGTGCGGCAAACCCGGACGTCGAGGGCGTCTACAGCTGGTGGAGCTATCGCTTTAATGCCCGCAAGAACAACGCCGGCTGGCGCATCGACTACTTCCTGGTAAGCGACGCAATCGCCGACAACGTACGCGACACCGGTATCCGTGGCGACATCTTCGGCAGCGACCACTGCCCTGTCACCCTCACGCTAGAGCTCTAGCGCCAAGTAATTCCTGGGGGACAGAGGAAAGCAGATCATGTGACCCCTCTCCCCCTATAAGTTGCGGTGGAATAGTTCCTGTTTGGGCAGCAAATAGCCAAAAACGAGAACTATTCCACCGCAAGTTCGTGTGGGAACGCGAAATGCCCTACAGTCCGTATTTCACGACGACACGGTTAATGCGACGACACCAAGGCTTGTACAAGGCGGCCAAAAACACGCAGGTCGCAAGGCCGTGCGTAATATCGAACGGTACGGCAGTGGCAAGACGCGCCACGGCACCCGCCCAAGTAAGCGGCTGTACAAAACCGATAATGTCGTACGCGTTGATCACCACGCCGTACAGCAGACCCGAAGCAAAGCCGTACGCCATCAGCGCCGGCATGCGCACGGTTCCATCCGCACGGTCGAACGCACCGGCATGCGCCAGCGCACCGCCAACGTATCCCACGAGCCCCCAGGCATACATCTGCCATGGCGTCCACATGCCCTGCCCAAAAAAGAAATTGCTGGTCAGTGCTGCCAACGCGCCGACCATGAAGCCGTTGCGACGCTCGAGCGTCGCCCCGGCGATGATGGCGATGGCGCTCACGGGTTTAAAGTCGGGAATGGGGCCGAACAAGATGCGGCCCGCCGCAGCCAGCGCCGCCAACACTAGCGTGGGCATAATCTGGCGCAGGCCCGGTCGCGACGCCTCGTAGCCTGCAAAGAACAGCGCGAGCACGAGCGCCACCACAATCAGCATGGCAAGTGCTGCCTGCTCAATGCCCGCCAGCAATGCTGCGGCCATTACCGCCGGCACCGCCAACAACAGCGGAATCTCCAGTTTTACAAGTAGGCGCGAGCCGCGATAATCCGCCATTCCATCACGCCCTATAAAACACGTTGTCGGCAAAGAAATCTGCCGGCGGCTCCATGCAAGCAATTTCGCCGTCGAACATCATGGCAACGTCGTCGGCAACCTGCTCGGCGAAGTCCAAGTCGTGCGTGGCCATGATGACGGTGCCGCCGGCTTGCGCATGCTCGCATAGGGCGCGAGCGATAATGCGGCGGCTCGTCAGGTCCAGCCCCTTCGCGGGCTCGTCGAGCAGCAACAGCTCCGGACCAATCAACAGCAGCTTTGCCAACGCGAGCAGCTGACGCTGACCACCCGAAAGATCGTACGGATGGCGCGCATCCAGGCCGTCCAATCCCAGCTGCGCCGCGCGCTCCCGCGCCACAGCCTCGTCATATCCGCAGGTCGAAGCCCATTCCATCAGCTCGTCGTGCACTGTCTCGGCGACCAGCAGGGCCTTGGGATTCTGAGGCAGCAGCGCCGCCGAGGCCGCCCTGCGCACCATGCGGCCGCGCTGCAGCTTGGCGGTCTTCGCCAGCACCGAAAGCATTGTCGACTTGCCGCAGCCGTTACCGCCCACAACCGCATGCACCGCGCCAGCCGAAAACGACGCATCGAGCCCGCGCAGCACCCAACCGCCCGCGCGATCGTAGCGAAACCAGCTCCCTGCCAGGGTGGTAGCCGACCCAGCGTGCATTTTTTGGAGTATTCTGCTTCCATCCGTGCGCGGGAAGGCTTCCGAGCCGTTCTCGAGCGACGTTTGCGCCACAAATTCGGACGATTTGTCCAATTCCGAACTTTTTTTCGCGCTCGATACGTCCCCGGGCGGCTCCAGAGAGCCCAAATTGTCCTCACGCCTGCTGAATACTCCTTTTTTTGCACATCGGATGGCACCCCACCCCAACATATCATCGGAAACCAGCGATTCTCGGCGTCCCAAAGAAGCCATATCCGCCACCTCGCGCACGCGACCGTCCTCAATCCGGTACGCACACGTCGCGTATTCGAGCATTGGGCGCGGCTGATGCGTCGCCACAACAACCGTGCAGCCCAGCTCGCGATTCACACGAAACAGCGCGTGCAGGAAATTCTTCTCGACAACGGGATCGAGCTGAGACGTGGGCTCGTCGAGCAGCAGCACACGCGGACGCAGCGCCAGGACGGCGGCAAGCGACAGCAGCTGTTTGCGACCGCCCGAAAGCGTGTCAGTATCGCGGTGAAGCCAGTCTTCCAGCCCAAAGAAATAGCTGGTCTCAGCTACGCGACGGCGCATCTCATCACGCGCTAGCCCCAAGTTTTCCAGGCCAAACGCCATCTCGTGCCACACGGTTTCGCACACGATCTGGTTCTCGGGATCCTGGAACACATAGCCCACGCGCTCCGCCGATGCCCGCACATCCATGTCGGCGACGTTCTCGCCCAGCACGCGCAGTTCGCCAGTGCGCTCGCCCGCCGGAGCGATCTCGGGTTTGAGCAGCGACAGCAGCGTCGACTTACCCGATCCGGTACCGCCAACAAGCAGCGCAAATGCACCTTGGGAAACAGACCAGTCGAGCCCCTCGAGCACCGCAGCATCAGCATCGGGGTAGGCAAAGCTCAGGCTCCGCACCTCAATCGCCGGCATATCCGGGCCGCACGCCGCGCCCGACACCGGGCCCCTATCCAACCGAGCCATCAGCCAAACCTCTTCTCATCAATCGCATGCAACGCACAAGGCAGCACCATCCAGGCAGCGTACACGACATAGCCCGGCCACGGCGCCGGCACCGAGAGCTGCGGATAAAACGAATACTGCGTCGTCGCGGTCCACGCCACTGCCGCCGTGGCCACGCCAAACAACGCAAGCCCAACCAGCGCGGCAACGTCGCTGCGCCCCAGTCGATACCGCGCATACGTCGTACGACGCGTCGCGGCACCCCACCCGCGCGAGCGCATCGCGTCCGCGCACTCCAGCGAATCTTCCATGCCCCAGCCCATCAACACACTCGATGCCCGCAAGCGCGAACGCACGGGGTCGGCCGGCGCGCGGCCCGGCACATCAATCGCATCCTGCACCGCCAACACCGTACGACCACGGCGCAAAAACTGCGGGATAAGCCTCATGCACATCGAGATCATGAGCGCAATCACCGGTGCGGCATTGCCCAGCAGCGCGAGCACCTTGTCGTATTCGAGCATCGACGCCGCGGCCTCAAACCACAACACGCTCGCCACAAACAGCCCGCCCATGCACAGGCCGTACACCATGCTCTCCAAATACACCGCGCGCATGCCGATGCGGAACAGCTCCGTCGAGCCTGAGGCGCTAAATAGCGGGTTGACCAGCGCGATAATCAAAATCACCGGCAGCTGCCAGCGAAGTGCGCCCAACGTACGGGCAGCCCCGCGCGTCGCAAATCCATACGCCAGCCCGCCCGCAAGTGACAGCGCAATCAGTACCGGCTGCATCGAGAACATAGTGAGCCCCAGCGTCAGCACTATATAGAGTGCCGGCACAGCCGGATGCGACATCGAGAATGCCGCGACGGGCTCGCCGCCAAACCCCTCTCGTATGTTGTCCACGGGTACCCCCGTCCCCTCGCTCAAACGACAGCTCCGCAGCACCGCCAACGCCGCACGCAAGCAGCGCAAACGCCACGCCGGCGGCGCAAGCCTCAACCGCCGCAAACCAATCGTTACGCGCTCGTCATATGCCTGCGGTATCATATTGCGCCGTGTATCGTTTCCAAACACACGTCTCTATAACGTAACAGGAGATCACATGGACGCAACCGCAATTATCCTCGCTGCCGGCGAGGGCACCCGCATGAAGTCGAACCACTGCAAGGTTTCGCACAAGATCCTAGGCAAGCCCATGGTTCAGTGGATCGTCGACGCCACCATCAAGGCCGGCTGCAGCCGTGTCGTGGTCGTCATCGGCAGCCACGCCGACGAGATGCGCGCCCTCATCGACGGCGCCTACGCCAACAGCGCCACCAAGGTCGAATGTGTCGAGCAGACCGAGCGCCTGGGCACCGGCCACGCCGTAAAGGTCACGCTCGAGGCCTGCGGCATCACGCAGGGCCCGGTCGTCGTGCTCAACGGCGACCTGCCGCTCATCACCGCCGACACCGTCGCCAAGTTCGCGCAGACCGTCGCCACCGGCGAGCTCGCCTGCACCGTCATGACCATGACCCCGCCCGATCCCTTCGGCTACGGCCGCATCAAGCTGGGCGCCGATGGTCAGATCGAGCGCATCATCGAGCAGAAGGACTGCACGCCCGAGCAGGCCGCCACGCTGCTCGAGTGCAACGCCGGCTGCTACGCCTTCGACGGCGCGCAGCTCGCCGCCCACATTAACGAGATCGGCAACGACAACGCGCAATCCGAGTACTACCTGCCCGACATGCTCGAGATTCTCAAAAGCCACGGCCAGGCTGTCTCCATCTTCCACTGCGATGACTACCGCGATGGCCTGGGCGTCAACAGCCGTATCCAGCTCGCGCAGCTCACCGCTATCGCGCGCGACCGCATCAACGAGCACTGGATGGCCGAGGGCGTTACCTTCATCGACCCCACGCAGGCCTGGATCGGCCCCGATGCCGTTATCGGCCGCGACACCGTCGTGTGGCCGCAGACGCACCTGATTGGCCACGTCACCGTGGGCGAGGAGTGCCAGCTCGGCCCCAACAGTCGCCTCACCGACACCACCGTCGGCAGCGGCTGCGTCATCGATGAGACCATCGCCATCGAGGCCGTCATCGAGAACGGCGTCGACTGCGGCCCGCGCGCCTACCTGCGCCCCGGCACTCACATGCTCGACGGCTCCAAGGCCGGCACGCACGTGGAGATCAAGAAGTCCACGATCGGCGAGGGCTCCAAGGTGCCGCATCTGTCCTACATCGGCGATACCACCATGGGCTCCGGCGTCAACGTGGGCGCGGGCTCCATCACCTGCAACTACGACGGCGTCCACAAGCACAAGACCGTCATCGGCAACGACGCCTTCATCGGTTCCGACACCATGATGGTCGCGCCCGCCCAGATCGGCGACGGCGCGCTCGTGGCAGCCGGCTCCGTCATCACCGAGCCGGTCCCGGCCGACGCGCTCGGCCTGGGTCGCGCCCGTCAGGTTAATATTGAGGGCTGGGCCGCCGATTATCGCCGCCGTCTGCACGAGGGTGACGAGGTATAACGTTTTACCAAGCACAAAAGGAGCTGTTCCATGGGGACGGCTCCTTTTTCTATCGTGACCTGCGCGACCGGATGAGTGGTCGGTTCGTGTCCGTTGGCGGTAAAGACGTTATCAAGACTCGATAAACCCCGCCGCGCGGTTACAATGCAACAAGGCATCTATATGGCATTCGATGTATAAAGGAGAAGGGTAATGCCGATTAATGATCCCGAGAAGTCGGAGAATATGCGCAAGTCCATCCGCGTGTATTCCGGTTCCTCCAACCGTCCCCTCGCTCAGAAGATTGCTGAGTACCTTGGGGTCGAGCTTTCGGGCCTTACGCTTAAGCAGTTCGCCAACGGTGAGATTTACGCCCGCTACGACGAGACCGTCCGCGGCGCCGACGTCTTCCTGATTCAGTCCGTGGCCGGCGGCAACGTCAACGACATGCTCATGGAGCTGCTCATCGCCACCGACGCTGCCAAGCGCGCATCCGCCCGCTCCATCACCGCCGTCATCACCCACTACGGCTATGCCCGCCAGGACCGCAAGGCCGGCCCGCGCGAGCCCATCACCGCCCGCCTCGTCGCCAACCTGCTCGAGCGCGCCGGCGTCAACCGCATCATCACCCTCGACCTACACCAGGGTCAGATCCAGGGCTTCTTCGATATCCCGGTTAACCACCTGTCCGCACTGCCGCTGTTTGGTCAGTACTACAACGACATGCACTTCGACACCGACAACCTGGTTGTCGTCTCCCCCGACGTGGGCCGCGCCAAGGCTGCCAAGAAGCTGTCCGACATGCTCGGCTGCGACCTGGCCATCGCCCACAAGGGCCGTCCGCGCCACAACGCCGCCGAGGTCATGGGCATCATCGGTGACATCAAGGGCAAGACCTGCATCATCAATGACGACATGATCGATACCGCTGGCACCCTGTGCGCCAACGTCAAGGAGCTCAAGGCCATGGGCGCCGGCGACATCTACGTGTGCGCAACCCACGGCATCTTCTCCGGCCCGGCCATCGAGCGCCTGAACGACGCCCCCATCGTCGAGTGCGTCGTCACCGACGCCATCCCCGTCGAGGTCGGCGGCAAGATCAAGACCATCTCGGTCGCCGAGGAGTTCGCTCAGGCCATCTCCGCCGTTTACCACGAGGAGCCCGTCTCCACGCTCGTCGGCGGCGACTTCGCGCTGTAGTCGCTCGACCCTCGCATCCCTCCGGAAGCCCCGGACACGCCTGCGGGGTTATCACGCGAACGTCCTCGCCGCTTTGCGGCTGCGGGATGTTCGCTTTGATAACCCCTCCCGGCGTGTCCGGGGCTTCCTGCTGTCTCGGGGCAGCTGTTTTCTGAAATGACTTTGCTGCAACCTTTCCTCGCCCTCGGCGGGCGTGGTAGCCTTTGTCGTTGATTGAACTATTTACGTAACGGAGGACAAACATGGCAGCTGCACAGCCGCTTAAGATTCGCATGGTTGCCGGGCTTGGCAACCCGGGCGAGGAATATGCCGAGACCCGTCACAACGCCGGCTTTAAGGCGATCGATGAGCTGGCCCGTCAGGCCGGCGTCACGTACTGGAAAAACCAGGCAGGCGCCGAGGTCGCGCTCATCAATATCAACGATGCCGAGGAAGAGGGCGGCAAGCGCCAAATCGTGCTGGTCAAGCCGCAGTCGTATATGAATACCTCGGGTGGCCCCATCTCCAAGCTCTGCCGCGAGTACAAGATCAAGGCCGAGGAGCTGCTCGTGGTCCATGATGAGCTCGACATTCCCGCCGGCGACGTACGCGTCAAGGTAGGCGGTGGCCACGCCGGCCACAACGGCCTGCGCTCCATCATCGACAAGATGGGCAGCCGCGACTTCAGCCGCATCCGCACCGGCATCGGCAACCCTCCCGGCAAGATGGCCGTGGCCGACTACGTGCTCAAGCAGCTGCGCGCCCGCGAGGCCGAGGACTTCCAGGACACCTGCGTCCGCGCCGCAGATGCCGCCGGTTTGGCCATCGTCCACGGCGTAATCTACGCCCGCGATCACGTCAACGGCGCCGCCTCCGCCAACGGCAAGCACTAAAACCTGCCATTTAGGGATGTTTATTTTGGCAGGTTTTATATGCGGAAACGCCGCGGCAGCCGCGTCGCAATAAACCCTGTGCCGCCATACATACGCAACGCTCCAAAGGGGGCCGGCCTCACCGATGCGCGAGGCCGGCCCCCTTTGCCGTTTTGCCTGATAAAACCTGCCAAAATAAACCTGTCCCTAAATGGCAGGTCACTTTTCCCGCCTGCCAAAGACACACGTAAGCGACATGTCCATGAGGGTATAATTTGCACCGTATGTCTGCACAACGCCTGTGCGCGTACGGTTTTATTCGGGCTACCGTCCATTTCCGTGGAGGCACGGTTCGGCGGCCCTAACAAGAGAGGGGTTCTATGTATAAGATCCTGGAGAAGACGCAGTTCTCGGAGAAGGTGTTCAAGTTCCGCATCGAGGCGCCTGCAATCGCCAAGCATGCGCACGCTGGACAGTTCCTCATGGTCCGCGCCAACGAGACGGGCGAGCGCGTCCCGTTTACCCTGGCCGGCTGGAACGGTGACGAGGGCTGGGTCGAGTTCATCTTCATGGTGATCGGCAAGACCACCGAGATGCTGTCCACCTACGAGGCCGGCGAGTCGCTGCGCGACGTCGTGGGCCCGCTGGGCGTTCCTACCGAGATGGCCGAGGGCCCCTGCGCTGTCATTGGCGGCGGCGTCGGCCTGGCAATTGCCTTCCCGGTCGCCAAGCACCTGGTCGAGACCGGTCACGAGGTGCACGCCATCATGGGCGCCCGCACCAAGGACCTCCTGCTCATGGAGGACCAGTTCCGCGAGCTCCTCGACGAGGACCACATCCACATCACTACCGATGACGGTTCCTACGGCGAGCAGGGCGTTGTCACCGCTCCGCTGGAACGCCTGCTGCAGGACAAGGCCGTGAGCCAGGTCTTCTGCGTCGGCCCCGTTCCGATGATGAAGTTCTCGACCCTCACCGCCCAGAAGTACGACACCCCCATCACCGCGTCGCTCAACCCCATCATGGTTGACGGCACCGGCATGTGCGGCTGCTGCCGCGTCGAGGTGGGCGGCGTGACCAAGTTCGCTTGCGTCGACGGCCCCGACTTCGATGCCACCCTGGTCGACTGGGATGACCTTCGTGCCCGCCAGGCCGCTTACCGTTCCGAAGAGGGCGAGTCCCTCAAGGCCTATGAGGAAAAGAGCTGCGCATGCCACTAGTTAACGGTCGTTTCGTTGCCGATATGAAGTCGCCCCGCACCCCCGATAACGAGGAGCCGGCTGCCGAGCGCGCCTGCGACTTCCGCCCCGTCGACAAGGGCTTCACCGAAGAGATGGCGCTGGCCGAGGCCGAGCGCTGCCTCAACTGCAAGAAGCCGTTCTGTGTTGAGGGCTGCCCCGTCAACATCAACATTCCCCGCTTTATCGAGCAGATCCGCGCGAAGGACTTCGGCGGCGCTCTCGATACCATCCGCGAGGACTCCATGCTTCCCGCCATCTGCGGCCGCGTCTGCCCGCAGGAGAACCAGTGCGAGGGCAAGTGCATCCGTGGCAAGAAGTCCGAGCCCGTGGCCATCGGCCAGCTCGAGCGCTTCCTGGGTGACCGCCCCGAGCTCGCTTCCACGCCCAAGATGGCCCCCAAGAACGGCAAGAAGGTCGCCGTCGTCGGCTCCGGCCCGTCCGGCATCACCTGCGCCGGCGAGCTCGCCCGTAACGGCTTTGACGTTACCGTCTTCGAGGCCTTCTTCACCGGCGGCGGCGTGCTGGTCTACGGCATCCCCGAGTTCCGCCTGCCCAAGGCAGTCGTCAAGCGCGAGATCGACGGCTTGGAGGACATGGGCGTCAAGTTTGAGTACAACTCCGTCGTGGGCAACATGGCCACGGCCGAGGAGCTGTTCGAGCAGGGCTTCGACGCCATCTACGTGGCGACCGGCGCTGGCCTGCCCAAGTTCCTCAACGTCCCCGGCGAGAACCTGCCCAACGTCTTCTTCGCGAACGAGTACCTCACCCGCGTGAACCTGATGAAGGCCAACAAGTTCCCCGAGTACGACACCCCCACCAAGCACGGCAAGAACGTCGTCGTCTTTGGCGGCGGCAACGTGGCTATGGACGCCGTCCGTACCGCCAAGCGCCTGGGCGCCGAGCATGCCATCATCGCCTACCGTCGTACCGAGGACGAGATGCCCTGCCGTCGCGCCGAGCTGCACCATGCTAAGGCCGAAGGCGTCGAGGTTCTGCCGCTCGTCTCCCCGCTCGAGTTTGTCGCTGGCGAGGACGGCTCCGTGTGCGCCGTCAAGGTCCAGAAGATGGAACTCGGCGAGCCCGACGAGTCCGGCCGTCGTCGCCCGGTGCCCATCGAGGGCGCCATCGAGGAGATCCCCTGCGACGTCGCTATTTCGGCTATCGGCACCAACGCCAACCCCTTCGCAAAGAAGATCGGCGGCAAGATGGAGCTCAACAAGTGGGGCTACATCGTCGCCGACGAGGAGACCGGCCAGACCACCGATCCCCGCATCTGGGCTGGCGGCGACATCGTCACCGGTGCCGCTACGGTCATTCTGGCGATGGGCGCCGGCAAGAAGGCCGCCGCTTCCATCACCAAGAGCCTGTTGGGCGAGTAATCACCTACAGCACTAGCCACCAAACGGCAAAGTCCCCGTCGAGCACACGCCCGGCGGGGACTTTTTTCTACGCCGCCCGCCCGACCACCACGATGGGGACAGGCACCTTTGTGGTGGTTGGGGGCCTGGTCGGCGAACCGATTCCGACGTTTGTCTCAATCTGTAACAGTTAGAGACCAAATTCCTCGCTACGTGTTACAGATCGAGACGTTAGGTTAGCGGCTGAACAGTTCGTCTCAATCTGTAACACCTAGAGCCCAACTATCAGGTTTGGTGTTACAGATTGAGATTTTGTAAAAGCCGAGAATGGGCGCTGCCACCAAAAGCCTAGCGCTTGCGGCACTTGGTTGCGACGATGCCGGCAGCGGCAACGGTTGCGCCGGCGATGCCAAGGGCGGCGGCCGCCGTCGCGGCGTTGTCGCCCGTGGCGGCCAGAGTGCCCACGGACTTCTGGGCAGCGGTGGCCTTCGCGGCCGGCTTGGAGGCAGCAGCCGTGAAACTCGCCTGAGTCGGCGTCACGGACGGCACGGCGGTCCCGCTGCCGCCGCCCGGCTGTGGCGTGGGGGCCGGGGTGGGCTCAGGCTGCGGGGTGGGCTCGGGTTCGACCGCATCTCCGGAGCTGATTACCACGCTGCGGGCGACCTCGTCGGAAGTTCTAATGTCCTGGATGACAGACGACCCGGGAACACCGATGACGAGTCCGTTTCCCGTAGCTTCTCGCACAGTGCCGCCGGCGGGAGTCGCAACTACCGATCCGCCATCAATTGAGAGACAAGGGGCTGCATCACCTTGATTGACAGCGTAGATTGCCGCCGCATTACCCGACACCTCAACATTTGAATTAATGATGTCAATTCGAGGGATGGCGGACTGGGAGCCGGACTGGGAATATATTCCGTAGCCATGTTTACGACTGTGGCCAGTTCCGTCACCGCATCGAACTGTAAGGCTCGAATTCTCGACGAGCACCCGCGACACGCCGTCCCCCGCGCGCATCCAAACACCATCCAAAACGTCGGCCCTATCACTCGCCACGAGCGTAACATCCGCTCCGTTGGTAACACTCAAATATGTATCCTTACCCCCGGACGAATACAGGGCGACCGACACACTGCATCCATTGCGCGCCGCCGCATCTAATTTTGCGTTATCCACCGCGATGCATCCTCCATGCTCGGAGGAGATGTTTTCGGCATAGACTGCAACGGCGTTGAGCCCCCCATTCGCCTCCGCCTCGACGTGGACGTCGGCGCCCTCGTTAATGGTTATGTTGCCTGCCCGCGTGTGAATGCCGATGGTATGAGGCGCTTTGTTCGTTGCCGTCACGTTAACGTTGGCACCGCGGATGTCCATGTCGCCGCCGGTCTTGCCGTCCCCCGAAACCGCTATCGTATCGGTCCCGGCCGTCGCGTTGAGGGTTCCCTCCCCCGTGATGGCAAGGTTGCCGTCCTTGACCTCGATAGCGCTCCGCAAGGAATCGGCCGTTACGGTGTTGGCGCCCGTCACGCCGATATTGAGGTTGCCCTGAGCACTGATGCCGGCGCCGTCGTAGCCGTTGAGCTTCATGTCGTCGGCGCCGTCCCAGGACCACGTTCCGGCCTCGTCGCCGGCGGCCGTGCCCCTGTTGTACTGCGTGCCACCCACGTTGACCCAGTCGGCGGCGAGTGCCACGCTCGGTAGCAGCAGCTGGCCGACCATGAGCGCGCAAGCCCCCGCGCAGGCGAGCTTGGCGCCCACGCGACGCCACGTTCCGTGGGAGAGAGCGCACGCGCGGTCGTGGTCGATTGGGTTGTCATGGATTTGCTTTCGCATGTGAGCCTCCTTGTCGTAAGGGGTGCTTCTGTAACACCATGTTACGGGAAGATATCCGGATCCCGGGGCACAAATTCTCATGTGGCGCACCTGCCAGCGCAAAAGGCAACGAGCATGCGATTGCCAAGCGCCCCCCCGAAAGGCCTGCCATCAATCCCTTTATTGAGCCCTCTCATGCCCTCGCCAAACAGTCATGCTGGAGCATCGCGCTCGTCATGATTCTTGCCTGCTTGTTCTCGACCCTCGACAACGTGGTCACACTCTCCAACGCCCACGGCACCATTGCCGTGCAAACCTGGCCGCGCCTCTTTTTGGCGGCAAGCGGCCTTGCCGCCGGTCTTATCTTTGACCTTGCCGAGCGCCGCTACATGGGACTTGTCATGCTCGGCATCGCCGTGCTCTCGACCATTTCCATCCTGGCCGTGGAGGCCGGCGCCGATCCCAACCTGGGCCTTGTCGTCTTTTATCTGAGTTCGGGCTTTTTTGTCACGTTCTTTACCGCCACCTTTACACAGCTGGCACCGCGCATGCATGCGCCCGCCCTCTGGGCCGGCATGGGACGCGCCGCCAACAATGTATGCGCATTCACTACATCGGGCCTCTCGCTTGCTCTCGTAACCTCGGACAACGTTGCCCTCATTATGATCGGCGCGCTCGTTTTGCTCGTCGCCGCCTGCGCGGCATTCGTGGCAGCCGGCCTGTTTCGCCTGCCCCAAACCGAGCAGGAGCGCGAGCGCGAGCAACTGGCAAAAGAAGCACTCGCCGCCCCCACCATCGAAGAGCAACGCCAGGCCTTCATCGCCGACCACGCTCTCACCCCGCGCGAAGTCGACGTGCTCATAGCCGTGACCCAGGATGAACGCCCGCTCAAGCAGGTCGCCGAGGAACTCGGCATCTCGATGCGCATGGTACAGCGCCACCTGAGCTCTATCTACCAAAAGACCGACACGCAGACGCGCGCCGGTCTCGCCAAAGCCTTCCCCTCTGCCTAAAACAAAAACCACCACAAAGGCCCCCTTTGCGGTGGTTTGAGCGGAGCAGAAGGCCACTCTGCCAGTTTGTCTCAGTCTGTAACAGATAGGCCCCTAAAAGCAGGCTTATTGTTACAGATCGAGACAGTAAAGGGACACGAAGCGATCCTTCGCAGCAACGACCCTCTAGTAAAGCGATGCGACATATCGGCCAAAGCCTGGCAATGCAAACTCAAAACGTCCTTGTAGAGGCTCTTCAATTACCCCAGCCTCTACCAGACGCTTTTTATACGTTGAAATCGAACCGGAACTCTTCTTAAGCCTCGCTGCCAGCTCTTGCCTGGTCGTCGTCCCAACCGGATTCATTGCACGAAGAAATTCAAGGTCCCCTCGTGAAAGTTCCGCCGCTGTTGAAGCGAAAACTCGCGACTCCAGCTCCTCTTGCGCAAGTTTCGCGCCTCGTTCGACATCCTCAATAGAAACCTCGGAGGCTTGGCGCGAAGCATTCCATGCCCGATACCCCACCAACTGGAACATAAATGGAAAACCATCGATCGCCTTGGCAGCGAGGTCGATCGCCTCATCAGAAATCGTCTTGCCGCCGTCCTCAATCGTTAGTCGAAACGCTTCTTTTACCTCAGTCGGTGAAATTGATCCCAGCGAATGTTGAGCCGCGCGACGAAGAAACGATGTCGATTTCCCCGTCAGCAGCGCCAGCACGCGAAACGGCAGCCCCGCCATAAGCAAAGCTACCTTTTTATTCTCGCTTACAAAGTGCTGGTAGGTAGTAACAAGCTCCGTCATTTGCGCAAACGATGCATCCACTTCGTCAACGGCGATAAGCACCCCGGTGTCAGTCGCTTCAAGCTGAGCAAACAAAGCGTTCATCTTAGTACGCCAGTTAGCGCCCTCAAATTCAACATCGATGTTTTCCCAGCTCATGCTTCCTACGGGGGCAATGCCGACACTGTTCACACGCCTAGAAGCGGGCTTTTCGATCAGATGGGCGGCTGATTCGTTGAGGCGCTGCAAAATGTCTTCGAGCATCCCCTCCGAGGCCGTCACATTCGCTGTAATCCAGCCCTCTTGCTGGGCGCGGTACGACAGATATGCCAAAAGCGCCGTTTTACCTGTACCACGCGCACCATAGAAAACCGAGCAAAGATTGGGATCGGAGTCGTCATTTTCAAACGCCAGCACCATATCATCGATGATTTGCTCACGGCCGGCCATATACGCCGGTACACGTCCGAACATCGGCGTGAATGGATTTGCCTGCCTGTACGCCGTCGGTGCCGCCATAAAGCCTCCCTTTAACTCATATAACTTAATTATGCCCCTACTATCTATAATTTATTTGAGTATCTTTGAGTTTTTTGAGCATCCTTGAGTTCTTTGAGCGATCGGCCACGGCAGAACCAGTTGACTTTCTCTACCTAAAAAAAACCACCACAAAGGTGCTGTCCCCTTTGCGGTGGTTTTGATCGGCTAGCCTTCGAGCTGCGCCACTTTGTAGCGGTAGGCAGCGGCGATAACGTCTTTGCAACCCTCGCGTCCCAACTTGGCGCGATTGACAACGATATCCTTGCCGCTCGTCATCTTCCACTTTCCGGCACTGTAGCGCTTGTAAAATGCCTCGCGCGCCTTCTGCTGCTGTTTGACCAGCTTGGCGCCCTTCTTTTTGTTAAGGCCACGCTTCTTGCGCACGATCTCGACGCGATCCTCAAAGGGAGCGGTCACCAGCACGGCAATGTGGTTGGGATTGTTGCGAAGCAGGTAATCGGACAGGCGGCCTTCGATAATGCAGCTCTCGGTCTCGCCCAGATCCAAAATCACCTGACTCATCTTTTGGAACAACTTATCCGAGTACGAACGCGCATCGTAGCGGTCGGGCAGAAACGCCATGTTCTCCACGGCCAGACGCTCGTCGTAGGCGGCCATCTTGTCGAGCGACTCGCCCGCGCGCAGCGACGCACGCACCAGCAGCTCGTTATCGTACAGTGGAATCCCCAACTCGTCGGCAAGCATGCGACCAATCTCGTGGCCCTCGGCGCCAAAGTCGCGCGCGATGGTAATGACCACAGGATTCTTCTTATTCTCCAGATCGCTCATCGCGATTCCTTTCTAACAAATGAGAAATAGGCGATTCCTGATTCCCATTTTGTCACTTACGACCGTCCTGGTTTCCCAAGTGCGGCAGATTGCCCCGAAAGAGGAGCGCCGCGTACTAAATGTACGCAAGCGACGATTGAGGGGCAAGGTGCCGTGCTTGGGGAAGCAGGACTATGCGGCTACGATGCGGCGTTGATACGCCCTCACCAGCAGCGAGATACCAAAGTTGAGCACAAAGTACATCGCAAACACCAGGCCGTAGAGCATAAGCACCTGCGACAGGTCGATCGCGTGGGCCATCACGACGTTTGCCGTGTACATGAGCTCGGCCACGTTAATGCCCGAAAGATACGAGCTGTCCTTGATGACAGTCGTGCACTGGCTAAACAGCGCCGGAATGATCGTCTTAAACGTCTGCGGCAGAATGATGTAGCGCATGGTGGCAAAGAAGCCGAAGCCCTGGCTCTGCGCTGCCTCAAACTGGCCTCGTGGAATCGAATTGAGGCCGCCGCGCACAATCTCGGCCATAACGGCGCTGGTAAACAGCGTAAAGGCGATGGTCGAAATCACAATGTCCAAACCCTGCACCGTAAAGTAAATAAACAGGATCCACAGCAGGTTTGGCGTGCAACGGAACAGCTCGATGTAGGCGCTCACCAAAATACGGAATGGACGGGGCGCATAGCTTTTAACGAGCGCCAGCACCGTGCCAAAGATGAGCGAGAAAAAGATCGACAGCGCCGAGATCTCGATCGTCTTAACAAAGCCGCCCCAGATGTAGAGCAGGTTGGTCGCGTTGAAGATTTCCATGCGCTAGGCCTCCTCTACGTTGTCGAGCCCCAGCTCGGCCAGGCTCACACCGCGCGGACGCTCCTTGGAGCGGCGCTCGAGCCACTGCACCAGCATGGCGAGCGGAAAGCAGATGATGAAGTACATAAGGCAGCAGACGATGTATCCCTGCAGGTAACCGTACAGACTTACAAAGTTGTCGGAACGGTACATAAGGTCACCGCCGGCCACAAGCGCCAGCACCGACGTGTTCTTGACCAGGTTGAGCGCCTGGTTACACAGCGGCGGCAGAATGATTTTGAACGTCTGGGGCAGCACGATGTACCAGTACGCCTGCGCGCGGGTGAAGCCCTGGCTCTGGGCCGCCTCCATCTGACCGCGCGGAACCGCCTCGATACCAGTGCGGATGACCTCCGAAATGTAGGCAGCGTGATACAGGCCCACGCCCAAGAAGCCCAGCATGAACGGCGCGATACGCACCGGCTGATCGGCACCAGTTATGGCCTGCAAAAACTGCGGACCGGCCATGTACATAAAGAGCACCTGCACGGGCAACGGGGTGTTCTGGTAAAACTCCACGTACACGCGGCTTATGGCGCGCAGCACGCGCGAGCGAGTGGTAGAGAACACACCCAGCAGCGTGCCCAGCACCAGCGACAGCAGCAGGCCGGCAACGACCACCTGCAGCGTCACGCCAAAGCCCTCCCAGAAGGGCCCCATGTTTTGGAATGTCGTCGACCAACGGTCGGCGTCAAATAATCCTTCGAGCATTTGATTCCTTCCTTGGACGATGCGCCTATACAAGACCCCAGGTCTTGACCTCTTGGTCGAGCCAGCCGTCGGCCAGGCGATCGCAAATCACCTGATCGACCACGGCCGAAAGGTCGCAGCCCTTCTTGGTCGCCACGCCGTAGCCCTGCTCACCAAACTTGACCTCGGGCTGCAGCAGCTCAACGGTCTCGTTCATGTAACCGGCCAGCGTGGAGCGGTCCATGGCAAAGACGTCGATATTGCCGGCGTCGAGCGAACTCTTGATGATGGGGTAGCCGCTAAAGGCCCTAAACTCGGGCTTGCAGCTAAAGCCGTTGTCCTTGATCATCTGCTCGATCAGGCCCTGCGTGGTGGCACCCTGGCTCACGCCAATGACCTTGCCGTCCAGGTCCTCAATCGAGGTAAAGCCCGAACGCTTCTTGACCATGAGTCCCACGTAGTCGGTGCGGTACGGCGTCGAGAAATCCCAGCTCTTCTTGCGCTCGTCGGTTATGGTGTAGGTCGCCGCGACCACGTCGAGTTGGCCGTTGTCGATCAGCGGGCCGCGCGTCTTGGGCGTTACGTCGGTAAACTCGACTAGCCCCTGGGCGCGAGCATCCTTGTAGCTCACACCAAAGACGGCAGCGGCGATCTGGTAGCACAAATCGACTTCCATGCCCTCAAAGCGGCCCTTGGCGGTGTCGTAATAGCCGTAACCGGGAACGTCCTTCTTAACGCCGGCATTCAGATGTCCACGCGACTTAATGGCCGCAAGCTTGGACCCCTTGTCGGAGCCCTCGCCGCTGGCGGAGTTGCCGCAACCGGTAAGCGCGGCCCCCGTCAGCGCAAGCATACCGGCGCCCGCCAGCTGCAAAAAGTGACGGCGCGATACAGCCGCCCTCGTCATATCCGTCATGTCCATCACCGCGCCTAGTGCAGAATCTTGGACAGGAACTCGCGACAGCGCGGGTTCTCGGGGTTATCGAAGAAGTGCTCGGGCGTGCCCTCCTCCAGAATGCGGCCGTCCTCCATAAAGATGACGCGGTCGGCCACCTGGCGCGCAAAGCCCATCTCGTGCGTCACGCAGATCATGGTGATGTCCTCCTGCGCGAGCTCAATCATAACGTCCAGGACTTCCTGGACCATCTCGGGGTCGAGCGCCGAGGTCGGCTCGTCAAACAAGATGATGGGCTGTTTGGTGCACAGGGCACGGGCGATGGCAATGCGCTGCTGCTGACCACCCGAGAGATTCTGCGGATACTCGCCGGCCTTATGCGCCATGCCGACGCGCTTGAGCGCGGCGATGGCAATCTCGGTCGCCTCCTCCTTGCTCTTCTTTTGCAGCTTGATGGGCGCGAGCGTCAGGTTGCCGAGCACCGTCATGTTGGGATACAGGTTGAACTGCTGGAACACCATGGAACTATACTTGCGAGCCATCTCCAGGTGGTTCTTTTTGGTGAGCGGCGTACCGTCGATGACGACCTCGCCCGACGTGGGCTCCTCCAGATAATCGACGCAACGGATGAGCGTCGACTTACCCGAACCGGAAGGCCCGATCATTACGAGCTTCTCGCCGCGCTTGACGGTGAGATTGATATCTTTGAGCACATGCAGGTCGCCAAAGTACTTGTTGAGATGCTTGATCTCGATCATGTCTGCCATGAATGTCCCTTTCCTGCGCTTACACGAATTGCACTATTGTACGGAAAGAACCACGTTTCCGCAGCCCACACTACATTCCCGTAAAGAACCCGCAACCTTTCACCCACTCATTGGGGACAGACTTAAATGAGTGCCCGCTCATGGGGTACTCATTTAAGTCTGTCCCCAATGAGTAGCGGGGGACGCCCTTCATCGCCCAAATCAAAACCACCCCTAAAAGGGGTGGTTTGCTCTTAGGGTATAACCCTTGGATTTCCGGCACGCGTCTAAAGGCGCCGGCCCTCACGGGGTTCGGGCCGCACTGCAGATTGACCCGTGGCGGGCCGGTCAAACCGGCGCTATTTACGCCCCGGCCCCCTGCCGAAGGGGTCCTCGTACTCCTTGACGCTCAGCCGGTCGAGCGCGATGTCGGCCTTCTCCTGCTCCCGGATGTACTTCGCGATCGTGGCCTCGTTCAGGCCGACCGTGGACACGTAGTAGCCCTCGGCCCAGAACTTCCTGTTGCCGAACTTGTACTTCATGTTCGCGTGCTTGTCGAATATCATCAGCGAGCTCTTCCCCTTCAGGTAGCCCATCACGCTCGATACGCTGTACTTCGGCGGTATCGCCAGCAGCATGTGGACGTGGTCGGGCATCAGGTGCCCCTCGATGATCTCTATCCCCTTGTACTGGCAGAGCTTCCTGAAGATCTCCCCAAGGTCGGACCTTATTTGGTTGTAGATGACTTTGCGCCTATACTTCGGCGTGAACACGACGTGGTACTTGCACATCCACTTCGTGTGCGACAGGCTGTAGGCCTTCTGGGCCATACGCCACCACCGCCCTCTCGACTCGGATTCCTTGCGGCCTGAACAATCGCAAGTGTCCGGCGAGGGGGCGGCTTTGTAAAGCCGTTTGGCCCCACCCGCATAGCGGGTGGTTTCTGATGCGGCGCGCTGCGCGCCCCGCACAGGCTAAAGCCTTTAGCAAAAAGGGGCGCGACCACGTGGTCGTGCCCCTCACTATCAGCTGTTTGTCGATTGCACCTTACGCTAATTTGCCGCCGATAATCTTTGCTGCCGCAGGCTTGTCGAAGTTGCCGCCGGTGGCCTTGCCGAGTGCCCCCATGACCTGGCCCATCTGCTTCTTGGAGGTCGCACCCAGCTCGGCGATAACCTGCTCGATCAGGGCCTCGAGCTCCTCGCCCGAAACCTGCGCGGGCAGCAGGCTCTCCAGAATCTTGACCTGCTCGGTCAGGTTGTCGGTACGCTCCTGGTCGGTGCCGGCCTTAATGGACATCTCCAGTGTCTCGCTCGTCTGCTTAATCAGACGCTTGATCATGCTGTTGACGTCTTCCTCGGTCACATCGCGGCGCTCGTTGACCTCGATGTTCTTCACCTCGGCCTTAACCTGGCGAATGATGGACAGGCGGACCTTGTCCTTGGCCTTCATGGCCGCGATCATTTCCTTCTGCAGCTCTTCGTTGGTCATCTGCAAATCCTCCTCAATAGCGTGGGCGGCACTCACGCGAGCACCGCCCCATGATTACTCAGTCGTCGACGAATCGTCGGTCGAACTCTTGGTGACGCCCTTCAGACTGACGTTATACGGCACGTCCTTGGGCATGGGGTTAACGGTGATGTCGGCGTCCTTCTTATACTGCTCCAGCCACTCGCTGTATGCGGTGCTGGCCGCCTGCGTCTTCACCACGTTGGAGACATACTTCTTAATGGCCTTGGGCACCTGCTTGATGTCATCAACCTGGTTATCGACGTGGAAGTAGTCGGTGCACTTGATGATGTGGTAGCCGTACGTCGACTCGACCACATCGCTCACGTCGCCCTTGTTGAGGCCCTCGAGCGCCGTCTGGTAGCTGTCGACGAAGGTGGTGAGCTTGTCCCAGCCCACGTCGCCCTTCTTCTCCTTGGAACCGGTGTCCTCGGAGTACTGCTCCACGGCGTCCTCAAAGCTCAGCTCGCCGGAGTTGATCTTGTCCAGGCACTCCTGCGCCTTGGCCTTGGCGGCAGCCTTGTCCTCGTCGGACGCATCGGAATCGACCTTGATCAGGATGTTCGACGAACGACGGGCGTCGTTGTAACTGGACAGGTTCTCGTTGATGTAATCGACAATCTCGCTGTCCTTGGGCTTGCTGGTGGGTGCCACGGCGTCCTTGAGCTTCTGCTGCGCCAGACTCTCCTTGAGCGAATCCTTGTAGGTGTCCTCGGTGTAGCCGTAGGTCTTGAGGGTCTCCTTAAAGGTCTTGGCGCCGCCCGCGCTCTTGCATGCGTCCTTCCAAGCCTTCTCGACTTCCTCGTCCGAGACGGTCACGCCGTTTTCCTTCTGTGCCTGCTGAAGCAGAATCTGCTGCGTATAGGAATCGATGAGCTGCTTGCGGTACTTCTTGGGCGTAAGATCGTTGTCGACCAGGTACTGTGCCCAGTCCTCGTCCTTGGTGTAGCCGTAGGACGTGCGCATGCTCATGATCTGCTTGGTCACGGTGTCCTCGGTGAGGTTGGTGCCGTTGATGGTGGCAGCCACGCCGCCGGTCAGCTTGTAGCCCGTACCGGTGTCCTCGGTCTGCGACATCAGGCCGGAGCACGCCATCGCCGAGACGGAAAGCAGCATCGCCAGCACGCCGATGACCACCAAAACGATCTTGACGGTCTTGGACACGTAGATCTTACGCTGCTTCTTACGAGAGCTGGAGGCGGCACGAGCCTGCTGCTCGGGTGTCGGCGCGGCCTCGGGGTTCTTTTTCTTGTTTGCCATATTTGGCCTTTCACAAAACGAATCGAACAAACGCCATTGTGTCACAACGCAGCCCCCACGACACGCTTGGTGCATTGGGGACAGGTTAATCTGCACCATTTTGGTGCAAAGGGGACAGGCCTGACAGTTGGCAGTTAGGGACACTCCTTTTCTGCCGGCACTTGAGGACTGTCCCTAACTGCCGGCAGAAAAGGAGTGTCCCCGGGTGCCACCTTAGCCCGACCTTAGAAGTGACGGCGGATGGCGTCGACCATGCCCTGGGGCGTGGTCTGGCCGAGTACATCGGCTGCGGCGTCGGCATCCATAAAGATGTTCATGAGCGCCTGCAGCGCCTCGACCTGACCGCCCGGCTCGGAAATGCCTAAGTTGATGATGATCTGCGCCGGCACCGGAGCGCCCATGCCCGCCATGGCGTTAAACGCCACAGGTGCGGCGGGCTTTACCACCGCGATATAGGGCTTGGACACAAACCCCGGGTCGGTATGCGGGATGGCAATGTTGGCAGCCGGCATGGCAAGCCCCGTGGGATAGGCATCCTCGCGCGTGCGGACGGCGTCAAGCCAGCCCTCGGCAATGTAGCCGCGCGGGGCGAGCTCGTTCTCGAGCAGCGCAAACACCTCATCCGACGTCGCACACTCCCAATCAAAAAACACCAGCTCAGGCGTAAACAGCGCTTCGTTATTACCAGACATAAGCCGCCTCCTTCTTTTCATTCCCTGTCTTTAGGCCCAATACGGAATATACCTTTTGTATTTGGAACCCGCGTCCTCGTCCTCTTCCTTTATCAATGCCTCTTCCAGACACTCTTTGATTAGACGAGACATCGCCACCGTGTTTTTCTTTTCATCGGAAAGTCCAAAACGCTCTCGCAGCGACTGATTGCTCATCGACTCACCTTGGGCATACAAAAGACAGGCATGCCAGTACACGGCGTTTTTTCGCTCACTTTTTTTCATTCGAGTATACGGACAGTCGCAATAGAGTGTCACGAGCGTTCCCAGCCCGCCCTCACTCTTGATAACCGGTGAAGGCATGCCGGCTTTTTCGAGCGAATCTACGATTAAATCCCAGCCCGTACCGCCTTCTTCGCAAAGATCCATTTGGCGCATGAGGGACGCCATCATCGAATTTCGCGTTTTCGGCTGAGCGTTGAGCACTCGTTCTGCCGGAATAAGCGTTGTCCCGGGATTAGAGAACTCAATGCGATTGTCGTAAATCGCAACAAGAGGCCCCGCCGTATTGTCAGCAATGTCTTGATGAATCACGGCGTTTGATAGCAACTCGCGAATCGCCCTTTGAGGATAAGCCGTCTGAATACGTCGAAATGCGCCATCCAGTGCCTCAACAGCCGGAATCATCGACATGACCAGCTGTTCAGCCTGTGGAAGCGCCAAAGCGTAGCCCTTGTCGATTTCAGTATCCCCGACAATGTCAAAACTGCCTTTTCCCGCATATCGCACGATTCGCAGCATGCGTTTCCTGAGCTCCGGGTAGCGAGAGACCTTTTTTCCCACCAGAAGCATTCCCAAGCGCGTCACACTATATCGGCCGTTATCTTGACGACGAATCAGCTCTTGTTCACAAAGAGCAAGCATCACTCCGTCCAAATCGACAGGTCTTCTCAATCTGCACAACTCAAAATACGCATCAACATCTAGTATTTCGGCGACCTCTCGAGATGTCAGATCTCTCTCAACTACAGCGAGCTCCGCGTTCCCTGACTGTAAGCGACGCCACAGCTCCGCCTCTCGTGCACTACCGGGAACCAGTTCTGCCGTCGAAGAGCCCTCTCGAATGTAGGCTGTCTTATCAAAATAGACCGGCTGAGCGCTCGCGGCGTGCACTTTCAGCACCACAAAGTGCTTTGTCTCATGATCAATAACCGCAAACTCGTAATTCGCATTGTTTGAGAGCGCAAGCTTGAGCCACATCAAAAGCTCTTGGTTTCCCTTACCCTTTGCGTGATATGGGTTGAACTGGGTGCCCACAAGCTCATGCGTACCGTCGCTCACGCCCCAGATCTTATAGGCATATGCGCGGCCGCAGTAAGCGGCAGCATTGGCAAGCGCCGAGATGTCACGCCCCGTTCTAACGGGATCGCTATTGCCTTCTTTAAATTCAAGCCACTCGGTTTCATCAGGATAACCGACGAGTGAATAAATCAGCTCCATGCCATCTGCTTCACCCATTGAGCCAGCCTCCTTGCGCTCATTTTTGATAACAAAATGTTAAATAGATGATAAATAGAATTATGCGCAATTTGAAGCCGAAGGCCAAGTTTTCTGGTCGTTTTCCCAGATAATCTCATGCCGGAAGCTCGGCATTCCACATGAGAGTCGACTACTGTAATTGACAGGCAAGAAGAGCAGCCCATTCAATTCCAGCTAAATCAAACAACATAAAGCGCAATAAAAAAGGCGGTTAGGCGTCTTCGATGTGCCTAACCGCCTTTACAAGCGGGTAATTATTTCACAGGATCCACGGCGACCTTGCCGCTCTCCAGCACGTGAACGCGGCCGTCGGCGAGCATCTGCACGACCTCGGGATACAGCACGTGCTCGATCGCATGGATGTGTTCCTCGAGCGTGTCGACATCCCAACCCTCCTCAACAGCCAGCGCGCGCTGGGCGATGATGGGACCGTTGTCGTAAATCTCGTTGGCAAAATGCACGGTCACGCCGGTCACCTTGACGCCGCGCGCAAAGGCGTCGTCAATCGCATGCGCACCGGTAAAGCTCGGCAGCAGCGCCGGATGCAAGTTGACCACGCGATTGGGGAATGCTGCCAGCAGCGGCGTGTGCACCATGCGCATGTAGCCGGCCATGACCACGTACTCGCAGCCGCGCTCGAGCAGCTCGTGCGCGATGATCTCGTCGGCGGCAATAGGGTCGGCATAGACATCCTTGGACAGCGTGAGCGTCTGGATGCCCGCGCGCTCAGCGCGCTGCAAACCCTTAGCCGAAGGACGGCTCGACACCACAAGCTCAATCGAGGCGTTGAGCTTGCCGGCGGCGATCAGGTCGATCAGCGCCTGCAGGTTCGTACCCGAACCGCTGATGAGCACGCCGATCTTGAGCGGCTCGGCCGTATCGGTGCCGGTCGGACGGGTGTAGGGCACAAAGCCCAGGCCATCGGCGGCAGTCATCTGCTCGTTAGCGCTCATCGGAGTACACGACCTTACCGGAACCCTCGACGCACTCGCCCACGCGGAACGGCTTCTCGCCGAGCGCGACCAGAGCCTCGGTCACAGCGGCCTCGTCCTCGGGGGCAACGATCAGGCACAAGCCAACACCCATGTTGAAGGTCTTGCACGCCTCGTTGGGCGCGAGCTCGGCCTGGCGCGACACGTAGGTGATGACGGGCGGAACGTCCCAGCCCATCTCGGCGCCGTTGCGGGTGACCACGGCGTCGACGTCGTCGGCAAGCGCGCGGTTGAGGTTCTCGGTGATGCCGCCGCCGGTGATGTGGGCGATGGCGTGAACGTTGGAGCCGCCACGGAGCAGCTCCAGAATCGGCTTCACATAAATGCGCGTAGGAGCCAGCAGGGCGTCGGCCAGCGAAGCGCCACCGAGCTCCTCGAGCGGGCGGCTCAGTTCCTCGGCCTTAGCGGCGGCCTCGGGCGTGCCCGGCTTGATGTCGTCGACACCGATGACCTTGCGCACGAGCGAGTAGCCGTTGGAGTGCACGCCGGTGGAGGGCAGGCCCAAGATCACGTCGCCGGGGCGGACGTTCGCGGGATCGAGCATCTTGGGACGATCGACGACGCCCACGGTAAAGCCGGCGAGGTCGTAGTCGGCCGGGGCCATGACGCCCGGGTGCTCGGCCATCTCGCCGCCCACGAGCGCGCAGCCCGCGAGCTTGCAGCCGTCGGCCACGCCCTTGATGATCTTTGCCATGTGCTCGGCCTCAATATGGCCGATGGCAACGTAGTCCAGGAAGAACAGCGGCTCGGCGCCCGAGGCCAAAATGTCGTTGACGCACATGGCGACCAGGTCCTGGCCCACCGTCTCATGACGGTCCATGATCTGGGCGAGCACGAGTTTGGTGCCCACGCCGTCGGTGCCGCTGATCAGGATCGGGTCTTCCATATCCTTAAGCGCGGCGGCCGAGAACAGGCCACCGAAGCCGCCGATGCCGCCGATAACCTCGGGGCGATTGGTGTCCTTGACCATCTGCTTAATCGCGTCGACGGCGCGGCCGCCCTCAGCGGTATCGACGCCGGCATCCTCATACGTCACATGCTTGCTGTCGCTCATCTGAGCCTTCCTCTCCCACTACCGTGGCGCCGCGCGGGCGCCAAACGGTGCTCATAGTTGCATTCATTTCGGCGCGCGCCATAACAGCACACGCCGTCATATCAACAAAACAGCAGGTAAAACCTACCAAAAAAACCTGTCCCCACATGGCAGGTTTTAGGCCTCGCCGTGCTCCTCTTCCCAGCTGCGGTCGTCGTATTTCTCGACCACGGCGTCGTCGTCAAAGTGCAGCGGCTTGTCCAGGTTGCGGGGCTTAAAGCCCTCCATGAACTTATCGCGGCCAAAGCTCTCGGGAATCGCCACGGGGTAGCGTCCGGTAAAGCACGCATCGCAGTAGCCGCCCTTGGGCATGACCTTCAGCAGGCCCTCGACCGAAAGGAAGGCCAGCGAATCGGCGCCGATATACTCGCAGATCTCATCGACCGTCTTGTTGGCACTGATGAGCTGCGACTGCACGTCGGTATCGATACCGTAGAAGCACGGCCAGATGACCTCGGGCGAGTTGATGCGAATGTGAATCTCCTTGGCGCCGGCGTTGCGCAGCATCTTGACGAGCTGCACCATGGTGGTGCCGCGGACGATGGAGTCATCGATGACGACCAGGCGCTTGCCCTCTATGTTGTCGCGCAGCGGGTTGAGCTTCATGCGCACGCCCATGGCACGCAGCTCCTGCGTAGGCTCGATAAACGTACGGCCCACATAGCGATTCTTGATGAGGCCCTCGCCAAAGGGAATACCGCTCTCGTGCGAATAGCCCTCCGCGGGCGGCAGGCCGGAGTCGGGCACGCCGATGACCAGGTCGGCCTCGACGGGCTCCTCATGTGCCAGCTGACGACCCATGTCATAGCGGCAGGCATAGACGCTCTTGCCGTTCATGATGGAATCGGGGCGAGCGAAGTAGACCTGCTCAAAGATGCAGTTAGCAGGCTCTTCGGCGGCAGGCACGCCCTGCTCGGACACAAGGCCCTCGGCGCTGATGCGCAAAATCTCACCGGGACGGACGTCGCGGACGTACTCGGCGCCCACAATGTCGAGCGCACAAGTCTCGGAGGCGACGACCCAGCCGCCGGCGCGGGTGACATGGGTGGCGGCGTCGACCGTCGCGGCGCCGTCCTGCGACGGCAGCTGCGAAACGGATGCGGCATCGGCCTGGTCCAGGCCCTCGTCCACCAGCTTGCCCAGCACGAGCGGGCGAATGCCGTGCGGATCGCGGAATGCGTAGAGCGCCTGCTCGTTGATGAGCGTCATGGCGTAGCCGCCGCGCACGAGCTCCATGGTCTTGCGAATGCCCTCGCGCAGATGGCCTGTACGCTGAGTAAAGTAGCCGATGAGTTTGGTCGCGACCTCGGAATCCGAGTTGGAGAGGAACGGCACGCCTAGCTCGATCAGCTGGCGGCGCAGCTCGTCGGTGTTGACGAGGGTGCCGTTGTGCGCGAGCGCGATAATGACGCTATTGATGGTAGAGAGGTGCGGCTGAGAGGCTTCCCAGCTCTTGGCGCCGGCGGTGCCGTAGCGCACATGACCCACGGCCAGCTGACCGGAGAGCGTCGACAAGTCGGCATTGGAGAACACGCGGTCGAGCAGGCCCAGATCCTTGCGGACCATAACCGTGCCGCCGTCACCAACAGCAATTCCCGCCGATTCTTGGCCACGGTGCTGCAGTGCACGCAGGCCAAAGTACGTCAGTCGAGCCACGTCGCGATCGGGCGCCCAGACACCAAAAACGCCGCATTCCTCATGCAGCTGGTCAGAGTCCGGATCATACGTCGACATGGCGTTCACCTGTCCCGCGGCACGCTCGGCCGCGCGGATGGTTTCTTGAGACATGGCATCCCCTCAGAGCCTCGTATTTTGGCGTTACCCGCCTTATTATACGCACGGCGCGACGCGCTCCCCAGCGCATGAGCAGCGCTTTTTAAAAGCCCACCGAGCTAATAATCCGTTTTGCGGCCAAACATTTTATTGGTCTGCCCAGTGCAAGCGTCCGCGCCCCCATATGGCCGCCGCGTCCACCGTTGGGGATTACAAAGTTGCAATTGGGACGTTCGTCCTGTCTTTTGGCAGGTCGGCGGCGTATCCTAGTAACCTAGGACAAAGCGAGAAAGGTTCTGTATGGATCGAAACGGACTCGACCCCAGCGTCCCCAGCGCCACGGAGGTCAAGAAGATTCCCCTCATCATTAAGGTGTACGCCGTCCTGTGCATCCTGTCCGGCGTGGGTACACTCCCGTCGGTCGCCGCCTTTATGTGGCAGGTCATCACTGCGCTCATTAACGGCAACGCCGCCGCCAAGCTCGGCGACAATATGCTGGTCTCGGTTGGACTCATCGTCGCCGGCATCATGCTCTCTGCGGCAAGTGCCGTCATCCTGATCATCTTTGGCCTGGACCTTATCAAAAACCAGCGCCGCAACGCCGCCCGCCTGTCCTACATCCTTATTGCATTCACCGTCGTCGAGCTTTTGGTCGACGTGATGCTCCAAGGTATCGGGCTCTTCTTGCTTCGTCCCGCTATTCAGCTCGGTATCCTCATCGCGCTTTCGGCAACCGTCGATCCTACGCTTCGCCAGGAGCGCGAACTGCAGCGCCGCCTGCAGGAGATGCTCGACCGCGACGCCGCCGCCGAGGGCATGCTCGGCCGCGATGAAACCGGCGAGGGCTACATCAAGCTCAACTACTTCAACCTGTTCTGGGTATTCCTCGTCTGCTGCGTGCTCGGCCTGATCGCCGAGGACATCTGGCACATGACGGTCGACGACCCAGGCGTCTACCAGGACCGCGCCGGCATGCTGTTTGGTCCCTTCAGCCCCATCTATGGCTTTGGCGCCGTACTCATGACCATGGTGCTCAACCGCTTCTATAAAAAGAACCCCATCATCATTTTCCTGGTAAGCGCTGTACTCGGCGCGAGCTTTGAGGTGTTCGTGGGCTGGTTTATGCAGACCTCATTTGGCGTGGTCTCGTGGAGCTACTCGCACATGAAGCTGTTCGGCATGCCCGACCCACTCGCCGTCCTTACGGGCGGACGCACCTGCACGGGCTTTGCCTGCCTGTGGGGCTTGGGTGGCCTTATCTGGATCAAGCTGCTGCTGCCGAGGCTGCTCAAGCTCATCAACATGATTCCGTGGAAGAGTCGCTACTCGGCTACCGTCATCTTTACCGTCATTATGCTGGTCGACGGCGTCATGACGCTGCAGTCGCTCGACTACTGGTACCAGCGCGTCAACGGCACGGAGCCGGATATTCCCGTCGCGCAGTTCTACGGCAAGTATTTCGATAACGACTACATGGAGAACCGCTTCCAGAGCATGACCATGAGCCCCAAGGATGCGACGCGCGTGTAGCGCCACGCAATGCCGAGATTTTCCAACGCACAGAAAAGCCCGCTGGCAGACTGATTGAACTGCCAGTGGGCTTTTGCTATAGATGGACTCGAATTGATCGCAAAGTCCTATGCCTCGCGCTCGACCTCGCTCACACACTCATTTTTGATGGTACCGACGAGTGCCTGCAGCGCATCGACCACATGCGGGCGAATGTCTCCGCCAATGAGCACGAGCATGATGTCGTCGCCCACGGCAAGCTCGCCGCTCGCCAACCACACGCGCACGTAGCCGATACCCGGCATCGCGCGCGTTGCCTCGATAGCGGCCTGCACCTTATCGGCATCGAAGCCAAACACCATGCCGCCTACCTTATGTCCAGGCGCCACACCATCTGTCTCGACCCCACGCACCTCGGACTTAGGCGTCGCACGCACCACGCCGTTGTGTGTCAGGTACATTCCGCAATCAGCCGCCGAAACATCGGCCTTGGCTTCGCGCAGCCAAGCATCAACCGAAGGCATCGATTTGCCGCTTTCAAGCATCATTTCTCCTTTTGATTTCCAGGGTAGTCTTTTTGGGACAGGGCTCCCGGACACTTTATTCCTCGACCGGCGTGAGCACCATGACTGCGCGCGTATTGCTAAATGACAGCGAACGGCAGGTCACAAGCGTTACGACCTTGGTTGCCGAAGCGGCGCGATCAGTGGCATCGCTCGCCACGGCAGAGGCACCGTCGAGCATCTCGGACAAGTAATTCTTCAGTCCGTCATCGCCCTCAAAGTTGGGCGTGCGCGCCTTGGCATACGTGTCCTCGACCACCTTGGTCGCCAGCGGACGCAGCTTATACGTCGCATCGCGTGTGATGTAGTACACGTATTCCATGCTGTCGAACGTCGCTTGATCGGTCGTATCCGAAATCACGTTGAACATCGAACCGTCGTTCATATGATAACCGTAAATCGTGGTCTGCTGATCCACCATGCCCGGCGCGGTGTCGTCGCTATCCAAGAAGATGGCTCCCGAGGCATTGGCGGTGCCGTCGAACAGCGTGTTGAGGTACTTGGAGTTGTTGTTGGTCTGCACCACGGGGTAGTTGATGTTGGTGCCGGGCGCGTAAATCCAACCCACAACCTCGGGATTTGTCTGGGCAAGCGCATTGAAGTCGATAATCGGCACGCCACTGGCGTCCTTATCGCTCACATATTGCTTTTCGATCTTTTGATACGACTCGCTCGCCTGCTTGTAGCCAATCTGCGCGTTGATAAAGATGGCGGCGGCGGCAACGATCAGGCCAATGCCGATAATGATGAGCAGTATGGGAATGACGGAGCGGCGCTTTTTGCGCGGCGGCTCGGTATAGCTCGATGGCGCGGTATGCGCCGAAGAGCGAGGTGGCTTCTTGGCCGTACTGTATGACGAGGGGCGATATGCAGCAGGCGTATCCTGACGGCGATGCTTCGCCGGCGTCACGGGGCGCGGCGCGCGCGGCTGCTGAGGAGAGGATGTCCGACCCTGCTGCGACGCGCGGGCTGCTCCCGACTTGGCTGAATCGGGAATCCGAGACGCCGAAAAACGCTTTCCCTGATAGTCGGACATGGCTCTCCTTATGCTGCAAATGGACTGGCAGAGCGCTTAGGCGTCAGCCATCTCCTGCTTCATCTTCTCGATAACCTTGCGGTACTCGGGGTCGCATGCGCCCAGAATCTGCGTGGCGTAAATGGCAGCGTTCTTGGCACCGTTGATGGCCACACAGGCAACGGGCACGCCCGAAGGCATCTGCACCATCGACAGCAGCGAGTCCATACCACCCAGATCGCTCGTCTTCATAGGCACGCCGATAACCGGCAGCGGCGTAAACGCAGCCACGACACCGCCCAGGTGAGCAGCCTTGCCGGCGGCAGCGATAATCACCTTGATGCCGCGGTCGGCAGCAGTCGAGGCCCACTCATGGACCTTCGCCGGCGTGCGGTGCGCGCTTGCAATCACGAGCTCATAGGGCACGCCCAGCGCCTCGAGCTCGGCGGTGCAACCTTCCATAACGCCCAGATCGGACTTGGAGCCCATGATGATCCCGACAACCGGCTTCTGATCTGCCATAAACAAAGACCTCCTGTTGAGAGCGGTGACGCGGCGAATCCGCGACCCTTAACTACTGAGAGTAGTATAGCTGCTCCCGTCCCTGCGGTCTGCGGGTGCCCCGCGGCGGTCTGGTGTTTTCATCTTCACTCCGGTTGCTTCGCAAAGTCGTTCAGATGAAAACACCAGACCGCCGCGGGGCACCCTCGACCTACCGGGGATTGCTATGACGTACGTTGGCTGATTTGGGTTGGAATGAAAGGTTTGCGGAGGGTGGTGGACAGTTAGTTCAGATACGTATTTTTTGACCGTGCCTCTTGGCGCTAATAGAGTGGTTTGAAGTCACTTTGAGCCCCATAACGACCTTTCTCACCCATATATGAGCGTCTCCACCGGTTCAGATAGTCAAATTCAGCCCAATCGGGCTCAGGTCGGCCTTTACACACCCTCTGAAAAATACGTATCTGAACTAACTGTCCAGCGACATTCTCGATCAACAGCAAAAGGCCTCCTGGCGAATGAAAATTCGCCAGGAGGCCCCTTACAAAACGTAGGCTCCTTCGTTCGAATGAACGAAGGAGCCCATACTCTTTTTTTAGGACAGGAGGCCGCGAGTCGGGCCACCAGCCGCCAATCAATCGCACTCGCCAAGCGAGCGGCGCAGCGTGCGCGCAGCGCCAAGCAAATTGGCATCGTTGCCGTTCTGTGCTGGCTTGATGCAGGGCCTCGGTATGATGGGAAGAACGTGAGCCTGATCCATCATGCGCTCAAATGCCTCAAACAGCTCGGGACGGGCGCTGATTCCGCCGCCGACCACGATGACCTCAGGGTCGATGACCGACTGCAACCCCATCAGCATGTTGTCGAAGACCAACGCGTATGCATCCAGACCGCGACGAGCGTCCTCATCCCCCTCTTCAATCCAAGAGAAAATCCGATATCCGTCGATATCATCGGTCGGATCAATCCCCTTCGCCGCACACACCTGGTCTCGGAGCGCCCGCCAGCTGGTGACATCACCGTACACCGACCCAAAGGTCACGGGCTTGCGCACATCGTTGCTCACAAAGCACACGGTGCCGGCGAGATTGTGCGCGCCTCGCAAGATGTGACCGTCAACAACGATGGCACCGCCGAGACCCGTACCGATCACCACCATCAACCCCAGGGAGACCCCCTTCAGCGCGCCGACGGCATATTCTCCCAGTGCCGCGCACATCGCATCGTTCTCGATGGTTACGGGAAGCCCCGTGCTCTCGCGCAAGATGCGACCGAGCGGATATCCGTCCAAACAGTGAAGGGCGCCGCCTCCCCCAACCACGCCATCGGAATCGCCTTCGGAAAAGACTCCGGGCATACTTATTCCCACACCCCTCACCCGGGCGCGATGGGGCTCGATCACCGAGCGGAACGTTTCGATAACCTGGTCGGCGGGCGAGGTGCATGTTGGGATACTTCCGTGCTCCTCAATGTGGTAGTCGGCGTTCACCACCGCCCATTTCACCTGAGTGCCGCCCGCATCTATACCGAAATAGCAGTCCATAATCTTATCCCCTGTCCCATAGGGTTAGTCCAGGTCCTCGCCGTTGCTCTCGATGACCTTCTTGTACCAATAGAAGCTGTCCTTGCGGCTGCGCGCGAGCGTGCCCTTGCCCTCGTCGTCGCGGTCGACGTAGACGAAGCCGTAGCGCTTGCGCATCTCGCCCGTGCCGGCGCTGACCAGGTCGATGCAGCCCCACATGGTGTAGCCCATGAGGTCCACGCCGTCGAGTTCCACGGCATCCTCCATGCTCTGGATGTTCTTGCGCAGGTAGTCGATGCGGTAGCCGTCATGGATGGAGCCGTCGGCCTTCACCTCGTCGCTCCAGCCGATACCGTTCTCCACGATCCAAAGCGGCTTGTGATAGCGGTCGTAGAGCTCGTTCAAGGCGATGCGCAGGCAGTACGGATCGGTCGCCCAGCCCCAGGCGTTGGTCTCGAGGTAGGGGTTTTTCACCATGCCGAAAGCGAGATTGCCGGACGCGACCTCGAGCTCCTTCTGGCGCAACGATACCGTCGAGCCTCCGTAGCACGAGAACGACAGGAAATCTGCCGGATAGGTTGCGAGAAGCTCGAGGTCGTTCTCGCCCATTTCCAGCTTGATGCCCGCGCGCTCCATCTCCCTCAAGCGATAGGCGGGATAGTGGCCGCCCACCTGCACGTCGGCATACCACAGCGCGTCACGCTCGCGTTCCATGGCGAGCAGATGATCGGCGGGGTCGGCGGAATAGGAGTAGATGGGGTTGTACGCGAGCATCTGACCCACCATGATCTTAGGGGAGATTTGGTGCGCCGACCGAACCGTAAGGGCAGACGCCACGAACTGGTTGTGCGCCGCCTGGGCCTTCGCATGGGGGCTCCCATCCGTAAGCCCGCCCGCCATGAAGCTCCCCATGCTCATCATGTTGATCTCGTTGAAGGTGAGCCAGTACTTCACCTTGCCCTGATAGTGCTTCATGACGCAGGTGGCGTAGCGCACGAACAGGTCGATGAGCTCGCGGCTCTTCCAACCGCCGTACTTGTTCACGAGCGCGAGCGGGGTCTCGTAGTGCGAGAGCGTCACGAGCGGTTCGATGCCGTACTTAGCGCACTCGTCAAACACGGCGTCGTAGAACGCTAGACCCTCGGTGTTGGGCTCAGCCTCCTCGCCCGTGGGGAAGATGCGCGCCCAGTTCATGGACAGGCGGAAGCACTTGAAGCCCATCTCGCCCATGAGGGCGATGTCCTCGGCGTAGTGGTGGTAGAAGTCGGTGGCCGTGTGGCTGGGATAGTAGTAGCCATCAACCACCGCCACCTCCAGCCCTTCAGGAAGTCCCTCCTCGCAAACCGCATACACGGGAAGCGCGCCGGTTTCCCCTGTCGCGGTATTACGCCACGTTATCTGCCGTGACACCGTATGGCTACCGCTGGTCATGGCGTCCGAGGTGTTCGGTCCTTTGCCGCCCTCTTCCCAGCCGCCCTCATACTGGTTGGCGGCGGTGGCGCCACCCCACAGGAAACCTTCCGGAAATGCCATTGGGTACCTCCTCGATCGTGAAAACATCTTCATGAAACGGGAAGACGGGCTGCATGGCAGTCCCGGCTTCCCGTCAGATAATCAGTTAGGCGCTTGCACCCATGCGTTGATAGACCGTGATGAAGCGCTCGGCAAGGATACGGAAGCCCTCAGCGCTCATGAGCTGATCCTCCGCATGCAGCAAGATGATGCGAAACGGCAGCTCCTCGCCGCTGGCCTCTTGCTGAAGCAGTTTCATGTGAGCGTCGTGGCCTGCGTTGAACACCACGTTGCCCTCGTCGATAAGTTTCCGGGCGGCCTCAAAATCACCATTCTCGGCACAGGTTATCGCTTCGAGGTAGCAGCTGCGCGCGCTCCCCACCTGAGCGACGATAGAGAAGCACGTCATTTCAAACTGATCGATCGCTTTTTGTTTGATCTCTGACATGGCTATGCCCCCAGCAACTTTCGAGCCTGTTTGAGCACGGCCTCGCCGTTCATTGTCCCATACGCTGTCATATCAATCGGCTCCACCGGACAGTTCACTTGATTCTTCACCTTGTTGAGTTCAAAGCGAACCTGCGGTCCCAGCAGGATAACGTCGCTATCCGCATATTCCGCCGCTTGGTTGACAGGGTGCGCCTCGATGGTGCACACGAAACCGTCTTTTTCAGCCGCCTGTTGCATGCGCTGTACCAGCATGCTCGTCGAAGCGCCCGCGGCGCACATAAGTACGATATGTTTCATCCTACGCTCCCAACCTCATGGAAAATGATGGTGTGAATATGAAAATCCCTATGCGGCCGATTCCTCGAGAGCGGCCTGCTCCTCTCGCAACGCCTGGCGATCAGCCATAAGGGTGAAGGGGGTATACATGAGCACCGACACCGCCAAAACCGCAACCGAGATCACCAGGCACCCGATGCCGCCCTGCATGAATGCGATGACCGGCTGGGGAAGCACCCAGGGAAGCTGAATCGTGGGATTGAACGCAGCCCCAAGACCGAGGGCGTAAAGCGCCTGGACCACGATGGCGCAGACCGGGATGTTCAGCACGAACGGGATGAAGTACGTGGGATTCAGCACGACCGGCAGACCGAACATGAGCGGCTCGGAGATATTGAAAAGCGACGGAACAAGCGCGATGCCGCGAATCGCCTTGAAGCGCTCGGACTTGGTGAAGAGCAGCGAGATGCTGATGCCCAGGGCGTTAGCCTGGCCACCGATGGCGGTGCCGAGCGCGACGACGGCCCAAGCGCCATAGGGCAGTGCCTCGCCCGCGATGATGGCCTCGGTGTTAGCAGCGCTGCAAGCCATGATTACCGGAGCGTAGAAGTTGAGCATCACGTTGGGGTGGACACCGAAGAACCAGAAGATCGACTGCAGCGAGCACACGATGATATAGGCCAAAGGAGAGGCACCGACCATCGTGACCGGCGTGCCGATCAAGGTGTTGATCATATCGAACAGGTTGCCCCACGGGGTGAAAGAAAGACCCCACTTGGCGAACCACACCGCAGTGAATAGCACGATGGCGGCAAACATCGGCGACAGCGAGTCTGCAACCATGGGCGGAACCATATCGGGGAGCTTGATTTCAAGCTTGCTCATCAAAATGGCTGTCACCTTCGGCACGATCAGGCCAAGCAGAATGGCGACGAAGATGCCGTTCGATCCCATGTACGACGTGTTGATGAAACTCGCCATGGGAATATCCTCGAACGATTGCTGCGGCATGAATGCCAAAAACACCGCGCCGCTCACGATGCCACCGGTATAACCGCTAAGGCCGCATACCTTACCCCACCTCAAACCGATGAAGAAGGAGATGTATATACCCATCATGTTCATGGTAACGGTGAGGATGGAGTTGCCGGTCGCCATGAGACCGCTCGAAACCACCCAATCGGAGAACCCCGGAATGGGGAAGTTGATGAGAATCGCGATAACCGAGACGCCAAGGGTCATGGGCAGCGTGCACATCATGCCGCCCATGAGGGCGTCGAGCATCTTGCTGTCAGCAACCTTGCTTGCCACAGGTGCGATTGTCTTATCCATTATGTTTTGGATCTTGTCGAATACCGCCATGTTTCAGCTCCAATCTTTGCAGTGAACTCTATCGATGCCCGTGTGCGGCATCTTCCCCTCTAGATAGCGCATCCACCTCTCTTCAAAATCACAACGACGTGCTTCAGGCAGTACGCCATTCAGCGTGAATTGGCGAGATTGCCCCAGCGGACGCTTACGTCAGGTCCGCGTACGTCACGAGCCCCACGTCCTGCTCTGCAAGCCATGCGGCGACATCAGGGTCGACAAGCATCGCGGCTTCCCGGATGCGGGCCTCGAGCATGGTCGAGTTATCTCGCAAGTACGCGTCGATATAACCTGGGTGAAACACCATGAGACGGCATATCCCTTCCGGTGTCGTTTCAAGCGCCTCTCGAAGCGCCGCAAAGGGATCCGCTTCATATGACGAGAAATCCTTGGGAACATAGGAAAGCACCGGCGTCGAGCGAAAGGTGACTGGCTCGCCCGGAGCACCCATCGCGAAATAGGGCAGGCCGTGACGCTCGGCAACGATCTCAAGGCCGCGGAAGAACATGGGGCTTGCGACCGCATGTCCCTCGAAGTAATCGGGCTCACGCCCGACGAGCTCAAGGAATCGCCGATACTGCGCCTCGATTTCGATAATGACCTCGTCAAGCACCACGAAGTCCTCCCCAGCCCGCGCGGCGGCGCGATATGCTGAGCTCCGCTTGAAATTGCCATCATCGTCAACGATGCTCGAGATGAGCGAGGAATCGCTGAGGGGCCTACCCGTGCAGATATTGGTGTGCTGACCCAAGCAGAGATCCTTGATTTGCAGGCGCGCCAAACCGCTTTCTGCAAGCGGCATGTTGGTCATGACGCCCACCGAGCGAATGAGCCCCGCTTGGACCGCGGCCGCTATCCCGCAATTAACACCGTCGCTGTAACCTAAATCGTCGGCGCGCAGCAATAACCGCTTCATCCGATCCTCCTCAACCGATATCTCGTCGAGCGGCAAAGCAACGAAGCGATGCCCTGTGTAGAGCCGATGCCGTGTTCCGGCGGGGCGGCAAGCTTCGTCGTCTCTTCTTGCATTAAGTATGACGCCGGCTATATCCAAAATCGGTTACATGCTGTGCCACAAGGTTGCGAGATGGCTACGCGAGTTTCATAACGTGAAACTCCGCAGGAATACCGGCATGTTTGAGCTATAGTTTGGTCAAATGAGGCCCTCTTATTCGGGCCACTGAGCATAAAGGGGACAGCCATCATGGAAAAATCCATCTCGATGGGATCGGTTGCCGAACGGTTGCTTGACTACATCGACACCGCAATGCAGCACGACACCAACTACGAGATAGCGACCACGCTGGTGAAAAACTACAGCAAGCTGAGCGAGCTCTCGATTGGAGAAATCGCCGACATGTGCTTCGTCTCGAAGGCTTCAGTGTCGCGATTCTGCCGGTTTATGGGTTTCGCTGATTTCAAGGACCTGCGCAACCAGCTTGAACATGACGTCCTCAAAACCGGGTTGTTTCCACATGCCTTTGTAGAACAGCTGTCAAACGACACGGAAGGCGCTCTGGCATCCTACCGGGAGGCGATCCTGCTCAATATCGAAACGACCATCTCGGCGGCAAACATCGCGAAACTGCCCGCCATTGTCGATGATTTGCACGACAGCGGGCATGTCGCGTTCTTCTCCCACCACTTCCTCTGGGACGTGGGCCGCTACTTCCAAAGCAGGCTCACCATCATGAACCGCCTCATCGAGCTTTACCTCGATTATTCATCGCAGCTCGCCTGCGCGCAATCGCTCACCAAATCCAGCCTCGCCATCATTTGCAGCATAGGGGGAACATACCCCATTCGTTATCCAGAAATCGTCAACGCACTCGCCGCCTCCGGCTGTCGTCTTCTCGCCATCACACAAAACACCTCAAGCGCCTACTGGAACCATGCCTCCTGCATACTGAGCTGCGGAGTGACCAACAACATCGACACGGGCAAGTTCGGTGCGCTTGCCGCCATCGACTTGATAGTCATGGAATACCTGAGGCGTTATGGAGCCGATTCCGGTACTGGCGAGTAATCTCGTCGGACCACCGACGCTCAGCAGGGCAAGCCGTTTTCTCTAATCACGTCCTGATACCAGAAGAAGCTGTCCTTCCTGAAACGAGCGCATTGCTTCGCATCGGTTTCCGTGCGATCGACATACAGAAGGCCGTAGCGCTTAGTGAACCCCTGATGACTTGAGCATAGATCCATGAGGCTCCAAACGCAGTAGCCGAAGACGGGATAGCCTTCGCGAATGAGCTCCTCGACCTCGCCCAAATGTCGTGAAAGGTATTCGATGCGCACGGCATCATGCACCCTGTTCTCCTCGTCAAGTGACTCGGAAAGCGCCATACCGTTCTCCGTGACGATCATCGGAAGCTGGTAGCGATCGTAGAGCTTGCGCATGCCCACGCGAAGCCCAAGGGGGTCGATGCCGTTCGACATCCACTCGGTCGGCGCGATCGCAGGGTTATCGCAGAGTTCGAAATCCCCGCCCGACCACGGAGGGAACCGGTCGAAGCGGATGGGCTCCGTGCGCTCATGCGCACAATTGCTGAAATAGTAGTTCACCCCAAGAAAATCGGGCCTCGTCGCGACCAGGATGTCGTGGTCCCCGCACTCAACAACAGGGTAGAAACCTTCGCGCTCCAGGTAATAGCGCGCATAAGGCGAGATGTCGCCGCGCACACTCAGGTCGAGCAGGTAGTTCTGCATCATCTCCTCGGCGTTCATGGCCGCAAGCACATCCGCCGAAGCGCTCGTCCGCGGGTTGACCACCTGCATGGCGACAACGGGGCCGATCTGCGCATCGGGGTCGATCTGTCGCAGGCACGCGATGGCGCGATGCTCGGCAAGAGCGACATGATAGCTCATCTGGTAGGCGTTCTTCTGCCGTTGGCGCGGATCGGTTTCGGTGTCACCCGTGTTGCTGGGCGCGGAGGTCGCAATTAGCTGTTCATTCACGGTAACCCAGCGCTTGACGCGCCCCTTGAAGTGCGTGAAGCAGATTTCGGCATAGCGCACATAGAAGTCGATCATCTTACGGCTCTTCCAGCCGCCGAAGGCCTCGACCAACGCACTCGGACATTCGAAGTGATACAGGGTGACCAAGGGCTCGATCCCTCGCTCCAGCAGGTAGTCAATCAGCTGGTCATAAAACGCCAAGCCCTCAGGATTGGGATCCCCCGAGGCATCGGGCATGATGCGGCTCCAAGCGAAACCCATCCGGTAGACCTTGATGCCGAGCTCGGCCATGAGGTCGACATCCTCACGCCAGTGATGATAGTGGTCCGAGGCGATCTTGTTATCGGCGATGCCGGGACGCCCCGGGCCGCGATCGGTGGTTGCCGGACCTTTGCCTCCTTCATCATACCCACCCTCAACCTGAAAAGCGCTGGTGGAAGCACCCCAGAGGAAACCTTCGGGAAACCGGTGCTGAGTCATGAGTTCAACCTCTCGTCACGGATGTCACTTCTTGCAACTCCCGTTATAACGGATGTACGAACCAAAGCCTGTTACTCATTCCCGGGCAATGTTTCACGATTTGAAAACGGCCGTGCCATCATGCACCGCAAACTCTAAAGAACATGCCGTCGCGAAGGCCAAGCCTCATGCCCGCCACCGTCACGTGCCGGCGCCGCACACCGCCAAGCCGCTACTCCCCGTCGCGGAAGGTCAGGAGGTCGCGGTAGTCCGTGTCGCGCGTGCTGCCCGTCTTCGAGAACGGGTTCACCGAAGCAGGACACCTCATCCTCAAGATCTACCTCCTCGACGAAACCAAGGTCGATTTAGGAGACGCAACGTTACTACAGCGCAGGGAAAACGGCCCGCCGAATAAAATCGGATCGATCCCCCGTCTTTCGGTCGATTGCCACCACCATGGATGCCGGAAAGCGCACGGTAACTGCAACAAGCGGCTCATCAGCAACAACGCCAGGCCTGACATGGATGCGCTCAAGACGACCCGTCCAAGTCTCTTGCTCAAACTCTACGCTCTCGCGCTCGATATCTTCGTCTGTCAGGACCGATCCATCAGCTAGTTTGTACTCAGTCATTATCTAGAACCTCCCTCTCAGACAAACCATGCTTGAGAGCATTGCGGTGGACAATTGCCATGGAAGTATTCTCTCCTCCAGGCAGAGTTTGTCATACTCATTGCATGACAAACTCTGCCTTGATACGTTCCCCACCCCATGCTCATCGGCAAAGCTCAAGGCCATAAGCGAAATAAGCTTCTAACACCGAACAATTCCTACCGCTACCCATCAGACCTCTCCAGCAACATCCGTAAGTCATCGATGGGCGGCAGAGCATCGAGCAACTCTCGTGGCATATCCTTCGACGTCTTATAGGTGGCCACACCCATGGGTTTTGTGAAGTCTTGGATCACATAGTCAACAAATCCCTTGTCCATGCCTTTGCAAAGCACAAGGCCTATGGAGGGATTCTCGTGCTCGCGACGCTCAAAGTCGTCCAGGATGCGTAGATAGCCAGAGAGCTGGCCGAGATAGGCCGGCTTGAAGGGGCCGCTCTTGAGCTCGACTGCAACTAAACAGTTGAGGTCGCGGTTGAAGAACAGGAGGTCGATGTACTGATCGATGCCAAAGGCGTCGAGATGGTACTGGTTTCCCACAAACGCGAAGGCTCGACCGAACGTCATGATGAACTGCTTGATATTCTGCACGATGCCTTGCTCTAACACGCGCTCGTCGACATCCTCCGCATCGCGCACCCCGAGTTCCTCAACATTGATAAAGTCGAGCAGATACTCGTCCTTGAACGTGGCGATAGCGCGCAGCGCCTGCTGACCCTTTGGCAGCGTTGAGAGGAAGTTGTTGGAGACCTCTCCTTGATGATGAAAGTCGTCCGCCTTCAGCGAGCGTTTGAGCGCCTCCACACTTAAGTGTTCAAATGCGCACTTGTGAATGTAGAAGAGCCGCTCGTCAAGGGTCTTAGCACCTGCAAGGATATACCGATGATGGGTAAACCCAATCGCTAAAAAATCATCGAGAGAACATGTGTTTGAATTCGGCACTTGCAAGTGACGAATTTGCAGAAGGCCACCGTCTGAAGATTCGTCACTCACGAGTGACGAATCGAGAAACGCCTGTTCATCGCCCGGAGCAGACCAAGCTTCAAAGAAGATTCGCATATATTTGAGACTTGTTGTGGAGAAGCCCCTGAGTCCTGGCAGCTCCTTCCGCAATTGTTCGCTGATGGTTTTGAGCGCGTTGGTTCCCCACGTGCCATTGCGCGTGTTGGCGGAGACGTAGCCTCCCACGGCGAAATAGAGCTGCAGCTGCTGAGCGTTGGCGCTCTTCGCCGCAGCATACTGCGCACGCAATATCGCCGTCTTGATGGTCTGAACTTCCTCACGATAGCCCGTAATCTCTGACATCATGGCGTCCTCCTCTTCTTACGAACTTGTGTTCCATGACGCGTTCTATGCTATCAACGCGTGCGGACACAAAATTGCGCGTACCATAGAGGCGTTTTCTGCTTCGCCTCGTTTGGGAGATGTATGTCCAAACCCTCATCCGCACTCGACGCCAGCTCTTGCGATGTTTACGCCGACTCCGCGCGCCACCCTCTCACGCGCGCATGGTGCGTAGCTGCGCTCGCCCTCATCTGCTGCGCGCTCTGGGGCAGTGCGATCCCCTGCATCAAGATCGGCTACGAGCTTCTCGGCATCCAAAACGGCGACGTACCATCGGAGTTTCTCTTCGCTGGCGTGCGCTTTATGCTTGCCGGCGCTATCGCACTTGCCGCTGCAGTCATAACAAGACGTCGCTTGCCTCGCGTCTCACGCACGGGATGGCCACTCGTTATCAGACTCTCGCTTGCCCAAACTATCGTGCAGTACGCCTTCTTTTATATCGGCGTTTCAAACGCTTCGGGTGTGCGCGGCTCAATCGTCAACGCTATGAACACGTTTCTCTGCGTGTTGATGGCAGCGCTCGTGTTCCGGCAAGAACGGCTTACTGCGCGCAAAGTCCTCGGCTGCGCTATAGGTTTTGCCGGAGTCGTTATCGTCAACCTCACCGGTGGCGATAGCGGCGGCGCCGTCACGCTCACAGGCGAGGGCTTCATCCTTATTGCCGCTGTCTCCTACGCTGTCTCGTCTGCCCTCATCCACACCTACTCCCAGCGCGAGGACCCCGTGGCGCTCAGCGGCTACCAGTTTATCAGCCCTAGTCATCGCTCAAAGCCCCTTCGGCAGCACACGGTGCTACCGAGTCACCGCAGGCCGGGGCGGGAGGCGGTCCTTTCTCTCGGAAAACTTCGCGAAGCCCAGTTTCCGAGAGAAAGTGTCCGGCTGACGCCCCGGCCGACCAGGTCACACTACACCGTGTGCTGCGGCAGGTCCTGCAGGGCGATGACGTCCATGCCCATGTCGTTGGCGCTGCCGTGACCCTGCTGGTCCTCGCGCACCGCCTCGATGGCACTCACGTACGTGTTGGCGGCAGACATCGCGGTCACGCAGGTCACACCGCGTCGCACTGCCTCGGTGCGCAGCAGATAGCCGTCGCCGCGCGAGCCCGGACCGTACGGCGTGTTGATGATCACCGCGATCTTGCCATCGGCGATGAGGTCGCCGATGTTGGGGCGCTCGCCGTCGTGCGGGCCGCTAATCTTCTCCACGATCTCGCACGTCACGTTGCCTCCACGCAGCACGCGCGCCGTACCCTCGGTGGAGCAGATGTCAAAGCCCAGGTAACGCAGGATACGCGCGACCGAAAGGATGTGACGCTTGTCGCGGTCGCACACGCTGATGAACACCTTGCCGCAGCTTGGATCGGGCAACTTGTAGTCAATCGCCAGCTGCGTCTTGGCGTATGCCTCGGGGTAGCTCTTGGCGATACCCATGACCTCGCCCGTCGACTTCATCTCGGGCCCCAGGATAACGTCGGCTCCCGGGAAACGGCCCCAGGGCATAACGGCTTCCTTCATGCAGAACCAGTCCAGCTGACGCTCGTCACTCGGCAGGCCCAGGCTCGCGATGGAATCGCCGGCCATGATGCGCGCCGCGCACTTGGCCAGCGGCACGCCGGTGGCCTTGGAGATGAACGGCACGGTACGGCTGGCACGCGGGTTGGCTTCGATCACGTAGACGGTCTCGCCCTTAATGGCATACTGCACGTTAACCAGGCCGCGAACCCCCAGCGCCATCGCGATGCGGCGCGTGGTCTCGCGGAGCTTGGCCTGCAGGCTCTCGCTAAAGCTGAACGGCGGAATGCAGGTCGCGGAGTCGCCGGAGTGAATACCGGCCTCCTCGATGTGCTCCAGAATACCGCCGATGTAGACCTCCTCGCCGTCGCACAGGGCGTCGACGTCGGACTCGATCGCACCCTCCAGGAAGCGGTCCAGATACACCGGGTAGTCGGGGCTGATGCGCGCAGCCTCTGCCATGTAATCGCGCAGATGCTCGGCATCGTAGGCGATCATCATGCCGCGGCCGCCCAGCACGTAGCTCGGACGCACCAGCAGCGGGTAGCCAATGTGCGCGGCAACGGCCTCGGCCTCCTCAAACGAGGTGGCCTGGCCCGCCGGCGGATACATAATGCCCAGCTTGTCGAGCAGGGCGGCAAAGCGCTCGCGGTCCTCGGCAAAGTCGATGGCATCGGGCTTGGTGCCCATGATGTTCACGCCGCTCTCCTCGAGCATGCGCGCCAGCTTAAGCGGGGTCTGGCCGCCGAGCGTCACCACGACGCCGTCGGGGCGCTCAACATCGATGACATCCATGACGTCCTCGTAGGTGAGCGGCTCAAAGTACAGGCGGTCGGACGTGTCGTAGTCGGTCGAGACGGTCTCGGGGTTGCAGTTGACCATGATGGTCTCAAAGCCGCGGGCCGCCAGCGCGTAGCTCGCGTGCACGCAGCAGTAATCGAACTCGATACCCTGGCCAATGCGGTTGGGGCCGGCGCCCAGAATCATCGCCTTGGGCTTGCTCGCCGGCGTGGTCTCGTCGGGAGCTACGCACTTCTTGGCATCCGGGCTCGTGCGGTAGATGTTCTCGTACGTCTTGTAATGGTACTCCGTGGCGCTCGAGAACTCCGCAGCGCAGGTATCGACCGTCTTCATGCTGGGAACCACGCCCAGACCCTTGCGATAGGCGCGCACAAAGCGCTCGTCCGAGCCGGTCAGCGCGGCGATCTCGGCGTCGCTCGTGCCGTACTGCTTGAGCAGGCGCATCGCGTCGGCGTCGATATCCTCCACACGCAGGCCACGGATGCTCTCCTGGACCTGCACCATATCGTTGATACGGTTGAGGTACCACGGATCGATACCGCAGATGGCATGGATGCGAGCGATGTCCCAGCCACGGCGCAGGGCCTCGACCACAAAGAAGATGCGATGCTCGGTCGGGGTTGCCACGGCCTGAGCAAGCTCGTCGTCGCTCAGCTTATCGGCACCCTCTTTGCCACCGGCGCAAATGCCCTGGTGGCCATCCTCCAGCGAGCGCATAGCCTTGCCAAAGGCCTCCTCAAAGGTGCGGCCGATCGCCATGATCTCGCCCACGGCCTTCATGCGCGTGGTGAGCGTGGGGTCGGCACCCTTGAACTTCTCGAAGGCAAAGCGCGGCACCTTGACCACACAGTAGTCGATCGTGGGCTCAAAGCAGGCGGGCGTAGCCTTGGTAATGTCGTTGACGATCTCGTCGAGCGTGTAGCCCACGGCCAGGCGCGCGGCGGCCTTGGCGATGGGGAAGCCCGTGGCCTTGGAGGCCAGTGCGGACGAGCGGCTCACGCGCGGGTTCATCTCGATGACGATCAGGCGGCCGGTGTTGGGGTTCACGGCAAACTGCACGTTGGAGCCACCGGTCTCGACGCCGATCTTCTCCAGAATGGCGAGCGAGGCCACGCGCATGCGCTGATACTCAAGGTCGGAGAGCGTCTGCGCCGGCGCGACGGTGATGGAGTCGCCGGTATGCACGCCCATGGGGTCGAGGTTCTCGATGGAGCACACGATGATGCCGTTGCCGGCGTGGTCACGCATGACCTCCATCTCGTACTCTTTCCAACCCTCGATGGACTCCTCGACCAGCACCTCATGGGCAGGCGAGAGCTCGAGGCCCTGGCTCACGATGGAGGCGAGCTCCTCGTGGGTGTGCGCGATGCCGCCGCCGGCGCCACCGAGGGTAAAGCTCGGACGCAGCACGCAGGGATAGCCCACGCGCTCGGCGATGGCCTCGGCGTCAGCCACGCTGTAGGCATAGCCCGAGCGCGCGACCTCCAGGCCGATCTCGGCCATAGCCTCGTTAAAGAGCTTGCGGTCCTCGCCGCGCTCGATGGCGGCCAGGTCGCAGCCGATCATCTCGACGCCGTACTTGTCGAGCGTACCGTCTTTCGCCAGCTCGACGGCGGCGTTCAGACCGGTCTGGCCGCCCAGTGTGGGCAGCAGCGCGTCCGGGCGTTCTTTCTTGATCACGCGCTCGATAAACTCGGCGGTGATGGGCTCGACATAGGTGCGGTCGGCAAGACCCGGGTCGGTCATGATGGTCGCCGGGTTGGAGTTGACCAGGATGACCTCAAAGCCATCCTCCTTGAGCACCTTGCAGGCCTGGGCGCCAGAGTAGTCGAACTCGCAGGCCTGGCCAATGACGATGGGGCCCGAACCAATAACGAGGATACGCTTGATGTCAGTACGTTTCGGCATGTTAGTTCTCCTCGGTCTCAGTCGCGGCGGTCTCGGCGAAATTCCAGCCAGCCAGGCGGTCCTTCGCGGTGTCGATGTCCAGGTAGTTCTCCTCGCCGTCCATGAGTCGCGTAAAGGCGGTAAAGAGATAGTGGGCATCGGTGGGGCCAGGCGAGGCCTCGGGGTGGTACTGGACCGAGAAGCACGGGGCGTCGAGCAGCTGGATGCCCTCGGCGGTGCCGTCGTTGAGGTTCACATGTGTTAGGCGAATGCGGCCAAAGCGCTCGTTCATCACGACCGGCGCGATTCCGCGGCGCACCCAGACGCGCAGATCTCCATCGGCCGCATGCTCGGTCTCGCCGCCGGAAAGCTCGGGGACAAGCTTGCCCAAGCTGGGGAACAGCAGGCCAAAGCCATGGTTTTGCGCGGTGATCTCCACGCGACGGCTTACCAGGTTCATGACCGGCTGGTTGCCACCGCGGTGACCGAACTTAAGCTTTTCCATCTTGGCACCGCAGGCCAGGCTGATCATCTGGTGACCAAGACAAATACCAAAGACCGGCACCTTGCCGATCAGCTGCTGCACCTGCTCGTAGGTCTCCACCACGGCGTCGGGGTCGCCGGGGCCGTTGGACAAAAAGACGCCATCGGGATTCATGTCGAGCACCTGCTGGGCAGGCGTATCCCACGGCACGACAGTAAGGTCGCAGCCGGCGCGGACGAGGCCCTCCAGAATGCCGCGCTTGACGCCGCAGTCGTAGGCGACCACTTTGTGACGGGCAGGAGCGGCAACCGCAAGTGCAAAGTCATGCGTGGCAGGCAGGTCGGCGGCCACAAACTCGTGAGGCGCGGGGCAACTTACGGTCTTCACCAGGTTCTCGCCTACCAGCGTGGGCGCTGCGGCCAGACGCTCGGCAAGCTCGTCGACGTCGAAGATCTCGGTCGAGATAATGCCCATCTTGGAACCATTGTCGCGCAGATGGCGCACCAGAGCGCGGGTGTCGACACCCTCGATAGCGACGATGCCGTGGGCGCGCAGGTACTCCGGCACGCTGACGGCCGAGCGCCAGTTAGAAGGCGTGGCGCACATATCGCGAACGATCATGCCGCGCATAGCCGGAGCGCTCGCGGGGCGCACGTCGTCGCCGGGGAAGGCCGACTGGACGTCGGTCTCGTCGATACCGTAGTTGCCGATCTGCGGATAGGTCATGGTTACGATTTGGCCGGCATAACTCGGGTCGGTCATGACCTCAAAGTAGCCCTCGAGCGAGGTGTTGAAGCAGACTTCGCCGGTCGCGGTGCCCTCGGCGCCGCATGCACGTCCATAAAAAATGGTCCCATCCTCAAGATACAGGATGCAGGGACCGCAGGTGCCCTTGCTGGTTTTGGCCAGCATACGCTGGCAAAGCTCGCTGGGCGCGAAGGTGCGGGCGACAGCGCCCGCGGTATGGTTGTTCGCCATAATTCTCCTTCCCGGTCTCACAGGACCGGCTTAAAGGTGTGTAGTTAGGCCTCGCGGTATTGTAACCGCAAGTATGCCTCATGGCGTTAATTTCATCGAAATGTTTACGAAATGATAATTATGACTTTCTATGCATAATGATTTTTCTGGGACGGGGATTAAAAAAGGCTCTGTTAGACCAGGATTGACATATATGTGTCCTCACGGTGCCATATCGTTGACCCCATAGACCGCGATGATGGGGGCAGCATGAACGCCGAAGACCTGGTCCTCAACTTCAAGAAGGGCATGGCGAACCTCAGCAAGACCGAGCGCCGCCGCGCTATCGAGTCCGTCAGGGACGTGATCCGCGCGGCGGCGTTCGACGACGCGGCCGGCTCCGCCTGCGAAATCGAGCGCTGCCCGCGCTGCGGGTCCGCCGCGGTCGTGAAGAAGGGCAAATCGAAGAACGGCGAGCAGCGCTACCTCTGCCGGGGCTGCGGCAGGACCTTCGGCATGGGCAGCGAGCGCATCCTGGGGACGAGCAGGCTCCCGAAGGAGACCTGGATGGCCTACGCCGAGTGCTTCGCGCTCATGCTGCCCCTGCGCGAATGCGCGAGGCGCTGCCGCGTCTGCCTCAAGACCGCCTACACCATGCGCCACAGGCTGATCGAGTGCCTCTCGGCCTACTCCCCCTCGTTCAGGGTCGAGCGGGGCTGCGGCTGCGAGCTCGACGAGACCTACTTCCCCGAGTCGTTCAAGGGCAACCACGCGAAGGGGTCGTTCACGATGCCGCGCCCCTCCCGGCACCGCGGCAAGCAGGTGCACAGACGCGGGCTGTCGCGCGAGCGGATCTGCGTCATGACCGGAGTGAACGACTCGAACGAGACGTTCCTCGAGGTCACGGGGCGGGGCGCCCTTTCGAGGGAGCGCGCCATGGACGCGCTGAGGGGCCGCATCGCGGCCGGCTCGGTCGTCGCGACCGACAGGGCGGCCGCCTACGTCGGCGTCCTCGCGGAACTCGAGGTCGCCGCGCACGCGGCCTACGACCCCAAGGACCGCTCCGGGGGAACCATCAACCGGGTCAACACCGTCCACTCGCTCCTCGGCGCCTTCATGGAGCCGTTCAAGGGCGTGTCGACGAAGCACCTCGATGCCTACCTCGCCTGGTTCAGGTGGTGCCGAACCTTCATGGCGACCGATTCCGGCGCCGCCGGGCGCACGGTCGCGCGGCAGCTCGCGCACGGCGTCTGCAGGAGCCGCGTCCGCGACATGTTCAACGTGGAGCCGCCCTACATGGACTACTGGGCCGCGCCCGCCGCATAGAGGCGGTAGAATGGTCGCATCGCGATATACGAGGAGGGGTGAGGCCATGCCGTCGAATATACCGGCCACGACGATCCGGATCGACCCGGAGGCCAAAAAGGAGGCCACGGCCATCCTGGACGAGCTCGGCCTGTCCATGTCCACCGCCGTCAACGCGTTCCTCAGGGCGCTCGTCCGGGAGGGCGGGATGCCGTTCGAGATGAGGGTCAAGACGCCGGTGCCCGACGGGAAGACGGCGAGTTAGCCGGCAGGTCGGCATGTCAATCCTGGTCTAACAGAGCCTTAAAAAATCATCCCGCGAGGCTTGTGTCTCACGCAGGATGATGACGTCTTACTTTCTCTTGTCCTGCTCCATCAAATCGGACGGTGAGCGATCGGGCTTGCCGCCGCGGAAAATCTCGCGGCCATGCAGACGATGCTCCAGGTCACGTTCGGCCTTTTCCTCGTCAATCTTGGTCTGGCTCACCACCGGGTCCTCAATCAACGACGACACCGAGTTCACCTGCTTCTGAATGCGCTCGGCGATGGTGTCATCCATACTCACGATGCGCATCTTCCAGTCGATACTCGTGGCGTTGGATGAGCTCTTGGTCCACACGAACGTCAAAATGGCGCTCTGGTGGCCGCGTGCGGGAAACATGCCAAAGAAGGAATCGTGCTGAATGTTGCTATCCTCGTCGATATAGGCGTGAACGTTATACACCACGCGGTCGATCTTGTCGTTGAGCAACGCGTTGGTCGCAAGCGCCGCGGCCTGAATCTGCCCGTTGGACAACAGCTCGAGCTCGTTGGCAGAAGACGTGTCCAACACCGTCACCTCGACCGTGCCCGTGCGTTCATCGGCTTCATCGACGGTGAAGTCGAGCGGGAACTGTGTAAAGCCGTTACCCCATTCAAGTCCACCCTTGAGCGCAGTCGAGACGGTATCGACCGAAACGCTCTCGGACAGGTTGGCGGTGTTCAGACGACGCATCACGCCGTAACCAATCTGCATGCCCACGATCAGCACCAAAATACCGATGACCACGGCCATCGCGGTCTTCGTAATGGTATGGCTCACCTGCGAGCCCGAAGGATCGTCCTCGGACAGCGGGTCGATATGTTTTGCCTGGCTCGCGCGGTCCTCGCTGCGCAGCTGCGCTAGCGCCGCTTTGTCACCGCGCTTGGCCGCAGCCTCCTTCTCACGCATGCGCTCGGTACGCTTTTTGGCGAGCGTGGGATCCAAGACGCCGGATGCATCGATTTCGGAGAATAACTCCGTCACTTCTTCCGGAGTCAAAGGGTTCTTGTCAGCCATAAACTTCCTGTCATATCAATCAGTCGAGCTCGTGCGCACGCGCACCTTCGAACTGCATTCGATAGTAACGGGCATAGGTGCCGCCACGGGCGAGAAGCTCCTCGTGCGTGCCACGCTCCACAACGCGACCATGCTCAACGGTCGCAATCTCATCGGCATGCTTAATGGTCGAAAGACGGTGGGCAATGATAATCGTGGTGCGGCCGCGTGCCAGCTCTTCGAGCGACTCCTGCACCGCCTCCTCGCTCTCGTTATCCAAAGCACTCGTCGCCTCGTCCAAAATCAGGATCTTGGGGTTCTTGAGAAACACACGCGCGATGGCAACGCGCTGCTTCTGCCCGCCCGAAAGACGGCTGCCGCGCTCGCCCACGACCGTGTCATAGCCCTGTGGAAGCGACTCGATAAAGGTATCGATATTGGCGCGACGGGCCGCCTCAGCGATCTCTTCTGCCGTAGCACCCGGCTTGCCGTAGGCGATGTTCTCGCCAATCGTACCGTCAAACAGGTAGACATCCTGCTGCACCAGGCCGATGGCACGGCGCAGGCTATGCTGCGTCACGTCACGCACGTCCTGGCCGTCGATGCTAATGGATCCGGCAGCCACGTCATAAAAGCGCGGCAGCAGCGAACAGGTCGTGGACTTGCCGCCGCCCGAGGGGCCAACCAGCGCGATGGTCTGCCCGGGCTTGATAGACAGGTCCATATGGTCGATAACGGGACGCTCGTCGGCATCGCCCTCGCCCAGCTCAACGTCCTCGTAGTTAAAGCACACGTCGTGATACTCCACGGCGCCGGCAGTCACCTGCAGATCAGTGGCGCCCGGCTTGTCCTGGATATCCGGCGCGGTCGAGAGCACCTCGTCCATACGCTTAAAGCCGGCGATAGCCTTCTGATACGTTTCGGCCGAATTGACGAGCGTCTCAAGCGGCGTGCAGAACAGCGAAATATAGAGTGCAAAGGTCGCCATATCGACCGCCTGCAGCTGTCCCTGGGCGACCAGCCAGCCGCCCAGCAGCACTACGATCACATAGAGCACACCCGAGAGCAGGCCATACGTCGCGGTATAGACGCCCATGGCGTGATACATGTTCTCCTTGGACAAAAGGTAGCGGTCGTTAGAGGCACGGAACTTGGCACGCTCGGTCTCCTCATTGGCAAAACTCTTGACCACGCGCATGCCCGCCAGCGAATCCTGCAGCTGCGCATTGATGCCGCTGATCTTTTTGCGGTTGTCGCTAAAGACCTCGCGCATGCGCATGTTCTGCCAAAACATGACGACCGCAAACGCCGCCGTCACCACGGCCATGGCAAGCGCCAGCACCGGGGCGATGGTAAAGAGGATCACAAACGAGCCGATGATCTCGATGCCGCAGATGATGATCCACTCGGGCACGTGGTGCGCCGCCTCGCAGATATCGAACAGGTCGTTGACCACGCGGCTCATCATGTCGCCCGAGCTGTTGCGGTCGAAGTACGCAAAGCTAAAGCGCTCATACTGGTCGAACAGGTCCTCGCGCATCTTGGACTCCATGCGCGCGCCCATCACGTGACCCCAATAGCTCACAAAGTAGCGGCAGGCACAGCGGACGGCATACATCAGCACCAAGCCCACCGCGATCATGCCGAGCGCCTGCATAATGGCAGCCTGGCCCTGGGTAAACAGTCCACCGGTCAAATTGCGCAGGATAATGGGGAACGCCAGGTCAATGGCGGCAAGCACCAGAGCACAAACAGTATCAGCAACAAAAAGCCCCATCTGGGGCTCGTAATACGAAAGAAACCTCTTAAACATGCAGTCCTCGAAGAGAAATAAATAGCGTGAGAAATCCGGTTGAACCGGTCAGGCTGAAAACAAAGCGTCCCAACAAGCATAACGCCGATGTTCTGGCAGCGTCAGCGAAAACGTCCCTAAGCGAGCAAGGTGCCTTGAAAGAGGAGCGATGCGTACTTCGGTACGCGAGCGACGATTGAAAGGCAGATTGCCGCTTAGGGGCGTTTGCAGCGTCGACTCGTTACGCGGTTTGGTAAAACCGCGTAACCTAGAGCTCGGCCCCACCCAAGCGGTGCGCGATGCTGTCACAGGCAAGCGCGCCTACGACGGTCTTGGCGTCTTCGATCTTGCCGTCGAGCACGGCGTCGATCAGCTCGTGCAGCGGCACCAGGTCCACGTTGACAAACTCGTCATCATCGGGGTTGGGCGCATCAAACTCGAGCTTGGTAGCCAAGTAGATGTGGATGATCTCATCGCAAAAACCGCAGGACGTGACAATCGACGTCAAAAAGCGAATACGACCAGCCCTAAAGCCCGTCTCCTCATGCAGTTCGCGCTTGGCGCAATCGAGCGGGTCCTCGCCTGGATCGAGCTTGCCGGCGGGAATCTCGACCGTCACGCGGTCGATGGCGGTGCGGTACTGACGCACCAGTATGATCTTACCGCTCTCGGTCAGTGCTACAACGGCCGCCGCACCCGGATGGCGAACGATATCGCGGGCGCTGCGGTGACCGTTGGGCAGCTCAACCTCAAGACGGTGGACGTCGAGGATCTTGCCCTTCCAGGCGCACTCCTCCGAAAGAATCTTCTCGTGCAGCTCGGTATCGTGCGGGTCGTCGTCGCCCAGCACCAGCGCCGGCTCGTCAGCGACCTCGCCACCAGGCTCGCCCTCGGCGTGCCCATACATGCGGCTGTCCTCTTCGACGATCTGCGCGTCCACGAGCTCTTCGTTCTTCTCGTCCATCCGTCTCATTCCTCTCGGATTTTAGGCATCCCAGGCGTCGCGGCCGCGCAGCGCGCGCAGGCCGATGTCGTGACGCAGGGTCTTGCCCTCAAAATCAATCTTCTCGCAGGCCTCGTAGGCAAGGTTGCGAGCGTTCTCGAACGTGTCGCCCAGAGCGGTCACGGCAAGCACGCGGCCACCATTGGTCACGAGCTGGCCGTCCACCACGGCAGTGCCCGCGTGGTACACGGTCACGTTCTCCATGGCCTCGGCATCGGCGATACCGGTGATGACTTTGCCCTTCTCATAGCTGCCGGGGTAGCCCGCGCTCGTCAGGACAACAGCCACAGCCCACTCGTCACGCCAATCGAGCTCAATCTGATCGAGCTCGCAGTTGGCACAGGCAAGCATGACCTCGACCAGGTCGTTCTTAAGACGCGGCAGCACGACCTGCGTCTCGGGGTCGCCAAAGCGGGCGTTGAACTCAAGTACCTTGGGGCCGGCGGGGGTGAGCATGAAGCCGCCGTACAGGCAACCGCGGTAGTCGATGCCCTCGGCGGCAAGCTCGGCCACGGTCTGCTCCATGACCTTCACCATGGTGGCGTGCTCCTCGTCGGTCACGATGGGCACCGGGCTGTAGACGCCCATGCCACCGGTGTTGGGGCCCTTGTCGCCCTCGAGTGCACGCTTGTGATCCTGCGAGGTGGCCATGGGGCGCACGGTCTTGCCGTCGGTAAAGGCCAGCAGCGAGCACTCGGGGCCAACCAGCATTTCCTCAATGACAACGGTGTTGCCGGCATCGCCAAAGGTGCCGCCAAAGCACTCGCGCACGGCCTCCTCGGCCTGCTCGAGCTCAGTCGCCACGATAACGCCCTTGCCTGCAGCCAGGCCGTCAGCCTTCACGACCAGCGGGGCGCCCTGCTCGCGCACATAGGCAAGAGCCGAAGCCTCGTCAGTAAACGAGCCGTAGGCGGCCGTCGGAATGCCGGCACGCTCCATGAGCTGCTTGGAGAATAGCTTGGAGCCCTCCATCTGAGCGCCCTCGGCACCCGGGCCAAAGCAGGGAATACCCGCCGCGCGTACGGCGTCGGCCACGCCCGCCACGAGCGGAGCCTCGGGGCCAATTACCACGAGTCCGCATCCGTGGCTCTGTGCAAACGCCGCCACGGCCGCAGGATCGCAATCGTCGAGAACCACGTTCTCGCCGCAGCTCGCGGTGCCGCCGTTACCCGGCGCAATGTAGAGCTTGCCGGCGCGCGGTGATGCTGCGAGCTTAGCTGCCAGAGCATGCTCGCGGCCGCCGCTGCCCAACAACAGGATGTCGATGGTTTGAGTGTCCGCCTTCAAGGGTGCCTCCTCTATGGATGAACGGCCCGCCAACCATGCGGACCCATTACAAAGCAAATATACCCCTCGGCCGCCCGCCTGGGCTGCAAAGGGGTATATCGCAATAACCGGATAGTGCCGATTACTTCCAGAATCGGTTGATGATCTGCTCGCGATCGGCGCCGACGCCAATGAACGTCACGCGGGTGTGTGCCAGATCCTCGATAAATGCCACGTAGTCCTGAGCCTCCTGCGGCAGCTCGTCAAAGCTGCGGCAACCGGTGATATCGCACTTCCAGCCAGGGAGCTCCTCGTAGATGGGCTTGGCGTGCTCAAAACGAACCTGATGCTCAGGCACGCTCGTGTAACGCTCGCCGTCAACGTCGTAGGCAACGCACACCTTGATGGTATCGAAGGCCGAAAGCACGTCGAGCTTGGTCATGGCGATATCGGTGAGGCCGTTGACACGCGAGGCGTAGTTGGCGATGGGGCCATCGAACCAACCGCAGCGACGGCGACGGCCGGTGGTCACGCCGTACTCATAGCCTTCCTCGGTCAGCGTATGGCCGGCCTCGGACTCATAGGAAAGCTCGGTGGGCATGGGGCCCGAACCGACGCGGGTGATATAGGCCTTCATGACGCCCAGCACGCGGTCGACGTTCTTCATGCCCACGCCGGAGCCGGTGATGGCGCCGCCGGCGGTGCAGTTGGAAGACGTCACGTACGGATAGGTGCCGTGGTCGATGTCGAGCAGCGTTGCCTGGGCGCCCTCGAACAGCAGGTCCTTGCCCTCGTCGATCATGTTGTTGAGCAGCAGGCTCGTCTCGGTGATGTAGGGGCGCAGGCGCTCGGCCATGGGCAGGTACTCGTCGCAGATCTGGTCCACGGTGTAGGTGGGCAGATGGTAGATGAGCTCGAGCTCGGGATTCACGCGGGCAAGAGCGGTCTCCAGCTTGTCGCGGAACAGCGCCTCGTCCAGCATGTCCTGCATGCGCAGGCCGATGCGGGCCATCTTGTCCTGGTAGCACGGACCGATGCCGCGCTTGGTGGTACCGATGTTCTTCTTGCCGAGCTTCTGCTCAAAAGCACCATCCAGATCGATGTGGTACGGCATGATGATGTGCGCGTTGCCACTGATCTTGAGGTTCTTGGTGGTGATGCCGTCGGCCTCGAACATGTCAATCTCCTCAAGGACAACCTTGGGGTTGACGACGCAGCCGTTACCGATCACCGACACATGGTCGGAATACATGATGCCGGAGGGCACCTGGTGCAGGCCGTACTTCTTGCCGTTGACGACGATGGTGTGGCCGGCGTTATTACCGCCCGAATAGCGCACGACGGCATCGAAGTCGCCGGCGACCAGGTCGCAGATCTTACCCTTGCCCTCATCGCCCCACTGGGCACCGACCAAAACGGTTGACGGCATGTTTACTCCTTACATTCATGGACTGTCTACGCGCCACGCCGGCACGCAGAAGCACAAAACATTCCCAGTATACCCGTGCAACGGGCGCCTGTCCTACTCCTCGGTATGCGCCCCATCAAGCTCATAGAACTTGGTGGATGCCGGCAGGAACATCAGGTCGACGTCACCGATCGGGCCCGAACGGTTCTTGGCCACGACGATACGCGTAACGCCCTCGTCGGGTCGATCGTCACGCGAGGCCTCGGCCTCATCGGCGGAGCGGTCCAAGAACATAACGATGTCGGCGTCCTGCTCGATGGAGCCCGATTCACGCAGGTCGGACAGCTGCGGGCGCTTGCCGGTACGGGACTCAACCTGACGCGACAGCTGCGACAGTGCAATGAGCGGGATCTTGAGCTCCTTGGCCATGATCTTTAAACCACGCGACATCTCGGAGACCTCGACGGTACGGCTCTCGGAGCGACGCCCCGGCGGAGGACTCACCAGCTGCAGGTAGTCCAGGATGATGATCGCCTTCTCCTTGTTATGGAGCATGCGGCGGCTCTTGGCGCGAATCTCGGTCACTGTGGTGCCGGGCGTATCGTCGATCAGAATATCGAGCTTGGACAAGGTCTGCGTGGCCTCGTTGATGTTGGCCCACTGCTCGGGGCTAATGCGACCCATGCGGAAGTCACTGATCGAGATCATGGCATAGGCGCAAATCAGACGCTGGGCAATTTCCTTGCCCGACATCTCCAGCGAGAAGAAGCCGACCGTATAGCCCGCGGCGGCAGCGTTGAGCGCCAGATTCAGGGCGAACGACGTCTTACCCACGGCAGGACGGGCGCCGATAATGATGAGCTGACCCTCGCGGAAGCCCATGAGCATGCGGTCGAGCGACGGGAAGCCCGTGGGCACGCCCGCGGCCTGGCCACCGGCCTGGCACACTTCCTCGGCCTCGTTATAGGCCTCGACCATAAACTCGGTCAGCGTCTTGTAGCTCGACTTGACCTCGCGTGCCGTGACCTTGAGCAGCTTGCTCTCGGCCAGCTCGACAACCTCTTTGGTGTCGGTGGGGGCGTTATATGCCAGCGCGTTGATCTCGTTGGTGGCGCCGATCAGCTCACGCAGCATCGAATCGCGGCGAACGATGGCGGCATGGTGCTGCCAGTTGACGAGCGACAGGGTCTGGCCCATCAACTCCAAAATGTACGCTTCGCCGCCCACGGCATCGAGCTTGTTGATGCTTCGCAGGTAATCGATCAGCGAGATGGAGTCGATGGGGATGCGGCTGTTGTACATATCGACCATCGCGGTATAGATGGTCTTATGAATGGGCCGGTAGAAGTCATCGGGCTGCAGCTCGACCTGGGCCTCTTCGACCACCTCGGGCGATAGCAGCATAGCGGCCAGTACATTGGCCTCTGCATCTTGGTTTTGGGGAAGACCCAACTTTGAGCCGCGGTCCTCAACCGTCAGCCCGGTCTCCCTATCGTCATATGCCATGAGCATCCTCATTCATATCGCTTGCGAGCATCCATAGTATCAGCCACGGTCCCAAAACGCGCCGCGCGCCGCCAATCATCACCGAACCAAACGGATGAACGGTCCCGTATATAGGACTTCGACGCAACGTTCACCATGACACTCACTCAGCGCAAAAAAAATAAAAGGGCGCCCCGGTTTCCCAGAGCGCCCTTCTTAGAACAAGATTGTTGCGTTGCAGCAAATGCTACTCGGCAGCAGCCTCAGTCTCGACCTCGGCGGTCTCGGCCTCGGCGACCTCAGCGGCCTCCTCGACCTCAGCCTCGGCAGCGAGCTCCTCGGCGGTAACGCCGACGAGAACGACAACTTCGGCCTTGATCTCGCGGTACAGCGAGATGGCAACGGTGTGGGCACCGGCAACCTTGATGGGCTTACCGAGCTCGACGCGCTTGCGGTCGATGTCCATACCGAGCTGAGCCTTGATGGCGTCAGCGATCATAGCGGCGGTAACGGAGCCAAAGAGGATGCCCTCGTCGCCGACCTTGACGTCAACGGTGACCGTCTTGCCCTCGAAGGCAGCCTTGGTCTCGTTGGCGGTAGCCAGACGGACGGCCTCGCGCTTGGCGATGTTGTTGCGACGCTCGTCAAGCTGCTTGAGGTTGCCCTTGGTGGCGGCAACAGCGAGCTTCTTGGGGAACAGGAAGTTCTCAGCGTAACCCTGAGCGACCTCTACGACGTCACCCTCGCCGCCCTTGCCCTTGATCTCATCGAGAAGAATAACCTTCATGATGCGTCTCCCTTCTTAGCCGCGGTCGCGGTTGCCACGAGAGGAAACCACGGGGACGGTGTACGGCAGGAGAGCCATCTCGCGGGCGCGCTTGATGGCGTTGGCGATGTCATGCTGATGCTGCGTGCAAGCGCCAGTGACGCGACGGGGCTTGATCTTGCCACGGTCGGTCATGTACTTACGGAGAAGCTGAGTGTCCTTATAGTCGATGAACTCAGTGTTCTCCTTGCAGAACTGGCAGTACTTACGACGCGGCTGACGTGCAGAAAAATCATTAGCCATGTCAAAATACCTTTCATTTGGCAACTTCGGCGAACCGAAGCCGCCTCTCACTCAAAAATAGGTGAACAACCCTTAGAACGGGATGTCCTCATCGTAGACGTCGACCGCGGGCGACGTAGCCACCGGCGCGGCAGGACGTGCTGCGGGCGCGGGAGCTGCGGGGGCGTAACCGCCCTGGTCGTAGCCACCCTGGCCACCACGGGAGCTCATAAACTCGATCTCATCGACGATGACCTCAAGCTTGCTCCGGCGCTGGCCGTCGCGCTCCCAAGAGCTGTAGCGCAGCTTGCCCTCGATCGCGACCTTGTTTCCCTTTGCCAGGAAACGGCTCACGGCCTCGGCGCGGGTGCCGAACATAGTGCAGTCGACAAAGTTGGGATAGTCCTCCCACTCGCCAGTCTGCGCGTTGCGGCGACGATCGTTCACGGCGACGCCAAAGGACAGAACCTGGGTTCCGCCGGCAGTGGCGCGCAGCTCGGGATCGCGGGTGAGATTACCGGTGATGTTCACTCGATTGATGCTCATAACTCACTACTTCCTCTTGGGGCACAAGCCCAGTCCAAAACGACAGTCTTACTCCTGGTCGTCGCGACGGACGATCATGTGGCGGACCACAGCGTCGGTGATGCGCAGGACGCGATCAAGCTCGGCGATCTGGGTAGGATCTGCGTGGAAGTTGATGAGGGTGTAGTCACCATCGGTGAGGTCGTTGATCTCGTAGGCGAGCTTGCGCTTGCCCCACTCGTCAACGGAGTCGACCTTGCCAGCGCCCTCAGCGATCGTGGTATCGATACGCTTCATAACAGCGAGACGAGTCTCGGGGTCGAGCGACGGGTCAACAAAGAACAGCAGTTCATAAGCCTTCATATTGTCACCTCCTCTGGGCAAATGTGGCTTCAGGTCGTGAAGGTGCGCCTGAAGCAGGAAAAGACTTGGTAATAATATCTTTCAACCTCCTAGGCTGCAAGAATATGCAGCTACAACCTCATGACCTCCACATATGTCCATGCTCGCACCACGTTTCATGCGCATTCCAACCAAATGCCGACCAAGAGCTTGACGGATTTGTGGACAAGATACGGTGCTGCTGGGACAAGCAAAGCCAATCCGCAGGTCAACGGGCACAAGGTTGTGGTCGCAAAATGCATACCAGTGGTCCACAGCACCACCCAAAGATTTTTAAATTCATTGCCAAGTCGCTTATGAATACCCCTTTTGAACAATTGAGTTGATCAACCACGCTGGTCGGAAGCCGTTTTTTGGCACCTCAAACCCCACTGCAACGCCAAGCGCGGCCAAGCGTTTTAAAAAATGCCAACTTTTCTGTTTGCACTTTGCGATTCCTCGTGTATACTGACTTTCGCATTTAACGGAGAGTTGTCCGAGTGGCCGAAGGAGCACGATTGGAAATCGTGTAGGCGTCAAAAGCGTCTCCAGGGTTCAAATCCCTGACTCTCCGCCAGTTAATTCCAAAGCAGGCCTTCGAGCCTGCTTTGTTTTTACCCCACGCGGAGGGGTGGCAGAGTGGTTGAATGCGGCGGTCTCGAAAACCGTTTGGCCTGTATAAGGTCACGAGGGTTCGAATCCCTCCTCCTCCGCCATTTTGGTTGAGAAAGCTCCCAAGAATGGGAGCTTTTTTGTTTTGAGTCCCTAACAAGCAAATACGGCGGAGGGGGAGGGATTCGAACCCGCCAGGGCGCGGAGCGTAAAGAAAACGCGCCAGTGGCGCGTTTTTAGCGCAGCGCGGTCGGCGTAAGCCGACCGGATAAATTTTGAGCGCTGCTCAAAATTTGGACATCCCTCCTATTCAGCCACGCCCCCATCGCTTTCGATTTCACCTTGAATCTCAAACATGTACGTCACCCTCCAAAACCGACATTTTTTGACATCTTTGGAGTGTGATGTACACGTTTGCATATGACGCGCACCGAGCATGAGTCGATTTACTCACATCCGGTATATTTCCCCACTTCAACGGACATAAGAGTTGGGTGTCAGCTCGAAGCGAGAGGTCCCCAATGGATACTCCTGTTCTCATTTCGCATAAAACGGCGTGGCTCGTCCATCATGCACCGCGGAATCTGGTTCAAGCCGTCGCACAACGCGACTACCAGATAGGTGTGCGGGGCCTCTCTACCCAGCAACGCATCGTGCGCATTCGGCAGGCACTTACCGACTGCGGCATTCCGTCCACCATGCTCAAGACTATCGACATCTCCGTAGTATTTGCTTTCGAGCGAATTCGCGCCAACGGTGTCACTTGCCACGTTCTCGGCCAAAACCTACCCTACGACCATATTGTCGAGCTTGCGCCCGGCATCTTTATCACCGACGAAGCCTTCACCTTCGTGCTCGCTGCCGAGTGGATGGACAGGATCGAATACCTCGAGTATGGTTACGAAGTTTGCGGCGACTATCGCATGGGGCTCAATCCCTCTGACCCTTACACTGAGCAACCAGCCACCACCTCCAAGGACGAAATTGTCGAGCTACTCGATCGGCACCCTGGCAAACCCGGCGCCACACGCGCCAGACTCGCGCTCAGACACATCTACGACCACTCAGCCTCGCCCATGGAGACCGCATCGTCCATCGCCCTCTCACTCCCAACAAGCGAAGGCGGCGTTGGTATCCGAGGTATCGAACTCAACAAACCGCTCGAAATCCCTCAGCGTCTCTGGCATTGCACAAAAGCCCGAACGCTCAAAATCGACGCTCTTGTTACTTATCAGCGCAGAGAACTCGGCATCGAATATAAGGGCGGCTTTCACGATGAGACCGAGCGCAAGGGAGCAGATGCGGAACGAGAGGCCGTGCTCGCCCAAATGGGATATCGAATCGTTACGCTCACCTCGGCACAGTTCGCGAATCAGCTTGCCTTTCACCGCGCCATGAACAGCATTCGCGAAGCACTCGGTATGCCCCGCTGCACGGACGCCGAGTACCAGCGAAAGCAGAACGAACTGCGCAAAACACTTATCCGCAACTGGAAGAGTGCGCAGGGCGAAGACACGCCTTCCGAGTAGCGTCATCCCAGCACGCCCCAACCAAAACATGTACATCACCCTCCAAAACCGACATTTTTTGACATCTTTGGAGGCTGATGTACATGTTTGGTACCTACGCCCCCGCCCAGTCCCGACCGTTTACCGAGCAATAGGGTCGCCACGCCCACCAACCATGTACTATGTACGGGCATTGTCTAAACCCACAACCCAAAGGACCCCATCTTGCCCGTCGTCGCCGCTATGACCGTTACCTCACACGCCACGGATGCCATGGTCGCCATCCCGTTTTGGCTCGAAATGTTCGCCGTCGTCGCGGCTTCAATCTCGGGTGTGCTGGTTGCGCGCGAGCACAAGCTCGACCTGGTGGGCGCGGTCGCGCTCGCGGTGGTCTGCGGTCTGGGCGGCGGTCTCTTGCGCGACATGACGCTGCAGGTGGGCAGCGTCTACATCCTCAACCAGCCGATGGCGCTGCCGCTTTCCATTGCCACGGCAGCCATCATCTATATTTTCCCGGCAATCGTCGACAAGCCCGAAAAACTCATTCCCCTGCTCGACATCATCTCGGTTGGCATCTATGCCGCAACCGGCGCGGACAAGGCACTGGTCTACGGCTTTGCGCCGGCGGTGTGCATCATGATGGGCTTTTTCACCGCGGTGGGCGGCGGCATGTTGCGCGACGGCTTTATGGGCGTGGTTCCGGGCATTTTCCAACGTACTAACTTTTATGCCATCGCCGCCATCGCCGGATCGACAAGCTACGTGTGTCTCGTTATGAGCGGCATCATGAGCAATGTCGCCGCGCTGATCGTATGCGTTGTCGTGACCATGGGTCTGCGCTGGCTCTCGCTGCGCTTTGACATCAAAAGCCCCACCGAGGAAGACATCGCACGCTTTTTGCACCGCAAAAAATAGGTGGCGCGGGCCCATCCTTCGAAATGCAACCGAGAGGTTCTTTTAGAGCGCCCGCGCGTTGGGTACCCTGTTAGGTATATGCCGAACACCTAGCAAAAGGATCAACCATGGCTTTCAATCAAACCGCGGCGGCGCCGTCACACAAGATGCGTCGCTGCCTGCTTATGGCATTCGCGCTCATCGCGCTGGCGCTCACTGCACTTCCCACGGCGTCGTTCGCCGGCACAGACACCGCCGGCAACGTACTTGCAACCGAAGCTGACTCGGATCCGTCCAGCGCCGAGGGTGACCTGTACTGGGCCGGCCAAAGCCTTAACCTAGACGATGCCTCCATCGGCCGCGATATTATCGCGGCGGGCGAGAGCCTATCGATTCGCGACTGCACCGTAGGCGGCGCTATTCGCCTGGCGGCGCGCACCATCGATATCTCCAAAACCGCAATCGATGGCAGCGTGACGGTAGCCGGTCAGCATGTCGTGCTCAACACCGGTAGCACCGCCAACTGTTTTTACGCGATGGGCGAGACGGTTGCCCTGCGCGGCTCTACCAAGTCGGCAGCGCTCGCGGGCGACACGGTGACCATCGATGGCACCGTCGAGGGCGATGTCGAGGTTTGGGCCGACAAACTCATCCTAGGCAAGAACGCCCACATCACCGGCACCGTGAACGCGCACGTCTCCGAGGACCCCGAGCGCGCCGCGGGAGCCGAAGTCGGCGCGCTCAAGATCGACCGCACCGAGAACGAAGATACTTCCACCGTTAACGATGTCATCGGCGGTATCGTCGCCGCGGCACTCTCGACCTGCTTTGTCGCCCTGCTACTCGAGCTCGTCTTTCCGCGCGCGACCGCCAGCGCCGCCGGCATGCTCCACCAGCGCCCCACGCCCCTGTGGGTGAGCGGTCTTCTGGGTACGATTGCTATAGCCCCCGCCGTCCTACTGTTGATTATCTCTATCGCTGGCCTGTCGCTTGCCGGAGCCCTCATGTGCGGCGTTATCGGCATCGCATTGGTGTCGAGCGCCTTTGCGGGGTGCGCGATCGCCCGCATGGTCGGACACAGCCAAAACCGCTACGCCATGGCAGCCGTGGGTGGCATCGCCGCAGGCGCCCTCACAGGGCTTCCCCTCGTAGGCGGCTTCATCAGCGGCGTGGCCTTTGTCTTTATGCTCGGCTACATCATCCAGATCATCTGGCGCAACGCCCGCCTCAAGCCGCAGCAGCCGACTAACACGCCGGGACTCCCCACCGCTTAGCAGCTAACCGCCACAAAGATGCCGAGCACCTTTGTGGCGGCGCAAACGAACCTGCCCCGTGCACCAAAAAGGGCGCCGACCATTGCGGTCGGCGCCCTTTCTTGTTAGTCGCTATAAAGCTCAGCGCTTATTTGTTGACCTGACCGGCGCGGACGGCGGCCTTCTTGCGGTCGGTGGCATTGAGCAGACGCTTGCGCAGGCGGATGTTCTTGGGAGTGATCTCCACCAGCTCGTCGTCGGCGATGTACTCCAGCGCCTCCTCCAGCGAGAAGGTGCGGGGCGGCACCAGCTGGACGGAGATATCGGAGGTCGAGGAGCGCTGGTTGCCCAGGTTCTTGGTACGGGCGATGTTGACGACCATGTCGCCGGCCTTGCTGCGCTCGCCCACGATCATGCCCTCGTAGCACTCGGTGCCCGGCTCAACGAACAGCTGGCCGCGCTCCTGCAGCGTACCCAGAGCGTAGGCAACGGCCTTCTCGGTAGTCATGGAGATCATGGCGCCGTTCTGGCGGTTGCCGATCTCGCCGGCATAGGGGCCGTACTCCAGGAAGGTGTGGTAGAACACGCCCTCGCCGTGAGTGACGTTCATGATGCGGTTCTTAAGGCCCATGATGCCGCGGGTCGGGATCTTAAACTCGAGGTGCGTCACGATGCCCGAGGTATCCATACTCGTCATGATGCCGCCGGAGGTGCCGAAGACCTCAACGACCTTGCCCGAGTACTCGTCCGGGCACTCGACGACGGCCTGCTCGACGGGCTCCATCTTGTTGCCGTTCTCGTCCTTCTTAAACAGAACGCGGGGACGACCGACCTGGAACTCAAAGCCCTCGCGGCGCATGGACTCCATCAGAACGGACAGGTGCAGAATGCCGCGGCCCGAGACCTCGACGCCGCTCTTGTCCTCGAGCTCCTCGATCTTCATGGTCACGTTGTTCTCGGCCTCGTTGAACAGACGCTCCTTGAGCTGACGGGCGCCCACGATATCGCCGTCGCGGCCGACGAGCGGGGAGGTCGAGGCCTCAAAGACAATGGACAGGGTCGGCGGGTCGATCTCGATAGGCTCGAGCTCGACGGGGTTCTCGGGGTCGGTGTAGACATCGCCGATATCGGTGCGGTCGATGCCCACGACGGCGGCGATGTCGCCGGCGCCGACTTCCTGGCACTCGGTACGGCCCAGGTAGTCGAAGGTAAAGAGCTGCTTGACGGTAGCGGTGGCGCTGGAACCGTCGTTCTTGACGACCAGGATCTGGTCGCCCTGGTGGATGGCGCCGGAGTACACGCGACCGATGCCGATGCGGCCAACGAAGTTGGAGTGATCGATGGTCACGCACTGCATGGCCAGCGGGGCGTTCTCGTCAACCTCGGGTGCAGGCATGTCGTCGATGATCATATCGAGCAGCGGATACATGTCCATGTTTCCGTCGTTGGGGTCAAGGCGGGCAAAGCCATTCATGGCACTAGCGTAGACCACGTGCTCCATGACAAACTCAAGCTGGTCGTCGGTGGCGCCCAGGTCGGCCATCAGGTCCAGGCAGTCGTTGTAAGCCTTCTCGGGGTTGGCGCCCGGACGATCGATCTTGTTGATGACGATCATGATCTTGAGGCCGGTGTCGATGGCATGACGCAGCACGAAGCGGGTCTGGGGCATGGGGCCCTCAAAAGCGTCGACCAGCAGCAGGGCGCCGTCGGCCATACGCAGCACGCGCTCGACCTCGCCGCCAAAGTCGGCGTGACCCGGGGTGTCGATAACGTTGATCTTGACGTCCTTGTACTCGATAGAGATGTTCTTGGCGAGAATCGTAATGCCACGCTCGCGCTCCTGGTCGTTAGAATCCAGGACGCGGTCCTCGACCTGCTGGTTGGCACGGAAGGCGTCCGTGGCACGCAGGAGCTTGTCGACCATCGTCGTCTTGCCGTGGTCGACGTGAGCGATGATAGCGATGTTCCTCAGATTGTCTACGCGCATGTAGTTCCCCTATCTTCTATCTATATACAACCGGCACGCGTATGCGACCCGCCCAGCAACACAACGCTCAGCGGGAATATTGAGCCTTTTACCGAAAACTCGTTTATTTTAGCGATTTTAGATTAGAGGGGTTTCCTCACCTGCAGGTTCAGGGTCGCTCCACATAAAACCATCGCCGGCGCCCACACCCTCGTACAGTACGTATGCCGAAAAGCCGCTCTCGAGCGTCGTCTCAAAGAAACTCACGAGCAGGGCGTCATGGTAGCCGCCGTCAATTTCGACACACCCGGTGTAACCGATGGCATAGCGGGCGATGCGGCCCAGGCCCTCGTCCTTAAGGCCCATCTTGTGCTCGGAGATAAAGTTGGTGGCAGCCTCGAGGCATGCCTCCTCGCCGTCCTCGTCGAGTGCCGCCAGATAGCGGTTGGACGCAGCGTCCTCGATCGCAACGACAACGCCGGGGTTCTCACCAGCGGCGAGATCGTCCAAAAAGGCCCCGATGAGGTCGCACACCATGGCGTCGAGCTCGGCGGAGACGTTTCCGGCGTCCTGCATATCCTGTGCCATTTTTAGACCTTCCCATCGAGTCCGGCGTCGTTACATCTCTTGTGCCTCGGCAGCGATCTTGGCGGCGGCGTCGCGGGCGCGCATCATATCGGCCGCGCGCTTATCGAGTACCTTGATCTGGTTGGTCAGCATCACGGCATCGACCACGCCCCAGATGACCAAGCCCGTCGAAATCGAAAACCCAAGCGCACCAACTGTACCACGAAGGCGCGATGAGATTGCCGCGACAAGTGCGGAGACGGCAACCATCTTGATAAAGGAGGCACGGCGTTCGCGAAGCGTGCGGGCCTGCGTCACATAGGCGATGCGTGCGGCCTCGGATGCCTCCGAGCGCATCTGGGCCTCGCGGGCAATGGCGGCGGCCTCGGCCGAGACGCCACGCTCCATCAGTGCACACTCCGTCTCATGGCTACCCGTCATTTAAAAATCATCGGGCGAGAGCGTATGGACGAACTCGTCGAACTTCTCAAATTCCTGCTCGTCATCGATTTCCTCGGCAACCGGAGATACGGTCCCCAGGCGGTTCATGATGTCATCCTCCACAAACATGGGAGCATTGCTGCGCACGGCGAGAGCGATGGCGTCGCTCGGGCGCGCATCGATCCTATGCTCGCTACCGTCGGCCAGAACGACGACTGTCGCGTAGAACACGGGAGGCTCGGCGCGGACGATCTCGATACGCTCGAGTTTTGCATCCAGGGCATCGAGCGTGTCGAGCAACAGGTCATGGGCAATCGGGCGCTCGGCACGACCGCTGTCGATACCGCGGCTAATGGCCGCAGCCTCAAACGAACCAGTTTGGATAGAAAGGGAGCGCAGCGGCGCAGGGGAGTCCGATTTGCTGCAGCGCTCGCGAAGTACGATAAGCGATGGCACGGGACCGGCGGCCATGACGATAGTCTCTATGTCGACACGAACCATGGAACACCTCCGGTACGTAGCGGTTAATACGCGGCAGCCCGCCGCATTGAATAGCTATACTACCCAAACTTTCGCACGGCACACAAAATCAAAGTAGTTAATTTGGGACGGGGCTTTTTGACTACCTTCAGTAGGCAAGAAAAAAGCCCCGAGGCAATACCTCGAGGCTCTTCACAGTTTTGATGGTGGACCTGACAAGATTCGAACTTGTGACCTCCCGGTTATCAGCCGGACGCTCTAACCAACTGAGCTACAGGTCCATCATGGTGGAGGTTAGGGGGATCGAACCCCTGACCTCAGGCTTGCAAAGCCCGCGCTCTCCCAGCTGAGCTAAACCCCCACGGAGACAGTAATAAACACCCCAGCGGCGACTCGGCTCTCGCTGGGGTGTTTATTGCGAAAGAAAGTGGTGGACCTGACAAGATTCGAACTTGTGACCTCCCGGTTATCAGCCGGACGCTCTAACCAACTGAGCTACAGGTCCATCGCGCAAGGGATATATTAGACGAGTCGTTACGCGCGCGTCAACAACTTTTTTTGAAAATCTTTGGGGGTGTCGGCCCCGGCCGCCCGGCGGCATGCGAAGTCGCCTGCTCGGGCAGTCCTGCTCGCACGGAGAGCACATTAAGTGCTCTCCGGCTCGTGCGGAACTCGCGATCGACTTCGCATGCCGCCGGGCGGCCGGGGCCGACGTGGGGTTCAAAGATTTTCAAAAAAGCGGTCGGCGCGCAGTGCGCCGACCGCCGATATAAGGGGTCTGATGATTTTTACCAGCTAGGGCCCCTTACTCGTCTAGGAGATCCTCTGGCATGTCGTTGCCGTCGCCTAGGTCGACTGGGGCCTCTTCGGTGTCGGCTGCGGCCTCAGCGCCTTCGCCTTCGGGTTTTTCTTCGGCTGCCGTCATGCGGGCAACAGCGCATACGCGGTCGTTGTCGTCGACGGTCATCATCTTGACGCCCTGGGTGGCGCGGCCGGTCTGGCTGATCTCGTCGGTCTTGACGCGAATGACCGTCGCGCCTTCCGTCACGATGAACAGCTCGTGCTGCGGGCCCACCGTCTTCATGGCCGCAAGGTTGCCCTTGCGCTCGGTCATCTGGATGGTGTAGACGCCCTGACCGCCGCGGTTCTGCTCCGGGTAATCTGCGACCGGCGTGCGCTTGCCGTAACCGCGCTCGGTAATGACGAACAGATCGCCGTTGCCGTTGGTAACTTCCATGCCCAGAACGCTCACGCCGTCCTTCATGCTAATACCGCGAACGCCGCTGGTGTCGCGGCCGGTGGCGCGAACCTGCTCCCCGGAGAACATAATCGCCTTGCCCGCAGTGGTGGCCAGGATGATCTTGTCGCCCTCGCGCACACGGCGCACGGCGAGCAGCGCGTCGTCGTCCCTCAGGTTGATGGCGATCAGACCATCACGGCGGCTGCGGTCGTAGGCGCTCATCACGGTCTTCTTGACCATGCCACTCTTGGTGGCAAACATCAGGTACTCGTCGGCGGGGAACTCACGGCAGCTGATGACACTCGCGATCTTCTCGCCTTCCTCAAAGGGCAGCAGATTGACGATCGCGGTGCCGCGCGCCTGGCGCGTACCCACCGGCAGCTCGTGCACCTTCAGGCGGTAGACCTTGCCCTTGCTCGAGAAGAACAGCACGTACTCGTGCGTGGATGCGATAAACATCTCGTCGATGACGTCGTCCTCTTTAAGGTTGACGCCCGACACGCCCTTGCCGCCGCGCTTCTGGGCGCGGTAGGCAGCCACCGGGATGCGCTTCACGTAGCCGGTGTGGGTGATGGTCACGACCATGTCCTCGTCGGCGATGAGGTCCTCGACATCCAGATCCTTTTCGACATGACTGATCTCGGTGCGGCGTTTGTCGCCGAACTTCTTCGAGATCTCACGCATCTCCTCCTTGATGACGCCCAGGATCTTCTCCTCATGCGCCAGCAGGTCCTCGTAGTAGGCAATGGCGCGGCGCAGGCCGTCCAGCTCTTCTTGGATCTTGTCGCGCTCCAGGCCGGTCAGACGACGCAGCTTCATCTCGAGGATGGCCGTGGTCTGCTCGGGTGTAAAGCCAAAGCGCTCGATCAGGCGGCCGCTTGCCTCGGAGTCGGTCTGCGAGGAGCGGATAATGCTGATGACCTCATCGATATGGTCGAGAGCCATCAAGTAGCCCTCGAGGATATGGGCGCGCGCCTGGGCCTTCTTAAGGTCAAAGCGGGTGCGGCGGGTAACGACGTCGACCTGGTGGTCGATGTAGTGCTGCAGCATCTCGCGCAGGCTCAGGCATTTGGGGACGCCGTTGACAAGCGCCAGGTTGTTGGCGCCAAAGGTCGTCTGCAGCGAGGTGTACTTATACAGGTTGTTGAGCACGACCTGCGGAATGACGCCCTTCTTGAGCTCGATGACCAGACGGATGCCCTTCTGGTTGGACTCGTCGCGCATGTCCGAGATGCCTTCGATGCGCTTGTCGTTTACGAGCTGGGCGATCTTCTCCTGCAGGGTGCCCTTGTTGACCATGTAGGGAATCTCGGTAAAGACCAGACGGCTGCGGCCGGTCTTGGTGGATTCCACATGGGCCTTGGCGCGCACGGTAATGGAGCCGCGACCGGTCTCGTAGCTCTGCCTAATGCCGGCGCTGCCCATGATGATGGCGCCGGTGGGGAAGTCCGGACCGGGCATGATTTGCATAAGCTCGTCGACGGTGGCATCGGGATTGTCGATCAGGTAGCAGGTGGCCTCGATCGCCTCGGTGAGGTTGTGCGGGGCGATATTGGTGGCCATGCCGACGGCGATGCCCTGGCTGCCGTTGACCAGCAGGTTGGGGAAGCGCGCGGGCAGTGCCACGGGCTCGGCGAGCGACTCGTCGTAGTTGGGCTGCCAGTCGACGGTATCCTTTTGCAGGTCGCGCAACAGCTCCATGGCGGGCTTTGCCAGGCGGCTCTCGGTATAACGCATGGCCGCCGCGCCGTCGCCGTCAATGTTGCCGAAGTTACCGTGGCCGTCGATGAGCGGCGTGCGCATGGAGAACCACTGCGCCAGACGAACCATGGCCTCGTAGACCGCGGAGTCGCCGTGCGGATGGTACTTGCCGATAACTTCGCCGACCGTCCAGGCCGACTTCTTATGCGGGCGGTTGGGGTAGATGCCGCTCTCGTTCATGGCGTACAGGATGCGGCGGTGCACCGGCTTTAGGCCGTCGCGCACGTCCGGCAGGGCGCGCGCCGTGATGACCGACATCGAGTACTCGATGAACGACTGCTTCATCTCGCGGCCGAACTCCGAAATCTGGAGCTGACCGCCGTTGATGTCCTCGCCGGCCGAGGCGCCGCGATCGACCGCACCGAAGCTCTCCTCGAGCTCGGCGTCGTCATCCTCATCCTCTTCATCCTCGGCGTCGGGGTTATAGGAATCCGGATCGCCGTCCTCGCCCTGCTCAGCGCGGGCGAGCAGGCGCTTCAGATCATCGGGCATGCCGGCGTCGCCGGCCTCGTTCATACCCTCGTTGTTGTTGATATCGTCTGCCACGTTACCTCCTCATGGTTTGCGTGGTCCATTAGTTCCCTACCACGGAGACGGCTTTTCCAGGTGCCGCAGATTCGCTCGAAAGAGGAGGGAAGCGTACTTGGGTACGCGACCGACGATTGAGGGCGAAGGTGCGGTGGCTGGGAAAGCCGAACAGGTTAGGCATCTAAGAAGCGTGCATCATGCGCATGTTTTTCAATGTACTCGCGGCGATAGCCGACCTCCGAACCCATGAGCTCGCGCACGGCGCGGTCCGCCACCACGGCGTCCTCAATCGACACGCGCTGCAGGATGCGGGTCTTGGGGTCCATCGTCGTCGAGGCAAGCTGCTTGGGGTCCATCTCGCCCAGGCCCTTGTAGCGCTGGACGGTATAGCCTTTGCGCTTCTTGGTAATCTTGCCGTCCTTGGCCTTGCCGTCCTCGTCGTTGTCGTCGGGGTTCAGGCCCAGGCTCTGAATGGTGTCGCGCAGAATCTCGTCTTCGGGCTGGCGGCCGTTGGGATACACGTAATGGATCTTGTTGCGCACCTTAATGCCAAAGATGGGCGGGCAGGCGACATAGACATAGCCGGCATCGATCAGCGGGCGCATGTACTTGTAGAAGAACGTCAGCAGCAGGATGCGGATATGCGCACCGTCAACGTCTGCATCGGTCATGATGATGATCTTGTGGTAGCGCGCCTTGGTGATATCGAAGTCGCCGCCGTCGCCGGCACTCGTCGTGACGCCGCAGCCGATCGCGGTGATGAGCGACTGGATGGTGTCGCTCGAGAACGCGCGGTGGTCACCCACGCGCTCGACGTTCAAAATCTTGCCGCGCAGGGGCAGAATCGCCTGGATGTCTCGGCGACGGCCGTCCTTGGCCGAACCGCCTGCCGAGTCACCCTCTACGATAAAGAGCTCGGTCAGCTCGGCATCGCGCACCGAGCAGTCGGCGAGCTTGCCGGGCAGCGAAGCCGTCTCGAGCAGACTCTTGCGACGGGTCGCCTCGCGCGCCTTGCGGGCAGCGTTGCGGGCCTTGCAGGCCTGCTGGGCCTTCTTGACGATCTCGCGGGCGGGCTTGGGGTGCTCCTCCAGATAATCGGTCAGTCCATCGGTCACGATCTTGAGCGTGAGCGCGCGCATGTAGGAACTGCCGAGCTTGGCCTTGGTCTGTCCCTCAAACTGCGGGTCGGGTAGCTTGACCGAGATGACGGCCGAAAGCCCCTCGCGCACGTCGTCGCCGCTCAGGTTGGCTTCCTTCTCCTTGAGTAGGTTCTGCTTGCGGGCGTAATCGTTGATCACACGGGTGAGAGCGGTGCGGAAACCCTCGAGATGCATGCCGCCCTCGGGGGTGTAGATGTCGTTGGCAAACGACATGACGTTCTCGCCGTAGCCGGCATTCCACTGCAGGGATACCTCGACCTCGCCCATCTTGGTCACGGGCGAATCCGGATCCGATTTGCCCTCGATATAGATGGGCTCCTTAAAGGCCTCGGGGACGTCCTTGCCGTCGTTGAGGAACTTGACGAAGTCGATGATGCCGCCCTCGTAGCAGAACTCCTCCACGTGGGGAGTCGCCTCGCGCTCGTCGGTCAGCACGATCTTTAGATTCTTATTGAGGAACGCCGTCTCTTGCAGACGGTTGTGCAGCGTATCGAAATCGTAGACACAGGTCTCGAAGATCTCGTCGTCGGGCCAGAAGCTGACGGTGGTACCCGTCGAATCCGAGGTGCCCACGACCTCCATCTTCTTGACGGTCTTGCCGCGCGAGAACTCCATCTCGTAGACGCTGCCATCACGGCGCACCTGCACGACCACGCGCTTGGACAGCGCGTTGACGACGGAGATGCCCACGCCGTGCAGGCCGCCCGAGACCTTGTAGGCCGAGTTATCGAACTTACCGCCGGCGTGCAGGATCGTCATAACGACCTCGAGCGTCGGGATCTTTTTGATGGGATGCTCGTCGACGGGGATGCCTCGCCCGTTGTCGACGACCGTGATGGAGTTGTCGGCGTGGACCGTCACCTGAATCTCGGTGCAGAAACCGGCCATGGCCTCGTCAACGGAGTTGTCAACGATCTCCCACACCAGGTGATGCAGGCCGCTGGCGCTCGTCGAGCCGATGTACATGCCCGGGCGCTTACGAACGGCCTCGAGACCTTCGAGAATCTTAATCTCGCCGCCATCGTAATCGTTTTCGTTTGCCACACGTCCTCCTTCAGCTAAGAAAATGTGTACAGCCTTACTAGTTTATCGTAAAAAAATACCCTCGGGAGCGAGGGTATTTGGCTCTACAAGGCCACCAGATGCGATTTAAGGCTCTTTCTTGCTTTGCACGCCCTTGGCCCACTCGGCACTGGCTCTCATGGCATTCTCGAGGGCCTCGCGCAGTTTTTGATCTTCGATGGGCGCCACTTGGCGCTCGATCTCGCCGCGTTCGTCTTCACTGAGATCGGCGTGTGGGGCCGGCGGGCGCTCGGTCACGGCTGGGCGCAAGCGCTCCTTGGCAGCCGGCGGCGTGTGACCGGGCGCGGTCGTTTTGAACACCAGGCCGTCCACATGCGCGCCGGCCCGCTCCATGCGTGCCCGGATGATCTCGCGCAGCAGCGTCATCTCCTGAGTCCACGAGGGCGAATCGAGATACACCAGCAGCTCATTGGACTCGGGCAGGTAGCGCAGGCCCGTCACGTGGCGTCCCTCGCGCGTGCCCGAGCACACCGCATTCCAGGCACGATAGACCGCACGAGATTCCTCTGCAGCCTCCATTTGCGCGCGGCGCTCAGGTGTCGCGGCGGCCAGGATGCGCTGACGCTCGGCATCCAAAAAGCCGCCAAAGGCAACCGTTCCGTTCTCGCGCTCGTAATTAACACGTCTCACCCATGCTCACCACCTTGGCTCGATCAAGCAGGTCATCGGTAAAATACCCCAGATTGGTGGTGGTTATGACAGTCTGGATATCATCACCGATCAGCTGCAGAAAAGCGCCTCGGCGCCCGGCATCGAGCTCGCTCATCACGTCGTCCAAAAGCAGCAGTGGCGCGGTGCCCAGGATATCGCGCGCCACGGCCACTTCTGCCACCTTCCAGGCAAGCACCAGCGTTCGCTGCTGGCCCTGGCTGGCAAATGAACGGGCCAATCGGCCCGCGACGGAAAACTCAATCTCGTCGCGATGCGGACCCACGAGCGTCACGCCGCGGCGCATCTCCTCATCGGCACGCTCATCGAGGGCCGCGAGCATATGCTCGTACGCCCAGCCCTTAAGTTCCTCGCGCCCTTCGGCTTGGGGCAAATCCCCCAGCGTGGACACATAGGACACGCCTGCGTCCTCACCGGATGCCACCTGCCCATACGCGGCGCGCACATGGCCCGCCAGTCGGTCGAGCAGGGCCAAACGATGCACGAGCAGGGCTGACCCGGCGCGGGCGATGGAGTCATTCCACGCACCGAGCATCTCGCGGCAGCACCAGGTCTCCTTGAGCAGGGCGTTGCGCTGCGTCACACAACGCCCGTAGGTGCTCGCCAGGTCGGCGTAACGGGCGCTCAGTTGTACGCCAAAGTCGTCGAGGGCGGCGCGGCGCACGCTGGCACCGCGCTTGACCATATCCAGATGATCGGGGCAAAACAGCACGCTCGGCATAACCCCTCGCACGCCGGCAGCCGAGCACCTCTTGCCGTTACGGCTAAACGAGCGCTTGCCGTCCTCAACGCCCAACCCCATATCGAGCACGCGGCCATCGCCCTCGAGCCTCAACTCGAGCTTGCACGAGCCCGTGCCGTCGTGCACGAGCTCGGCAGCTGTGGGATGCCTAAACGAGGTGCCGCTCGTCAAAAGCTGCAGCGCCTCTATGAGGTTGGTCTTTCCCGCCGCGTTGGGCCCCGCAAGCACCGTCACGCCTTCGTCCAGGTCAAGACGGTAGCTATCGAAACTGCGGTAGCGCGCGACGGAAAGGTTGCGGGCAAACACGGTCATGGCACAGCGCTAGATGCGAACCGGCATAACCAGGTACAGGTAGTTGATCTTGTCGTAGGACTTAAAGATACCCGCCTGCGAGTAGCTCTTGAGCTCCAGCGTGATCTCCTTCTCCTTGGACAGGGCATTGAGGCAGCCAAAGATGTAGTGGTAGTTAAAGGCGATGGTGCCCGACTCGCCCTCGGCCTCGACATCGATTGTCTCCTGCGCCAGATCCTGGTCATTGGAGATGGAGGACAGGCCCATCTGACCGTTCTCGACATCGATCTCGAACTTGACGGCGGGGTTCGCGCTCGCGATGACCGCCACGCGCTTAAGGGCGGCATTAAAAGCCGCCACGTCGATCTTGACGCTCGTCACGCATGAATCGGGGATGAGCTGCTTGTAGTTGGGGTACACGCCCTCGATACGGCGCGACACGTAGGTGGTGTTGCCGGCCTCAAAGACGACCTGGGTGTCGGTGGCGCCGATCATGATGGTCGCCTGGCTGGCCATGATGCTCAGGGCGTCGTTGAAGGCGTCGGCCGGAACGTTGAGCTCAAAAGAGCCCTCGAGCGTCGAGGTCTCGACCTGGGTGTCGCATACGGCCAGGCGGAAGGAGTCGGTTGCCACCAGGCGCACGGTGTTGTTCTCGACCTTCATGTGCACGCCTCCCAGGATGGGACGGGCCTTATCGGTCGAAGTGACACGCCACACGCGGCCGACCATCTCGGACAGGATGTCGGTCGGGAGCTCCACCGCGCTCTCGATGGCATAGGCCGGGAACTCGGGGAAATCGTTGGCATCGAGCGTGTTGAGGCGGAAGGAACTCTTCTCGCACCCAATCAGCACCTGACGCTCCGAGAGCTCAAAGGTAACCGGAGCGTCGGGAAGGGTCTTCGTAATGTTCGAGAGCATCTTGCAGGGAATCACCATCTCGCCCTCTTCTTCGACATGCGCGGCAATGCGATGACGAATCGAGATGGTGTAGTTAGAAGTTTGGAATTCCAAGATGCCGTCCTGCGCCTTAACGAGCACGCCCGACAGGATGGGAAGGGTAGATGCCGAAGCGACGCCTTTCATAACGACGCCGATGGCTTGCGTGAGCGAGCTTTGGCTGACGGTGAACTTCATCTTTTAATACCTTTCTATAGATATAAATATCTTAATAATAGTAATAGCACTGACGAAACTGTTGATTACTCCCAAAAGCGCTGGTCAACCCCAAAAAGAGAATCGACAGCATCCTGTGCGCAACCGACCGTGTTTTCCACGTTCAAAACCTGCGGAAAACTTTTCGTCGCCTTGGGGTGAGTTTTAGACACGTTATGCCCGGCGTTTCGACAAGTTTTCAACAGGTGTCTCTATTTCCCTACGAACGCAGTGTAATTTTATCTCGTAGCGATTTGAGATCCTCGGTTACGGTACGGTCTTCCTGAATCATCTTCTGAACCTTTTTATAGCTCGTGCTGACGGTTGAATGGTTGCGGTTGCCAAACTCCGCGCCCACCGCCGTAGTCGTCATCTCACACATCTCGATGGCCAGATAGATGGCGATGTGGCGGGCTTTGGCAATGTTGGCGTTGCGGCGCGGGCCGATGAGCTCCTCGTGCGTCACGCCGTATTGCTCCTCGATGACAGACTGGACCGTCTGCACGTTGATCTTCTTGGCCGACGTATCGAAGTATTGGCTTGCGATGGCGTCGATGTCGTCGAAGCTGAGCTCGCTGCCCTCACGTTCGCGGTCTCCCGCCTCGCCTGCGCAGCGTTCACAAAAGCTTTCGAGTTCGCGAATGTTGGTTCCCGACACCTCCGCCATGTGCTTAAAGTGCTCGTCGGTCAGATGCCCGCCATCGCCACCGTAGGCCGCCAACAGCGAGTCATCACCCGCCTCGGGTGCGGCGGCTATCGTGTTCTCGTAGTAGCGCTGCAAGATCTTGTATTTCATCTCGTAGCTGGGCTCTGCCACTAAACAGAGCATGCCGGCGTTAAAGCGGCTGGTCAGGCGTTCGTCCATGCTCAGGTCTTTGGGTGCGCGGTCGGCTGCGATGACGACTTTTTTGTTATTGCGGATAAACTCGTCCATGAGCTGGAAAAAGTAGTCCACGCTCGCGCGCTTGCCGATGATGTTTTGAATGTCGTCGATAATGAGCACGTCCACGCCGTGGTATGCCTGCATGATGGGGGCGTTGCTCTTCTTTTGGCGGTCGAACTCCGTCATCAGGTCATCGAGGTATGCCTGTGAGTTGGCGTACTTCACCTTGATCTCGGGCGACTTTTCGGCGAGCTCGTTTTTGATGGCGAGCAGCAGATGGGTCTTGCCCAGCCCCGATTTGCCGTAGATGAACAGGGATGTGCATGTGCCGCGTTCGTCCGCGAGCGCGGCAAACTTGAGCGCCGAGCGATAGGCATGGCTGTTTTCGGGGCCGTAGACAAAGTTTTCGAAGGTGAATTTTGAGTTGGCCGCGAGCGGCGCGCCATCGGGGTTCTGCTCGACCGGTGCCACAGCTGCGGGGACGCTCATGGGCGATGTGGAGGCTGGTTTTGCACTCTTTGCAGGCGCCCCGCCTTTCATCTGGTTCATCATGCGGCGGAAATCGTCGGCCGAAAGCGTGTTTTTGATTGCGATGCCCGAATCCTCGCCCGGTGTTGCGTCGTGCGCGATAGGCATGTGTGTGGTAGCGGGCATGGGGGCTGCCGACGTCGAGACGGCGGGCATGGTTTCACGGGAAACATCGCCGGTTTGATGCTCGGGAGCTGGCACCGCGGCGGCAGCTGGCGCCACTGGGGGGACGACGGGTGCCGCAGGCGCGGCGTTATCTGCCGCGGAGCCCTGTGGCGCCACGATGTCGAGCGCAATCGGTGCAAAGGCGATCTCTTCCAGGTACGCCTCGATGGTCGGCTGATGCTTTTTGAGCTGAGCGATAGCGAATCGTGAGGGGGCCTCAATCGTCAAGGTGTCCTCGGTCAGGCTCACGGCGCGCGATTGCCCCAGCATGTTGATGAGGCGCGCATCTTGGCCGTCGCGCTGACAAAAGGCGATGGCATCCCCCAGGATGATGCTTGCTTCCTCGTCCACTGTCTCTCCCGTTCCTTAAGCTTGGGCCCGCACGCGAGCGCTTCCGATTTCGGTCAGATGATATTTCTGCCCATGTTTGATTACCAAGCCCGCCTGCGCCAAATCGTTGAGCGTGCGCGACCAGGTGGGTGCGGAGTTTCCAAACGCCCGCGCCAAGTCCGTTGCGCCGCACTCTTGATGTTGGGCCAGATACCCTAATGCGGCGTTGCCGCGTTCGCTTACAAACACGTCCGACTGCGGTTGTGCGTATTGATTCGTCGCATTAGGATACATCATTTGAGCTGCTGGTTGTTGAGAACTCTGCATGGGTGGCATCTGCTGTTGAAAACTTTGCGGCCACTGTTGGTAAGGCTGCGGCGGCATCTGCTGGGCCCAAGGGTTAAATTGCCCCTGCGGCATCTGCTGATACGTCTGTTGATACCCCTGAGGATACTGCTGCGGATACGGCTGGGCGTATTCCTGCTGCGGCATATATTGGGGAGGATACCCTTGCGGGTACGGTTGGTAGCCCATTTGCGGGACGTTTGGCATGGCCGCCGTCTGCTGCACGATGCCTGTGTCCAGATCTGCCGAGCCTATGCCCTCCGGCATGTTTTGCGCCGTGTGGCTCAGCGGTGCCTGGGGATCTTGCGCGGGAAAAGCTCCAGGCTGCTGCATGTGCGCCATGGGCTGCTGCATCTGCTGTGCCGCCATGGGCTGCTGTGTAAAAGCGCTAGATGGGGGATATGCCGGTTGCTCCGTCTCGGGGCGCACGGCGGCGCCCCGCCCTCCGGCTCGCTCGATTTCCTGCACGCGCTTGGGGTTCAGGCTTACCGTGACCACGGTCCCGTTGCCCATGTTGTCCTCGATGGATACGGCGCCGCCGGCGTTTTCCAAGTACTCCTGCACCATGGGAAACCCTGCTCCGGTTCCGCGGATGTATCGCTTCATGTTGCTGTTTGCGCTGGTAACGCCAAAGTCGAAGGCGCGCTCCTTGTCGTCGATCCCCGGTCCCTGGTCTGCGAATCGGATGGTGTCGCCGCCGTCTAGGATCGAGATGATGGGCTCTGCAAAGTGGGCGTGGATAAAGTTTTCGACAATCTCGCGGATAACCATGAGCGAGATGTGCCCGCCCTGCTCTTTCATGCACTGGTAGACGGTGTTGGTTGTCTCTTCCAGATAGGTGCGCACGTCCTTCGGTTCGATGACGATGACGCGCGGCGTCGACAGCATGTCGTCATAGACCGCGATGCGTGCCGCATACATGGCACCCTGCGCTTTCGCAGCGGCCTGCTCTTCCTGGCCGCGCTTTTCGCGCACGCCGGTGATGTGCTCGTTGTCAGGTGCCGGGTCTCCGGAATCGACCATGGTGTAAAAGTCGTCAGACATGCTGCTCGCAATCTTTCATAAGGTTTCGAACAAATAGTAGCTCACCGTGCAATGTTTCTCATCTTTCGACAACTTTTCAAAACCTGTTGAAAACTTTGGAAAACGGGCGAAAAGTTCTTAACATTGCCAACATGACCTGTTGAAAACTTGGTGAAATATCGTGAAAAGTTGCCGCACCCTGCAAATTTCAGTTGGGCTTATGGGGGAACCGTGTGAACTACGCAACCTTTTACCTTTGATTTCTTGACATTTGAACATTGATTTCCCTACAATCTTCAAGCTCACGTGTCTATATCTGCGTCCGCGCTCCCGCGGACACTCGAAATGCAGCAGGAGGAACTTAAGATGAAGCGTACGTATCAGCCTAATAAGCGTAAGCGTGCCAAGACCCATGGCTTCCGTGCCCGTATGGCCACCAAGGGTGGTCGTGCCGTGCTCGCCCGTCGTCGCGCCAAGGGCCGCAAGCGTCTCACTGTCTAGCAGCGATACACACATCTCGCATGAAGACTATTAAGTCTCGGCAAGATTTCGAGCATGTGTTCAGTCAGGGGCGTCGTTTCAATCACCCTCTGATTCGAATGACCATATGTGAATCGGTTGGCGAAGGCGACTCCGGAAGGGTCGCCTTCGTTGGTGCTAAACGGCTCGGTTGTGCAGTTGTGCGCAACCGTTCTAAGCGTGTGATGCGCGAGGCCGCCCGCAGCTGCGGATTTCCCGTTGCGGGTTATGACATCATCTTGTTCGCGACTCCCAAGACGAGGATCTCCTCGCCGCAGGAGATGGACAAGGCATTGCGTTCGCTTATGAAACGCGCCGGCGTTGCCGGGGAGGAGCGATGAGCAATCACGTTTTGCGACGTGTTGCCATCGCTCCTATTCGCATATACCAACAGGTTATTTCGCCCTTATTACCTGACGCCTGCATTTATTACCCAACGTGCTCGCAATATGCCGTTCAGGCGATTGAGAAGTACGGTGTTTTGAGAGGCTGCTGGCTTGCCGTGAGGCGCATCGCTCGCTGCAATCCCCTGCACGTCGGCGGTTATGACCCTGTGCCCTAGTTGGCACTCGCTATCGGAGGAAAACTTACATGTGGGATTGGATCGTTAACATCCTTTTCGAGCTGCTCAAGCTCATCCAGACCTTTGCGGTCGACTGGGGCCTGTCCATCATCATCCTGGTGGTCATCATCCGTCTGCTGCTGACGCCACTCATGCTCAAGTCGACAAAGTCGACGGCGCGCATGCAGGTGCTTCAGCCCAAGATGCTCGAGATCCAGGAGCGCTACGCCGACGACCCCCAGCGTCAGGCCGAGGAGATGCAGAAGTTCTACAGCGAGAACAAGTTCAATCCGCTGGCCGGCTGCCTGCCGCTTCTGATTCAGATGCCCATCCTTATCGCCCTGTTCACGCTTCTGCGCAACCTGCCGCAGTACTTTAACGAGGGCACGTTCTCGTTCTTTAACATCCTGCCCGATCTGACCACCACGCCGAGCGCCTCTTTTGCCGATGGCTTTATGGTTGCGCTGCCTGCGCTGATCTGCCTGATCCTGTTTGCTGTCTTGACCCTGATTCCGCAGCTGTATATGTCCCGCAATCAGACCGGTCAGCAGGCCCAGAGCATGCGTATGATGGCTGTTGTCATGACCGTCATGATGCTTTGGATGGGCTGGAGCCTGCCCGTCGGCGTTCTGCTGTACTACGATGTGTCTTCTGCCTGGCAGGTTATCCAGCAGATCTTCGTGACGCAGAAGGTTATCGATAAAGCCAAGGCCGATGAAGAGGAACGTCTTAAGAACGCCCCGCTGCAAGTCGAGGTTACTCGTCGCGAGAAGAAGCCGCGCCCGCACAAGAAAAAGTAGTGGGATAGTATTCTTATTTAGGTACCTAACTTTTGGAGTTCGTTATGTCTGAAGAGATCGTCGAGGATATGCTTGAGGAGGTTGCCCCGCAGGTCGCGGGCGATTATCCCGAGATTGCACAGCGTTACAAGGCTGGTGAAGAGCTGACCGATGAGGAGCTCGACACCATTGCCGATGTTGCTATTTCCATTCTGCGTTCCATCCTTTCGCACTTCGATGCGGCGAACTCTCCCATCGATGAGTATGAAGGCGATGAGGGCGAGTTGATTCTGGACGTAACCGCTCCGGATCTTGCTGTTCTTATTGGTCGTCATGGACGTACCCTAGATGCTCTTCAGGTTATGTTTTCGCTGCTGGTGAGCCGCAAGCTTGGCTTTAGGTATCCGGTCGTCGTTGACGTCGAGGGCTATAAGAGCCGTCGACAGGACAAGGTTGCCTCTATGGCACAGTCCGCCGCCGAGCGCGCTATTCGCACTCATAAGAGTGTTTCGCTGCCGCCTATGAATGCCTATGAACGTCGACTGGTTCATATTGCCCTTCGTGGTAACGATGCTGTCGACACGCATTCTGAGGGCTCTGATCCCGATCGCCATGTTGTGATTGTTGCTCGATAAGCTTCTCGAGTCTATGCTAAGGGGACGTGGTTTCCACGTCCCCTTTTTTTGTCAAAAGTTCTCGATACACTGTTTTTTGTCAGAAAGGAGTCGTCTTGTTTGTGTTAACTAATGAGCAGGCAAGCCTGATGCTGTCCCGTCTCATATCGTATTGTAAAGACTATTCTTTGAAGGTCTCCGACGATAGTCTTCGTGTCTGTATCCAGCATCTTGATCTTGTTCTGGAAGCCAATAAGAGTACTAATTTAACACGCATCCTAAATGTCGATGATGCTGCTATCCTCCATATTCTTGACTCACTTGTTCTGCTTCCCTATATTAATAAAGCTCCTGAAGGCGCTTTGCTGGATATGGGTACCGGTGCTGGCTTCCCCGGTATTCCGCTGACTATTGCAAGCGGACGAAAGGCTACCTATATCGATTCGGTTGGCAAGAAGGTTGATGCCGTTAATTCCTTTGTTAAGGAGCTTGGCCTTAAGCATGCTCATGCCGTTCACGATCGTCTTGAGGAATATGCCCGATCCCATAAGAAACAATTTGCTGTCGTTACTGCTCGCGCGCTTGCACCGTTACCAGTTCTCGTTGAGTACGCTTCTCCTTTCTTAAAAGATGGAGGCTTCTTTGTCATTACTAAGGGGAACCCGTCGGACGATGAACTTCAGTCTGGCATGGCTGCTGCTAAGATATGCGGGTATACCACGCTTCTGACGGATGATTTGAATTTGCCAAATGACTTGGGTCATCGTGAGTTCATAATTTTAAAAAAGTCTCGTCCGTCATCCGTTTCTCTTCCTCGTGCTAATGGCATGGCGAAGAAGAATCCGCTTGCCTAGATGTTTCACGTGAAACATAATGGATAGTGTCGAGTCGTTATGTTTCACGTGAAACATAATAGTCGATATCGAATCGGATTGTTTCACGTGAAACATCCTCCGTTTAACAGCTTTAAATACACCAGGAGGGACCGTGGGATTTCGCGACGTTAAGCGTTCTAAGAGCGCAAAAGACACGCGTATCATTGCTATCATCAACCAAAAAGGCGGCGTAGGTAAGTCCACCACAGCTGTAAACCTTGCAGCAGCGTTGGGTGAACAGGGACGAAAGACGCTCATTGTTGATTTTGACCCACAGGGTAATAGTACGAGTGGTTTTGGAATCGAAAAAGAAGAACTCGATCACTGCATCTACGATGCATTGTTGAATGATGTGCCGGCCGAATCACTTGTTCTTGATACGAATTGCAAAAAGGTATTCGTAATTCCAGCTACCATCCAGCTTGCAGGCGCTGAAATCGAGCTCGTCAGTGCGATTGCACGTGAAACTCGCTTAAAGGATCTGCTTGAACCAATTCAGGATGAGTTTGACTTCATCTTTATCGATTGCCCGCCTTCACTGGGTTTGCTAACGATTAATGCGTTGACAGCGGCAGACAGCGTTTTGATTCCGATACAGTGCGAATATTACGCACTCGAAGGTGTCACAAAACTGCTTGAATCGATGAAGATGGTTAAGACACGCCTAAATAAGAGCCTTGGTACTTATGGCGTGCTTATGACTATGTACGATTCGCGCACATCGCTTTCGAACCAGGTTGTCGAAGAGGTTCAATCGTATTTTGGCGACAAGGCGTTCAAGACTTTGATTCCACGTACCGTTAAAATTTCAGAAGCACCGTCGTTCGGTGAGCCTGTAATTACCTATGCGCCACAGAATAAGGGCGCAAAGGCGTATATGAACCTTGCTAAAGAGGTGATTAAACGTGCCTAGCCCTAAGAAGCGCGGCGGCTTGGGTCGTGGACTCAATGCACTGGTCTCGGAAGCTGAATATGAGACTGGTGGATCTGCAACGTCAGCATCAAATGCTGCTTCGGAAACTAAACTTCCGATTGAGGATATCGTTCCGAACCCAAATCAGCCACGAATTCATTTCAATGAGACAGAACTTCGGGAGTTGGGTGAGTCAATCCAGGAACATGGCGTTTTGCAGCCGCTTCTTGTGCGTAAGCACGGTAATGGCTATGAAATTATTGCTGGTGAACGTCGCTATCAGGCTTCAAAGCTTGCTGGTCTTGAAGAACTTCCCGTTATCATTAAAGACGTTGATGATGAGGAGATGCTTGCACTCGCGCTAATCGAAAACCTTCAGCGCTCAGACCTCAACCCCGTCGAAGAGGCTAAGGGATATCGACAGCTCATCGATTCGAGCGGTATGACTCAAGAAGCCTTGTCAAAGGCTGTCAGCAAGTCTCGTTCTGCAATCACCAATTCGTTGCGCTTGCTTGATCTTCCAGAGGTAGTTCAGCAGATGATTTTCGAAGGCAAGCTCACCGCTGGTCATGCTCGTGCAATTCTTGCGGTTCCGTATGAAGAAGCGCGCATTAAGCTTGCTGAGAAGGTTGTTGCCGAGGGATTGTCTGTCCGCGCGACAGAAAATCTTGCTCCATTGTTTTCTGCCGGAGAGACGCCTAAGACACCTCGCCCTGCAACGCCTCAGTCTTTTAAGAAGGCTGCACGCGTTCTGCGTCAGGTGTTTAACACGAACGTTCGCGTTAAGAGCTCGCGCGGCAAGAATAAAATCGAGATTGAGTTTAAGGATGAGGAAGAACTGTCTCGAATTCTTGGTGAAATGATTCAATTTGATCAGGGAGGCCAGGATGAAGAATAAAGTTCTGGCTGCTCTTGCTTTGGCTGCAACTGTAGCGGTCGGCGCATTTGTGGGATTTAAGGTCGCAACAGATGATGAATTGCGTGGTCGTCTGCTTCGCGGGGCGCAGGATATCGTCGATACATCCAAAAAGAAAATGGACGTTATGACCGAGGATGTCGCTATGCGTACAGCTCAGGTAACTAAGAATCCCAAGATTAATCAAGATTGGGTTAATCATCAATGGGAAAATGTAGGCTTTTAGGTACCTAACAATTACTAGCCTTTTTGAAGGGGTTCTTGTCTGAATGCCAGAACAGGGACCCCTTATTTCTTGCGAAAAAGTTGTCGAACAATCGCGCGATGCAAATTAGTGATAGATATGAAACAGCCCCGGTTGCAATTAAGCAACCGGGGCTGTTCGATGTTTCACATGAAACGTTTAGGTTGGTCTTTCCTACGCGTTTTTCTGAACCTTGAAGCGCTGCTTGAGTTGGCCGCAAGCAGCGTCGATATCGTTGCCGCGAGAGTTACGGATGGTGGTCTCAATACCACGGGACTCAAGACGACGCTGAAGGTCTTCAACCTTATGAATCGGCGAGGGCTTGAGAGGGCTGCCCTCGATATCGTTGAGCTGGATCAGGTTGACGTGGCACAGCGTGCCCTCGCAGAAGTCGCAGAGCGCCTGCATCTCGGGGTTGGTGTCATTGACGCCTTCGATCATGGCATATTCGTACGTCGGTCGGCGGCCGGTCTTTTCGGTGTAGAGCTGAAGAGCCTCGTGAAGGCGCAGAAGTGTGTACTTCTTAACGCCCGGCATGAGTTTATTGCGGGTGGATTGAATGGCAGAGTGCAGCGAGACAGCGAGCGTGAACTGCTCAGGAATGTCTGCAAACTTACGAATACCAGGAATAACGCCGCTGGTGGAGACAGTGAGGTGGCGCGCTCCAATACCGATACCGTCAGGGTCATTAAGAATGCGCAGCGCCTTGAGGACCTCGTCGTAGTTGGCGAAAGGCTCACCCTGACCCATGAACACTACGCTCGTCGCGCGCTCACCAAAGTCGTTAGAAACATGGAGTACCTGGTCAACGATTTCCTGAGCGGTCAGCGAACGCTTGAGGCCGTTCAGGCCGGTAGCGCAAAAAGCGCAGCCCATGCCACAGCCGGCTTGGGTGGATACACAGACAGACAGCTTGTTTCGACGAGGCATGCCGACGGTCTCGACGGAGATGCCGTCGTGGTACTCGAGTAGGTATTTACGAGAGCCATCCTTAGACACCTGTTTGGCGAGCTCGGTCGGCGTGTCGAAGGCAAATGCCTCCTTCAGCTGCTCGCGGAAGGCCTTGGGAAGGTTGGTCATATCATCAAACGAACAAACGTTCTTCTCAAAAACCCATTCGATGAGCTGCTTTGCGCGAAAAGCGGGTTGGCCGAGTTCGGCGACAAGTTCACGAATATCGTTTTGGCTCAAGTCGCGAATGTCTTGAGATTTAGTCCTGGGATTCATGGAAGCCTTTCGATTTTGGGGAAACGTTGAGGGTATCGCTACAATATGGTATCAGCTGCAGGAATTATAGAGGAGGAGTCTGCCCATGCCGGGTAAAAGCCTAGAGAACATGCACGTAGCGGTCTTGGCGGGCGGCCATTCCGCCGAACGCGAGATTTCGCTCAATTCGGGAAAGAATGTCGTGGTGGCACTGAAGGAGGCTGGCTACACCTCGGTGGAGCTGCTCGATACCGCCGCCGATGACTTTATGGTGACCATGGCGACGGGCGGCTTCGACGTGGCGTTTATTGCCATGCACGGCGCCGGCGGCGAGGATGGCGCCATGCAGGGGGCCATGGAGACGCTGGGTATCCCCTACACGGCGTCGGGCGTGCTCGCCAGCGCATGTGGCGCCGATAAGGAGGTTTCAAAGCTTCTGTATGCCAAGGCGGGCATCCCCATTGCCCCTGGCCTGGCACTTGAGGCGGGCGACGAGATCGATATCGATCGTATCGTCGAGATTTGTGGCGAGCGTTGCTTTGTAAAGCCCGCCGTCAACGGCTCTAGCTACGGCATTTCGCTTGTACACGAGCCCTCCGAGTTGCCGGCGGCAATCGCCAAGGCTTTTGAGTACGGCGATAAGGTGCTGGTCGAAAAGTGCATCGAGGGAACCGAGATCACCGTGGGCGTATATGGCGAGGACGACGTGCGCGCGCTGCCGATTGTGGAGATTCGCAAGCCTGAGGACTGCGAGTTCTACGACCTGGATGTAAAGTACGTCGATCCCACGGATATCCACCGCATTCCGGCGCAGATTTCGCCCGAAAACTATGCGCGTGCCCAGGAACTTGCCTGTGCGGCCCATAAGGCCCTCGGCTGTCTGGGCATTTCGCGCAGCGATTTTATCGTGAGCGAGGACGGCCCTGTCATTCTCGAGACCAACACCATTCCCGGCATGACCGATACGTCGCTGTATCCTGACGAGATTCGCCATACCGACGACATGACGTTCCCGCAAGTGTGCGACAGCCTGATCCGTATGGGTCTCCGTCGAGCAGGCGTTGCATGCTAATTGAGGACGCCGTATCTCCTGGAACGCCGCAGTTTGTCATCGATTCTTACGCCACGCTCGCCGAGCGCGCCAAGACGCAGTCGTTTGGCCTCATCGAGGAGGATGTAATCGTCCTCGATACCGAGACCACGGGTCTTTCGGTGCAGGACAACGAGTTAATTGAGATTTCCGCGGCCCGTCTTTCGGGCCGCGAGGTCATTGACCGCTTCGATACGTTCGTGCATCCCAAGCAGCTGATTCCTGCAGAGATTACCGAGCTCACGAGTATTACGAACGCCGATGTGGCAGATGCCCCGTCGGCCGTCGAGGCCGTCGCGGCACTCGCCGATTTTGTGGGCGGCTGTCCTGTTATCGCACATAACGCCACGTTTGACCGGTCGTTTATCGAATCGGTCAAAGGCGGTGTCAACGTGAGCGATATCTGGATCGATTCGCTGGCGCTATCGCGCATTGCGCTTCCGCGCCTGATATCGCACAAACTGTCCTTTATGGCCGACTTGTTTGGGTGCGATTCAGTATCGCACCGTGCGAACGCAGACGTTGATGCCCTGTGCGGTGTGTGGCGCGTGCTGTTGGTCGCACTTACCGACCTGCCTTCGGGCCTTATGGCGCGCTTGGCGGACATGCACGCGGACGTGCCTTGGTCCTATCGCCCCATTTTTTCTTTTTTGGCTGGCCAGAACCCGGGTTCGATATTTTCACTCAGCGCCGCTCGTGCCGATGTGCTCAAGGCCGATCGCGCGGACGATCGCGTTGATGCGGACGAGCTGTCGGTCCTTAAGATGCCGAGCCGTGAAGAGATCGAGGCAGATTACGCCCCCGGCGGCCTGGTCAATCGTATGTACCCCACCTATGAGCCGCGCGACGAGCAGATCGCGATGGCGGTTGAGGTGCGCGATGCGCTGGTCACGGGTACCCATCGCGTGATCGAGGCGGGCACGGGCGTCGGTAAGTCGATGGCGTATCTCGTTCCCTTTGCCGAGGCCGCTCGCCGAAACAACATCACCGTTGGCATTGCGACCAAATCGAATAATCTTGCCGACCAACTTATGTACCACGAGCTGCCAAAACTCGCCGAACAGCTGGACGGCGGCCTGTCATTTTGTGCACTCAAGGGCTATGATCACTATCCGTGCCTGCGCAAACTCGAACGCATGAGCCGTAGTCAGGTCGAGATAACCACCAAGCGCGATCCTGCCGACACGCTCACGGCGGTTGCGGTGATCATGGCGTATGTGTGCCAATCTGCCGATGGCGACCTCGATTCGCTCGGCATTCGCTGGCGCAGCGTCAACCGTCCCGACTTTACGACGGCTTCGCGCGAGTGTGCTCGTCGTCTGTGTCCGTTCTTCCCTGACAAATGCCTGGTCCACGGGGCGCGCCGCCGTGCGGCACATGCCGACGTGGTGGTCACCAACCATTCTCTGCTGTTCCGCAACGTGGCCGCCGAGGGAAGGATCTTGCCTCCAATTCGTCACTGGGTGGTCGACGAGGCCCATTCCATCGAGCGTGAAGCTCGTCGCCAATGGGCGCGCGTGGTTTCGGCAGATGAGTCGCGCGTACTGTTTGAGCGCTTGGGTGGGTCGAGTGCCGGCGCGCTGAGTCAGGTTTCCCGCGATCTGGCCACTTCCGAGGGCTCTACGCTCTACCTGGGACTCACCGCCAAAGCGACGTCGACGGTTGCCCGCGCGAGCATGGCGATTGCCGATGTGTTCGATGGTGTGCGCGAGCTTGGCCGCCGTGCCCGCGGGGGCTACGACAACGCGAATCTGTGGATTGGCCCCGAGCTGCGCGAGTCTGATGACTGGCACGATTTTCTGCAGTCGGCCCATACCGCAATTGATGCGCTGGACCAGGCGGATAAAAGCGTAGACGCGCTGGTGCAAGCCGTCGCTGCCGATAAGCCCGAGGTCGTCGTCGACCTGGGCGACATTTCGCGCCGTCTGCACGAACTGGCCGAGAATCTCAAGCTCATCATTGGGGGTACGGATGAGCACTATGTGTACTCGCTGCAGGTGAACCGTCGGCTGCGCGCGGGCGGGGAGTCTATGACCGCCGAGCGCATCGATATCGGCGAGGCCCTGGCGAACGAGTGGCTGCCTGAGGTGCACACGGCCATCTTCGCTTCGGCGACCATGACGGTGTCCAAGAGCTTTGAGCATTTCAACCATGCCGTCGGCCTCGATCGCATCGGTGCGTCGACATCCTCATCGCTGCACCTGGATTCGAGCTATGACTTTGACTCGAATATGGCCGTGGTCGTGGCGGGGGACATTCCCGATCCGCGCGATCGTGAGCGCTATCTGTCAGCACTCGAGCGTGTGCTGGTCGATGCCCATCTCGCCATGGGCGGATCGGTGCTCACGCTCTTCACTAACAGGCGCGACATGGAGGATCTGTATGCCCGTGTCGAGCCCAAATTGGCGCGAGCGGGCCTGGAGCTCAATTGCCAACAGCGCAACTCGTCCCCACGTCGTCTGCGCGATCGGTTTATCAACGAGCCGACTTCATCGCTCTTTGCGCTCAAGGCCTTTTGGGAGGGCTTTGACGCCAGCGGCGAGACACTGCGTTGCGTCATTATCCCCAAGCTGCCGTTCTCGAGCCCCACGGATCCTCTTTCGTGTGAGCGCAACCTGCGCGAGGACCGCGCCTGGGCGCGCTACTCACTGCCCGAGGCGGTACTCGAAGTCAAGCAGGCCGCCGGCCGTCTCATCCGCTCGTCGACTGATTGCGGCGTGCTCATCTTGGCAGATCCGCGCTTGGTGACAAAGGGCTACGGCAAGAAGTTCTTGACGTCGCTGCCCACGACTTCCTACCAGCGTATCGAGTCGGCGCAGATCGGTCATTATTTACAGCTGTGGCGTGCACGCCACGAGCGGCGCCGTTAAACCGGGCAGGTCAGGCTCTTCGCCATATCGCATAGACGCTTTGCCGAGGCGGGGTCATCCAGTATGCGGATGGCTCCGCCCGCTGCGATTACCTGACAGAACAGCCAGTGCTCTGACCCATAACGCACGGTCACCGTTGCCATGTCTGCCCCGTTTGGCTCAATCGACATGATGCCGGCCCAATCTAGGCGCTCCGCCATGTCGAGCGGCATGAGGAGTTTCGCGCTCTGCTCCGCCCGGGAAAGGGATTCGTGGAGGGACACGGAAGCGGGCGCGTGGTGCTCCACGGAATCGTCGGTGAGGGCAAGGTCCTCGATTTTGTCCATGCGGTAGGAGCGCTGCCCATCAACTTCGACATCCCAGGCAATCAGGTAGGTTTGATCGCCATGTGTCGTGATGCGCAAGGGGTCGATGAGGCGCTCGCGCGGCTGTGCGTCGTCCATCGAGCGGTAGGTGATGCGGCATCGAACGCCGTCTTGAATCGCGCAGTTCAGCTGTTGCCAGTGCGATCCTCGGGCAACGGTGTCGACGACGCGCTGGTTGTAGCCGAGCTCCTCGGGTAGGAGGGCATGCCGGATGCGCTCCGCTGCCCGAGAGTCGATCCCCATCGATTCGAGCTCGTGGTTGAGTACGGCGCCTTCGGCGGCACTCAGGCGCAAAGGTAGCACGCGCCCCGCATCGCCTGTCAGGATGATGCACTCGCCGTGGCGTTCGCAGATGATGCGTGCGCCCGACTCACGGTCGGCGAGGGTCGAGATGATATCGATAATTTCGTCGAGTGCCGCACCCGTGATATCAAAACGGCTGCAGATATCCCCTCGTGTCATACCGGTCTCGCCGGCAGCGTAGAGGGCCTCCATGATGTCAATCGCACGCGAGAGCCTTTGCTCGCTGGTGAGTTTACGCGCGGGCATGCTCGTGCACCGTCCTTTCGATGAGGTGGTTCCACGCCAGTTTGAGTGCATCGGGGGCAACGGGTCTCATGCCGTCCATGGCGTGCTCCATGCAAAACGTGGCAGCGGCATCAAGGTCGCGCACGTCGACGGTCCATGTCCAACCCTCTTCGGTGCGTGTGAGCTCTCCGCGACCGCGCGTAAGGCCGCTGACCATGTCGGCCTGGGCTTGCGGGGCAAACGAAAAGGTCGCCATAACGGGCTTGCAATCGGCAAAATCAAACTCAAAGAACAGGCGATCGTTCAGGTTGAAGTCGGCGGGGATGGAGTAGGCCTTCGAGGGGCGCCATGCGCGAACGATACGGTCGCAGCGAAACGTCCTGATTTCATCGGTGGCGTTGTCGAGTCCGCAAAAATACGCCACGCCCTCGTGCTCGAACATGCCGTATACGCAGACAGTGCGCTCTCTTTGCTCTCCGTGCCCGCTTTGATACAAAAAGCGCAGTGCGCAGCGTTCGGCAAAAGCGCTCCACACAGCATCGACGGCGGGCGAGCGACGGGCGGGCGGCTCTTCTGCCGTCGATGCGCCGGTGAGGTAGGCGATCTTGGAGCGTATGTCTGCAAGCGGCGTGGCAAACGCGGCCGAGCCGGTCGCAAGGGTCTGGTCGATAGCGTCGAGCAAGATGTCCGCGTCGTCTGCGGTGATGAGGCCACCGGCCGCAAACGTGTGCTCGCGATCGATGGTCCACGCGCTTTCTTCGGTTTCTTGTGCTCCTGTTGCGCGGACTTCCTTGATCGTGATTCCGCGTTCGAGGAGTTTTTCGCGATCGCGGCGAAACTTGCGTTTATCCGAGTCGATATTGCCCGACCCGTAGCCAAGATCGGAATCCAGAACAATTTGCTCTGTGGTCAATGGCTCGGGAGAGCTGTTAAGGACAAAGAACAGATTGAGGATACGCTGGGCGGTCTTGTCGAAACCGGGCTCCGGCGCCCCCTTTTTATTCGTTACGGTTGTATCGCTTGCCGTCATAGAATCCTCGCATGGGAAGGTGTCTGATGCCATGATTTTAGTCCGATATGGAGATTAGGCTATATCCTTGTCCGCTTGGGGCGTTAAGATGTCCAGAATTCGGCCGTTTGCGCCCGCTCGGGGTATACTTTCGACTATATACGGTTCTAATGTGCATGCATTGGGCCTATTTGTCGGATTATGGATGTGGAGCGCACATGGCGAACACCCAGAACTATATTAACCACCTGCTGCAGAACACCGGCATCACGCCGGCGTGCAGCGAAGAAGAGCGCTTGGCTGCCGAAGATATCGCTCAAATTTTCCGCAACCACGGCTTTGATCCTGAGGTGCAGGAGTTTAATGCTCCCGCGCCGAGCAGGATGGCGTTTGCCGTTACGGGCATTCTGACATTTGCCGGTGCCCTGCTTATGGGCATTGGCGGCGGTATCGGCTTAGTCGGCACCCTGTTGGCCATTGTCGGAGCCGTGCTCTATGTGCTCGAGCGAACCGGTCGCCCCGTGATCTCTCGCCTGGGTAAGACGGGCGTGAGCCAAAACGTCATCGCCTACCACAAGGCGTCGGGCCCGCTTGCCTCTCCGCGCAATCGCCCGGTTGTCGTCGTCGCGCACTATGACTCACCGCGCGCCGAGCTGCTCGCTCGCGAACCCTATGCGCCGTATCGAGCACTGATCGCCAAATTGCTCCCGATTGCCACGATTGCTCCCGCAGCTATTGCCATCCTGCGCATCTTGCCGCTTCCCGGCGCGTTGAAGGTCCTGCTGTGGATTGTCGCGATCCTTGCCTCTCTCGTGGCTCTCGCCAATGCCGCCAATATCATTTCCAATCGTTTTATCCTCCCCTATACGTCCGGCTCGGTTTGCAACAAGTCGTCTGTTGCCGCCATGCTGGGTGTCATGGATAACGTCGCCCCCTATCAGGGCGAGAACGAGTTCCCTGACGATATTCCGTTCGACACGTATTTTGGCGAGCAGAAGCGTCGCGCCGAGGAGATGGCGCGTGCGGCGGCCGAGTATGCCGCGGCCCAGCAGCAAAACGATTACGGCAATACCATCGAGTACGAAGAGCCTGCCTATACCGAGGATGAGTATGGCCAGCCGGTCGCTCCCGAGGGTGAGCAGGACGAGGCTTTTGATGAGCAAATCGATGGGTTCGAAGGTGCCTCTGCCGACGAGACCCTGATTGGCGTCATCGCACCCGAGCCCCAGGTCCAAGATATTCCGGACGAGGAGCCCGTTGCGGACGAGTCCGCTGCCGAGTCGGCAGAGGAGCCTGCCGCGGCTGAGCAGACCGAACCCGAGCCCAAGCTTTATCGCAATGCCGCCGGCAACATCCGATTTGGCTCGGATGCCATCCGTGCCCTGGGCATGCTTCCCGAGTCCTGCACGCTCGATTACGAAGAGGGCGAGGAGCCGACGTTTGAGCCCGCGCCCCAGCCCGATCCGGTCGTGGCTGCTCAGTCCGATGATACCAACGGCATCGAGGCGGAGACCGATGCAGAGCCCACTATCGATTCCGCAGCCGGTCTGGACGTCATGGCGCCTGCCCCGGCACCCGAGGAGCTCGATAATACCGAGGACGATTACGATGCATGTCCGCAGCGCGTGTCCTATGAGAGCGACACCGATTTTTCTGCCGAGTTCCCGGTGACGACGCCCCATGCCGATATCGCTTCCGCGTTTTCTTCGATCGGTGCCAGCGCCTCCCATTTCTTTAAGGGGGCATTCGAAAAGGGCAAGAAGCTCGTTGACGACTTTGAGGAAAAGCGCGCTGCTGCTCGCGAGGCAGCCGAGCGCGAGGCTGTGGCTCAACAACAGGCGGTCGAGGCCGAGCGTGAGCGCGCGGCACAGGAATTTGAGCAAAACGACGCCGAGCAGCCGGCATCCGTTGATGTTGCCGACGCCACGACGTCTTTCGAGGCGCCGCAGCCTTCGTCTGCGGATGGTGCCGGGGAGACGACGACCTTCGAAACCCAACAGCCGGTCGACAGCACTGTGTCGTTTGATGCCACGATGACGTTTGAGAAGCAGGGCACCGCTATCGCCGAGCCTCTTTCCGCTCCTGTCGAGGACGAGCCCACTGCGCCCGATACGGTCGAGGATCAATCCCCGGCGGAACAGGTCGCTGCGGACAACTCCGAGAAGGAGTCTGAGCCCGTGGCCCCCGAAGCTCCACAGGCGGATGAGTCGAGGCCCTACTCTACGCAGATCTTCACCATGCCCGCACCGAGTGATCCCAGCGCTACGGTTGCCAACGTTGCTCCGTCGCAGGCCGAGACGGTCGATGCCCTGATGGCTCAGATTTCGTCTCAGGCGTCGCCGCGCCCGAACATGAACGTTCCCGACCCAGCATCCGCGCCGACCCCCATGCCCTCTGCGTCTCCGCTGGCCTCGGTCCCCGATCCCTCGATGCCTTCGATGCAGCAGGCCAATGTCGCCTCGCGCACCTCGCTGTTCGACCTTCCCGACCCTTCGGCTCAGGTTAACGATCCCTTCGCGACGGCACAGGGTCCCGAGCCCACATCGGCTCCGGCTGTTCCTCCCATGCCGGCTACCTCGGATGTTCAGCCGTTTGAGACCATCTCGGCCCCTGCCGCTTCGGCCGCCAAGCCACAAAAGCGCGGCTTGGGGGGTCTGTTCGGTCGTAAAAAGAAGAACGAGCAGGGCAGCATGAGCGATTGGCTTGGCGTCGAGGATGATTACGACGCCAAGAAGTCTGGTCGCGGCATCGGTTCGTGGGATAACTTCGAGGATGACGACGACGGCTGGAAGGGTGGTGCCACGTCTTCCGATGGAGCTTCCGCCGAGGATATGCTCGCTGCCGTTGCCTCCATGGGTGATGACGAGCTGCTTGGCCACGACATCTGGTTTGTGGCTACAGGCGCTTCCGATTGTGACGGCGCCGGCATGAAGGCGTTCCTGGCCGCACATCGCGACAAGCTCCGCGGCGTGTTCTTTATCAACCTTGAGTCCATTGGTGCCGGCAGGCTTTCGGTCGTGACGGTCGAGGGCGAGCAGCAGTTGCTCAAGGGCGACCGACGCATCATGAACTTGGTCAATAAGGTGTGCAAGTCGTTCCATGTCGATTGCGGTGCATTTGAGATGCCCTATGCCAAGACCGACGCCTATGCTGCGCTCGAGGCAAGCCGACGCGCCCTTACCATTGCCGGCGTTGACGGTCCGCGTCTGGCGTGCGCTTACACCGAGGACGATCTGCCGCACAACGTCAATCCGACAAATATCGCTACGGTGTCCGAGGTCGTGACCGAGGTCATTCGTCGTTCGTAGGTTGACCTCTAAGGAGTCTGCGTGTTTTCGTACATCAAGCGCCACTGGCCCATCTATCTCATCTTGGCCCTGATCGCCATTGCCCTTGGTTTTGGGGCCGCGTATATCGTGGGTGTTAAAGGCTCAACGCCCGAGTCCACGATTAGCGAAGAAGTGGAGCACGAGCAGAGTTTGGGAGCCGATGGCATCTCCGAGTCCGAACAAGCGCTCATCGACGGTGGGTCTGCATCTGGGGAATAGCCATTTCGCCATGCACGAAAAAGAGGCGAGCCGGGAGACGGGCTCGCCTCTTTTTATTGCGTCAGCGACGTTTCGACGCCAGCTTTAGATGGGCAAACCAGATTGCCGCGGCGCCGGAGGTCATGAAGGCGGTGAGGCAGGCGACGATGGGAAGGGACCCCGTTGCAGGTAAATCTTGCGGTCTGGCGCATCGCTGGATGATGCGATCCTCGTCATGCGATTCAAGGTTGCTACCGCCGCCATTGCGACAGAGGTCAACGCGAGCGCTGTTGGCGAGTGCGGTCTGGGGTGTGTAAGACGATGCGGCCTGCATATGGATGACGGCGCCGTGAATATCCGAGTCAAGGACGGCGTTCACATCATCAAGGTCGTCATGCTCGTTTTTGAGGTCCTCGCGGGTCCAAGATTCTGCAGTGTCTCTTGTCGTGAAATCGGCCGATACTGCCCCGTACTCAAGACGAACGCCTGTGATGGTGGTGCCGCCCAAAAGAGCGAGTTCTTTTGCCTCGAGGGTGACTGATTTCGTTGTTGGAATATCTGCTTTCCAAAGATGCCAATTGCTGTAATCGACTATGCGCAAATCGTCGCCTAGGAGATTTTTGACTTCATCCGTTTCGAGCCAGGGGTTGTCATGCCCGTCGCTGAGCGTTGCGTTGACCTGTTCGCCCGTATCGGTGCCTCCCGCTGGCGACGTTCGATACCACACGTTGCAAAGACCGTCGAAATCTCCGGCGGCAATAGGGGTTTCAATGGCAACAAGTTTCGCTGCGCCATCTTTGGCACACTCGAGATCGTCTGTGATGGTGAATTCATCAACCCAGGTACTCGACTCATTTTTAGCATCGAGCGTATAGGAGAAGGAGCCGTCCGTATCGGATTGTGTCACCGCTCGGTTTTTGCCATCACCATTGGCGACGAGACCCTTACCGATAGGGCGGGCGATCTCTTGCCGCTTGTCGACTCTGCCCTCGACCTCGATGGGTGTGTCCTTCATGGACGCCGTCTGCACTTCTCCCGTCGCTTTAATTTCAAACGTCATGTCTTGAGCGAGGTCGTAGGTGCGCGGGGACATCATTTCGCGCAGGATGTAGGTGCCGGGTGAAAGATGCTCGATGCGATGCGGCTTGTCAGAAGAGGTCCAAGCGTCAATTTCGATTCCGTCAGCATCGTGGAGGGAGAGCCTGGCGCCTTCCACTTCTTGGTTGCCCGTCAGATCGACTTTGGAGATGTCGATTTTGGTGTAGTCGTTAGAAACGTCGAGGTGCACATTGATCACGGGTGTTTCCTGGTTGGTATATGACAGCTTGACGGCGTGGGTGCTTTGGTCGAGCAGGTATCCTTCGGGTGCCTGCGCCTCGATAACCTCATAGTTGGCTGTTCCGCACCCCAGTGAAAGATGATTCGCGCACGCAAATCCCCGCTCGTCGGTCGTGATGGTGGTGACGGTTTCGCCGTCCAGGGCAACAATGCTGCCGTCGGGGCGCACGATATCGCCCGCGGCGCGGATATCAAAAACAGCGCCGGCAAGGGCGTGTCCGTCTACGGTATCGTTCTTAACGATCTCGATGCTTCCTGTTGCCGCGTCGTCGTTAAACGAGGCGACCGCGACGGGCGTTAAGTTCATGTCGGCGGGAATCGTTATCTCCAGATCTTCTCCAACAAGATACGGTTCCTTGGCGGAAATCTCTCGTATGTAATACGTGCCCGGGTTAAGCGATTCGGGTAGGGTGACGGTGCCGGTTTCATCGGACGTAAAGGTATTCATAACGGTATGGGCGGGATGCCAGGATGTTTGCGAGATGGGCTCACGGTTGCCATTGAGCAGCTGAAAGGTGAACCCGGCGAGTGGTACGGCGGATCCAGTCTGAGCATCGCGCTTCACGATTTGAAGATGTGTCGACAGGGCGTGGTTGTCTACGATGTACTGAAGTTCTGCGCCGTCCGAGATCTGCTCTGCCGTGATGGTCCATTCCCCTGCCTGCTTAAAGCCGTCGGGCACGGTGCCGGCAACCTCACGAACGGTGTAGCCGGCACGGTCATACGGTATGGTTCCGCTGACTCCATCGGGGCGCCCTCCTGCGCCAAACCATGCTCCAGCCTGGTCTTTGGTCGATGCGAAGCCGTAGATATTGGTGGTCAGCGTTCCAACAACCTGCTGCGAAGTGTTGCTTACCACTTCAAAGACCACGCCTTCCGCCGGCTGCTCTATACCAGACCCATCGCTATTGCCGTAGTCCTTGAACTTTGAAATCTCAAGGTCAAAAGCGATAGGGGTGTTGGGGATGCGGCGCTCGAGCTCAACGACGCCTACGTCTCCGAGCTGGTCGGCCCCGATGGTGTAGCTCCAGGTTTCATCGGAGGGCAGATAGCCCTCGGGAGCTCTCGACTCATAGATGGTAAAGGTGCCCAGGGGGATGTCGGTAAGTATTGCCCAGCCGTCCTCATCCGTCGTGAGGGTGTGCGTCCAGCCCGGGGTAGACTGTGAGACGCAGGTGAACTCAGCGCCGGCAAGTGACGCGCCGACTTGAGGACCTGCCCCTGTCGCGGCATCGACCTTTGCGATGCGCAGGGTAATGGTACCGGGTTGCTCATCGATGACGACATTCCCGCCGTCATTGCTGGTGGAAAAGGCGATGCGGTCACTCCTGGGGATATAACCCGCCGGAGCTTTGGTTTCGACCAGATAATATGCCGTGTTGGGCAAAAGTGTCGCCTGTGCGCGACCGCTGCTGTCCATCTTGATGGTAGCAACGCGTGTGTCGCCTGCATTTTCAAAGATATCGAAGGTCGCGCCATCGAGCTTGTAGATGCCGTTTCCGGCGGTGATGTCGGCTTTGGACGACTGTTTTTGGAACGATACGGAGACGACGGGCAAAACGTAGAGCATGTCCTGATGTCGGCCCTCGCCCGAGACCGGGCCGTGATAACGCCTGGCTCGATGCGGGGCTGCCTTAATGGATCCGGACTTGGCGCTGTCGTAGAGCCAACGTGCAGCCGCTACGGCCTCAGCGTTTTCGTAAAACCTACCGCTCCTGGCAACTCCCTTGCTATTTGTATACGAATAGGTGCCGTCGGGGTGCGTGGTTCCCTTGAGCATCCACACGGCAATCTGGGTGGCGGCACGGGCGAGATCGGGCGACAGGTTGTGGCCGCCAAAGGATGTATTGGAGGGGTATCCGTGACAGACGATGGCGGCAAATTCGTCATCGAGCCATGTCCAGCCCTGGTTATATGTACGCCATGGCCCTCCCGGCTTGCTGGGGCCGGGGCAGTCTTGATTCATGCAGTACGAAATTGAAGTGTCCTGTGCCTCGTATTTACCGACACCGAAGGGGCCACAGCCGTCGCTTATGGTGCGGAAATTAAGGGCGTCACTCCCGTCGACGGCGAGTGCGGTCCCTGGGGCCAGGCAGCCGATCAGAAAAAAGAGGAGCAGGAGCAGCGGACCTGTTGCGATTGCGCTGTGGACAGAGTGCGTGGGTGCGTTGGACATGGCTGCTCCTTATCCCTCGTGCGCCGCACGGGGAGGCCGCGGCGCTTGGGATGAGGCTACCGCCATGGTTCATGCGGGTAAGTACCGGAAGCTGACCAAAAGCTTGCCCGATTTCTGACAAATCGAGTTCAAATACAATAATCAGACAAAAGCGCAGGTAGAAGATGGTAAGAAAAGAAAGACAAAGGTCCTCATCTCCACAATTGGCGCGGTTTTCAAACGATTCTCCACAGCTAAAACAAGCATCGACACCCTTGTATCAAACAAGATAACCGCGTTATACTAGCCAACACACAAGCGGGCATCGCCAAGTGGTAAGGCATCAGCTTCCCAAGCTGACACTCGCGGGTTCGAGTCCCGTTGCCCGCTCCATTCGAATTTCAGGCACGGTAACGTTTCGTTACCGTGCCTTTTTCAATAAAGTGCCGGGACTCGAACCCGACAGGGTGCGAGCGTAAAGCAAACGCGAAGCGTTTGTAGCGAGCAGGCGAAGGCGCCGGCAGGCGCCTGAAGCCGGTGCGTATTTGCAAAGCAAATACGCGGACGTCCCCATGGCCGCTCCTGTTTCAAAATGTTAGGTTAATGCCTGCTGCCCATACTCGCACCCGCGCACGGTACAATGGTTGGGTTACGACCAACGTGCCAATAACCAAAAAGGAGCCGCTATGATCGATCGCTATACCCGCCCGGAGATGGGACATATCTTCTCCCTCGAGAACAAGTATGCCATTTGGCAGGAGATTGAGGTCCTGGCCTGCGAGGCTCAGGCGGAGCTCGGCAAGATCGGTATTTCCAAAGAAGAGGCCCAGTGGATTCGCGACCACGCCAACTTTGAGAAGGCGAAGGTTGACGAGATCGAGGAGGTCACGCGCCACGATGTCATCGCCTTCCTGACCAACATGAAGGAATATGTCGACGCCGATGTTCCCGAGGGCGAGCCCAAGCCTAGCCGCTGGGTTCACTACGGTATGACCAGCTCCGACCTGGGTGATACGGCTTTGTGCTATCAGCTTACTCAGGCGTGTGACCTGATTATCGAGGACGTTAAGAAGCTCGGCGTGATCTGCAAGCGTCGTGCCTTCGAGGAGCGCAATACGCTCTGCGCCGGCCGCACCCATGGCATCCATGCCGAGCCGATGACCTTCGGTATGAAGTTTGGCTCTTGGGCATGGGAGCTCAAGCGCGATCTCGATCGTCTTGAGGATGCTCGCAAGAACGTTGCCTTCGGTGCTATCTCCGGTGCCGTTGGCACCTACAGCTCCATTGACCCGTTCGTCGAGGAGTATGTCTGCGAGCACCTGGGCCTGGTCCACGATCCGCTGTCCACGCAGGTCATCAGCCGCGATCACCACGCCTACCTTGCCGGCGTGCTTGCCACTACAGCGGCCACCTGCGAGCGCATCGCGACCGAGGTCCGCAACCTGCAGAAGACCGATACGCTCGAGGCCGAGGAGCCTTTCCGCAAGGGCCAAAAGGGCAGCTCCGCCATGCCGCACAAGCGCAACCCCATCACCATGGAGAAGGTCTGTGGCCTGTCGCGCGTCGTGAAGTCCAACGCTCAGGTCGCCTTTGACAACGTCGCCCTGTGGCACGAGCGCGACATTTCGCACTCTTCCGCCGAGCGCGTCGCCCAGGCCGATAGCTTCATCGCGCTTGACCACATGTTCCAGTGCCTCATTCGCGTTATCGACGGCCTGCAGCTGTATCCGGCCCGCATGATGGCCAACCTCAACAAGACCCGCGGCCTCATCTTCTCCTCCAAGGTGCTGCTTGCCCTCGTCGACACGGGCATCACCCGCGAGGACGCCTACGCTATCGTGCAGGAAAACGCCATGGCCACCTGGCACGAGGTGCAGGATTGTGTCTCTGGCCCCACCTTTAAGGAGCGTCTCGAGGCCGATCCGCGCTGCACCGTCAGCCAGGAGAAGCTCGATGAGATCTTTGATCCGTGGGACTTCCTCACCCGCATCGATACGGTCTTCGACCGCCTGGAGCAGCTGAACTTCGAGTAGGGTTAACCTAATTCGACCGCTTGCGGATGCATTTCAACCTTTGGCGCCTTGCCCATCTTGGGCGAGGCGCTTTTTTATCGCCGCATCGGCCCCGGGTATAAAATGAAATCCGACTGCTGTTTCGATGAAGGGAGGCGCGTGCCCGGACGCATCAAGCGAGCCGCCATCGTCTCGTTTACGCTCATACTCCTTGTTGCCGTCTGTGCGGGCGCCCTGACGTATACCGTTCGAAGCAGTTCTTCCTCCTCGAATGAAGGCGACAAAGATCTCCCGGTACTCAAAATCGGCGTTACGGATAACGACCCCTATGTGTATGTCGATACCACGGGCGATTACGCCGGTATCGATGTCGACATCGCCCGCGAGGCCTGCAGGCGCGCGGGGCTCAAGCCACAGTTTGTCGATATTGACTGGAACGATCGCGACCGGCTGCTCAAAAACGGTGATATCGATTGCCTGTGGTGTGATTATTCTCCCTGTTATCGCGAGGATAAGTATTACTGGACCGAGCCGTATCTAACCGTGACGGTTTCGGTTGTCGCCAAGAAAACGAGTGGCATCAAGTCCTTGGCGCATCTCGATGGAAGCAAGACCATCGCGGTGATTGCGGGCTCGGTGAGCGAACGCCGATTGCTCGCAGGGGATCTGGAAATCTCGCCGGACGTGCAAATCAAATCGTATGGTTCTGCCGAACTCTGCAAGGCCGCTCTCGCCAAAGGGTATGTCGACTGTTGGATGGCGGACGTTCAGTCGCTTGATCGACTCGTTGCCCAGTATCCTGGCGTTTATCGTGTGTTCGCCGGCAACGTTATGACGGTTGACCTGGGCGTCGCGTTTGATGATAGCTATGAGGGGGAGTACGTCAAAAACCTCGATACCGCACTGTCCGACATGGATCGAGACGGCACGATAGAGCACATTGTGGACAATTACAAAGCAGGAGCGACGACAGGCGGGCAAGGAGCGGAATCATGACAAATGACGAGCGCCGCTTTCGCCGAAAGAGTTTAGCCGCAGTGGGCATCGGCATCGTGGCCAGCGTTGCCCTACTGAGTCTGCTCTATATGGTTGGCACGCATCGCTGCCTTGATAAAACGCTTGGGTTCGGCCAAGAAACCATGGTGTTTTTAAAAAATGCCTGCGAAAAATATGACCGATATGAACAGGGAAGAAAAACCGAGGCGACGCACAATTTGGATGCGGCGCTCGAGTCGTTTGCGACGTTCTTGCCGCCTGATCGATTTGAAGTCAACGACGATCTGGTCGAGGAATATGTCCATACCGAGAGCCTTTCGGGAATGTTGGTCATGGACGCCGATGGTCATATGGTCGCCCATTACGATATCGACGGCCGCGATCCACTCATGCTGTGGCGAGAGGAGCTGGCCTGTTCGTCGATCGCATCGATGTATCGAGGGTCCAAAGTTTCCTACTCGACCGCTGTCGAGCGCCGCGGTGTCGACTTTGCCGTGAGTGCCGTTCCATACGGTGATGGGGTGGCGTTGGGGTATCGATCCCTTGCGGCTGAGCCCGCCGATGACTATTCATACACGATCGCCGACGTCCTTGTGAACAACACGTTCCATCAGAGTCCAACGGTGCTTGTGATGCGCGATGCGCAAATCGTTTCTTCAAACGATTCGACCGTCGATATAACCCTTGCCCGGCTTCTCGCCGATAGCGGAATTGACTGGAAAGACGAGGGCGTAACACGTATCGAATATCGGGGGACCACCTTATATGCCGTGCGTGCGGCATATAAGGGCTACCGCCTGTTTGCGCTATATCCCAAATCTGAGGTCATGTCTGACAGGATTTCATTTGTCGCCGTCGGCGTCTTGGTGTGCCTTGCGTTTTGGGTCGTGGTACTGTTGGCTCGAAATATCGCTGACCACCGCAATTTGGTCGAAAAGGATAAACAGCTCGGCATTATCAATGCCATAAGCGCCATCTACGATTCGACCTTCCTTTTGCATCTTGACACCCTCGAGATCGAGGGAATCAATATGTCGCCGGCGATAGCGAAGATGTTTGCCGAGCATAGCGAGGCATATGACTTTATGGACACGGTCTGCCGGGATATCGTGAGCCCCGAAAGCCGCGAAGCGGTTGTGGGGCTCGTAGATATAAGTACGCTTCGTGAACGCATGGAGGGCGTACCGTACTTGGCTGCCGAGGTGCGAGATTGTCGAGGCACTTGGTACTCGCTACAGGTTGTCCCCCAGCATCGCGATGAGCAAGGCCGCCTGGATTCGGTCGTCGTGGCGACGCACAACATATCGATGGTCAAGCATGCCGAGGAGCTGTCATACCAAGATAAACTGACGGGGCTTCGCAACCGCAACTATCTGGAATCGCGTGGAGATAGCCTGGTAAACGAGGACTTGCCAGTGAGCGTGATTATGGTGGACTGTAATTATCTCAAGCGGACCAACGACATTTATGGTCACGAGATGGGGGATGAACTGCTGCGACGGACGGCGTCCGTGCTGCGGCGGGTGGCTGGTGCGGATTACCTGCCGATGCGCGTTGGCGGCGACGAGTTTTTGCTGGTTTGCCCCCATACTGACAACGAGTCTGCGCTCGGGCTGGAACAGGATCTTCGTCTCGGTCTTGCCGCGGTAAGCGATGAGACCCTGACGGTCAGCGCATCGATTGGCGTGGCGACCGTCGAGACGGCTGGAAATACGCTGGCCGATGTATATCGCGTCGCCGACCACAATATGTATCGGGAGAAGCGCATGGTCCACGTACAGGGTGCGGACTGCTAATCTTGCCCCCGCCAGTCCAAGCATCGTAGGATGTTGAATCGGTGCTTGCGATAATAAGTCGGTCCAGGTGGGGATAATAGACGTCTGAAATTTCTTTCTGAGAGGGGATCTCAATGATTAGTTTTGACTACAAGCCTCAGGGTGTATGCTCTCGCAATATTCACCTCAATCTCTCTGACGATGGCAGCAAGGTGCTGGGCGTCGAGTTTACCGGCGGCTGCGATGGCAACCTCAAGGCCATCTCCAGGCTGGTCGAAGGCGCTCCCGCCGATCGCGTAATCGAGGTTCTCGCCGGTAATACCTGCGGTATGAAAAAGACCTCTTGCGCCGATCAGCTTACGCGCGCTATCGAGGCCGCTCGCGCAGAGATCGCCTAATGAGCATCGCTGATCGCTTTAAGAATGGAATAACGCGTCGAGGTTTTGTGCTGGGTGGCGCCGCTACCGGTGCTGCTGCCGTACTGGCCGGTTGCTCGAAAAAAACGGGCACGAGTGATGACGCCGCTGGCGAGCCGCAGGTTATCAAGGACGATTCGAAGATTGTCTCGATCACTGATGAGTACGAGGCTGTCGATATCGATCTTGAGCCCGCAGCCTCGTGGACGCTGCCGCTGGGCACGCTGCTGTACTACTGCGATGGCGACTACGCTGCCGCGATGATGGCGCCTGCTTCTGCCCTGCATGCCAATACGCTTGGTGTGCTCAACCTGGGCGATGGCTCGCTTACCACACTTATCGAGGATCCCATTGAGGGAACCGGTTATGCGTTTTACGACGTTCGCGCGGGTGATGGCGTGTTCGCGTGGGTCGAAATGAACTTTGCCAATGCGTCCTGGAAACTCTATGCGCAAAACCTTGCAGGCTCCTCCCTTACCGGCAACGCTGTCGAGCTCGACCGCGGTGGCGAAAACTACGATCCGCCGCTCTTCACAGCGTATGGGTCGTCGGTCATCTGGTATAAGATGCCTTCGTCCGGCGGCACCAAGACGAGTAACGATTCGTACTGCTACCGTCAGTCGCCCAGCGAGTCCAAGCCTGAGGTTATTTGGAAGTCGACGGGCCGCTTCGCATCCGCCCCGCGTGTGAGCGACGGCATCCTGACCATCTCGCCCCGCGTGCACAATGATGAGGGCGTCTATTACGGTATGACGGCGATCGACCTGACTGACGGCAACAACACGAAGCGAGCTCAGCTGGTGCTGCCTTCGTCGGTTTCGCCTTTCGAGGCCGTGTATATGGGCGACACCTTCGTGTTCTCCATCGAGGCGACGTATAGCGGTGTGGGTAGCCTGGGCAATATGGGCACCTATATCGGTAGCGAGGGCGGGCCGTACCTCTTCCTTTCGCGTGAGCCGCTCGCGTGCGCCGCGGGAAGGAAAAATAAATACCTGGTTAAAGTTCAGGCGTCGCATTTTTTGATTGACACTTCGGCTAAGACCTACGGCTCGCTTCTGTCGCCCGACCGAGCCTTGGAGTATGGCGATTATCCTGCTACGGCGGGTAAATCGAACTCGTTCTTAACGTACGCAACGGTGCGTAACAGTCAGGGGATTCCCGAGACGGTTACCGCTCGCTTGTTCTCTCTTTAGTCTCCGAGGGGTTAAAAAGGCGTCGACAGGGGAATAAGCGCGTTGTGACTATGAGTACCGCCCGCCGAGCTATCGCACCCATGCGATACCCGGTGGGCTCAGATGCGTTAAAATGAGCTTGTTCTTAGCTAATTGAGACAGGGGGGCCGTGTTATGGCTTCAGATGCAAAAAAGATTCTGCTGGTCGAGGATGAGAAGGCAATCCGTGACGCTGTCGCTGCCTATCTCGAGCGCGAGGGCTATTGGGTTGTGGGCGTGGGCGACGGCCAGTCCGCTATCGAGGAGTTCGAGAAGCATCAGTTCGACCTGGTCGTGCTCGACCTCATGCTCCCTAAGATTCCCGGCGAGCGCGTTTGCCGCACCATTCGCGACACCTCGGATGTCCCCATCATTATGCTGACGGCCAAGGGCGAGATCGAGGACCGTATTATCGGTCTCGAGCTCGGTGCCGACGACTACCTGATCAAGCCGTTCTCGCCGCGCGAGCTTGTCGCGCGCGTGCGCGCCTTGTTCCGCCGTGCCCACCAGGCCGATGAGCCGGCCGTCGAGGTGCTCGACTTTGGCGATCTGGTCATTGACATCTCGGGCCACAAGATTTTGGTCGAGGGCAAGGAAGTCGACCTGACGGCTTCCGAGTTCAAGCTGCTCACCACGCTTGCCCGTCACCCCGGCCGCGTCTACAACCGCATGGAGCTGGTCGAGAAGGTGCTCGGCTACGACTTTGAGGGTTACGAGCGCACTATCGACAGCCACGTGAAGAACCTTCGCGCCAAGCTGGGCGACGACCCCAAGAAGCCCAAGTGGCTCTACACCGTCCACGGTGTCGGCTACCGCTTCGAGGCTCCGACCAAGACCGATAAGTCGGACGAGAAATAAAGGAAATCACATATGACACCTGCGCGCTTTGAAATCGGGCAAAAGCATAAGCAGGAGAACGAGGCGGGTTCCAAGGCTAGTTGGAACACGCCTCGTTCCGATTCACGGCCAACGATGAGCTATCCCTCGCGCATGGCCCTGGCTTTTGCCCTGACATCGCTCATGACGGTATTGGTATTGGTGGGCGTAGTCTCCGTTGTATGGGGCACGGTTTTTACGGATTACACGCGCTCCAATATTGTCGAAATCGCCAATTCCGCTGCCGAAAAGTTGGCAACGTCATATGAGGAAAACGGTTCTTGGACTGCGGGGGAGCTGCGTACGGTCGCGACATCGAGTTTGGTGTCCGACGATCTTGGTATGCAGGTCGTCAATAAAAAGGGCGTCATCGTCTACGACGACTCGTGGCCCTCGGCAAGCGCTACTGCCGATGTGCGCGAAAATCAGGCGACGACCGACGATGCGAGCGGAAAGAGGGCATCGCACAGCCCAGTCTCGTCTGCTCCCACCGATTCCAATAGCGTTGCCAACGTTGAGATCGTGACGTCCTCCGGCGAGCACGTGGGTCAGGTCAAATTGTGGGCGGTTGGCTCCGATGCCCTGCTCACCAGGGCAGACTCGGCATTCAGAGAGAAGACCTTTAACGCCATGGCCCTTGCCGCGGTTGTGGCCGTCTGCATCTCGGTCGTTATCGGAGCGCTCATGTCGCGCATGCTCACCAAGCCGATTCATCGTATTACCAGCACCGCCAAGCAGATTCGCGATGGAGACCTGTCCGCTCGTACGGGCTTGCGCGGCGATGATGAGATCGATCAGCTGGGAGAGACCTTCGACGAGATGGCCACCTCACTCGAGAAGGACATGAAGCACGAGAAGCGCCTGACCTCTGATGTTGCCCACGAGCTGCGCACGCCGCTCATGGCCATGCTTGCAACGGTCGAGGCCATGCAAGACGGTGTGTATCCCACCGATGACGAACACCTGGAAACGGTCGCATCCGAGACGCGTCGTCTGGCCCGTCTGGTGCAGCAGATGCTCGACCTGTCGCGCATGGAAAACAGTACCGCGCCACTCAACCTGGAGCCGGTGGATATGGTGCCGTTTGTGCGTTCGATTGTGAATGGCCAGGAGCGCTTGTTTGCCGACCGTGACTTGCGTTTGCGCTTTGCAGATGAGACGCAGGGCCACGATGACGTTGTCGAGGCGGATCCCGACATGATCACGCAATGCGTCATCAACCTCTTGAGTAACGCCATGCGCTATACCCCCGAGGGCGGATGGGTCGTGGTGTCGGTGCTCAGTGACCGTAAACACGTCGATATTGCGGTCTCGGACACGGGCATTGGAATCGCCAAGGAAGACCTGTCGCGCATCTTCGGTCGTTTTTGGCGTGCCGACGCCAGTCGCGCCCGCGAGGCGGGTGGCCTGGGCGTGGGCCTCGCCGTGACCAAGCAGATTGTCGAGCGCCACCATGGCTATATATCCGTGGAGTCGGAGCTTGGAAAGGGTACAACTTTTACGATTCATCTGCCACGCGAGCACACGGCGGACGCGGCATCTACTACAATGGAGCACTAGCTTTTCGCTACTCGGTGAAGGAGGGGTTTCGTCCCTGCCGCTCCGAGTTTGCGAAAACGTGCGGGGGAGAACCCGCATTACTGTCGTATTTAGGTAAGGAGTGACTCACGTGACAACGATGGAGCGTCGTCCGGATTCCCGTGGCAAGGTTCGTGATATCTATGATGCCGGTGAAAACCTGCTGATGGTCGCCACCGACCGCATTTCTGCGTTCGACTTTATTCTCCCCGACGAGATTCCGTTTAAGGGAGAGGTGCTCAACCGCATCTCGGCATTCTGGTTCGATAAGTTTGCCGACATCGTTCCCAACCACCTCGTCTCCATCGACCCGGCGGATTTCCCCGAGGAGTTTGCCGAGTATCGTGACTATCTCGCTGGTCGCGCCATGCTGGTCAAGAAGGCCCAGACGATTCCTATCGAGTGCATCGTCCGCGGCTATCTGACCGGTTCGGGCAAGAAGACCTATGACGAGAACGGCACCGTCTGCGGCATTCAGCTGCCCGAGGGCCTGACCGAGGCCTCAAAGCTTCCCGAGCCGCTGTTCACGCCGTCCACGAAGGCCGAGATCGGCGATCACGACGAGAACATTTCGTTCGAGCGTTGCTGCGAGATCGTGGGTGAGGACGTCGCCGCGCAGATTCGCGACCTGTCCCTCAAGATTTACAAGGCTGCCGCCGAGTATGCAGCGACCCGTGGCATCATCATTGCCGACACCAAGTTCGAGTTCGGTGTCATCGATGGCAAGGTTACGCTGATCGACGAGTGCCTAACGCCCGACTCCAGCCGTTTCTGGCCCGCCGCCAGCTACGAGGAGGGCAAGATTCAGCCCAGCTACGACAAACAATTCGTCCGCAATTGGCTCAAAGCCAACTGGGATATGACGGGGGAGACCCCGCACCTGCCCGCCGAGGTCATCGATGGCACGTCCGAGCGCTATCGCGAGGCCTTCCAGATCATCACGGGCTCCCAGTTCACAAGCATGAAGGAGAACGCATAAGTGAGTACCCGTAGCGCCACGAACAAGCGCACGCAATCCCACGAAGTTACCGGGGTTGCGCGCAAGTCCGCCGCATCTGCTAAGCCCGCCCGCCAGGCAGCGAGCTCCGTTCGCGTCGTGCCGGCATCATCCAAGGCACGCCGCAAGGAGCTCGAGAAGGGCGAAAACCTGGAAGGTCTTTCCAAGGAGGAGAAGCGCGCCCGCAAGGCGAAGCAGCGTGCTCGTGAGGATCGTATCTACACGGTGTCGAATATCCTCCTCAAGCAGGATGAGGACTACACCAAGCGCCGTCGTATCTGGTGGGCCGTGCTCGCCATCGGCATGGTACTCGTCGTGGCAATTTGGGCTTCGCTCTACTTCGCTCCCGGCGGTACGGTGTCCAGTCCCGTCCAGATGGTCGGCATCGTTTTGTCCTATGTCATCATTCTGGGTGATTTTATCTACGACTTCGTTCGTATTCGTCCCCTGCGCAACATGTACCGCGCGCAGGCCGAGGGCATGTCCGAGAACAAGCTTAACGCTCTTATTGAGCGTGCGGCTGCCGAGGAGGACAAGAAGGACTCCAAGAAGAAGTAGCGTTTGCATTCATACTTATCGCTAAGATATAAGGCGCGTCGTTTTTGCGGCGCGCCTTTTTACTGTTCTATAGATAGATGGAGTGGCACATGATTCGAGCTGCCCTGACGGTCGAAGAGGCTCTGGAGGGCATGAAGGCCCTGGAGCCCAAGATTAAAAACTACGCGCGCCTGGTCGTCTGCAAGGGCGTAAACGTCAAACCCGGCCAGGAGGTTGTCGTTCAGTCTCCGGTCGAGTGCGCGCCTTTTGCCCGCGTGGTGGTCGCGGAGGCTTATGCCGCCGGCGCTGGCCACGTGACGGTCATTTGGGCCGATGATGCCGTGACGAGGCTCACGTACGAGCATGTCGATAAAAGCTATTTTGAGCAGACGCCCGAGTGGAAGCGCCTGCAGCTGGATTCCCTGGCCCAGGACGGTGCCTGCTTTATCTTTATCGAGGGTGCGGATCCTGCGGCTCTCAAGGGTATCGATCCCGCCAAGCCCGCTGCAGCTTCTAAGGCAAGGAACACGCAGTGCAAGGTCTTCCGCCGTGGACTGGACTACAACATCAACCCGTGGTGTATCGCCGGCGCTCCGGTCGTGGCTTGGGCGCGCGAGGTGTTCCCGGGAGACGCCGATGAGGTTGCAATCTATAAGCTGTGGAATGCGATTCTGCACACCGCTCGTGCCGATGGCCAGGACCCGGAGAGCGACTGGGAGCTTCATGACGCGGCGTTCGAAAAGAACTTGCGCTTCCTGAACGACAATCGTTTTGACCGCCTGCATTACACCTCGGCAAATGGAACCGATTTGACGATCGGTATGACGAAGGGTCACGAGTGGGCCGGCGGCAAGGGTAAGACGCCCGATGGGCACCCCTTCTTCCCCAACATTCCCACCGAGGAAGTCTTCACCTCGCCTGATCGTATGCGTGCCGACGGTATCGTGTATTCGGCTATGCCGCTCATTCACCACGGTAACAAGGTTGACGATTTTTGGATTAAGTTCGAGGCCGGTCGCGTAGTGGACTACGATGCCCGTGTGGGCAAGGCGACGCTTGCGAGCATTATTGACACCGATGAAGGTGCCGCTCATCTGGGCGAGGTCGCGCTCATTTCCAAGAACACTCCGATCCGCGAAAACGGCGTTCTGTTCTATGACACGCTCTATGACGAGAACGCTAGCTGCCATCTCGCGCTAGGTGTCGGTTTCCCCGAATGCATCGAGGGTGGGTACGACATGTCCAAGGAAGAGCTCCTGGAGCATGGCGTTAACGTCTCGAGCACGCACGTCGATTTTATGATCGGCACGGACGACATCGATATTACGGGCATTACGCCTGATGGACGTGAAGTTGTGATTTTCCAGAACGGCCAATGGAGTTGGGAATAGTCCCAGACCGTGGTACAATGCCACCCGCGGGCCGTTAGCTCAGCTGGCAGAGCAGGGGACTTTTAATCCCAAGGTCCAGGGTTCGAACCCCTGACGGCCCACCATAGAAAAGAAAGCGATCGACTCCGGTTGGTCGCTTTTTTGTTGCCAAGGCATGGGTTCGAACCCGTCGGGGCGCGGAGCTGAGTAAACGCGTGAGCGTTTGCCAGCGCAGCGCGCAAGGCGCGAAGCGCCGCAGCGGCCGCCTGCGGAGCAGGCTGAACCCCTGACGGCCCACCATAGAATAGAAAGCGATCGACTCCGGTTGGTCGCTTTTTTGTTGCCAAGGCATGGGTTCGAACCAGATCTTCTCTATATATAAGGACGTCTGGCGGCCAAAACCAGCCTTTTACCGACAGGAAACCAAAACCTGATGTCTTTAGAGTAAAGTAGCGCACCAGAGATGACCGATGCCTCAACACCTATAAACCAGCTGGTCATCGCCAATACCAGAAGCCGACGCTTCAGACATGACTTCAGTGGAACAACTGAAGGATCAATTCGTTTGTGAACAAAATATGGAGTGCTGGATTCCCGCCCGCGGGGGCCCTCCGGTCTGGCAATATATCTCCTTGCCGCGCGGCCCGGTCGGACCGGGAACCAGCGCAGGCGTGCACCTTGAGAACCGGATACTGCGAGGATGGACACTTACTTCAGTGTCGCATCCGGGCAGACATCGAACCATTTGAAATGGTCTAACTTGGATTTGTTTTTCGCAAGGCCGCCGAGAGGCGGCCCCGAGAAATTCCTTTTCCTATCTAATAGAACCATATGAATCGAACGGAACCGATCAGCGATGGACTGAGAGGACCGGACGGGCTCGAAGCCCATTTATTTTGGACGGAGAGTTCGATCCTGGCTCAGGATGAACGCTGGCGGCGCGCCTAACACATGCAAGTCGAACGGCACCCCTCTCCGGAGGGAAGCGAGTGGCGAACGGCTGAGTAACACGTGGAGAACCTGCCCCCTCCCCCGGGATAGCCGCCCGAAAGGACGGGTAATACCGGATACCCCGGGGTGCCGCATGGCACCCCGGCTAAAGCCCCGACGGGAGGGGATGGCTCCGCGGCCCATCAGGTAGACGGCGGGGTGACGGCCCACCGTGCCGACAACGGGTAGCCGGGTTGAGAGACCGACCGGCCAGATTGGGACTGAGACACGGCCCAGACTCCTACGGGAGGCAGCAGTGGGGAATCTTGCGCAATGGGGGGAACCCTGACGCAGCGACGCCGCGTGCGGGACGGAGGCCTTCGGGTCGTAAACCGCTTTCAGCAGGGAAGAGTCAAGACTGTACCTGCAGAAGAAGCCCCGGCTAACTACGTGCCAGCAGCCGCGGTAATACGTAGGGGGCGAGCGTTATCCGGATTCATTGGGCGTAAAGCGCGCGTAGGCGGCCCGGCAGGCCGGGGGTCGAAGCGGGGGGCTCAACCCCCCGAAGCCCCCGGAACCTCCGCGGCTTGGGTCCGGTAGGGGAGGGTGGAACACCCGGTGTAGCGGTGGAATGCGCAGATATCGGGTGGAACACCGGTGGCGAAGGCGGCCCTCTGGGCCGAGACCGACGCTGAGGCGCGAAAGCTGGGGGAGCGAACAGGATTAGATACCCTGGTAGTCCCAGCCGTAAACGATGGACGCTAGGTGTGGGGGGACGATCCCCCCGTGCCGCAGCCAACGCATTAAGCGTCCCGCCTGGGGAGTACGGCCGCAAGGCTAAAACTCAAAGGAATTGACGGGGGCCCGCACAAGCAGCGGAGCATGTGGCTTAATTCGAAGCAACGCGAAGAACCTTACCAGGGCTTGACATATGGGTGAAGCGGGGGAGACCCCGTGGCCGAGAGGAGCCCATACAGGTGGTGCATGGCTGTCGTCAGCTCGTGTCGTGAGATGTTGGGTTAAGTCCCGCAACGAGCGCAACCCCCGCCGCGTGTTGCCATCGGGTGATGCCGGGAACCCACGCGGGACCGCCGCCGTCAAGGCGGAGGAGGGCGGGGACGACGTCAAGTCATCATGCCCCTTATGCCCTGGGCTGCACACGTGCTACAATGGCCGGTACAGAGGGATGCCACCCCGCGAGGGGGAGCGGATCCCGGAAAGCCGGCCCCAGTTCGGATTGGGGGCTGCAACCCGCCCCCATGAAGTCGGAGTTGCTAGTAATCGCGGATCAGCATGCCGCGGTGAATGCGTTCCCGGGCCTTGTACACACCGCCCGTCACACCACCCGAGTCGTCTGCACCCGAAGTCGCCGGCCCAACCGAGAGGGGGGAGGCGCCGAAGGTGTGGAGGGTGAGGGGGGTGAAGTCGTAACAAGGTAGCCGTACCGGAAGGTGCGGCTGGATCACCTCCTTTCTAGGGAGATAAATCTTCTAGAGAGACAAACTTTAACTCGAATAGAGGGCAGGAGCCCGTCCGGTAGATGTCCGCCACGGATATGTCCCCGCAGCACCCGGTCCCCGGGGTCGCACCCGCGTACCTTGAGAGCCGCATAGCGATAGGAGAGAGATGGAAGATCCAATTCTTCCAGACTCGATTCTTTTCTGCGATTAAAGACAGAATGATAGCAATCATTCATCCGATCCAAACAAGAAGAATTCACTTATATATGAGTGAGGAGCATCTGATCGCGAGCACAGTCAACTACTGTGCCGCGGTATGAGATACCCGAATTGCGACATACGAGCGCTATTCATGATATCGATTAATTAGATTAATTAGCGACACGTGGATATCCCGCGGGCCCGGAGCGGTCCCGCAAGATACCACGGGCGCACGGCGGATGCCTTGGCACAGGGAGCCGATGAAGGACGCGGCAAGCTGCGATAATCCCCGGCGAGGAGCACACATCCTTCGACCCGGGGGTCTCCGAATGGGCGAACCCATCCGTAGAGGTACGGATATCCCGGCCCTGAACGCATAGGGGCCGGGAGGACAACCCGGGGAACTGAAACATCTAAGTACCCGGAGGAGAGGAAATCAATCTCGAGACTCCCCGAGTAGCGGCGAGCGAAAGGGGACCGATGGCCAAACCGTCGAGCGGGGATACCCGGCAGGGGTTCCGCCGGCGGGGTTGCAGGGCCGCGCATCCGGGGGCTGCCGCCCCCGGGCGCAGGTCCGGCTGGGGAGCGGAACGGCATGGGAGGGCCGGCCGCAGCGGGTGACAGCCCCGTACGCGAACCCAGACCGGACGGCGCGACGCGGTCCCTGAGTAGGGCCGGGCACGTGAAACCCGGTCCGAACCTGGGTGGACCACCATCCAAGCCTGAGTACTACCCTGTGACCGATAGCGCACCAGTACCGTGAGGGAAAGGTGAAAAGCACCCCGGGAGGGGAGTGAAACAGTACCTGAAACCGTGCGCCCACGAGCAGTCGGAGCACCCTTCGGGGTGTGACGGCGTGCCTTTTGTAGAATGAGCCAGCGAGTCGCTGGCGCGGGGCGAGGTTAACCGAAAGGGAGCCGAAGCGAAAGCGAGCCTTAACAGGGCGACTTGAGTCCCGCGCCGCGGACGCGAAGCCGGGTGAGCTATCCGTGGGCAGGCTGAAGCGGGGGTAAGACCCCGTGGAGGGCCGAACGCACGTCGGTTGAAAACGGCGGCGATGACCTGCGGATAGGGGTGAAAGGCCAATCAAACCCGGAGATATCTCGTTCTCCCCGAAATAGCTTTAGGGCTAGCGTCGCGCGTTCACCGCCGGAGGTAGAGCACCGGATGGACGAGGGGGCTTCGCCGCCTACCGAATCCAACCGAACTCCGAATGCCGGCGGCCCAGAGCGCGGCAGTCAGAGCATGTGGGCTAAGCTGTGTGCTCGAGAGGGAAACAGCCCGGACCGCCCGCTAAGGTCCCCAAGTTCCAGCCGAGTGGCAAAGGATGTGCGTCCGCCCAGACAACCAGGATGTTGGCTTAGAAGCAGCCATCCATTCAAAGAGTGCGTAACAGCTCACTGGTCGAGTGGACATGCGCCGACAATACACGGGGCTAAGCTGGACACCGAAGCGGCGGGATTTTAATTCATTAGAATCGGTAGGGGAGCTTCCCATGGGCGGAGAAGCCGGAGGGCGACCGACGGTGGAGCGCATGGGAGTGAGAATGCTGGCATGAGTAGCGAGAGACGAGAGAGTAACTCGTCCGCCGTGAACCCGAGGTTTCCTGGGCAAGGCTAATCCTCCCAGGGTCAGTCGGGGGCTAAGGCGAGGCCGGAAGGCGTAGCCGACGCGCAGCAGGCAGACATTCCTGCACCGCGCACGCGGCGCTACGACCGACGGGGCGACGGATGGGGGTGGCTCGGCGGGGTTCTGGACGTCCCCGTGATGGAGCGCGGCCCGCGGACCAGGGAAATCCGGTCCGCACGAGGGCGAGGCTCCGGACGAAGCGATCAAGCGAAGCGAGTGAGCCCGAGGTCCCTAGAAAAACCCCTAGGCAGGCGCGTGCGCGCCCGTACCGCAAACCGACACAGGTGGGTGGGTAGAACATACCGAGGCGATCGGGTCAACCATGGTCAAGGAACTCGGCACAATGGCCCCGTAACTTCGGGAGAAGGGGTGCCCGCGCGTACGTGAACGGACTTGCTCCGGGAGCGGAGGCGGGCCGCAGTGGAGAGGCCCAAGCGACTGTTTACCAAAAACACAGGACTCTGCAGAAGCCGCAAGGCGACGTATAGGGTCTGACGCCTGCCCGGTGCCGGAAGGTCACGCGGAGGAGTTAGCCATTTCGGCGAAGCCCCGAAGCCAAGCCCCGGTAAACGGCGGCCGTAACTATAACGGTCCTAAGGTAGCGAAATTCCTTGTCGGGTAAGTTCCGACCTGCACGAAAGGCGCAACGACTTGGGCGCTGTCTCGACCATGGACCCGGTGAAATTGCACTGGTCGTGAAGATGCGACTTACCCGCGGAAGGACGGAAAGACCCCGTGAACCTTCACTGCAGCTTGGCATTGGCCGCTGGTCCCGCGTGTAGAGGATAGGCAGGAGGCATCGATCCGGAGGCGCCAGCCCCCGGGGAGCCGCCCTTGGAATACTGCCCTCGCGCGACCGGCGTCCTAACCCGAGGCCGTCAACCGGCTCGGGGACCGTGCCAGGCGGGCAGTTTGACTGGGGCGGTCGCCTCCTAAAGGGTAACGGAGGCGCGCGAAGGTCCGCTCGGGACGGTCGGCAACCGTCCTTTTGAATGCAAGAGTACAAGCGGGCTTGACTGCGAGGCCCACAAGCCGAGCAGGTGCGAAAGCAGGCTCTAGTGATCCGGCGGCCCCGAGTGGGTGGGCCGTCGCTCAACGGATAAAAGGTACTCCGGGGATAACAGGCTGATCTTGCCCAAGAGTCCACATCGACGGCAAGGTTTGGCACCTCGATGTCGGCTCATCGCATCCTGGGGCTGGAGCAGGTCCCAAGGGTACGGCTGTTCGCCGTTTAAAGCGGTACGCGAGCTGGGTTCAGAACGTCGTGAGACAGTTCGGTCCCTATCCTCCGTGGGCGCAGGAGAATCGATGGAGGCTGCCCCCAGTACGAGAGGACCGGGGTGGACGCACCTCCGGTGAACCGGTTGTCGACCAACGGCACGGCCGGGTAGCCGCGTGCGGCGCGGATAACCGCTGAAGGCATCTAAGCGGGAAGCCGTTCCAGGGATTAGTTCTCCTTCCGGTAAGGGCCCAGGTAGACTACCTGGTCGATAGACGGCAGGTGCAAGGCTGGCGACAGCCTCAGCCGAGCCGCACTAATCGCCCGAGCTCTTCCGGAACCGCACCTCGCGGCCCGCGGGACATGCGCTCTGAAGCGCGGTCCGGGCACGAGGATGCCCCCGAGTCACATCTTTCCTATGCGCCATGCGGCCCCCAGGGCACGCAGATATCGACCCAGGACACCGAAGATACGGTGGGCGCCGCCCACCGGTCAGCGGCCAGAGCATGGGGGGCACGCCCGGTCCCGTTCCGAACCCGGAAGCTAAGCCCCATCGCGCCGAGAGTACTGCGGGGTCAGCCCGTGGGAGGCCAGGGCGCCGCTGACCGGTGGACGGCACCGAGCCGTCGATCGACTTGAAGAAGGGGGAGGCCTCGCGGCCTCCCCTTTTTTTGCGTTAAAGGCGGCATTCACTAAGCAATTAAATCAATCCAATCATCCACCGGTGAATATAAACGTTCACCGTTCTGTGGCCGGTTCTCTGTTCTCAATGGACTAATATTTGCTTTAGCGCGCTGATGCGCTTGTCCTGTTTTACACGGATAGTTTTATTGATTGTGACGGAAGGACTCACATGGCAGATGTTCATGAGCTGCTTGATACTTGGATTGCCAATGTCAAGGACGAGGAGCTCCTCGCTGAGCTCAACACGATGAAGGAGCAGGGTGACGAAGACGCCATCACCGACGCTTTCTTCCAAGATCTCGCCTTCGGTACTGCCGGTCTACGTGGCACTATCGGTGCAGGCACTAACCGTATGAATATCTATACGGTCGGTCGCGCGACGCAGGGTTTTGCTGACTATCTCAATGCGACCTTCGAGCATCCGACGGTTGCCATCGCTCGCGATAGCCGCAATAAGGGTGAACTGTTCGTTAAGACGACGGCTGCCATTCTTGCGGCAAACGGCGTGACGGCTCTCGTGTATCCTAAGATTTCTCCCGTGCCGACGCTTTCCTGGGCCGTCCGCGACCTTAAGTGCTCCGGTGGCATTTGCATGACCGCTAGTCATAATCCGGCGCCTTATAATGGCTATAAGGCCTATGGCCCCGACGGCTGCCAGATCACCAGTGAGGCCGCCGATGCAATTTCTAAGGCTATCGCCGAGACCGATACGTTTACCGGCGTGAAGTCCATGGACTTTGATGAGGCTCTTGAGCAGGGTCTGGTTAAATGGATCGACGACTCGTGCCTCGAGCGTTATTATGACGCCGTTCTCGCCCGCGGCGTGACTAACCTTTCTGCCGAGGAGATTGCCGGCGCACCGCTTAAGCTCGTCTACACTCCGCTCAACGGCACCGGCCTCATTCCCGTCACGACGGTGCTCGAGCGCGCTGGCATCACCGATGTCACGGTTGTTCCCGAGCAGAAGGAGCCTAACGGCGATTTCCCGACCTGCCCGTATCCTAATCCTGAGATCCGTCAGGCCATGCAGAAGGGCATCGATCTCTGCGAGCAGGTTCACCCCGATCTGTTGCTTGCAACCGATCCCGATGCCGACCGTGTCGGCGTTGCCGTCAAGAATGGTGACGACTACCTGCTGCTGACCGGTAACGAGATGGGCGTCCTGCTGCTCGACTATATTTGCAAGACTCGTGCCGCCCGCGGCGAGGATCTCACCAAGAAGGTTGCCGTTACTACCATCGTTTCTTCCGCTATGGTTGACGCACTGGCCGACGAGTACGGCTTTGAGCTCCGTCGCTGCCTGACGGGCTTCAAGTACATCGGCGACATCATTACCTCGCTTTTCGATGCTGGCGAGGTCGATCGCTTTATCTTCGGTTTTGAGGAGAGCTACGGCTATCTGGCCGGCGACCACGTGCGCGACAAGGACGCCGTGAGCACTTCGCTTTTGATTTGCCAGATGGCACAGTATTACAAGCTCCAGGGCAAGAACCTCGCCGATGCGATGCACGAGCTGTACGAGAAGTATGGCTACTATCACAACAAGACGATTTCGCTGAGCTATCCGGGCGCTGAGGGTGCGGCAAAGATGGCCGGCATCATGGCCGGTCTGCGCGAGAACCCGCCCGCGGAGCTCGCCGGTTCCAAGATTGAGGCCGTCGTGGATTACAACACCTGCGTGAACGGCCTGCCGAAGGCTAACGTCATTGAGTTCGATCTTGAGGGTGGCAACAAGGGTATTGTTCGTCCTTCCGGCACCGAGCCCAAGATCAAGCTGTATATCTTCGCTAAGGGCGCGGATGCCGCCGAGGCAGATGCAGCACTTGACGCGATCGAGGAATCCGGTCGCAAGCTGCTGGCATAAGGTATTTAAGAGTCTATTGCTATAGATGGGCGAAAGAGGGGATCTCGGATGCGGTCCCCTCCTGTTTTTAACCAGCCAGCCGAGAGTACTTATATGTGTAGGAAATATGTACGGCCAGATTCCCGCCCGCGGGGGCCCTCCGGTCTGGCAATATATCTCCTTGCCGCGCGGCCCGGTCGGACCGGGAACCAGCGCAGGCGTGCACCTTGAGAACCGGATACTGCGAGGATGGACACTTACTTCAGTGTCGCATCCGGGCAGACATCGAACCATTTGAAATGGTCTAACTTGGATTTGTTTTTCGCAAGGCCGCCGAGAGGCGGCCCCGAGAAATTCCTTTTCCTATCTAATAGAACCATATGAATCGAACGGAACCGATCAGCGATGGACTGAGAGGACCGGACGGGCTCGAAGCCCATTTATTTTGGACGGAGAGTTCGATCCTGGCTCAGGATGAACGCTGGCGGCGCGCCTAACACATGCAAGTCGAACGGCACCTATCTTCGGATAGAAGCGAGTGGCGAACGGCTGAGTAACACGTGGAGAACCTGCCCCCTCCCCCGGGATAGCCGCCCGAAAGGACGGGTAATACCGGATACCCCGGGGTGCCGCATGGCACCCCGGCTAAAGCCCCGACGGGAGGGGATGGCTCCGCGGCCCATCAGGTAGACGGCGGGGTGACGGCCCACCGTGCCGACAACGGGTAGCCGGGTTGAGAGACCGACCGGCCAGATTGGGACTGAGACACGGCCCAGACTCCTACGGGAGGCAGCAGTGGGGAATCTTGCGCAATGGGGGGAACCCTGACGCAGCGACGCCGCGTGCGGGACGGAGGCCTTCGGGTCGTAAACCGCTTTCAGCAGGGAAGAGTCAAGACTGTACCTGCAGAAGAAGCCCCGGCTAACTACGTGCCAGCAGCCGCGGTAATACGTAGGGGGCGAGCGTTATCCGGATTCATTGGGCGTAAAGCGCGCGTAGGCGGCCCGGCAGGCCGGGGGTCGAAGCGGGGGGCTCAACCCCCCGAAGCCCCCGGAACCTCCGCGGCTTGGGTCCGGTAGGGGAGGGTGGAACACCCGGTGTAGCGGTGGAATGCGCAGATATCGGGTGGAACACCGGTGGCGAAGGCGGCCCTCTGGGCCGAGACCGACGCTGAGGCGCGAAAGCTGGGGGAGCGAACAGGATTAGATACCCTGGTAGTCCCAGCCGTAAACGATGGACGCTAGGTGTGGGGGGACGATCCCCCCGTGCCGCAGCCAACGCATTAAGCGTCCCGCCTGGGGAGTACGGCCGCAAGGCTAAAACTCAAAGGAATTGACGGGGGCCCGCACAAGCAGCGGAGCATGTGGCTTAATTCGAAGCAACGCGAAGAACCTTACCAGGGCTTGACATATGGGTGAAGCGGGGGAGACCCCGTGGCCGAGAGGAGCCCATACAGGTGGTGCATGGCTGTCGTCAGCTCGTGTCGTGAGATGTTGGGTTAAGTCCCGCAACGAGCGCAACCCCCGCCGCGTGTTGCCATCGGGTGATGCCGGGAACCCACGCGGGACCGCCGCCGTCAAGGCGGAGGAGGGCGGGGACGACGTCAAGTCATCATGCCCCTTATGCCCTGGGCTGCACACGTGCTACAATGGCCGGTACAGAGGGATGCCACCCCGCGAGGGGGAGCGGATCCCGGAAAGCCGGCCCCAGTTCGGATTGGGGGCTGCAACCCGCCCCCATGAAGTCGGAGTTGCTAGTAATCGCGGATCAGCATGCCGCGGTGAATGCGTTCCCGGGCCTTGTACACACCGCCCGTCACACCACCCGAGTCGTCTGCACCCGAAGTCGCCGGCCCAACCGAGAGGGGGGAGGCGCCGAAGGTGTGGAGGGTGAGGGGGGTGAAGTCGTAACAAGGTAGCCGTACCGGAAGGTGCGGCTGGATCACCTCCTTTCTAGGGAGATAAATCTTCTAGAGAGACAAACTTTAACTCGAATAGAGGGCAGGAGCCCGTCCGGTAGATGTCCGCCACGGATATGTCCCCGCAGCACCCGGTCCCCGGGGTCGCACCCGCGTACCTTGAGAGCCGCATAGCGATAGGAGAGAGATGGAAGATCCAATTCTTCCAGACTCGATTCTTTTCTGCGATTAAAGACAGAATGATAGCAATCATTCATCCGATCCAAACAAGAAGAATTCACTTATATATGAGTGAGGAGCATCTGATCGCGAGCACAGTCAACTACTGTGCCGCGGTATGAGATACCCGAATTGCGACATACGAGCGCTATTCATGATATCGATTAATTAGATTAATTAGCGACACGTGGATATCCCGCGGGCCCGGAGCGGTCCCGCAAGATACCACGGGCGCACGGCGGATGCCTTGGCACAGGGAGCCGATGAAGGACGCGGCAAGCTGCGATAATCCCCGGCGAGGAGCACACATCCTTCGACCCGGGGGTCTCCGAATGGGCGAACCCATCCGTAGAGGTACGGATATCCCGGCCCTGAACGCATAGGGGCCGGGAGGACAACCCGGGGAACTGAAACATCTAAGTACCCGGAGGAGAGGAAATCAATCTCGAGACTCCCCGAGTAGCGGCGAGCGAAAGGGGACCGATGGCCAAACCGTCGAGCGGGGATACCCGGCAGGGGTTCCGCCGGCGGGGTTGCAGGGCCGCGCATCCGGGGGCTGCCGCCCCCGGGCGCAGGTCCGGCTGGGGAGCGGAACGGCATGGGAGGGCCGGCCGCAGCGGGTGACAGCCCCGTACGCGAACCCAGACCGGACGGCGCGACGCGGTCCCTGAGTAGGGCCGGGCACGTGAAACCCGGTCCGAACCTGGGTGGACCACCATCCAAGCCTGAGTACTACCCTGTGACCGATAGCGCACCAGTACCGTGAGGGAAAGGTGAAAAGCACCCCGGGAGGGGAGTGAAACAGTACCTGAAACCGTGCGCCCACGAGCAGTCGGAGCACCCTTCGGGGTGTGACGGCGTGCCTTTTGTAGAATGAGCCAGCGAGTCGCTGGCGCGGGGCGAGGTTAACCGAAAGGGAGCCGAAGCGAAAGCGAGCCTTAACAGGGCGACTTGAGTCCCGCGCCGCGGACGCGAAGCCGGGTGAGCTATCCGTGGGCAGGCTGAAGCGGGGGTAAGACCCCGTGGAGGGCCGAACGCACGTCGGTTGAAAACGGCGGCGATGACCTGCGGATAGGGGTGAAAGGCCAATCAAACCCGGAGATATCTCGTTCTCCCCGAAATAGCTTTAGGGCTAGCGTCGCGCGTTCACCGCCGGAGGTAGAGCACCGGATGGACGAGGGGGCTTCGCCGCCTACCGAATCCAACCGAACTCCGAATGCCGGCGGCCCAGAGCGCGGCAGTCAGAGCATGTGGGCTAAGCTGTGTGCTCGAGAGGGAAACAGCCCGGACCGCCCGCTAAGGTCCCCAAGTTCCAGCCGAGTGGCAAAGGATGTGCGTCCGCCCAGACAACCAGGATGTTGGCTTAGAAGCAGCCATCCATTCAAAGAGTGCGTAACAGCTCACTGGTCGAGTGGACATGCGCCGACAATACACGGGGCTAAGCTGGACACCGAAGCGGCGGGATTTTAATTCATTAGAATCGGTAGGGGAGCTTCCCATGGGCGGAGAAGCCGGAGGGCGACCGACGGTGGAGCGCATGGGAGTGAGAATGCTGGCATGAGTAGCGAGAGACGAGAGAGTAACTCGTCCGCCGTGAACCCGAGGTTTCCTGGGCAAGGCTAATCCTCCCAGGGTCAGTCGGGGGCTAAGGCGAGGCCGGAAGGCGTAGCCGACGCGCAGCAGGCAGACATTCCTGCACCGCGCACGCGGCGCTACGACCGACGGGGCGACGGATGGGGGTGGCTCGGCGGGGTTCTGGACGTCCCCGTGATGGAGCGCGGCCCGCGGACCAGGGAAATCCGGTCCGCACGAGGGCGAGGCTCCGGACGAAGCGATCAAGCGAAGCGAGTGAGCCCGAGGTCCCTAGAAAAACCCCTAGGCAGGCGCGTGCGCGCCCGTACCGCAAACCGACACAGGTGGGTGGGTAGAACATACCGAGGCGATCGGGTCAACCATGGTCAAGGAACTCGGCACAATGGCCCCGTAACTTCGGGAGAAGGGGTGCCCGCGCGTACGTGAACGGACTTGCTCCGGGAGCGGAGGCGGGCCGCAGTGGAGAGGCCCAAGCGACTGTTTACCAAAAACACAGGACTCTGCAGAAGCCGCAAGGCGACGTATAGGGTCTGACGCCTGCCCGGTGCCGGAAGGTCACGCGGAGGAGTTAGCCATTTCGGCGAAGCCCCGAAGCCAAGCCCCGGTAAACGGCGGCCGTAACTATAACGGTCCTAAGGTAGCGAAATTCCTTGTCGGGTAAGTTCCGACCTGCACGAAAGGCGCAACGACTTGGGCGCTGTCTCGACCATGGACCCGGTGAAATTGCACTGGTCGTGAAGATGCGACTTACCCGCGGAAGGACGGAAAGACCCCGTGAACCTTCACTGCAGCTTGGCATTGGCCGCTGGTCCCGCGTGTAGAGGATAGGCAGGAGGCATCGATCCGGAGGCGCCAGCCCCCGGGGAGCCGCCCTTGGAATACTGCCCTCGCGCGACCGGCGTCCTAACCCGAGGCCGTCAACCGGCTCGGGGACCGTGCCAGGCGGGCAGTTTGACTGGGGCGGTCGCCTCCTAAAGGGTAACGGAGGCGCGCGAAGGTCCGCTCGGGACGGTCGGCAACCGTCCTTTTGAATGCAAGAGTACAAGCGGGCTTGACTGCGAGGCCCACAAGCCGAGCAGGTGCGAAAGCAGGCTCTAGTGATCCGGCGGCCCCGAGTGGGTGGGCCGTCGCTCAACGGATAAAAGGTACTCCGGGGATAACAGGCTGATCTTGCCCAAGAGTCCACATCGACGGCAAGGTTTGGCACCTCGATGTCGGCTCATCGCATCCTGGGGCTGGAGCAGGTCCCAAGGGTACGGCTGTTCGCCGTTTAAAGCGGTACGCGAGCTGGGTTCAGAACGTCGTGAGACAGTTCGGTCCCTATCCTCCGTGGGCGCAGGAGAATCGATGGAGGCTGCCCCCAGTACGAGAGGACCGGGGTGGACGCACCTCCGGTGAACCGGTTGTCGACCAACGGCACGGCCGGGTAGCCGCGTGCGGCGCGGATAACCGCTGAAGGCATCTAAGCGGGAAGCCGTTCCAGGGATTAGTTCTCCTTCCGGTAAGGGCCCAGGTAGACTACCTGGTCGATAGACGGCAGGTGCAAGGCTGGCGACAGCCTCAGCCGAGCCGCACTAATCGCCCGAGCTCTTCCGGAACCGCACCTCGCGGCCCGCGGGACATGCGCTCTGAAGCGCGGTCCGGGCACGAGGATGCCCCCGAGTCACATCTTTCCTATGCGCCATGCGGCCCCCAGGGCACGCAGATATCGACCCAGGACACCGAAGATACGGTGGGCGCCGCCCACCGGTCAGCGGCCAGAGCATGGGGGGCACGCCCGGTCCCGTTCCGAACCCGGAAGCTAAGCCCCATCGCGCCGAGAGTACTGCGGGGTCAGCCCGTGGGAGGCCAGGGCGCCGCTGACCGGTGGACGGCACCGAGCCGTGCGCTTGAACTTAAAAGGGGGAGGCCTCGCGGCCTCCCCCTTTTTTGCGCTAACACTTCACAATGTAGTTGCATTTCACCTGTAACCCGATTGGGCTTATGGGTAATGAGCTTTTATTTAAAGACAATAAATCGAATAACAAGGGCAACTGCTATGGCCACAATGATCAAAAGCAGGATTGTCAGTCGATGCTGCTTGCGTCGTTTGCTTGACGAAACGAAGATTGATTTTCCCTGTTTTGGCGTTTCGAGATAACGAGCCGAATGCGTTAAGGTTTGCTTAGGTCGGGGGCCTCTTTGCTGCCGAGTTATGGGCGTTTTCGCCGGGTCGTCATTGATTGCGCTGTTTTTTGATAACGGTGCATCTTTCAGATATACGGGATCGCTCGATGCGACGCCCATATGCTTACGCCCCGTTTGGGCATCCTCGAGCGTTTGATATCGATTTCTCGTCACATACTCGGGCTCTGGATCATTAATGGGCTCTTGCGAGATGTGGGGGCGATGGAACCGTGGCGGCTGCGTGGAAGTATTTTCCCCCTGCGTCGGCATAAACATATTGTTCTGGTTTTGGTCGTCCATGATGCCCTTTAGCTCGTTACCAACAACGTGTATGCGCTCATTGTAAGCCCCTTGTTATTTGTAGCTGGGGACATACTCGTTATTTAAGCTCTGGTTCAAAGAACCTTAACCTTCTAAAAACCTGAGTCTTACGCACTTAGATATGCTTATAGTACTGGACTCAAAAAACTTTATAGTCGATGTATATATGAGCATCGGGTGGGCATATATAAGAGCGTCAAAAGAAGTCCCAGTCACCTAGAAGATGACTCGGCAGTCCTATAAAGGAGTGGTAAACATGGCAAGCATGGTTCCTTATCGTTCGGTTTTTGGCGTTCGTCCCTCTGCAAGCTCGCTGTTCGATCTGTTTGATGATATGAGCGACCTGGCGAACAACTCGATTGCCTCTAAGGCGTTCCCCGTTGACGTTGAGGATAAGGGCGATGGCTATGAGGTTAAGGCTTATCTTACCGGCGTCGCCAAGGACGATATCGATGTCGAGCTTAACGAGGGCCGTCTCTCCATTAGCGTGAATGTCGAGGAAGACGAGGAGAACGAGGGCAAGAACTTCCTGCAGAAGGAGTTCAGCTCGTACAGCGCGACGCGTGGTGTGTACCTGAAGGATGCTTCGAGCGAGGGTCTCTCGGCTAAGTACGCCGACGGCATCCTTACCGTTACGGTTCCCAAGATCGTCGAGAAGAAGAACGTTACGAAGATCTCCATCGACTAACTTCGTTGGTGTTCTGCGCTATTAAAAGATAACAAAAGGGGCTGGGAAGCGATTCCCGGCCCCTTTTGCTGTCTAGGACAGTCTATTGAATGGTTGCTGGCCGATGCTGGCTTGCGGGGCGTATCGAGAGTTTTCGCGATCCTTGGAGAAGGGTGGCGGAGCTGCCGACCTCGTCATCCAGGGTTGCTGCTAGAGCTTTGGCATAGCTTTTGACGGTAAGGCTCGGACGATTGTTATCTTGACTGATATGCATGGCAATGAGCTGTTCGGTGCGCTCGGTAACAAGTTCGCGCGCGGCTTCGGCGGCTTGGTCGTTGGAGAGGTGTCCCCTTGCAGACAGGATGCGCTCCTGAAGAAAGCGGGGATATTCTCCCTCGCGCAGCATGGTCACATCGTGGTTGCTTTCGAGCGCGAGGACTCGACAATCTTTGAGGGTGTTCATGGCTTGGCTCGATAGCTCTCCGGTGTCGGTGGCAAAGCCAATGGAATCATCGGGGGCGTCGAATCGATAGCCGACTGGATTGATGACATCGTGTGATGTTGAGTAGGTTTGCACGTGGATGCCGGCAATGGACAGGGTGTCACCGGGATCGAATTCCTCGACAGGCAGATGCGAAAGATTTTCTTTGCTCGAAAGTGTGCCCCTGCTGGCAAAGAGGGGACCGTGCCAGTGCTTGCACCAAACATCGAGGCCCTTGATGTGATCGCTATGCTCATGAGTAATGAGAAGAGCCGAGACGTTGTCTGCCGAGAGTCCCAGTTCTGCCATGCGCTTTAATGTCTCGCGGCGAGAAAGACCGTCGTCAATCATGATGAGCCCTCGGGGGCCTTCGATGAGTGCGCAGTTGCCTTTTGAGCCGCTGCCAAGGATGTGAAGGTGCAGACGAGACATAAGATTCCAAAGGATACAATGGGTGCGAACGAATAGAGGAGGAAGCAAATGCCAACGGTATCTCAGCATTATGGACACCATGCTGCGTCGTGGGCCGATGATAAAGCCCTGGCAACGCGGCAGACGGCTGCCCCCGTGGTGCTCATGGTATCAGGTGGTGCGGACTCGACGGCTTTGCTCCTTATGGCGTGCACATCAAAGTTGGATATTCTGGATGGGCGTGGTGTAGCCCCCATCGCGCGTGAGCGACTGCACGTGCTGCACGTGAACCATCATCTGCGCGGCGAGGCATCCGATGGCGACGAGGCCTTTGTGCGCGGCCTATGCGCGCAATATGGTCTACCGCTGTGTGTTGAGCATGCCTATTTTGATGATGAATCGGGCAATATCGAGGCGGCTGCCCGCGAGGTGCGCTATGCCGCGGCGCGGAGGTATGTTCGCGAGCTCTGCGCCCAGACGGGGGCACCGCGAACGGCGGCTCGTATCTGCACTGCGCACACGTCTTCTGATCGGGCGGAAACGTTTTTGATGAACGCGATTAAGGGTTCGGGGTCCGCTGGTCTATCGAGCATTCCTCGCCGGAGGAATATCGTGGTGCGTCCCTTGCTCGACCTGACTCATGATGAGCTCGTAGGCTATCTGCAGGTGCATGGTCAGCCGTGGCGAGAGGACGAGAGCAACGAGGACGTGTCGTACTTGCGTAACTACGTGCGCCATCGGGTGATGCCGGTGGTGGCGCAGCGTAACGCGAGCGTCTGTAAGACGATTGGCGCCGCCTGCGAGATCTTAGGCGATGAGGACGCCTTTCTTTCCCAGCTTTCCGCGCAGGCGTTTCGAAGCTGCCTGCGTAAGGAGGCGGCGGGTGCACTGGTCCTTGACGCTCGCCGACTGGCCGCGGCCGAGGTGGTGATTGCTCGGCGCATGGTGCGACTGGCAATTAAGCGTATCGACCCCGACGCTCGCCCGGAGATGCGGCATGTGGAGCGCGTGCTTGCCTGTGTCGCCGAAGGCTCGGGTTCGGTCACGCTGCCGGCGGGAATCGATGTGCGCGTGGAGTTTGGCATGCTGTCATTCAAGGCCCCGGCGGCGCGCGAGGGGTTAGTTGCCGATTGGGTCACCATTCCCGGTCGATTGCCGCTGGGGGCGGGCCGCATCCTGGTGGCAGAGCCGATAGCCGTCGAGCCGGGGTGTGATATTGTGCGCCGTGCCCGCGAACTTGCGGGTGCCGGAGGGGTGGTCGCTATGGTGGATGCAGCGACGCTGGGCTTTGCCGATCGCGATAGCGAACGGATGCTCGCCGGCTCGCGCGGGGAGATTCCCGCCGAGGCGCGTTTGGCGCGTCTGTGGGTAGACGGTCCCGCGCCGGGGGATGTGATGTGTCCGTTGGGCATGAGTGGGCGAAGTAAGAAGGTGTCCGACCTGCTCAACGAGGCTCGTATTCCCGTTTCTGAGCGCGCAGGCGTTCCTGTGGTGAGAACGGCTCCGGGAGGTGCCGTAGTATGGGTCGCAGGCGTTCGCACGGACGAGCGTTTTAAATGCACGGCCGCAACGCGCGTGGCGTATCTGCTTCGCGTGGTCGATGCGGAATAGCGTCCCACGCCAGCTATTCTGTGCGACGTTGACGGTATTCCCGCGCTGATGGCGTATGGGCTGGAAAATATACCCCGTGCGCTGCTAGAATGTGAAGTTCGCGTCCGTACGGCGGTGTGTGGGCGATAAGCACAAGAAAGGGTTGTCATGGCTTCTCAACATCCGGATATCGAGAAGGTTCTGTTTACGCAGGAGGATATCGACGGTATCGTCTCTCGCCTAGGCGAGCAGATTACTCGCGACTACGCGGGTAAGGATCTGGTGCTGATTGCGGTCCTGCGCGGCGCCGTGGTCTTTATGGGCGACCTGATGCGCAAGATCGAGCTGCCGACCAACATCGATTTCATGGCTGTTTCGAGCTATGGCGACGGTGTGAAGTCCTCGGGTATCGTGCGTATCATTAAGGACCTGGATATCGACATCCGCGGTCGCGACGTGCTGATCGTCGAGGACATTCTGGACTCGGGCCTGACGCTCAAGTATCTGATGAAGAACCTCGAGAGCCGCAAGCCCGCTTCTCTGGAGGTCGCCGCCTTCCTGTGGAAGGACGTTGAGGACCGTACCTCGGCCATCACGCCCAAGTATGTTGGAACCCATTGCCCCGATGCCTTTGTGGTGGGCTACGGCCTCGATTATGCCGAGCGCTATCGTAACCTTCCGTATCTGGGCATTTTGAAACCGGAGGTTTATTCGTAAGATGCCCGACGACCGTAACGATAACAATTCCCAGACTCCCCGGGAGCCTAAGATCCCGGGGGTGCCCGGAGGCAAGAAGCCCACGCGTACGGGCTGGCTGTATTTTATTTTGGCTTGCGCGCTTCTGGGCTACGCCTTCTTTAACATGGGCTCCGGCTTTGCCAATTCCAGCAATACCGTAAAGCTCGCAACGAGCGAGATGGTCAACGCCATTAAGCAGGATCGCGTCGAAGATTTGACCTATACGGTTCAAGACGGAAGCGTGACGGGTCATTACTGGAAGACGAAGAAGGACAAGGGCGATACGAGCGAGCTCAAGGGCTTCTCCTCGACCTATGTCGGCTCCGATTCGCTTGCCGAGCTTATGGCGGAGCACCCCGATACCAAGTACATCGTCAACACCAATGACCCCGATTTTTGGGGCGACTTGGCGATGAGCGTGCTTCCGACGATTGCCCTGATCGCCATCATGTTCTACTTTATGCGCCAGATGATGGGCGCCAACAACAGGAACATGCAGTCTGGCAAGACCAACGCCAAGACCAACGAGGCCACGCGCCCCAAGGTCAAGTTTGAAGACGTTGCCGGCGTGGACGAGGCAGTCGAGGAGCTCGAGGAGATTCGTGACTTTTTGAGCGATCCAGATCGCTATCGCAGGCTGGGCGCCAAGATCCCGCGTGGCGTGTTGCTGGTGGGCCCTCCGGGCACCGGTAAAACGCTGCTGGCCAAGGCTGTTGCCGGCGAGGCGGGCGTGCCGTTCTTTAGCATCTCGGGTTCCGACTTTGTCGAGATGTTCGTGGGTGTCGGCGCCAGCCGCGTGCGTGACCTCTTTAAGGAGGCCAAGTCCCAGGCTCCGTCGATCATCTTCATCGATGAGATCGATGCTGTGGGACGCCAGCGCGGAGCTGGCTTGGGCGGCGGTCACGACGAGCGCGAGCAGACGCTCAACCAGCTGCTGGTCGAGATGGACGGTTTTGAGGAGAGCGAGTCGGTCATCCTGATTGCTGCGACCAACCGTCCTGACATCTTGGATCCGGCATTGCTGCGTCCCGGTCGTTTTGACCGTCAGGTCACGGTCGACCGTCCGGATGTGAAGGGCCGCGAGCAGATTTTGCGCGTGCATGCCGAGAACAAGCCGATGGACGAGGACGTGAAGTTTGAGAAGCTCGCCCAGATGACCGTTGGCTTCACCGGCGCCGATCTGGCAAATCTGCTCAACGAGTCTGCGCTGCTGGCCGCTCGCCGTCATCGTTCCGTGATCTCGATGGACGAGGTCGAGGAATCGATGGAGCGCGTGATTGCCGGACCGCAGCGCAAGGGTCGCGTGATGACCGAGGCCGAGCGCACCACGATTGCCTACCACGAGAGCGGTCACGCCCTGGTGGGCCACATCCTGGAGCACTCCGATCCGGTTCACAAGATCTCGATCGTCAGTCGCGGCCAGGCGCTGGGCTACACGCTGCAGCTTCCGCAGGAGGACCACTTCCTCAAGACCAAGAACGAGATGCTCGACGAGCTTGCCGTGTTCTTGGGCGGTCGCGTTGCCGAGGAGCTCATGTGTGACGACATCACGTCGGGCGCGAGCAACGACCTGGAGCGCGCGACCAAGATGGCGCGCGAGATGGTCACGCGCCTGGGCATGAGCGAGGAGCTTGGAACGCAGGTGTTTGGTGAGGCGCAGCATCAGGTATTCCTGGGCCGCGACTATGCCGATCATCAGGATTACTCCGAGGAGACGGCGCGCCGCATCGATATCGAGGTTCAGCGCATTATGCGTGAGGCCCATCGTCGTGCGGCCGAGATTTTGGATGCCCGTCGCGATCAGCTTGACCTGATGGCGAAGGTGCTGCTTGAGCGTGAGACCGTCGAGGGTGACGCCGTAAACGCCCTGCTCGACAACAAGTGGGACGCCTACCTTGAGCGTGAGGGCGATATCCTGGCGGCCAAGGAGGAGCGCAATGCCAAGGCGGCCGGCATGCCGGCCAAGAAGCGTGCGCCTCGCATGAGCGAGGAGGAACTGGCGGCTGATGCTGCGGCCTTTGCACAGGCGGCCATGCAGGAAGATGCCGAAGCCGCATCCGATGATGCCGGCGATGACTGTGCCGCCAATGCCGGTGCCGACACCGACGCCGACAAATAGCCTTTGTGGCGAAAGCCTCTGCGGGGAAACCTGCGGAGGCTATTTCTTTTGAGCGATATGGGGCCATCTGTTGATTGGGGACAGACTTAAATGAGCGTTTTCACGCATTTAAGTCTGTCCCCAATCAACATTGCTGCGGCGCTTTGCTCGGCTAAAGCGTACAATAGCGCCTATGCGAAAGGGGAACAGATGATCAACGAAACTATGTATGCTCGCGGTGCGGAAAGCTCCATCATCCGCGAGATTTTTAGCTATGGCCTTGAGCGCAAGGCGCAAATCGGCGCGGAAAACGTATTCGATTTTTCGCTGGGTAATCCGAGTGTTCCGGCGCCCGCTGCCGTGGCGGAGTCCATAAAGAAGGCCCTGGAGCTGCCAAGCGACCAGTTGCACGGCTACACCCCCGCACCGGGCTTGCCGCAATGTCGAGCAGCCGTCGCCGAATCGCTCAACCGCCGCTTTGGCACGAGCTATGAGGGCAAGGACGTCTTTATGACGGTGGGCGCCGCGGCTTCGCTCACCTGCACGCTCAATGCCGTTACGAACCCGGGCGACGAGGTTATTGTTATCGCCCCGTACTTTCCGGAGTATCGCGTGTGGATTGAGAAGGCAGGCTGCACGTGTGTCGAGGCGCCTGCCGATGAAGACACGTTCCAGCTGAGCGTGGACAACGTGCTCAAGGCGATTAGCGATAAGACAGCGGCCGTCATTATCGATTCGCCCAACAACCCGACCGGTGCCGTGTATACGCGCGACACGCTGACGCGACTGGCCGATGTTTTGCGCGAGGTTAACGCCAAGCGCGATCCCGAGAATCCGATTATGCTCATCTCGGATGAGCCGTACCGCGAGATCGTGTACGGTGCCGAGGTGCCCTGGGTGCCCTCGATCTACGAGAACACCGTGGTGTGCTACTCGTATTCTAAGTCGCTATCGCTGCCTGGTGAGCGCGTGGGTTGGATCTTGGTTCCCAACACTAATCCGCAGGCTGCGCGTCTGATGCCGGCTGTTGCAGGTGCTGCCCGTACGCTGGGTTTTGTATGCGCACCGGCGCTCTTCCAGCGCGTGATTATCGATTGTATCGATGAGCCGAGCGATATCGATGCCTATGCCCGCAACCGCACGGCGCTCACCGACGCATTGGCGGAGTACGGCTACACCTACGTTGAGCCGGACGGTGCTTTCTACCTGTGGGTGAAAGCGCTCGAGCCCGATGCGAATGCGTTTTGCGAGCGCGCAAAGAAGTATGAGTTGCTTGCGGTTCCCTCGGACAGCTTTGGTATGCCGGGTTGGTTCCGCCTGGGCTATTGCGTGAGTTACGAAACGATTGCCAATTCGCTACCTGCTTGGAAGCAGTTGGCGGACGAGTATCGTTAAAAGTAAAGCGCTCTGCCTACAATGTTTTACGTGAAACGGGGTTTGGTGCTAAGCCGAACCCCGTTGTCATGGACGTTGTGTCTTTGGGATGGAGTGGTTTTACGACTATCGAAGGCTATGCGTACAATGAATATAAGCGACGGCCGTGCCAGATAAGGAGACCCGATGCCCTACCTGCTTTCTTGTGATATTCATACTCATACGATGTTCTCTGCGCATGCGTATTCAACTATCGAAGAGAACATATATTGGGCGGCAGAGCGCGGCCTTCAGGTGCTCGGTTCCGCCGACCATTTAAGCTCGATGGTTACGCCTTGCCCCAATGACCTGCGCAGTTTCCAGTTCTTTATTAACCAGGATATCTGGCCGCGCATTTGGAGCGGCGTGCTGGTGCTTCGCGGCGCCGAGGTCGATATCGTTTCGCTGGACGGAAGCTTGTTTGGCGAGGATATTCCCGTCGACTTCGATATCGCCGGCGATTCGTACAGTCGTCAGCATTCGCTGTTCGATTTGGTGACGCGCAATTTGGATTATTTGGTGGCAAGCGTGCATAACCCGCAGTTTGCCGAAGGCGCGACGCTCGCCCAAACGACCCAGATGTACATCAATGCCCTGGAGCACCCCAAGGTGTTCATGCTTGGGCATACGGGTCGTTCGGGCGTGCCGTTCGATATCGATGAGGTGCTGCTGGCGGCCAAGGCCAAGCACAAGATTATCGAGATCAACAACCATAGTCTTGAGCATGGCGCGGATGCCGAGCATTGGAACGCGTGTCGCAAGATTGCCGAGCGCTGCGCCGAGCTGGGCGTGGGTATTGGTGTGTCGACCGATGCCCACATTGGTATGGCCATTGGCAAGCTCGAGCACGCCCGCAAGTTGCTCGACGAGATTCACTTCCCGCTGGACCTGATCGTGACGCGCGATCGCGAGACGCTGCTGCGCGAGATGGCGGCAGCCGGCGTGTGCGACCTGCGCAAGGGGATGTAACGAGACTCATATGTCCAACGAAAGGGGGCGGTTCAGACGGGCCGCCCCCTTTCTAGTCCCAAAAATCTGCCGGGGCTGGTTAGCGGCGCTCGAGGACCGCGACGGTCTCGGTGTGGTCGGTGTGGGGGAACATGTCGACCGGCGTGATCTTGAGCAGTCGGTAGCCACCGTCGAGGAGCTGGTGTAGGTCGCGCTCTTGGGTGGCGGGATTACAACTGATATAGGTGATACGGCGCGGCTTAAGTGCGCAGGCGGCCTCAAGAAACTCGGGCGTGGAGCCGGCGCGCGGCGGGTCGATGGAGAGAACGTCAACACGCTCGTTGTTATCGGCGGCATCGAGGATATAGTCAGTGGCATCGTCAGCCATAAACCACGCGTTACGGGTAAGGCCGTTGAGCTCGGCGTTGCGACGTGCGTCGGCAATGCCGGCGGGGTTGCGCTCAACACCGAGCAACATAATGCCGGCGCCTTTGTCCTGGGCGTCTTTTGCGGCGCACAGACCGATGGTTCCGCTGCCGCAGTAGGCATCCATGAGTACGTCGCCCTGCTGCAAATCCATGCCGTCAATGGCGAGTCGATAGAGCAGTTCGGTTTGCTGCGGATTAGTCTGATAGAACGCGGTGGGGGAGATGTCGAATTCGCAGCCGAGCAGCTGATCGCGCATGCATTCGGCGCCATAGACGATGCGGGTCTCCTCGCCCAGGATGGCATTGCCGGGGCGGCCGTTGATATTCTGCGCAACGGTGACGATATGTGGATCGAGCGAGGCGACGGCCTCAAAGAATTCCTGTGCATGCGGCAAGTCGCGCTGGGCGGTCACGAGCGTGACCATGATCTGGTCGGTGCGCCAGCCGCAGCGCACGACGGCATAGCGAAGCAAACCAAGATGCTTGTCCTCATTAAAAGCGGGAATATGCAACCGCTCAGCTTCGCGTGCGATGCCGTTGAGAATCTGGCGCGCACCCGGGGCCTCGACAGGGCATTCGGGAACGGCGACGATCTTGTGCGTGCCGCGCTCAAAAAAGCCGCAGCGGACAGCGCCCTCCTTGCCGGGAGCAAAGGGGGTGGCAGCCTTATGACGAAAACCACGCGGCGCAGGATACTTGCCCGGGTCGCCCAAAGTGACACCCATACCACGAATGGGATCGACAGCAATGCCCTCACGCTCGCAAAGCGAAGCAAAAAGCTCCTCCATAGCAGCTTGCTTAGCTGCCAGCTGCTTTTTATAAGGACGATTGATCGCCGTGCACCCACCGCAAGATTTCATGATTGAACAGGGAGACTTGGGATCCACAACCTTACGTGTAGACGAAATCGGATCTTTATGCGGGCGCTTGGTGCGAGTCTGAGATGCCTTATCCCCGCTCCGACGAGAGCTGGGACGCTTGGCCTTAGCCTTGCTCTTGGCCGACTTACCCTTCGCGTCCTGAGACGACTTGGATTTCTTAGAAGATTTTTTCTCCTCTGACCCCTCAGCTGCCTCGATCAAAGCACGACGAGCCTTACGCTCCGCACGAGATTCTGCCATGAATTAACCCCACTAATTATACAAATTGAAATCTGAAAGCATTGTACCGTGCTGAGCTAACGGACGATATACAAGCGCCCATTTCATATCAGTGATAAGCCCAACGACGGTTGCCCGCCGCGTGAGGGGTGTGGGGGTTAAGTTTATCGCGAGTTCCGCACGAACAGGAGGCCACTTAATGTGGCCTCCGTCGTGAGCAGGACTGTAGAGCAGGAAACTTAACCCCCACACCCCTCACGCGGCGGGCAAACTCGCCTTGTGCTCTATCACGCTAAAGTGTATGATTCTGAACGTTACATGATTCACTTTACTTAACTAAAGTGCCATCAAGGGGGAATACCATGAATACCGATATATCTCGTCGTCAGTTTGTTGGTCTAGCTGGTTCGCTTGCCACGGTGCTTGGCCTTGGTCTTGTCGGCTGCGGCGGTGGTGCCGGCAAGGGCTCCGCTGCCGGTTCTGCCGCAGCCAAGGACGTGAAGGGCGCGGCGGAGTCCAAGAAGCTCGTCGTGGGCTTTGACAAGTCCTATCCTCCGTATGGCTTTGTAGGCGACGATGGCGAGTACACCGGTTTTGACCTCGACCTTGCCAAGGCCGTTGCCGACAAGCAGGGCTGGGACGTTGAGTATGAGGCTATCGACTGGGATGCCAAGGACACGCTGCTCAACTCGGGTGCCATCAACTGCATCTGGAACGGCTTTACCATGGAGGGCCGCGAGGACGACTACACGTTCTCCGAGCCTTACATGCTTAACGAGCAGGTGCTCGTGGTCAAGAAGGACGCGGGTATCAAGAGCTGGGACGATCTTGCCGGCAAGACCGTGATTACCCAGACTGATTCCGCCGCACAGGATGTGCTCGAGGGCGACCAGAAGGATCTGGCCGCGACGTTTGCCACGCTCGATACCATCGGTGAGTACAACACGGCGTTTATGCAGCTCGAGAGTGGTGCAGTCGATGCCGTTGCCTGTGACCTCTCGATCGCCCAGTATCAGCTTGCCGCTAAGCCCGATGCCTATACGCAGCTCGACAAGCCGCTGTCCAGCGAGCACTACGCCGTCGGCTTTAAGAAGGGCGACACCAAGTCGGCCGACGCCGTGACCGAGTCGCTCAAGGCACTCTATGAGGACGGCACGGTCAAGGACCTGTGCGATAAGTATTCAAGCTATGGTCTATCTTTCGATAATTGGGTTTTGAAATAGCCACAGCACCCAACCTTGCGGCTCCAACCCTCCTCGCGTACCAAAGTACGCTTCGTCGGGCTTGTCGCTCGCAATCTTGGGCACTGTGCCTATTTCAATTAACGCCCGCTGTTCTGTTGCTGTGAAAGAGAGGGTAGGTTGTCTATCCAAGTCATGATGCAGATGCTTGGCCAGGGATTCTTGGTCAGTTTGCAGTTGTTTGTGCTGACACTGCTGGGGTCGATTCCGCTGGGAATCCCCGTGGCGTTTATGCGCATGAGCAAAATCGCGCCGCTGCGTTGGATTGCGCGCATCTACATTTCGGTCATGCGCGGCACGCCGCTCATGCTGCAGATGTTCGCCATCTACTTTGCCCCGTACTACGTGTTCGGCATTTCACTCACGCCCGATTCCAAATGGACGGCGTGCGTCGTGGCGTTCATCATCAACTATGCCGGTTATTTTGCCGAGATCTATCGCTCGGGCCTGCAGTCCATTCCGCGCGGTCAATACGAAGCCGCCGAGGTGTTGGGCTATTCGCGCATGCAGACGTTTTTGTATATCGTGATGCCGCAGGTCGCCAAGCGCATCTTGCCGGCGATGGGCAACGAGATCATCACGCTGGTCAAGGACACGTCGCTGGCGTTCGCCATCGGCGTGGGCGAGATGTTCTCGACGGCCAAGGCGCTGGTCGCCTCGCAGGTGAGCATGGTACCGTTTGCGATTGCGGCGCTGATCTACTGGGTCTTTAACTTTGTGGTCGAGATGCTGCTGGGTGCCGCCGAGAAAAAATTGGATTACTACCATGACTAGTTCGGTAATGAATATAGCGAACGCACGCAAGGCGTTTGGTGGCAATGAGGTGCTCAAGGATATCTCGCTCGAGGTCAAGCGTGGCGAGGTCGTGGCGATTATCGGGCCTTCGGGCGGCGGTAAGTCCACGCTGCTGCGCTGCGCCACGCTGCTCGAGACGCTCGACGGTGGATCGCTCTCGTTTGGCGACCTTGCCGTCGCGACGGATGCGGGTTCGGGCGCGGTGTACGCAAAGGGTGATGTACCTAAGCAGGCGCGCTCGCGGTTTGGTCTGGTGTTCCAGAACTACAATCTGTTCCCGCACTATACCGTGATGAAAAACATCACCGATGCACCGATCCGCGTGCTTAAGCGCCCGCGCGAGCAGGCGGAGGCCCGCGCTCACGAGCTGATTGCGCAAATGGGACTGACGGGCAACGAGAACAAGGTGCCCTGCGAGCTTTCGGGCGGTCAGCAGCAGCGCGTGAGTATTGCCCGCGCCCTGGCGCTCGACCCGGAAATCTTATTCTTTGACGAGCCGACCTCGGCGCTCGATCCCGAGCTGACGGCCGAGGTTCTGCGCGTCATCAAGGACCTGGCGGCGCAGAATATGACGATGGTGATCGTGACCCATGCGATGCGGTTTGCGCGCGATGTTGCCGATCGCGTGGTCTTTATGGACGGCGGTCGCATTGTCGAGGAGGGTCCGGCCGAGCAGGTTATCGATCATCCGCGCGAGCAGCGTACCCGTGAGTTCTTGAGCCGTATCGAGGGGTAGGTTCAACTATTTGCTCAACTATTAATTGAGGCGAAGCCGCCGCAGGTCTTACAGCCTGGGGCGGCATTTTATTTGAATCGGCGGGGTTCAATAATCGCCTCGCCAGCTCGCCTCCTCCTCTCGCCGCCCGTATTCATACGCGTGCCGAAAGGTCTGCATGGACAGGCGACTGCAAGGGTAGGGTGGTGGCATAGGACATTTGGAGGGTGAGTCGGCTCGGCTGCCGACCGTGCTGCTCCCGGGACGGCATCGACCGCGAACTCTCCCCGTTGGCGTCGCGCATCGCGCGCGACCCTGCAAGGAGGTCATCATGGGTGCTCCCAAGACCGGCAACGTAAGGAACGTGGTTCTCGTAGGCCAAGGCGGGGTGGGCAAGACTTCACTCGCCGAGGCCATGCTCCACCTTTCCGGTAAGACCGCCCGCCTGGGCGGCCACGACGGCACCAAGCCCACGCTCGACTATGACCCCGAAGAGGTCAAACGTGCGTTTTCCATCTCGACGACCATCGCGCCGATCGATTGGAAGGGCGCCCGCATCAACGTGCTCGATGCCCCGTGCTACCCCGATTTTATCGGCGACGCCTTTGCCGCGATGAGCGTCTGCGAGACGGCGCTGTTTGTGGTCGACGCCGAGGCCGGCCCGCAGCCGACGACGGTTAAGCTTTGGTACGCCGCCGAGGACCTGCGCCTGGCGCGCGCGGTATTCGTAAACCGCCTGTCGCGTCCCGAGGCCAGCTTTACGACCACGATGGGCCTGCTGCAGGAACGTTTTGGTACGCGTTTGGGCGCCGTGACCCTCCCCTGGGGCGAGGGCGAGGACTTTGACGGCATTATCGACCTGGTGCGTATGAAGGCGCGCCACTGCAACGGCGCCGAGGCAGTTGAGTCGGAGATTCCCGAGGAGTATCGTGCCCAGGCCGAGGAAGCCCACGACCACCTGTGCGAGCTGGTGGCCGAGGCCGACGATGAGCTGATGATGAAGTACCTGGAAGGCGAAGAGACGCTGACGCAGGAGGAGCTCGAGGGCCTGTTGTCCAAGGCGATCGCCGAGCGCATCTTTGTGCCGGTCTTTGCGGGCGATTGCATTAAGGAGCAGGGCGTCAACTCGCTGATGGACGACATCGCCACGTACTTCCCGGCGCCGACGGACTACGGCGAGATGCCGCTCATCGACGGCGATTCGCTTAAGATCTCGAGTGACGATGACCGCCCGGTGGCGTTTGTGTTTAAGACCCTGGCCGATCCGCAGCAGGGTCGCATCAGCTTTATCAAGGTGCTGACGGGCACGCTTGAGCCGGGCCTTGAGCTGATCAACGCGCGCACCCGCAAGAGCGATCGTCTGGCTCACCTGTATGTGATGTGCGGCCGCGACATGACCGAGGTCGGTCACGCTTATGCCGGCGACATTATCGTGGCGCCCAAGTTGGCGGCAGAGACGGGTGACACGCTCTCCATTACCGGTAAGGTCGAGGCGGCGGCGTTTAAGTTTCCCAACTCGCAGTACCGCATTGCCATCGAGGCCGAGAACCGCGGTGACGAGGAGAAGCTCTACACGTTTATCGAGAAGGCGTGCAAGGCCGATCCGACCATGAGCATCGATCGTGACGAGGAGACCGGCCAGACTATCATCTCCGCCGTGGGTGAGGCGCAGGTTTCGGTCCTGCTCAACCGTTTGGAGGATCGCACCAAGGTCGTGGCCAAAAGCGTGCCAATCCGCATTCCGTATCGCGAGACTATCCGCCGCACGGCGAGCGCACAGGGCCGCCACAAGAAGCAGACTGGCGGTGCCGGTCAGTATGGCGACTGCTGGCTGCGCGTTGAGCCGCTCATCGGGCCCGACGGCACGAGCGATGGCTATGAGTTTGTGGACGAGGTCGTGGGCGGCCGCATTCCGCGCTCGCTGATCCCCGCCGTGGACAAGGGTGTCCAGGAGACCATGAAGGACGGCATCATTGCCGGCTACCCGCTCACGGGCATTCGCGTGGCTGTGTACGACGGCTCGTATCACAGCGTCGACTCCAACGAGATGGCGTTCCGCGCGGCGGCTCGCATCGGCCTGCGCAAGGCGTGCGCCGATGCCGATCCGGTGGTGCTGGAGCCCATCGAGGAAATTACGGTGACTATCCCCGAGAGCTACGCCGGCGCCGTGATGGGCGACATCTCGGCATCGCGCGGTCGCGTGACGGGCATGGAGACCGATGAGCGCGGCGATACCGTGGTCATCGCCCAGGCGCCGCTGGCCGAGCTGACGGATTATTCGACGCGTCTGCGCTCTATCACGCGCGGCACGGGCGACTTTACCATGAAGCCCGCCGGCTACGAGCAGGTGCCTTATGACGTTCAGGCCAAGCTGGTCGAGCGCTATGAGGAGGGCCGCGCCAAGTAGCGTGGGGCTTTGCCTGCAACATACATGCTGATGCAAGGGCCGCTCTGGGCAATCCAGAGCGGCTCTTTTTGATCCCCAGTGGGGTTGCAAATCGGTTCTTGTCGTGGCTTGGGGCTAGTCCCCCGAGGCCTGGTTGCGGCCGGTGGTGTAGTCGATCTGCACATGCGGCTGCAGGTTGTAGCAATATACGTGGAAGCAGAGGGTCTTGCCGTGGTCCTCGACCGATTGCGCCTCAAGGCGCACGCCGCGGCAGACAAGTTCCTCTTCGTTATACATAGGCGTGACGCGATAGAGCACGTGGTTGCCCGTGTCGCGGATGTAGCCGAGAATCTGCTCCTCAAACGGCAGCATGCCTGTCTCGTTGAGATAGCGCGTGCCGGTGAGGAGATTTTTGCGGTTGGCGTTTTCGCCGCAAAGCGACCAGGCGATGAGATGGCAGCGGTTGTAGAGACTCTGGCCCGGAATAAAGTCGTAGCGCTGCTGGCGCCATCCAGCGGGATGGATACGCGAGATATCGCCGCGCTCGCCTTGACCGAGTGATTCGGGGCCCACGCAGGCGAGCGCTTTGCGGGTGCGGCCCAGGCCGTCGAGCTTGGAGAACTTCTTAAAGCAACCCTCTTCTGTAGCGCGCTCGTATTCATCGAGCGTGAATGACGGCGTGCCGAGCGGGTGCGTGCTATCGGCGCGCAGGGCAACATAGGGGTTACCCGCGTAGTCAGGAATGCTGCTGAGGTATACGCCACGGGCGCGGTCGAGGTCGGGGTTTTCGACCTCGTCGATGGGGGTGGCGCTGTTTGCGGATGCGTCGTCACCGGTGTCGGTTGCGGCGGAATCGGAGCCATCGCCAGAGTCTTGGCTATTTTGAGAGTCCGAGGAGCTCGCTGTTCCCGATTCGAGCCGGGCAACCAGGTCTGCCTCGTCGTCAGTGCGGCTGGGACTCTCGTCTTGCTTCTCGGCCAGGGCTACCGCCTGCTCATCACTTTGCGGCGAGAGTAGTCTGGGCGCCCCGTCGAGCGACCCTGTGAACAACGCAAACCCCAGCACCACGGCGGTGCCGATGGAAAGTGCTTGCTTGTAGGCGGACTTGCGCGACATGGAGGCTCCTGGATGGACGGTTGGGAATCTACCAGTCTAGCAGGAGCCGGCAGGGGCCGTTCTGTCGAACAAATACTTAAGATTTGGGACAAACGCTACGGATTCAATTGCCTCATATTTGACGTATGGCTAGATCGAGGTGGAATCGAGCCAATTGAGTTTACATTCGAGAATGCGCTGCTCACCTGGCGTGCTGCTGCCATCGAGTAGCGCGAGGAGCATCTCGGCCGCCTCTCTGCCTTCCTGGTCGACGGGCTCGATGATCGTGGAGACGGTCGGCGTGGTGAGGTTGGTCCAGTCTTCGCAGTTGAGTCCCAAAAGACCGATTTGCTGCGGAAGTAGATGGGCCATGGGCTGGAGAGCCTTGTAGACACGGGGAAGTGCCCACTGATTTTGCACGAAGATAAGGGTTCGCTTGGCGGGGTTGAACTTGTATTTAAAGTACTCGGTAAGCTCACCGACCGACGGCTTGTTGTGGTCGATGGGAATCGCTTTGTAGAGCTGTCCGTTCGCTGCCAGCGCCTCGGCATACCCCTGAAAGCGCTCCATGCGGGTGCGCATTTCGGTCATGTTGGCGGCAATGGAAAAGAAATCTTCGTAACCGGCGTCGAGGAGTGCCTGCGTGGCGTTGTACACACCGTCGTAAAGGTTGGTTTTGATCCAGCTGGTACCTGGGCTATAGATGGCCGCATCGAAAAAGACAACGGGCTTACCGGCGCGCTTGATGCGGTCATGGACGGCCTTGAAATTTGCCGTGGGCTGGATGATAAAGCCATCGACGCCCAGCGAGAGCATTTTGTCGACATACATGAGCTCGGTTTCGGGGTTAAAGTTGCTCGTGCAAACGACCGTCTGGTAGCCCGCGGGGAGCATGACCTGCTCCATGCCGTTGAGGACGAGGCCCGCCCACTTGTTGGTGTTATCCAAAATGATAATGGCGATGACGTGGGTCTGTTTGCCGGTGAGTGTTTGCGCCTGGGCGTTGGGGACGTATCCCAGCTCCTTGATGACGCGCGCAATCTTTGCCTGCGTCTTCTCGCTAAGCTTTTCTCGTTTGTCGTTGAGGTAATACGAGACGCTTGCCGTCGAGGTTCCCGCCTCTCGAGCGACGTCTGCGATCGTAACGCGCTGTTTTGCCACAGCGACTCCTTCCGACAGATGAGCATTTTCCAACATGATGACTTTGAGTCTTGGTGTGGGATGCGCTTCGGTGAGCGACCTTTTCCTTTCATATGAGTATGCAACAAATGCGGTATACGGGTGGGGTTGAAATTTGTGACCAGCATGCGCATCTGCCGTCTACCGAGAAAATCAAATACTTCTTGACTTTTGAAATCGAGGGTAAAATCGCAGGATTCATTTTTGGTTAAACGTATAACTAAATCGCATAACCAACGCTCTGACCTACGCGTTTACCGAAATAAGCTGGCATTAAGAAAAACGAGCACCTATATTGGTCTTGTCGAAAAGACAGCAAGTCCAAACGGCAGGGGATGCTCCGGAGGCCTCCGCAAACGGTGTCTTGCGCACGCAACTCTATGAAAAGAGGGAAGCAATGAAGATCGTAGGCGTTGCCGCCTGTACCGTGGGTATCGCCCACACGTATATGGCCCAGAAGGCGATTCAGGATGAATGCGCCGCTCGTGGCATCGAGTGCAAAGTCGAGGCTCAGGGTGGCTTGGGTATCGAGAACGAGCTGACGCAGGAAGACGTGGATTCCGCCGACCTGGTGCTCGAGTCCGTCGACGTGGGCGTCGAGAACGAGGATCGTTTTGAGCAGAAGATGGCCGAGGGCAAGTTCCTGAAGGTCGGCACCTCGGATGTAATCGCCGATCCGGTAAAGATCATCGACCAGGCCGTTGAGATCATCAAGGCGACGGGTGGCGCCGTTGACGCGCCCAAGGCCGAGGCCAAGGCAGAGAAGAAGGCCGTCTCCGCTGCCCCGCAGGCCCCGACACCGGCGTCCAAGCAGTCTATCTTTGCCGATCCTGGTAAGACGCTGCTCAATGCATTCAATACCGGCGTTTCCTATTTTATCCCCATCGTCGTTATCGGCGGCGTGTTCCTCGCCTTCTCGCTGGCATCCGGTACCGCCGGCGCCAACGGCATGGAGGTTACGAACCCGCTGATGGTGAGTCTTAACACCATTGGCATGGCCGGCATCTCCATGATGATCCCGGTGCTTGCGGCATACATCTCCTACTCGATGGCCGGCAAGCCCGCGCTCGCCCCCGGTTTTGTCCTGGGCTACCTGGTCAACAATGCGGTCGTTACCCCTAACGGCAACAGCGTTTCGACCGGCTTCTTGGGCGCCATGATCATGGCAGTTATCTGCGGCTACTTTGTCCGCTGGATGAAGACCTGGAAGGTCAACAACACCATCCAGACCATCATGCCCATCCTGATCATCCCGATTCTGACCTCGCTTGTCCTGGGCATGGCCTATATCTACATCCTGGCCACGCCGCTTGGCTTTGTGATGGACTGGCTTACCGGCGTGCTCGGTAGCCTGCAGGGCGGCTCCGCAGTTGTCCTGGGTCTGGTCATTGGCGTTATGACCGCCTTCGATATGGGTGGCCCCATCAACAAGACCGCCTCGACCTTCACCATGGCCATCATGGCCTCCGGTATCTACGGTCCTAACGGTATGTTCCGCGTCGCCGTCGCCGTTCCCCCGATCGCCTGTGGCCTCGCTGCGCTCATCGCCAAGAACAAGTTCGATGACGCCGACCGTCAGATGGGCATCTCCGCGCTGTTCATGGGCTGCATTGGTATTACCGAGGGCGCTATCCCCTTTGCGGTCAAGGACCTCGGTCACACCCTTCCCGGCATTTGCATCGGCTCTGCCGTGGGTGCGGCGCTTGCCGCCTTCCAGGGTATCGACTGCTACGTCCCGCACGGTGGCTTTATCGTCGCCCTTGCCACCAACAACGTCGCGCTGTTCTGCCTGGACATCGTGATTGGCGCCGTGGTCGCCGCTGCAATCCTGATTGCCATGAAGCCCACGCTCGACAAGCAGGCCAAGTAAACCTTTAAGGACTCCGGTTGTGCGGAGGGATGGATTTGACTCCGCACAGCCGCCCCTACACAACAAAATCCATCCGTACTGATAGGGCCCACATCTGGGTCCCAGGGAACTTTTGTCAAAAATCCTCTGGAGAAGGAGAACAAAATGTCCAACCTCACCATCCGTCAGGCCGTTCAGGGCATGCTCAAGCTGCAGGATAGCGGCGATCACGCAACCATGGTCGGCATTGGCCCCATGAGCCCCAACCTGATTCAGGCCGTGTTCGAGCTTGCCAAGGACGAGGATTTCCCGCCCATGTTTATCGCCAGCCGCAACCAGGTCGATATGGACGAGATGGGCGCCGGCTACGTCAACGGTTGGGACCAGACGCGCTTTGCCGCCGACATCAAAAAGGTCGCCGACGAGGTGGGTTACACCGGTCCGTACTACCTGTGCCGCGATCACGGCGGTCCGTGGCAGCGCGACGAGGAGCGTAACGCCCACCTGCCCGAGGACGAGGCCATGGAGCTCGCCCGCAAGTCCTTCGTCGCCGACATGGAGGCAGGCTTTGACCTGCTGATGGTCGACCCCACCAAGGACCCCTATCAGATCGGCAAAGTTATTCCGCTCGACGTGGTGCTTCGCCGCACGATCGATCTTATCGACTACCTTGAGCAGTACCGTCGCGAGCATAACCTGCCCGAGGTTGCCTATGAGGTCGGTACCGAGGAGACCAATGGCGGCCTGACCTCCACCGACAAGTACGAGGAGTTCATTTCTCAGCTGCAGCCCGAGCTCGAGAAGCGCGGCTGCCCCATGCCCACCTTTATCGTCGGTCAGACCGGTACGCTCACCCGTTGGACCGAGCAGGTCGGCCATTACAACTTCAAGAACGCCCGCGAGCTCGCCGACATGGCCAAGCGCTACGGCGTGGGCCTGAAGGAGCACAACGCCGACTACCTGGACGACGCGACGCTGCTCGAGCACATCCCGGCACACGTGACCGCTTCCAATGTCGCCCCTCAGTACGGCACCGAGGAGACCCGCGCTTACCTCAAGCTCTGCGCTACCGAGCAGATTCTGGTCGACAACGGCCTGTGCGGCGATCCCTCCGACCTGTATCACACGCTGCTGGTCAAGGCTATCAAGACCGAGCGCTGGCGCAAGTGGATGACCGGCGACGATGTCAACCTGCAGGTTGACGACATTCTGGCCGACGACGAGCTCAGCCTGAAGATTCTGGATGTCTCCGGCCACTACGCGTTCAACGATCCCGAGGTCAAGGAGCAAGTCGAGAAGCTCTACCGCAACCTCGCTGCCCAGGACATCGACGGCAAGCGCTTTGTGATCGAGCACATCAAGCGCCCGATCAAGCAGTACGTCGTCGGCCTTAACCTCAAGGGCGTCACGAGCCGCATCGAGAAGGCTCTCGAGAACTAGGTAGTTTTTCCTACACGACGCCGGGCCTGGGGCATGTCCCAGCCGCAGGCCCGGCACATAGGACAAAGGGACATCCCCTTTGTCCTATTTTTTGAGTTTTGGATTCCTTAGAAGGAGTTTGCACCATGAAGTTCTTTATCGATACCGCCAACCTTGACGAGATTGCTGAGGCCAAGAGCTGGGGCTGCCTGGCCGGTGTTACCACCAATCCGTCCCTGTACGCCAAGACCGGCGGTAAGCTCGCCGACTTTGAGCCCCATATGCTCAAGATTGCCGAGCTCTGCGAGGGTCTGCCCGTGTCTGCCGAGTCTACCGCCACCACGGCCGAGGGCATGATCGAGGAGGGCAAGCGCCTTGCCGCCCTTGCCCCCAACATTGTGGTCAAGCTCCCCGTCTGCGAGGCCGGCCTCGCCGCCTGCCGCGCGCTGGCCGATGCGGGCGTGCGTGTCAACATGACGCTCGTCTTCTCACCGACGCAGGCCCTTATGGCCGCCAACGCCGGTGCCCGCTACATCAGCCCGTTTGTCGGACGCTTTGACGACATCGCCGAGGACGGCATCTCGCAGCTCGACAATGTTGTGACCTGCATCAAGAACTATGACTGGACCGGCAAGAACGTCGACGACACCGTCGAGATTATCACCGCTTCGGTCCGCACGCCCAACCACGTGACCCAGGCGGCTCTTCTTGGCGCCGACATCGCGACCGTGCCCATGGCCGCTCTCAAGAAGTGCCTGCATCACCCGCTGACCGACCAGGGCCTTGCCTCGTTCGAGGCTGACTGGCAGAAGGTCGTCGCTCAGGCTTAACGAGTGGATTGCCCCGGCATCGCGTCATCCGGTGCCGGGGTTGTTCTCAAGAGAGGAATTCGTATGACCAACCAGGAGCTGGCGAAGGTCGCCAATGAGGTCAGGAAGGGTGTCGTGACTGCGGTTCACGCGGCCAAGTCGGGACACCCGGGTGGATCGCTCGGTGCTGCCGACATCATGACGTATCTGTACTTTGAGGAAATGAATATCGATCCTGCCGACCCTCACAAGGCCGATCGCGATCGCTTTGTGCTCTCCAAGGGTCACGCGGCGCCGGGCCTGTATTCGGTGTTGGCAAATCGCGGCTATTTTCCCGTCGAAGAGCTCGAGACGCTCCGTCATATCGGCAGCCGACTGCAGGGCCATCCCAACATGAACGACACCCCGGGCATCGATATGTCCACCGGATCGCTCGGTCAGGGCATCTCTGCTGCAGTTGGAATGGCGCTTGCCGCTAAGCACTGGGGCGACGGCTACCGTGTCTACACGTTGCTGGGCGACGGTGAGTGCGAGGAAGGCCAGGTGTGGGAGGCGGCCATGTTTGCCGGCAACCATGCGCTCGACAATCTTGTTGCCGTCGTCGACCACAACGGCTTGCAGATTGACGGCACGATCGATGAAGTCAACTCGGCCATGCCGCTCGCTGACAAGTTCCGCGCCTTTAAGTGGCATGTGATCGAGCTAGCCGATGGCAACGACATGGCGCAGATTGAGGCGGCTTTCGCCGAGGCTCGCGAGGTGACCGGCGCGCCCGTCGCCATCATCGCCGAGACGGTGAAGGGCAAAGGCGTCTCCTTTATGGAGAACCAGGTTGGCTGGCATGGCAAGGCGCCCAACGATGAACAGTTTGAGCAGGCCATGGCCGAGCTCGCAGCAGCAGGGGAGGAGCTCTAATGGCAGACGTCAAAAAAGTCGCCACGCGCGTTAGCTATGGCGAGGCGCTCGTCGAGCTGGGCAATGAGCGCGATGACTTTGTGGTTCTCGATGCCGACCTGGCCGCTGCCACGCAGACCGGTAAGTTTAAGGCCGCGCACCCTGGGCGCTTCTACGACGCCGGCATCGCCGAGAGCAACCTGATGGGTCTTGCCGCCGGCATCGCGACCACGGGCCACGTCGCCTTTGCGAGCACCTTTGCCATGTTCGCCGCCGGCCGCGCGTACGAACAAGTCCGCAATTCCATTGGCTACCCGCACCTCAACGTCAAGATTGGCGCCACGCATGCCGGCATTTCGGTGGGCGAGGACGGCGCCACGCACCAGTGCTGCGAGGATATCGCGCTCATGCGCACGATTCCGGGTATGACGGTGGTCGTCCCCGCCGACGATGTCGAGGCTCGCGCCTGTGTGCGCGCCGCCTATGAGTTTGAGGGGCCGGTTTACATGCGCTTCGGCCGCCTGGCAACACCGGTCATCAACGATCACGAGGACTATGAGTTCAAGATTGGTCGCGGTGTGGTCGTGCGCGAGGGGTCCGATGTGACCATCATCGCTTGTGGTCTTATGGTCGCCGAGGCGCTTGAGGCTGCCGAGGCGCTCGCTGTCGATGGCATCGACGCCGAGGTCATCAATATGCATACCATTAAACCGCTCGACGAGCGCCTGGTGGTCGCCAGCGCAAAGAAGACCGGTCGCGTGGTCACCGCCGAGGAGCATTCGATTATCGGCGGGCTTGGCGAGGCCGTTGCCTCAGTGCTCGCGGAGCAGCATCCAGTGCCGATGCGTCGCGTCGGCGTGCGCGATGTGTACGGTGAGTCCGGCCCTGCGGTTGATTTGCTGCATAAGTACGGTTTGGACGCCGACGGCATCGAAGCCGCGGTCAGGTCCGTGTTGTAAGGAGGGTTCTACATGGGATTTGTATCTGCCAACCAGGTGACGATTGGACATGCATCGGCCTCACGCGAGGACGCGCTGCATTATTTGTCCGAGCAGGCTGTTGAGCTTGGCTTTGCCGATGACGCGTCCGCTGTTGAAGCCGCGTTCATTGCTCGCGAAAACGAGGCCGAGACTGGCCTCGTCGCCGGGTTTGCCGTTCCGCATGCCAAGAGCGATGCGATTCATACGCCGGGTGTGGCCGTGCTCAAACTGGCCGAGCCCGTTGAATGGCCGAGCTTTGATGGCGTACCCGTCGATGTTGCGCTCGCGCTGTACGTGCCCGCCGGCGAGGCTGGAACCACGCACCTGCGTCTGCTCTCCAAGGCTGCCGTGATGCTGATGGACGCCGGTTTCCGTGACAAGGTGCGCGCGAGCACCGATCCCGTTGAAATTGCGGAGCTCATCAATAGCGGACTCGAAGACTAGAACGGTCATCCCGTTCAATCAATTGATCCTTCTCCAAGGAAAAGGGCCGCGACGCCGTATGGGTGTCACGGCCCTATTTGCGTTTCCCCAGATAAAACCTGCCAAAATAAACCTGTTCCTTTTTGGCAGGTTAATCGGGGACTATTTCACCGCAACTTAGGGCACGGTTAGGAAGTGTGCACCTTAAAGAGTGGAGCCCATGATTAGAGAGGTCGCGCTCGTCTCTCTAAATGTCTCTCTAAAGAGAAGGTTGGTTAGAGAGATAGCATTAGGCAATCTAGCAGCGAATTCGATATATCTCTCTAAATGTCTCTCTAAAACAAGGCGCTTATCTCTCTAAAGTTAGAGAGATATACGAAACGTTAGAGAGAGATAAATCTATTGTTTTAGAGAGACGGAATGCCAAAATTCGTCCGTCCGCTACCATCTGCCAAAAATGGAGGATAAAGGACTCATCGAAGTAATGGGTTCGTCGACGAGCCGCAACCGCCGCTATCGGAAGAAGTAGATGCAGCCGAATTGCCCCTCTATCGTCTCTCGAAGTTTGATGGGTGCTAGAGGGGCGACTGCCTCGCGATATTTTCCCAAGATAAAACCTGCCAAAACAAACCTGTCCCTTATTGGCAGGTCAGTTAACGCAGTCCAGGTTGAGCATATGCGAGCGAGCGGGCTCCGGGTGCGGCAAGGTGGCGTGAAACAAGCGGGCGCTGACCTTTTGGTCGCGCCCGTGAAGTTGAACGTCAGATTGCCGTGCCCGGAGCCCGTGCAGCGCCGAGCAGTTACGCCGTTTGTAAAACGGCGTAACCTAAAGGTTCATGTTGCCGTGGATGTAGGGGGTGACCTCGGGGGAGATGTGGCCGCATCCCAGCTCTCGCAGCGCGGATTCGATGGCGGCGGGCAACGGGGTCTTGCCCCCGCCGTCGACGGTAGCACCGCCGAGGGCGGCGATCTTGGCGACATCCGCGGGCGCGGCCTCGATATGCATGCAGCCGCCGACCAAGCGCGCGCGAACCTGCGCCAGGCCAAGTTCGTGCAGGTAATCCTCGCAGGCGCGGATTAAATCGACCTTCTCGCGCGTAAGCTCCTCGCCCGTGGGGACGCGCGTGGCAAGACAGGCTCCCGCCGGCAGGTTCCAAACGGGATAGCCCCATGCGCGCAGCAGCTCGCGCTCCTCGTTCTTGGTAAAGCCGACCTCCATGAGGGGGGAGCGTACGCCGAGCTCTTCTGCCGCTCGCATGCCAGGGCGGTAGTCACCGCGATCGCTTGCATTGCTGCCGTCGATGACGGTGGGAAAGCCGAGCGACTTGGCGTGGTTGACGATAGCGGTAAAGCCGGCGTGCTTACAGTGGTAGCAGCGATTGGCGTCGTTGCAGGCTACTTGGGGGAGCTGCAACTGATCGACCGAAAGATTGAGCACAGGGAGCTTAAAGTGCGGCTCCTCATTGGTTTGCCCGTCAACGGATCGCTCAAACGAAGCCTGTTCAGGCGTGCCGATGAGCGGCGTGGTGAGGTGGACGAGAAGCGTGCTGGCAGGCATGATGCGGGCGCAGACCGCGGCCAAAAAGCTGCTGTCGACGCCGCCGGAAAAGCCGATGGCAACGCGTCCGTATGCCAAAAGCAGCTGCTCGAGCTCTGCGAGTTTGTCCTGAAGCTCCTTTGCAGGTGCGGTGGTGTCTGAAAACATGAATCGATCCTTACCAATATGTACTCGGTCAAAAACTATAATCCTACCGGGCTGCTTGTCATAATACTTCTACCTATGTAACGAAAGTGCAATATGGCATATACGTTATATACAAGTTGCCAAATGCGGTAGAGTTGCGGTAATGCGATAGCGAGAGCCGATGGGGGACCGATATGATCAAGGCTGTTATTTTTGACATGGATGGAACGCTGGTCGATACCGAGCGTTTGGGCATTAAGGCGTGGAAGGCGGGCACTGCCGAGTTGGGGGTCGCGATTGATGAGGCACTGATCCATCAGTTTATCGGCCGCACGCTACCCGATGTTATGGACATCCTCGACAAGCATTACGGCAGCCACGAAACCACCGAGGCAGTCTATGTCCGCCACAAGGAGATTCGCGACGAGATGGTCAAGACCGAACTGGAGCTTAAGGCCGGCGCCGCCGAGTGCATAGACGAGCTGCTGGCTGCGGGCTATCACGTGGGCCTTGCGACGTCATCGCGCCTCGCTACGGCCGAGCGCAACCTTAAGATGGTCGGCCTCTTTGACAAGTTTGAGACCGTGACCTGCGGCGAGGACGTTGTGCATGGCAAGCCCGACCCCGAGATGTACCTGCTTGCTTGCGAACGCGCGGGCTTTGCCCCCGAGGAGTGCGCCGTGGTCGAGGATTCGCGCAACGGCTGTGTCTCGGGCATCACGGCCGGCTGCCATGTCTTTGCTGTGCCCGATATCGTGCCGCTGCCGCAGGACGTGGTGGATGGCTGCGAGGCCGTGCTCGACACGTTGTTCGATCTGGCGGCGGCGGTCAAGGCCGTACGCTAGGCAATTGCGGCGTTGAAGCGAGCGATTGCCCACGTTTGCGTTTAAGCAAAAGGGGCCCGGCAATGGTCGGGCCTCTTTTGCTTAGGCGGAGTTTTGGCATACTGGCCGACGTGCTATAGATACGCGCCGAGGTTGATGGCCGTAGCGTCGGTCTGGGTGTTTGCCTGGGTGCTGGCGCGCTCCAGTAGGAACGGACGTACCAATTCTTGGCGGTTGATATCCTCGGCGGTGGTGGCTGCGGTGACGGTGCGCGCTGCAGAGCCGACGCGGATATGCTTGGTCTTTGCCGGGGCCTTGTTCTCGATTTGCTCCATGAGCAGTTGGACACCCTTGCGGCCAATCTCGTAGCCCGGGGGCGCTACCGTAGTGAGCGGGACCGATCCGCTCCAAGCGAGCGGGTTGCCATCGCAGCCCGCTACGCGTACTTGCCCGGGGACAGAGATGCCCTTGTCGACCAGTGCCGAAACGACACCCGAGGCCAGCACGTCGGTTAGACCGACGACAAAATCGGGGCGTTCGTCGGCGGGACGCTCGGCGATTTGGCTGCCGATACCATAGCCGTCGGCCGCCGTGTCCCACTCGCCGGCGTCAATGACTTCGATCTTGATGTCGGGATGTAGGGCGAGCGCCTTATGAATGCCAAGGACGCGCAGGGTGAGTTGCATAAATGCTGCTCTACCCACAACGGTGATATGGCGTGCACCGCGGGCGATGGCGAGTTCGGCAATGATGCGACCCTGGGCCTCGTTGTCGGCCGCTACGTAGTAGCCGGGCCCGGAGCAATGGATGTCCAGATGGACGATCGGCACGGGCATCTTGGTCATGGCGGGGTGCCAGTCGGGGGACGCCATGGGCTGAACCATGACGCCGGACATTTGCGTGCCCATAAAGTAGCGCAGGTAATGGTCCTGGAGAATATCGTCGTTATCGGCGTTGGCGATGAGCAGGTCGTAACCGTGCTTGCGGGCCTCGTTATGGGCGCCGCTGGCAATTTGGAGCGAAAAACCGTGGTCGAGACGGGGGAGCACCAGGCCAAAGGACTTGGTGGCGCCGCCCGCGAGCTGACGAGCGCTTTGGTTGGGCAGGTAGCCAAGGCGATTGATGGTCTCGTTAATGAGCTTGAGGGTCTCGGGGCGCAGCTTTTCGGGATGGTTGAGCGCGTTGGAAACCGTGCCCAACGAAACCCCGGCCTCGCGCGCGACGTCGCTGATTTTAACCTTTGCCATAGCGGCCCCTTTGATGCGTTTCAAGTACAAGCCAGATTGTAGCATCGCCCGCCCCTAGGGTGTCAAAACCTGCCAATTAGGGACAGGTTTATTTTGGCAGGTTTTATCTGGGCAAACGCTGGAGCCCAGGCCACCACAAAGGCGCCTGTACCCATCGTGGTGGTTTGGGCATGTGTGCATCGAGTGGTATCTAAGTTGAGATACCACTTCTGGTATATCAGCTTGCGCTTGCGTGAGTACAATACTCGAACGTTATACGTCTCAGCGCCCCCTGTGCGTGGACGTCTTGCAGTCACGCGAGCGAAGGGATTTATCCTATGTGCGGAATTGTCGGCTACACCGGCTCTGATATTGCAAAGAACATTCTGGTCACAGGCCTTAAGCGCATGGAGTATCGCGGCTATGACTCCTCGGGCGTCGCGCTCGAGGTGGGCGAGGGCGCCGCGGCGCACCTCGACGTTATCCGCCGCGTGGGTAAGGTCGCGGGTCTGGAGAGCGAGCTTTCCAATATCGATAGCGACGCAACCTGCGGTATCGGTCACACCCGTTGGGCCACTCACGGCAAGCCTTCCGTCGTTAACGCTCATCCCCACACCAGCTGCGACGGTCGCATCGCCATCGTCCACAACGGCATTATCGAGAACTTCGCCGAACTGCGCGAGGAGCTGGAGGGCCGCGGCCATCACTTTAAGAGCGAGACCGATACGGAGGTCTTCGCGCATCTGATCGAAGAGGCCTATGCCGAGACGCACGACCTGATGGCCTCCGTGCGCGAGGCTTGCACCCACGTGGTAGGCGCCTATGGCTTGGCCGCCGTGTGCGCCGACGAGCCTGGCGTGATCGCCGTTGCCCGCAAGGACTCCCCGATTGTGGTCGGCGTGGGCGAGACCGGCTCCTACGTTGCTTCCGACGTCATCGCGCTCATCGACGCCACCCGCGATGTCGTGGTGCTCGAGGACGGTCAGTTTGCCAAGCTTACGCCTGCGGGCGTCGAGTACACCGACGAGGCCGGCAATGTCATCGAGCCCAAGGTCACCCACATCGATTGGGATCTGGACATGGCCGAAAAGGGCGGCTATCCCGACTTTATGCTCAAGGAGATTCACGAGCAGCCGCGCGTCGTGCGCGACACGCTGGTTGGCCGTATGACGCCTGCCGGCGAGCTCGATATCGATGAGCTGGGCCTTTCGCTCGAGGAGCTCAACGATATCGACCGCGTGTATGTGATTGCCTGCGGCACCAGCTACCATGCCGGTCTCATCGCCAAGAACCTTATTGAGGGCTGGGCTCGCATTCCTACCGAGGTTGAGGCGGCTAGCGAGTTCCGCTACCGCAACCCCATCATTACGCCGACGACGCTCGTCGTTGCCGTGTCCCAGTCGGGCGAGACGGCCGATACCCTTGCCGCCATTCGCGATGCGCGCATCAAGGGCGCCAAGGTCTTTGGTATTACCAACGTGGTGGGCAGCCCCGTGGCGCGCGAAAGCGACGGCGTTATCTACACCAAGGCCAATAAGGAGATCGCAGTCGCCTCGACCAAGAGCTTCATCGGTCAGGTCGTGAGCCTCACGCTTTTGGCCTTGCTGCTGGCGCAGGTGAAGTACCGCCTGACCACCAAGCAGACGCGCATGCTGTTTCGCGAGCTTTCCGATACGGCCGAGCAGATCCAGTGGATCCTGGATACACAGACCGAGGCCGTGCACGAGGCCGCGCTTGTGTGCAAGGACGCGCAGTCTGCACTGTTCGTGGGTCGCGGCATGGGCGCCGCCATTTCCTACGAGGGCGCGCTCAAGCTCAAGGAGGTCAGCTACCTACACGCCGAGGCATATGCTGCCGGCGAGATGAAGCATGGCCCCATTGCCCTGATCGACCCGGGCTTCCCTGTCATCGCGGTGGCAACCAAGAGCGCAACGTACGATAAGACGGTGTCGAACCTCATGGAGTGCAAGGCGCGCGGCGCCAAGGTCATCGTCGTTGCTACCGAGGGCGACGAGGAAATCAACAAGATTGCCGACTGCATCATTCGCGTGCCGGCCGTCCGTGACGTGTTCAGCCCCATCACGGCGAGCGTTCCGCTGCAGCTGCTCGCCCGCGAGGTTGCCATTCTGCGCGGCTGCGACGTCGACCAGCCTCGTAACCTCGCGAAAAGCGTTACTGTCGAATAATCGAGTTCCGTTATCCTTACGATTAAGGCCCGGCTCCGCGTCATCAGGCGGAGCCGGGGCCTTGTTGCATTTGCCCAGATAAAGCCTGCCAAAATAAACCTGTCCCTTTTTGGCAGGTTAGCGGAGCTTGCTGGTCTCGAAGTACTTGGGATATTGGTCCAGGACCTCGGTTTGGTTGCGGAACATCATATGCAGGTGCTTACTGACCAAAAAGCTTGCCTCGATAGGATCGCGACCGGCGATGGCGCGGCGGATTTGCTTGTGCTCGTTAACAGTCTCCTGATTGTCGAGCGTCTGCGTAGCGGCGCGCAGCCAGCGGAAGCGCTCCAGGTCGGCATTTGTCTCCTCGAGCCATGACCACACGGTGCTGCGGCACGCAATGCTAAAGATCATACGGTGCATGAGGTTGTCGCTTAAAAAGAATCCGATGCGATCCTCTTCGGCCATGGCCTTTTCCTGCAGCGCGATGGCACGGTCGAGCTGCCCGATGCCTGCCGAGGTGGCACGGGCGCAGCACTCCACAATCACCTGTTTTTCCAGGTGTTCGCGGATATAGCAGGCACTCTCGGCAAAGGTGAGGTTGATGGGCGAGACATAGGTGCCGCTTTGGGGCACGGTGCGCACTAGACCCTCTTGCGCCAGACGCACCAACGCCTCGCGCACGGGGGTGCGCCCCATATCCAGGTCGTCGCAAAGCTGTTTGACGCCCAGCTTTTCGCCCGGCTTGTAGTCCAGGTAGACGATTTTGCGTCGAATGGTGTGGTAGGACTGGTCCTGTAGACTCGTTTCCTGCTCGCCGACGTGCATCGATTCTTCCATAGCGCCTCGCAACTGTTCTATCAAACTCATATGTCAGTTGTTAATTATGCCGCGAATCAACTCTCTACGGTGGGTAATTCGGCTGTTGCCTAAGAACTATTGCGGCATCTTAGTCTGTGTTTGCGCAGGGCTGTGCTCAATGTTGCCGTATCATAAGCCGTCGCAAACGTGAAATAGAAAGAAGGAATCTCATATGCAACTGGCGAATATCGTACGCGAGCGCTGGAAGGGTATCTTGTTCTGCCTGGCCATCGCCATCCCCGCGACGTTGCTCGGCAAACAGATTGAGGTGGTCGGCGGTCCGGTATTTGCCATCCTCTTTGGCATGGTCCTGGCGCTCGTCTTTCCTAAGAATCGTCGCGAACAGCTCGCTGCCGGTGTCACCTATACGTCTAAAAAAGTCTTGCAGTACGCGGTTATCCTGCTTGGCTTTGGCATGAACCTCTCGCAGATTCTGTCCAAAGGCGCCCAGTCGCTGCCGATTATCGTGGCGACGATCTCGACCTCGCTTGTCATTGCCTTTGTGCTCTGCCGCGTTATGAACGTGCCAGGCAAGATCGCGACGCTTGTGGGTGTGGGTTCGTCGATTTGCGGCGGTTCTGCCATCGCCGCGACCGCGCCCGTCATCGATGCCGACGATCGCGAGATTGCCCAGGCTATTTCGGTCATCTTCCTGTTTAACGTTATCGCGGCGCTCGTGTTTCCGACGCTCGGCGGCATGCTCGGGCTGACCAACGAGGGCTTTGGCCTGTTTGCCGGCACCGCCATCAACGACACCTCGTCCGTGACGGCTGCGGCGAGCGCTTGGGACAGCATGCATCCCGGCGCCAATGTGCTCGAGAGTGCCACCGTGGTCAAGCTCACCAGGACGCTGGCCATCATTCCCATCACGTTGGTCCTCGCATGCTGGCAGATGCATCTGGCGCGCAAGGCCGGCGGCGACGCCAAAAGCACGTTCTCGCTTAAACGCGCGTTTCCCATGTTTGTGCTGTTCTTTGTGCTGGCGAGCGTAATCACCACGGTGTTTCAGCTTCCCGCGTCCATTACGGCGCCCATCAAGGAGCTGTCGAAGTTCTTTATCGTGATGGCAATGGCGGCTATTGGCTTTAATACCGATATCGTCGAGCTGGTCAAAAAGGGCGGAAAGCCCATTGCATTGGGCTTTTGCTGCTGGATTGGCATTGCGTGCATGAGTTTGGGAATGCAGCACGTGCTGGGAATCTGGTAGAGAAGTAGCTTATTTGCGTGCTGGTTGCTAGTGAGCGCATGCCTGCGGTGGAGCGATAGGAGCTCTTGCGGGTATGGCTTGTCCGCAGGTTGATAGGTCCCGAAGAGCTCTTATCGCCCCGCCAGGATGGCGATGCGGGGCAATTCATATATTCGCAAGAAGGCGCCGCAGGCCCTATAGTGTTTGGTGAACATTATCGTTCAATTTTGAAACACTTGAGATGCCAGGTCGCAGATAGGGGCTGTGGCTAGAGACGGGACGAACCATGGACAGCGATGCCAAGCTGCAGATTCTGATTGAGGCATTGTCCGCAGCCGGAGCATCGGCGCTGGCAATCGACGAGCGCGGTGGCGTTGTAATCTCGACTGTGAGTGACGCTGCGCTCGAGCAGGATATCGCCGCTTTTGTTTCCGAGCGTCTCGCTCGCGTGGGCGATGGATCGCGCCTGGTGATGGGACGCGAGGGCATGCGGTTGAGCTTGACGGTGCGACCGACGGCCAAGGAGCACGGGGCGCTTTGGGTAGTCGTGGCGCACGAAGTGCGCGCCGCCGCGGCGCATGCGGGCATCGAGTGGCTCAATGCCGACGAAGTCGAGGCTCGCTACGAGTCGAGCACGTACGGCATCGTCGAAGACGCGGCGGCGGTCGCTGCCCCCGTACGGGAGAGTTACGCACGCGGGGTACCCCTTATGCTCGAGGGCGAACTGGGCGCGGGGCAGGACCAGATTGCAAAACGTTTGTACCTGGATGGACCCTATGCCGATCAGCCCTTTGTGTCCGTTGCGCTCGATGAGCTTACGGATCGCGGCTGGCGCCATCTGCTCAAAAGTTCCGAATCGCCGCTATTCCAAACGGGGCTGACACTTTGCATGGGTGGCTGGCATGCTGTTGGTCCCCAACGCCTGCGCGAGCTCGTGTCCGCAATGATCGATACGGCGTTCGCAACGCGTTGCCATGTGGTGTTGACGGCAAACGATATGCCGGGCGGCGGCGAAAGCGATCAGGCTGCCTTTGTTACCGAGCGTCTGGCCTGTGCCGTGAGTGTGGCGCCGGCGCTTGCCGAGCAGGGCGGCGCGTCGCATAAAATTACGGGCTATTTGAAGTATCTGGCAGATATGTTTGAAACGGATGCCCCATGGCTGTCCGCCGCCGCGGCGGAGACGCTCGATGCGTACCGCTGGCCCCGCAACTACCTGCAGCTGCGCGAAGTCTCTGAACGACTTTATATATTAGTGGGGACGGGCACGGTGGAGCGTGCCGTGGCGAAAGAGGTGCTTGCCCAGGAGGACGTTATCAAGACCGCGACTTTTGGCGCCCCGACACTCGAAAGCGATTTATATATCTTGCGTCCTCTGGCCGATACCGAGCGCGATATCGCACGGTTGGTCCTGCAGCACCTTCACGGCAACAGGACACGTGCGGCAGAGGTGCTCGGTATAAGCCGCACGACCTTATGGCGCCTGCTGAAGGACAACGACCGCTGAGCGAGGCGCCCGTGACCGCGTGCAGGGCGTGTGATACAGTCCAAAGCAGTAATGTTTCGATTGCGTTACGGCGTGCGGGGGCGTATGGCGGAAACCTCAAAAACGAACCGAACAAAACGAAGTGCGGCGCCGGTCAGCCGACGTACGACTTCGCGGACGTGGGGCAAAAGCGCCTCGGGGTTCGACGGCTCGTTCAAGCGCACAAAATATGGCTATCCTTCGGCAAGCGCTCGCTTGGCCATGCAGGCCGAGTCCTCGTTGTGGGGACGAAGACGCGTGGTGGGCTCTAAGCTCAAGCACGACGGCACGCTTGGCTACATTAGCCGCGGTGCGGCTCGCCGCAGTGGGCTCAATCCTGCTGGCTGGCATCGTTATGTGCCGATCGTGGTCGTTGCCGCGATAGTCGTCATCGCGCTCGCTGCGCTCGGATATGCCGGCGGTGGCGCCAACTTGGACGCAATGTTTAAATCGCCCGAGCTCGCGCATGTAGGTACAGAAGTTGTCGAGGGCGCTCAGGCCCAGACGAGCGTCGCGCCCCAGCGCGGTATCGTTGCGGCGGCCTCCACCATCGCCGATGTGCAAAAGGACGAAGACAAGCAAGGCGACGACGTCGATGCGAATCAGACGAGCGAAACGGCAATAACTCCATCGGCGGGATAAGTTGCGAGTGGGGCAGCTAATTTGGGACGGGGCTTTTTTAGCTGCCCAAGACAGTGGCTCATTCGATGTCAGTCGCCAAAAGCGAGCGAGCCGCATTTGCGCCAAGGTGACGTGAAATGAGAGGGCGCTGACCTTCTGGCCGCGCCCTCGAAATTGAACGTCAGATTGGCGTGAATGCGGCCCGCGCAGCGTCAACGAGCCCGCCGTTCGGTAGAATGGCGGAACTAATTACCTTACGTAGACCACGTTGTCGCGGCGGGGTTTGGGCTCGGGCAGCGTGTCCTCGGCATAGCCCAGAATGCAGTGACCGACACCGCGCAGGCTGCCGTCGGCGGGTAGACCCCAACTGGCCAGTAGCTCCAGGCCCTCGGGCGAATCGAAAACCTCGTGGGCGCGATGAATCCAGCACGAATCAACGCCCAGCGCATAGGCAGCGTTGAGCAGGTTGCCCATGGCGAGCGAGCCGTCTTCCAGATGTGTGGGCACGCTGCGGTCAACCAGCACCACCACAACGGTCTTGGCGCCATAGAAGGGGTCGCTGTTGCTGCCCATGACTTGCGCGTTGAGCTGCGAGAGACGCTCGACGGTCGCGGGGTCGGTGACGGCGACAAACGTCACCGGCTGGCGGCCCATGCCGCTCGGTGCATATTGGCCGGCTTCGATAATACGTGCAAGCTTTTCGGCCTCGACGGGACGATCGCTGTAGTTGCGGCAGCTGCGGCGGTGAATGAGTGCTTCGATAGTCTCCATGGTGTCTCCTTGCGGTGGCGTTGCAGATGCCCCGTTCATACCCGTCGGGCTCAAACGATAGACGGTCAATTGCCCGGCCAAAAGGATAGATTCCAATTGGGAAAGTAGGTTTGCATAAAAGTACCTTCAGAATGTGACAAACAAATGGGATGGTTAAACGTTTTATCCCGTCTACCCTGCGGTTTTTTACCACTTGCCTAAATGACGAACGCATAACCTCTGATAAGGGTTTTACTAAAGGAGTACCAACGTTTATCAATGCGCCGTGGTGGCGCCGGGCCAGGAGGTAACATCATGTTCCAGGCTGGAGATGTCGTCGAGACCGATTTCGAAGGATTTCTGAAGCTGCTGCGTTCCAAGACGCGCGCTTTCGTGTCGATCAACGATCACGAGTACTACATCACGCACACCGATGGCTATTGGCGTGTTCAGGATTGCGAGGCCCTCAACGACAAGGGCCACTTTACTGACTGTTCTGAGTTGGTCAACACGGTCTGCGAGGTCGTCGAGCTGCCGTGGATTGCCGGCAAGAGCCTGCATGACAGCTTCTCGGGCGCTACGGTCTATGAGGCCGTCGCCGCTTAACAGGCAATAAAACCCGATTTTCACGTGACCGCTGGCGCCGCCCCCGCGCCGGCGGTCTTTTTCTGCCGATAGGCCATAAAAATGCACGCATTTGCGGAGAGCCTGTTGACGATAGTCAAAACTCGGACTAATCTAGAGACACATAATTGGTCAAAAATCGGACAATTGAATGGTGGGATAGATGAATAGTGCGGTTACGCTGGTCGACTTCGATCGGTTGCTCAATGGACTCGACCATATCTATTCGGAGTTCTCGCGCGCCTGCGGCCTTTCGGACTGCGCCTACTGGATGCTCGTCGACACGAGTGCAGCGGGCGGAAGCGTTGCCGTGAGTCGGCTGACGAGTGAATGGTTCTACAGCAAACAGACCATCAATTCGGCGATTAAAACGCTTAGGGCGCGAGGGCTTGCGACGTTGGAGTTTGCCGAGGGCAGTCGTAAAAACAAGGTTGTACGACTGACCGAAGAAGGCGTGCGGTTTGCCAAGCGCTACGCGTTGCCGGCGCAAAAAGCCGAGCAACAGGCATTCGAGGCGCTCGAGCCGTGGGAACAGTGCGAGATCATGCGCTTGGTCGGTAAGTTCTCCCATGTTCTTAACGAAGAGTGCGAGGCATTTAAACGGCAAGTGGCCGCCGAGAACGAGACTGACGATAAGGGCGAGGGGGACGCATGCGACTCTTAATGAGGTTTATGAGGCCGTACCGCGGTCTGATTGCGGTGACGCTGTTTGCGGTGCTGATAGATAACGTCGGTACGCTGTTGGTTCCCACGATGCTGGCGAACATGGTCAACACCGGTATTACCACGGGTGATGTCGACTATATATTACGCAACGGCCTGTACATGCTTATCGCGACCGGCATGGCCAGCGGCGGCACGGTGCTGGGCTGCTATCTTTCGGCGCGCCTGGCCGCCAACGTGGCCTGCGATATCCGCAATGCCGTGTACGACAAGTCGCTCGAGCTGTCCGCCAGCGACTTTGAGCGCTTTGGCACGGGTTCGATGATCACGCGCTCGCTCAACGACATCAACGTGATTCAGCAAGCTGTCCTTCAGACGATTCAGCTGGTGCTGCCGGTGCCGTTCTTGGCCGTGGCAGGCATCATTTTTGCTTGGTTCATCGATCCCGCCATGGGTACGCTGCTGGGCGTGGTGGTTGCGATCGTGCTGGTGGCGGCGGTCTTTACCGTTGCCAACGCCGCGCCGATCTTTATGCGCCTGCAGAGCTTTATCGACCGCATGAACGTGGTGCTGCGCGAGAACATCGTGGGCGTGCGCGTCATCCGCGCATTTAACAAGGAGCGCCACGAGGAGCAGCGCCTGGACGAGGTGTTTAGCGATTACGCGGCCAATGCCATCAAGGTCAACCACCTGTTTGTGGGTCTCGACAGCTCCAGCTTCTTTTTGATGAATATCGCCGAGGTGGCGGTGCTGTGGGTGGGCGGCAACCGCGTGGGCGTCCACGCCATGCAAATCGGTAGCATCTCGGCCGTGCTGGAGTACGCGATCCTGATCCTGTTCTTTGTGATGACGGCGCAGATGGTGATTCTGACGCTCCCACGCGCCGCCGCATGCCTGAACCGTGCGCAGCAGGTGTTGGAGATTGAGCCGAGCATCGTGGACGGCAAGCGCACGCTGGACACGTGCGCGGCGGAGTCTGTTGACGGTGCCGACGCGGTGGCCGTGTTCGACCACATGTCGTTCCGTTTTGACGATGCCGACGAGGATACCCTGTGCGACCTGAGCTTTGCCTGTCGCCGTAGCCAGACCACGGCGATTGTAGGCTCGACGGGTTCGGGCAAGTCGACGGTGGCCAAGCTCTTGCTTCGCTTCCACGATGCCACGAAGGGCGCCATTCGCCTGAATGGCATCGATCTGCGCGACCTTTCGCAAGACGACATCCGCGGGCGTATCGCCTATGTGCCGCAGAAGGCATGGCTGTTCTCGGGTACGGTGGCGAGCAACCTGCGCTTTGGCAACGAAGACGCGACTGAGGCTGACATGCTCCATGCGCTGGAGGTTGCCCAGAGCACCTTTGTGCTCGACCAGCCCCAGGGGCTCGATACGCCGGTGGCCCAGGGCGGCACGAACTTCTCGGGTGGTCAGCGCCAGCGCCTGGCGATTGCCCGCGCACTCATGAAGCATGCCGATCTATATATCTTCGACGACAGTTTTTCGGCCCTGGACTTTAAGACCGATGCGGCACTGCGCCATGCGCTGCAGGACGAGACGTGCGATGCCGCGGTGCTCATCATCGCCCAGCGCATCTCGACTATTTTGCATGCCGATCAGATCGTGGTGCTCAAAGACGGCGAGATCGTGGGCCTAGGCACGCACGACGAGCTCATGGAAACCTGCGAGGTGTACCGCGCAATCGCGGAATCGCAGATGAAGGGAGGTGAGTAGCATGACCGAGGAGCTCAAGAAGCAGGGCATCGTCGATGGCGCTGCGGTTGTAGAGACAGTCGAGGAGACGGGCGTCGCGCCCGACCTGGACGAAGCCGCCAAGGCGGCGGAGCGCGAGGCTCGCCGCCAAGCGCTCTACGAGGAAAACGAACGTGCCGAGGACGAGCGCGCCCGCGCCGAGGCAGAGCGTATGCGCGACGTGGACGACGAAGACGAGGACGAGACGCCTCGGGATACCTGGGCGACGGTGCGCCGCCTGTGGAGTGAGGCTGCCGGCGACCATTGGCGCTTCTATATCGTGTTCGCGAGCATTGTGTTCTATGTCATCTTTAACACCGCCGCGCCGGCATATAGCGCCCGCGTGATCGATGAGCTGTGGGGCCACATTCAGGTGGCGTTTGCCAACGACACCACTTTCAGCATCACCTGGGAGAACTGCGGCAAGACCATTTTCGTCTACTTTATGATCTGGACTGCCGCTGCCTCGTTCTATGCGCTCCAGAGCTTTTTGATGTCGAGCGTCGCTGAGCGTCTCAATCTGCGCCTGCGCAACCGCATCGCGCAAAAGCTCAACCGTCTGCCGCTCGCCTATTTTGACGCGCATCGTCCCGGCGAGGTCGTCAGCCGCGCGACCAACGACCTGGACAAGATGTCCGAGAGCATGCAGCGCGGATTGCTGCAGCTGCTCGTGTCGATCGGCACGGTTGTTGGTGCTGTGAGCGTGATGTTCGTGTTCAGCGTGCAGCTTACGCTCGTCTTTCTGTTCTTTACGGCACTGTCGCTGCTGGTGACGAAGGTCGTCTCGCGCCGCACACACGATGTGACGGGCGAGCGCCAGGAGTGGGTGTCCAAGATTACGAGTGCGGTCGAGGAAGGCTATTCGGGCCGTCTGGTGATCCGCGCGTTTAACCGCGAACGCCAAAGTTCTGCCGAGGTGCACCAGGCCTCGGGCGAGCTGGCACGCGTGAGTGCCAAGGCCGACTTTATGATCAATGCCGTCGGCCCTGCGGTGCGCTTTATCGGCCGTTTGGCGCAGATCGTGATCGCGCTGGTGGGCTGCAGCATGCTGGTTGCCGGTCACATGACCGTCGGCGTGTTCCAGGCGTTCTTCCAGTTTATCTACGAGGCGTCCGAACCCATGACGCAGCTGTCGTTTACCTTCAACTCGCTGCAGAGCGCGTTGGCGAGTGCGGAGCGCGTGTTCGACCTGCTCGATGAGCCCGAGATGGAGGCCGATCCGCTGCCGGACGAGGCCGCCAAGCTGCCGGGTCGCGTTGAGGGTCGCGTCTCCTTTGAGCACGTGCGCTTTGGTTATTCGCCCGACAAGCCGCTTATGCACGACGTGTCGTTTACCGCCGAGCCGGGCCAGAAGATTGCCGTGGTGGGAACCACGGGCGCGGGCAAGACGACGCTCATCAACCTGCTCATGCGCTTCTACGAGATTGACGGCGGGCGTATTACGCTCGACGGCGTGGATACGAGCCGCATGGACCGCGGCGAGCTACGGCAGCAGTTTGGCATGGTGCTGCAGGACGCCTGGCTGTTCGATGGCACGATTGCCGAAAACATCGCCTACGGCTGTCCCGAGGCGACGCGTGAGGAGATCGTGGCGGCTGCGCGCGCCGCGCAGGTCGACTTCTTTGTGCGCACCATGCCGCAGGGCTATGACACGCGCGTGGCCAACGATGCCGAAAGCATCAGCCAGGGCCAGCGTCAGCTGCTGACCATCGCACGCGTGCTGCTCAATAACCCGGCGATTCTCATCCTGGACGAGGCGACCTCAAGCGTGGATACGCGTACCGAGCTTGCCATCGGTCGTGCCATGGACGCGCTCATGCGCGGGCGCACGAGCTTTGTGATCGCGCACCGCCTGTCGACGATCGTGGACGCCGACCTGATCTTGGTCATGGATCACGGCAACATTATCGAGCAGGGCACGCATAAGGAGCTGCTGGCTGCCGAGGGTGCCTACGCCGACCTCTATCTGAGCCAGTTCGCATAATGTGACAAAGGGACAGTCTCTTTGCCACATCACAAATAAGGCGCGCCGGGGATGAATTCCCTGGCGCGCCTTTGCGTTGATGCCGATGTCGTTTTGTGCCGCTTGCGTTCCTAGCGTTCGTCCACGAGCTTGGCGACGAGGGCCTTGAGCTCGGCCACCTCTCGCTCGAGTTCCTTGACGCGGCGGGCATTCTCGGTGATGCCCTGGCGGTTGAGGGCGGACTGCTCGGCGGCGTCATCGGGCATGTACTCGCGATGCTGCTTGGCGTCGAAACTCTCCTCGAACACACGGCAGCCGTTGCGCTTGATGATGCGTCCCGGCACGCCCACGACGGTGCAGTTGTCGGGGACGTCCTTAACGACGACCGAGTTGCCGCCGATCTTGACGTTGTTGCCGATGCGGATGTTGCCGAGCACCTTGGCGCCCGTGCCCACCGTGACATTGTTGCCCAGGGTGGGGTGACGCTTGCCGGTCTCGTTGCCGGTGCCGCCGAGCGTGACGCCCTGGTAGAGCACACAGTTGTCGCCCACAATGGTGGTCTCGCCGATGACGACGCCCATGGCGTGGTCGATAAAGAAGTGCTTGCCAATCTGCGCGGCAGGGTGAATCTCGACGCCGGTGATGTGGCGGGTGATTTGCGAGAGCACGCGGGCGAGCGAGCGATGACCGTGCTCCCACAGCCAGTGCTCGGGCACGTGGTTCCACTTGGCGTGCAGGCCAGGATAGGAAAGAAAGATGACCAGACCGTTTTGCGCGGCGGGGTCCTGCGCCTGGACGGTCTTGATGTCCTCGCGAATGGTATTGATAAAGCTCACCGGCCGCCCTCCCTTAGCGCCATGGCAATGCGATTCAATAAAGTATAGCGATTCGCTAGGGATTAAAAAGGACAATCTTGGCGGCTTTGCGCTACAAGTGTCAGTTATGCAAACTTGCTGGTAATGGAGTCATGCTTTTGTGGGGTTGCGCACGAGGGGGCACCGCAACCGTATACTGGTCAACTTGGACGTATCCGCGCCCACAACTGAGAGGTTTTACTTCATGGGTTTCATCAATTTTATTGCCGAGCTGCTTAAGGACCCGCGCACCGCGATCGCCAGCTGGATCGCCGCCGGCCTGCTAATGGCCTACGGCTGCGTGTTCCTGATCATCTTTATCGAGACGGGCGTGGTGTTCTTCCCGTTCCTTCCCGGTGATTCGCTGCTGTTCGCCTCGGGTTTCTTTGCCCACAACGGCGGCTTTAACATCGTGGCGCTTCTGGCCACCGCATGGGCCGCTGCCATTTTGGGCGATCAGTGCAACTTTATGATCGGTCACTTCTTTGGCCGCAAGATCATCGCTTCGGGCAAGGTCAAGGCCATGACGCCCGAGCGCATCAAAAAGTCCGAGGACTTCTTGGACAAGTGGGGTCACCTGGCCATCTTCCTGGGTCGCTTCTTCCCGTTTATCCGCACCTTTGTGCCCTTTATCGCTGGCATGGGCGGCATGCACTGGCGCAACTTTGTCGTCTTTAACGTGCTGGGCGGCATTACCTGGTCGACGGTCTTTACGCTGCTGGGCTACTTCTTTGGCGGCATTCCCTTTGTGCAAGAGCACTTTGAGCTGCTGATTATCGGCATCGTTGCCGTGTCGATCATCCCGACCGTGGTCGGTCTGGTTAAGGCCAAGCTGGGTAAATAGAACGCCTAGCTCGAGCCAGCGCGCAGACCGTACAGTTGAGGCCCGTCACCGCTTACGGTGGCTGGCCTCTTTGCTTCGGTCAAATGAAAATACTTTACTTAGTTAAAGAAAAGCGTTTTATCAGACGCGTGCGGGGAGTACAATCTCGTGCATGCGAATCGACGTGCCATCGGCTTTGATGCTGCTCGCGTGTCCCGTCCGGCTCTACGCTCCGGGCGTGCGACGTTGCGACGCGGTCGGCCTCGGTCCTTGCGTGCGGGTTCGCGAGTATGCAACTGTGTATGTAAGGAGCGACATATGACTGTCGAGAAGAAGGATATCGATTGGGGTAGCCTCGGCTTTGGCTACATGAAGACCGATTACAGCTACGAGGCTCATTGGAAGGATGGCGAGTGGGACGAGGGCGGCCTGACCACCGACCACACCCTGCATGTCTCCGAGTGCGGCGGTATCTTCCATTACTGCCAGGAGGTCTTTGAGGGCCTGAAGGCCTACACCGCCGAGGACGGCAGCATCGTCTGCTTCCGTCCCGACATGAACGCTGAGCGTATGTATAACTCTGCCCAGCGCCTCGAGATGCCCCCGTTTCCCAAGGACAAGTTCGTTGAGGCCGTCAAGCAGGTCGTTTCTGCCAACGCCGCCTGGGTTCCGCCCTTCGGTTCCGGCGCGACCCTGTACGTGCGTCCGTTTATGATCGGCTCCGGTGACGTGATCGGCGTGGCTCCCGCTCCTGAGTACACGTTCCGCATTCTCGTGACCCCGGTCGGTCCGTACTTTAAGGGCGGCCTCAAGCCCGTCAAGCTGCGCGTTTCCGAGTATGACCGTGCTGCACCGCACGGCACCGGCAACATCAAGGCCGGCCTGAACTACGCCATGTCCCTTAAGCCCACGATGGAGGCCCATCGCGAGGGCTATGCCGAGAACCTGTATCTCGACTCCGAGTCCCGCACCTATGTCGAGGAGACCGGTGGCGCCAACGTCCTGTTCGTGAAAGAGGATGGCACGCTCGTCGTTCCGCAGTCGCACACCGACTCCATCCTGCCCTCTATCACCCGTCGTTCGCTCGTTCAGGTTGCTCAGGACCTGGGCATGACCGTTGACCAGCGCCCCGTCGAGTGGGCCGAGGTCAAGGCCGGCACCTTTGTGGAGTGCGGCCTGTGCGGCACCGCTGCCGTCATCTCTCCGGTTGGCGAAATCGACAACAAGGTTTACGGCGCCGACGAGACCGTGACCTTCCCGGCTGGCTACACCGAGATCGGCCCCGTGATGAAGAAGCTCCGCGAGACCCTGACCGGCATCCAGTCTGGTGCCGTTGAGGATAAGCACGACTGGGTCTACGTCGTCGCGTAATCTGTCTTAGCTGTCCGGCCCGAGCGCGGCCTTCCTTTCCGGCGCGTCCTCGGACATGAAAGAACCTCCGCTGCGCACTTCGTGCGGCGGAGGTTTTTTCGTCCCGCGGAGTGCGCCGGAAAGGAAGGCCGCGCTTTTGTTTTGGTTTGCGCCATGTGGGGGTGGTGGCGACGTGCATTTTTGCGAGTATTCTGCAATCGAAGGCCCCTGCATACCGACCTCGGGCAAAAAATCGGGAGTTCTCGATGTTTTCTACGGATGATGGGCGGGGTTATGGGCTGGCAGCGCTTGATTTGCAGGGATATTCGCGGTCTTTGGCATTTATCGTGGCGCCCGAAGCCCTTGGTTATGTTGAATACTCCTAAAAATGCACGACGCTTAGAGGGGGACCTTCGCGAAAAAGGAAACCGCCCCGTCGAAGTATGCATTCGACGGGGCGGTTTATGCATTTAGCCGATTAAGGATGCGCTGTCAAACTACTAGAACTTGACGGTCGGGGCCTGACGGGCTGCTTCGGCGGCCTCGAAGCCCTGGCGCTCCTTAAACTGGAAGATGCCGGCAAAGATGACAGCCGGGAACGTCTGAATGGCGTTGTTGTAGCTGAGCACGCAATCGTTGTAGCTCTGGCGTGCATAGCTAATCTTGTTCTCGGTATCCTCGAGCGATGCCTGCAGCTGCGTAAAGTTGGTGTTTGCCTTAAGATCGGGATAGGCCTCGGCTACGGCGAAGAGCTGGCGCAGCGCACCGGTCAGCACGTTGTCGGCTTCCATCTTGGCCTCGGGCGTGGTGGCCTTGACGGCGGTGTTACGCGCGCTGATCACGGCGGAGAGCGTCTCCTGCTCGTGCTTGGCGTAGCCCTTGACGGTCTCGACCAGGTTGGGGATCAGGTCGTTGCGGCGCTGCAGCTGCGTATCGATGTTCTGCCAGGCGTTATCGATGCGGTTACGCTTGGTGACCATGTTGTTGTAGATGCCGGCGATGGCGCAGACAATCACAATGACAACAACGATGCCGATGATGACGGTAATCATGATGTCTCCGTTTCGAATGGCCGCGGCGGCATGCGCCAGCTGCCGTTGGTATAACGCTACTAGTATACCCGCAACGTTTTGCCGTGCCGAACTTTCCGGCAAGCGTTATGTTTTCGGCGGGGTTGGCACCAGGGCAAAGCGCGCGAGGTACAGGTGTAAGATATGCGACAGATTGACGAGTGTTGTCTTTGCCCTGAGGATGGCGATACCAGTGGACCTTCGCATTAAGAAAACCTACCGCGCCCTGTTCGATGCTTTCACCGAGCTTCTCGAGGAGCATCGTTTTGAGGACCTGACGGTTGCCATGCTGTGCGACCGCGCCATGATTCGCCGCACGACGTTCTACAAGCACTTTCGCGACAAGAACGATTACTTTGCCTTTTATATCGATGAGCTCATGTCGGGCTTGCCGCAAAAACAGCCCGATGAGGCCGGCGCGGTATCTGCCGAGGACGTGCGCGCGCTTCGGCACGCGATTTTGGACGATGCTATGGATTTGATTCTGACGCACGAGCGGCTCATGGATAACATTTTGGCAAGCAGCATGTCGGGCATGTTGACCAACGTTATTTGCGACCGTATTGCCCGCTCCATCCGCGAGCGTGTGATGAACGTGCTTGCCGAGGATGCCCTGGCCCCCGTGTCACTCGAGACGACGTCTGAGTTTGTCGCCGGCGGTATTATTCGACTTTTCACGATATGGTGGGAATCGGGCCACGATCTTGAGCGTCGACCCGAGATGGCCGACGTGGTCGATGCGCTGTTTGAGCGGACCATGACGCCGGTGCATCACT